>NZ_KE387260.1:0-236384 GCF_000430805.1 Chitinilyticum aquatile DSM 21506 | reverse complement strand
GCGGAAGCTACGGAAGCAGCGGAGGCCTTCTTGGCTTGAGCCTTCTGAGCAGCGGAAGCAACCGAAGCCTTCTTGGCGTGTTTTTCAGTCTTTACAGCGGAAGCATCGGCAGCCTGGGCGCCAACGGTTACGAACAGCGCGGCAACGAGTGCGGACAGCAGCTTGGTCATTTTTTATCTACTCCGAAAGAAACTGGGTAAGTTGTGTGGAGCGGATTATGGTGATTCGCTAATGTTTGTGTTGTCGTGCTTGGTACCGCGCTGTAACTGAATGTAGTTGAAAGACGTAGTTTGCTTAGGGTTTTAGCTTATAGGACTACGCAACGGTTACAGCTGGGTGCTGCCATCGGCCAGCGGCGTGGGCCAGGCCAGCGTAACGCGTGCGCCACCCAGTGGCGAAGTTTCGATGCGGACTTCGCCATTGTGCCCGCGCATGATCATGGCAACGATCGACAGGCCAAGCCCGAAACCGCCGGTCGCCAGATTGCGGCTGTTTTCCATGCGCTCGAAGGGCTGCAGCAGACGTTCGCGCGCATGATCGGGTATGCCGGGCCCATTATCGTCCACATGAATCTGCGCCACGCCTTCGGCCCATGCCAGCGTCACGGCGGTGGTGTCGCCGCCGTAGCGGTGCGCATTGGAAAGCAGATTGCTGACTGCGCGGCCGAGGTAATAGCCATCAAATTCCAGCATCGGCTCGCTGAAAGCCGTGGTATTGGTCAGTGCAGGGGCAGGGTTGTTCTGTGCGAATTCGTTACAAAGAACTGCCAGCCGTGCGTGGATGTTTTGCAGTTCCAGGTTCAGGCGCAGCTGCGCACGGTCGAGGGTAGACATGGTTAGCCACTCTTCCAGCAGGCGGTCAATCTGGCCAAGATCGCGTTCCATTGCCGCGATCTGCGCGTCCAGGCTGGCGCCGGCCTTGAGGGCTTCCATGCGGTAGCGGATGCGGGTCAGTGGTGTGCGCACGTCGTGCGATACGGCGTCGAGCATCGCGCGGCGCGAGGCGGTCAGTGTCTGGATGTCATTGGCCATGCGGTTGAAGGTCACGCCCAGTGGAGCCAGAGCCGAGCTGTCGGCCAGTTCGACGCGCGAGGTGAAGTCGCCATTGCCGAGCCGGCGGCTTTGCCGGATCAGCTGCAGCACGTCCCGCCAGAACGGACGCATCCACAGCCAGGTGGGCAGGCCGAGCGCCGCGCACATCAGCGCCATCGCCAGCCAGTCGATCCATGACATGCCGTCCAGCCGCGACAGATAGGGAATGGGCCCCAGCACCACCATCAGTTCGGTCTGGTGGATGCGGTGGATGTACAGTTCCTGGTCGGCAAGCAGAATGATGCCACCGCCCAGCAGCGTGGCCTTGTTCTCCGGCGACAGCAGATAGGTGTCGAGGCTTTCGATCTGTACCGGTACCGGCAGCTTGCCGCGCAGGCGGGCCGCTTCATCATGCCAGATCGAGCGCGGCAGATCGCCCAGCTCTTCTTCAATGATGGTGACCGTGGTCTTGAAAATGTCCGACAGGTAGCGCTGGTTGGTCCGGTCGATCAGATGCTTGTAGGCGCCGCCGATCAGCGTGGCGGAAATCAGGAAGCAGACTACGACGGTGAGGTAAAAGCGCAGGAATAGCTGGCGCATGGCAAGCCTCGATAGGGCCGGGGTTCCGGGGGATTGCAAAAACGGGGAGCCGGCAGGCTCCCCGTTCTAATACATGCAAGGGTACTGACTTACTCCTGCCACCAGACATCGGTCGCAAAGAGATACCCCTTGTGCCGGATGGTCTTGATCTTGCGTGGCTCGTTCGGGTCGTCGTCGAGTTTCTTGCGCAGGCGCGACACCGCAACGTCGATGCTGCGGTCCAGTCCGTCATATTCGATGCCGCGCAACTGCTTGAGCAGATGGTCGCGCGAGAGGATGTCGCCCGCGTGGCTGGCCAGCTCCCACAGCAGGTCGAAGTCGCCGGTCGACAGGCCCAGCGGCTCGTTGTGATAGGTGGCGGTGCGATTGCGGGCGTCGATCTGCAGTTTGCCGAAATTCAGCGTCGAGCGCTCCTGGCCACCTGCGCCTGCTGGTGTGACCGGCTGGGTGGTGGCGCTGCGCAGGTGTGCGCGGATGCGCGCCAGCAGCACCGAGGGCGGCGTGGTCTTGACCACGTAATCGGTCGCACCGATTTCGAAGCCCAGAATCTGGTTCATGTCGCTGTTGAGCGAGGTCAGCAGCACGATGGGGCCGCCCCAGAATTCGCGCAGCTCGCGACAGAGTGTCAGGCCATCCTTGCCCGGCAGCATGATGTCGAGCAGCAGCAGGTCAGGCGGATTCTCGCGCACCGAGTCGATCAGCTGGCTGCCATCGCCCTGCACGTCAACAGTGAATTCGAAGGAGCGCAGGAAATTGCTGATCAGCTCGGAAAGCTCGGGGTCGTCTTCTACAAACAGGATTCGGGTCATGGCTGCTACCTGGGTCGGTGGACGCGGCGGTACTCGTTGCCGTAATGCCGTCAGCTTGCCGCAGCCCGTCGCCAAGTGCAAGGCCGCAGCGCGTGCTTGCCGCATTGCAGCAGGCCGATGGCCGGAAAAACGTGCCGGACAGCCCGGCGGATGCGCAAGGCCGGAAAAGTCGACCCCGATGCCTTGTCCGATAATCGCGCAAGGAAACGACACCGGATACAAGCCCATGAGCTTTGCCACTGTACTGCGGCAGGACTGGAACCAGCCCGCGCTGCAATCCGCCCGGGCCCGGGCTACGCCGCTGCTCGACGGCTGCAATCCGCGCGGGCGCCGCATCCAGCGGGTGATCGATTACATCGAGTCACGGCTGGATGCCCCGCTGCAGCTCGACGAACTGGCGAGCCTGGCGTGTTTTTCCCCCTGCCATTTCGACCGCGTTTTTCACGCGGCTACCGGCGAGCCGCCGTTCGAGCACATCCGCCAGCGGCGCATGTTGCGTGCCGCCCAGCGCGTGCGGCACGAAACCGATACGCCGATTCATGTCATCGCGCGTGACTGCGGCTTTTCGTCCGACGCCGCCTTTGCCAAGGCGTTCCGGCGCCAGTTCGGCATGTCGGCGCGCGACTGGCGGCGTGGTGGCTGGCGCGGCTACATGGACGCCAAGCTGGGTATTGTGCGCGAGGGTAATGCCTGTGTGCCCCAGCCAAGCGAAGAGGGGCGTGCCGGGCTGGCCGCCCGCGTCCGTCTGCAGACGCTGGCGCCGCAACGCGTGGTGTACCGGCGCTGGATCGGCATGGACAAGAATGGCCTGGAAGCGCGGGTACGTGATTTTGCCGCCGAGTTGGCTGGCTATGGCCTGCTGCCGGATGGCGCGCACTGCCTGGGCGTGATGCAGGATGATTTCGGCCTGGTCGGACCGGAGCAGTTCGTGTTCGAGCTGGCCGTTCCCGCCGGGCCGGTGCCGGCCGGCCTGCCTTCGCGCGATCTGCCCGGCGGCCTGTATGCGGTGGTCGAGGCGCAGGGCTCGCCGGTCTGGTTCCAGTGGCTGTATGAAGACTGGCTGGAGCGCAGCCCCTATACGCTGGACTGCCAGCGCCCGCATCTGGAATGCCATGTGCGCGACGCAGACGGTCTTCATCTGCACTGGCTGGCATTGCCGGTACGACGCAGTGGCAGGGTATACGCCTGAAGTAATTTATTATGAATGGCTGCAGCTTTATATCCATCAGGGTATATAGGGGAGTGCCAGCTCGTCACTGCTGCGGGCGCTGCCGGTGAATTGCCGGCACTCATCCAGAAAGGCGCGCATGCCGGCGGTCTGGAATTTCTGCCGGTGCCACAGGAAGTGGAACTGGCGGCCGAGGTCCAGCTCCGGCGTGGCCAGCGCAACCAGGCTGCCGCGGCGGAAGGCTTCGCGCAGCGCCAGTTGTGAAATGCAGCCGATGCCAAGGCCGGATTCGACCGCGCGCTTGATCGCCTCCGTGTGCTCCAGTTCCAGCCGGATATTCAGCCGCGACAGATGATGGCGCATCGCCTGCTCGAAGGTGTCGCGTGTGCCCGAGCCGTGCTCGCGCAGAATCCAGGCCTCCTGCAGCAGCTCCTCGATGCTGGCGCTGCCCTTTTTGGCCAGCGGATGCTGCGGGCTGCAGAACACGACGAGCTGATCGTTGATCCACGGCTGCACGACCAGATCGGGGTGCTGGCAATCGCCCTCGATCAGACCGAGGTCCAGCTCGAAGCGCGCCACCTGCTGGATGATGGTGGCGGTGTTGTGTACCGCCAGCTGCACGCGGCTGTCGGCGTGCTGCTGCATGTAGTTGCCGATCATCAGTGTCGCCAGATAATTGCCGATGGTCAGCGTGGCGCCGATGCTCAGTGCGCCACAGTCGTTCTGGCCTAGTAGCAGGCCTTCGATTTCTGCAGCCTGATCCAGCAGCGCACTGGCGCGCGGCAGCAGTTGCAGGCCCAGCTCGTTGAGGCGCAGTGCTTTGCCCACGCGGTCGAACAGCTGGCATTGATACTGTTTTTCCAGCTCGCCCAGCGCGGTGCTGGTGGCAGACTGCGAAAGGCCAAGGTCTTCGGCGGCGCGCGAGACGCTGCCACGCCGGGCGACGGCAACAAATACCTGCAATTGGCGCAAGGTGTATTTCATATCTGCGTTTCCGCTGGAATCGAATAACTTATTCGATAATGCCGATATTCTAGGCAGTCTGGCGGCAGCTGCCAATCACTGACGCCGATTTGTGTCGACCTGCAAGCAAGCCTTGAATTTGCTGCGGTCGCCACAATCTAGCGAAAATTCCCAAGCCTACCGGAGCCGCCATGAGCGTGCCGCATCTGACCACCGCCCTGACCGGGCCGCTGCTTGATCTCGAACGCAAGATTCTGGCTGCCCAGCCGGAAATCGAACACTGGTTCCGCAATCAGTGGCAGGAGCACACGCCGCCGTTCTACGGTTCGGTCGACCTGCGCAACGCCGGTTACAAGCTGGCGCCGGTGGACATGAACCTGTTTCCGGGCGGCTTCAATAATCTGAACCCGGAGTTCCACCCACTGGCGGTGCAGGCGGCGATGATGGCGCTGGAAGGCTATTGTCCGGACGCGCGCCGCATCCTGCTGATTCCGGAGAACCACACACGCAATCTGTTCTACCTGCAGAACGTCGCCGCGCTGGCGAAAATCCTGCGCCAGGCCGGCATGGTCGTTCGTGTGGGCAGCCTGAACCCGGAAATCACTGCGCCTACCGAGCTGGATCTGCCCGACGGCGGCAAACTGACGCTCGAGCCGGTGGTGCGCAATGGCCGCCGGGTTGGCGTGGGTGATTTTTCGCCGTGCGTGGTGCTGCTGAATAATGACCTGTCTGCCGGCATCCCGGAAATCCTGCAGGGGCTGGAGCAGACGCTGCTGCCGCCCTTGCATGCCGGCTGGGCCGTGCGGCGCAAGACGACGCATTTTGCGGCCTACGACCGCGTGGTGGCCGAGTTTGCCGAGCTGATCGATATCGATCCTTGGGTGATCAATCCCTATTTCGAGCACGTCGACGGGCTGGATTTCCATGCGCGCGAAGGCGAGGAAAAGCTCGCCGCGACGGTTGACGCGATGATCGAAAAGATCGGCGCGAAATACGACGAGCACGGCATCGATCAGGAGCCCTTCGTGATCGTGAAGGCCAATGCCGGCACCTATGGCATGGGCATCATGAGCGTGAAATCCGGTGCCGAACTGGTGGGCCTGAACCGCAAGCAGCGCAACAAGATGTCGGTGGTGAAAGAGGGGCTGGAAGTGCACGACGTGATCGTGCAGGAAGGCGTGCCGACGTTCGAGAACATCAATGCGGCCGTTGCCGAGCCGGTGGTCTACATGCTCGACCGTTTCGTGATCGGCGGCTTCTACCGCGTGCACACGGGGCGCGGCATTGACGAAAACCTGAACGCGCCGGGGATGCATTTCGTGCCGCTGGCCTTTGCTTCGCCGCTGAGTACGCCCGATTGCGATGGCTCGCCCGATTGCGAGGCCAACCGTTTCTATGCCTACGGCGTGGTGGCGCGGCTGGCTCTGCTGGCCGGTTCGCTGGAGCTGGAAGAGGGTGAGCTGTTGTGAGTGTGACGCTGCAGGCGTGGCTGGCTTTGCTGGCGGCGGCCGTGTTTGAAATCGGCTGGCCGCTGGGCTTCAAGCTCTCGCAGACGACAGGCAACAAACTGCTATGGATTACGGTCGCCATCATCTGCATGGGGCTGAGTGGTGTACTGCTGTGGCTGGCGCAGCGCCAGATTCCGATCGGCATCGCGTATGCGGTCTGGACCGGCATCGGTGCGGCAGGCACGTTTGCGATCGGCGTGCTGTGCTTTGGTGACGCCGCCACGGCCGGCCGCATGGCCGGTGCGGCGCTGATTGTCGCTGGCGTGGTCTTGCTGAAAATTGCCGGGTAATACGTGTTTGGGTATTGCTGCTTAGTCGTTTAAATGAGATGGCTTCGGGCATATACCTTGTTATTTTTGTGGCTTGTCGCCCGCGCGTTGGTGCGAGGGAGCACCCGCAGCATTTGAAAAGGACCGCATCATGCGCATTCTGGTGGTCGCCGACCCGCTGGCCGGTTTCAAGATACACAAGGACTCCACGTACGCGATGCTGCGGGAAGCCGCCGCGCGCGGCCATGAGCTGTTTACCTGCGAAGCGCGGGAATTGTCGCTGCGTGACGGCGTGGTGCTGGCACAGGCTCATGCGCTGACCTTCACGGTCACGCAGGAATACAAGCACTGGTTTGCATCCGGCGCAGCGCAGCCGCTGGCGCTGCGCGATGTCGATGCGGTGATCATGCGCACCGACCCGCCATTCGATCAGCAGTATTACTATGCGACGCAGCTGTTTACGCTGGCCGAGATGCAGGGGGCGAGAGTCTTCAACCGCGGCCAGGCGCTGCGCGATTTCAACGAGAAACTCGCCATCCTGCGTTTCCCCGAATTCATTGCGCCAACACTGGTCAGCCAGGCAATAGAACAGATCCGCGACTTTGTGCGCGAGCAGGGCGACGTGATCGTCAAGCCGCTCGACGGCATGGGCGGCACGGGGATTTTCCGGGTGACCCCCACCGACCCGAATCTCGGCAGCATTCTGGAAACACTGAGCGATAACGGCCGCCGCACGATCATGGCGCAGCGCTATCTGCCGGCCATCAAGGATGGCGACAAGCGCGTGCTGCTGATCGATGGCAAGCCGGTGGACTGGTGCCTCGCGCGCATCCCGCAAGCCGGCGAAACGCGCGGCAATCTGGCTGCCGGCGGTACCGGCGTCGCCCGGCCTCTCTCCGCGCGAGATCGCGAAATCGCCGAGGCTCTGGGCCCGCAACTGGCGGCACAAGGGCTGCTGCTGGTTGGCCTCGACATCATTGGCGAGCATCTCACCGAGGTGAATGTCACCAGCCCGACGTGCTTTCAGGAAATCAGCGCGCAATCCGGCATCAATGTTGCCGGCCTGTTTGTCGACGCGCTGGAAGCCCGATGCGCCTGAGTGCGCTTCTCTGGCAAGGCCTGCTGCTGGGGCTGGCGCTGCTGCTGGCGGGGTGCGGCGGGCCCGAGCTTTACCAGCAGGAAAGTTATGTCTTCGGCACCCGCGTGCAGATCAGCATTTATGGCATGCCGAAAGCGGAAGCCAGCCGGCATGCCGCCGCAGTGCTGGCTGAACTGGATCGGCTGCACGCCAAACTGCATGCCTGGCAGCCTTCCGAGATTACCAGGCTGAACGCGGCGCTGGCGCAGGGCCAGGTCTATACGGTAGATGCCGAATTGCTGGACATGCTCAAGCGCGCGCAGGATATGGCGGGCCGTAGTGATCAATTGTTCAATCCGGCGGTCGGGCACCTGGTTGAGGCTTGGGGTTTTCACCGCGACAATTTTGCACCGGTACGCCCGGACCCTGCCCAGCTCGCCAGGCTGGTGGCGGCCAGGCCATCCATGGACGACCTGACTTTTGATGATTTGCAGGTGGGAAGCCGCAACCGGGAGGTTGCGCTTGATCTGGGCGGTTTTGCGAAAGGCTGGGCGCTTGATTTGGCGTCGTCCTATTTGCGGACGCATGGCGTCAAGAATGCACTGATCAATATCGGCGGCAATGTGCTGGCGCTGGGGAAAAAAGGTGACGAGTCATGGCTGGTCGGCATCCAGCACCCTCGCCAGCCCGGCGCAATGGCCAGCATCGCGCTGGGTGACGGTGAAGCCATTGGTACTTCCGGTGATTACCAGCGGTTTTTCGAGCAGGATGGCAAGCGTTATTCTCATCTGATCGATCCGCGCAGCGGCGAACCTGCACGTCAGCTGGCCGCAGTGACGGTCATTGCGCCGCCCTCACCGCAAGCCGGAACGGTGTCGGATGTTGCCGGCAAGCCGCTGTTTATCGCCGGGCGCGAGTCTGCCATGCGCTATGCCGGGCGCTTCGGCGTGAAAGACATTGTGCTGATGGATGTGGATGGTGCTGTTTTTTTGTCAGCCAGCATGCAGCAGCGAATAAAGTGGCTGATTGCACCTGATCGTGTCTATCTTTTGAAGTGACTGTGGCGTCTGGTTGTGTGTATTTTCCACGTCGGGTCTTGTGGATTGTCATTACTGGCGTGTGTATTAACGATATGATTGATAACAATAGGCTTACGCCAGAAGGGAAGTGAATGGTCGGCATTATCATCGTTACGCATTATGCGCTGGGGGAGGCTCTGATTACCTGTGCCCAGCACATCATGGGACGCCCATTGCCTCAGTTAAGACAACTGGCTGTCAGCAAGGCTGACGACCCGGATGAAGTCGTGCGCCGCGCCCGGGAATTGATCGCCGAGCTGGATGATGGCAGTGGCGTCCTGCTGCTGACCGATATCTTCGGCGGCACGCCCTCCAATGTGGCGAACCGGCTGATAGTTCCCGGCCGCATCGAGTCCGTGGCAGGGGTTAATCTTCCGATGCTGGTGCGAGCCCTTACTTACGGGCATCAACCCATCGAGATCGTGGTCAGCAAGGCTCTGACTGGTGGCCTGGAAGGCGTGCTCTACATGCTGCCGCCCAGCCCGCAGGAATAAGCAGACAGGAAACAAGCAATGCCGCAACAGGAAGTCGAAATCATCAACAAGCTGGGGCTGCATGCCCGTGCATCAAGCAAATTCACCCAGCTGGCGAGCCAGTTTCAGTGTGAAGTCTGGATCAGCCGCAACCAGAAGCGCGTGAATGCAAAATCGATCATGGGCGTGATGATGCTGGCCGCCGGCAAGGGTAGCCGCATTCTTATCGAAACATTCAATGGCCCGGATGAAGCCGATGCCTTGCTGGCGCTGACCGGGCTGGTCGCTGACCGCTTTGGTGAAGGCGAGTGATTGCTGTAACGGAAAACGTGTAAAGATCGGGACAACCCGGCATGCACAGTGCGCAGGAGGAGAGGGTATGAGCATTACCTTGCATGGTATCGGCATCGGGGGCGGCATCGCGATCGGGCGAGCACATCTGGTGAGCCATGCCGACATCGAAATTGCCCACTATCAGCTGCAGCCGGAAGAAATTCCGCAGGAGCAGGCGCGTTTCGACGAAGCAATTCGCACTACCCGCAAGGAACTGGAAACGCTCTGGGGCAGTATTCCCGAAAATGCGCCGGCCGAACTCGGTGCATTTCTGTCGCTCCATATCATGCTGCTGAATGATCACACCCTGTCGCGCGAGCCCCGGCAAATCATCGAGGTCCAGCGTTGCAATGCGGAATGGGCGCTGAGCCAGCAGCTGGAAATCCTGCTCGCGCAATTCGACGAAATCGAGGAAGAATACCTGCGCGAGCGCCGATCGGATGTCGAGCAGGTTGCACAACGAATTTTCAAAACGCTGGCTGGCTATGACGCGTCGGCCCATACCCCTGTCTCTGCCGGCGAAGATGCCATCCTGGTCGCCCATGACCTCAGCCCGGCCGACATGGTGCTCTTCAAGGACACCGAGTACCTGGCGTTCATTACCGATGTCGGCGGCCCGACTTCGCATACTGCAATACTGGCCCGTAGCCTTGATTTGCCTTCGGTACTGGCTCTGCGCCACGCCCGTGAGCTGATTGATGAAGACGAGCTGATCATTGTCGACGGGATCAACGGAGTGGTGATCGTCGATCCCGATGAATCCATTCTCGCCGAGTACCGTGTTCGCCAGCTGGAGTGGCAGGCGAAGCAAAAAGCCCTGCAGGATATCCGCACCCGCAAGCCGGTGACGGCTGATGGGGTTGAAGTCGAGCTGTTTGCCAACATCGAACTCCCGGAAGATTGTGCGCTTTCGATTGAAAATGGCGCGAGCGGAATCGGTCTCTTCCGCTCGGAATTTCTTTTTCTGCGTGAAGAAGACCTGCCGACCGAAGAAGAACAGTACGAAGCCTACCGTGCGGTGGCCGAGGCCATGCAGGGGCAGCCAGTCATCATCCGCACCGTCGATCTTGGCAAGGACAAGATTCCGAAATGGCAGGAAGAAAGTGACTCGCCCAACCCCGCACTGGGGCTGACCGGGATCCGCCTGTGCATGGCCGAGCCCCAGATGTTCCGTACTCAGCTGCGGGCATTATTGCGCGCATCGGCCCATGGCAAAATCAAGCTGTTGCTGCCCATGCTGTCCCATGTTGCCGAAGTGAAGCAGACCCGGCGACATCTGGACGAGGTGAAGGCCCAGTTGCGCGAAGAAGGCATTCCTTTCGATCAGGACATCGAACTTGGCGGAATGATTGAAGTCCCTGCTGCCGCGATTGCTGTGGCGCATTTCCTTGAACATGTCGATTTCATTTCCATCGGCACAAATGACCTCATCCAGTATTCGCTGGCGGTTGACCGCAATGATGATGCGGTTTCCCATCTCTACGACCCGCTGCACCCTGCGGTGTTGCAGTTGCTTAGGCACATCATCGAAACGGCTGATCGCCTTGGCAAGCCGGTGTCGATGTGCGGCGAAATGGCCGGGGATCCTCAGCTGACGAGGTTGTTGCTTGGCTTGGGCTTGCGCCGTTTTTCCATGCTGCCCATCCAGTTGCTGAAAGTGAAACAGCGCTTGCTGGATGTCAGCCTGAAAGATCAGGAGGCAGTTGTTGCAGAGATGCTGAAGGTTTCCGATAACGATACGCTCAGAGGCTTGCTGCAGCGGCTGAATGAATAGAAAAGGGGGCTTTGAAGCCCCCTTCATTTGGCAATGCTTGTTTGCCCGAGAAATTTTTACCACTTTTTCTCCGCATCGCTGATTGATCCATTGTCATCCTTGTCCCAGCCCTTGATTCCAGTGTGGGTGAGAGTGAGTATCCCATTGCCTGATTGAGGGCCCTTGGGGGTTGCTTGCAAAGTGAATGTGTTATCGTTGCAGGTTCCGTTGACAACCGCGATGTCGTAAAACTTGGTTGCGCCATCAATGGGGGATTCGGCGTAGAAAAGCGTACAGGTGCCACTGGGTTTGTAAGAGTTATTTTGCGTATAGATGCGCTCCAGCATCTGAGCGTTTTGCAGTAGAACACTTTGCGCATCGCCTCGGCGTGTTTTCTTCACGTGTTCCATATAACTGGGGACGGCAATGCCCGCCAAAATGCCAATGATGGCAACCACGACCATGACCTCAATTAATGTAAACCCTTGAGCATACGTTTTCATAATTATTATCCCTGTCAAATGTAAGCCGGCCGGTGCCCCGGCCGGCTTAATGGTACTTATTGAATGATTTCAGTCCAGTTGACCGGAATCACAACTCTTGAATCACACACATTGATTTCTCTTGCTTTGCCGGTTGGTTCGACATCAATTGCTTTTTCGCAGGGTGACTGTGATTTTTTGCCGTTGTAATTACGGCCAAAGCCTCGTTCGTCATTCAGCCCGGAAGGTTTGCTTCCCTTGACCGTCGTGGTGCCATTCGGTGCACTGGTTGTACTCAGAAGACCAACGTTTTTGATGCCGCTGAGCTTGTCCCCAGAGTTGTTTGCCATTGGGAAACGTTGTCTGCTCTGACCTCCGTCATCCAGATTCAGAACCATCACACTTGAGCGAGCAGTAAAGCCGCAGACGCTATTTGCTGCGTTTTCCGGTATCAGCGTGTTGAACAGCACTGTTCCACCTGCAATCCGGGGCATTCCGACATGGCGCTCTTCTAAAAGAGGGAAATCAGCGTACCAACCATATTCGACAGGTGGCGTCACAAATGAGTCTGAGTCAGTACATTTGCTGCCAAAAGTTCCACCTGCATTTCGCGGGAGTATGCAGCGGAAGTTCTCAACATCGCTCAACGCAACAGTTTTTCCGGTCAACGTTGTGAGTGCGGGTAAATCAGCGCTTCCATAAGAGGCGATTCGCTGCTCCAGCAACTGGGATTTTGTGATGGTGGTGAATGAAGATTGTGTAGCTGTCTCGGCGGTGCTGCCGTTGAATTGCTCTTCGGTATCAACGATGCCATAAAACGAAGCAGTATCCGATTGCCCAGTGCAGCTTGAGCCAGCCTTATCGCAGTCTTCAACAAACTTGCCTGTGCCAAAATAGACCATGAGGCGTTTGTTGTTAATACTCAAACCTGCTTCGGCCTTGCGTTCCCAAGAAACAGCCGGTGGCATCACGATGGGTTGTGCTCCATCTGGGCGTGTCGCCTTGAAAAGAGGCGTGTTGTTACGGCCTAGTTTCCAGTTGGCCGGGTTGGTGTCCCGCACGTCGAATTTCCAGAGGTTACCCAGCATATCGCCAGCATAGATGACATCGGCAGTGCCATTGTCATCAAGGTCCGCAGCAACAGGAGCTGACAAGCCATTGAATCCAGTGCCAGCCAGTGCAGCCGAAATAGTGATTTTTCGTGCTGTCGTTGAATCCCAGCCATTCGTGCCGGGGCCCGTCGCCTGCAAGAAGTACAACACAGCCACTCCACTTGCAGGAGAAGGCTCAATACCCTGGAATCCATTGCCGGTGATGGCATACCACTTGCCATCATTCATTTTAGTCAGCAGTGGGCTGCCCGGCTGATAGCCCATTTCTGGATCACCTTGACTAGTATCTGTACTGTTGAAATACTCCCAGCGCGTGACTTTGGGAATTTCGGAAGAGCCCACGTCGTTTGGCTTCGTGATGTCGAGGGCAAAAATACCTTTCCCGCCGAAGCCCGCGCTGGCCACAAGGTAAGTATGCCAGTCGCTGCCAGTCCAGCCGGTATCGGTTGTCTTGACATCCTGTACTGCGGCCCGTCCATTCAGATAGTACTCATGGCTGTACGCCGGATCTTCCAGCTTGCGCAGCTTGTCAAAAATGAACGAGGGAACATAGCCAAAGCGTTCCATTCCGTTCCATTGCTGGTTGATTCCAGGGGTTACATCGTCCAGAAAAGCATGGAATACACCGCCATTAGCTCCGGCGTAAACAAAATTCAGCCGATCTTTATACTGATTTGCAAATGCCTTATAACCCGCATCCTGATAGTAATCGGGATCGGGGACCGGGCCTACGCTATATGGTTGGGCATCAAGGATGTCGGCGATATAGTTGGACTGCGTACCACTCTGCTCACGCCGGCGCATTTTATTCGTGCCAGTTCCTTCGTTGGTATTGTCACCACGGATATAGTTGATGCGGTCAATCATGACCTGATCCGCTGTACGGGTGTCAGTTGCCGGGTAATTCTTGACTTTCAGCGCATCTTTCTGGCTGGCAGACATGTAGAACGAACCTGCGCCAGGCTCGAAAGCTGTTCCCTTGCGGGCGTATGGATCCGAACTCGGCCCAGGGTTCCAGGTTGCCAAGACGCGTGTGCCGCCAAAACCGGACCAAGGTTGCAACTTATCTGCGCTTGCGGCCTCCCAGTATGGAACACCCAAGGTTAGGTCATTCGTGCTGAGAGGCAATGCAGACAGGTTTCCGCTCCACTGATCAATTTTATAAGCAGTACGATAAATACGGAACTCCGTATCTTCCGATCCGCCACCAGATGAGCTGCCAACAGGTGCGCTGGAGCGACTGACAGCATCCAGGCGAGAGAATGCTCGATCAAGTTGTGACTTCAGGTTGAGTGGATTGGTTACCAGGAAGTAATTGTCTGGAATGCCATCACCATCGCTGTCCCACTCGCTTAGATTGTCCAGTTTGTCACGATTGACATTGCCTTCTGCCTCATCATCAACAAAGCCGCCGTATTTTGCGGCATACCAGAGTGGCGTTTTCAGGTCGGTGACGGTCGAGCCGGTGCTGCTGGGGCTGAAAGTGCGGGTGTCTGAAAGCGCTGTCAGGTTGCCTTGCGGGTTGATGGGATCGCCGGATGGATTGCCCGTTCCTGCCGGTTTGGCATCCATCCAGTATTTGACATCCTGGCCACCCTGGTCTTTCACGACTAGGTAGACGCCATCCTTGGTTGTACCGGAAATCACATAGCCCATGTGCTGATCAATTCCGCCTGCGGCATAAATCGAGTCAACAACGACCTTGATGGTGTTGTCGGCCTGCAGTGTAATGGTGTACTGGGCGATGGCATCCATGTCATGGTCACCACCGTATTCGACATCTTCAAAGTTGATGCGGAATACATACTGCGGCCGACCGCCATTAACGCTGGCGCTGAAGGGGAAGCCGGTAACGTTGTAAATATTGTCGATGTAGTAGTCGACAATCTGGTTGACAGGGCGGTAACTCGACGAGCTTCCTGTGCCGCTGCCGCCTTGGGATGGCGACTTGGCGAATGGAATGATTGTAACGATCTTGCCATTGACCGGAATCTTGATTGAAGGCAGAGGCGAGGCCAGCGCAATCGCCATGGTGTTAACAAGCTGCTTCTCGCCATCCGTGCCGCTGCTGCCTGCCGGATTGATGTCGTTGGTGCGGGCAAATTCGGCAACTGCGGCGGTCATGTAGCTGCCGAGTTTGGCTGGCTCATCGGGCAGGCCGCGTAAATTACTGAAAGTGGTGGCGGTTTTCGGGGTTGGTGCTCCATCGCTGGTGGATCCATTGCTGCCGATGATTACCGATCGTGCTCCGCCAAATTCAGCACTCCATTGGGCATCAAGCAGGCTGACCGGGCTGAGGGTTTTGCCGTTGATGCTGGTTGATGCCATGTAGTCACCATCCCAGTTCGGATTGATGTCCGAAATCAGGGTAATGGCAGGCTTGGCGCACACGCTGTTGCGCGCCTTGCCGGTGCCGGAGTCGATGCCGTATGGGTCTGCCCAGCTCGTAACCTCGGGCAATCCCAGTGTTGCACCTTTGGTGTCCGTTTTGAAAGCACTTGTTGGTGATGATGCACCCGACAAATAGCGCACGGCCTCTAGCATCATTTCGCCTATGGGGTTACCCCAGCCGCTACAATTTCCATTAGCCAACTGTTGTGCAAAGGCATTGCCATAGCTACACGCGTCATCTGCGCCACCGCTGACAAAATACTCGAACGAATCTCGGAAACCCTGGATCCGCAGCTTGTCGATGGTTTTGATGATGCCGTTCGTGGTTTTGAACGTGCCATTGTTCAGATCGATTTCATCGTCGATCTTGCCAATATTTTTGCGCAGCACACCGCCTTGCAGGTTGTTGGAGTAGCTACCAGTGAGTAGACCAAAGCGCATTGCATCAGAATCGCCATACTGTTGCAGTAGGCCGATAGGCTTGTAAGTGTTGCCATACTTCTTGCATTCATTTTCCAGCAGACCTGTTACGCAGGCCTGCACCCGTACGGTGTAGTCAGTTATGCTGCTGATGGTTGGTCCGTTATTACCATTGTCATACTTGCTGCCAGCAACCGGGCGTTCAATACTGACCCACTGCCAGATGCGACGGTCGCTGTTGATAATCTGGCGAAGCAACGGCGGGTTGTTGAAGCTGTTGGCGCAGCCACCCGGTGCGCAGAGTGTGGTGTTGGCAAACAGGTGCCGCCTGCCGCTGTTTGGTATACCTAGTGGTGTATAGTCCTGAATGTCATATCCGTCGTTGGATACATCCTTATACTCCTTGCCCCATGAGTGAGCATCCTGCGGGATGAAGGCTCGTTCAAGAATGGTATCAGTCGCAGTATCGGTCGAGCGCTTGCCACCATACAGTACGCGACGAATGGCATCCATTCGGGATGTGGTGAGGTAGTTCAGGTAGTCTCCACTCCAGGGGGCACCACTGTTATTCGGGCATTTCTTGTTATTGGTTTTCTCCACCGGTTCAAAGCGGCTGTTGTTGTAGCGATAGCATTTATAGCTGTCGAAATAGCCGTAATAATCGATCTTGAATTTGCCGGGGGCTGCGGTGGATTCACCCGGTTTCAGGATGTAGCCGCGGTAGCCGACGTCATAAATGCCATCGCCATCCAGATCGGAAGCGTCGTTGTAGGCCTCGTAGAACAGTTTGTGATCGCGGCTGAGTACCAGAAGATTGAGTGGCGGCTCATTGGACGATACATAGAGGGGGCGGAAAGGATCCCGGCCGCCTTGCGAGTATTGAGGTGCTGCCGCTACAGCCGAGCAAATCAGGAGGAGCGTCGGGCTGATGTATTTGATATGGTTATTCATGATGAAGTCTCCTGACTAGCTATCACAAGCGCGAACAACTGATCGCAATAAGACAGAACTCTCAGCGCTGCTGCCCACTCCATGCGACCAAACTTCGTAAAATGTACAGTCGGTACTGGTGCCTGCCGGGGGCGTCATTTCCTTTATGGCCCAGCGTGGTTGTACTGCTACGCCTGATATGTAGATTGTTTTTGTTAAATTGCTGCCTTCTTTGTCATTGCAATTGGCATCATCGATTGCGCATGTTGTTGTGCTGGTTGCAACCCAGTTTTCTCTCGGTTGCAAATTCGTTGTTATATTGACCCAGCCCGGTTTCGAACCAAAGGACAATGGGTCGTCGACCAGTCTTCCCTGGGCCCTGGTCATTGCCAGTTCTGCCATTTGAAATGCTTGACTGCGCACTCGTTCATTGCCGGCTAGTCGTTCACGCATGGTGGCACTGCGCACCGCGTAGACTACGGCTATCGTCATGGCCACTAGGAATATCAGGCTGGTTATGAGTACAAAGCCATTTGTTCGCGCGAATCGTCGATTTATCATGGTATGCCGCCTTATTTGATTTGGTTGCGTAAATACACGGCAGTTTTAAAAGTTCGATACAGGCGGGTGTCATTGGTGTTTAATGTGATTTGATTGTTGTCGCAATCAAGATAATTTCTCGCTGGCGTCGTTCCGTCTGCTTTTTTTCCAGCTTTAATAAGTCCTGCGTCATTGTTGCGGATTACCACGCACATTTTTACTGAGAAAACTTTACTGCCATCAAGATTTCCTGTTGTTGCGGGTGAGATGTATTGGTCCGCAATTTGATCGCCATTGTTGTCTATTCCGTATTCGAATTTTAAATTCTTCGCGCTGTAGTCACTGGGTATGTTTTCGGAAAGAACTTGCTCTTGTGATCCATCGCCTCCCAGTGGGGCACAGACTAATTTTGATTCTGAGTTGATGTAAATGCTGTATGCATATTCTTGTGATGTTTTTAGTTCTGGATAGCTGGCATTCCCGGTTGTGTCATTTGCACAGCTGAAGATATTACCTTGAGGGTCACCATAAAATCGGACATCCATGCTCTGCTCTGTTCCGTCAATGATTTCTCGATTCTGCATATTTCCTCGAGTCGTATTGAAGGTTTGCGTCATGTTTGCGCTGTCCCGATAGCCAGCCTGAAATGCCATTCGTTGTACCATGGCCATGATGAAGCGACCCTCATCGCCCAGCCTTGCTTGGGCTGCTTGGGTACGAAAAGTTGCTCGGGTTTCTATATATACATTGGCAACTGCCAGTGTAAGGATCATTGCAAGGGCAAGGCCTACCATTAACTCTGTAATTGTGAAGCCGGAGTGTTTCTTGAGAAGGAGCGATGTCATGGTGGTCTCCTTCACAGCGTGGTCGCAAAGCGGGTTAGGGGAGGGGCTTCTTCGTTTTCTGATGTTGCCGGGTCGTCTTTGCGGGCTTTTTCGTCTTCCCACCAGATTTTGATTACATAAGGGGCGGCTACATACATGGCATCGTTTGGCAAAAGGCAGCCTGGCCCGCCCTCTGTCGCGCTATATGCGGGGTCTTGTGGATCAAATATCGGCGTGGTGCCATCATCAGGTGAATTGTCCTTGCAAATTATGGCTCCGCCGGTTGACCCTATTGGTAATGATGCCTTTACAAGATCCAGCCAACGTGCGACGTCTATTTTTGCAATAGCCCGGTAGCTATCATTGAGTGGCGACATCGGATTGACATATCCGCTGGGGTCCGCGCAGCCATACTCACCCGGGTTAAGCAAAGCATATGAGCATTTAAGTTGAGCATAATCTGGCGCCAGTGGTATAGGATTGCCATTTTCGTCAAGGGCTTGCCCCCCTTCGATTTTTGCTGATTTGCTGTTGCGGTTTACCCGGATTTCTTCTGCGAGGCTGTTAGCCAGGTCAGTAGCCACTGAGCGTAAATAGGACGAATGTGCAGCCCTAAGCGAATAAGCTTGCAGCGATGCCAAGCCGAGGATGCCGAAAGCCAAGATGATCAAGGCAATCAGGACTTCAATCATGATGATGCCGTTTTGCTTCATGGCGGCCTCCTAATTGCACGTATTGCCTTGATTGCGGCTGATACTGCCAAGACGATCAACGATGACTTGCCTTTCTGTGGCGCCTTTGGTGCAGAAGCGTATGGTCACCGGCGAAGTTCCCTGGCTAATCGTAGAACGAAACGTAATCGAGGTGACTCCACTGGCCGTGGCGCTATCCATGCTGCCCAGGGCCTGGGTTGTGCGAAGGATATTCGCATCATCACCGCTATATGCAGGTGCTTTCCCATTGTCAAAATAAACGATCCAGCCAGTGCGCCAGTCTTCATTCCCGGCGGGGGTGCAGGTTGGCGTATCAGCCGCGGGGTTGGCGCTATTGCATACGGTGACCATCCTGCCGCGCTTGACTGCTTCGGATTTGGCGAGGCTCAGGCTGTTCATGAGCTCTTCGCTGGCCCCAGCTAGGCGTCCATTGCTGGTGAAGATGCTGTAGTTGGGAATGGCGATGCCCACTATGACGGCGATGATGGCAATTACTGTCATCACTTCCATCAGGGTAAAGCCTAGGGCGCTGGTTTTTCTCATGATCGTTCCTAGAACAAGCGGGGCATGCTGATCATTGTGCAGCCCAATGTGAGTAATCAGCTTCGAGTTAATCCAATAATTCATACACTTGCCCGGTATCGCAAGGTCATGCTGTTCAGTCGGGCTTGTGGGGCGGATGGGCGGTGCATGCCGGTTTTGCGAGGCTTGCAGCGCAAACATACCCCATTGTTAGTAAAGTAGAATATGTTGATTATTTGAGTGTTGTAGGTGACCACGCAAGTAAGGTAATAACCGGATGTGTGCCGAACTCTTCTGGCTATGCTTGGAAGGCAAATTGATTTATGGTGTGTTGTGGCTTCCGAATTAACCTCTGTCGACCCGTTTGTCGCGCAGCTCAATCCGCGCTGGTATATCCAGCCGCGGCAGCGGCTGGCGGTTGCATTGATCTGGGCACTGCTGCTGCATCTGCTGCTGTTTTCCTGGCTGGAATTCGGTAACTGGACAGCCCAGTCTGCAGACTTTATCCAGACTGTACGACTTGCTCCAGCGCGCGCCGGGCAGGGCAGCAAGGAGCCTCTCCCTTTTTCCATTGTTCAGCCTTTTCCGGTTCCTGCCCTGCTTTTGGGGCGTGCCGAATCCTTGGCGACTGAGGCGCCAGCAGAAACCGGGCTGGCTGTTGTTGCCTGGTCCGGTAGCCTTGCTCCGGCCTGGCCCGAAATACCTGACTGGCTGAGGCCGCCGGTTTTTGCCGAGGACGAGGTCGAGCAGGTTGCCAGGGCCATTGATCTGCCGGACTGGCAGCTAGAGGAGGTTTTGGTTAGCGGCATATTCCTTGAAGCAACGCTGACCATTGACGAAAAGGGCGTAGTGACCCGGGTGGAAATCACCCGTTCAATGCTGGACGAGGGGCGCACGCAGCAGCTGGTTGCCCGCCTTGGCGCCCTGCATTTTTATCCGGCGATGAAGGATGGCCGGGGTGTCAGCAGTTACAAGCAGATTCAGCTCAGTACCTTTACCGACGTGCCTTAGTTGCCAGAACGACTGTTGCTGCATCCGCAGGCAGTCTTGCCGGATGGCAATGACTGGCTGGCATGGTGCTGGGTATACTCCGTACCTCTCCTGATTACGCGACATTCTTGTCATGAGCCGCTCGACCCTTGCTGTTTCCGCCCTGCTTGAGGATTACCTGCGTCAGAACACGCTGCGCGAGCCTGCGCCACTGCGCGAGCTGCGCGAGGAAACGGCTTCGCATCGCCTGGCGAAGATGCAGTTGGCACCCGAGCAAGGAGCCTTGCTGGCCCTGCTGTTGCGGCTGATCGGTGCGCGGCGCTATCTCGAAGTGGGCACCTTTACCGGCTACAGCTCGCTGACTGCCGCGCTGGCGATGGGAGAAAACGGCCGTGTGGTGGCCTGCGATGCGAGTGCCGAGTTCACCGCAGTGGCCCGCGAGCATTGGCAGCGAGCCGGCGTGGCGGAGCGGGTAGAGTTGCGTCTGCAGGATGCCCTGCGCTCGCTGGACGAGCTGCTGGCGGAGGGGGCTGCCAGTACGTTTGACTGCATGTTCATCGATGCCGACAAGCCGGCCTATCCGGATTATTACGAGCGCGGCCTGCAACTGGTACGCCAGGGGGGGCTGATCATTCTCGACAATATGCTGCTGGGCGGGCGGGTCGCCGAGCCGGCGCCGGGCGAGCCGGCCGGAGTGCGGGTAGTACGGGCACTGAACCTGTCCTTGCGTGACGATGAACGGGTTGAGTGCTGCCTGCTGCCGGTCGGCGACGGTCTGACGATTCTGGTCAAGCGCTGATCATGTGGATGAGAGTGTTGGTGGGTATGTGGCCGTAGCCTTCTTTCTGAAAGGGCTATGGTTATATACCCCACTTAGTTATAGAGCGAGGCCTCGCCTTCCGGGCGGGTCTTGAAGCGGCGGTGCAGCCAGTAATACTGGCTGGGAGCCAGCATGATCTGCTCTTCGATAAAGGCATTCATGCGCCGTGTGTCCGCTTCGACGTCATCGGTAGGAAAGTTCTGCCATGCCGGAAAAATCCGGCAGACAAAATGATTGCCCTCAAGGCGGGTAATCATTGGCACGACCACTGCGCCGGTCATCCCGGCCAGCCGGCCCAGTGCAGGTATGGTGGCGGTCGGAATGCCGAAGAAGGGGACGAAAATCGATTCCTTCGGGCCAAGATCCTGGTCGGGAAGGTAATAGAAGGGAATGTTCTGTCGTAAGGCCTTGATGATCGGGCGCAGGCCGTCGCCGCGGCGGATCAGCATCGGATTGCGGAATCGCCTGCGGATTTCCAGTGTGATCACGTTGAAAACCCCGCGCTGTGACGAATACATGCTCGCGCCGGGATGATCCATCAGATAGCGCAGCCCGCCAAAATCCAGCCCCAGAAAATGCGGGCTCAGGAAAATGAAGGGTTTCTGCTCTGCCAGATCGGCAATGTGTTCGAAGCCCTCGACCCGGATCAGCGCTCTCAGCTCGCTTTCGGAGCTGAAATAGAGCTTGCCATAGGCAAGCAGCGTCGCTGCCAGTTCACGGAAATGCCGGCGTAGTACGCGCTCGTGCTCGCCTGCCGGCCAGCCCGGGAAGCACAGCTGCAGATTGCGCAGACCCACCTTGCGGCGCCGGCCAATCAGCCGGTAAAGCAGTTCGCCCAGCAGAGCGCCTTTGAAGCGCAGTACCGGCATCGGCAGCAGGTGCAGCAGCCACAGCAGGGCCAGAACGGCGTAGCGGCTCATGGCTGCTCCTCCGGTAGTGGTGCGCCGGCGGGACGTTTGTAGCGGTTGTAGCTCCACAGGTATTGCGCCGGGATCTGGCGGATGAGGTCTTCCATATTGCGGTTCAGCAGTGCAGCATCGGATTGCAGATCGCCGCTGAGTTCGCCTGCGAAGGGTTGCACGTGAAAGCGGTAGCGACCGCTGCCTGTGCGGGCGGTGTAGCACGGCAGCAGAATCGCGTTGCTGCTTTTTGCCAGCTTGGCCCAGAGTGTCATCGTGTAGGCGGGTTTGCCGAAAAACGACGCCCACACGCCGTCGCCGCCGCCAGGGGTCTGGTCGGGCAGCAGGTAGGTGACACCACCGTTTTTCAGCGTTTTCAGCAGCACCCGTACGCCTCGCGCATCGGCAGGTGCCGGAGTCGAGCCGCCCCGGCTGCGCGAATGGATCATCAGTGGTTCCAGCCAGGCTTGTTTGGGAGGCCGGTAGAGTGGTGCCAGCGGCCGTGCTACCCAGTCGGCAATGCAGACACCGGTCAGCTCGAGCGCACCCAGATGCGGCGAGAGGAAAATCAGTGGCCGGCCGGTAGCCAGCGCGGCTTCCACGTGTTCCCAGCCCTCGCGCTCGACCCGCCTGGTCAGCTCAGGGATCGGGCGCAGCCAGTGCGCCAGCACTTCCAGCCCGCCACGACCATGCTCGCGAATACTTGAGTGCAACAATCGGTTATAATCGCTGTCATTCCCCGCAAGACCGCTTTGCAGCAGGTTCGCCCGCAGTTTGCGGCGATAGCCGGGCGAACTCCACCAGACCAGCCAGCCAAGTGCGCTGCCGATTGCCTGCAGCCATACGAGCGGTATTCTGGCGACGAGTTTGCAAAATGCCAGCATGGGGGCACCGGTTTGATTGAAAGCGGCTATTTTAAGCCAGCTCGCCCTGTGCGAGCCATGTCATTAAAGGACATTGCAGAATGAAAGACTTCCTGTTTACTTCCGAATCGGTGTCCGAAGGGCACCCGGACAAGGTGGCCGACCAGATTTCCGATGCGATTCTGGATGCCATCCTCGCGCAGGACAAGCACGCGCGCGTGGCGGCCGAAACGCTGGTGAATACCGGCCTCGTTGTTCTCGCCGGTGAAATCACCACTACCGCCAATATCGACTATATCCAGATCGCGCGCGACACCATCAAGCGCATCGGCTATGACCACTCCGACATCGGTTTTGATTACAAGACCTGCGCGGTGCTGGTGGCCTACGACAAGCAGTCGCCCGACATCGCCCAGGGTGTTGACGAAGGCGCCGGCCTCGATCTCGATCAGGGCGCGGGCGACCAGGGCCTGATGTTTGGCTATGCCTGCGACGAAACGCCGCAACTGATGCCGGCGCCGATCTATTATTCGCACCGTCTGGTGCAGCGTCAGGCCGAGCTGCGCAAGGATGGCCGCCTGCCGTGGCTGCGCCCGGACGCCAAGTCGCAGGTCACGCTGCGTTACGACGGCGACACCGGCCGCGTGAAGGAAGTCGATACCATCGTGCTGTCGACCCAGCATCACCCGGACATTTCCCACGCCCAGCTGTCGGAAGCCGTGATCGAAGAGATCATCAAGCCGGTGCTGCCGAAGGAATGGATCACTTCTAATACCAAATTCCTGGTCAACCCGACGGGCCGTTTCGTCATCGGCGGCCCGATGGGCGATTGCGGCCTGACTGGTCGCAAGATCATCGTTGACACCTACGGCGGCGCAGCGCCGCACGGCGGTGGCGCGTTCTCCGGCAAGGACCCGTCCAAGGTTGACCGCTCCGCTGCCTATGCCGGCCGCTATGTGGCGAAGAACATCGTTGCCGCCGGCATTGCCAAGCAATGTCTGGTGCAGGTTTCTTACGCGATCGGCGTTTCCAAGCCGGTATCGATCATGGTTGATACCTGGGGTACGTCCAAGCTCTCCAATCAGGAAATCGTCAAGCTGATCGAAGAGCACTTCGATCTGCGTCCGAAGGGCATCGTGCAGATGCTCGACCTGCTGCGCCCGGTGTATACCCGCACTGCAGCCTACGGTCACTTTGGTCGTGAAGAGCCTGATTTTTCATGGGAGCGCACCGACAAGGCCGCCGCCCTGCGCGCTGCAGCCGGTCTGTAACGCCGCATTGGTACTTGTAGCATGATGGCAGGGCGGCTTACGGGCCGCCTTGTCGTTTTCTGATTCGCTGGAAGATTGCATGCCCTTGCCGGAACGTCCCGAACTGCTGAAAGCCCTGGCTCTGCTGCCTGCCGTGATGGTCACGCGCGGGCGCGATTATCTGCGGCAGGGCCGCGTGCAGATCGATGCCGTGTCGGCCCGTGGCGCCGATGCGCTGGTGCATGGCACGCACACCTACCCGGTGCACGTTGCGTTTCGTCAGGGGCGGGTGATCAGCGCGGTGTGTGCCTGCCCGGTGGCGCACGACTGCAAGCACATTGCGGCCACCCTGCTGCAGTTGCTGGAAAGCCAGCCCGAAGGCGTGGCCGACGAATCTGCCGCCGCCGAAGCCGCACAGGCCAGACAGCTGCGGGCAGCCCGGCACTGGCTCGACAACCTGTTGCAATCGCTGCCGCAGGCGCACCGCAACGAAGAGCACATCCGCTATGTGCTGACTCCCGGTAGCGAGCGCGGCTTGCCGGTATTGCGGCTGGAAGCCCAGGTGCAATACCGCCTCAAGAATGGCAAATGGTCCACGCCCAAGCGGCCGAATCTCGACAAGGTGCTGTCGAATTATCAGGTGCCGGCCTATGTGCAGCCGGATGACATCTCGCTGTTCCGCCTGCTCAGCAGTGGCAGCTTCTATCGCGCCGATCCGCTGAAGCAGCCCCTGCCGCTGCATGTCGGCGCGATGGTGCTGCAATTGCTCGCTCAAAGCGGGCGCTGCCAGTTGCAACAGCAGGATGGCCCGCTGCTGCACTGGGCCGGTCCGCGCGATGTTCGTATCGACTGGCAGGGCGATGATGCCGGTATGCAGCCAAAGCCCTTTATTGCAGAGGGCTGTGAGCTGATACCCTTTGATCGGCCGTGCTGGATCAATGCGGAAACCGGCGAGTGTGGTGAGGCTGTCAGCCCGCTCGATGCAGTCCAGCTGCGCGCGGTGCTTGCCGCGCCACCGCTGCCGGAGGCCGTGTGGGTCGAGCTCGCCAGCTGCAAGACGGCCGAATGGGGCAAAACCGGCCTGCGCCTGCCTGCCAGCGCGCGCGAGCGCATCATCAGTGGCGTAGCACCGCAACCGCAGCTGGCCGTCAGCCGCCCGCCGGGGCTGGCTGCCGACGTGCTGCTGTTGCAGCCCGGATTCGCCTATGCGGATGCAGTCATCAAGCCGGTGCCCAAGCAGCCGCTCAATCACCTGCCCGACGGCCGGCTGCTGGAGCGCGAGCTGGCTGCGGAAGATGCCTGGCTTGCCGCACTGCCCGACAGCTATGTGTGGGAATGCCCGGCGCTGGCACCGCTGCTGCACCAGCTGGGCCCGGAGGACCGCGCGCTCAGTGCGCCGGCTGACGTGCTCGCCTTTCTGCAGCACGGCGTTGCCGCGCTGGAAGCGGCCGGCTGGCAGGTGACCCTTGCCGGCGATGCCGCCCTGCGCGTGCTGAGTCCCGAAAGCTGGTGGGCCGAACTCGACGAGGACGGCGAACAGGAAGACTGGTTCGGCCTCGACATGGGCATCGTCGTCGAGGGCGAAAAGATCAGCCTGCTGCCGCTGCTGGTCGATGCTATCCGCAAGGCACCGGCCGATTACCAGCTCGCCGCGCTGGGCGAGGCGGACAGCCTGCTGCTGCCGGCGGGCGGCGGGCGCTTTCTCAAGCTGCCCGGCGAGCGCCTGAAGCCCATACTGGCCACGCTGACCGAGCTGTTCGATGCCGAAGTCCGGACCGATGCGCCGCTGCGCCTGCCGTTCAGCCACGCCGGGCGGCTGGCCGATCTGGGCGACTTTGCCTGGTCGGGCGGCACGCGCCTGCGCGAGCTGGGCGACCGGTTGCGCAGCTTCCAGGGCATTACGCCGCTGGCCGCGCCGGCAGGCTTCCAGGCCACGCTGCGCCCCTATCAGCAGCAGGGTCTGAGCTGGCTGCAGTTCCTGCGCGAATACGGGCTCAACGGCATCCTGGCCGACGATATGGGGCTTGGCAAAACCGTGCAGGCGCTCGCGCACATCGCGCATGAAAAAGCCGCCGGCCGGCTCGACCGCCCCTGCCTTGTCGTCGCGCCGACCAGCCTGATGTTCAACTGGCAGCGCGAAGCCGCACAATTCGCGCCGGATTTGCGCGTGCTGCTCTTGCACGGCAATGACCGCAAGACGCTGTTCGGCGATATCGCCGCGCACGATCTGGTGCTGACCACCTACCCGCTGCTGTGCCGCGATGCCGGCATCTTGCAGGAACAGGCCTGGCACCTGCTGGTGCTCGACGAAGCGCAGGCGATCAAGAATCCGAAATCGCAGTCGGCCGTGGTGGTACGCGAACTCTCTGCCCGCCACCGCCTGTGCCTGACGGGCACGCCGATGGAAAACCATCTGGGCGAACTGTGGGCGCTGTTCGACTTTCTGATGCCGGGGTTTCTCGGTGCGGAAAAGACCTTCAATGCGCTCTTTCGCGTGCCGATCGAAAGGCAGGCCGATGGCGAGCGCCGTCAGCAGCTTAGCCGCCGCGTCGCCCCCTTCCTGCTGCGCCGCACCAAGGAACAGGTGGCAACCGAGTTGCCGCCGAAAACCGAAATCATCCGCATGACCGAATTGCAGGGCGCCCAGCGCGATCTCTACGAAACCGTGCGGCTGGCACTCTCGGAAAAGGTGCGGCAGGAAGTTGCCGCCAGGGGCTTCAAGCGCAGCCAGATCGTGATTCTGGATGCGCTGCTCAAATTGCGCGAAGTCTGCTGCGACCCGCGGCTGGTCAATCTCGCCCAGGCCAGAACGGTGCAGCAATCGGCCAAGCTCGAGATGCTGCTGGAATTGCTGCCCGAATTGCTGGAAGAGGGCCGCAGGATTCTGGTCTTTTCGCAGTTCACCCGCATGCTGGCGCTGATCGAGGATGAGTTGAAACAACGCCAGATCAGCTATGTAAAGCTTACCGGGCAGACGAAAGACCGCGCCACGCCGGTCGAGCGTTTCCAGAATGGCGAGGTGCCCGTATTCCTGATCAGCCTGAAAGCCGGCGGGGTGGGCCTGAACCTCACCGCGGCCGACACGGTGATCCATTACGACCCATGGTGGAACCCGGCCGTCGAAGACCAGGCCACCGACCGCGCGTACCGCATCGGGCAGGACAAACCGGTGTTTGTTTACAAGCTGGTGTGTGCTGGCAGCGTCGAGGAAAAAATGCAGGCCATGAAGGATCGCAAGAAGGCGCTGGCAGACGGCGTTTACGGCGAGGCCGGCGAGCGTGCCGCCCAGCTCGAGGCGGGTGACCTGTCCGCGCTGTTTTCACCGCTGGAGTAATCCGGTGAATGCAAGGGGTATTGCTTCGTAGCCTTTTATTCTAAATGGCTGTGGCTTTATATGGCTGTAGGTATGTCCATCTGCCGCTGTGGTTTACAGCAGCGCCACCGACTTGATCTGCGCCCACACCTGCTGACCGGCTGCGAGTTGCAGGATGTCGAGTGACAGCCGCGTGATGCGCGCCAGCAGCAGGCTGCCGCCAGCGTCGAGTTGCACGAGCACCTGCCCCGGCTGGCTGGCTGGCCTGATGGCGGTGACGGTGGCGGGGATGCGGTTGACGATGCTGCAGTCGCGGGCTTCGCTGCGGGCCAGGCTCACATCGCGCGCGTGGATGCGCACGCGGCGGGTCTGGCCGCTTTGCAGCTCGCCAGCGGCGACTTTCAGCTCGCCACCAGCAAAGCGCAGCGTCGCCAGCTGGTATTGGCTGTCGACGGCCGTGACACAGCCCTCCAGCACGGCGCTGGCTTCCAGCTCGAAAGCGGCAGGCAGGTCAAGCCGCGCCAGCGTATCGGCCAGCGGCCCGCTGGCGGCAACCTGGCCGGCTTCGAGCAGCACGAGGTGATCGGCCAGGCGACAGACTTCGTCGATGCTGTGCGTGACATACACCACTGGCATGTCGAGCTCACTGTTCAGCCGTTCCAGCCAGGGCAGCACCTCATCCTTGCGGCGGGCATCGAGCGCCGACAGCGGCTCGTCCAGCAGCAGCAGTTGCGGCGAGGTGAGCAGCGCGCGCGCAATCGCCACGCGCTGGCGTTCGCCGCCGGACAGTTGCGCCGGCGCGCGTGCAAGTAGCGGCCTGATGCCGAGCAGCTCAATCGCCGCCTCCGGCGCGATGCGGCGTTGCTGGTCGGGAATGCGCCGGTAGCCGAACAGCAGATTGGCGCGAACATCCAGATGCGGGAAAAGGCTGGCCTCCTGGAACACATAGCCGAGCGCGCGGCGGTGTGCGGGCAGGAAAACCCTGCGCGCGTCGTCCTGCCAGCATTCGCCATTCACATGCAGGCTGCCGGCGCCGCGCTCCAGCCCCGCCAGCATGCGCAGGATGGTCGTCTTGCCCGCGCCCGACGGCCCGAACAGCGCCGTCACACCGCGCCCCGGCAGCGTCAGGTCGGCGCGGGTGCAGTGTGCGGCGCGCGTCAGTGTCAGATCGGCCCTGATCGTCATGCCGCCGCCTCGCGCCGGTTGAGCAGATTCAGCGCCAGCAGCACGGCAAAGCTGAAAACCAGCATGCCGGCGGACAGCCAGTGCGCCTGCGCGTATTCCAGCGCTTCAACATGATCATAAATCTGCACCGAAATCACCCGCGTTTCTTGCGGGATATTCCCGCCTATCATCAGCACCACGCCGAATTCGCCGACCGTGTGCGCAAAGCTCATCACCGCAGCGGTGATGAGGCCGGGGCGCGCCAGCGGCAGCACGACATGCACGAAGGTATCGAGTGGCGAGGCGCGCAGCGTGGCGGCGACCTCCAGCGGGCGCGGGCCGATCGCGCGGAAGGCCTGCTGCAGGGGTTGAATGGCAAAGGGCAGCGAATAGAGGATCGACGCGATCACGAGGCCGGCAAAGGTAAAGGGCAAAAGCCCCAGCCCCAGAACTTGGGTGAGCTGGCCGAACGGCCCGTTCGCGCCGAAGGCGATCAGCAGGTAGAAGCCGATAACGGTCGGCGGCAGCACCAGCGGCATCGTCACCAGCGCGGCGGTAATCCGCGCCAGCCACGAGCGGCTGCGCGCCAGCCACCAGGCCAGTGGAATGCCAATCGCCAGCAGCAGCAGCGTCGTGACGCTGGCCAGTTCCACGGTCAGGCGAATCGCCGACCAGTCATCAGGGCTTAACATCAGAAGCGGTAACCGTACTGCTGCATCACGGCACGAGCAGCGGGTGTTTTCAGGTAGTCGAGCAGTGCGCGGGCGCCGGCACTGTTGGCGCCGGGTTTCAGCAGAATCGCGTCCTGGCGGATGGGCTGGTGCAGCGCGGCCGGCACAATCCAGACTGATCCTGCGCGCAACTTGCCGTTTTCCATGATCTGCGACAGCGCGACAAAGCCGAAGTCGGCATTGCCGGTGGCGACGAACTGGTAGGTCTGCGCGATGCTCTCGCCCTGCACCAGCTTGGGCGCGAGCGTAGCGTCGAGTTTCAGTGCCTGCAGTGTTTCCATTGCCGCCTGGCCGTAGGGGGCGGCTTTGGGGCTGGCGATGGCGAGTTTGCGAAAATTCGCCAGCTTCAGCACCGCGCCATCCTTGTCCACCGCACCGTCGACCGGGCTCCACAGCGCGAGCTGGCCGGTGGCATAGTTGAAGCGCGTGCCAGTAATGCCCAGGCCTTCCTGTTCCAGCTTCAGCGGCGTGCTGTCGTCGGCCGCCAGCAGCACCATGAAGGGCGCGCCGGCCCGGATCTGCGCGTAGAATTTGCCGGTCGCGCCGGAGGAAAGCTGCAGCGTGTGGCCGGACTGTTTCTCGAAACCGGGCGCGAGTTTCTGCATTACCGGCATGAAGTTGGCGGCAACGGCGACGGGGATGGTGTCGGCGTGAGCGGCAAGCGGCAGCAGTGCGCAAAACAGCAGGACAGGCAGGCGCATGGCGGAAATTCCGGGGCAAAGCCATACCCTAGCCGCAGATGCCATTGGCCGCAATACGCAGGATGGCCGTAGTCGGATGGTGGACGCGCGCGGCTTCGGGTAAAGTTGCGTCTTCATGAACGGGGCGGCCTGCGGGCTGCCCCGTTGTCATTTGCAAAGGAATAACCATGCAGCATCTAAGCCCATTGCAGCTGGCCGAATGGCTGGCCGACGAAACCCGCAGCAAGCCGGTGCTGCTCGACGTGCGCGAAGGCTGGGAAGTCCAGCACTGCGCGCTGCCGGGCATCACGCACATTGCCATGGGCGAAATCCCCGCCCGCCAGCAGGAACTCGACCCCGATGCACCGACCGTGGTGATCTGCCATCACGGCGTGCGCAGTTATCAGGTGGCGATGTTTCTGGAACGCAGCGGCTTCGAGACGGTGATCAACCTGACCGGTGGCGTCGCCGCCTGGGCCGACGAGGTTGATCAGGCGTTCCCGCGTTACTGAGTCTGCGGGTGGCAACCCGGGTTGCCGCAGGGTATGGGATTGAAGCCTTTTATATTGATTGGCTGCAGGGCTATACCCTTCAGTTTCCCAGAATGCCCAGCGCCTGCAGGCTGGCTCTGGCCAGTTCGATGCGCCTGGGCAGTTCATCGGCGCTGGTGATGTCCATGTTCAGCGCGAAGGGGTAAACCCGCCCGTCGCGCTCGACCCAGCCGACGAACCAGCCGGTGCCGGGTTTGCTGCTGGTGGCCCAGCCGGTCTTGCCGTAGAGCACCCAGCCGTCACCGCTTTCCAGTCTGCTGATGTCGCGCACCGCCGCCTGATATGCGGCCGGATAGGGCAGGGAGCCTTGTGCCAAGTGCGCAAGGAAGCGGGTCTGCTCGATTGCGCTGATTCTCAGCGCGCCATCCAGCCAGAAGCGCTCGAGATCCTTGCCGGTGCTGGCGTTGCCATAGCCGAGCCGCCGCAGCTGCTTTTGCTCGGCCGGCAGGCCGATGCGCCGGGCCAGCTCCTGATACGCCAGCACATTCGACGTGCTGATTGCCTGGCGCAGATTCATGTCCTGCTTCCAGCTGGGAAGAAACGCCGGCTGGCCCGCGTAGCGGAAGAACACTTCGTCGACGCCGGTTACCGCGCCGGTGTCGAGGGCGATCAGGCTGTGCGGAATCTTGAAGGTCGACGCCGGGATGAAGCGGGTGCTGGCCCGTGCGGCATCGTGGCCGGTGAGCGTATTGCTGGCTGGATCAAGGACGACGAAGGTGCCGCGTACGCCGGCCTGTTCGAACAGCGCGGCGATCTGCGGATCTTCTCGGAATGCGGGCGCCGGGGCGGCATTGGCAAGGCCGAAGATGGCCAGTGCCAGCAGGAGCAGGGTTTTCATGGGTGTGCACTGCGCAAGAGATGAACCCATGCAGCATAGCGTTCTAGCAGCCCGCCTGACTGTAAACAAATGCCCTTGTGTCGGGGTGTTAAATGCAAATTTTCCGGGTATATGGCTGCAGCCATTTGAAGTCAGGCAACGTGGCGGGATGGGGTATGACCTATCCCGCCCGGCAGCTTACAGCCAGCCCTTGCGCTTGAAGAACCAGTAGGGGGCGATGCCGGAGATCACCATCAGCACCAGCGCGGCCGGATAGCCCCAGTCCTGCGCCAGTTCCGGCATCTTGGCGAAGTTCATGCCGTAGATCGACGCGACCAGTGTTGGCGGCAGGAACACCACGCTGGCAATCGAGAAGATCTTGATGATCTTGTTCTGCGCCAGATTGATCAGACCCATCACCGCATCCATCAGGAAGTTGATCTTCTCGAACAGGAAGGCGCTGTGGTTGTTCAGCGATTCCAGATCGCGCAGGATTTCGCGCAGATTGTTTTCCTGCTCGGTGCCCAGCGTGCGGCTGCGCAGCAGGAAAGAAAGCGCGCGGCGGGTGTCCATCAGGTCGAGTCGCACCTTGCCGTTGGTGTCTTCGTGGCCGGCGAGCTCGGCCAGTGCCTCGCCCATCAGCTCGTCCGTCATTTCGCGGGTGCGGTCGAGCACGCGACGGCTGACCTCGTCGAGCTTGGCGTAGATGTCTTCGAGCACATCGGCGTCGTATTCGACGGCGGCGTCGTAAATCGCCAGCAGAATGTCCTGTGCCGTGGCGACAAAGCCGGGCTGCACGCGCGCGCGCAGGCGGAAAAGCCGGATAACGGCGAGTTCTTCCTGGCGGATGGTGAGCAGCCGCCCCTCATTCAGCAGGAAGGAGACGGTGACGTTGGACGATTCCGCGCCGTCGTTGTGCAGGAAAAACGAGCTGATGTGCAGCCCGTTGTCATCCATGTAGCAGCGGGCGGATTCTTCCAGATCGAGCAGCTCTTCGTCTTCGGGCAGCTCGAGGCGGAAAACGCGCTGCACCAGCTCGCGCTCTTCGTCGGTGGGGTCGACCATGTCGACCCACAGCACCTCGGGGCGCTTCAGGTCGTCGGGGGTCAGTGCGGGTACCTGCATCAGGCGGCCGGCACTCAGTACGAATGCATTCAACATTGTTATTTTCCCCCTGGCAGGCCGCAGACAAGCAGCCTGTAATCCGTTTTCCAGACTATGCCTGGAAAAATGCATGACAAAGATACGGCACGCACTTTGATTTTCATCTGGCGTTTTGCGCCGGGCAAGGCCCGGCCTGGTGCGGCGCGGCGATTATACGCGCAGACTTGTCATCGATGGCTGTTAAAATCGCTTAATCCCTTGCTCCTTTTCCCTTCTTTCTGCGTGGACCCTGCATGAGCGAAACCAGCCGCACTTCTTCCGACAGCCTGCAGCAGACCCTGCAGCAGGTGATGCGCCTGCTGGAGCGCCACCGGCTGATCGAGGGCATGGTGCACAAGCAGGACATGCCCAAGCATGATCTGGTGGAAAAGCTGGTGCACAAGCAGAACGTCGCCGAGCTGGAGAAGAAGCTCGCCAGCCTTCACCCCGCCGATATCGCGCATATCCTTGAAGCCCTGCCGCTGAATGACCGGGGAATGGTCTGGCAGCTCGTTGCCAGCAAGGATGAGGGTGAGGTACTGCTGGAGGTCTCCGATTCGGTCCGTGAGTCGCTGCTGGCGGACATGACCACGCACGAGATCCTGGCGGCCGCCAGCGAGCTCGATGCCGACGAGCTGGCCGATCTGGTGCCGGACCTGCCGCAGGCGGTGCAGCAGGAGCTGTTCACCACGCTCGACGCTGACGAACTGGCGCAGGTGGAAACGGCGCTGACCTTCCGGGATGACGAAGTCGGCGCGCTGATGGATTTCGACATGGTGACGATCCGCGATGACGTCACCCTCGAAGTCGTGCTGCGCTATCTGCGGCGCTTCAGTGAATTGCCCACGCACACCGACAAGCTTTTCGTCGTGGACGAGCGCCGCCACATCAAGGGCGTGCTGCCGCTGGAGCACCTGCTGCTCAATGACCCCGAGAAGGGTGTTGCCGACGTGATGGCGAGGGACGTGGTGGTATTCCACGGCCATGACGACGCCGGCGAGGCCGCGCAGGCGTTCAGCCGCTACGATCTGGTGTCCGCACCGGTGCTCGACAGCAATGGCGTGGTGATCGGTCGCCTGACTGTGGACATGATGGTTGACGTGATCCAGGAAGAATCCGAGGCCGAAGTGCTTTCGCTGGCGGGTTTGAAGGATGAAGACCTGTTTTCCAGTGTGTGGTCGTCATCGAAAAACCGCTGGCCCTGGCTGGCGCTCAATATCTGCACGGCCTTTCTCGCCAGCCGCGTGATCGGTGCCTTCGAGGCCACCATTGCACATCTGGTGGCGCTGGCCACGCTGATGCCGATTGTGTCGGGTATCGGCGGTAATACCGGCACGCAGACGATCACGCTGATCATCCGCGGCATCGCGCTGGGGCAGATCAATGCCGGCAATGCGCCGCGGCTGATCATCAAGGAAATGGGCATTGCGCTGCTCAATGGCCTCTTGTGGGGCAGTGTGCTGGGGCTGATTGCCTGGCTTTTGTACCGGCAGGTCGACCTCGGACTGGTGATGATGGGCGCGATGGTGCTGAACCTGCAGGTGGCGGCACTCGTCGGTATCTGCGTGCCGCTGGCGATGCAGCGACTCGGCCGCGATCCGGCCTACGGTTCCTCGGTGCTGCTGACTGCCATGACCGACAGCATGGGCTTTTTCATCTTTCTGGGGCTGGCGACGGTCTTCCTGATGTAGCGGATCCGGGCGACTGTTTCCTGTGCGCCACACTGATTTGTAAGCTGAAAAAGGCGTATCCGCTGCCAGCCGGCGTGGATGCTGGGCAGCCGGAGCATACCGTCAAGTTAGGGTTTTCTCTCTTCTGTCAGGGTTTGATCTTGGTCAATGTCTACATCATGTAGTGTCGCGATCAATCATTAAACACAATATATTGTGCCTGAACGCAAACGCACTCAGGAGCACAATCATGGCTGGACACCCCGAATATGTCGTCAAACGTGACGGGCGCACGGTCCCTTTTGACGCCACCAAGATCGCCAAGGCACTGGCGCAGGCCGGCATGGCAACGGGGGAGTTCAACGAGGCCAAGGCACACCGTCTGACCGCGCTGGTGATCGAGCAGCTGCCATCTGATGCCGCGCCGACCATCGAGCAGATTCAGGATAGCGTCGAAGAGATGCTGCTGGCGCTGGGCCACCTGAAAACCGCGCGTGCCTACATTACCTACCGCAGCCAGCGCGCCCGCGTGCGTGCCGACGTGCGCACCGTCGTCGATGTGGAAAGCTCGATCAACGAATATCTGGATCAGTCGGACTGGCGCGTGAATGCCAACGCCAACCAGGGCTGGAGCCTCGGTGGCCTGATCCTGAATACGTCCGGCAAGGTGATCGCCAATTACTGGCTCAACCATGTATATCCGCCGGAAATCGGCAACGCGCACCGCTCGGGCGCCGTGCACATCCACGATCTGGACATGCTGTCCGGCTATTGCGCCGGCTGGTCGCTGCGCAGGCTGCTGCACGAAGGCTTCAACGGCGTCCCCGGCAAGGTTGAAGCCAAGCCGCCCAAACACTTCTCCGCCGCCATCGGCCAGATTGTCAATTTCTTAGGCACACTGCAGAACGAGTGGGCCGGTGCGCAGGCATTTTCTTCCTTTGATACCTACCTGGCGCCCTTCATCCGTGTCGACAACCTCAGCTACAGGCAGGTCAAGCAGTACATCCAGGAGCTGATCTACAACCTGAACGTGCCCAGCCGCTGGGGTACGCAGACGCCATTCACCAACCTGACCTTCGACTGGATCTGCCCGGAAGACCTGCGCGAACAGATCCCCTACGTCGGCGGCGAAGAAATGCCGTTCAGCTACGGCGAGCTGCAGACCGAAATGGACATGATCAACCGCGCCTACATCGAAGTGATGATGGAAGGCGACGCGATGGGGCGCGTGTTCACCTTCCCGATTCCGACGTACAACATCACCAAGGATTTTGCCTGGGATCACCCGAACACTGACCTGCTGTTCGAAATGACTGCCAAGTACGGTCTGCCTTACTTCCAGAATTTCGTGAATTCCGATCTGGAGCCGCAGATGGTGCGCTCGATGTGCTGCCGCCTGCAGCTCGATCTGCGCGAACTGCTCAAGCGCGGCAATGGCCTGTTCGGCTCGGCCGAGCAGACCGGCTCGCTCGGCGTGGTGACGATCAACTGCGCACGCATCGGCTATGAGTTCAAGGGCGACGAAGCCGGCATGTTTGCCCGCATCGACGAGCTGCTCGAACTGGCGCGCACCAGCCTCGACATCAAGCGCAAGGTGATCCAGCGCCTGATCGATGGCGGCCTCTATCCGTATACCAAGCGCTATCTGGGTACGCTGCGCAATCACTTCAGCACCTTTGGCGTGAACGGCATCAACGAAATGATCCGCAACTTCACCGGCGACCAGTACGACATCACCACACCCGAAGGTCATGCCTTTGCGGTGAAGCTGCTCGATCACATCCGCGCCAAGATCGTCGACTTCCAGGAAGAAACCGGCAATCTCTACAACCTGGAAGCCACGCCGGCCGAAGGCACGACCTACCGTTTTGCCAAGGAAGACAAGAAGCGCTATCCCGGCATCATCCAGGCCGGCAACACGGATCAGCCGTATTACACCAACAGCTCGCAGCTGCCGGTGGGCTTTACCGACGATCCCTTCGATGCGCTGACGCGCCAGGAAGAGCTGCAGCGCAAGTACACCGGTGGCACCGTACTGCACCTGTACATGAGCGAAGCCGTTTCCAGCGCGCAGGCCTGCAAGGCGCTGGTGAAAAAATCGCTGGCCGGTTTCCGTCTGCCCTACATCACCGTGACGCCGACCTTCTCGATCTGCCCGAAACACGGCTATCTGAGTGGTCACCACGAGTTCTGCCCGAAGTGCGATGCGGAGCTGATCGCAAAAAAACAGGCGCAGTGCTGTGATTGATTGACGGCCAGAACCCAACGCAGAGGCGCAAAGACGCAGAGAAAACAGGGTGGCGATTTGTATGCCACCTGGCACAGGCCCGAGCGAGGGGCCGTCAGCAGGGTGAAGTGCAGCGCAGGCTCCCAAAGGAAGTACCCTTGGGGTGAACCGGAATTTACCGAGGTAAATGAGGATTCCGAGCAGCACATGAGCCCTGATCACGGCGCCGCAGCCGGGCAAACCACTGATTTTGTTGAGCCCATTGGGGAGGGCGCAAGTCCTCCCCTTCTTTTTCAGGAGCCAGAACCATGACCGATCTGTCCGTACAAACCAATTTCAAAGTCGAGCTGAAAGACGAAGAACGTACCCGCTGCGAAGTGTGGACCCGCGTGATGGGCTACCACCGCCCCGTCACCAGCTTCAACGTCGGCAAGAAGGGCGAATTCGCCGAGCGCAAGTTCTTCGAGGAAAGCCGCAGCGGCTGCTGCCAGTAATTGCATTTGTTAATGGGTATTGCCATGTAGCCATTTATTTGAAAGGGCTGCGTGGTAATACCTGGAGTATGTCATGTCAAGCGCACCACCCAGACTCGGCGGCCTGATTCCGTTTTCCAGTTGCGACTGGCCGGGTCAGTTGGCGGCCGTGATTTTCATCGCCGGTTGTCCGTGGCGCTGCCGCTACTGCCATAACCCGCACCTGCAAAGCCGCGAAGAGCAGGGCGGGATACCGCCATGGCCGGATCTGCTGGCCTGGCTGGCGACCCGGCGCGGCCTGCTCGATGGTGTGGTGTTTTCCGGTGGCGAAGCGCTGATCGAGCCGCGCTTGCCGGAGATGATCGCGGCCGTGAAGGAGCTGGGCTTTGGCGTCGCGCTGCACACCGGCGGCGCCTATCCGGCCCGGCTGAAAGCCTGCCTGCCGATGCTGGACTGGGTGGGCTTCGACGTGAAGGCGCTGTTTGCCGACTACGCCCGCGTCACCACGGTGGCCGGCAGCGGTGCGGCGGCCCGGCAATCGCTGTCGCTGCTGCTGGATGCCGGTGTCGCTTTCGAATGCCGCACTACCATTCACGCCGGCCTGCTCTCTGATGCCGACCTGCTGGCGCTGTCCACCGAGCTGGCCGCGCTGGGTGTGCAGGATTACGCGCTGCAGCACTTCCGCCCGCACGGCTGCCATGATGCGGCGCTGTGCAGCCAGCCGCATTCCGCCAATTACCCGCTGCCAGCCACGCTGCAGCAGGTGGAAAGCCGCTTCCGGACGTTTGCGCTGCGGCAGGCCTGAGCCGCTGTCGGGTTTGCCCTGTCGGGCGAGTGTTTCGACATCGATCAAGACGGCTCATTGCGGTATCGGGTCTAATGCAGTGATCGTGTCATTACCGGAGTCCGTCATGCCGCTTGTTGCCCGTCTTGCTTCCCCGCCCGAATTCCGCAAACTGGCCGATCTGTACGCCGCAGCAGGCGAGACTCCGCCGACGATGGCCGATATGGTGCTGCTGGCCGAAGAAGATGGCGCAATCCGCGGCGCGCTGCGCGTGGTGATGGCGCGCGGGCTGATGCGGCTCGATGGCGTGATCGCGCCAAACGACGAAGTACTGGCGCTGCTGTTGCAGCAGGCCGGGCGCTGGATTGGTCGCGAAGCCTGCTGGGTGCTGGTCAGCAAGCAAAACATGCCGGTGTATGCGGCTGCGGGCTTTGAAGAGCAAGGGTTGGTGCCTGATACCCTGCAGCAAGAGGCGGCAGCGCGCGGACTGGTCGCACTGCTGCGCCCGGTGCCGGAAGAGGCTGAAAGTACCGAAGCCATCGCGCTGGATGCGAGTGCGGCAGCAGGTCAGACGCTGCATTGAGTGCGCGATGATTGCACCGCTCTTCGCTACCGAACGCCTGGTCTTGCGTCCGCTGCAGTCCGCTGATGCCGCAGGGCTGTATGCGCTGTTTGCTGATGACCGGGTGACCGAGCATTATGATCTGGCATCGCTGCGTTCACTTTCCGAAGCCATATCCCTGCTGCAGCACTTTCTGAATGGCAACGCCAATCCGGTCGCCAGCGGCTTTCGCTGGGCGATCACGCGCAAGGGGCAGCCAGAGCAGCTGCTTGGAACATGCGGGGTGCATAGTCCGAATGCCGCTTTTCACAGTATTGCCATCGGTTATGACTTGTTGCCCGATGTCTGGGGGCAGGGCCTTGCCCGTGAGGCCGTCAGTGGCATGCTGGACTACTGTTTTTCCAGTCATTTTCCATTCGAGCTGAACCGGGTGACGGCGACGACCGATCTGGTCAGTCCCCGTTCGATTGCCTTGCTGCAGCGCCTTGGTTTCAGCGAGGAAGGTATCTTGCGCCAGTTCGGTTACTGGAAAGAGGCGTTTCACGATGTGCGCCTGTTTGCCCTGTTGCGACAAGACTGGGAGTGCCAGCAGTCAGTCTAAGCAATTGTTGCCTTTAAAAAAACGATCTCTTTGCGCTAGAATGCCGTCCATCCGAGGAGCGCTGCAGCCTTAGGCATGTCATGCCGATGGTCAGGCTCGGAGACCATCAACGGCGCTCACCCTTTTCGTGTAAACCCTGCCGGGTTTCGATGACGGGTGGGCCGCATCGACCCGGCCACATTGGAGTTTGATCGTGGCCGAATTCAAAGATTATCACGTTGCCGACATCAGCCTTGCCGCCTGGGGCCGCAAGGAACTGAACATTGCCGAAACGGAAATGCCGGGCCTGATGGCCGTGCGCGAGCAGTTCGGCGCGCAGCAGCCCCTCAAAGGCGCACGCATTGCTGGCTCCCTGCACATGACCATCCAGACTGGCGTGCTGATCGAGGCGCTCAAAGCCTTGGGCGCTGACGTACGCTGGGTGTCGTGCAACATCTTCTCGACGCAGGATCATGCCGCTGCCGCCATCGCTGCGGCTGGTACGCCGGTGTTTGCCTACAAGGGCGAGTCGCTGGAGGAGTACTGGGAATTCACTCATCGCATCTTCGACTTTGGCAACGGCGAATACGCCAACATGATCCTGGATGACGGCGGCGACGCGACGCTGCTGCTGCATCTGGGCGCTCGTGCCGAAAAGGATCTGAGCCTTGTTGCCAATCCGACCAACGAAGAAGAAACCGTCCTCTACGCCGCCATCAAGGCGCAGATCGCCAAGGACCCGAGCTGGTACTCGACCCGTCTGGCTGCCATCATCGGCGTGACCGAGGAAACCACCACCGGTGTGCATCGCCTCTATCAAATGCACGAGCAGGGCAAGCTCGCCTTCCCGGCTATCAACGTCAACGATTCGGTGACCAAATCCAAGTTCGACAACCTGTACGGCTGCCGCGAATCGCTGGTTGACGGCATCAAGCGCGCCACCGACGTGATGATCGCCGGCAAGGTTGCCGTCGTGCTCGGCTACGGCGACGTGGGCAAGGGCTGCGCGCAATCGCTGCGCGGTCTGGGTGCGACCGTGTGGGTGACCGAAATCGATCCGATCTGCGCCCTGCAGGCGGCGATGGAAGGCTACCGCGTGGTACGCATGGACGACATCGCCGGCGAAGCTGACATTTTCGTCACCACCACCGGCAACGTCGGCGTGATCACGCATGACCACATGAAGGCGATGCACCACAATGCCATCGTGTGCAACATCGGCCACTTCGACAGCGAAATCGAAGTCGCGTCCTTGCGCCAGTACAACTGGGACAATATCAAGCCGCAGGTTGACCACATCGAATTCCCGGATGGCAAGCGCATCATCCTGCTGGCTGAAGGCCGTCTGGTAAACCTCGGTTGTGCAACCGGCCACCCGTCCTTCGTGATGTCCAACTCGTTTGCCAACCAGGTGCTGGCGCAGATCGAGCTGTTCACCAAGCGCGAGCAGTATCCGGTCGGTGTGTATGTGCTGCCGAAGCACCTGGACGAAATGGTGGCGCGCCTGCATCTGCAGAAGATTGGCGCCAAGCTGACCGTACTCACTCCGGAGCAGGCTGCCTACATCGGCGTACCGGTGGAAGGCCCGTACAAGCCGGCACACTACCGCTACTAAGCAGTTGGCAGGTCGCTACCTGCCCCGCAGAAATGAAAAATACCACGGCTTGCCGTGGTATTTTTCATGGGTATGACTCTGAAGCCATTATGAGATAAAGGCTTTGTGCTTATACCCTGATCTTGCTTTTGCTGTAGCGCAGCAGCAGGCCAGCCTGGCGTGCCAGCATTTCCGTGTAGTAGGTACGGCTGACCGGATTGTTGCGGTTTTCGTCCTGCATGGTCTTGCGCATGGCGAAATGCTGCTGCCAGTGCCGGAATTCGCGGCGGACATCGCCTTTCTTGTGCAGTGCTTCGGCGAGCATGCGGTGCGCCTCGACCACCAGATGGCGTGAACGCATGTCGAGGGCGAGGTCGAGCGCCTGCTGCAGATAGTATTCGGCGACGAACAGGTCGCCGTGGGCCAGCGCCGTTTCGCCCAGCCCCATCAGGTTGACGGCCCGCCCCCAGGGATTGTTGATGCCGGTGCTCAGCGTCAGGCTGCGGCGGAAGTGCGCGCTGGCTTCCATGGCCCGCCCTTCACGCTGGGCGATGATGCCCTGGTAGTAGTACAGCTCGGGCTCGAATTCGCAGTCGGTCAGTTTCAGCAGCTGCGCCTGCACTTCGCTCAGCCAGGCGCTGCCCAGTGCGAGCCGTTGCTGGCGGATCGCATTGGCCGCCAGATTCAGGTACAGGCACACCAGTGTATTGCCGTTGGTGAGGCGCGGAGCCTGTTCCAGTGCCAGATCAAGATTGCGCCCGGCCTGTGGTTCATCGCCGTAGGCGAAAGCGATCTTGGCTAGGCCGATGTGGGCGACTGCAATCGCCTGTGGCCAGTCGTCCCGCAGGCCGCGCTCGAGTGCGAGCAGATAGCGCACGCAGGATTGCGCGTACATGCCTTCGCTGAAGGCCGCATCGCCGGCGATGAACAGCGCTTCCAGCCAGATATCGGGTAGCTGCCGCTCTTCAGCCAGTGCCATCAGTGCTTCGGCGGCGGGAATGCTGTGTTCGCTGGTGGCGTGTGCGCGCTGGATGCGGGCCAGGATCAGTCTGGCTTCGATTTCGCTCGCCGGATCGGCAAGGCGCTGCGCGAGCAGCAGGCCGCGCTCGGCCAGCTGGCGGGCTTCCTGCTGGTTGCTGAGCACCTGCGCGGAGGCAATGTCGAGCGTCTGCCGCAATTCATGGAAAAGGTTCATTGCCAGGGCCTGAGCATGAAAAAGGCCGGCATGCGCCGGCCGGGAATCTGCTGATCGGCGATCAGGCCTGACCGGAGATGATCAGGTATTTGGCCATCAGCTCGTCCTTGTTTTCTTCGTGCGCCGGGTCGTGCGGGATACAGTCCACCGGACAGACTTGCTGGCATTGCGGTTCGTCGTAGTGGCCGACGCATTCCGTACAGAGGTTGGGGTCGATCACATAGATCTCTTCGCCTTGCGAAATGGCGTTATTCGGGCACTCCGGCTCGCAAACATCACAATTGATGCATTCGTCGGTAATCATCAGTGCCATGGATATATGTCCTCTGTATTCTTGATAAAAGATAATAAAAACAAGCGATTAGCCATTTGCTCGTATTGTCCCATGTTCTGCCTCTGCTTACAACTGCTGGTCTTGCTGCGGCTTGATCATGGTCATGCGGGAAAAGACGGCGAACAGGATCGATGCAAACAGGCCCAGCATCAGGCTGCCGTTGATGGCTTCGAGCGGCCCGAGCAGACGCAGTTCGCCCTTGAGCACCATGTCGCCGTAGCCGAGCGTGGCAAAATTGACAACCGAATAGTAGAACGCGCTCTCGAAGGTGGCGAAGTCCTCATAGAGCCAGAACACCACCGCCCAGACGCCGGCCTGCAGCAATGATGCGGCCAGCAGGGCCAGCATCACGGCATACAGCACGCCGACAAAGTAAGCGAAAGAGGGGCTTCCGTCTGCGCCGGTGTCTGCATGCCGGCGCATGAGGGAAGCAAACCAGGCCATGCCGAAGCTCAGCAGGCCGATATTGATTGCAAACACGATGGCGGCAAGCAGGATGGCTCTGAACATGACTTATTTTCCGGAATCGGTACCGGTGCGGCGCAGCAGCGCGTGCTGCACCTGGCCGGCACGGCCTTCGCGCAGTGTTTCCCAGCCTGCCAGATCGGGCCATTGCGGGCATTCGGCATACACCAGCCCGCCGTCTTTCAAGAGCGGCACAATGGCAGGCAGCAACTCGGGCAGCAGATTGGCCGCATAGGGCGGGTCGAGAAAGATCAGGTCGAACTGCTCGCGGCAGCTGGCAACGTAGCGCTGCGCGTCACCGGCGATGATCTCGACATTGTTGGCTTGCAGCAGTGTCTTGTGTTCGCGCAACGCGGCGACGGCCTCGCGCGCCATTTCCACCATCACCACGCGAGCGGCGCCGCGCGAGGCGGCTTCCAGCCCCAGCGCGCCGGAGCCGGCAAAGAGGTCAAGGCAGTGGACGCCGCTGCAGTCTTGCCCCAGCCAGTTGAATAGCGTTTCGCGCACGCGGTCGGGCGTCGGGCGCAGGCCGCTCTGGCTGGGAAATTTCAGCATCCGCCGCTTCCACTGTCCGCCAATGATCCGTACCTGATTTTTAAGCTGTGCTGACATGCCTGCCTCGCGGTAAAATCGCGCCAAATCAGACATTTTCCTATCCAAGGACGTCCCGAACAAGCCATGTTCAGTTTTTTCCGCAAAAAAACGGCCGATACGCCGCAAGAACACCAGCCCGCGACGGCTCCCGAAACTCCTGCTGATGCAGCGCCTGTGGCTGCGGCCGAGCCGGCAGCCCCTGTCGCTGACGTCCCCACTGTGCCGGCGGCCGCAAGCGTGGCCGACACCTTTGTTCCTGCGCCGCAGCCGCAGGAAAAGCCGAAGTTGTCCTGGGCCGAGCGCCTGAAGGCCGGCCTTGCCAAGACGCGCGACAAGCTGGGCAAGAGCCTGGCGAGCGTCTTTGGCGGTGGCAAGATCGACGAAGACCTCTACGAAGAGCTGGAAAGCGTCCTGCTGACCGCCGACATGGGCGTCGAGGCCACTACCTTCCTGCTCGATGACGTGCGCGAGCGCGTGTCGCTCAAGGGCCTGAAGGACGCGCAGGAGCTGAAGGGTACGCTGAAAGACGCATTGGATGACCTCATCGCGCCGCTGGAAATACCCCTTGATGTATCAGGTCACAAGCCTTTCATTCTGATGGTTGCCGGCGTAAACGGTGCCGGAAAGACCACAAGCATCGGCAAGCTGGCCAAGTATTTCCAGGGCCAGGGCAAGAGCGTGCTGCTGGCGGCGGGCGATACCTTCCGTGCCGCTGCGCGCGAGCAACTGGTGGTGTGGGGCGAGCGCAACGGCGTGCAGGTGATTGCGCAGGAGTCCGGCGACTCGGCTGCTGTCGCCTTCGATGCCGTGAACGCGGCCAAGGCGCGCGGTATCGACGTGATCATCGTCGACACCGCCGGGCGGCTGCCGACGCAGCTGCACCTGATGGACGAAATCAAGAAGGTCAAGCGCGTGGTGCAGAAGGCCGAGCCGACCGGGCCGCATGAAATCCTGCTGGTGCTCGATGCCAACACGGGGCAAAACGCCGTGAGCCAGGTGAAATCCTTCGATGACGCACTGGAGCTGACCGGCCTTGTGCTCACCAAGCTCGACGGCACGGCGAAGGGCGGTGTAATTGCTGCCATTGCCAAACAGCGCCCGGTGCCGTTACGGTTCATCGGTGTGGGCGAAGGCATCGACGATCTGCGCCCCTTTGTCGCGCGTGACTACATCGACGCGCTGTTTGATTGATGATTGATTGACCGTGCGCGGCAGAATCGCCGCGCGGCGTGAAGACCAGACTATTCAGGTACGGAGGATTTGCAGTTGTCCCAGCCCACCTTGCTTGCCTCCCGCCTGATCCTGCGCCCACTGCTTGAAGCCGACGCCGCGCCACTGTCCCTGCTAGCCAACGTGCCGGAAATCGCAGCACGAACCCGCCACAGCCTGATCACGCCGGACGATGTGCTGGCGCTGATCAGTGAATTGCGTCAGCCCTATTGCCCCGAGCGCGTGTTTGCCGTTTGCCGCAAGAGTGACCGCCAGTTGATCGGCTGTACCGGGCTGGTGCTGGGCGAAATGGAAGCCGATGCCGGCTACTGGATTGCCAAAGACCAGTGGGGGCAGGGCTATGCGACGGAAGCCCTGAAGGCGACCGTCGATTTTGCCTTCCAGCGCTACGAGCTGTGGCAGCTTACCGCGCACCACCTGCTCGACAACCCGGCCAGCGGCCGTGTGCTCGGCAAGGCGGGCTTCGAGCTCACCGGTTTTCGCAATGTCGAGCACGGCGGCCGGCAGGTCGACGCGCTGTTTTACCAATTACTGCGGGCGAAATGGATCGCACGCCCCGACAAGGAAGGCTTTCTGTGAGCACCATCCAGTTCCAGCAGGTCACCAAGGACTATGCCGGCGGCTTTACCGCCGTGAAGAACCTCAGTTTTGAAATCGCCAGCGGCGAGCTGGTATTTCTGGCCGGCCACTCCGGTGCCGGCAAGTCGACGCTGCTCAAGCTGATCGCCGGCATCGAGCAGCCCACGAGCGGCACGGTGCTGGTGAACAAGCAGAATCTGGCGCGGCTGAGCCGCTCGTCGCTGCCCTATGTGCGCCGGCATATCGGCCTGATTTTCCAGGACCACAAGATCCTGTTCGACCGCAGCGTGTATGACAACGTCGCGCTGCCGCTCGACATCATCGGCTTTGACGGCCGCGAGGCGAAGCGCCGCGTGCAGGCCGCGCTGGACAAGGTGGGGCTGGCCGGAAAGGAAAAGCTCAATCCGGTGGCGCTGTCGGGCGGCGAGCAGCAGCGCCTGTGCATCGCCCGCGCCGTCGTGCATCGCCCGGCAATCCTGCTGGCCGACGAGCCGACCGCCAATCTGGATCGCGATTACGCCAACGACATTCTGGAACTCTTCAAATCCTTTCATCAGGTCGGCGTGACCATCGTGATTTCCGCGCACGACGAAAGCCTGATGGCCGATTATGGCCGCCGCATCCTGCGGCTGAAGCACGGGCAATTTACCGCCTGATATACGCCAAACCCTATCGAGTTGCAGCCCTTATGAAACATTGGTTCCGTTTGCATACCCTGGCTTTGCGTCACACCCTGCTTGGCTTGCTGCGTCATCCGCTGTCCAGCCTGCTCAATCTGCTGGTGATTGCGATTGCTGCTGCGCTGCCGCTCTTGCTGTGGCTGGTGCTGGCCAGCCTTGCCAGCGTGAGCAACCGCCTGCCGGTCGAGCCGCAAATTTCGGTGTTCCTGAAAAATGGCCACGATGTGGCAGCCACCAAGGCGCTGGAGCAGGAGCTGGCCGCGCGCAAGGGAATGGCGAAGGTGCGCTTCGTGCCGCGCGACGAAGCTTTGCGCCAGCTCGAAGGCGCCACCGGCACGACCGACCTGCTGGCCGGCTTGGGCGAAAACCCGCTGCCCGATGCCTTCGTGCTGACGCTGCACGGCACTGACGCGGCACCGGTCGAGGCGCTGCACGCCGAGCTGGCCAGACACCCGCTGGTCGAGGAAGTGCAGGTCGATTCGGCCTGGGCACAGCGGCTGGAGCGCCTGGTGGCGCTCGGACGCAGCGTGTTCGAGGTGCTGGCCGGCCTGCTGGCGCTGGCGCTGGCGCTGATTACCGGCAACGCCATCCGCATGCAGATCCTCACCCGGCGCGAGGAAATCGAGGTTGCCCGCCTGATCGGCGCGACCGATGCCTTCATCCGCCGCCCCTTTATCCACTTTGCAGCTGTCCAGGGCGTACTGGGTGGCCTGCTGGCCTGTGGCGTGGTTGCCTTGTTGCTGGCCCGTCTTAACCCGGCGGTGAGCGAACTGGCGCAGGCCTACGGCCAGCAGTTCGCGCTGCAGCTGCCGGACTGGCGCGTGCTGCTGGCGGTCTGCGGCGCCACGACGTTGCTGACCTGGTCGGGCGCCTGGGTGGCTGTCTGGCGCCACCTGCGGCAATGGCGCTAGGTCAAACCGGATGAGCAGGGTACTGGTGCTGCTGGCCACACGCCACGGCCACACCCGGCGCATCGCCGATTTCATCCTTGCACAGTCGCCCGTCCCGCCCGAGTGCGAATGGCATGATCTACTGGCCGGCGTGCCGCAGCCGTCGTTGCCACTGGTTGCCTACGAACGCATCCTGATTGTCGCCAGCGTGCGCTACGGCCATTTCCCGCCCGCGCTGACTGCCTTCGTGCGCCAGTATCGCGCGCAGCTGGCCACACTCGATGTAGCACTGGTCGGTGTGAATCTCGTCGCGCGCAAGCCGGGCAAGGACACGCCCAGCGGCAATCCCTACCTGCGCAAGCTGCTGGTCACGCTGGATTGGCAGCCCGCCCGCTGCATCGCCGTGGCCGGAGCGCTGGCCATGCCGGCCTATCCGCGCTGGCAGCAGCTCATCCTGCAACTCATCATGCGCCTGACCGGTTCACCCGTGACGCGTGCAACCGTGCGTGACTACACCGACTGGGAGGCGCTCGCGCAGTGGTCGGCCGGCTACTGGCAAGCAGCCATGCCGGCGCGCTGATTCCTGTTTTCTGTGGGTATGTGGCCCTGGTCATTGTCTGTATTGGGCTGTGCAGATATCCGTGCATTGGTATATTGATCTGCCCGCAGTCACTCAATGCCGCCGACATGGCGGAAATGACAAGTGGTGTTGATATTGCCCCCTGCTGTGCTAATCATGGTAATGCTGCCTATTTCAGACAGCTTTGTGTAACTGTGATGTTAAAATTGCGAGGGGTTCAGCATGCTGCTCACCATCCGGATGCGTCTTGTGGCAACCATTGCCTTGATGGCTGTTCTGTTACTGGGCATCGGCTTCATGGGTGTTAACAGCCTGGCGGGCAGCAATGCCTCCCTCAAGACCGTTTATGAAGACCGTGTGGTGCCACTGCAGCAGCTCAAGCTGATTTCGGATGCCTACGCCGTTGCCGTCATCGATGCGGTCAACAAGGCCAATGCCGGCCTGCAGGATTCCGGTACGACGCTGCGGCAGGTGAACGAAGCCAGTGCCGCGATCGAGCGCGAATGGCGCGCTTACATGTCAACCACGCTGACCCCCGAGGAAGCCAGGCTGGCCAGCGAGGCCGAACGCCTCTATACGGCGGCCAATGCCGGTGTGGCCGGCCTGCGGCAGTTTCTTGAGGCGCATCCCGGCAATGTGGCTGGTCAGCTGGGCGAATTCGATGGCCCCCTGTACGCCGTGATCGATCCCATTGGCGGCAAGATCGGCGAGCTGATGAATCTGCAGCTGGCTGTGGCCAAGGCCGAATACCTGGCCTCGCAGCAGGCTTTCGAGCAGGTGCGCCAGCTGTCGCTGCTGCTGATCGGTGCCGGCCTGCTGCTGGCCATCGGCTCGGGCTGGCTGCTGATCCGCGCGATTTCCGTTCCGCTGGGTGATGCGGTAGCAGTGGCCCGCAATATTGCCGGCGGACGGCTGGACAATATCATCACCGTACGCCGGCGTGACGAAACCGGTCTGCTGCTGGAGGCCATGCAGCAGATGCAGCAGTCGATCAACGGCTTTGTCGCTGCCCAGCAGGACATGGCCGCCGCACATGCCGTCGGACAGGTCAGCTCGCGCATGGATGCCGCACACTATCCGGGTACGTTTGGCGTGATGGCCGGGCAGGTGAACGCGCTGGTGGAAGATCACCTGCAGACCACGCAGACCGCCATCGGAGTGATTGCCCGCTACGCGCAGGGCGATTTCAGCGCCGACATGCCGCAGCTGCCGGGCGAGAAGGCGCAGATTACCGCCAGCATTGCCGAAGTCAAACGCGCACTGCTGGCCATCAGCAGCGACATCCAGCGTCTGGCCGAAGCCGGTGCCAGCGGCAATTTCGCCGAACGCTGCGATGCGGAGCACTACCAGTACATGTTCCGCAGCATGCTGGACAATCTGAACCGCCTGATTGACACCTGCGATGTCGGTTTCAACGATGTACTGCGCGTATCCGAAGCGCTGGCACGCGGCGATCTCGGCCAGACCATCACCGCCAGCTATCCCGGACTGTTCGGCTGCACCGCGGACGGCGTGAACGCCACCGTTGCTGCACTGACGGCCATCATCGCCGATGTCGAGCGGGTAGTCAGCGCAGCGGCACGGCAGGGCGATTTCGGTCAGCGCCTGACTGTCGAAGGCCGGCAGGGCTTCACCTTGCGGCTCGCCAGCCAACTCAATGAACTCTCCAGCATGACCGATACCGGCCTGCGCGACGTGATGCGTGTCGTGCAGGCGCTGGCCGATGGTGACCTCACGCAGCGCATCGAGCGTAATTATCCCGGCCTCTTCGGCGAAACCGGCGAAGCGGTGAACAGCACGGTCGAGAATCTGCGCGGGCTGGTGGGTGGCATCCAGGAGGCCGTGGCAGTGATCCGCCAGGCCTCCGGCGAAATTGCGCAGGGCAATGCCGACCTGTCGCAGCGCACTGAAGCCCAGGCTGCCAATCTCGAAGAAACCGCCGCCAGCAGCGAGGAGCTCACCGGCACGGTGAAGCAGAATGCCGAGAACGCGCGCCTGGCGAGTCGCGAGGCGCAGGAATCGGCCCGCATCGCCGGCGAAGGGGCGGCGGAAGTGGGCGAGGTGGTGCAGACCATGCAGGCCATCGAGCAGGCATCAAAACGCATGTCCGACATCATTGCCGTGATCGACGGCATCGCCTTCCAGACCAATATCCTGGCGCTCAATGCGGCCGTCGAGGCGGCGCGTGCCGGCGAGCAGGGACGCGGCTTTGCCGTGGTCGCCGCCGAGGTGCGCAGCCTCGCACAACGCTCGGCCGTGGCCGCCAAGGAAATCAAGGACCTGATCAGCGCATCGGGCAATGAAGTGGCCCGGGGCAGCGAGCGCGTGCGCCTGGCCGGTACCACCATGCAGCGCGTCGAGGCCAGTATCGACAAGGTCAAGTTGCTGATTGGTGAAATTGCCGCCGCATCGAACGAGCAGAGCGCGGGTATCGGCCAGGTCAATCAGGCGGTCACGCAGATGGACGAAGCCACGCAGCAGAATGCCGCGCTGGTGGAAGAAGCCGCCGCCGCCGCGGAATCGCTGCGCCAGCAGGCTGAATCACTGGCCGAATCGGTGAGTGTGTTCAAGCTCGCCGGTACGGGCTCGCAAGCCGCGGCCAGTCTGCTCCGCCGCGCGGCCTTGCCCGTGCCGGCAGTCAGCCTTCAGGTGCGGCCAGCCTGAGCAATCAGTCTGGCATGAGCAGCGGCAGCATCGGCAGATCGGTGATGCCGATGTCGATGCCGGCCTGCATCAGTAGCGTGCCCACCTGGGCGCGGTGGTGCGTCTGGTGATTGAAGAAGTGCTGCACCTGTACCCAGCGCGGGATGGTCTGGGTGAATTTGTAGAGCACGCTGCTCCAGGTCACCGGCTCATTCAGCCACTCGCTGCTCAGGCCATCGGCCCAGGCGACGATGCGTGCGTCCAGCTCCAGCCGCGCCGCGTGCAGTGCGGCGAAATCGGCGTGAATGTCCTCGCCCAGCGGCGGCAGTTCGGGTTTGATTCCGGTAAAGCGCTCCATCCAGTTCAGGTCGGCCCAGAGGATGTGATTGAGCGTGTGATGGATGGACTGGAAAAACGCGCCGCGATCGGCCTTGCGCTCGTCGTCACCGAGCTGCAGACAGGCGTCGAACAGCTTCGCGTTCTGCCACTGGTTGTAGGCCGCCATCAGCTGCGGCATTGTGCCGTTGAACATGCAAATTCCTCATGCGGAGATTTTTTCGCTTACAGGTCCAGATCCTTGTTCTGGCTGCGCTTCTTGATGGATTCGATTGCGCTTTTTGCATCCTGCTGGGCCTGTTCATCCAGTCGCTTCCGCTCGGCAGGATCCATGGCCTGCTGTTCGATATTGGCCTTGCAAATGTTGTAGGCGCCTTCGGCACCACTGCGGTCACTCCAGGCACTCAGATCCAACTGATTGCCCAGTCTGTTCAGTAACTGCTCGGCCACAGCGTAATCTTCCGCCTGGCAGGCGAAATAGGCGTAGGCCGACATATTCCAAGCACTCGAATAGCGTTTCAGCAGATCGTCGAAAGCCGGCTTCATCAATGGCCATCTAGCCTTGCTCAGCTTGAACAGCTCTCCTTTGGTCTGAGCTTGGTCGAGATACCAGTAAGCACGGGCATAAAGGCTGATGCCGTCCTTGTTGGCGGGGTTCTTGACCGCTCCTTCTATGAATCGGTCGATTTCCTCATAACTGCCTCCCCATTTCGGGGTCAAGCCGTAAATGGCGCCAAAGTAAATCGGATAGTAGCCAGGGTGCCGTTTTATGCCTTCCAGTGCAATCGCCTTGCGTTCAGCTACACCGCCATCATTGGCCAGTAATGCAATTTCCAGCATCCTGCTGTACCACCACGGTGTGCGTTTTCCCGTTTCGCCAAGTTGCTCCAGTTCCTTGCGGGCCTTGCCTGCCATCTGATGCACTGCTGGCCACTTTGCTTCGGCGACGGTGTTTGCCATTCCGCTGCCGCGGATATCCCATGCCTGAATGTTATACATCTCGGCTGCATAGATTGCTGCTGCCGTTGACTTGGGAAAAGCCATGCGCCATTCGGTCAGGAATTCTTCCTTTTGTGCCCAGTAGGTGCTGCCCTGGCGATTGTAAAACTGATTCCCCATGTCTCCTTCTACAACCGATAGCTTCCAGATTCCGCTAGGTGTGCGGATATTTGGCAGCAGGAAAGGGCTGTAAAACTTCTCAACGGCAGCAAAGTCACGCTTGCTCATCAAGAAGCGGAATTCATTGACAATCAGTGCGCGTGCATCGGTTTCGCTGGTGGCAAATGCCGTAGAAATAGGTGCAAGCAATACGGTACTGAGAAAAAGAAGCACAAGTCGCATGATGTGGTCCCGAGAGGGAGAAACAGATGAATTACTGTAGCAGGACTTTCCTTAGGCTTTCAATCATTATGGGTTTGGTGATTTCATGGCCGCGGTGGTACAAGCACTATTCCTGCTGAGGTAGCGGATTGGGATGTCAGCGTGTCGACCATCTGCCTGTAGAGCTGGTCAGTCAGGTGCTGGCGTGCTAGTGGCAAGGTTGCAATTCCCAGCCGGGTATAGCAGGTGGACAGCTGTTCAGTCGAAGCAAGGGCATGAAGGTGGCTCTGTACCGTCCCGGCGTCGCCGCGCACAATCGGCCCGGTAAGCGCCGCCGCCGGGCCCAGCCGGCCAATATTCGCCAGCGTCTGCGTCATCAGTCCGTGCAGCAGCGGCAGTGCTTCTGCTTCATTCATTCCGGCCAGCGCTGCCGTATCGAGGGCGAGCTGGCTAAGCGTCACCAGATAATTCGACGCCACGCACAGCGCCGCGTGATACGCCGCCTTGCCGCCGGGCGCGAGGCAGAAGGGCTCGCCGCCAATTGATCGTACCAGCGCCTCCAGCCGTTCGCAGGCCAGCGCATCGCCCTCCAGCGCGCAGCGCGTGCCGGGAAAGGTCTGTGCGGCGAGCGCCGGATCGGCGAAGGAAAACACCGGGTGCAGGCTGGCCATCTTGGCCCCTTTGGCCTGCAGCGGTGCCAATAGCGCCGCCTCGCCCGCGCCGCTGCAGTGGAACACCACGTCGCCGGGGCGAATCGCGCTGGCGGCCGTCAGCTGCCTGGCCACATCGGCAATGGCACCGTCGGGGACAGCGATCAGCCAGAAATCGGCAGGTGGCAGCGTTGCCAGCGTCCCGATTTCACCCGCGCCGATGAATTCACGCGCGGCCTCGGGCGAAGCTCCGCCGGCGATGCCGAGCAATTGGTAATCGCCGCTGGCGACCAGCAGGCGCGCCAGCGTCTTGCCAAGCCGGCCGGGGCCGATGAGGTTGAAGGTGGGCATGAAATCACCAGACTGGTTTGAATTTGCGACCGTGGATGCGCAGCACCTCGCCCGATGGCGTCGGGTAGCGCACGGCGAGGTAGAAGGCGTGTTTCGGCACCGTGATCGTTCCCTCGCAATACACCTCGTTCTTGCCGCTGACCTTGCAGGGCAGCGCGGCAGCGACGGGGGCCTGCGTTTGCGCATCCAGCAGCAGCACGGCGGCGGGAATGTACTGCTTCTTGTCACGCAGCAGCAGTTCCAGCTTGCGCGGGCCGGAGCGCAGCAGCCTGATCGGCTTTTCCATCACATGCGGCGTGAGGAGGTTGTTGCTCGGGCGGACAAACTCGACGTGCTCGAAGTAGCGCTGCAGCGACAGCGGCACATCACCGGCCGCCATGACGGCGCGTGGTGCATCGATCACCTCGCCACCGGTGGCTGCGGCCGTTTCCAGATAGGCCGGATCGACGCGGGCATGGGCAAGGTTGCAGCCGAACAGGGCTGCCGATAATGTGGCCGCAATGCAATTCACGGATTTCCCGCCTGATTCAAGTGGAGTGCGTGCCGCAGGGCGGCAGGAAAGTAATAGGCATGGGCTGGCAGCTCGGCCTAAAGCCGCGCTGTTGCGCTGGAGCGCAGAAAGTCCTGCTTTGGGGTTTAACTGCGTGCGCCTGCATTGACACCTCCGTATACCAGTATATCTGGCGATGCTTGGTATCCGATTTTGCGGTCAACTTCACATGGCGTTTCCAGCTGGTGCCGATTTCATCGTCAGATTACAGCACGCAAGAACGGATTAACGGAAGACCTTCAGGGGTGGTGGAATTGCTGCGCGGGTATCCGCTCTAGAGCGGGGAAGATGATAGGTTAATTTCTTTCCTTGTTTGTTTGAAATCATTGCAACAAACGTAAGTGTGTGATCTGATGGCCATATGAGTATCCTCGGGTTGCACGCTGATGGCTGGCGCAGCGAAAGGCTGTCTGCAAAGTGATCGGCTGCATCAGATTACAGTCCAGTGCCAAAGAGGCAGATGCATGACAAATTCATTGAATCGCAGTTTCAAGCTGGTGTGGAGCGACCTGCAGCAGGGATGGGTTGCGGTTTCCGAACTGACCAGAACCAGGGGTAAAACAGCCCGCGGGCCAAGAACTGGCATCACTGGATTGGCCTTGCTTGTTGCGATACTTCCCATGTCGGCAAACGCAGTTTCCTCTCTCGAGCAGAGTGCCTCAACAACAATATCGGGGATAACGATTCGGGATGCTCGTGTCGATATTGGTGCAGATGGGCAAGCAATTGACACCGTGGTTGATCCAAATACATTTCTGCCTGCTTATAAAGGCGGGCAAGCTTTGAGGGCTGTCATCCGTGCTGGCGAAACTATGACGGTTTACAAAGGCGACCCTGTTGTTGGAATAACAATTGAGGAGAATGGCACATTATCGATGACTAAGGGAGGTACGGCCCTTGATGTTATCCAAAGTTCCGGCGCAATCATCTATTTTTCTACTGATAGCAATGTTTTCGGTGTCAATTCTTTGGGGAAATTTTCCATCGATGCAAGCACGCATACAGCAAATAGTGTGCTAGTGGAAAAGGGATCTTTGGTTGCGAGTGTAGGGAGTGCCAACGACACGACCATCCTGAAGGAAGGTAAGTTATATGTGTGGGTGAACGGCACGGCGAACCGAAGCACGGTTGGTGGCGAGATATGGCTCGCAGAAGGGGGAACCGCAGTGCAAACGCATGTGACAGAAAGTGGCCGCATGCTACTGATGGACGGAGCGGTGGCCAGATATACCGATGTGGATGGCTTGCTGGATGTATACGACGGCAAGCTCGTTGATACAACCATCAGCACCAAAGGAGGTATTTCATTTCGTTCAGGCGGCGCGATCCTGCTTGAGGGAAAAACGCTTATTTCTGGGAATGTTTACGGGAATGCCTTATACCCCAATCCGAAATTGATCAACAATGGTGATTTGATATTCAGTTATGCCGATGGTCGCGGGCTTGGTGCTGATATTACCGGTACTGGCAGCCTGACACTTGCCGGAGGAGGGGGGCTCACGATAAGTGGTTTGCTGACCTATACCGGCCCAACCATCATCAATGATGGCAGCTGGTTGTCGCTGATCGGTAAAGATACGTCGTTGAAGGGGAAGGTAACCGGCCAGCAGGGCTCCCGACTAAGCCTGGATAGCGGGGCGCAGCTAACCGGGAAAGTCGATACGGTATCACTGGACGTGATGTATTCCGGTTCACGCTGGACGATGACAGACGATTCGACTGTTGATCAGCTGAGGCTTTCTTCCGGTGTCGTCGATTTTCAGGCGCCGACAACGGCTTCATTCATCCCCAAGACATTGACCATGAAATCCCTGCAGGGGGACGGTGCTGCTGTGATTGTTCTCAATGCCGTGCTGGGAAACAGCAGTTCAGCGAGCGACAAACTGGTCATTGATGGAGGAAGAGCGAGTGGCGCAACACAACTAGCCATCCGCAATGCTGGTGGTTTGGGTGATGCAACCACGGGTAATGGCATCAATGTGGTGAAAACACTGAATGGTGCCGTAACCGACCCGGGGGCTTTTTTCCTGGCAAGGCCGGTATTGGCTGGCGCTTATGAATACTCGCTGAACCAGATCGGGCAGGACTGGTATCTCTCCTCTTTCAATAAGGCGGGCCGGCAGTCATACCGTGCTGAAACGTCGCTTGATTCTGCGATGCCATCGCTTGGCCTGCAGTATGGCAACGTCCTGCTTGACAGCTTGCGGGACCGCCTCAATGGCAGCCGAGAGGGCGTGAATGCAGACAGCCGCCTTGCATGGGGGCGCGTGATCGGTGTTCATGCGGAACATGATGGCGCGGCAGGCGGTACAGATGATGCATCGCCCCGTTTCAAGAGCAATATCTCGGCGATTCAGGCCGGTGTAAATGTTACGCAGCACAATAGCGGGGATTATTCCGATCTGGCCGGGGTTTACTTTGCCCTTGGGCAGAACAATGGGCAGGTAGATCACCAAGATGGCGGCCGTGCCGGGTCGGTGAATCTGGATGGCTATTCGCTTGGCGGCTATTGGACCCGCAGCTGGAATAATGGATGGACGCTTGATGGTGCGATCCAGGCAGGCTGGAACAAGATCAAGTCCAACTCGGTGAATGACCTGCATTTCAAAACGGATGGCTGGTCTTGGGGTGGTTCCCTGGAAGCGTTCCGTTCCTATTCGTATGGGGATGGGTTTTCACTCGAGCCGCAATTCCAGCTGACCTATCAGCATCTGAATTTGAAGAGCGGCAATGATTCTTTAGCCGAGATCGGCTTTGAGGATGCGGATAGCCTGCAGGGGAGATTGGGCCTGCGTCTGGCAAAGAACCTCGACACTCGTTCCTTCATGCTTTGGGCGCAACCCAGTCTGGTGCATGAATTCATGGCTGATCCGACGACCCATTTCAGCACACCGACACAGGGGGATGTGAACTTCCATTCAGATTTGAGTGGAACCCGCATCCGTTTGGATGTGGGTGTGGATGGGCAAATCAACCGGGACACTGATTTTTCTGTGTCGCTGAATTATCAAAGCAGCGTATCAGGAAATGATGCATCCGGTTATAGCGGTAAAGTCATGCTGAAGACCCGCTTCTGAGGGGGGGGGCTGGCAATTTGTCGCTGGAGGCTGCAGCGGTGCTCATGACACGGGCGAGGCTGCAGCTGCACTGGGCTGCCGATAATGTGGCCGCAATGCAGTTCACGGATTTGCCACTTCATTCTCTGGCATGCCGTCTGGCGATGCAATGCCGGCACCACCCGCCTACGGGCATTCAGCTTCACAGCCCCTGGGTTTTCATCCACTGCCGCAGTCGGGTGCGGGCATTGGCATACGGTGACGAGGTGTTTAGCTGGATCATCCGGCCGAGCGTGTGCTTGCCATACCAGGGCGTGCCATAGAGCGTGGCATTGCTTTCCCTTTCCACCCGGGCCACGATGCGCGCGTGAGCGTCGTCGAACTGCCGCAGCAGGGCGGGATACGGCAGGTGAGCGTGGTCAGCATAAAATTTCTGCGCCAGCCGCCCGAGTTCGTTCCACTTGTAGCCCGTTTCGGGCAAGTCGGCGTGCAGGCCCTTGTCGCCGGCTTCGCACCATTTCAGTACCAGCAGTTGCCAGCCCAGCAGGTAAGCGACCAGATCGGCTACGCTCATCAGCGTGCCGGCGGCATGACCAGGCAGCGTCGCTTCGCGGGCGCGGGCTGGAGGTACGGTAGCGAGATCAGTGGCCAGCCGCCGGTAATTCAGGAGGATGGCATCCAGCAAAGCCTGTTTGTTATGCGGCACTGCCATGCCGGTTTCTCCTGCGCGTGCCTGTCATGGGGCGACGACGGGCTGGAAAATTGTAGCGCAACTCGTAGTGGTGCCATGTACGGTTCATGGTTCAGGGCATTTCCGGGTGTTCGAGCAATTGCAGCAGCAGGTTGACTTCGGTCCGGAATGCCCGGCACAGGTAGCGCCCCAGCCGGTTTGCGGTATCCGGTGCGATCTCGCAGCGTGCCAGTGGCACGTAAAAATCCAGCCATGCCTCGACCTGCCAGCGCGTTTCAAGCCGGTAAATCTGCAGGCGCGGCATGGCCTTGAGTTCATTGTCCTGCTCCTGCTGCAGGTGGATGATGCCGTCGGCGGTCCGCGCGGCGGCATAGCCGTGCGCCCGGCTCCAGCGCTCCAGCCTTGCACCGAAATCATCGTGCGGCGCGATCAGGAATACGCTGCGTGCCTTGCTGCCGCGCAAGGCCGCGCGCAGGGCAAGCAGCGTTGCCCAGACAATGAGCGGCAGCAGCACGAGAACAATCAGGACATTCAGGAGGGCGAACAGGTCGGTATCGGGCATGGCGGTTTTCCGGTGAATGTCGTGCTCAGGCCAGCAGCGGTGCGCCAAGGGCCTGCAGCAGGCGGTTGAGCTCCAGCCGGCGCTCGTTCAGCATCGCGACGGGAAGAATCTCGACCGAATTGCCCTCCTTGCCGAGCGGATGTCGTACCGCTTCATCCAGCGCCAGTTCGGCCGTGAAAAGGCCGGCGCTCAGGCGGACATACGCTTCCAGCTGCCAGCCACCCCGGACTCGTCGTGCTTCCAGTCGCGCCGCGCCGAACCAGAAGCCATGCCCGCGCTGATAGACGTGCCGCCCGTCGTCACGGTGCTGCAGCGCATAGCCATACCGCCCGCACCAGTCCTCCAGCAGCGGCAGGAAGGCAGCAGTCGGCGGCACCGCGATGCAGGTGCGCGAACGCCGGCGCGATGCGCACCAGGTGCGGCCCGCCAGATTGGCCCAGGCCAGCAGCAGGATGACTGCAAGAACGAAAAGGTAGTGCAGAGACATGGGGGAGCAATGACAGCGGCGATGCGCCCATCTTACCGCCGGGCATCGCCGGCGTTGACGGCGCGCGGCCGGAGCTTGATGCAGCGCATGCCCGCGCCGGAGCAGGCCACAGGCTGGCTACGCTTTTTCACATTTTCTAACAGCTTGCCAGCGGGCTCGCCGCCTAAGCTGCGAGCCATCCTGATTGCTTCCCTGAAGGAGCCCACACGATGCGTCGCCATGCATTCACCCTTGCCCTGATTCTGCTGCTCGGCTTGCCCGGCGTCGGCCTCGCGGCTGAAAATGCCTGGTTCGGCTTTGACGTTTCCGCTGAGACCGAAGGCGTCAACATCCTGAACCCGACCGTGCGTTCGCTGACCATCGAAGGCATCGACCGCGATTCCCCCGCCGCCGCCCGAGGCCTGCAGAAGGGTGACCAGATCATCGAAGTACAGGGCATCCGGGTGGCCGGCAGCAAGGCCAGTGCACTGGAAGACGCGGTGCCCGCCAAGCCCGGCCTGCCGCTGCATCTGAAAATCAGGCGCGGCAGCACCCCGCCCTTTGCCGTCACCCTCATTGGAGTGGCAGAGCCGGGCGGTGGATGATTGCCGGCGGGGGGACGGGGCCGCCCACGCGCTTGGGAGACTCGCTACGGTTAACTCGGCTAGCGACAGGTTTTATGTGCCTGCGGCACGGTGTTTTCATTCCGGTTCCGCCCGGCGGACGGGTTCATTTCTTTTGCCTCGCCAAAAGAAACGAACCAAAGAAAAGGCGAGCCCGGTCCGCCGGCCCTTCGGGCTGCCCTGCGATGCTCGCAAGTCACAGCGCGGGTTCGAAACTCGGGCTTCGCCCTCAAACATCTCACCCGCGAAACCCTGCGGCTTGCTGCGCTTCTCGGCGGCTTCAGGGCGGGGCGTGCTAATTGGCTGTGAGGTGATTCGTTGGGCTGAATGCAATGAAGCCCAGCATGATTGCGACTGTCCTGTTGGATTTTGCTATCGCTCAACCCATCTTACTTCGATAGGTATATAGCTGAAGCCCTTTAAGGTATTTGGCTGTGGGCTTATCACTACATGGGTATGCCGGGATGTGTTTAGCACGCGATGCCCTCGCAGCCGCCGAGAAGCGCAGCGATCAACAGGGTTTCGCGGGTGAGATGTTTGAGCCCGAAGGGCGAGTTTCGAACCCGCGCTGTTGATTGCGAGCATCGCAGGGCACCCCGAAGGGGCGGCGGAGCGGGCTCGGCTTTCGGGTGAAGGGGGCTTTGCCGAGACAAAGCCTCCTTCCCGTGCGCGCGGCGGAACGCGCATGCAAACACCGCGCCGCAGGCGCAGAAAACCTTGCAGGCTTCAGATTGAACGCAGCGGTTTGATGTGATTCATGCGGCGCAATTCGCTTCGCTCATTGACGCCCTACGAGTGCGCCGTACGCGGTGAATGAAATGAAGCCCGACATGATTGCGGCTGTCCTTCTGGGTATATGGTTGCAGCCATTAAAGATATTTGGCTATGGCCTTATCGCTGCATGGGTATGCCGGGATGCATTTAGCACGCGATGCCCTCGCAGCCGCCGAGAAGCACAGCGATCAACAGGGTTTCGCGGGTGAGATGTTTGAGCCCGAAGGGCGAGTTTCGAACCCGCGATGTTGATTGCGAGCATCGCAGGGCAGCCCGAAGGGCCGGCGGACCGGGCTCGGCTTTCGGGTGAAGGGGGCTTTGCCGAGTCAAAGCCTCCTTCCCGTGCGCGCGGCGGAACGCGCATGCAAACACCGCGCCGCAGGCGCAGAAAACCTTGCAGCTTTCAGAATGAAAATATTGTTTGATTTGACTCATTCGGCGCAATGCCTGCGGCAATTGCGCCCTACGGCGCTTGTATGGTCAGTTATAGAGTTGCATCGCCAGGTTTGTTTTTGGCAAGAAATTGTACGAGTTTTTCAATGAATTTCGCTTCTAACTCCGAAAAATGAGCTTCTTCCCCTTTAGGGGTTGAGGCTGCTTTTTTCCGTAATCGATAAAGAAAAACACCCGCACCTAGGGATGTTATGCCACCCCCAATTGCCAGCACCGGTACCCAGACAGGGGTTGATGAGATGATGCCGGCAGACATTAGCATCCCTGTAATTCCTGATGCACCAATTGTGGTACCGAAAATTCCAGGTCCGCCAATTATGGCTGATGCAGCACCAGAAATGAGAGTGGCTCCTGCGCCCAAAGCTGTGCCGCCCAAACCAAGCAAAGTACTAATAGCACTAGTGCTTAAGTAAGTACCAGCTACATATCCGCTGCTTGAAGTTACGATCATTCCCCCCGCAGCATGAGGAACGATTGTTCCTCCGGCAGCAAGTGCTTGTGCGATAAGTAACAATGGAATCGGCATAAACACCTCCTAGTGCACAAGTTTACATACAGGAGTAATTCACTCTCTAATACTACTAAAAAAGCCGCTGTTGCGGCTCTTTTAATCGGTTACTTCAGCTTTTCCAGCTGCGCAGCCAGCTTCGCCAGCTTCTCATTCAACTCCGCCAGCTGCGCGCGGTCTTTTTCGACCAGGTGCGCGGGGGCTTTGTCGGTGTAGCCGGGCTTTTCCAGCTTGGCGAGCAGCTTGTCGCGGGCGTCGGTCGTCTTGCCGATTTCCTTGGTGACACGCGCCGTCTCGGCGGCCTTGTCGACTTCGACCACCAGCATCATGCGCGTGGTCCCGGCGACGGCGACCGGTGCGTCGTCTTCCGGCAGCCTGGCGACGATGTGCACTTCGGACAGCTTGGCCAGTGGCTTCAGGTACGCCACGAACTGCGAAAGCGTCTCGTCACCTTCCAGATACAGCGGCGCTTTCACGGCGGGCGACAGGCCCATTTCGCCACGCAGGTTACGTGCGGCAAAGGCCAGCGACTTCAGCGTGTCCACCGTGGCGTTGGCATCCGCGTCGACCTTCGAGAGATCCGCCACCGGCCACTGCGCGAGCATCAGCGAGTCGGTGTCCTTCTTGCCGGCCAGCGGCGCGACGGTTTGCCACAGCTCTTCGGTAATGAAGGGCATGATCGGGTGAGTCAGACGCAGGATGGTTTCCAGTACGCGGATCAGCGTGCGGCGGGTGGCGCGCTGCTGTGCTTCGCTGCCGGTCTGCGTGCTGACCTTGGCCAGCTCGATGTACCAGTCACAGTACTCGTTCCAGACGAATTCGTAGATCTGCTGCGCGGCGAGGTCGAAGCGGAAGGTGTCCAGCGCGTGGGTGATGTCGGCTTCGGCCTGTTGCAGGCGGCCGATAATCCACTTGTCGGCAAAGCTGTAATCGAGCTCGGCGCCAGCTTCCAGACCGCAGTCCTTGCCTTCGACATTCATCAGCACGAAGCGCGTGGCGTTCCAGATCTTGTTGCAGAAGTTGCGATAGCCCTCGCAGCGCTTGCCGTCGAAGTTGATCGAGCGGCCCAGCGAGGCCAGCGAAGCGAAGGTGAAGCGCAGCGCGTCAACACCATAAGCAGGAATACCGTTGGGGAATTCCTTCTCGGTCTTCTTGGCGACTTGCGGTGCCTTTTCCGGGCGGCGCAGGCCGGTGGTGCGCTTTTCCAGCAGCGGGGCGAGCTCGATGCCGTCGATCAGGTCGACCGGGTCGAGTACGTTGCCCTCGGATTTGGACATCTTGTTGCCTTCCGCATCGCGCACCAGGCCGTGCACGTACACGTGCTTGAACGGCACGGTGTCGCAGAAGTGCGTGGTCATCATGATCATCCGGGCAACCCAGAAGAAGATGATGTCGTAGCCGGTAACCAGTACCGAGGACGGCAGGAAGGCTTTCAGGTCCGGCGTCTGTTCCGGCCAGCCAAGACTGGAGAACGGCACCAGTGCGGAAGAGAACCAGGTGTCGAGCACGTCGTCTTCGCGGCGCAGCGTTTTGCCCGGCGCTTGTGCCTGCGCTTCGGCTTCGTCGCGGCCCACATAGACCTTGCCGTCTTCGTCGTACCACGCCGGAATCTGGTGGCCCCACCACAGCTGGCGGCTGATACACCAGTCCTGGATGTTGTTCAGCCAGGCGTAGTAGGTGTTCACCCAGTCACCCGGAACAAACTCGACCTGGCCGTTCTTCACCACGTCGAGCGCCTTGTCGGTAATGCTGCGGCCGTCCTTGGTCGGCTTGGTCATCGCCACAAACCACTGGTCGGTGAGCAGCGGCTCGATCACCGTGCCGGTGCGGTCGCCGCGCGGCACCATCAGTTTGTGCGGCTTGGTGTCGAGCAGCAGGCCCTGTGCTTCCAGATCGGCCAGCATCGCCTTGCGTGCCTGCGCGGTGGTGAGGCCGGCGTAGGCCGCCGGCAGCGCGAAACCGTCGTGCTGGGTACCGTCGAAGCTGAACACCTGCGCGTTGGCGAGGATGGTCGCCTGCAGGCTCATCACGTTGATCAGTTTGGTATCGTGACGCTTGCCGACCTGATAGTCGTTGAAGTCGTGCGCCGGGGTGATCTTCACAAAGCCGGTGCCGAATTCCTTGTCGACGTATTCATCGGCAATCACCGGAATCTGGCGGCCGGTCAGCGGCAATTCGACTTGCTTGCCCAGCAGATGCTGATAACGCTCGTCGTCCGGCGCGATGGCGACGGCCACGTCACCCAGCAGCGTTTCCGGACGGGTGGTGGCCACAGTAATGAATTCGTCCGAACCGACCACGGGGTACTTGATGTGCCACATGCTGCCGTTTTCTTCCTCGGAGATCACTTCGAGGTCGGAGATGGCGGTGCCGAGCTTGGCATCCCAGTTCGACAGGCGCTTGCCGCGGTAGATCAGCCCGTCGTTGTACAGGCGCACGAAGGCTTCGACCACCGCCTTGGACATCTTGTCGTCCATGGTGAAGTATTCACGGCGCCAGTCCACCGAGGCACCCATGCGGCGCATCTGGCGGGTGATGGTGTCGCCCGATTCCTTCTTCCATTCCCAGACCTTTTCCAGGAAGGCCGGGCGACCCATGCTGTGGCGCTCCTGGCCGGCGGCGGCCAGCTGGCGCTCGACGACGATCTGCGTGGCGATGCCGGCGTGGTCGGTGCCCGGCAGCCACAGCGTGTTGTCGCCCTTCATGCGGTGATAGCGTGTCAGGCCGTCCATGATGGTCTGGTTGAAGGCATGGCCCATGTGCAGCGTGCCGGTGACGTTCGGCGGCGGCAGCTGGATGCAGAAGGACGGTGCATCCATGTCCATGCTGGGCGAGAAGTAGTTCGCGCCTTCCCAGCGCGGGTACCAGTTGCGCTCGATGTCGGCAGGTTCGAAGGATTTGGCGAGGTTGTCGAGGGCTGTGCTCATGGGCTCAAGTCGCGGAAATGGCAAAATAACCGCAGATTATAGCGTGTGAGGCTGGCAGCCGGAGCGATCAGGCGCGAGTTATTGATACATGGTTGTGTATGCGCCTGCAGCCCTTTCAAGGAAAAGGTTGCGTGGATATACGTGGCAAATCACGACCTGCCTGGCCGGCGCTTGCAGGGCCGAATCCATGCAATTCTTCGATTTTATTCTTCGCCGAGCAGGCCGCGATCCTTCAGTTCGCCCTGCACCAGCGCGACGATGCGCTCGCCGATTTTGGCTTCCAGCTCGTTGCAGACTGCGTCGGTAAGCTGGCGCAGCGTGTCGCCATAGAGCGAGCTCATCAGCTTGGCGAAGTGCTGGCGCGTGAGCTGCTCGACCTCGGCCGTGATTTCGACGGCGAGGTGCGCGCCGACCATGGCGGAAATGTCCTGCACGTCGGCGTCGCTGAGGCGCACCGGCTCGTTTGGTGCTGGCGGTGGCATGTCATCCAGATGCGGTTCGCCGAACAGCGCCTGCAAATCTTCCTCTTCCGGGCCGGGCTCGATGCTCAGGATGTCGCCGCTTTCCGGGTCTTCCCAGATCAGCATGGCCGGCAGGTCGGCCTCCCTCGGAGCGTGCGGCGGTGGCGTGATCCGCTGGGCGGCCAGTTCCAGCATGGCGTCGTCAGCCGGTGGCGTTTCCGCCGGCGTATTCAGCGCCCAGTAGGCCGGGTCGAGCTGGCTGGCTGCGGCGGCGGTGGCGGCCGGCGCATGCATGGCGGGAAAACCGCTGCCGGATGTTGCATCCGCCGGCGTGGCAAGGTCGATGGCGGGTTCGTCCTGCAGGTCCGGTGTGCCGAGCGACCAGTAGCCTTCGTCCAGCACTTCATGCTCGTGCGGCAGATCGGGGAAGGCTGGCGTGACGGGCGGAGCCGCTTCGGGGATGGCCTCGATCAGCGGTGCGGGCGGCGGCGTGATGTCTTCTTCGGCCACCGCTGCGCGGCCTGCACCGGGCGGGAAGGCGTCAATGCTGATTACTTCTTCGGGTATGTTGCTAAAGCTTTCGTTTTTGTTGGGCTCTAGTGGAATACCCCATGAGTCAATGGCGAGCTCATCGCTGGCTGGTGCTGTTGCGACCGGCTCGGGCTGGGACATCAGCTCAAGGTCGAAGGCCAGCGTGATGTCGTGCGGCTCTTCGATGGCTGGTGGTTCCTGCGCGACAGGAGTTGTCACGACGGGGCTGCTCAGTGCATCCAGATCAAGCAGCGGCAGGTCCATGAACAGCGCGGCACCGGTGGCTGGCGGTACGGGAGCTGGGCTGTTCTCGGCTGCCGGCTCGGCCGCTTCGGCCTCGTCGGCGTCCAGCACCGGTGGCGGAGGCGGGCGCAGGAATTCCTCCGGGTCGAACATCAGCCCGCCCGGCGGCAGTGCCGGTTGGGCGGCTGGTGCTGGCCTGCTGGCAGCGGGCTGTGGCGGGATGGTTTCAAGCGGGTCGAACATCAGGCCGCTGTCGGGGCCGCGGCTATCCAGAGTCAGCACCGGCAGCGGCACTTCGTCCTGCAGCACCGGGATTTCCGGGGCGATGGTTTCCTGTGTGAGGACGGGGATGTCGTCCTCCTGTTTCGCACTGCCGCCGCGATGACGCGCCATCAGGGCGTTCATCTTGTTGAAAAGCGGGTTGATGCTGTCGTCTTTTTGCTCAGCCACGGTGCGATGGCTCCTGCAGGTCGATGGCGCGCGGGGTGAGTCCGGCGCTCTTGTAATCCATCCAGCGCGCCCGTGCGCGGATGCGCTCGTCATCATCACGGTCGACGATTTCGATCAGGCGCTCGCACCCTGCCGGCGGCGTGATGGCTGCGCCGCTCCAGTTGAAGACCACCGGATTGGCCGGCAGCAGTGCCGCGCGGTGGTCGACGATGACGGGAGTATCAGCCGCGCGCGGATCGTCGGCCGCACAGTGCGGCAGGAAACCGGTCTGGGGAACGCTCCAGAGCAGACGGTCGAGCTCGTGCGCGTCGTGCTGGCTGGCGGCCAGCACGCTGATGCGCAGATTCTGCGCCAGCGCCTTGCCGACGAGCTGGCACAGGGCCGTCTCGCGGCTGCGGACGTTGAAGTAAAAGCTCAGGTCGACCGTCGTCATGCTTACCTGGTTGCGGCGGATTGATCGGGGGCACCACCCGGCGTGCCGGGCGGTTGTGCCAGTGTAACGGCAAAATGGGGCGCTGCGGGTTCCGGCTGGCTGCCTGGCGAAGCCGTACAGGCGGTGGGCGGCCCCGCAGTGCGCTTACTTGCTGCCGTACTGACGCAGGTAGCTGACCAGCAGCGGCACCGGCCGGCCGGTGGCGCCCTTGGCCGCGCCGGATTTCCATGCCGTGCCGGCAATGTCCAGATGCGCCCAGCGGTAGTCTTTCGCGAAACGCGACAGGAAGCAGGCGGCGGTGATCGAGCCGGCCGGGCGGCCGCCGATATTGGCCATGTCCGCGAAATTGGATTTCAGCTGTTCCTGGTAGTCATCCCACAGCGGCATGCGCCAGGCCTTGTCGTCCGCTGCCTTTGCTGCGGCAAGCAGTTCGTCCGCAAGTGCGTCGTCGTTGGCAAAGAGGCCGCTTGCCACACTGCCCAGCGCGATGACGCAGGCGCCGGTGAGCGTGGCGATGTCGATGACGACTTCCGGCTTGTACTTGCCGACAAAGGTCAGCGCGTCGCAGAGGATGAGGCGGCCTTCGGCATCGGTATTGAGGATTTCGATGGTCTGGCCGGACATGCTGGTGACCACGTCGCCGGGTTTGCTGGCGTTGCCGGCCGGCATGTTTTCGCAGGCGGCAATCACGCCGACCAGATTAACCGGCAGGCCCAGCTCGGCGACTGCACGGAAGACGCCCAGCACGGTGGCGGCACCGCACATGTCGTACTTCATTTCATCCATGGCTTCGCCCGGTTTGAGCGAAATGCCGCCGGAATCGAAGGTGATGCCCTTGCCCACGAGAGCCACTGGCTTGTGCGATTTCTTGCCGCCCTTGTAGTTCAGCACGATCAGCTTGGGTGCTTCGCTGGAGCCTTTGGCTACACCAAGGAAGGACCCCATGCCGAGTTTTTCCAGCTCGGCCTGCTCCAGCACTTCGCAGTCAAAACGCAGCTCCCTGGCCAGCTCGCGGGCCGTGTCCGCCAGATAGGACGGGGTGCAGATATTGCCGGGGGTGTCGCCCAGTTCGCGGGTGAGATTGATGCCGTGGCCCAGGGCCAGCCCGGCCGCCAGTCCCTGCTCGATGGCGGCGCCTTCGCTCTTCTTGGCGTGGCTGAGGTGGATGTGGCCGAGTTTTCTGGCCGCTTCTTTTTCGGATTTCCAGTTACCGGCGCGGTACTGTTCGGTTTTCAGTGCCTGCACGAAGGCCTGCGCCTGCGCTTGGAAGTCCGCTTTTTTCGGTGCTGCATGGGCGAGGTAACTCGTCGCGGATGCCGGATCGGCTGCGGCCAGCGCCCTGGCTGCGGCACGGCTGGCGGTCAGCAGGTCCTCTTCGGTTTCGCCGGTCTGGACCAGCAGGGCTTTTCTGGCAGGCAGTGCACCGGCCAGCAGCAGCAGGGCAGTGCTGCCCGGCTTGGCGGCAACGTCGCCCGCGGCGACCAGTTCGCTTAGGCGTCCGCCGAGGGCGGTGTCGAGTTCCTGGGTGATCGCGGGCAGGGTCGTGCCGCAGACCGGCAGGATGAGGCAATCGCTACCGTCCACCACGGGACTGAGCTGTTTTATGGTAAATTCCACGGCGAACTCCTGATCGGATGCTAAGCAGTAATATGGCGGCTGGCCCCGGCCAGCCGGTAGCGGATGCGCCGGCAAGCGCCGGTTGCGGCTCGCGCCTGTCGCTGGATTATCGTCCCTCCCTTTTTCCAAAGTCAAAAACGGACTGCATGCTTTTTCGCAAACGCCTTGTAAACGAAATGGTCTGGGTCGCGCTGGGGCTGTTCATCGTCCTGCTGCTGATCGTGCTGACCACGCAGATCGTGCGCCTGCTGGGCGAGGCGGCGGTCGGCGCACTGGCCTCCAGTGCCGTCTGGGTGGTAATGGGCTTTGCGGCCGTGCGCTATCTGCCCGTGCTGCTGTCGCTGATGCTGTTCGTGAGCATCCTTGCCGTCATGACACGGCTGTGGAAAGACCATGAAATGGTGGTCTGGTTTGCCTGTGGCCGCTCGGTTGCCGATTTCATCCGTCCGGTGCTCGGTTTTGCCGTTCCCGTGGTGCTGCTGATTGGCAGCATGTCGCTTTTCGTTTCTCCCTGGGCCTCGCAGAAAAACCGCGAATTCCGCGAAGCCGCGCTGGCCAAGCAGGACATGACGCAATTGTCGCCGGGGGTCTTTCGCGAGGCCGGCAGCGCTGACCGCGTGTATTTCGTCGAGAATTTTTCGGGCATGGCGCAGGCCGGCAACAATGTCTTCATGCAGATTCGGCGTGGTGACAAGCTCAGCTTCATTCTGGCCGAGCGGGGCGGGCTTTATCTTGACGAGCAAGGCGACCGCTGGGTATGGCTCAAGGGGGCGCATGCTTACGAGGCCGTGCCGGGGACGCTGAATTACGATCTGCTGCAGATGGAAAGCGGCCGTGTGCGCATCGAAGACCCGGCTCGTCCGGCGGTCAGCCCGGCCAACCAGGCGCAGCCGACGCGGGCGCTGCTGGGCAGCAAGATTCCCGAGCAGCAGGCCGAACTGCATTGGCGGCTGGCACTGCCGATCGCCTCGCTGATTCTGGCGCTGGCAGCGATTCCGCTGGCATTTTTCAATGCGCGAGGCGGGCGCATGATGAACATCCTGTTTGCCGGCGTACTGGCTTTCCTTTACTACAACTGCATGAACATCGCCCAGTCCTGGCTGGCGTCCGGCAAGATTCCGGGCTGGGTGGGCATGTGGCCACTGCATCTGCTGGCTGCCGGGCTTACTGTCTGGCTGTACTGGTGGCGTTCACGGCTGCGGAGATAAAGCACATGATCCCGGATAATCCATTAGGCGGTCCTGCGAACCTGCGCGCGTGCTGGCGGGCGCTTCGCGGCGTCTTGACGCCCGTGCTTCGCGCCCGTAGGCCGGGCTATGGGCTTGTCGCCCGTGCATCAATCCACTCGCGCATCACCTTCCCATCATCGCGCGCCCTGATGGATTACCCGGGATGATGCGTCTTGCCTGGTATCTGACCCGAGAGGTTGCCACCTATATTTTTGCCGCGCTGATGGTGCTGTTGTCGCTGTTCGTCTTTTTCGACCTGATTGGCGAACTGGGCAATATCGGCAAGGGCGGCTACAGCTTCGCCGCCGCTACCTGGTATGTGCTGCTGGAAGCGCCGGCACACGTGTACGAGCTGCTGCCGGTGTCGGTGCTGATCGGCGCCGTGTTTGCGCTTTCGACGCTGGCCGGCAATTCCGAAATCGTCGTGATGCGTGCAGCCGGTGTGTCGCTGGCACAGTTTGCGCGCTGGCTGGCGCTCGTCGGCCTCATCTTTGCGCTGCTGACCGTACTGATCGGCGAAGTGCTGGCGCCGGCGGCCACCGCCGAGGCCAACCGCCACCGCATGAAGGCGACCAAATCGGTGCTGGCCGGCAACTTCCGCTCCGGCATCTGGGTGAAGGATGGCGGGCAGATCGTCAATATCGCTGCCATGCTGCCGGATCTGTCGCTGCGGGATGTCCGCATTCTCTACCTTGGTCGTGGCACGACGCTGGATCGTCTGCTGGAAGCGCGTGCAGCACAGTATGGCGGTGACGGCACATGGAAGCTGTCTGACGTGCGTGAAACGCAGTTCCTGCCCGATCAGGCCGGTACGACGCTGAAAACCATGCCGGGTGCCGTCTGGAAATCCGAAGTGTCGCCCGACATGCTGGCCGTGCTGATGGTCAAGCCCAACGACATGTCGGTGATGGCATTGATGCGCTATCTCGATCACCTGGATCAGAACAAACAGCGCACGCAGCGCTATGATCTGGCGCTGTGGAGCAAGATTTTCTATCCGCTGGCCTGCATTTCGATGATCCTGATCGCGCTGCCATTCGCGCTGCTGCAACGGCGCAGCAGCAATGTTGGCGTACGGATTTTCCTCGGTATTCTGCTGGGGGTCGGTTTCAACTTCCTGAACCGGGTGGTGATGCATGTGGGTGACCTGTATTCATTACCACCGATGCTGATTACTCTTTTGCCCTCGGCGGTCCTGTTCGGGCTGGCAGGATGGATGCTGTGGCGCGTGGAACGCGCCTGAGTCAGATCAGGGCGCGCGTAGAGGGCGCCTGAATTGGATTGGATTGCGCGTAGAGCGCACCTGATTGTTAAGGATACGCTGCAATGTATGTGCTGCTGACCGGCGGTGCCGGTTACATAGGTTCGCATACCTATCTGGAATTGTGTGCGGCAGGGTTTACCCCCGTCATTTTTGACAACTTCAGCAATGCGAAGCCCGAAGTGCTGCGCCGGCTGGAAGACCTTTCCGGCAAACCGGTGGCCTGCATCGAAGGGGACGTGCGCGACCGCGCGGCGCTGGATGCTGCGTTTGCCGCCTACCCGTTTCGCGCCGTAGTGCATTTTGCCGGGCTGAAGGCCGTGGGCGAGTCGGTTGCCATGCCGCTGATGTACTACGACAACAATGTTGTCGGCACCGTCCGGCTGCTGGAAGCCATGGCGGCGGCGAATGTCACGCAACTGGTGTTTTCCAGCAGTGCTACCGTCTATGGCGATCCGGCCAGCGTGCCGATCCGCGAAGATTTCCCGCTGTCTGCGACCAATCCCTATGGCCGCTCGAAGTTGATGATCGAAGACATGCTGCGCGACTTCATGAACGTGAATCCGGGCTGGGATGTGGCGCTGCTGCGCTATTTCAATCCGGTTGGCGCACACCCGTCCGGTCGAATCGGCGAAGATCCACAGGGAATTCCGAATAACCTGATGCCCTTTGTGACGCAGGTAGCCGTTGGCAAGCGTGCGCAGCTGTCGGTATTCGGCGGCGATTACCCGACGCACGACGGCACCGGCGTGCGCGACTATATCCATGTGGTCGATCTGGCGCGCGGGCATGCCAAGGCCCTGCAGAAGCTGCAGCAGCACCCGGGCCTCCTGACCGTGAATCTGGGGACCGGTGTGGGTTATTCGGTGCTCGACATGGTCAGGGCATTTGAAAAGGCATCCGGGCGACCCATTCCCTACCAGATCGTCGATCGCCGCCCCGGTGATGTGGCCGCCTGTTACGCCGACCCGGCTTCGGCGCGCGAGCAGCTTGGCTGGGCGGCAGAAAAGACACTGGACGACATGTGCGCCGATTCCTGGCGCTGGCAAAGCGGCAATCCGGACGGCTACGCCGGCTGAAACCCGTTACACGTGCAGCAATGCCCCGGCGTACAATCCGGGGCATTGTCGTCTGTGCCTCCTTGCCAGGGTGTTGAACCACACTCGGCGCAGCCGGTAGACCCCATGTAAAGCAAAGAAACAGGCCTCTGGCTTTACGGTTCCCGGTTCGCACCGGGCTTTGCCCCGTGCTTGATTTGGAGACGCTGGTTTTTCCAACAGCAGCTTATGTCGCTCGATTCCCGCCTCAAATCCACCATTTATGCGCTCTATCTGATCCAGGGGCTGAATTATCTGGTGTCCTTCGTTACCTTTCCGTTTCTGGCGCGCACGCTCGAGCCAGCCGGTTTCGGGGTGATGAACTTTGCGTTTGCCATGGTCCAGTACGGCGTACTGCTGACCGATTTCGGCTTCAACCTGTCGGCGGTACGCGACATTGCCCAGGTGCGCGATGACCCCCGAGCCGCTGCGCGCGTGTTCTGGCGGGTGACATGGGCCAAGACGCTGCTGATGGGGGGCTCGTCGCTCATCCTGCTGTTGCTGACATTCACGCTGGGCAGCTGGCGCGCGCACGCGGATGTCTTTCTCGCCAGCCAGCTCTACATCCTGAGTTCCGTGCTGTTCCCGATCTGGTATTTCCAGGGCTTCGAGAAAATGCAGCTGGCCTCCGCCATGATGGTCGTTGCGCGGGTCATGACGCTCGGTTTCCTGCTGTTCTGGGTGGACGGGCCCGAGGATGTGCTACTGGCCGTTGTGCTGCAGGCTGCGCCGCAGGTACTGGCTGGCCTCTTCTGGTGCGCGACTGGCTGGGGCGTGAGTCGCCCGCCTTGGCTACGGGTCAGCCTTGCCGAATTGCGCGAGGCATTGCACGCCAGCTGGCCATTCTTTCTGTCGGCGATTTCGACCAGCCTGTACACAACCTCGACTGCCGCCCTGCTGGGGAGTTTTGCCGTTGCGGCACAGGTGGGCCTGTTTGCTGCCGCCAGCAAGCTGATTTATATCGCGCAGGGCTTGCAGGGGCCGCTGGTGCAGGCCACCTACCCGCGCATTGCACAGCTGGCCGCCCACGACAGGCCTGCCGCGCTGGCGCTGATCCGCCGCGCCTGGAAACTGCAGGGCGGAATCGGCCTGCTGATGGCGCTGGGACTGGTGCTGGTAACGCCTGTCATCGTCTGGATTCTGGGCGCCGAGTATGGTGGAACGGAGCCGGTGCTAGTCGTGATGGCGCCGGTCATCCTGCTTGGTGCGCTCTCCTATGTCTACGGGCAGCAAACGCTGCTGGTTTTTGGCTACGAGCGCTATTTCAGTCGCGTACTGGTGGCGGCAGGCCTGCTGAATGTGGTGCTGATGCTGCTGGCACTCTCGCCCTGGGGGCTTCCGGCGCTGCCTGGCATTGCGAGCCACCTGCCCGAGCCGGCGGTGCGCGCCGCGCTGTGCGTGCTGGCGGTGGAAGCCTTCATCGTTGCGGCCTTCTGGTGGCGTGCGCGCCGGATTCATGCGGAGATTGCGGGATGACGGATACGCTCGTCAGTTTTGTGCTGCCCTGTTTTAATGCTGAAAGGTATCTGCAGGAAACCATTGATGCCATTTGCCTGCAGACGTATACCCATTGGGAGTGCGTGGCACTTGATGATGGCTCGACCGATGGAACGCTGACGATTCTGCAGGCGGCCGCTGCAAGAGATTCCCGTTTCCGCATCATCAGTCGCGAGAATCGCGGCCTGATCGCCACGCTCAACGAAGGTGTCGCAGCGGCAAAGGGCGAGTGGATTGCCCGCATCGATGCCGACGATATCTGTATGCCCGAGCGACTGGAAAGGCAGCTGGCGCGCTTGCAGCAAACCGGCGCCGACATCTGCGGCGCCTGGGTGCGTTTCTTCGGAGATCGCCAGGGCGAGTGGCATCTGCCGACGACGAATGCCGGCATTCGCTCGATGCTGCTCTTCAATGCCGCGCTTGCGCACCCGACCGTGCTCGCACGGCGCAGCCTGCTGCTGGCGCACCCCTATCCGGCGAACGCCCGCCACGCCGAGGATTACGCGTTGTGGTGCGAGCTGGCGCTGGCCGGTGCGACCTTTACCGCCGTTCCCGAGGTGCTGCTCGCCTACCGCACGCACGCCGGCCAGATAACCCAGGGCAAGCGCGACGAACTGCGGGTCACCGCCCAGCGTGTACGCCAGGCTTATGCGCAAAGCGCATTGCCGGTATCGCTGCAGCCGCTCGCCGAAGAATTCGCTGCGCTGGCCGAGCCGGGCAGGGTGCTGCAAGCAGCCGAATTCCGCGCCTTCGTCGACATCCTGCGTCAGCTGGCCGTGATGCTTGAAGGCGCGCGCGGCGTACTGGGCGAGGTCTGGCTCGATGCGCTGCAACGGACAAAGGGTGTCAATCTGGGCTTCCTGCCCGGGTTGATGCTGCTGCATGCTGCGATGCCCCTGCCAGCTTCGGAGTTGCCCAAATGGCGCAGGCAGCTGCTGCGTCTGACCCTTAGCGACTGGCTGTGGCAGAAACTGAAGCCGGGGCAGAAAGGGGGGCGCACATGAAGGTCGCCATCTTCCTGCGTGATCTGGGTCTCGGCGGCGTCGAGCGCTGCGCGGTGCTGGTGGGCGAAGGTCTGGTTGCGCGCGGCTTCGACGTCACGCTGGTCTTGCTTGGCGGCAATCGCAATCTGTGGGCTTCGCGCATCCACGGTGTGAAGGTTGTCGATCTGTCCGGCGAGTGGCGGCCACTCAAGCCGCTGACATGGCTGCGTGGCTGGCGCGCTGCACGACGCATTGCCATTGATCACGATGTGGTGATTGCAGGGACCTTCCTGCTGCCGCTGTATATGGCTTATGCGGCAACGCGAGGCCTGGGCAAGCGGGTGCTTGCCTGGGTGCACGGGCCGATGTACGAGCTCGACGACTTCGCCCGCATGAATCCGGTTCACCGTTTCGCCTGCCAGTACATCTATCGCCGGCTTGGCGAACTGGTTTTTGTTTCGCTGCACGCCCGCGATTCACTGGCCCGCTGGTTGCGCCAAGAACCGGGCAAGGGCTGGCAGGTACTGCCCAATTTCATCGATGATGATGCGGGGGCTGCGTCACCAGCGGCTGCTCCGGTGGCAGTCCGGGGCTCTGGCGATCCGCTGCGCCTGCTCTTTGTCGGCCGCATTGCCGTAGAAAAGCAGCCACAGCTGTGGCTGGATACGCTGGCCGCACTCGCCGCGAAAGGCGTGGCAGCGGCCCTGACCATCGTGGGCGACGGCCCGCTGGAGGGCTGGCTGCGTGCTGAGGCCGGGGCGCGCGGTCTGGGCGACAGACTGACATTCGCGGGTCGGCAGGATCATGTCACACCCTATTTGCACGATGCCGATGTGTTGCTGCTGACGTCGAGCTTCGAGGGGTGTCCGCTGGTGGTGCTTGAAGCCATGGCGCTGGGCTTGCCGGTGGTCTCGACCAATGCCGGTGGTGTCTACGAGCTGTTCGGTGAGCGCCGCTGCGACTTCGTGGTGGAAGAGGCCAGTGGCGAAGCGCTGGCCGCGCTGATTGTCGCGCTGGACCGGCCAGTTCTGTCGGCATTCCTGCTGGCGCGGGCACGCCACTATGCGGCGGCGGCGACGCTGGAGCAATGGGCTGCGCTGCTGCGCTGATACCCCCTGCGGCTGCGGTCGGTGTGAGGCGCATCACTGGCATGGCGTTGTCATTTTGTGCTGCGACAGCATTCCTTTCGGGCTGGACAGCAGGAAAGCAGAATTACCGGGTTTTCCTGTAAATAATTGTTATTTAATTACAACAATTTCCTCCCGCAGCGTTTGCAAGCGGGCAGATTTCACCCAGAATCTTACGTTCTTTGAATTGTTTTCCATGACTGGAGATAAGACTGTGAGCGATCAAACTGGTGCAGTTTCTGACAAGCAATGGCTGACGACCCTGCTGCTGGCCTTTTTCCTGGGCAGCCTCGGTGTGCATCGTTTCTACACCGGCTACACCGTGATCGGTGTGGTTCAACTGCTGACTCTCGGCGGTTGCGGCATCTGGGCGCTGATTGACATCATCCTGATTGCCATCGGCAAATTCACCGATGCGCAAGGTCGCCCGCTTGCACGTTAAGCCGTTCGACGTGCTGCTAGCGCTGGCGCCGGCATTCCTCGGGATGCTGGCGCTTTTCTTTCCAGGCGCCCTCCTGCAGTATGGCCCGCCCTGCCTGTTCAACAGCGTCTTCGGCTGGGAGGACTGCTGGGGTTGCGGCATCACCCACGCCATCATTGCCCTGCTGCACGGTGATGTGGTCGCAGCCTGGGAGCACAATCCGCGCAGCCTTATCGTCCTGCCTCTGCTGATGCTGGTCTACACGCGGCATCTGCATGGTCTGCTGAAGCGGCGCGATCGCACCATCATCAAGCCAGCCACCTGACATCGCAGTCGCACAGACTGTTACTGCTGCATGGCGAAGGGTGCCTGAAAGACCGTTAAAATGCGGTTTTGCCCTGTCGTCCCGCCATGAACCGCGCCGCCTTACTGATTCCGCATTACAACAACCCTCAGGGGCTGCTCGCGTCGCTGGCATCGGTGGGCCCTGATGAACCGGTGGATGTCTTTGTCATCGACGATGGCAGCACCCGCGCGACGATCGACGAAGCCGCTGCGCAGGCCGTGTTTCGCGCACGGGGCGAGCTGCATTTTCTGTATCTGCCGGTAAATGCCGGCATCGAGTACGCACTCAATACCGGGCTGGAAGCGATGCTGGCCGCCGGATACGAATTCTGCGCGCGGCTGGACTGCGATGACCTGAATGTATCCGACCGCATCCGGCGCCAGATGGCGTTTCTGGATGCACACCCGGAGGTGTATCTGGTCGGTAGCGCCGTCACCTTTTTTGACGCCTCGGGTGACCGCTTCACGATCCGCCAGCCGCAAACGCACACTGAGATCGTGCGGCAGATGCACAAGGACAATGCCTTCACCCATCCGGCGGTGATGTTCCGCATGGCGGGCGTGCGCGAAATCGGCCTGTATCCGCTGGATTGCAAGGCGGCAGAAGATTTTGCGTATTTCTGGCAGTTCGTTACTCGCTACCAGACGGCCAACCTGCCCGACGTGCTGGTGAAAAGCGAATACAACGACAGCGGCATATCGCTGAGCCGCCGCCGCCAGCAGCAGGCGATGCGCCTCAAGCTGCTCGCGCGCCATTTCGACTGGAAACCGGCCTCAGTTCTGAACATGGGCAAGGCGTTGGCCTCATTCGCGCTGCCCTTATCGGTGACGCGGGGCATCAAGAAACTGCTAGGCCGCAAGGATTGGGCATGACCGAACAATTGCACCGTCAGCCCGTGCTGCTGCTGATCCCGCATTACAACAACCCGCAGGCGCTCAATGCCTCTCTGGCATCGATTGGCGTCGACGAGCCCTGCGACGTGCTGGTCGTCGACGACGGCAGCACGCGCGCGCCGATTGACGAGGCCGGCGCGCGTGCGGCGTTTAAGGGGCGCGGCGTGCTGCGATTTCTCGGATTGCCGCAGAACAAGGGCATCGAGGGGGCGCTGAACGCGGGCCTGCAGTGGGCCCAGTCGCGCAGCTATGAATTCATCGCCCGGCTGGATTGTGGTGACCTGAATGTATCTGACCGCATCCAACGCCAGTTAAGCTTTCTGGAGCAACACCCCGAGGTGTATCTGCTCGGCGGTGCCGCGCGCTTTGTCGACCAGCAGGGCGTCGAGCAATTCGAATTGCGCCATCCCGAACGCCATGAGGACATCGTGCAGACGATGCGCAAGAACTCGGCTTTCGTCCATCCGGCGGTGATGTACCGCACCGCAGGGCTGGCAACGACCGGGCTGTATCCGCTGGATGCGCCGGCGGCCGAGGATTACGCGCTGTTCTATGCCTTTGTGCGGCACTTCAGGGTGGCCAATCTCGCTGATGTGCTGATCCATTACGAACTCGATCCGGGCGGCATTTCTCTCTCGAAACGTCAGAAGCAGCTTGCCTCGCGGCTGAAGGTGCAAAAGGCCAACAGCGACGGCTCGCTGGCGGCGCTGGCCGGCCGGCTGCGTACGCGCGGGCTGATGCTCATGCCCTATGGGCTGGTGTTCCGGCTGAAGGCCGCATTGCGGCGCACCTCGCGCAAGGCCACGAACGATGACTGAGCTGCCTGCGGTATCCAGCCGCCACCATATCGTGCACGTGGTTGAATCGTTTGCCGGCGGCACGCTGTCGATGGTGACGGTGATGGCCAACGGTCAGGCTACTGATGGCCATCGCGTGACCGTCATCCACTCGCAGCGCGAAGATACACCGCTTAACTGGCGAGAATTGTTCCACGCGGAGATCCATTTCATTCACGTGCCGATGTGCCGTGCGATCAATCCGCTGCAGGATTTCCGCGCTGGGCGCGCGCTGGTGCACTGGCTGACGGAGCTTTCTCCGGATGTGGTGCACCTGCATTCGAGCAAGGCCGGTGCGCTGGGGCGCCTTGCCAGCCTGTTCGTCAGGCTGCCACGCACGCGCTGGTTCTTCTCGCCGCATGGCTTGTCCTTTCTGCAGCGCGAAGCGGGGCGGATCAAGAATCTGGTGTTCCTGCTGCTGGAGAAGCTGCTGGCGCATATTCCGGTGAGCTTTATCGCCTGCTCGGACAGCGAGGCTGCCAAGATTCGACGTACCCTTGGGGGTACGGTGCTGGTAGTCAATAATTCTGTAGATTTGGCGGCAATACCCCGTTTGAATAATGGCGGGCAGCGCCTGCGCATCGGCATGGCCGGGCGGGTGACCACCGCGCGCAATCCCGAGCTGTTTGCCCGCATCGCCACCGCGCTGACCCAGCCCGGCGTCGAATTCGTCTGGATCGGCGGCGGTGAGGGGGCCGGCGAGGCGGCGCTGAAGAAGGCCGGTGTTACGTTGACTGGCTGGCAAACGCGTGCGCAGACGCTGGCACAACTGGCCACGCTGGATATCTACCTGCAGACCTCGCGCTGGGAAGGGCTGCCGGTGGCGGTGCTCGAAGCGATGGGCGCCGGCCTGCCGGTGCTGGCGACCGATATCGACGGCAACCGTGATCTGGTGGAAAACGGCATTACCGGCTGGCTGTGCCGCGATGCCGACGATTTCATCGCCCGCCTGGCGGAGCTGATCGACCATCCGCCGCTGCGCCGCGTACTCGGTGCAGCCGGACGTGCGAAAATCGAGCGTGGCTATACGCTGGCCACCATGATGCGTACGCTGTACGCCGCCTATGGCCTGCTGGCACAAGGCAAGAAAGAGGATACCCCGTGAGTAGTGAAAAACACCTGCAGCCCGAACGGGCCAAACCCTGGCTGGCGCTGGCCGACCTGACTGCCCTGCTGCTGTCGTTCGCGCTGGCTCTGCTGCTGCTGTGGCTGACGCGCTATCACCGCATCAGCGCCAGCTTCGCCATGTGGTGGCAGTGGGAAGGGCAGCAGCAGGCGCTGGCCTTTCTGGGGCTTTCGCTGATTACGGTGGCGAGCTTCTGGGGGCGCGGACATTACAGCCTGCGCATGCCGTTCTGGGATGAACTCGGCGCGGTACTGCGCTGGTTGTTCATCGCAGCGCTGTTGAATGGCATGCTGGTGCTGCTGGGCAAGTACACGGTATCGCGTTTCCTGTGGCCGGTATCCTGGGGGCTGGCCATGCTGCTGCTGCCGGTGTTCCGCGGCCAGATGAAGCGCTTGCTGCTCAGGCTGCGCATCTGGCAGCTGCCGAGCGTAATTCTCGGGTGCGGCAGCAATGCGCAGGATGCCTGGCATGCCCTGCACAGCGAGCGCCTGCTCGGTTTCGAAATCCAGTCCTTTGTCGCCATTGATCCGGCAGCGCCCGGCAGCCTGGAGCTGGGCGAGCGCAGTGTGCCGGTGGTGCGCCTGACTCCCGAGCAGCTGCTGGGCTGGCTGAACGAGCAGGGCAAGCCGCACGTGGTGATCGCGCTGGAGGCCGAGGAGCTGGCGCGTCTTGGTTCCCAGATCGAGCAGCTGAGTCTGAGGTACAAGGACATCCACGTGATCCCGCCGCTGGGCGGCCTGCCGCTCTTTGGTGCGATTACCAATCACTTTTTCAGCCACGAAGTGCTGCTCTTGCGCGTGACCAACAATCTGACGGTCAAGCCGCTGATGCTGCTCAAGCGCGCGTTCGATCTGTTCGGCGCTACCTGCGGCCTGCTCGCGCTGGCGCCGCTGTTCCTGTATGTGGCCTGGCGCATCAAGAAGGAAGGCGGGCCGGGTGATGTGTTTTTCGGCCACGTTCGTGTCGGCATGAACGGCAAGCCGTTCAAGTGCTGGAAATTCCGCACGATGGTGCACAACTCGCAGGAAGTGCTGGATAAACTGCTGGCAACAGATGCCGACGCACGTGCCGAGTGGGACAAGGATTTCAAGCTGAAAAACGACCCGCGCATCACCCGGATTGGTGCATTTTTGCGCAAGACCAGTCTGGATGAAATTCCCCAACTGTGGAATGTGCTGCTGGGTGAAATGAGCCTGGTCGGCCCGCGCCCGGTCATTGAAGCCGAGCTGGAACGCTACGGCGAGCGTGTCGATTTCTATCTGGAAGCACGCCCGGGGCTCACCGGGCTGTGGCAGGTGTCGGGGCGCAACGATACCACCTACGATGAACGCGTGGCGCTGGATGCCTGGTATGTGAAAAACTGGAACCTGTGGTACGACATCGCGATTGTCTGCAAGACGGTCAAGTCGGTGGTGGCCGGGCGCGGGGCATACTGAGCGGATGATCCGCGTGCTGTTCGTCTGCAGCCGCAACCGCCTGCGCAGCCCGACCGCCGAGCAGGTCTTTGCCGGTCTGCCGGGGGTGGAAACCGCATCGGCCGGGCTGGCGCCCGATGCCGAGCTGCCGCTGGATGCCGATTTGCTGGCCTGGGCGACGCTGGTTCTGGTGATGGAGAAAACGCACCTGCGCCGGTTGAAGCAGCGCTTTGCGCGGCAGCTGCAGGGCAAGCGTGTGGCGTGTCTGGACATTCCTGACAACTACGCCTTCATGCAGGATGAGCTGGTGCAGCTATTGCGAGCCAGAGCCAGTCGATATTTACGGCTTTGATGGGTATTTGCTTGTATCCATTGCAAATAAATGGCTGTGGATTTATGGGTGTGTATGTATGTCGGCGCGTGCCGGCGTGCGCGGGTGGATTTTGAAAGGCAGGTATTGCTATGCATGATTTCGTCGAATGGTTCCGTCAGGCCGCCCCCTACATCCACGCCTTCCGTGGTCGCACCTTTGTGATCGCGCTGGGCGGCGAGGTGGTGCGTGATGGCAAGTTCGCCACGCTGACGCACGACATCAACCTGCTGACCAGCCTTGGTGTGCGGCTGGTGGTGGTGCACGGTGCCCGCCCGCAGATTGACGCCCGCATGGCGGAAAAGGGGCTGGAGCCGCAATACCTGCACGGCCTGCGCGTCACCGACGCCGAAACCCTCACCTGCGTGATCCAGGCCGTCGGCCAGGTGCGCGTCGAAATCGAATCGTGGCTGTCGATGGGCCTGGCCAATTCGCCGATGGCCAATGCCGACATCCGCGTATCGGCCGGCAATTTCATCACCGCGCAGCCGATGGGTGTGCGCGACGGCATCGATCTGCAGTACACCGGTGAAGTGCGCAAGGTCGATACCACGGCGATCCGCTACCGGCTCGATGATGGTGAAATGGTGCTGCTCTCCACACTGGGTTATTCGACTACCGGCGAGGTGTTCAACGTGCCGCTGGAAGATGTGGCCACCAAGACCGCGATTGCGCTGCGTGCCGACAAGATGCTGTTCCTGTTCGGGCAGGACGGTGTCGTCGATCTGAAGGGCGAGCTGCTGAACGAGCTGACCGCGCTGGAGGCCGAGCAGTTTCTCGCCGAGCACCCGGATGCCAACGAGGACATCCGCCTCTACCTGCCGTGCGCGATCCGCGCGGTGCGGCAGGGGGTGGCGCGGGCGCACCTGATTTCGCATCATGTCGACGGCTCGCTGCTGATGGAGCTGTTCACGCATGACGGCATCGGCACGATGATTTCGCGCGAATCGCTGGAAACATTGCGCGAGGCGACCATCGATGATGTCGGCAAGCTGATCGCACTGATCGAGCCGCTGGAAGACCAGGGCGTACTGGTCAAGCGCGGCCGCGAGCTGATCGAGCGCGAAATCCACCGCTACTCGGTGCTCGAGCACGACGGCAAGATCATCGGCTGCGTGGCCATGCACCCCTTCCCGGACAGCAATATGGCCGAAATGGCCTGTCTGGTCGTGCATCCGGACTACCGCGAACAGGATCGCGGCGAGCAATTGCTGCGCCACATCGAGCAGCGCGCGCGCCAGCAGGGCATCCGCCAGCTCTTCGTGCTGACCACGCGCACCGCCCACTGGTTTCTCGAGCGCGGCTTTGTGCAGGCCACCGTCGATGCGCTGCCGATGGAAAAGAAAGAGCTTTACAACTACCAGCGCCGCTCGAAAGTGTTCATCCGGCAAATTACAAAGACGGGTGGCTAGGCTGTCAGCCAAAGCTCTGCTACCCTCGGGGGAATGTCAATAATGCCCGCGCCGGACCCTCGTGCCGGCGGGTCGAGCCCAGGCGGAGATCCCCTTGCGACTGCGATTACCCGGTTCCCTGCGCAGCCGTATGTTGCTGTTGTCGCTCTTGCTGCAATGCGTGTTGCTGGCTGCCGTGTATCTCGGTGCCGAAGCGGTGTGGCAGCGTGCTTCGCGCGAGGCCTTGCAGCAGCACACGGCAACGATGTCACGCATGCTTGGCACCGCGGTTGCCAGCCTGTGGAGCGAGGGCGAGCGCGATCATCTCTCGGCCATGCTGGAGGCGTTCCGCGCACCGGACAACGTCGATTATCTGGTCGTGCGCGACAACGCAGGCGCGATCATTGCCGTGCGGGGCTGGGATGTCCGCCAGCCCCTGCCCGAGCCAACTCAGCTCGAATCCGGTTCCGACATTCCGCAGCTGCTGCATGTGCGCACACCGGTGCGCCTGGGCTATGCCCGCATGGGCGAGCTTTACTATGGCATGTCGACCCAGGGTGTGATGTCCAGTCTGCAGGAAACGCTGTCGCTCAATCTGCTGGTGCTGATGGGCGGGCTGGCCATCAGCGCGTCACTGTTGCTGTGGCTTGCATACTGGATGACGCGGCAGCTCAACCGCCTGGTGGGGGTTGTCGAGCAGGCCGCGGCCGGACAGGACTTCCAGTTGCCGGAAACCGTCGGGCGCGATGTCGATTCGCATCTGCTGACACGCTTCCATGCGCTGGCAGGGCAGATCCGTGAGCGCGTGCGTTCGCTGCAGCACAGCGAGGCGCGTTTTCATGCACTGGCGGATTACACGTTTTCGACCGAGCTGTGGCTTGATCCGCACGGCAAGCTGCTGTGGGTGAACGCCTCGGTCGAGCGGCTGACGGGCTACCGTGTTTCCGAGTGCGCACTGCTGGACAATTTCCCGGTCGGCCTTGCGGTTCCGGACGAGCGGGCCCGGCTGGCCGAAATGTTGCGCCGGGCGCTGAGCGAACGCAGCAGCGGTGCCGATTTCGAATTCCGTGCCGTTCGCCGCGATGGCGCAACATTCTGGGCCGCTGCATCGTGGCAACCGCTGTATGACGCGCAGGGCGAATGGCTGGGCGTGCGGGCGAGCCTGCGCGACATCACCGAGCAGAAGGAAGATCGCCTGGCACTGCGCCGTACGCTGATCGAGATGCAGCAGATCCAGTCGCTCGGCGAGAGCTATCTGCAGCGTGCAGAAGCCGAGCGCTCGCGCCTGATGGCACTGCTGTCGGCCATGCGCTTCGGTGTGCTGTTCGTGGATGACGAGAACCGTATCATTTTCCACAATCCGGCCTTTTCGGCCTTCTGGGGTCTCCCCGCCGATGTGCAGCTCAATGGTCGCCCGCTCGGGCAGGTGTTGCAGCTGGCACAGAATCAGCCGGCGCTCAACGATATGGCGGTCTACTACCTCGAAGAGCTTGCCCTCTCGGATGACCGCGTCGATTTCGGCATGCTGACCATGAACGATGGGCGCGTGATCACGCAGTATTGCTACCGCGTGCTTGATACGCAGGGTCACACCAATGGCCGGATGTGGATTTACGAGGATGTGACACAACAGCGTGTCATGGCCGAGCGCATGACAAGTCTGGCCGAGCGGGATGCGCTGACCGGTCTTTACAACCGTCATCGCTTCCAGCAGGAACTCGAGCGTCTCTTTGTCGAAGCCGAACGCCATGGTCGGCCACTGGCACTGCTGTATTTCGATCTCGATGAATTCAAGTTTGTGAACGATACCTTCGGTCATGGCAGCGGTGATGAATTGCTGGTGGCGATCGCGCAGGAAATCGGGCGGCTGGTGCGGCACGATGAAATCCTTGCCCGCCTTGGCGGCGACGAGTTCGCGATTCTGGTGCCGGGCTGCGATGAAGAGGCCGCCGGCCTGATGGCCGGGCGGATTGTTGCGGCTATCGGGCAGATCCAGTTCCGTACCGGCAGCCATTCGCTGCACCCCTCTTCGTCGCTGGGCGTGGCCATCTATCCGCAGCATGCTGCCACCCCGGCCGATCTGGTTGCGCATGCCGATGCGGCGATGTACCAGGCCAAGGGGGCCGGCAAGTCCACCTGGCGCATCTACCGTGCCGATGCCGACCAGTCACAGCATGCGCTGGCGCGGCTGTCGTGGAAGGAGCGGATTAGCCATGCGCTTGAACGCGACGGCTTCGAGTTGCACTTCCAGGGTATCTATACCGCACAGACGCGCGAACTGGCGCATCTGGAAGCCTTGTTGCGCATGAAGGATGCCGAGCGTCCGGGCGAACTGTTCATGCCGGCCGGCTTCATTCCGCATGCGGAAAAAACCGGCAAGATCATCGAGATCGACCGCTGGGTCATCAGCAGGGCGATCAGCCTGCTGGCCGAGAAACCCGATGCGCCATCGATTGCCGTGAATGTGTCCGGGCGGTCGTTTGATGAACCGGGTCTGCCCGAGTTCATCGCCCGCGAACTGCGCCGGCAGGGTGTCGATCCGGCGCGGCTCCTGGTCGAGCTGACCGAAACCGCCGCGGTGTCCGATCTGCGCGATGCGCAGCGCTTCATCGATGCACTGCGCGCAACCGGCTGCAAGGTCTGTCTCGATGATTTCGGCGTCGGCTTTGCCTCGTTTGCCTACCTGAAACAGCTGAAGGCCGACGTGCTGAAGATCGACGGTCTCTTCGTGCGCGATCTGCCGAACGACCGTGACAGCCAGATATTCGTGCGCGGCATGGTGGCGATGGCGCATGACATGGGCAAGACGACGGTTGCCGAGTTCGTCGAAAACCAGGCCATTCTCGACATGCTCATCGAATTCGGCATCGATTACGTGCAGGGCTACCATCTGGATCGCCCGCAGCGCGATCACCCCGGCTTGCGCTAGATGGGGGTATTGCCACCAGGCCCTTTGATTGAAAGGGCTTGATGGTAATACGGGGTTGTTATTTCTGCCTGGCAGCGGGCTGCATGCCAGCAGCCAGCTAGCGGGCGATCACCGCCTGCAGATTGTGGCTGCCCGTCAGCCGTTCGGCGGCGGCCAGTGCGGCCTGACGGTCGGCAAAGGGGCCGAGGCGCACGCGCCAGAGGTTGCCTGCCTGTTTCATTCCCAGTCGCGCCAGATCCTGCTCACCCAGTTCGCGCGCCAGATGCTGGCGGAAATTGTCGGCATTGGCCTGCGAGGAGAACGCGCCCAGCTGCAGATAGACACCTGCGCCATCCTCGCTGACCGGCACCGTTGCCGGGGCCGCTTCAGGCGCGCGCGGTACGGGTGTCACGCGCGCAGCCTGCTGCTGCAGCGCGGCCGGCGCATCGCCGGGCAGCAGGCTTTCCACGCGCACCTGGCTGCTGCCCTGCCCGGCGTAGCCCAGGCGGCAGGCGGCCAGGAAGGACAGGTCGATCACGCGGCCTTTCTTGAACGGGCCACGGTCATTGATGCGCACGATCACGCTGCGGCCATTGCTCAGATTGGTGACGCGCGCATAGCTCGGTATCGGCAGGATGGGACTGGCGGCCGTCATGGCAAACATGTCGTAGATTTCGCCATTCGAGGTTTTCTGGCCGTGGAACTTGCGGCCATACCAGCTGCCTATGCCTTCCTCGCTGAGCTGACCGGGTGCCTTGAGCGGTGTGAACGACTGGCCGAGTACGGTGTACGGATTGTTCGCCCATTTGTGCAGCGGCTCCCAGCGGGGCTGGGCATCGGGGATCTGGTCAAGGTTGGCCGGCCAGTCGGCCGCCGGGCCGTCATCCTTGTAAAAGCCGCCGCCCTTGCTGGCGGGCGGCTGGTAACTGCAGCCGTAAGTACGGCTGTCGGTGCCGCTGCTGCCCGCGTCAGGGCCGGGAGAGGGCACGGGGGTCGGCCGTTGCGTGACGGGGGCGGGGGGCGTGCTGCTGCAGGCAGCCAGCAGCAGACCCAGCAGAACCGGATGGAATACTGTTTTTTTCATGGTATTGCCCTGCAGCCTTTCAATTGAAAGGGCTATGAGTCAGAACGTGGCCGGGTATGTCGTTGTGCCTCAGCGCTTCATCAGCTTGCGGTCGCGCTGGATGCTCATCAGAATGCCGAAGCCGGCCAGAATCGACACCATCGATGTTCCGCCATAGGACACCAGCGGCAGCGGTACGCCCACCACCGGCAGGATGCCGGACACCATGCCCATGTTCACGAAGGCATAGGTGAAGAAGGTCATCGCGATGGCGCCGGCGAGCAGTCGCCCGAACAGGGTCGACGCGGTATTGGCGATCATCAGGCCGCGGCCGATCACCAGCAGGTAGAGTACCAGCAGCAGGCCGTTGCCGATCAGGCCGAATTCTTCGCCGAAAACGGCGAAGATGAAGTCGGTGGTGCGCTCCGGAATGAAGTCGAGGTGCGTCTGAGTGCCGTTGAGCCAGCCCTTGCCGGTAACGCCTCCCGAGCCGATGGCGATCGTGCCCTGGATGATGTGGTAACCCGCGCCCAGCGGGTCTTCCATCGGGTTGAGCATGGTGGCGATGCGGCGGCACTGGTATTCGTGCAGGATGTTGATGCACCAGTCCCACTGCAGCACCACGTATACGAGCGTGCTGCCCGCCGCCGCCATCAGGCCCAGCAGGCGCCACGATAGCCCGGCAAAGAACAGCACGTAAAAGCCCGAAGCGCTGATCATCAGCGCGGTGCCGAGGTCGGGCTGCTTGAGGATCAGTGCGACCGGGATGGCGAGCAGGATCGCTGCACCGGCAAAATGCTTCCAGTTCAGCGTGGCCTCGAAATGGTGGAAAAACCATGCAATCGTCAGCGGCACGGCGATCCGCATCAGCTCAGACGGCTGGATGTGCGTGATGCCGATATTGAGCCAGCGCTGCGAGCCGTTCACCGTCTTGCCGACCAGCTCGACCAGAATCAGCAGGATGACGCCCAGAATGTAGCCGGGCAACGCCAGACGCATCAGCGTGGCCTGCGAAATGTTGGCGATCACCCACATGCCGCCAATGGCCACGCCCATGAACACGATCTTGTTCATTACCTTGTCGGCGTCCTGATTGGATGCCGAGAACAGCAGCACGGCCGACAGCGCGAATACCAGGCAGGTGAAGAGGAACAGCCAGGCGTCCACCGGCTGGCGGATGCGGTTCCAGAGTTGCTTAATCACCGGTGGGCTCCTCCTCGGTCACGCCGCTGGCCGGTGCGGCTCGCTGCACGGCCGATGCCACGCCGCTGGCGGTGGCTGGCGGTGCGGGCAGCTTGCCGGTCAGATAGTAGTCGAGCGTGGCGCGCGCAATGGGTGCCGCAGCCTGTGCGCCGAAGCCGCCGTTTTCCACGATGACCGCCAGCGCGATTTTCGGCTGCTCGACCGGGGCGAAAACGATATACCAGGAATGGTCGCGCATGCGTTCGCCGATCGCGCCGGCATTGTACTTGGCGCCTTTGAGCGAGAAGACCTGTGCGGTGCCTGTTTTCCCGGCCGAGGTGTACTGGGCGCCGGCAAAAACGCGTGTTCCCGTGCCGTACTGGTTTACGCCGACCATGCCCTTGATGACACGCTCGAAATGTTCGGGTTTCCAGTCGATGCGGCGGCTGGGCGTGCTGCCTACCGCGCGGCTCTTGCCGGTGACCGGATCAATGACTCGGGCCACGACGTGCGGGGTGTAGACCGTGCCGCGGTTGGCAATGATGGCAGTCGCGTGGGCCATCTGCAGTGGCGTATAGCTGTTGTAGCCCTGGCCGATGCCGATCGATACCGTTTCGCCCGAGTACCAGCGCTGCTGTTCGGGCTTCCTGAAGCGCTTTTTCTTCCACTCGGGGCTGGGCAGAATGCCGCTGCGCTCGCCGGGCAGGTCGATGCCGGTCTGCCGGCCAAGATCAAATTCGCTGAGGTATTTCGCGATATTGTCAATGCCCATCTGCACGGCCAGCTGGTAGTAATAGGTATCGCTCGACAGGGCGATCGAGCGGTCGAAGTTCATCGAGCCATAGCCACCGGGCTTGGAGTCGCGGAACTTGTTGTTGCCGTACATGAAATAGCCGGGGTCCGAAATGGTCTGGTGCACGAGCGGAAAATCCCCGTGCAGTGCGGCTGCCGCCATGAAGGGTTTGAAGGTCGACCCCGGCGGGTATTCGCCGCCCAGAGCGCGGTTGAGCAGGGGTTTGTCGGGCGATTCGTTCAGTTCTTTCCAGCTTTCCGAATCGATGCCGTCGACAAACAGGTTCGGATCGAAGCCGGGCTTGGAAACGAAGGCCAGCACGCCGCCGGTGCCCGGGTCGATGGCAACCAGCGCGCCACGGCGCTTGTCGAAGAGCTTCTCGACCACCTCCTGCAGCTTGATGTCGACCGTCAGCTGCAGATCCTGGCCGGGCTGGGGGGACTTGCGCGACAGGGTGCGGATCGCGCGGCCGCCGGAATCGATTTCAACCCTCTCGAAGCCGGTGACACCGTGCAGTTCTTCTTCATAGCTTTGCTCGACACCCAGCTTGCCGATGTGGTCGGTGCCGCGATAGTTGGCAACGTTGCCACCTTCTTTCAGGCGCTCGATATCCCGGTCATTGATGCGGCCGATATAGCCGATCAGATGGCTGGCCAGTTCGCCCTGCGGGTACTGGCGGAAGAGTCGAGCCTTCACCTCGACGCCGGGGAACTGGTAGCTGCTGGCGGCAAAGCGCGCGACTTCTTCATCAGAAAGCCGGATCTTGATCGGCAGCGATTCGAAATCCCTGGTTTCCTCCATCAGCTTCTTGAAACGGCGGCGATCCTTGGGCGTGATTTCGATCAGCGCATTGAGCCGGTCGATGGTCTCCTGCAGGCCGCCGGTTTTCGATGGCGTGATTTCGAGCGTGTAGGCCGAATAGTTGTGTGCCAGCACCTCACCGTTGCGGTCGCGGATGATGCCGCGCGGCGGCGAGAGGGGGACTAGCGAAATGCGGTTCTGTTCGGCCAGTGTCATGTAGCGGTCGTGCTGCAGCACCTGCAGCCAGAAGAAACGCGCGAACAGTGCGCCGAAGAGCGCAATTACCACCAGCAGTGCGACGCCAAGCCGGATCTGGAAGGTATAGCGGTCACGGTGCTCGTTGCGCAGGCCCGTACCGCCGAGCTGGCGCTGGTTCACCCCGCGGCGGGTGCGGAACAGCGAACGGCTGATGGATTTCATAACTCGTCGGAAACCGGCTTGCGCTGGTGCATCAGCATCAGGTTGGACAGCGGGGTCCACAGGACGGCAGCAATCGGCGCGCCGGCAAAATAGCCCGCACCGGGGAAGGCATCACCCAGCAGCATGCGCGTTGCCAGCATCAGCGCCTGCGAGAGCACCAGCAGCACCAGGGTGATCAGCGCCTGCTGCCAGAAGGGGAAAATCGCGAACTGGCGCTGGCGGGCCAGTACCAGATAGGCAATCACCCCGTAGGCCAGTGCATGCTGGCCCAGATAGCTGCCATCGGCCACGTCCATCATCAGGCCCAGTGCGAAGGCCCAGCCCACGCCGATGCGGCGCGGCTGGTGCAGCGCCCAGTACACGATCATCAGCGCGACAAAGTCGGGAGTGAGGCCCTGCAGTGCAGCCTGCCAGGGCAGCAGATTGCCGAGAAAGGCCAGTACAAAGGTGAACAGGATGAAGCCGAAGCTGACCGGGCGCAGCAGCTGTGAGGAAATGGGCATCAGTGTTTCTTCCTGGAAGCCTGTGCGGGAGCCGATGCCGTTTCCGGGTACGGCGCCTGTGCCGGCGCGCCATTGATGGCCAGCAGGTAGCTGTGCTGCTCGAACTGCGCCAGCGGCACACAGAAAATGCGCGCAAAGGCGCTGCCATTCTGGCGCTCGACTTTGGTTACGCGCGCCACCGGCAGGCCGGCGGGATAGATGCCGTCAACGCCCGAGGTGCTGAGGATGTCGCCTTCCCGGATATCGACGCTGGCGGGCATGTAGCGCACTTCCAGCGGCTGGTTGCGGCCCATGCCGTAGACGATGGTGCGCAGCTGGTTGCGCTCGACCATCACCGGCACCAGATGATCGCGATCGGAAATCAGGCGCACTTCGCTGGTCAGCGGGTGCACGCGGATGATCTGCCCGGCCACGCCGCGGTGGTCGACGACGATCTGCCCCGGCTTGATGTCGGCATCGCCGCCGCGATCGACGATCAGGCGGGCGGTGAACGGGTCGCGGCCGTTATACAGGATCTTGACCAGCTGGCGGCTGACCGGCTGGCTGGCCGCTGCGTTGTTGAGTTCGCGCAGCTGGGCGTTTTCGGCCTCCAGCGCGCGCGCGCGGATGGCCAGTGCGCTGGCTTGCAGGCGCTCTTCGTTCAGCCGGCGGTTTTCGGCCAGCAGATCTGTCTGGCGGCGCAGGAAGTCGCTGGCCTGCATGGCCGAGTCGATCGGCGCGGTGGCCAGCCATTGCAGCGGATAGACGAGCACGGTCAGCTGCTGGCGCAGCTTGTCGAGCAGGTGCAGCCTGGCATCGCTGATCAGCAGGACAAGCGAGAGGGCCGAAAAAACCATAAGCCGCGTAAGCGGCTTCGGACCCTGCTTGAAAAAGGCGGGTTGATTGGCGTGCATGCGATTCAACGTGGGTATTGCCCTGAAGCACTTATATTACAAGGGCTGCAGGGCAATACATTGGGGTGTTTAGTCGTTGGTGAAGATGCCGCTGGCCTTGTCGAGCTTGTCGATGGCCATGCCCGAGCCGCGTACCACGCAGGTCAGCGGATCGTCGGCAACAATCACCGGCAGGCCGGTTTCTTCCATCAGCAGGCGATCCAGGTCACGCAGCAGCGCACCACCACCGGTCAGCACCATGCCCTTTTCGGCAATGTCGGCGCCCAGTTCCGGTGGGGTCTGTTCCAGCGCCTGCTTCACGGCGGAAACGATCTGGTTCAGGGGTTCGGTCAGCGCTTCGAGGATTTCGTTGCTGGAAATGGTGAAGGAGCGCGGGATGCCTTCGGCCAGATTGCGGCCCTTCACGTCCATTTCGCGCACTTCGGCGCCGGGGAAGGCCGAGCCGATGCGCTTCTTGATTTCTTCGGCGGTGGTTTCGCCGATCAGCATGCCGTAGTTGCGGCGGATGTAGTTGATGATGGATTCATCGAACTTGTCGCCACCGACGCGCACGCTGTTGGCATACACGATACCGCCCAGCGAGATCACGCCGACTTCGGTGGTGCCTCCGCCGATGTCGACCACCATCGAACCGGTCGCTTCTTCAACCGGCAGGCCGGCACCGATGGCCGCGGCCATCGGCTCCTCGATCAGCTCGACCTTGCGCGCGCCGGCGCCCAGTGCGGACTCGCGGATCGCGCGGCGTTCGACCTGGGTGGAGCCGCAGGGAACGCAGATGACAATGCGGGGAGGGGAGGCAAACAGGCGGGAGGGATTAACTTTCTTGATGAACTGCTTGAGCATCTGCTCGGTGATGGTGAAGTCGGCGATCACGCCGTCCTTCATCGGGCGGATCGCATTGATGCTGCCCGGCGTGCGGCCCAGCATCTTCTTCGCTTCGGCGCCCACGGCCAGAATGGTTTTCTTGCCGGAAGGACCGCCTTCCTGCTGGATGGCAACGACGGAAGGCTCGTCAAGCACGATGCCCTTGCCCTGCATGTAGATCAGCGTATTGGCGGTGCCAAGGTCAATGGCGATATCGTTGGCGAAGTAGCCGGAAAGTCCAAACATCGGGTTTCTCGCAATGGAAATGGGAGGTTGCGATCAGGGTGGCCGGAATGCCGTCCACCGGGAATCTTGAATAAGCTTGTAGCGCGGTTTGTGTTGCAATGCAACATCGCGGCGCGCCGCCCGTCGTCTTGTTTTCCGCCCCGGATTTGCTGGCGCACCGGTTTGGGAGAAACAAACCGCGTATGATACCCTAATGCGTTGACGTTATTGAAGGCTTTGGCTGGGAATTTATACCATGTCACTCTCTCTGGAAGATGTAAGCCGCATTGCCCGCCTGTCGCGCATTGCCGTGACCGCCGATGAACTCGCGGCGACCCAAAATCAGCTCAACCGCATCCTGCATCTGATCGACGAAATGCGCGCCGTTGACACCACCGGCATCGAGCCGATGGCGCACGCCCAGGATGTCTTCCTGCGTCTGCGTGACGACGCCGCCACCGCCCCGGATCGCCGTGCGGCCTTCCAGGCTGTCGCACCGGCGGTCGAGAATGGCCTCTACCTCGTGCCGAAAGTCATCGAATAATCAGTTTCAACTGGGTATGCATCTGCAGCCCTCTGATTCGTTTGGCTACAAATCAATACCTGATCAGGTTTAATCAATCATGAAAACCGTCAAAGAATTATCCGCCGCACTGGCCGCCGGCCAGGTGTCGGCGGTCGAGCTGGCGCAGGACTACCTCGCCCGCATCGCCGCGCTCAATCCCAGGCTCAATGCCTTTATCACCGTTGATGGCGAAAAAACCCTCGCGGAAGCCCGCGCCGCCGATGCCGCGCGCGCCGCCGGCAATGCCGGGCTTTTGACCGGCGTGCCCGTTGCGCACAAGGACATTTTCTGCGCGGAAGGCTGGAAGACTACCTGTGGCTCGAAGATGCTCGACAATTTTGTGTCGCCCTACGACGCTACCGTGATCGCGAACGCCAAAGCCGCCGGTCTGGTAACGCTGGGCCGCGCGAACATGGATGAGTTCGCGATGGGCTCGTCGAACGAAAACAGCTTCTACGGCGCGGTGAAAAACCCCTGGGATCTGAACGCGGTTCCCGGCGGTTCATCGGGCGGCTCGGCCGCGGCGGTTGCGGCCGGCCTCGCGCCGTTTGCCACCGGCACGGATACCGGCGGCTCGATCCGCCAGCCCGCATCGTTCTGTGGCATTACCGGCATCAAGCCGACCTACGGCGTGGTGAGCCGTTACGGCATGATTGCCTATGCGTCTTCGCTCGATCAGGGCGGTGCATTTGCGCATACCGCGGAAGACTGCGCACTGTTGTTGAACGTGATGGCCGGTTTCGACGACAAGGATTCCACCAGCCTCGAACACGCCAAGGAAGACTACACCCGCGACCTCAACCAGCCGCTGGCTGGCGTCAAAGTCGGCCTGCCGCGCGAATACTTCGCCGAAGGTCTGGCTGGCGATGTCGCCGCCGCCATCGAAGCCGCGGTCACTGAACTGAAAAAGCTCGGCGCCACGGTCGTTGACGTGTCGCTGCCGAACACCAAGCTGGCGATTCCGTCCTACTACGTGATCGCGCCGGCGGAAGCCTCCAGCAACCTCAGCCGCTTTGACGGCGTGCGCTACGGCCATCGTGCGGCGAACTACGACGGCCTGGCCGACATGTATGAAAAGACCCGTGCCGAGGGCTTTGGCTGGGAAGTGAAGCGCCGCATTCTCACCGGCACCTATGTACTGAGCCACGGCTACTACGACGCCTACTACCTGCAGGCGCAGAAGATCCGCCGCATCATCGCCAACGATTTTGTCGCCGCGTTCAAGGACTGCGACGTGATCCTCGGCCCGGTGGCGCCGACCACCGCGTGGAATCTGGGCGAGAAGTCCGACGACCCGGTGGCGATGTATCTGGCCGACATCTACACCTTGGGCGTGAACCTCGCCGGCCTGCCGGCGCTGAGCATTCCGGTTGGCTTCGGCAGCAATGGCCGTCCGGTTGGCCTGCAGATCATCGGCAACTATCTGGGCGAAGCGAAGATGCTCAACGTCGCGCACCAGTTCCAGCAGGCGACCGACTGGCACGCTAAAGCTCCAATCCTATAAACCGGCACGAGGACAGCAATCATGAAATGGGAAGTCGTCATCGGGCTGGAAGTGCACACCCAGCTCACCACGCAATCGAAGATTTTTTCCGGCGCCAGCACCGCCTTCGGTGCCGCGCCGAACACGCAGACCGCCGTTGTGGATATCGCCCTGCCGGGCGCGCTGCCGGTGATGAACAAGGCAGCGGTCGACAAGGCCATCCAGTTCGGCCTGGCCATCGGCGCCAAGATCAACCAGAAGTCGGTGTTCGCCCGCAAGAATTACTTCTACCCCGATCTGCCCAAGGGCTACCAGATCAGCCAGTTCGAACTGCCGGTGGTTGAAGGCGGCGCGATCACGATCAATGTCGATGGCGTCGAGAAGGTCATCAACCTCACCCGCGCGCATCTGGAAGAAGACGCCGGCAAGTCGGTGCACGAAGACTTCCACGGCATGAGCGGCATCGACCTGAACCGCGCCGGCACGCCGCTGCTGGAAATCGTCTCCGAGCCGGAAATGCGCAGCTGGCAGGAAGCTGTGGCCTACGCGAAAGCCTTGTATTCGCTGGTAACGTGGATCGGCATCTGCGACGGCAATATGCAGGAAGGCAGCTTCCGCTGTGACGTGAACGTCTCGGTGCGCCCGGAAGGCCAGCAGGAATTCGGTACCCGCCGCGAAATCAAGAACCTGAACTCGTTCAAGTTCATGGAGCAGGCGATCAAGTACGAGGTGAACTGGCAGATCGGCGAAATCGAGGAAGGCCGCAAGATCCAGCAGGCCACCATCCTGTTCGACCCGGATACCGGCGAAACCCGGATGATGCGCTCGAAAGAGGACGCGCACGACTACCGCTACTTCCCCGATCCCGACCTGCCGCCGCTGGTGATCGCCGACGAGTGGATCGAACGCGTGAAGGCTACGCTGCCGGAACTGCCGGTGGCCATGCAGGCGCGCTTCCAGTCGCAATACGGCATCCCGGCGTATGACGCGACCACGCTGACCAGCTCCAAGGAAATGGCAGCGTTCTTCGAAGCGGTGGTTGCCGCCGGCGCGGATGCCAAGCTGGCATCGAACTGGATCATGGGCGACGTGTCGGCCACACTGAACCGCGAAGAGAAGACCATCGCCGAGTCGCCGGTGTCCGCCGAGGCGCTGGCACTGCTCATCAAGCGGGTGATGGACAACACGATCAACAACAAGACCGCCAAGGACGTGCTGAAGAAGATGTGGGAGTCGGGTGATTCCGCTGACACCATCATTGAGCGCGATGGCCTGAAGCAGGAAACCGACACCGGCGCGATCGAAGCGATCGTCGACGCGGTGCTCGCCGCCAACCCGAAGGCGATTGAAGAATATCGCAGCGGGAAGGAAAAGGCGCTCAATGCGCTGGTGGGTCAGGTGATGAAGGGGTCTGGGGGCAAGGCCAACCCGGGGATGGCGTTGGAGTTGTTGAAGAAGAAGGTGGGTTAATTTCGCGAATTTGTGATGCCTCTTTGTACAGAGGCATCTATCAAGGAGGTTGTATGGATGTAAAACAGGCAGTAAAGATCGCCAAGGATTATGTATTAGAATTGTTTTCTGACGAGGAGCTCGTAAATGTAGGCTTGGAAGAGGTCGAGTTAGTCCAGCCAGATGATGAGTGGGTGGTAACAATAGGCTTCTCTAGACCTTGGGATGCGCCATCAAATACATTGGCCGCAATTGCGTCGGGTGGCCCACGTAGAGCATTTAAGGTCGTGACTATTTCTAATTCATCACATAATGTTTTGTCTGTTAAAGATAGGATTCTTAAAAATTGAAGTTAGGTTCGATCATTCTCGATACTAATCTTCTTCTGTTGTATGTTGTCGGAAGTGTCTCTCGATCTTATATTGCAAAACATAAGAGGCTGACGAGTTTTACCGAGCAGGATTTTGATGTACTGTCAAACATCGTTCGGAATTCAGATAGTGTCGTGTTGACCCCTAATATCTTGACGGAAACGTCGAATTTAGCGGCAAATATTGCGGACCCTGCAAAGACAGAGATATTTGTTTTTCTTGGTTGTGTTATTGCTGAGTTAAAAGAAAGTTATATCGCTAGTTGCGAAGTTAGCTCGAAGTTTGATTTTTTGAGGCTCGGCTTGACTGATGCTTCTTTGGTCGAAGTGTCGTCCCCGGAATTGATTGTTATTACCGCCGATTTGGATCTGCATTGTGCCATTCAAGGTCGAGGTGATTATTCGATTAATTTTAATCACATCCGAGATGGTTATTTGTAGCTCGTAGGATGGGTGGAGCGTAGCGATACCCATCACAAGATGTAATCGCTGCATGAACCCAACCGCCGACCATGTTCGGCGGTTTTGTTTTATGTGCCTGCGGCACGGTGTTTTCATGCCGGTTCCGCCCGGCGGACGGGAAGGAGGATTTGTCTCGGCAAATCCCCCTTCACCCCAAAGCCGAGCCCGGTCCGCCGGCCGCCTGCGGCGGCTGCCCTGCGATGCTCGTGGCGCTCAGCGGCTGGCTCAAACTCGGCCTGCGGCCTCAAGCAGTCGCCAGCCGAAACCCTGATCACCACTGCGCTTCTCGGCGGCTTCAGGGCGGGGCGTGCTAATTGGCAGCTATGGTGATTCGTAGGGTGGGTTAGCCAACGGGGTAACCCGCCATTCAATGACGGGTATGCAGCTGTAGCCTTTTAAATTATTGGGCTGTGTGGTTATAACTATATGGGTATGCCTAAATGTGTTTAGTGCGCGATGCCCTCGCAGCCGCCGAGAAGCGCAGCAGGCCACAGGGTTTCGCGGGTGAGATGTTTGAGCCCGTAGGGTGAGTTTCGAACCCGCGCTGTGGTTTGCGAGCATCGCAGGGCACCCCGCGCAGCGGGGCGGCGAAGCGGGCGCGCCTTCGGGGTGTCGGGGGGCTTGGCAAGACAAGCCCCCTGACGTGCCGCAGGGCACCCCCGGCATGCTAACACCGCGCCGCAAGCGCATAAAACCTAATGTGGATGAATTAAGCCGTCGGATTGCTTCCGAAGGTTTTGTTTTCCTGTGCCTGCGGCACGATGTATTTGCGCCGTGCCGAAGTGCAGGCAGGATGGCTTGCTTTGCCATCGCGCTTGTTGCCCAATGAGCGCTTTCCCGTTTGCAGGCCCTAGACCATGCCGCCTCTGCTCCGTTTCCGCTACCACCCCGACCCGCTGGCCACCGGCGCGATTGTTGCCAGCAACAAGCCATGCGTCTGCTGCGGGCAGGCGCGCGGGTTTCTGTATGCGCTGGCGCCGTACTCCGTGCACGACGATCTGGCGGAGGCGATCTGCCCGTGGTGCATTGCCGATGGTGCGGCCGAGGCGAAGTATGCGGCGAGCTTTGTCGACGATTATCCGCTATTGCAGGCGGGGCTGCCGCTGGCGGTGGTGAACGAGGTGTGCGGGCGCACGCCGGGCTATCCGAGCTGGCAGCAGGAGGTGTGGCAGCATCACTGCGGCGATGCCTGTGCCTTTCACGGAGAGGCAGGCCTCGCCGATGTGGAGTCGGCCAGCGCTGCGAGCATCGCGCTCTTCGCGCAGGATTACCCCTTCTGGCGTGGCGGCTGGGCCGCTTTTGCGGCATCGTACGTGCCAGGTGGCTCGGTCGCGCTGTACCGCTTTGTCTGCCTGCACTGCGGTGTGACACGCTTCGGTCTGGATCTGGCCTGAGCGCAGCTGCCATGAAAATCTTCCGCTCCGACCACTACCCGCTGCCGCTGCCGGCGGGCCACCGTTTCCCGGTGATCAAATACACCATGCTGTATGAGCAGGTAGCCCTTTTTGCGAAAGGGCTGTGTGTTGATACCCCCGTTGCCACGACCGACGAGCTGCTGGCGGCGCACACGCCGAACTATGTGCAGCGGCAACTGGCCGGGCTGCTGACGCCTGCCGAAGAACGCGTAATCGGCCTGCCGTGGTCGCCCGAGCTGGTGCTGCGCTCGCGGGCGTCGACCGGCGCGACGATTGCCGCGTGCCGTGCGGCGCTGGCCGAGGGCTGTGGGGTGAGTCTGGCCGGCGGCACGCACCATGCCTATGCCGATCACGGCAGCGGCTTCTGCGTGTTCAACGATTCGGCGGTGGCGCTGCGCGTGCTGCAGCGCGACGGCGCGATCCGCCGCGCGCTGGTGATCGATCTGGACGTGCACCAGGGCAACGGCACCGCACACATGCTGCGCGATGATCCTGCGCTGTTCACGTTTTCCATGCACGGGCGCAACAATTTCCCGTTCACCAAGGAAGCCAGCGACTGGGATATCGAACTGGACGACGGCTGCGACGACGCGGGCTATTTTGCGCTGCTGGCCGGTACACTGCCACAGCTGTTCGCGCTGGCCGCGCCCGATCTGGTGATCTATCTGGCCGGCGCCGACAGCTACGCCGGCGACCGGCTGGGCAAGCTGAATCTCAGCCGTGCCGGGCTGGCCGAGCGCGACCGTCAGGTGTTCGCTGCGTGCCGGCGCTTTGGCGTGCCGGTGGCGGTGACGATGGGCGGCGGCTACGCCGAGCCCATTGCCGAGACTGTCGCGATCCAGGCGGAAACGGTGCGGCAGGCGGTGGCACTGTTCGGCTGACATTGCCGTTTGCCGTTTGCAGCTGGCCAGCAACAGGGCAGCTGCTAGCCTGAAGCATGTGCTGCAGCCACTTCAGGAGGAATTCATGGCCCTTCGTCCCATGCTGAGGCTGCTACTGTGTTGCTTGCTGTGCTGGCCGTCGTGGCTGGTGGCTGAGCCGCTGCCGATTGTTTCCGGCCCAGGCTACCCGCCATTTGCCGATCCGCAGCTGCCCGGTGGCGGCCAGGCGACCGAACTGGTACGTGCCGCAATGGCAAGAGCAGGCCTGAGTGCCGAGTTGAGCTGGCGCCCCTGGCAGAATGGCTATCAGGCGACGCTGGCGGGTGAATTTGCCGCAACCTATCCATATATCACCACGGCTGAGCGTGAAAAGCTGTTTCTGTATTCCGCGCCGCTGTTCGATCTGAAGTTTTACGTGTTCGGTCGGGCTGGCAGCAAGCTCGATGGCGCCCGCCCGGAAACCCTGCGTGGCCTGCGCTATTGCCTGCCGCATGGCTGGGCACATCTGGCGCCAATCGAGCAGATGCTCAAAGCGGGCGAACTGACCTATGCCCATCCGTATGACATGCGCTCCTGCATGAAAATGATTGCGCTGGGGCAGGCGGATTTCACGATTACCGACCGCGAACAGGGGCGGCAGGCGTTGCGCGAATTGCCGGCTTCGCTACCGCAGCCGCAGCTATTGGGGCAGGAAATGGGCAGCCTTTCGCTGCATCTCATCATCCCGCGCAACCGTCCCGATGCCGAAGCGCTGTTGCGGCGTTTCAATGCCGGGCTGGCGGCCGTATCGCGCTAGCTGCGTGACTTGATTCAGATCAATATTTCCCCTGCGGCTTTTGTCACAGTTTCCCCTTCCTACAACAAGAAAGAAGGGGAGTTACATGGACAAGCTGATCGAGTGGTCGGACGAGCTGTCAGTCGGCATCCAGGAAATCGACGAGCAGCACAAGGTGCTGGTGAATCTGCTCAATGAATTGCATGACGCCATCCGGCACCACCACGGCAGCGCGGCGTCGGCGGAAATCCTGAACCGGCTGGCCGACTACACGCGCATCCATTTCACGGTGGAGGAAAGCCTGATGCGCATTCTGGGCTACCCCGACTACGAGGAGCACAAGGGCCATCACGAGGCGCTGGTCGCCCAGATGCAGTCACTGCAGCAGCGCATGGCTGCCGGCGAGACGGTGACCTTCGAGCTGCTGCACTTCCTGCGCAACTGGCTGACCAACCATATCCTCGAAGGCGACAAGCGCTATACCGAGCATTTCCTGTCGCGCGGCGCCCAGCGCAGCTGGCAGAAGAAGGGCTGGCTGGAGCGTTTCTGGTCACATTAAGCGCGAAAAAGGGGGGCATGTATGCCTCCCTGAGACAGACATTTCATTGGCTATGGCGGCATACATGGCCGGGTAATTTGCGCTGCGGCGGGCGGCTTGCTTCAGCCTTGCCGCTTTGTTTTAATGCCGCGCTGTTGATCGTGTGTACTCCGTTCTGCAGCATGAGCCATCCCTGTCTCTCCTGTGGCGCGTGTTGCGCCAGCTACCGTGTTTCCTTCTATTTCGGCGAAAGCGATGGCGTGCGTGGCGGCACCGTGCCGCAGGCGCTGGTCGAGCCGGTCAGCCCGTTTCTGGTGGCGATGCGTGGTACGACCAGCCATCCGGTCAGGTGCGTGGCGCTGGATGGCAAGGTTGGCAGTGCGGTGGCCTGCCGCATCTACGAGCAGCGCGCCAGCACCTGTCGCGGGGTCGAGCCCGGCGACGAGCGCTGCACGACAGCGCGTGCCCGCCACGGCCTGCCGCAGCTGACCGGCGCAGAACGCCTGATGCCGGCCTGATGGGCCTGATCGTCCGCCGGGGGAGCATACGACCAGGCGGCTACAGTGGCGGCAGTCATCCTGTGCCTTGCTGGCCATCGTGATGGTCTGTGCTGACCGCTGCCGCTGAGTCCTGCGACTGAAATGGTGTGAGCCCGGCGAGGTGGACTAGCCGCCTTCGCTGGCCAGCTCAGTGAACAGGCGCTGCAGGCGGGGCAGGTCTTCGCTTACCCAGCGGGCCACGTCGTCGGCCGGCAGGGCGCGGCTGAAGAGATAGCCCTGCCCGAAGGTCACGCCGTAGCTGCGCAGATGACGCAGTTGTGGCACGGTTTCGATACCCTCGGCGGTGGTGGTCAGGCTGCTGGCGGCGGCCAGCCCGACAATCGCCCGCGTGATGCTGCAGGCTTGCGCGCTTTCTTCCAGTGCGCTCACGAAGCTGCGGTCGATTTTCAGGTTGTCGAGTTCGAAGCGGTGCAGCATCGACAGCGAGGAGTAGCCGGTGCCGAAATCGTCGAGCGCGACTTCGATGCCGGCTTCGTCGAGCGCCAGCAGCGTCTGCTGCACCATGCCGGAATCGGAGACCAGCGAGCGTTCGGTGATTTCCACTTTCAGCCGGCTGGTCGCCACGCCGACATTGTCGAGCATCACGCGCAGGAGGCCGACAAGGCCCGGGTCCTGCAGCTGTTCGGGCGGAAAATTGACGCTGACGCGGCTGCTGGCCGGGATCAGCCCGGCGGCAATCCAGCGCTCGTGGCTGACCAGGCTTTTCTGCAGCATGATCCAGGTCAGCTGGCTGATCAGGCCCTGGCGTTCGAGCACCGGAATGAAGTCGTCGGGATTGACGATGCCGCCGGCGCGCGGCCAGCGTACCAGTGCCTCGAATCCCGCCAGCCGGCCGTCGTCGAGATGGAGTATGGGCTGGAAATGCGGCTCGAAGGCGGCATCCTCGATGGCGCGCAGCAGCTCGCTTTCGAAACGCAGGCGCCGGCTCAGCTTGTCTTGCGTGCTGGGGTCGTAGTGCACGTACTGGTTGTCGCCGTGTTCCTGCGCCAGCGCGGCGGCGCTCTCTGCCGCGCGCAGCAGCTGTTCCTCATTGCTGGCAATGACCGTGCTGTCGGCGGCGCCGATGGCAACGTGGACGCTGACCAGGTTGTCGTCAATCTGGATGGGCTTGCGCAGCACTTCCAGCAGGCGCTTGAAAATGGCCGGCAGGTCGTCGGTGGTGGCGACCATTTCCAGCAGCACGGAAAACTCCATGTCGGAAAACTGTGCGACCAGATCCCAGGGGCGGATTTCGCTGGCGATGCGCTCGCCCAGCGTGCGCGCCAGTTGCGTCATCTGGTCGTGGCTGAGCAGTTCGGCGTAGCCCTGGGCCAGATGCGTGCGCAGGTTCAGTACGGCAACCACGTGATTGCGCGCGTGGCGCAGGCGCGAGAGCGAACGCTCCAGCCTGTCGAGAAACAGGATGCGGTTGGGGAGCCGCGTGTACGGGTCGAGCACCTTGTGCTCGGTGATGTCGGTGAAGGAGCCGGCCATTTCCACGGCCCGGCCTGCTTCGTCGCGCAGGCAGCGTGCCCGCAGCAGCACCCAGCGCCACGAACCATCCTGGTGCTGCAGGCGGTGTTCGCATTCGAACAGCGGGGTGATGCCGGAAATGTGCTGCTGCAGTGCCTGGCTGACGCGGGGGTGCTCATCGGGATGCACGCGGTTCAGCCATTCATCAATACCGTTACCCAGTGGCGCGCCGTCCGCGATGCCCAGCATGCTGCGCCAGGGGCTGCCGAACTGGGTGGCATCCTGCTGCATGTCCCACAGCCACAGGGTGTCATTGCTGGTGGCCAGCAGGAGATTGAGGCGGGATTCTGCTGAGCTGTTCATGGCCAGTACGGATGCAGAGAGGGTAATCAAGCCTAGCTGCGACTGCCGTGATCTGCAAGCCTTCAGTCAGTGATGTTGCGGCGGAAAACCCAGCGTACGGCATCGCTGGCAGACTCGTCCAGCGCATAGCCATCCAGATCGAAAGCGCGCAGCTGTTGCGGCTCGCGAATGCCGTTCTGCGCGGCATAGCGCACCATCAGGCCGCGCGCGCGCTTGGCGTAGAAACTGATGATCTTGTACTTGCCGTTCTTGAAATCCTCGAATACCGGCGTGATCACCGGGCAATCCAGCAGGCGTGGTTTTACCGCCTTGAAGTACTCCTCGCTGGCGAGGTTGATGATCGCCCTGGGCTGCAGGGCGGCAATGGCATCGGTGATGCGCTCGCCCCAGAAGGCATAGAGATCCCTGCCTTGCGGGTTGGCGAGCCGCGTCCCCATTTCCAGCCGGTAGGGTTGCAGCAGATCGAAGGGACGCAAGAGGCCGTACAGCCCCGAAAGAATGCGCAGGTTGCGCGCCAGATAGTCGCGCTGCGGCGCGTTGAGCGTGGCGGCATCGAGGCCCTCATACACATCGCCCATGAAGGCAAAGACGGCGGCGCGGGCGTTGTCTGGCGTGGCTTCAGGCTGCCAGCTCTGGTAGCGGCCGGTATTGAGGACGGCCAGCTCATCAGAAATGTGCATCAGTTCCGCTAGCTGCGCCGGGCTCAGGTTGCGCAGGATGGCGATCAGCCGCGCCGCATCGGGCATGAAATCGGGCTGGGTGGTGGCGGTTTCCGGGCAGGGCGAGGTGTAGTCCAGCGTTTTCGCTGGCGAAATGAGCATCAGCATGGCGGGTATTGGATGGGTATGTAGCCAGAGCCATTCATTTTAAATGGCCCTGGTCATAAGGGGTGTGATGTATGTCAGTAGCTGGAACTCAGCCTTCGACGCCGGCTTCGCGCAGCAGTGCGGCGAGCTCCATTGCGGTTTTCACGGCCATCTTTTCGAGGATGCGCGCGCGGTGCACTTCGACGGTTTTCATCGAGATGCCGAGGTCGTCGGCAATCTGCTTGTTCAGCCGGCCGGTGAGGATCAGCTTCATCACTTCGCGTTCGCGCGGCGTGAGCGTTTCCAGCCGCTGGCTGACCGAGGCGCGTGTCTGCCACTCGCCACGGCGGGTGAGGTCGTCGGCCAGACAACGCTCGACCAGGTCGACCATGTCATTGTCGGAAAACGGTTTTTCGATGAAGTCGGCCGCGCCTTCCTTCAGCGCGGCCACTGCCATCGGCACATCACCATGGCCGGTAAGGAAAATCACCGGCGGGCAGTAGCTGTAGCTCTTCAGCTTTTCGAACAGCTCCTGGCCACCCATGCCGGGCATGCGTACATCGAGCACCAGACAGCCGAAATCATCCGGCTGGTAATCGTTCAGCAGCGCTTCGGCACTGGCAAAGGTGCTCACCGAGTGATTGCGTGTCGAAAAAAGCCAGGAGAGGGCGTCACGCAGGGCATCGTCATCATCGACAATGCCGATACGGCGTTCAGGGTTCGCGGGCATGGCTGTCCTCGGAAAGGGGTACGGTAAAGTGGAAGCGGCTGCCGCCGCCGGAATTCGATTCTACCCACAGACGGCCCTGATGGTGCTCGATGATGGAGCGGCAGATGTTCAGCCCCATGCCCATGCCGGTTTCCTTGGTGGTGTAGAACGCTTTGAACAATTGTTCCAGTTGTTCGGCGCTGATGCCAGTCCCCTGATCACTGATCGTGACCTGCAGCATGCTTTCTGCCCGCCGGGCGGTGACGCTGAGGCGGCGTTCGCGCGGTGGCGTGTCGGCCATGGCTTCAATGGCGTTCTTCATCAGGTTGAACAGCACCTGCTCCAGCATGACCGGGTCGGCGAACACCGGCGGCAGCGCCGGGTCGCAGCTGATGTCGAGCTGGATCTGGTTTTTCTTGACCTGCGCGGCGAGCAGCACCTGCACGGTGGCGAGCAGCTGGTCGATGGCGCAGGCGCTGCGGTGCGGTGCGCGGCGCTGCACGAATTCGCGGATGCCGCGGATGATCAGGCCGGCGCGCTTGGCCTGCTCGGCCATTTTTTCGATGGCCTGGTCAAGCTGGCGCAGATTGGGCTCGGCCTGCGTGAGCAGGTTGCGGCAGCCGGTGGCGTAGCTGGCAATCGCGGCCAGCGGCTGGTTCAGCTCGTGCGCCAGGCTGGAAGCCATTTCACCCATCGAAATCAGGCGGCTGGTCTGCTGCAGCTGCTCGTTCTGCTGCTGCTCGCGCTGCTGTGCATCTTTCAGTGCGGTGGTGTCGGTGATGATTTCCAGCCAGACCAGTGAGCCATCGACCCAGATGCTCGGGCGGCTCTTGATCTGGTACCAGTGCTGGCCGTATTCGTCGAACCATTCGCCCGGCAGTGCGGCGGTCTGCTCGCGCGGCAGCAGCGGCAGCACACAGCAGCGCTCGTGTTCTTCGGGGAGGTTGAAGGCGGTGTTGTACTGCGGGTTGGACAGCAGCAGTTCGCCGCTTTGCGCATCAGAGACGACCACGGCGGCATCCAGACCGTTGAGCACGGTGACAAAGCGCTCGTGCGAGGCCTGCAGCGCTTCGCGCTCGCGCTGCAATTCGGTGATGTCGTAGAAGGAGCTGATCCAGCCGATGTGCTGACCTTCGCCATCGACCAGCTTCGCCGCGTAGATGCGAGCGTCGAAGCGCTCGCCATTGCGGCGCTGGAAACGGCACTGGAAGCCGCTGCTGCCACTTTCGCCGGCGAGAATGCGGCGGTTGATGGCAAGGCAGGCGTCGAGTTCTTCCGGTGGCCAGTAGGGCATGATCTGTTCGGCGGCGAGCAGCTCTTCGGCGCTGTAGCCCGTCATCGAGCAGAAGGCGCGGTTTACAAAGGTCAGCCGGCCTTCCAGATCCATCACGCGCGTGCCGGTGACCAGCGAATCTTCCATGGCCATCCGCATCGCGGTTTCGCGCCGCAGCAAGGCTTCGGTTTTCTGGCGTTCGCGGATGTGGCGCCGCATGGCCCAGGTCGAGGCCAGCATCAGCAGCGACAGGCCGATCAGCGCGACCAGCAGCGCATTTTGCCGCCAGTCGCCATGTTCACGATAGACGCGCGCCTGCAGCATGAAATGCTCGGGGCCGACATCAAGCTGGATCTGTTGTGCGAGCTTGTCCGGGTCCTGGCGGCGGTCGAACTTGTGCGCGAGTACGCTGCCATCGGGACGTACCAGGCTGATCTGGTAGCGCTGTCCGATCCACCACGGCACCTGCTGGCCGAGCAGGCGGTTGAGGTCGAACTGGGCAATGAGGAAATGCCGCCCGGCATAGGGCAGCTTCACAGGGACAGTCAGCGCGATCAGCGAGTTTTTATTACCCAGATCGGTGATTGGCATGCTGTAGACCGATTCATCGGCCAGCAGCACGGCGGAGCGCTGGGCAATCAGGTTGCGGTGTGACAGCGGAGCTTCATTTCCGGCCGGATTGAGCGGCGTGCGCCAGCGCGTCTGGCCGGTTTCATCCACATAGGCAAGGCTGACCAGCTCGGGGGTGTTCTGGATCAGCGAGAGTGTCCGTGCAGTGAAATCCGCCGAAGTCAGGCCATTGGCGGCCAGTGTGGCGGCGAGACTTTCCAGCTCGTGCCGCGTATTGCTCATCTGCAGCTGGATGGCCTGTTTCTGCCAGAGCAGATCCTGCTCCATCAGTTCCGAGCGGCTGTTGCGGTCGGTGTAGTAGCTGATGACGAGAAACAGGCCGAGGCCAAGGGTGAAAAGCCCGGCGAGAAAGGAGGGCAGCGTCAGCACCCACCGCCCCAGCCGGGGCGATGGGGCCGGCAGTTTACGCACCGGCGCGGACCTCGTTGACGAGCGGCTTGCCGGCGGCAAAGTCGGCCACATTGCCGAATACCGTGCCGGCGATGTTGGCGAGCGCCTCGGTAGTGAGATAACCCTGGTGCGAGGTGATCATCACATTGGGGAAGGTGGTCAGGCGGGCGAGGATGTCGTCCATCAGCGCTTCGCCGGAGAGGTCTTCGAAGAAGACGCCTTCCTCATGCTCGTACACATCCATGCCGACACCGCCGATCTGTCCGTCTTTCAGTGCATCGAGCAGCGCCTGGCTGTCGACCAGCCCGCCGCGGCTGGTGTTGATCAGCACCACGCCGCGTTTCATGCGGGCGATGCTGGTCGCGTTGACCAGATGATGGGTGTTGGCCATCAGCGGGGCATGCAGCGAGAGAATGTCGGCTTGCGGGAAAATCTCGTCGAGGCTGGCGTATTCGAAGCCCAGCTCGGCGGCCAGCGCGGCGTTCGGGTACAGGTCGTACGCCAGCACCCGGCAGCCGAAGCCGCGCGCGATGCGGATGCAGGCCTGGCCGATCTTGCCGGTGCCGATCACGCCGAAGGTCTTGCCATGCAGCGTGAAGCCGACGAGGCCATCAAGCGAGAAGTTGCCGTCGCGTACGCGGTTGAATGCACGGTGCGTCTTGCGCGTGAGCGTCAGCAGCAGGGCAAAGGCATGCTCGGCGGTGGCTTCCGGCGAATAGGCGGGAACACGGACGACGCGGATGCCGTATTTTTCTGCCGCCGCCAGATCCACATTGTTGAAACCGGCGCAGCGCAGTGCCACCAGCTTTACGCCCAGCTGGGCAAGTTGCTCGAGCGTGCAGGCGTCAACACGGTCGTTGACGAAGGGGCAGACAACATCGAAGCCGGCCGCCAGTGGCACGGTGCTGCGGCTTAGGCGGTCACCAAAAAAGGCCAGTTCGTAGCCGTGTGCTGCATTGGCTTCGTTCAGGGCCTGCTCGTCATAGGGTTTGCTGTCGAAGACCGCAATACGCATGTGTTTATCTCCGCTCATTCCTTGAACATGCTGGCGTGACTGGCGCCCAGGGTATGGCCCTGCCAGTGATGGCCATTGAGCTTTTCGATGACGGCATGGACTGCCGCATCACCCGCATCCAGCCGGAACAGGGCGGCTATGCGCTCACCCAGGCCGGGTGCCAGCGTAATGTCGTGAGCGGCGTGCAGTCCGAGATCCTTGTGCAGCAGTTCGGTAACGGAGTCGACGGTGGTATCCGGCGGCAGATTGGTGATCATGATTTGCATGGCTGGCACTCCAGAGTGGTGAGCGGTTAGCGTGCGATACAACGGCGGCCATTCAGGGCGCGCCGTCGTTGACCGGATTGCCCTTGGCCGCGATCGGCTGCAGGCGGGCTTTCAGGCGGGTTTCGCCCTGGTTGAGCAACTGCGCGTAGACCGTGGCATTGGCACTGACCCGTTTGACGTATTCGCGCGTTTCGGTAAACGGGATGGTCTCGATGTAAATCGTAGCATCCAGCGGCTGGCTGGTCTGCCATTTGCTGGCATTGCCGGGGCCGGCATTGTAGCCGGCGGTCGAGAGAATCTGGTTGCCGGCAAAACGTCCCTGCAGATAGTTCATGTAGGTGGTGCCGAGTGCGACATTGACCTCGGGATCGGTCACCTGCGAGGGCGTGAAATCGCTGATTCCGGCACGCTTGGCCGACCATTTGGCGGTGGCCGGCATCAGCTGCATCAGACCGGCCGCGCCGGCGCTCGATTTGGCATCCATCACGAAACGGCTTTCCTGACGGATGATGCCCAGTACCCAGGCCGATTCGAGATCATTGTCAGCCGCGTAGGTCTGGATATGGTTGCGCCATGGGGACGGGTAGCGCAGATTGAAGTCGTGCTGCGCCCTGGTGCGGTCGGCCGTATAGATGCTGCGGTCATTCCAGCCTTCGCGGCGGGCCAGCTCAGAAGCGGCGAGGTACTGTGCATCGGTATTCAGGCTGCGGACTGCCCAGTTCCACTCGCGGGCACCTTCCACCTTCCAGTTCTGTGCATACAGCTCAAGTGCGCGCTTGAAGCCCGGGATGTTGCGGACCTGCCGGATGTCGTCTTCGCTGACGCGGCTGGCAGGCGGCAGCTGCAGTGGCTGGCCGAGTTCCTCGCGTGCCAGCAGGCTGTAGTAATCGGTGCCGCCGGTGAGCTGGCCGAATTGCGCTGCGGCATCAGTACTGCGGCCCAGCCCCTGCAGTGCTCGGCCCCGCCAGTAGCGCCAGGCGGTGTCCTGCTGCTGCTCGGCCGGCAAGGCGTCGATGCGCTTGAGCACAGTTGCCCAGTCCTGACTGCGCAGCGCAGCGCGTACCGACCAGGCGCGATCTTCGTCATTCAGGCCGTCGAGCGAGCCGCGCGCCAGCCATTGTGATGCTTGCGGGTGCAGCTTGCGGGCGGCGGTCAGGCCGAGCTGCTGCCAGGCAAAGCGCTGGTCGGCTTCCGGCCAGTCTGCGCCAATGGCGGCGAGCTGGCTGGAGGCGGAATCGGGGTCCTTGCGGCCGAGCACTTCCAGTGCAAACAGGGCCAGTTCGCGGTTCGCGCGTTGCGTGGTGTCGAGGTTTGCCAGAGTCTTTGCCGGATTGGCTGCCGCCTGTTTCAGTGCCTTGTCACCCAGCGCGGCTGGGTTGCCGACTCGCGCGGCCAGCTGCCTGGCAAAGTCGGGCCGGTTGGCCGCCAGCGCCAGACGGATGCGCTCCCACGCGTCGGCCTGGGTCAGTTCGCCGCTGGCAAAGAGCGCTTCGAACACCGGATTGCAGGCATCGGCCTGGGCCTTGTCGCTGAACCACAGTGGGCGGGCAGCAGAAACGGGCGCAGCCTGCTGCTGGGCGAGACCCGCCTGCGCGCGCAGGCATTGCAGTTCGGCGTTCGGTGCATCGTACTTGCCGTATTCCGTCACGAAACTGTCCCAGCTGCCACGGCGGCCAAGTTCCTTCAGCCACTCCGCCCGGAAGCGCTCTGCCAGCGGCGTGTTGTCGTAGCGCTTCAGAAAGTCACTGGCATCCGCCTCGCTGGCTTCGCGCAGTGTCGTGCTCAGCATGTAGTAGCGCGGGTACATCTCCAGCGTGTCGCCCTTGCTCTGGGCGACCAGTGTTTCCAGTGTCGCCACATCCCTGGTTCTGGCTGCATTTTTCAGGGTATCCAGATCAATGCCTGCATGGGCGCTGGCCGCAAGAATAAGGGAGGGGAGGGTAATCAGGTATTTCATCATCATCGGAATGCGTCTGTCGCCAAGCGTGAAGGGTCGCCAATCGGTTGCGGGCTAGAATACGCTAACTGACGCCATTCTGTCTGTGTGCCGATGTCACAATTTGGCGGCAGGCCGGGCCGGGCTGCCGGACGGCGCTGCGCCTGCCTGTGTGCCGGGTTTTGTTGGCCAGACGGGGCGCCTTGCCGGTCCGCAATTCCCCGCGGGGAGCAAAAGCAAGTAGAATCGGTGGGTTAAACCATTGAATATGCCGCAAACGGCGGACCATAACTATGCTGACCTTTCAGGAAATCATCCTCACGCTCCAGAACTACTGGGGCCGCCAGGGCTGTGCCTTGCTGCAACCCTATGACATGGAAATGGGTGCCGGCACCAGCCACACCGCAACCTTCCTGCGCGCCATCGGCCCGGAGCCGTGGAACGCCGCCTATGTGCAGCCCAGCCGCCGCCCGAAGGATGGCCGCTATGGCGAAAACCCGAACCGCCTGCAGCACTATTACCAGTTCCAGGTGGTGCTCAAGCCGAACCCGGACAACATCCTTGATCTCTATCTCGGCTCGCTGAAGGAACTGGGTATCGACCCGACCGTGCACGACATCCGTTTCGTCGAAGACGACTGGGAAAACCCGACGCTGGGCGCTTGGGGTCTGGGCTGGGAAGTGTGGCTCAACGGCATGGAAGTCACCCAGTTCACCTATTTCCAGCAGGTCGGCGGCCTGGACTGCAAGCCGGTGCTGGGTGAAATCACCTACGGCACCGAGCGTCTGGCGATGTACCTGCAGGGCGTGGAGAACGTCTACGACCTGATCTGGACCAAGTATCCGAACGGTCAGGTCGTCACCTACGGCGACATCTACCACCAGAACGAAGTCGAGCAATCGAAGTACAACTTCGAGCACTCCAACGTCGAGCTGCTGCTCAGCCTCTTCAACAGCTTCGAAGGCGAAGCGCAGAAGCTGCTGGAAGCCGGCATTCCGCTGCCGGCCTACGAAATGATTCTGAAGGCCGCGCACACCTTCAACCTGCTGGATGCGCGCGGCGCGATTTCGGTAACCGAGCGCGCGGCCTACATTGGGCGTATCCGCAATCTGGCACGCGGTGTGGCGCAGGCCTATTACGCCAGCCGGGAGCTGCTTGGCTTCCCCATGTGCCAGAAGTAAGCGCGCGACCAACCGTCTGAAGGAGCCTGCCGATGCGTGCTGCCCTGCTGCTGATCCCCGCCCTGCTGCTGGCAGGTTGCGGCAAGTTCGACGATGGACTGGAGGGGCCGGCGCCCGTGCCCGGCACCAAGGCAGACTGGCGCGTGTACGGCAACAAGCCTGATCACGACATTCTGGTGGATGTGAATTCGATCAGCCACTACGACGATTACGCCTCTGACAGCTACGTCTATTCGTGGATGTGGCAGAAGTACAAGGCCGATAGGGTTGACCCGAAGCCGGAAGCCGGCTCGGAAGACTACGGCCTCTACTACTCGAAGGCGGAATACCGCGACAAGTACAGCCGGCAGGCCATTGACTGCCAGAGTGGCAAGATGGCGCTGATTGCGGTGGAAACGCGGGACAAGGATGACGATCTGGTCGAGCGCTTCGATGTGCCCGGCTACCAGTGGGATTTCCAGCAGCCGGCCCCCGGCAGCTATGGCGAAGATTATGTGCGTCAGATCTGCAAGATCATGGCAGAGAAAGACGCGAAAAAAGACAAGGAAGAGTAAGCGAAATGAGCGAAACGCTACTGATCGAACTGTTTACCGAAGAACTGCCGCCCAAGGCGCTGCCGAAGCTGGGGGCCGCCTTTTCCTCCGCAATTTCTGAAGAGCTGGTCAAGCTCGGTTTTGCTGCTGCGGGTACGGAGTGCACCAGCTATGCTTCGCCGCGCCGTCTGGCCGTATCGATTCCAGGCGTACTGGCTGTGCAGCCGGACCAGCAGATCGAAAAGAAGGGGCCGGCGGTGGCCAGCGGTTTCAAGGATGGCCAGCCGACGCCGGCGCTGCTGGGCTTCGCCCGCGGCTGCGGCCTGGCGGCGGATCAACTGGATCAGCTGGAAAAAGGGAGCGACGGCAAGCAGGAGGTGTTCATCTTCCGTTCGCAGAAACAAGGCGAGCCACTGGCGGCTGTGCTGTCCGGCATCATCGAAGCTGCGCTGAAAAAACTGCCGGCGCCGAAAATGATGCGCTGGGGTGATCGCGACGGCATGTTCATTCGCCCGGTGCACGGCCTGACCGTATTGCACGGCGCAAACGTGGTTCCGGCGAAAATCCTGCATCTGGAGTCCGGTCGTGTGTCGCGCGGCCACCGCTTCCTCTCTGCCGGTGAAGTGAGCTTTGCTCACGCCGATGAATATGCAAGCAAGATGCGCCTTGAGGGCAAGGTCGTTGCCAGCTTTGCCGAGCGCCGTGCGCAGATCGGCGAGCAGCTGGCTCTTGCCGCTGCGAAGCTGAATGCGACCATCGCGGCTGATGCGGCGCTGTTTGACGAAGTGACCGCGCTGGTCGAGTGGCCGGTGGTGTTGCAGGGCGAGTTCGAGGCCGATTTCCTCAAGGTGCCGCAGGAATGCCTGATCCTGACCATGCAGCAGAACCAGAAGTATTTTCCGTTGCTGGACGCCAATGGGCGCCTGATGAACCAGTATCTGCTGGTGTCGAACATTGATCCTGCCGACCCCTCGCACGTGGTCAACGGCAATAGCCGCGTGCTGCGCGCGCGCTTGAGCGATGCCAAGTTCTTCTTCGAGCAGGATCAGAAACAAAAGCTCGACGCTCGTGTCGGCAAGCTGGCCCATGTTGTTTATCACAACAAGATCGGCTCGCAGCTCGAACGCGTGACGCGTCTGGAAACCATCGCCGGCGAAATCGCCAAGCTGTTGGGCTCCGATGCCGCGAAGGCGACCCGTGCCGCCTATCTGGCCAAGGCCGACCTGCTGACCGATATGGTCGGCGAGTTCCCGGAGCTGCAGGGCATCATGGGCCAGTATTACGCGCGCATCGACGGTGAAGATACCGAGGTGGCGTATGCGGTTGAAGCCCATTACAAACCAAAGTTTGCTGGCGATACCCTGCCGGAAGGTGCGGTGGCGCAAGCCGTGTCGCTGGCCGACAAGCTGGAAACCCTGGTTGGCATCTGGGGCATCGGCCTGATTCCGACCGGCGACAAGGATCCGTTCGCGCTGCGTCGCGCTGCACTGGGCGTGTTGCGCATGCTGCTGCAGCTGCCGCTGAATGTGCGTCAGCTGCTGACGATTGCCGCCTCGACCTTCCCGACGGGCGTCGTTGCGGCCGGTACGGTCGACGGTGTGTATGGTTTCATGCTCGACCGGCTGAAAAATTATCTGGCTGCCGACTATCCGGCGGCCGACATCGATGCCGTGCTGGCGCAGCGCCCGGAACAACTGGATGAGGTGCAGGCCCGTCTGGCGGCCGTGGCCGAATTCAAGGCGCTGCCGGAAGCGGCTTCGCTGGCTGCCGCCAACAAGCGCATCCGCAACATCCTGAAGAAGGTCGAAGGCGACCTGCCGCAGCTCAATGCCACCCTGTTTGCGCAGGATGAAGAGCGTGCACTGGCTGCGGCCAGCGAGGCCGTTGCCGCACAGGCAGCACCGCTGCTGGCTGCCGGTGACTACGTCGGCGCATTGACCGCACTGGCGGCATTGAAGGCACCGGTGGATGCCTTCTTCGACGGCGTGATGGTGATGGCTGACGATCTCGCGGTGCGCGGCAACCGTCTGGCCCTGCTGAATCAGCTGGCTGGCCAGATGAATACGGTTGCCGAACTGGCGCTGCTGGCGGAGTAAGGGCGATGGGAACGACAGCCATGAAACTGCTGGTGCTCGATCGTGACGGGGTGATCAATCACGACAGCCCCGATTACATCAAGTCACCGGAAGAATGGCTGCCGATCCCGGGCAGCCTTGAGGCGATCAGCCAGCTCACGCGAGCCGGCTGGACGATCGTGGTGGCTACCAACCAGAGCGGTGTTGGTCGCGGCATGTATGACGTGGCCATGCTGAACCAGATCCATGCGCGCATGCATCGCAAAGTCGGGCAGGCGGGCGGGCATATTGCCGCCATTTTCTTCTGCCCGCACACACCAGAAGCCGGCTGCGAGTGCCGCAAGCCCTCTCCGGGCATGCTGACCGACATCCAGCGCCGCTACGGCGTGCCGGCCGGCCAGCTGGTGATGGTCGGCGATTCGCTGCGCGATCTGCAGGCAGTCGCTGCGGTCGGCGGCCGTCCGGTGCTTGTGCGTACCGGCAATGGCCGCAAGACCGAGGCCGGTGGCAATCTGCCCGAAGGCACACTGGTGTTTGACGATCTGGCTGCGGTAGCGGCCGATCTGCTGCAGGACTGAACGATATTTTCCGGGGCGCTGTACCGCAGCCCCCTGCGACTGAACCGGAGACTTTTCCTATGATCTGGCTGCGTTCCGGCCTCTACTGGCTCGGCATGATTGTCACCCTGCCGTTCTATGCCCTGCTGGCGACCTTCCTGCTCTTGCTGCCGCCGCTGCCGCGCTACCGCATCATGGCGAGCTGGGCGAAAATCATGATCGTCTGGCTGCGGATCACCTGCGGGCTGAAGCATCGTGTCGAAGGGCTGGAACACCTGCAGATCGCCCCGGCGGTGATGCTGTGCAAGCACCAGAGCGCGTGGGAGACCCTGTCGCTGCAGCTCATCATGCCGCCGCTGGTGTGGGTGCTGAAGCAGGAGTTGCTGAAGCTGCCGTTTTTTGGCTGGGGTCTGCGCTGCCTGTCGCCGATCGCCATTGATCGCAGCAAGCGCTCGGAAGCCGGCAAGAAACTGATGGAGCAGGGCCGTGACCGCCTGGCCAAGGGCTTCTGGATCGTCATTTTCCCCGAAGGCACCCGCGTGCCGCCGGGCGAGCGCGGCCGCTACCAGCAGGGCGGTGCGCGTCTCGCGCTGGATCTGGGCGTGCCGGTGGTGCCGGTGGCGCACAATGCCGGCGAATTCTGGCCGCGCAATTCCTTTCTGAAGTATCCCGGCGAAATCACCATGATCATCGGTGCACCGATTGCGACCGCTGGCCGCAGCTCGGCCGAAGTCAACCGCGAAGCGGAAGCCTGGATTGAAGGCCAGATGGACCGCATCAGCGGCGTGGGTCCCTGCCATCCGGCCAATGCATCCGTGCATGGCGGCAGCTAGCCGTACGCTGGCGCTGGACGTCGGGCAGGGGAGAACCCTGCCCTTGCTGTGGACACGCTCCGCGCAGCGTCGCACCGTGCAGCTGCTGGTGCGCCCGGACGGGCGGATTGAAGTCAAATCCCCGCACAAGCTGGCCTGGAGTGCCATCGAGCCCTTCGTGCTGAGCCGGCGCGAGTGGCTCCTGCAGGCGCTGGAGAGGATGCAGCAGCGCGCCAGTGCCCACGCCGAACTGCAGAAAAACCTGCAGCAGGATGGACTGACCCGCGTCAGCTGGCTGGGTACCGAACTGCCGGTGCGCACGGCGAGCCGCACCCGCCTGTGCGACGATGCGCTGGAACTGGCCGGCGGCAGCGACCCGGAAGTGCAGCAACTCAATCTGCAACGTTTCATGCAGCGCAGCGCGCGAACGTATCTGGCCGGACGGCTTGCCGTGTGGAGCGAGCGCATGGCAGTGGTGCCCACGGCCTTCGCCCTTTCGTCCGCACGGGGGCGCTGGGGCAGCTGCTCCAGCACCGGCGCGATCCGGCTCAACTGGCGGCTGATGCAGGCCGCTCCCGCCGTGATTGACTACGTGGTGATCCACGAACTGGCTCACATCACCGAGCTGAACCATTCGCCGCGCTTCTGGGCCATCGTCGCCACGCATTGCCCGGACTGGAAACGCCTGCGCGATGAACTCAAGGTGCACGGATCACGCTACATGCTGGTCTGAGAAATGAACAAGGGTATTGCTCTGCAGCCATTTCATTGAATGGGTTACAGGCCAATACCCTCCGTTATGGTGGTTTGGTGCCTCAGTAGGCGTAGCCGGCTTCCAGCGTGTTGTCGCTGCGGCGGCGCACGTCATCACCGACCGCATAAGCCGGAGCCTGCGGATAGGTAAAGACCTCGCTGTGGCCATCACGGAAGGCGACGGTGACATCGTAAACGGTCGTGCTGCGCACCTGTTTTTCCACCTGTGTGCCCAGCAGTGCGCCGCCCAGTGCACCAACCACACGGGCTACCTGCTTGCCGCGGCCCTTGCCGACCTGGTTGCCGATGGCGTAACCCACGCCGCCGCCGACCACTGCGCCGATGGGCGAAGCCTCTCCTGCCACGGTCCGCGGCTGGATATCGACGACCTTGCCACAGCTCAGGCAGCTGATCACGCGAGTCGGCTCGGGTGTCGGCAGCGGGCTTGCTTCGGGATAGGGCGTGGGTCTGGCGGTCGGGCGTGGAGTCGGACGTGCGGTGGGGCGCGGTGTTGGCCGTGCCGTAGGGCGCGCGGTCGGAGTACTGGTCGGCACTGCCTTCGCTTGCTGAATCGACTCCGCAGTTGGCACCGGAGTCGCTTGTGCGGACACTAGCGCGACTACGGCAGGCGTCGGTGTCACTGTATTGGTGCTGGCGGCAGCTGCCGGGCTGCCGATCCAGCCGAACTGGTGTGCGACGACTGCGGCGGATGCCACGATAACGGCGCCGGCAGCGGCTGCCAGCAGCAGGGATTGGGTGTTGTTTGCCATGATGGGGCTCCTTCTGGCCTGTTCATGCCTGCATCATCGGCGTTTCTGCCTGAATGCCGGATGAATTGCCGACCGGCTGCAGCCCGCGTGTGAGTCGTTTCACAGCCGTCTGGCTGCGTTTTGTGACCGGGTGGCCGCCGCGCATGAATCGATGGATTTATTTGCGCAGGCGGGATTGAGTTTTGCAGCTGACGGGCCGATATTGGGTGTAAGGAAGTTGTTTATTGTTCACGCACAGGAGGTGCATCATGGTCAGGATATTTTCGATGGCTGACGGCCAGCCGGAAGCAGAGCCAAAAAAGATGCAAGAGCCGCAGCATCAGCTGGTGCGTGATTATTGCGAACCGCAGCCCGCATTGCGGCTGCTGGATGTCAATGAAGCGCAGGCAGGGCAGGGGAAGCCGCTCACCCCGCCGCCACTCTGGTTCTAGGACCGGGCAGGCTCCAAAAACAAACAGCGCCGGATTCCGGCGCTGTTTGTTTTTGTGCTGCTTTCAGAATACTTTGGCATGTATGCCAATGAAGCCATTTTCCAGTAATGGCTGTGTTCGTATATCTGTTACCTTCCCATGCCGCCCACCTGCTGGGCGAGGTAGGTGGCGTAGTTGTCGGTCATGCCGCCGATGAAATCAAGCACACGGCGGTAGGTTTCATACAGTTCCCACTCGCGCTTGGGCGCGTTGTATTCCATCAGGTCGAGCACCCGCTTCATGCGGAACGGCATCTGCGGCGCGACCTTCAGCTGGTAGGCCGCATTGCAGAAGGCATCGAGCAGGATGTCGAGGCAGGTGAACGAGCCGACCTCGATCTCGATCTTGCGCCGCTCGTTGAAAATGCGGTCGCGCGCCAGCTGCTTGGCTTCGTTGATGCCCTGGCGCATGCCCAGCGGACAATCGTTGAGCAGGTCTCCCTGATAGCTGCCGTTCATCAGCCGCTCGTACTGCGCCATGAAGGTGTTGGCCACGTCCTGCACGCAGCGCTCGATGGCCTTGCCGCGCAGCAGCGAAATCTTGCGGCGCACCGATGGCGCAGCGGCGACTTCGAGCGCCAGCAGGTCGCGGTCGCCGCCGCAGATTTTCAGCAGGATGGGCTCGACGATTTCATAGGCGAGCATGCCGATTTCAATGCCGTCTTCGAGGTCGAGAATCGCGTAGCAGATGTCATCCGATGCTTCCATCAGGTAGGACAGCGGGTGGCGCGCCCATTTGCCAGGCGCCAGCTCTGGCAGGCCGAGCGCCACGGCGACTTCCTGCAGGATGGCTTTCTCCGACTGGTAGCAGCTGAATTTGCCCTTGCCGCCGGCGTGCTCGCTGGTCCACGGGTATTTCAGCGTGGTGCCGATGGTGGCATGGGTCAGGCGCAGTCCGCCTTCGAAGCGGTGATTTTCCAGCTGCGTGATGATGCGGAAACCCTGCGCATTGCCTTCGTAGGTCATCAGATCGCGCCGCTCGTCGGCGGTCAGTTTCTGCATCAGGTAGGCGTGCTCGTCGCGGCGGAACCAGTCACGGATCGCGTATTCGCCGGCGTGGCCGAAGGGCGGGTTGCCGATGTCGTGCGCCAGGCACGCCGCCTGCACGATGGCGCCCAGATCGAAGGGGCTGATGCCGGCCGGCAGCCGGTCAGCCAGCCGCTCGCCGATCAGCACGCCCAGGCTGCGTCCGACGCAGGCGACTTCCAGCGAGTGCGTGAGGCGCGTGTGCACATGGTCGTTTTCCGTCATCGGGTGCACCTGCGTCTTGCGTCCCATGCGACGGAAGGGCGAGCAGAACACGATGCGGTCGTGATCCTTGTGATACTGGCTGCGACCGGTGGCGGGGTCGGCATTGCCGTGCGACTCGGTGCCCAGGCGCTGGGCGCAGAGTAGTTGGTTCCAGTCCATCATGGGCGTAGGCGTCCGGTGGCGGTTCAGCGGGGTGAAGGCAGGGTCTGGTAATACTCGGTGATGCGCTCGGGAGCGAGCGGCTTGCTGTAGTAATAGCCCTGGATGACGTTGCAGCCCATTTCTCGCAGTTGCAGGGTGGTGGCTTCGTCTTCGACGCCCTCGGCGATCACCAGCAGCTGCAGCCGGTGTGCAAGCTCGATGACGCTTTGCACGATGTCGGCGTCGCGCTGCGAGCGGCGCATTTCCTGGATGAAGCTGAGGTCGATCTTGACCTCGTCGATCGGCAGGCGCTTGAGGTAGGTGAGCGAAGAAAAGCCGGTGCCAAAGTCATCCAGCGCGAGCCGGCAGCCCAGCGACTTGATCTGTTCGAGCACGCGCAGTGCCGAGTCGATGTCGTCGATGATCGCCGATTCGGTCACTTCGAACACCAGGCGCTTGCCGGAGATGCCCCAGATTTCGCAGGCATTGGCGATAAAGGATGGCAACTCCGGGTCACGCAGGTTCGATGGCGTGAGATTGATGCTCAGCGTGCCGGGAATGCCGGCTTCGATCAGCTGGCGGAACTGGCGCAGGGCGGCGTTGATGATCCACTGCGATACCGAGCTCATCAGCCCGAGGTGCTCGGCAACGCGCAGCAGCTGGTGCGGCGGCACCTGCCCGAGCTTGTCATCGTGCCAACGCAGCAGGGCTTCCATGCCGTGCATGATCGTGCCGTCGGCAGTGAGCTGCGGCTGGAACACGATCTGGAAGCGGTTGTTGAGCAGCGCTTCGCGCAAGGGAATTTCCAGTTGCTTGATCAAGAGGCCCAGCCAGTCACGTCCCGGGTCGTAGAGGCCGATGCCGTTCTGCGTGAATTCGTGTGCGGCCTGCGCCGCCGCACTCAGCAATGCGGCGGGTTCGCTGCCGTGATCGGGGGCGAGCGCAATGCCGATCTGCGGATGCAGGCGCACATTCAGTCCGCCAAGGTCGAGCCCTTCTGCCAGCAAGGCCATGGCACGGTGCGCGGCGAGCATGGCGTGGCCGCTGCCGGAGAGGTTGGGCAGCAGCATGCCGAGTGTATGGCGGTCGATCAGCAGCAGGCTGTCATAGTGACGCTGCATGTTGCGCAGGCGCTCGGCAGCGCACAGCAGGGTGTGATCGGTGCAGCTGCGCATGGCCGAGCCGAAATCGACGTGCAGCAGCGCGGTGACCTTGCCGGTTTCGGTGCGTTCGCGCGCCTGTGTCAGCAATTGTCCCAGTGCACTGGTGTTGGGCAGCCCCGTGCCGGGGTCGAGCGTGTGGCTGTGCCGGACGGCGTGCAGCCGGGGCGTGGCGTAGGTGAGCTGCACGGCGAGTGTCTGCAGTGCGAGGTGGTCGATGCTTGCCTGCAGTTGCGGGCCGCAATGCGTGCTGACATGTTCATGCCAGGCCAGGAAAATCGGGGAGGCCAGCAGCAGACTGCCCGTGCTCAGGCGCGGCCAGAGCTCCGGGTCGTGAATGCCCTGGTGCATGCGGCGGAAGAAGTCGAGATAGATCGCATGGTCGTGGCTGTCGAAGACTCCGGCATCGGCAAGAATCTGGGCAATGCGAGCAGCCAGCGGCTCATCAGCGAGCGGATGCCGCTGGAGGTGGTCGGCCAGCGAGGCCAGAGGCAGGGCGAGGGTGCTCGATTTCAGTCGTGACATGCAGAATCAGCCCTGGAAGTATTCGGATGGATCAATCCCGTAGCTGCCATGCGGCAGCTCGCGGCGGATGCTGATGGGGATATTGGCCATGGTCGTCGGGTTGCTCATCAGATCGAGCACCTGTGGTCTGGCGTGCGGCAGCTTGTCCGGGCCGAGAATCAGCAGCACCTTGGGTTTGAGCCGGCGGGTGCGGCTCTGGCTGATGACGATGCCGACGTCGCCGCAGGACAGCTCGACCAGTGTCCCCACATGGAAAATGCCGATGCACTGTGCAAACTGCTCGACCAGCGCGGGATGGAAATAGCGCTCGCTCCATTTGTAAAGCAGCTGCAGTGCTTCGTAAACGGTTTTGCTGCTGGAGTAGGCGCGGTCGCTGATCAGCGCGGTGAAACAGTCGACGATACCAGCCATCGCCCCGAAGAGTCCGATGGCTTCGCCCTGCAGCTTCATCGGGTAGCCGCTGCCGTCGTGACGCTCGTGATGGCGGGCTACGGTATCGAATACATCGGGGTGCACGCCTTCAAGCTGGTTCAGGATGTCGAGGCTGTGCTGCACGTGCGTTTTCATCAGCATGAATTCACCCGAAGTGAATCGGCCTTCACGCTGCAGCAATTCGTCCGGCAGGCGCAATTTGCCGATGTCGAGCATCAGTGCGGCAAGCCCCAGGTTGTGCAGATCCTCTTTCGGATAACCAAGGTGACGGCCGAAAGCCAGCAGGTATACGGCCGAATCGACGGCGTGGCTGTAGCTGTAGCGATCGCGCTGGCGCAACTGGGTCAGCCAGATCAGTGCATTGGGGTTGCGGACGATCGAGTCAACCATCGAATCGACTACTTCATGGATGGCTTCGGTGCCCGGTTGCAGATCGGCCCGGATGGAAGCGGCGAACTGTTCGACCCGTTCTTCCGCGCTGCGGTGGATCTCGGTGGCCTCGGGCAGTTCCTGCTCGACGCTGCGTACATCGTCATACAGGATGATGGGCTCTTCGCTGGGAGGTGTGTTGCCGCCAAGTTTGGTGTGACGGCGTCGCCAGAAACTGAAGAAATTGCGCAGTTCGCGCAGGATGTTGAGCCGCTCGCGGCGCTCGGCCTGAACCTGGGCTTCGCGCTGGGACACGCTGAGCCCCCGCAGGGGCAGGGTGGACTGATCGTGCTCCTTCCAGCCCGCAGCGTAGCGGTCGGCCAGATGGCGCCATTGCTGCAGACCGCCATTGGAGCGCGAGAGGTCGACATCGACGAACTGGCAGTACTCGACGAGGTCGTCCAGCTGCTGCTGGGTTTCCAGCAGAAAGCCCTGCAAGAGAAACGGGGTGTCAAGCCATGGGCGGTCGAGTTCGGTGATGAACAAGCCGAAAGCCAGGTCAGTGACGCTGATGCGTAGTTCCAATTTCAGGCCGCAGTCAAAAGTGATGGAGTCGGATGGGTGTATGCCATGCAACGATTATAACCGTCACGGCACAGGAAAACTGTCATTATCTGTTACGCCAGAGTATGCGGAGTGTCCGTGAGCAAAACTTTGCTTATCGGCAGGTAATCCGCAAAAAGACTGGATTTTTACCCCCTTGACAGGTGTTTTTGTTAGAATGGGCGCCGTTTTTTCGTGAGGAAAATCATGGCCCTTCTCGAGATCCGTGACGTCGTCAAACGTTTCGGCGATTTCACCGCAGTCAATCATGTCAGCCTGGCGGTGGAAGCTGGTGAATTCTTTACTTTGCTTGGGCCTTCGGGTTGCGGCAAAACCACGCTGCTGCGGATGCTGGCGGGCTTCGAGCAGCCTGATTCCGGTGAAATCGTGCTGGACGGGCAGAATGTGGCCAGCGTGCCGCCGGAAAAGCGTCCGGTGCATACCGTTTTCCAGAATTACGCGCTGTTTCCGCACATGACGGTGGCGCAGAACATTGCCTTTCCGCTGAAAATGGCTGGCGCAGCCACTGATGAAATCAATCGCCGTGTGGCCGAGCTGCTGGAAGACGTACGCCTGCAGGATTTTGCCAAGCGCTACCCGCATGAGCTCTCCGGTGGCCAGCGTCAGCGCGTGGCGATTGCCCGTGCGCTGGTCAACCGCCCCAAGTTGCTGCTGCTCGATGAGCCGCTCTCTGCGCTGGATGCCAAGCTGCGCGAACAGATGCAGATCGAGCTGATCACCCTGCAGAAGGAAGTCGGCATCACCTTTGTGTATGTGACTCACGATCAGGGTGAGGCGCTGGCGCTGTCACACCGCATCGCGGTCATGAATCAGGGCCAGGTCGAGCAGCTTGATGCCCCCGAGCAGATTTACAGCTATCCGAAGTCGCGCTTTGTGGCCGATTTCATCGGGCAGTGCAATCTGCTTGACGCCAGCGTGACGGAAGTGGGCGCTGAGCGCATGACTCTGGAGATTTCTGGGGTCGGTGCCTGCCACACCCTGCCGGTGGCCGGCGCGCAACCTGGCCAGAAGGGCTGCCTTGCGCTGCGCCCGGAAAAAATCAAGCTGGGTGCCAGCCTGCCCGCCGACGATAGCGACGAAGTACATTTCAAGGGGCGCGTGCATGACTGCCTCTACCTCGGTGATGTGACGATCTATATCGTCGAGCTGGATAACGGCATGCTGGTCGAGACCATGCTGCCGAATTCGGCACCGGGGCGTGCCAAGTTCTTCGACGACAACGATCTGGTTGAACTGGCCTGGCGCTTCGATGCCGGCCATTTCATCCTGGCCTGAGAGAGCCCGCCATGTCGAAACCTGTTTACGGGCTGGGCGGGCGCTACGCCAAGTGGCTGATTTCCGCGCCGCCGCTGCTGTATCTGCTGCTGTTCTTTGCCATCCCGGCGCTGATCATGGTGTTTGCCGCCTTCCGCTTTCCCGGCGACTATGGCGGCCTCGTGCCGCTGGTCGACGTCAATCCGGATACCGGTGCGCGTGAACTGCTGCTCACGGCGGAGAACTGGCGCGATTTCCTGACCTTCGAGAATTTCGGCCGCTTCTTTGAGGATTCGATTTATCTCGAACTGTTCCTCAAATCCTTCTGGTACGCAGGGCTGACAACGCTGATCTGTCTGGTGCTGGCCTATCCCTTGTCGTGGCTAATCGCGCGTAGCGGCAAAAAGACCCGTGACCTGCTGGTGCTGCTGGTTATTCTGCCGTTCTGGTCGAATTTCCTGATCCGCGTCTATGCATGGATGATCATCCTGGGCCCGCAGAGCTATTTCAGCCGGGTACTGAACGGCTTTCTGGGTATTTTCGGAATCGAGCCGGTTTCCTTGCTCTTCAGCCAGTTTGCCGTGATCATCGGTCTAGTGTACGTACACCTGCCGTTCATGGTTCTGCCGCTCTATGCCAATCTGGAAAAGCACGACATGTCGCTGCTGGATGCCGCTCAGGATCTGGGTGCCAACGCCTGGCAGCGCTTCTGGAAAGTAACCTGGCCGCTCAGCCTGCCCGGTGTCTGGGCTGGTGTGGCGCTGGTGTTCATTCCGGCGCTGGGCATGTTTGCGATTCCGGATCTGCTGGGTGGCACCAACAGCATGATGATCGGCAATCTGATCAAGCAGCAATTCCTCGACAGCCGTGACTGGCCGTTCGGTTCGGTGCTGTCGATCATGCTGACGCTTTCCGTGCTGCTGCTGGCAGCGGTCGCCGCATGGGCGGGCAGCCGCCACAAGAAGAAGGATTGAGGCGCGTTATGAACAAGGTTTCCCGCTGGGTATGGGGTGCGGCAATTGGCGTGTACGCCTTCCTGTATCTGCCGCTGGCGATTGTGGTGCTGTTCTCGTTCAATGATTCCAATCTGAACGCGGAATGGGTTGGCTTCACGCTGAAATGGTACGTGATGCTGTTCAATGACGAGGTGATGCTGGAGGCAGCACTCAATACGCTGGGGATCGGTTTGGTCACCTGCGTGGTGGCCACCGTGCTGGGCACCTTGGCCGGCTATGCCATGTACAAATGGCGGCTGCGACTGCTGCCGGTGCTGGTGCTCACGCCGATTGCCATCCCCGAGATTCTGATGGGTGTGTCGCTGCTGATCTTCTTCGTCATGCTGAACATGACGCTGGGGCTGGTGTCGATCACGCTGTCACACATCGCGTTCTGCATCGGCTTTGTCGCGATTGTCGTGCGCTCGCGGCTGCAGGGCATGGACGAGTCGCTGGTCGAGGCCGCGCGCGATCTGGGCGCCTCGCCGGCCATGGCGTTCCGCAAGATCACGCTACCGCTGATCATGCCCGGCATCATCGCCGGTGCCCTGATGGCGTTCACGCTGTCGATCGACGATTTCGTGATCAGCTTCTTTACCGCCGGTGTCGGTTCCAACACCCTGCCGCTGGAGATCTACTCGCGCGTGAAGGTGCCGATGAAGCTCAACCCGGAAGTCAACGCCGTGTCCACCCTGCTGATGCTGCTGACCCTGTCGCTGATTCTGATCGTGAGCAAGGTTGCTCCCAATGCATTGCGGGCAGAATAGCGCCTGATGACGCCATACTGGCGGCCAGCAGGGGTAGATGCCTTTGCTGGCCGTTTTGTTTTGTTGGTTTTGCCCTGTTTGTTTCTGGATCGTTTTTCTACTAACTGGATTGCCCGGAGGATCTGACATGAAGAAATGGTTGGTGATGCTGGCGCTGCTGGCCGGCCAGGCGCACGCCGAAGACGTACTGAATCTCTTCAACTGGAATAATGCGGTGGCACCGGCCACCATCAAGAAGTTCGAGGCCCAGTGCAAGTGCAAGGTCAAGGAAACCTATTTCGGCTCGATGGAAGAGGCGCTGGCGAAGCTCTCTGCCGGCGCCAAGGGCTTTGACGTGATCGGCCCGTCGAATTACGGCATCCCGCCACTGGCCCGGCAAGGTCTCCTGCTGCCACTGGACAAGAGCAAGCTGCCCAATCTGAAGAACATCAATCCGGCCTTTGCCAATACGGCGCTGGATGTGAACAACCAGTATTCCGTACCCTATGATTTCACAGTAACTCTTGTCGGGTATAACGCTACAAAGCTGAAAGAGCTTGGGTTGCAGGCAGATACCTGGTCAATTGTTTTTGATCCGGCGATTCTGGCCAAGATTCGCGGCAAGGTCACCGTGCTGGACGATCCGCGCGAAGTGATCGCAGCGGCGCTGCGCTACAACGGCTATTCCGCCAACTCCACCAACCCGGACGAGCTGAAAAAGGCTGTGGCGACGATCCGAGCCGCCAAGCCCTACTGGGCTGCGTTCAACAGCCAGAGCTACATCAAGGAACTCACGGTCGGCAATATCTGGGTCGCGCTGGGGTATTCGAACGACATGTTCCAGGCACGCCAGGATGCGCAGGCTGCCAAGCGTCCATTTGAAATTGCCTATGGCCTGCAAAAGGAAGGCAACGGCATGACGGCTGACAGCTTCGTGATCAGCAAGCATGCGGCCAAACCCGAACTCGCGCTGCGCTTCATCAACTTCATGCTGGAAGGACAGAATGCCGCCGAAATCACCAACAGCATCGGCGCTGGCAATCCGAATACTGCAGCGCTGCCGTTTATCCGCAAGGAACTGCTGAGCGTGCCGGCCATCAATCCGGACAAGGCACAGGCCGCCAAGCTGGAGCAGCTGAGTGACCAGGACGGCAAAACCCGCCGTGCCTGGAACAAGGCCTGGACCGAGCTGAAACTGGTGCGCTGAGTGTCTTTCCCTGCCGTGTTGCAATTTCGCTGTGCAGCTGCGCGGCGTCATTGCAACACGCCGATGCACAGTCCGGCTTTTGGCCGGCAAAGCGTGGCATAATCCGCGCGAACCGGCTTTGACGCCGGCCGAGTAGGCTTGCCTGTCAGGCGCAAGCCGAGCTGCATACAAAACTTGTCTGGGGTCGCGAAGAAATGAAAAAACTGCTGCTGGCGCTGATGATGACCATGGGCGCAGCCCATGCTGCCGACACGCTTCATGTTTACAACTGGAACAACTACATCGCGCCGGAAACGGTGAAGCGCTTCGAGGCGGACTGCAAGTGCAAGGTGGTGCAGGATTACTACGGCTCGATGGAAGAAATGCTGGCCAAGCTGTCGGCCGGTGCCAAAGGCTATGACGTGGTGGTGCCGACCGGTTTTGCGATCCCGCCGCTGGTGAAGCAGAACCTCGTGCAGCCATTGGACAAGGCCAAGCTGCCGAATGCCAAGAATGTAAATCCGGCCTTCCTGAACAGCCAGTTCGACAAGGGCAACCAGTATTCGCTGCCGTATTCGTTCACGACCACCCTGCTTGGTTACAACGAAACCGAGCTGAAAAAACTGGGTATCGATCCCACGTCCTGGGCCGTGATCTTCGATCCGAAGGTGCTCGCCAAGATCAAGGGCAAGGTCACCGTACTGGATGACAGCCGCGAACTGTTTGCCGCCGCGCTGATGTACAACGGCTTCTCCGCCAATTCGGTGAACCCCGATGAATGGAAGAAGGCCGCCGAGACCATCAAGGCTGCCAAGCCGTTCTGGGCTGCTTTCAATACCCAGTCCTACATCAAGGAACTCACCGTCGGCAATATCTGGGTGGCGCATGGTTATTCCAACGACATGTTCCAGGCACAGCAGGATGCCAAGGCCGCCAAGCGTGCCTTCGCGCTGAACTATTCGCTGCAGAAGGAAGGCAACACGCTTTCCGTCGACAACATGATGGTGCTGAAGAATGCGCCGCGTCCGGATCTGGCGCTCAAATTCGTCAACTTCATGCTCGACGGCAAGAACTCGGCCGACCTGACCAACATGATTGGCTCGGGCAACCCGAACTCTGCCGCTGCTGCGTTCGTGAAGCCGGAAATCAAGGCGATTGCCGCCGTATTCCCGAATGCCGAAGCGCAGAAGAAACTGCAGCAGCTCAATGCACTGGAAGGCAAGCAGCTGCGCGAGCTGAACAAGCTCTGGACCCAGGTCAAGACTGCCCGCTAAGCGTCTGATCTCCTGAGTCAAGGAAAGGCGCGTCCCGGTGGCGCGCCTTTTTTGATGCCATGACTTCGCTTCCCCCGATCAGCTATCTGGCCCGCCGCATTACGCCGACACGCATGGCGCCGGCGTTTACGCTTGCCTATGTGCTGGTGCTGCTGATCGTCAGTTTCTATCCGTTTACCGACTGGCACTACAGCGGGCAGCCGGTGTTTGCCTTCTACACTTTTCCGCTGCCCTACTATTTCACCCTGTTCGATAACGCGATCAACGTGCTGGCTTATGTGCCGCTCGGTGCCGGCCTTGTGCTGTGCCTGCGCGGCGGTGCGCGCGGTTTCGTCCTGGCCGTGCTGGCCGGCAGCGGCCTTTCTGCCGGCGTGGAATTCATCCAGCAATTCCAGCCAGACCGCATTGCGTCGAACATGGATATCCTCAGCAATGGCTGCGGTGCCCTGCTGGGGGCGCTGGCGGCATCGGTACTGAGCGGGCGGCGCTGGCAGCGCTACTGGCTCGTTTATCGCCACAACCGCTTTGCCCCCGGCCGCTGGGCCGAATGGGGGCTGGTGTGGCTACTGTTCTGGTTCATCACCCAGTTCGACCCTTCGCAGCCTTTTCTCGGCGTCGTGGTCGAGCCGGCCGGCTTGCCGCAGCCCTTTGATTCACCGCTTGCCGATCCGGAGCTGTTCCTGCGCCTGCTGGAAGGTGCGGGCATCATGCTCAACCTGCTGGGGGTCGCGCTGTATGTGTCGGTGCTGGTGCGCCATACCTGGCAGGGGCCGCAGGCCATGCGCCGCGTGCTGGGCCTCGGGCTGCTGGTGAAGCTGGCCTTCGCCGGCATGTTGCTCAAGCCGGCGATGTTCTTCGCCTGGCTCAATGGCAGTGTGGTTGTCGGGGCACTGGCCGGCACCGGGCTGCTGTTGCTGCTGTGGCGCTTGCAGCGGCGCTGGCGCGCGCTGCTCGGCCTGCTCTCGCTGTGCGCGGCGACGCTGGTGAGCTGGCTGTGGCCGCTGACGCCGCAGCTCTCTGCCATGCTGCCGCTTTTTCGCTGGCAGTACGGGCACTTGCAGCACTTCAACGGCCTGTCGGCCATCATTACCGACCTCTGGCCCTATGTCGCGATGCTGATTCTGATGGGTGTGTGGGTATCGGGCTCTGGCGATCAGGATATATAGGTCTTGGCGCTATACCTTGCGAATTAGCCGATCTGGCGCGGCGGAACCGGGTTCGTGAACTGCTCGCCGGCGAGCAGCTTGCGATAGAGATCCGGGTCATGCCATTCGGCCTGGCACTGTTCTGAAAACACGATGTCTTCCAGACGGATTTCACCCATGCGCGGGTTGTAGGCATCTGCGCGGAAGGCCTGTGCGTAGCCGGTTTCGGTTTCGTGCGCGATGACCGAATGCAGGGTGATGTCGGCTTCGCCATTGGCCATCACGGTTTGCTGCAGGATGCGGTCGATGATCACGAAAAAGAGCCGCGCAAACTGCTCGGCCGATGGCGATACCGGCATGGCGATCCAGCGCGCCGAAAACTGCCGGCACAAGCGGATGTATTCGGCATCGTCGCGATCCCAGTAGCAGATCGCGTGGTCAAACGCATCGATTACATCGCGGATATTGCCCTTCATCAGACCGAAGTCGTACACCATATGGCCGTTATCCAGCGCATTCGCTTCCAGCAGCACTTCCACCTTGTAGCTGTGGCCGTGAATGGACGTGCTGCAGCGCAGCGAGCTGCAGTTGCGCACGATGTGGGCGCTTTCGAATTTGAAAAGCTTGCGGATAAGCATGGGTTTACCTCGGATTGACCGGCGATTTTAGCAGAAGGGCGCAGCCACGGCAGGCCGGCATGGCACCGGCTGGCGGGCGCTGCGGGTGAAGCGCATCACCCTTTTTCACATGAAGCTGCAATTCATCTGCCAGGTGTCAGATAGAAGGCATAGAATTCTAAAATTCGACTGACGTGGCTAGAAATCAATCATGGCGCGACTCCAGAGCTGCACGTTGTTCCTGTGTCAATTCCTTGGCAAATGCTGGGCCGCACTGGCCTGGCTGGCTGCCGCCCTGTTCGGCCACTGGCAGGCACCGCGCTGGCTTGCCTGGCTGGCGGGCAGAATGGGCCAGGCGGGCCGCTGGCTGCGGGCGCGCCCGCGCATTGCGGCGATCGTGCTGCTGTGCAGTGCGGCTGTCGCGGCGGGGGGCTGGTACGGCTGGAAGTGGTATGAAAGCCAGCCCAAGCCGCTGCTGGTCGAAGTGCAGCTGACTGCGCCGGAGCCGACCGACTATGAAGTCGAGCGCCCCAGCCCGAATCCGCTCGTCATCGAGTTTTCCGAAGCCGTCGCGCCGCTGGACCAGATCGAAAAACCATTCGAGAACAGCGACAGGAGCAAGGGCATCGCGCTCAAGCCCGACATCGCTGGCCAGTGGCAGTGGGAAAATGACCGCCGCCTGGTATTCACGCCCAAATCCGACTGGCCGGTGGACGAAACCTTTACCGTGGATATTGCTCGCAGCGGTGCGCTGAAAGCCGATGTGAAGCTGGCTGATTACGCACCCGAATTCCATTCTGCAGCCTTCACTGCCAAGCTGGTCGAGGCCAGGTTCTATCAGGATCCGCAGGATGCCAATCTGAAAAAACTGGTGGCGCAGATTCATTTCAGCCATCCGGTAACCGCATCTGACGTCGAGGACGCGCTGGAGCTGTCGCTGGGCAGCGGGCTCGACTGGCAGGCGGCTGGCAACAAGCCATTCAGCGTCACCTTTGACCGTCAACGCGTGAATGCCTACGTGCATTCCGCTCCGCTGTCCGTGCCGCGCGAGGACAGTACGATTGCGCTGGAACTGGGCCGCAGCGTGCGTGCGACGAGCGGTGGCAACAAGCTGGCGGAAGCGGTGAAGGCGGAAGTCACCGTGCCTGGGCTGTATTCGCTGCGCTTTGCCAATATGGCCATGTCGCTCGTTGACAACGAGCGTTATGAGCCCGAACAGGTGCTGGTGTTCGAAAGCAATGTGCCGGTCGCAGCCGAAGCATTGCAGGGCAAGGTGCAGGCGTGGCTGCTGCCGGAATTCCATCCTGATACTCCGGCGGCGGAACGCAAGCAGCCGGAAAACTGGGGCATGTCGCGCGTGAGCCGCAAGGTGCTGGACGCAGCGGAAGCCTTGCCGCTGAATTCTGTTCCGGGCGAGGAAAAGTACAACCAGGCGCACGGCTTCAAGTTTAAGGCACCCGTTGGCCGCTACATCTATGTGACGATTGCCAAGGGAGTGCCCGGGTTCGGCGGTTATCAGTCCGGGCAGGCTGTCGCCGGGCTGATCCGGGTCGAGCCCTATCCGAAAACGGTGAAGCTGCTCTCGCAAGGTGCGCTCTTGTCGCTTTCGGGCGAGCGCAAGATCGGTTTTGTCGCGCGCGGCCTCAAGGGCGTGCGCGTGGAAATTGGCCGCGTGCTGCCGGGACAGTTGCAGCATCTGGTAGAGAACAGCAGCTCGTTCGCGAAGCCGGAGCTGTCGCAGAATTTTGCCGACACCCTGACCGAGCGGCTGGTCGACAATCGCACCCTGCCGGTCGTCGAGCCTGGCAAGGCGGTGTACGACAGTGTCGACATGGGGGCTTATCTCAACGGCGCAGCCGGCAACCGGCGCGGGCTGTTCCTGGTGCGGCTGAGCGAGTTTGACCCGGCCCGCCCGAAAAACGAATCCAGCGAACCGGTCGATAACCGCCTGATTCTGCTGACCGACCTCGGCATTCTGGCCAAGAAGGGAACCGATGGCACGACGGATGTCTTCGTGCAGTCGATTGCCAGTGGCCTGCCGGTGGCGGATGCCCGGGTGGACGTGATCGGCCGCAACGGCCTGGCGGTGCTGAGCGTGCAGACGGATGCCAGTGGCCATGCCCGCCTGCCGGTGCTGAAGAATTACCAGAGGGAAAAAGAACCGCTGCTGATTCTGGCCAGCCGCGGTGAGGATTTTTCCTTCCTGCCGCTGACAAGGGCGTATGAGCGCCTGCTCGATATGTCGCGCTTTGATGTGGGCGGCATTGAAAACGCCGCGACGCCGCAGCAGCTCAGTGCGTTCGTATTCAGCGACCGTGGTCTGGTGCGCCCGGGCGAAACCGCGCATCTGGGTCTGATTGTGCGCACTGCCAGCTGGAAGGGCGAGCTGGCCGGCTTGCCGCTGGAAGTCGAAGTGACCGATCCGCGCGGTTTGCCGGTCTACAAGCAAGCGGTGAAGCTCGATGCCACCGGCTTTGATACCGTTGATTTTGCCAGCAGCGATACCTCGGTCGCCGGGGAATACCAGATGGGCGTTTATCTGGTGAAAGATGGCCAGCGCGGAGAGCAGATCGGCAGCGGCACGTTTACCGTGCGCGATTTCGAGCCGGACCGCCTCAAGGTCAATGCAACGCTGGGCAAGGGCAAGACGGAGGGCTGGCTGAAGCCGGAGGAGGTGACCGCACAGGTTTCCGTGCTGCAACTGTTCGGCGCGCCGGCCGCAGGCCGCCGTGTCGAGAGTGAGATGGTGCTGAGCCCGACGATTCCGGCCTTCAAGGCCTGGCCGGGCTATCACTTCACGCCCATGGGCAAGTTTGACCAGCCGGTGACTGAACAGCTGGCCAGCACCACGACCAATGATGCCGGTGACGCGAGTCTCGCGCTCAATCTCACGCGCTTTGCGCGTGCGACCTATCGCCTGCACCTGACGACGCGCGCATTCGAGCCCGGCAGTGGCCGTGGCGTGGCGGCGGAAGCGGCCGTGCTGGTGTCGTCTGCACCCTATCTGGTCGGCGTGAAGCCGGATGGCCCGCTCGATTACATCGGCCGTGGCGCGAAGCGAAGTGCCAGCTGGCAGGCTGTGGCGCCGGACCTGAAGCCGCAGGCGGTGGATGGCCTGAAGCTGGCGTTCGTCGAGCGGCGCTTTGTGTCGGTGCTGATCAGGCAGGGCGATGGCACCTACAAGTACGAGTCGCGCAAGAAAGAGGTACTGCGGGATGAAAAACCGCTGAACCTCCCCGCCGCGGGCAGCAATCTGCAGTTACCCACCGCTGAGCCGGGCGACTTTGCGCTGATCGTGAAAAACGCCGAGGGAACCGAGCTCAACCGCCTTGAGTACAGCGTGGCGGGTGACGCAAACCTCAGTCGTTCGCTGGAGCGCAATGCCGAGCTGCAGATCACGCTCGACAAGAAGGGCTATGCCGCAGGCGAAACCATCTCCCTGAACATCCGGGCACCGTATACCGGTGCAGGCCTTATTACCATTGAGCGTGACCGGGTATACCACCATGTCTGGTTCAAGGCCGACACCACCAGCTCGGTACAGAAGATCGTCGTGCCGGAAGGGCTGGAAGGCAATGGCTATGTGTCAGTGCAGTTCATGCGTGACCCGGCCTCGACGGAGGTCTTCATGAGCCCGCTGTCCTATGGTGTCGTGCCGTTCGAAGTGAACCGTGACCGTCGCAAGCTCGATGTCACCGTTACTGCGCCGCAGGAAGCCCGGCCAGGGCAGACGCTGAGCTTCAGGGTACAAAGCGCACAGCCCAGCCGCATGGTGCTGGTGGCCGTTGACGAGGGCATCCTGCAGGTGGCGCGCTTCAAGACACCACAGCCGCTGGATCACTTCTTTCAGAAGAAGGCGCTCGACGTGCAGACCACCCAGATTCTCGATCTGGTGCTGCCGGAATTCTCGCGCCTGATGCAGTCTGCTGCGCCGGGCGGGGATGCCGAGGGGGCGCTTGGCCGTCATCTGAACCCCTTCAAGCGCAAGCGCCAGCCGCCGGTGGCCTACTGGTCCGGCATGCAGGACGTCGGCCCGCAGGGCAAGGCGCTGAGCTGGACCGTGCCGGATACCTATAACGGCAAGCTGCGCGTGTATGCCGTCGGCGTGACGGCGGATCGTATCGGCGTCAAGGAAGTCGGTGTCGTCGTGAAGGGCGATCTCATCCTGTCGCCGAACGTGCCGCCAGCGGTAGCACCGGGTGACGAATTCACGATCAGCGTTGGCGTCTTTAACAACATGAATCAGGCCGCGAAGGTCAATCTGCAAAGCAAGCTGGGTGCCGGACTCGCGCTGGTGAAAGGGCCGGCGGTGCTGGAAATCGGTGCGCAGCGTGAGCAGGTGGCCGAGCTGACCGTGCGCGCCACCGACAAGCTGGGCGATGCGCAGGTGGCCTTTGTGGCCAGCAGTGGCGGCAAGCAGGGGCGTGCGGTGGACAGCATCAGCGTGCGGCCGCCGGTGGTCTATCGAACCTCGCTCAATCTTGGCAGCTTCACCGGCAGCACGCAGACCCTGGCATTGAGTCGCCAGCTGTATCCGGAACACCGCAAGGTTGATGTCTCCGCCAGCGCTTCACCGCTGATCTGGGCCAATGGTCTGGCGCAGTATCTGGATGGCTACCCCTATGGCTGCACCGAGCAGATTGTCAGCAAGGCTCTGCCGGCGCTGCTGCTCGCATCTGAGGGCGAGCGCGCCAGTGGCCAGTCGCTCAAAGTGTTCCAGTCCACCTTGCGCACCTTGCGCGAGCGCCAGAACGACGACGGCGGCTTTGGTCTCTGGGCGGCCAATCCGCAGGGCAGCGACATGGCCTCGCTGCATGCGCTGCAATATCTGCTGGAAGCGCGCGAGCGCGGCATGCCGGTGCCGCCGGAAATGCTCAGAAACGGGCAGGACTGGCTGGCCCAGCGTGCCAGCGGCGAAAGCAGCGGACTGGCCGGGGCCCGCGAGCGCGCCCGCGCCATCTATCTGCTGACCCGCATGGGTGAAACCACCAGCGGCCTCTTGGCCAGCCTGCAGCAGGAGCTGGACAGCCGTTACGCCAAGCGCTGGCAGAAAGACCTGACTGCGGCCTACATCGCCGCCAGCTACAAGCTGCTGAAGCAGGATGCGCTGGCGACAAAATTGATGCAGGGCGTGCCGTGGTCTGGTGAAGGCCGGAAGATCGCCAACACGGACGAGCGCGATGTGTACTACGACCCGCTGCTGCACGATGCCGGCAAGCTCTACCTGACTGCGCAGCATTTCCCGACGGAAGTCGGCAAGGTGCGGCCGGATGTCCTCACACGCATCGGGCAGGAGGTATCGGCGCAGCATTATCAGTCGCTCTCGGCGGCCTACCTGCTGCTGGCCTTGTCGAGCTTTGACGCCGCCGCCCGCCGCAATGGCCTGGTGCTTTCCGCCAGCGAAACGCGCGCGGCCGGTGCGGTGCCGCTGGCGCTGGGGTCCGGTCCGCTTGGCAAGGTGGCACTCTCGCCGCAGGCCACGGGTGTCAGCCTGCAGAAGCAGGGCGAGGGCAGCGCATTCTATGCGCTGGCCGAATCGGGCTTTGACCGCAAAGTACCCGCTGACAATCTGCAGCAGGGCATGGAAGTTACGCGCGATTACCTCACGCTGGACGGCAAGGAGCTGAAAACGCCGAAGATTGGCGACGAATTCCTGATCCGCCTGCGTGTGCGTAGCACCGCCAAGCAAGGTGTCGATCAGGTTGCGCTGGTGGACATGCTGCCGGGCGGGGTTGAGGTGGTGTATCGCGCCCCGGCCTCTGCGGAGCAAGCGCCGCAGGGTAATACGGATGAGGGTATGGAGGAGGGTGAATCCGGGCCCCCGGCCTGGCAGGCTCCGGTCGGTGAAGCCAAACAGTCAAACTGGAATCTGGACTACCTGGATGCCCGTGAAGACCGCGTCGTGCTGTATGGCAGCGTCGGACCGGAAGCGCAGACCTTCGTCTACCGTGTCCGCGCCACGCATGCCGGCAAATACACCGCCCCGGCGCCGTTTGCCGAAGCGATGTACCAGCGCCAGATCCAGGCGCGCGGCGCAAGCCGCAGCCTGCAGATCATCAAGCCTTGACCCTGCGGGCCTTTTTGCGGCGCAGCCCTGCCGGGCTGCGCCGTTTTCATCGCCTGAAATGGCCGTGCGTGCTACTGCTGCTGGCCTTGCTGTTGCTTCGCCTCTGGCCACACGCCCCCTTGTCGCACTGGCTACCCGGCTCGACGGCGGTGATGTCGCGCGACGGCCAGTTGCTGCGCCTCACGCTTGCCAGCGACGAACGTTATCGTCTCTGGATTCCGCTGGAGCAGATGTCGCCACAGCTGGTCGAGTCGGTGCAGCTGTACGAGGATCGCTGGTTCTTCTGGCATCCGGGTGTCAACCCCGTGGCCCTTGTGCGCGCTGCGGTGGCGACCTACACCGGCGGCAACCGGCAGGGCGGTTCGACACTGACGATGCAGCTCGCGCGCCTGATGTACCGGCTCGATACGCGTACGCCGGCCGGGAAGGCCGAGCAGGCCTTGCGCGCGGTCTGGCTGGAACTGCGTTACAGCAAACACGATCTGCTCGAGGCCTACCTCAATTTCGCACCTTACGGGCGCAATATCGAGGGTGTAGCGGCGGCGAGCCTGATCTATTACGGCAAGCCTGCCGACCGGTTGACCCTGCCCGAGGCGATGACACTGGCCGTGATTCCGCAGGCGCCGAACCAGCGCGCCGGGCGCGGCGATTCGCTCACTTTGGCACGGCAGCGCCTGCTGGCGAGCTGGATTGATGCCGGCAAGCCCCTGTCCTCTACTGATCGCCAGCTGCTTACCCTGCCGGTGCCCGCACGGCAGCTGCAGCATCTGCCGTTTCGCGCGCCGCATCTGGTCGAGCAAGTGCTCGGCGAAGCGCAGCGCGAGGGTGTGCCACCCGCTCGGCTGACCAGTACGATTGATGCCGGGCTGCAGCAACTGGTCGAGCGGCAGGTGCAGCGCTATCTGGCGCAGGTCAGCGGCCGTGGTGTGCACAATGCCGTGGTGATGCTGGTTGATACACGCGACATGGGCGTGCGGGCGATGGTGGGCTCGGCCGACTATTTCAATGCCGATATTGCAGGGCAGGTGAATGGTACGCAGGCCAAGCGCTCGCCCGGCTCGACGCTGAAACCGCTCCTCTACGGGCTGGCGCTGGATCAGGGCCTGATTCATCCGCGCAGCATTTTGAAGGATGCGCCGACGGCATTCGGCCCCTTCCAGCCCGAAAACTTCGACGGCCGCTTTGCCGGCCCGGTGAATGCGACCGAAGCCCTGACGCGCAGCCGCAATGTGCCGGCGGTGTGGCTGGCCAATCAGTTGCGTCATCCGAACCTTTACGACACGCTGCAGCAGGCTGGCGTGTCGCAGCTCAAGTCCGAGCAGCATTACGGGCTGGCACTGGCCCTGGGCGGGGGCGAGCTCAGCATGCAGGAACTCGCCGGCCTCTACGCGATGCTGGCCAGCGACGGCCAGTTGCGCCCCTTGCGCCTGACGGAGGATGCCCCGAAAGCAGCAAGTGGCACGCGGCTGCTGTCACCGCAGGCGAGTTTTCTGGTGCTCGACATGCTGCAGCAGAATCCGCGCCCCGATGGTCTGGCTCCCGCGCGGCGCGACGGCTGGCCGATTGCCTGGAAAACCGGCACGTCATGGGGATTTCGCGATGCATGGACGGCTGGCGTGGTTGGCAATTACGTGCTGGTGGTGTGGCTGGGCAATTTCGACAGTCGCAGCAACCCGGCACTGGTCGGGGTCGAAATGGCTGCGCCGCTGTTTTTCCGTATTGCCGATGCATTGCCGCTCGCGCGACCCGCAGACCGTCCTGCGCCTCGCCTGCCGCCATCCGGTCTGACGCGTGTCGCCATCTGTGCCGACAGTGGCGACCTGCCCAACCAGTGGTGCCCGCGCACCGTGGATAGCTGGTTCATTCCGGGGAAATCGCCGATTCGCGTCAGTACGCTGCACCGGCAGGTGGAGATCGATATCCGCACTGGCGAAGTGGCCTGTCCGCCTTATATCGCCGGTACGACGCGTTCGGAGGTATTCGAATTCTGGCCAAGCGATCTGGCCCGGGTATTCAGGGAGGCGGGTATGCCGCGCAAGCCTCCTCCAGTCAACCGCTGCGGGGCAATACCTGCGGTTCCCGATGCACCACCCCGCATCACGTCACCCCTGCGCGATGTGGTTTATACCTTGCGCAGAGACCGCCCCGACGAAACGATTGCCCTGCAGGCAACCGCCGCTGCCGATGCGCGCACGCTTTACTGGTTTGCCGACAAGGCTTTGCTGGGAAGTACGCCCGCCCGTGGCGCAGGGTTGCCCTGGCGGCCTGATCGTGCCGGCATTTTTGCGCTGACCGTGGTGGATGATCTCGGGCGCAGCACCGGGCGGCAGCTTACTGTCGACTACAAATAATTACCAAATATAAATATATAAGAAAGCATGTGGTAATTTTAGTGCTGATGCGATTGTTCATTCCGACCCCGGTGCTGTGTATTTTTTCGCACTAGATCTGCATGACAGTGAACTTTTTCTGCACGGAAACTACGAAAAAACACTCCGAATTTCCTACATAAGAAGCTGCTAATTGTGTATTTTCTAATGCGCTCAATAATGCTTAATGTGATGAATAAAATGATTAAATTCTTGTGGTCGCGGTGTGCGTTCAGATGTAGTGCACTAAATGGCTGTAGTCTTTCTATTTTGTAAGAAATAGGGTGAAAAGCTTAGACAAAAACTTTGTTACATCCGTGTTGACAAGCTTGCAGCGTTCAGCGGTAATTGACTCGCGACTGGAATAGCAAGCCCCTCACAGGTCCAATACACACAGTAATAAACGCCGAATTCTTACAGATTTGGCGTGCACTACGAGAAGGGGCTGGGCCGGTTGCCCATGATGGGTTATCGCCATAACTTGATGAGGAGCTCTTCGATGTCCCCGTTTAACCTGAAAGCAATGGCTGTTCTGCCGGCTGCCATGCTCGCTGCCTATGCCTACGCCGCTCCGGCCTGGCAAGAAGGCAATACCTACAATGCTGGTACTGTCGTTAGCTATAACGGCAAGGATTACCAGGCTCTGGTTACCCACACCGCTTATGTGGGCGCCAACTGGACTCCGTCCTCGACCCCGACCCTGTGGAAGGAAGTGAGCGGCGGTTCTGCCACTCCCACCCCGACCGCTACTCCGACGGCAACGCCGACCGCTACCCCGGTTCCGACTGCCACTCCGACTGCTACTCCGACGGCCACCCCGACCAGTACCCCGACTGCTGCAGGCAACTGCTATGCCGCATGGAAGTCCGGTACTGCCTACACTGGCGGCCAGAAGGTGACCTACAACGGTCGCAACTACGAAGCCAAGTGGTGGACTACCGACGCGCCGAGCAACAGCGAATGGGGCCCGTGGAAAGATCTGGGTGCCTGTGGCGCAACACCGACACCGACGGCCACTCCGACCGCTACCCCGACGCCGACTGCAACTCCGACTGCAACTCCGACGCCGACAGCCACTCCGACTGCAACACCGACACCGACGGCCACTCCGACTGCTACCCCGACGCCGACGGCTACTCCGACTGCTACCCCGACACCGACTGTGACCCCGACCGTTACCCCGACACCGACTACGGTTCCGGGCGGCAACTGTCAGCCGGATGGCCTGGTTTCCAGCGTTGCCAATGTACCGTACTGCACCGTGTACGATGCTGAAGGTCGTGAAAAGCTGGGCAATGGCCTGCAACGTCGCGTCATCGGCTACTTCACCAGCTGGCGTACCGGCAAGAACGGCCAGGTTGCCTATCTGGCCAAGGACATCCCGTGGGGTGATCTCTCGCACATCAACTATGCCTTCGCCCATATCGACAGCAATAACCGCGTTTCCGTGAACGAAACCGTTCCGGGCAACGAAGCCACCGACATGGAATGGCCGGGCGTAGCTGGTGCCGAAATGGATCCGACTCTGCCGTACAAGGGTCATTTCAACCTGCTGAACAAGTACAAGAAGCTGAACCCGGGCGTGAAGACTCTCGTGTCGATCGGCGGCTGGGCTGAAACTGGCGGCTACTTCGGTGCTGATGGCAACCGCGTGAATTCCGGTGGCTTCTACACCATGACCACCAATGCCGACGGCTCGATCAACCAGGCTGGCATCAATGCCTTTGCCGATTCGGTTGTTGCCTTCCTGAAGAAGTACAACTTCGACGGCGCGGATCTGGATTACGAATATCCGACCACCATGGCCAAGGCCGGCAACCCGCTTGACTGGGCTGTGTCCGAGCCGCGCCTGAAGGGTCTGCAGGCTTCCTACCGCGAACTGCTGAAGGTGCTGCGCACCAAGCTGGACGAAGCCAGCGTGAAGGACGGCAAGTACTACATGCTGACCATCGCTTCGCCGTCTTCCGGCTACCTGCTGCGCGGCATGGAAACCTTCCAGGCTGTTCAGTACATGGACTACGTCAACATGATGACGTATGACCTGCACGGCGCCTGGAACGAGTTCGTTGGTCCGAACGCTGCTCTGTTCGACGATGGCAAGGATGCCGAACTCGCCAAGTGGTCGGTGTACTCCACTGCCGCTTACGGTGGCATCGGCTACCTGAATACCGACTGGGCTTACCGCTACTTCCGCGGCTCCCTGCCGGCAGGTCGCATCAACGTGGGTGTGCCGTACTACACCCGTGGTCACAAGGATGTCGTCGGTGGTACCAATGGTCTGTGGGGCACTTCGCCGAAGTCCACCAACTGCGGCCCGGGCCTGACCGAGTGCGGCGTTGGCGCCATGGGCATCGACAACATCTGGCATGACAAGGATCAGAACGGCAACGAAATGGGCGCCGGTTCCAACCCGATGTGGCACGCCAAGAACCTCGAGAAGGGTATTGCCGGTTCCTACCTCGGCATGTACGGCCTGAAGGCTTCCGATCTGGTTGGCAAGTATGACCGCTACTACGATGCGACCCTGGTTGCGCCGTGGCTGTGGAATGCCCAGAAGAAGGTCTTCATCTCGACTGAAGATGAGCAATCCATCCAGAAGAAGGCCGAGTGGATCAACGCCAACGGCATCGGTGGTGCGATGTTCTGGGAACTGGCAGGCGACTATGACTGGAATGCTGCCAAGGGCGAATACCAGATCGGTTCGACCCTGACCAAGCTGCTGGCATCCAACTTCCGCTCCGCTTCCCCGATGGGCGCAACCCGCTCCAAGGTGGCCATGCCGGCTGAGGCTGTGAAGCTGCAGTTCGATATGACCGACTTCAAGCTCGGCGATCAGAACTATCCGCTGAATCCGAAGCTGAAGATCACCAACAAGGGCGCCGAGGCTATCCCGGGTGGCACCAAGATCCGCTTCCAGTATCCGGTATCCGCTCCGGGCGCAATGACCGATCAGTCCGGTGCCGGCCTGAAGACCGTTGCTACCGAGCATACTGGCAACAACGTTGGCGGCTTCAAGGGTGACTTCCACACTGCCGAGTTTGCCATCCCGTCCTGGCAGTCCATCGCCCCGGGTGCAAGCATCGACATCACCCTGAACTACCACCTGCCGATTTCCGGTCCGAGCAACTACATCGTGACCATCAACGGCAAGCAGTACGCAGTAAGCCAGGAATATCCGAACAAGCCGGTTGCCAAGCTGCAATAAGCAAGAACGGATGACATACCGGGATGAATAATCCCGCTGACGGGCAGGTCGCAAGACCTGCCCGTTTTTTCATGCCCGGCTGATTTGCAGGTTTGGCTGGGCGCGCGCCGCGAGTGCGCTGACTGTACTGCATGTCATTACCTGTTTAGTGGGTATGATCTTTTTCCGCGTATGGCGTAGCGCTGTAATGCGCAATCGTCACTGGCATGGCGCCGTTCGGGATCACGCGGGCCAAAGCCCGGCAGGATGTGTTCGTCGTGAGGTGGCAATCAGTTACCGCGAAATTTCGTTCGCATGCGACTGCCTGCTGCGTGCCACATGCCACATGCACCAGCGTCCGGCGTGAAAGGGGCTTCCTCGCTGCGTGGATTTGCCTATGCCTCTTTTCCAAGAAAGCAATAACGGTTGTCGCGACAAGCCAGATGCGCCATCGTCGTGCACATCAGCGCGGGGGCCAGCAAGTTGAGTACCGGAATCAAGGCCAGAACCAGCAGAAGCAGCCCGATCAGCAACATGGGGCGCCAGCGCCAGCGCACCGCCAGCAGGGCTGCGCGGGTTTCGGGCAGCGCCCGGATCACGGCGCCATACAGCAGCAGCAAATTCAGCATGGCCATGATGGTGAGCAGAACAAACCAGGACGCCACAGGCAGCAGAAAACAGAACAGCAGGATCAGTAAAATCCAGCCAAGCTGTTTGGCCAGGTGCTTGCCGTTGAATGCCATGCAGTCGGGCAGGCTGGCAAAGGGGGCGGGATAGCGCAGCAGTACCTGACGCAGCGCGCGCGGCAGCATGGTGACCGGCAAGGCCAGCAGTACCAGGCACAGGGTGCCGAAGGCAAACAGCAGCACGTAGAAGATTGCTGATGCCGCGCCGATCAGGATTAACAGCCATGCCAGCTGCAAGAATGCGAACCCGTTGATCGAGCTACCCATATTGCCGCCAGCCCAGGTGACGCCGCCACCAAGCACCGCGCAGAGCCCCATGATTCCGCTCAGCCCGGCAATCTCCACCGGGGCGCTGTAATAGATCCAGATCATGATCGCGGTGGCGATGAAGATCAGCAGGATCGAGGGCAGCAACAGGCGCGGGCGGATGGCGTCGCGTGCACCAAGTCCGAGGCAGACGCCCGCTTCACGGCTGGCGAGTACCCAGCGGCGGATAAATGGGCGCTGGAACAGTTTCCTCAGCATTTCCATGACGAATCCTTCTCGATGATTGGCGTGCTTTGACTGGTCGCTGCGACAAGCCGTGTTGCGAGAGTGCATTGGTGGGTATTTCTCGCTAGGCTTTGTTTTGCAAAGGCTGTGAGAGTATACCCATTAGTTTCGCCCGGTTTCAGCTTCGGGGTAACTGGTGTTGCGTAAAGTTGGGCAACAAAAAACCCGCAGCAGGCTGCGGGTTTTTCTTGGGCTGGACCGGAATTACTTGGTCAGTTCCATCAGCTTGGCGAAGGCTTCGTCGAATTGCTTCAGGCCTTCCTGTTGCAGTTGTTCGCCGGCCAGGTTGTAGTTGATACCCAGCTTGCGAACAGTAGCCAGAACGGCAACGGCGTCGTCGATGTTGGTGTCCAGCGTGTTGGCAGCAACACCATGGTCACGGAACAGGTCCAGCGTTGCATCCGGAACGGTGTTCACGGTTTCCGGGCCGATCAGGTCAGCCACGTACATCACGTCGCTGTAAGCCTTGTTCTTGGTGCCGGTGGACGCCCACAGCAGGCGTTGCGGATGAGCGCCCAGAGCCTTCAGTGCTTCGAAGCGGGTGCCGTGGAACAGCTTCTTGTAGTGCTGGTAGGCGACCTTGACGAAGGACTTGGCAACCTTGCCACGCAGGGTCAGTGCTTCTTCGCTGCCGATGGCTTCCAGCTTCGGGTCGATCAGGCTGTCCACGCGAGACAGGAATACAGAAGCGACCGCGCGAACGCCGTCAACCGGCAGACCGGCAGCAGCACGGGCTTCCAGGCCGCGGATGTAGGCGGTCAGAACGTCATCAACGTGTTTCAGGTTGAACATCAGGGTGATGTTCACGTTGATGCCGGAAGCGATCAGTTCTTCAAAGGCGATGCAACCAGCGGCAGTTGCCGGAACCTTGATCATGGCGTTCGGGCGGTTGATCGCGGCCCACAGACGCTTGGCGTTGTCGATGGTGCCTTGCGCGTCGTTGGCGAGCGTCGGGGAAACTTCCAGGCTCACATAGCCGTCCTGGCCCTTGCTGTCCTTGTACATGGCCATGGTCAGGTCGCAGGCGGCTTGTACGTCCGGTACTACCAGAGCTTCGTAGCGCTGTTCGGCGGTCAGGCTGGCGTCTTTCTTCAGCTCGTTCAGCGGCTCGATGTAGAGCGGATCGCTGGAGATGGACTTGTAGAAGATGGCCGGGTTGGAGGTCACGCCAGCGATGGCATCTTCGGCAAACAGCTTCTGCAGGGTGCCGGCCTGGATCAGGCCGCGGGACAGGTTATCCAGCCAGATGGTCTGGCCGAAAGGACGGATGGCAGCAATTCTACTCATGGAAGTCGGACCTTGTGACAGTTGAATGGATGGGGTGATACGGCCTGCCCCGTTTGATCAGTGTTCGGGCGAATTATGCGGCGAAAGCGGCCGCAAGCCTTTGCGATGGCGCAAAAACTGTGCCGCCAGCCGCGCTTGCCTATTGTAGATGCAATAATCTGTCGCATTGCAAATAATATGCAATCCGCTTACGGGTGATTTTGCAGCTTAATCCAGTGTGCGCTGGGCCGGAAATTTCACGGCGAATTCGCTGCCTTCACCGAGTTTCGACTGGATGACCATCTGCGCCTGATGGCGCTGCAGGATGTGCTTGACGATGGCAAGCCCCAGCCCCGTGCCGCCGGTGTTGCGCGAGCGGCCGCGGTCAACGCGGTAGAAGCGTTCGGTCAGGCGCGGGATGTGCTCGGGCGCAAGGCCGATGCCGGTGTCGCGCACGAAGAAATGCCCTTGTTCGCCGCGCAGCTCCCAGCCCAGCGTGATGCTGCCGCCCGCCGGGGTGTAGCGGATGGCGTTGGAGACCAGATTGCCGAATGCGGAGTGCAGCTCGTCATGGTTGCCGATCAGCTTGGCGCGCGCAATCGCGCCGATACTCACGGTATGCCGCCCTTGTGACAGCCCCTCGGCCTCGGTGAGCAGCTGCTGCAGCAGTTGCGGCACGTCGACTTCCTCTTCGCGCAGTTGCTGGCCGCTCTCCAGTCGCGACAGTGTCAGCAGGTCTTCCACCAGGCGCTGCATGCGCTGGGTCTGGTCATGCATCAGTTGCAGATGCTGGTTGCGCGTGCCGGCATCCAGATCGGGCATGTCCTGCATGGTTTCGATGAAGCCACCGACAACCGTGAGTGGCGTGCGCAGTTCGTGCGACACATTGGCAACGAAATCGCGGTGAACGGTCTGCACGCGGTCGAGCGAAGTGATGTCGCGGCTAAGGAGCAGCTTGCGTGTCGAATCGAAGGGCACCAGCTGCACCGAGAGAACCTGCTCCTGCGGGCGCGTCACCCGCAGCATCAGCGGGTGGCTGAAATCCTGGTTTTTCAGATAGTCACGCAGCGGCGGGTGCCGCACGAGGTGGGTGACCTGCTGGCCCACGTCGGCCAGCTGGTTCAGGCCCAGATGGTGGCTGGCGGCCGGGTTGCACCATTCGATGCGGTCGTATTCATCCAGAATGATCACGCCGTCGGGCAGCGCCTCGCCCGCACTCATGAAGCGGTCTACCGTGGCAGACAGGCGCTCCTTGGCTTTTTTCTGATGGCGGACCTGATCGTAGAGGCGGTCGAAGACATCCTGCCAGAGCAGCAGGCTGCCGGGCACATTGTCCACGCGCGGGTGCTGCAGCCAGTAGTGCAGCCGGCCCAGATTGTAGAGATGGAACCACAGGCTGATCAGGGTAACCGCCAGCGCAAAGCCCAGGCCCCATTCGACGCCGGCAACCGCGCCGGTGAAGAGTGCCACCAGTGTGACGAAAAGGTAATAAATGACTGAACGCAGCCAGACCATGAAATGTACGCCTTGAGGCCCGATGCGAGGGGCCGGTGATAAGCGCCGAGGATACCGGTGCTGCTAGTTGGCCGACAAGCGATATCCGGAGCCGCGCACGGTCTGGATCAGGCCGTCATGGCCGGTGCCTTCGAGCGAGGAGCGCAGGCGGCGGATGTGGACGTCGACGGTGCGCTCTTCCACGAACACATGGTCGCCCCAGACCTGATCGAGCAGGTGGGCGCGGCTGTGCACGCGTTCGGCATGCGTCATGAAAAAGTGCAGCAGGCGGAATTCGGTCGGTCCCAGATCCAGCGGTTCGCCATTGCCGGTAACGCGATGGGTAACCGGGTCGAGGCGCAGGCCCTTGATTTCGACCGGGTCGTCGGTAGCCTGCGGCGCGCGGCGGCGCAGCACGGCCTTGATGCGCGCCTGCAGTTCGCGCGGCGAGAAGGGCTTGGTGATGTAGTCATCTGCACCGGTGTCGAGGCCGACGATCTTGTCCTGTTCGTCCGAGCGGGCGGTGAGCATGATCAGCGGAATCGATTTGGTACGGTCATCGCCGCGCAGCTGGCGGGCGAAATCGATGCCGGACATGCCAGGCAGCATCCAGTCGAGCAGGATCAGGTCGGGCAGGGCGTTGCGCACGATATTCTTGGCATTTTCTGCCGTATCGGCGCGCATGACATGGTGCCCGGCCTGGGTCAGATTGAATGCAATCAGTTCCTGGATGGCCGGTTCGTCTTCAACCAGCAGGATGTTGGCGGGCATGGTGGGGCAACCTCGGGTGGGGTTATACAGCGATGTTGCGAGAATAATGCCGCAATGTGAAGTTAATATGACAAGTCGCTGACAGGCTGTCGTGCAACGCGGACTGCAACAGTGGCGGTATTGCAGGGTATGATTACGCATTCCCCGATTTTCCGCTGTCAAAACAGCATTGCGACCATGGCCGGACTGACTCCCGACACCCCTATCCCGGAAGAAATCACCCTTGAAGCACAGTCACGCCAGCTGGTGCTGGCGTATGCAGACGGCACCCGTTATGCCTTGCCCTGCGAGTTCCTGCGCGTCTACAGCCCGTCGGCCGAGGTGCGCGGGCATGGCGTGGGCCCCGGTGTGCTGCAGACCGGCAAGCGTGACGTTGCAATCATCGATGTGTTGCCGGTGGGCAACTACGCGGTCAAGCTGGTGTTCGACGATGGTCACGATTCCGGCCTGTATTCCTGGGAGTATCTGCACGAGCTGGCAACAAAGCACGATGCCTACTGGCAGCTCTATCTCGAGCGCCTGGCCGCTGCCGGCGCTTCACGTGATGCCTGATGGGGTATTGCTCCAGGGCCAAATATTTTAAAAGCATTCAAGGGTATACCCTAAGGTTCAAATCATGAGCGACCAGCAAACCCATTTTGGCTTCAAAACCGTCAACGAGTCGGAAAAGGCGCACAAGGTCGCCGAAGTATTCCATTCCGTGGCGCAGAAATATGACGTGATGAATGACCTGATGTCCGCCGGGCTGCACCGGGCATGGAAATTCTTCACCATCGAAACCAGTGGTGCGAAAGCGGGTGACCGCGTGCTCGACATCGCCGGCGGTACGGGCGACCTGTCAAAGGCGTTTGCCAGGAAGGTCGGCAAATCCGGCCAGGTCTGGCTCACCGATATCAACAGCTCCATGCTGGGCGTTGGTCGTGACCGCCTGCTGGATGCCGGTTTTGCCGTACCGGTGGCGCAATGCGACGCCGAAAAGCTGCCCTTCCCGGACAACTATTTCGATCTGGTTTCGGTCGCCTTCGGCCTGCGCAACATGACGCACAAGGATGTGGCGCTCAAGGAAATGCACCGCGTGCTCAAGCCCGGTGGGCGGCTGCTGGTGCTGGAATTCTCGAAGGTATGGGCGCCACTGAAGCCGGCCTACGATGTGTATTCGTTCAAGCTGCTGCCCTTCATGGGCAAGCTGGTCGCCAACGATGCGGATTCTTACCAGTACCTGGCCGAATCGATCCGCATGCACCCCGATCAGGAAACGCTGAAAACCATGATGCTCGACGCCGGCTTCGGCCGTGTCGACTACCACAACATGACCGGCGGCGTGGTTGCACTGCACAAGGGAACCAAATTCTGATGCTGCTCGCCACCGCGCTCAACCGTCTGCTGAAGCATGCTCCCGAGCGGCGCGCCGAGCTGGCGGGGCTGGCCGGCCGCACGGTGAAAATCACCGTGCCGCTGACGACTGCCGTGCTGGTGGTGACGGCCGATGGCCGGCTGGCGCACAGTCATGCCACGCCCGAGGCCAGCATTACCCTGCCGCTGGATTTCTTCTATACCCGCATGACCGACCCGCAGGCGGCGGCGCGTCAGGTACTGCTGGACGGCGACGCCGAGCTGGGTGCCGCTCTTGGCAATGTGCTGGGCAAGCTGCGCTGGGATGCGGCGGAAGACCTGTCGCAGCTGGTCGGCGACGTGGCTGCGCGCCGCATCGTCTGGCTTGCCGGCAAGATCGGCGGCATTCCGGGCGCGCTGGGCTCGCGGCTGCTGGTGGCCTGGGTCGAATATCTGCGTGATGAGGCGCCCATGCTGGCGAACAAGCCCGATGTCGAGCGGCATTATGCCGCGGTCGATGCGCTGCGCGACGACATGGCGCGGCTGGAAAAGCGCCTGCAGCGGCTGGAATCCACTGTCAAACAGCAGGAAGGCAATAACTGATGCGGGTGCTGCGTTTGCTGAAAATTGCCCGTGTCGTTGTGCGCTACGGGCTGGATGAATTCCTGCTTGGCCATGAACGCGTGCGCGGCCTGTCCCGGCTGGTGCGCGGCCTGTGCTTCTGGCGCGATCTGTCTGCCCCGCGCGGCGAGCGTCTGCGCTGTGCGCTGGAAGACCTCGGGCCGATTTTCGTCAAGTTCGGCCAGGTGCTCTCCACCCGCCGCGACCTGATGCCGCCGGACCTCGCCGACGAGCTGGCGAAGCTGCAGGATCGCGTGCCGGCCTTTTCCGGCGATGTCGCCGTCGCCGTTATCGAGGCCGAGCTGAAGCGTCCGCTGGACGAGCTGTATGCCGAGTTTGACCGTACGCCGGTGGCCTCGGCGTCGATCGCGCAGGTGCACGCGGCGCGTTTGCCGGACGGGCGCAAGGTGGCGGTGAAGGTGCTGCGCCCGGGCATTCTGCCGGTGATCGAATCCGATCTGGCGCTGATGCGCGTGATGGCCGGGCTGGTGGAAAAACTCTTTGTCGACGGCAAGCGACTCAGGCCGCGCGAGGTCGTGGCGGAATTCGACCGCTATCTGCACGACGAGCTCGACCTGATGGTCGAAGCAGGCAATGCCTCGCAACTGCATCGCAATTTTGTCGGCTCCGAGCAGCTGATCGTGCCGGCAGTGCATTACGACTGGACGTCGCGCCAGGTTCTGACGCTGGAATGGATGGATGGCATTCCGGTCGGGCGCATCGACGAGCTGCGCGCCGCCGGCATGGATCTGAAAAAGCTTAGCCGTTTCGGTGTCGAGATTTTCTTCACGCAGGTGTTCCGTCATGGCTTTTTCCATGCCGACATGCACCCGGGCAATATCCTAGTGGCGGCGGACAACCGCTATATCGCGCTGGATTTCGGCATCGTCGGTTCGCTGAACGATCACGACAAGCAGTATCTGGCGATCAATTTCCTCGCCTTTTTCGAGCGCGACTACAAGCGCGTGGCCACTGCCCACATCGAATGTGGCTGGGTGCCCAAAGACACGCGCGTCGAAGAACTCGAGGCCGCTGTCCGCACGGTGTGCGAACCGTTCTTCAACAAGCCGCTCGCGCAGATTTCCTTTGGCGTGGTGCTGTTGCGCCTGTTCGAGGTCTCGCGCCGCTTCAATGTCGAAATCCAGCCGCAGCTGGTGCTGCTGCAGAAGACCCTGCTCAATATCGAAGGACTGGGGCGCCAGCTTGATCCGGAGCTCGATCTGTGGGAAACCGCCTATCCCTTCCTGCGGCGCTGGATGAACGAGCAGATCGGCTGGCGCGGCCTCCTGGCCAATCTCAAGCACGAGGCGCCACAGTGGGCGACGCTGCTGCCGGGCCTGCCGCGCAAGCTGGGCGAGATGCTGAATCAGAACCCTTCCGAGCTGCTGCTGGCCGGCTACAGGGGCCTGATGTGGGAACAGAAAAAGCGCAATTACTGGCTGGCGCTGATCGCGTTGCTGCTGGGCGGTGGTGTGGCCATCCTCGGCTATCTGGTGAGTGTCATTACCTGAAGAGCCGGTCGGGGGCGTTAGTTTTCATTGCGTTACGTTTGCAAAACGGCACCAACCTGGTGCCGTTTTGCATGGGGCGCAGGAAGCATGTCGGCAGTGAAATTGCTTTCATGCTTGGGGTATGTGTCTGTGGGCATTTTATTTCTTTGTCTCCGAGGCAATACCCTGTTTATTCTTTGCTGATGGCAGAGTTGTGTGGTCTTTCCGTGCTGTGCGGGAAAGGCACTCTTGCCAAGTTTAAGGAAATGTAATAACGCCATTTAGCTGAGCAAGGGTAGCTTCTTCTGCTAAAATGTAAGCCATTTTTGTCTGACTTTGCCATTCACTTAACTGGACTGCCATGGCCGTACTCGAACCGATTGCCGAGAAAGACTTGCCGCTTACGCGCGACCTTGACCTGTTGGCTGAGCTGCTTTCTGACACCATCCGTGAGCAGGCGGGCGCCCTGACCTCCGACCAGATCGAATCCATCCGCGACATGGCCGTGCGCTATGTGCGCGAGCACGATGCGGCTGCAGGCCAGGCCCTGTCGCGCACGCTGTCGTCGCTGGAACTGTCGAGCACCATTTCGCTGGTTCGCGCGTTCAGCTATTTCTCGCACCTCTCCAATATTGCCGAGGATCTGCACCACAACCGCCGCCGACGCGCGCACAAGATGATGGGCTCGGCACCGCAGCGCGGCAGCCTGGCGGCAGCGATCAATGACCTGACCTCGCGCAACATCAAGGCGTCCGAAATCCTGGCGCTGCTGAACGAGACGCTGATCGCGCCGGTGATGACCGCGCACCCGACCGAGGTGAAGCGCAAGACCATCCTCGACAGCCACCGCGCGCTGGCCGAGCTGCTGACCGAGCGTGACCGCGTGCAGATGACGCCGGACGAGCTGAAAGCCAATCAGGATGCGCTCGAGCGCGTGATGCAGACGCTGTGGCAGACCCGCGAAATCCGTACCTTCAAGCTGAAGGTGCAGGATGAAATCGAAAACGGCTCGACCTATTTCCGCAATACCTTCCTGCACGAAATTCCGCGCCTCTACATCGATCTGGAAGACAAGCTGTCCGAGCTGTCCGGCCAGCCGGTCGAACTGCCCAATTTCATGCACGTCGGCAGCTGGATCGGTGGCGATCGCGACGGCAATCCGTTTGTGACCGCTGAAGTACTGAAGTACGCCGTATCGCGCCAGGCCGGCGTGGTGCTGGATTACTACTTCCAGCAATGCCAGAAGCTGGAGAACGAACTGTCGATGTCCGCGCGTCTGGTACAGGTTGACCAGTCGCTGCAGCAGCTGGCCGAGCAGGCGACCGACGACGTGGCCCGCAAGGGTGGTGGCGAGCCTTACCGCCTTGCCGTTTCCGCCATCCGCGCCCGCGTGTTCGCGACCGCCGCCAAGATCGGCACCTTCCACCACACCCTGCATGACGTGGCGCATGCCGCGCCGTACGAGCTGCCGCAGGAGCTGGCCGCTGATCTGGCCATCATCGCCAATTCGCTGAAGGCCCACGGCGCCGCCAAGATTGCCGCCGGCCGTCTGCGCCGCCTGCAGCGCGCGGTGAGCGTGTTCGGTTTCCACATGGCACCCGTCGACATGCGGCAGTATTCCGGCATGCACGAGAAGATGATCGCCGAGCTGTTCGATCGCGCCGGTCTGGAAGACTACCTGTCGCTCGACGAGCGTTCGCGCCGCGTAGTGCTGCTGCGCGAGCTGGCCAGCCCGCGCCCGCTGATCTGTCCGTACGACGTCGAATACAGTGAGGATGTGCAGAAGGAACTGAACATCCTCAAGGCTGCCGCCGAAATCCAGGCGCAGTACGGCGAGGAAGTGCTGCCGAACTACATCATTTCCAACTGCGATTCGGTGTCCGACATTCTGGAAGTCGCCGTGCTGCTGAACGACGTCGGCCTCGTGTCGCTGGCGCCGCAGGTGCGCAGCAAGGTCAACATCATTCCGCTGTTCGAGACCATCCCCGATCTGCGCGGCAGCGATGTCATCATGACCGAGCTGTTCGCCATTCCGCAGTGGCGCCAGCTGCTGGCCTGCCGCGATGGCGTGCAGGAAGTCATGCTGGGCTATTCCGATTCCAACAAGGACGGCGGTTACCTGACTTCCAACTGGGAGCTCTACAAGGCCGAGCTGAAGCTGGTTGACGTGTTCAACAAGGCCGGCTTCAAGATGCGCCTGTTCCATGGTCGCGGTGGTACCGTTGGCCGTGGTGGCGGCCCGGCTTATGACGCGATCCTGGCGCAGCCGGCCGGTTCCGTGAACGGCCAGATCCGCATCACCGAGCAGGGCGAAGTGATTGCCGCGAAGTATGCCGACCGTGAAGTGGGCCGCCGCAACCTGGAAATCCTCGTTGCCGCCACGCTGGAAAGCAGCTTCCCGCCGCCGTGTCCGCCGGATTTCGATCCGCTGCCGCGCCGCGAACTGATGGAAAAACTGTCGCTGCGCGCCTACCAGTCCTACCGCGATCTGGTGTACGCAACGCCCGATTTCGTCACTTATTTCCGTGAATCGACACCGATCGGTGAAATCCCGAACCTGAACATCGGCTCGCGCCCGTCGGCTCGCAAGGCCACCAACAGCATCGCCGATCTGCGTGCGATTCCGTGGGTGTTCTCGTGGTCGCAGTGCCGCCTGATGCTGCCGGGCTGGTACGGTTTTGGTACCGCCATTTCCGAGTACCTGAAGGAAAATGGCGAGGAAGGCCTCAAGACGCTGCGTCACCACTACAAGACCTGGCCCTTCTTTACCAGCTCGATTTCCAATATGGAAATGGTGCTGGCCAAGTCCGACATCGCGATTGCCGCACGCTACTCCGAGCTGGTGAACGACCAGCAGCTCGCGCAGCGCATCTTCAGCCGCATCAAGGATGAATGGCAGCGCGCGGTTGACGCCGTACTGGCGATCACCGAGCACACCGAGCTGCTGGGCGACAACCCGATGCTGGCCCGCAGCCTGGCCAACCGTCTGCCTTACCTCGATCCGCTGAATCACCTGCAGGTCGAATTGCTCAAGCGCATGCGCTCGGGCGATGAAAGCGAAGATGTGGCTCACGCCGTTCACCTCACCATCAACGGTATCGCGGCAGGTTTGCGCAATAGTGGTTAAGCACTGCAAGGCACGGCCGGCCATTCCGACAGGAATGGCCGGCCTCTTTACCCGCAAAGGTCAGCGTGCTCGCGTGCGCTGGCCTTTGTCGCTCTGCGCCTTGCTCCTGGCGGTATCCGCGCAGGCCAAAATTCCCAGCCATTTCAGCGACCAGATGGAAGCGCAGCTCTCGTGCCGCGGTGAATGGTCGACGGACTACTGGCGCAGCTATTTCCGCCAGTATCTGGGCCAGCCCCTGCGTGTCTGGGGCGAGGCAGAATGGTACGACGCCGAGAAAACCCAGCTGGCGGGCAACCAGACACTGGAGGTCTGGGTCGAGCTGCCCGAATCCGGTGTACGCATGGTCGGCGCGCTGGTGAAGGGCAAGGTCGACGACGTGCGCAAGAATATCGAGCAGCGCCTGGGTTACACCTTTGTCGAGCTGCCCGGCCCCTATCCGCGCTACCTGTCGAAAACGGGCAGCGTACTGGTGCCGGTGACGGGAACAAGCGAAGAGCAGGTGAAGTGGTACTGCGCGCGCTGGCATCTGGGTAACCGCCCCTGAGCGTGCGGCGGCGGCACTCCAACTCATAACACGCAGGCTGCCCGTGCGGCCTGACTGGCATTCACAATGACTGAGCTCCTTTCCGGTTTTCCCCTGCAGGCCTGCAATACGCTGGGCGTGCGGGCCAGTGCGCAATGGTTTGCGCGCATCCGCAGCCATGCCGACCTGCTGGCCGTGCTGGCCGATGACCGCGTGGCGGGCCTGCCGCTCTACGTGCTGGGCGGCGGCAGCAATCTGGTGCTGGGTGGCGATGTGGCCGGCGTGGTGCTGAAAGTGGAAATCCCCGGCCGTCGCCTGGTGCGCGAGGACGACGAGGCCTGGTATGTGGCAGCCGGCGGCGGCGAGAACTGGCACGACTTCGTGCAGTGGACGCTGGCGCAGGGCTATGGCGGCCTCGAAAACCTGTCGCTGATTCCGGGCACGGTCGGTGCCGCGCCGGTGCAGAATATCGGTGCTTACGGCGTGGAAGTGCAGGACTGCTTTTTTGAACTGACAGGGTATTCGCTCTCAACCAAAGAAACGCGAAGGTTTGACAAGCATACCTGCCGTTTTTCCTATCGCGACAGCGTTTTCAAGCAAGAGGAAGCTGGTCGCTGGCTGATCGGCGAGGTGGTTTTCCGCCTGCCGAAGCGGGCAGAAATCCGCACTACCTACGGCGATATCGAGCGCGAGCTGGAGGTGTCAGCGCTGCCGCGCACGCCAGCCGGTGTCGCGCAGGCCGTCATCAATGTGCGCCGCCGCAAACTGCCCGACCCGGCAGTGATCGGCAATGCCGGCAGTTTCTTCAAGAATCCGCTGGTCAGCGCGGCGCTGTTCGAGCAATTGCAGCTCGAGCATCCGGCACTGGTTGCCTATCACCAGGCGGACGGCAGCTACAAGCTGGCCGCCGGCTGGCTGATCGACCAGTGCGGCTGGAAAGGCCGCCGGCTCGGGCCCGTCGGCATGTATGAAAAACAGGCGCTGGTGCTGGTCAACCACGGCGGCGCCACCGGCGCGGATGTGGCCGCGCTGATGCAGGCGGTGCAGGCGGATGTGCAGGAGCGCTTTGGCGTTGCGCTCGAAGCCGAGCCGGTCTGGTGGTAAGAGCCTGTCCAAAGTGGGCTGTGCGTCGGCGCTACGGCCTTAAAAACAAGCATGAAATGTTCATTGACCTCGTGTCAATTCCGCTTCCTCACTTGTTCTTGCCTTGTATCGCACTAGCTCGCCTGCCTTTGAACAGGCCCTGGCCACTTGTGCGGCCGCTTTCAGGGTAAAATGGCCGCCTTCTGAAATCGCGCGACACCTGATGAAACTGATTGTGCTGGGCCTGAACCACCACACCGCCCCGCTGGCGGTGCGCGAGCTGCTGGCCTTTGGCCCGCACGAGCTGGGTGGCGCACTGCAGCAGCTGGTTTCCTGTAATGGCGTGCACGAGGCGATGATTGTCTCGACCTGCAACCGCACCGAGCTGTATTGCAATGCCGAGAATGGCGAGGTGCTGGTCGACTGGCTGGCCAGGCTGCGGCATCGCCAGCCGGCCGAGCTCGACGGCTACCTCTATCTGCACGAAGGGCCGGACGCCGTGCGCCATGCCTATCGTGTCGCCTGCGGGCTGGATTCGATGGTGCTGGGGGAAACGCAGATTCTCGGTCAGCTGAAAGATGCCGAGCGCACCGCGCGTGATGCCGGCTCGCTGGGGCTGCTGCTCAATGGCCTGTTCCAGCGCGCCTTTGGCGTAGCCAAGGACGTGCGCTCGCAGACGCGCATCGGTGCCGCATCGGTGTCGATGGCGGCGGCGACAGTCAGGCTGGCCGAGCGGATTTTCCCCTCGGTGTCCGAATGCAAGGTGCTCTTCATCGGCGCCGGCGAAATGATCGAGCTGTGTGCCACGCACATGCACGCGCAGAAGCCGCGCGCCATTGCGGTGGCCAACCGCACACTGGAGCGCGGCGAGAAACTGGCCGCCACACTGGGCGGCGAAGCGATGCTGCTGTCCGAGTTGCCCGCACGCATTGCCGAATTTGACATCGTGATTACCTCGACCGCCTCGTCGCTGCCAATCGTCGGCAAGGGCATGATGGAGCGCGCGATCAAGGCGCGGAGACACCGCCCGGTCTTCATGGTCGACCTGGCCGTGCCGCGCGATGTCGAGCAGGAAGTCAGCAAGCTGGAAGACGTGTACCTCTTCACGGTCGATGATCTGAGTGAGGTGGTGCGGGAAGGGCTGGAATCGCGCCAGAGCGAAGCGGCCGTTGCCGAGGGCATGGTGCAGGAGCGCATTGAGGAATTCAGCCAGTGGCTCGCCAGCCGCGCGCTGGTACCGACGATCCGCGAACTGCGCGACCACGCGGAGCGCATCCAGCGCAAGGAGCTGGAGCGTGCGAAAAAGCAGCTGGCATCGGGAAGCGACCCCGAGCTGGTGCTGGAAGAACTCGCACGCCAGATGGGCAACAAATTCCTGCACGCCCCGCTCGCGGCGCTCAATGCCACGCAGGGCGAGCAGCAAGCCGAGCTGGTTGAAGCCGTGCGGCGGCTATACCGCCTGCATGAGCCGGATTAGCTGCCGGGCTATTTGAATATGCTGCAGGAGCGAGCATGCTCCTGCATTGAATCCCTGTGCCACGACGTCTCTGCGTCGCGGTTTTGAAGGCTGAAGAAAACATGAAACCCAGTATTGCCGCCAAATTGGCCCAGCTTGCCGACCGTCTTGAAGAAGTCGGTATGCTCCTGTCCAGCGAAGACGCCACGCGCGACATGGATCAGTATCGCAAGCTCACGCGCGAGCATGCGGAGCTGACCCCCGTGGTCGAGCTGTATCACCAGTTCCGCCAGGTTGAAGCCGACCTCGCCACCGCGCAGGAATTGCTCGCCGACCCGGACATGAAGGACATGGCCGAAGAAGAGATCGCGGCCGGCAAGACGCGCATCGAGGAGCTCGACATCGAGCTGCAGAAGGCGCTGCTGCCGAAAGACCCCAACGACGAGCGCAACATCTTTCTGGAAATCCGCGCCGGCACCGGCGGCGACGAATCGGCGCTGTTTGCCGCCGACCTGTTCCGCATGTATTCGCGCTACGCCGAGCGCAACCGCTGGCAGGTCGAGATCATGTCGGCCAACGAATCCGATCTGGGTGGCTACAAGGAAATCATCGCGCGCATCGCCGGTTTCGGCGCCTACTCGCGGCTCAAGTTCGAATCGGGCGGGCACCGCGTGCAGCGCGTGCCGGTGACGGAAACGCAGGGCCGCATCCATACGTCCGCGTGTACCGTTGCCGTGATGCCGGAAGCCGATGAGGTGGGCGAGGTGGACATCAATCCGGCGGACCTGCGCATCGACACCTTCCGCGCGTCCGGCGCGGGTGGCCAGCACATCAACAAGACCGATTCGGCCGTGCGAGTCGTTCATTTGCCGACCGGCATCGTGGTCGAGTGCCAGGACGACCGCAGCCAGCACAAGAACAAGGCGCGCGCGCTGGCCGTGCTTGCCGCGCGCATCAAGGATGCGCAGCTGCGCGAAATCCAGGCCAAGGAAGCCGCCGAGCGCAAGAGCCTGATCGGCTCGGGCGACCGCTCCGAGCGCATCCGCACCTACAACTTCCCTCAGGGCCGGATGACCGATCACCGCATCAACCTGACGCTCTACAAGCTCGACTTCATCATGGACGGCGATCTGGACGAGCTGACCCAGGCGCTGATCAACGAGCAGCAGGCCGAGCTGCTGGCGCAGCTCGGTGACTGATCCCGCCGTGGCGCATGCCCGATGATTTGCAGGAAACAACAAAGCCTCCGCAAGGAGGCTTTGTTGTTTAACGACACGGATTTATTGTGCCTGCAGCCGGTTCAGCAGGGTCTGGCTGTCCTTTTCGATGGTGGCCAGCCGGTCACGGTAACTGCTGAAATCCGGTGGTGCCATGCAGGCCAGCATCTTGCCGGCCGGATTGTCAAAATGCAGGATCGATCCCCCGTCTGCGCAGACGGGCTTTTCCGGCAGGTCGCCTGCCGCGATGCCTGCGGGCAGGGGGATGCCGAGTGTCCGCAGGTGCTGCTGGTATTCCTGTCGCCCGAGATTCAGCGTTGCATGCGGCTTCAGTGTGCTCATCAGCGCGACATCCAGTTTTTTCCGCTCTGCATCTGGCAGGGTGTCCAGATCGGGATGACGGATGGCGTAGGCAAACCACTGGAATTCGCCCAGTGTCACTTGTCCCAGCAAGTGTTGCAGTTGCCTGCTGTTTTCCAGGGACTGTCGCGTGGCAGTCAGATCGGCGCGCTTGAGCTGCGGATGTGCAGCCAGCAGTTCGCCCAGCAGGCGGTTGCTGCGCTGGAGCATGGCGGTGGTCACCATCAGATTGATCAGCGTGCGCGAGCCGTGTGCGGCGCGCAGCCAGAATTGCCGCTCGGCATACCAGAGCGCCAGCGCCCCGGCAAAGTTTCCTGCTTCGGCTGCGTCGCTGATCTGGCTGGAGTGCAGCACGTTGAGCTGCAGCGCTGACGTGTAGCGGGGAATGGGCGCGGTGACGTCCGCCGGCAGCAGCTCGGCGTAGGCCGGGCTCAGCAACATGTCCTGATAGCGCTGCAGTGCGTCCTTTTCGCGTTCGCGCAGGCTGGCGAGCATTGCCGCATGCTGGCGCAGCTCCGGCAGGCAGCTGGGTGCCTTGTTGCCACATAGCCCTTCCGGCAAGGGTAGGGTGCGTGGTTTGAGGTTCAGCGTTTTCAGCGCCGCTTCGTACTGTTTCGCGTGATTGCCGCCGGGCTGGCTGGCGATCTCGGCAAATCTTGCTTGCACGGCAGCGGCCACTGCCAGGCGCTCGGGCACATTGGCGTCGAGCGCGACCAGATCGAGATAGCCATTATCCTTTGTGGCGACGGCGGGCAGCTGCCAACCCAGCCATTGCTGGGTAGCGCTGTCCAGCGGCTCGTCGAATTGCGCGTTGATGAAAAAGGCCGCGACTGGCGTGCCGAGCAGCAGCAAAAGCAGCAGCAGCGTCTGCCAGGGGCCGGGGAAACGGAAAGAAGGCATGGTGCGTCGCAGAATGGCGGGTGGAGCGGGCAGACTACTATTGCACTGACAGTGCCGGCAAGCGGCGAGGCGTGATGGCGTGCGAAGCGTCACAAAAAGCGCCGGAGGCGCGTGCTATGGTGTTCCGGCTCATCTTCCGCGATCTGGCTGCCCATGTTCTACGCCATCTTTTCCATCATCGCGCCCGTGCTGCTGATTGCGCTGATCGGCTGGGTCTATGCGCGCTTTCGCGCGGTGGACCTCACTGCCCTGAACCGCCTGAATGTCGAGTTGCTGTCACCCTTGCTGGTGTTCACCGCGATGACACAGCGCAGCGTGGCCTGGGGCGACTATCTGCCGCTGCTGCTGGCGGTGACGCTGATTACCTTTGGTGGCGGGCTGGCGGCCTGGCTGGTGGCGCGGCGGCTTGGTCTGAACGCGGCGGCGTTTGCCGTGCCGCAGATGTTTACCAATACCGGCAACATGGGCTTGCCGCTGTGGCTGTTTGCCTTCGGCCCGACCGAGTTTCCGGCGGCGGTGGTGGTGTTTGTCTACCTGAACCTGCTGCACTTTACCGTTGGCGTGCGGCTGTTTGATCGCAAGGCCCCGCTGCATGCGCTGCTGAATGTGCCGATGGTGTGGGCGCTGCTCGCCGGCTTGCTGGTGCAGTATCTGCATATACCCATGCCGATATGGGTATTCAAGCCTATGGAAATGCTTGGCTCCATGGCAATACCCTTGATGCTGTTTGCGCTGGGGGTGCGGATGGCGCAGTTTCGCGTCACGCGCTGGCGCGATGGCCTGCTGGCTGGCCTGATGTGTCCGGCGATCGGGCTGGCGCTGGCCTGGCTGCTGCTCAGACTCTGGCCGCTGCCAGCTGCGCAGGCCGGCATCCTGCTGCTCTACGGCGCCTTGCCGCCGGCGGTGCTCAATTACCTGTTTGCCGAGCAGTACCGGCAGGACCCGGAGCTGGTTGCTGCCATCGTCGTTGCCGGCACGCTGCTCTCGCTAGTGTTCGTGCCGCTGGCTTTGGCACTCGGCATGCCGCATTGAACCGGCAGGCTACAGCGTAATCACCTTCGCGGCCTGCGCCTGCGCTTCGACGATGCGCAGCATATTGCCGATTTCACCGGCAGCAACCTGATCCATCAAGCCGTAGAAATCCAGACAGGTGCGGCAGGCGATGACGGGAACGCCAGCGGCGGCAAGTTCGGTCAGCTCGGCCAGGCAGGGCGAGCCGTGGGCGACGAGCTTGACGCCGCCAGCATAGAACAGGATCGCCTGCGGCAGCTGGCCGAGTTCCAGCAGCGTGCGCAGGTAGTTGCTGGCGAGTTTGTGGCGCAGCGCCTCATCGGCGTGGCCGAGGCCGTCGTGGTTGAACACCAGGGCGGTGCTGGCGAAATCGTTGCTCATGGTTTCCTGATCCTTATTCCGTAACGGCGATGACCGGCGCGCCGGCCTGCATCCGCCCGACCACGCGAGCCGCGGCAAAGCCCTGCGCGTGAAAGCGTGCCAGCACGTCTTCGACACACTCCGGTGCGACGGCAGCCAGCAGGCCGCCGCTGGTCTGGGCATCGGCCATGATGCGGCGCTGCCAGTCGGGCACTTGTTCGGCAAATTGCACGTCCGCGCCGAAGCTTGCCAGATTGCGACCGATGGCACCCGGCCCGATGCCCTGCTGTGCAAGGGCGATGGCCGCGGGCAGTACGGGGAGCTGGCTGGCGCTCAGCGTGGCACCGAGGCCTGCGCCACGGCAGAGTTCAAGCAGATGGCCAAGCAGGCCGAAGCCGGTGACGTCGGTCAGCGCATGCACGCCATCCAGCCCCGCCAGCTCGCTGCCGATGCGGTTGAGCTGGGTGGTGGTGTCGATCAGCTGGCGGTAGCCGTCTGCGTCCAGCGCGCCTTGTTTCATGGCGCTGCCGAGGATGCCGATGCCGAGTGGTTTGCCAAGCACCAGCACGTCGCCTGCCTGCGCCTGGCTGTTGCGCTTCACCTGATCCGGGTGCACCAGACCCAGCGCGACAAGGCCGTAGATCGGCTCGGGGGAGTCGATTGAATGCCCGCCCGCCACAGGAATGCCGGCGGCTGCACACACACTGGCACCACCGGCCAGAATCTGCTGGATGGCTTCCATTGGAAGGGTATTGACCGGCATCCCAACAATGGCAAGGGCCATGATGGGGGTACCCCCCATGGCATAAATATCCGAAATCGCATTGGTCGCGGCGATGCGGCCAAAATCGAAGGGGTCGTCAACGATGGGCATGAAGAAGTCAGTCGTGGCGACCAGCGCCTGCTCATCGTTCAAGCGGTAGACCGCGGCATCGTCGGCGGTCTCGGTGCCGACCAGCAGATCGGGAAAGGCCTGCATTTGCGGCATGCTTTTCAGCATGTCGGCCAGGACCGCCGGGGCGATCTTGCAGCCGCAGCCGCCGCCGTGGGAAAGCCGGGTCAGACGGATGGTTTCCATGGAAGTCCCCTCGTTTACAATGGGGGCATTATCCGACGTTTGGCGCCCCATGAAAAATCAGCTGGCTACCCTGGACGAGATTGACCGCTTCGACTGCATCATCGACGTGCGCACGCCACTGGAATATGCCGAAGACCATATCCCCAGCGCCATCAATGCACCGGTGCTCAGCAATGAGGAGCGGGTTGTCGTCGGCACGATGTACAAGCAGGTGTCGCCCTTCGAGGCGACGAAGCTGGGCGCGGCACTGGTGGCGCAGAATATTGCGCGGCATCTGCAAACCACCTTTGCCGACAAGCCGATCAACTGGAAGCCCCTGATCTATTGCTGGCGCGGCGGCAAGCGATCAGGGTCGATGACGGCATGGTTCAACCTGATCGGCTGGAAGGCGCGTCAGCTCGACGGTGGCTACAAGGCTTACCGCCATCAGGTGCTGGCCCGCCTCGACGGCATGCCGGGGCAATTCGATTATCGCGTGCTGGCCGGGTTGACCGGTTGCGGCAAGACGCGCCTGCTGCATGCGCTGGCGCGCTGTGGTGCGCAGGTACTCGATCTGGAGGCACTGGCCCGGCATCGCGGCTCGCTGCTTGGCGCGCTGCCCGGCGAAGTGCAGCCCAGCCAGAAACGCTTTGACAGCGAGTTGCTGCAGGTGCTCGCCGGTTTCACGCCGGAGCGGCCGGTATTTGTCGAGGCGGAGAGCAAGAAGATCGGCCAGCTGCAGCTGCCCGCGGCACTGATGCAGGCGCTATCAAGTGCGCCATGCATCCGTGTCGAAGCAGAGCTGGATGACCGCGTCGATTTTCTGTGCACGGATTATGCAGGGCTCTTTGCCGAGCCGGAGCGGCTCAAGAAGCTGCTGGGCTTTCTGGCGGCCACCTATGGCCGGCAGACGCTGGCGCGCTGGGAGGCGCTGATCGATGCCGGTGAGCGGGCCACGCTTTTTCGCGAGCTGATCGAGCTGCATTACGACCCCGCCTACCTGCGCAGCAGCCATGGCCTGTATCCCGGTCTGGCGCGTGCCGGATCCTTTGTATTTCGCCCGAATGCCAGCGATCTGCAGGCGGATGCGCAACGGCTGCTGGAGCAACTGGGGAAGCAAAGCGCCTGAGCGGCGTGCGCAAAACAAAACCCGGCCAGTTTCCTGAGCCGGGTTTTCTGTGTGCGGATGCAGCGGATCAGCGCGTGCCTTGCGCGACCTCGTCGACTTCTTCCTGACTCTTGTGGCGCACATCCTGCCCCTTGACCAGATAGATGACCTGCTCGGCCACGCTGACCGACAGATCGCCGATACGCTCGATGGCCTTGGCGATCCACAGAATGTCGAGCATCAGCGTGATGGTGCGCGGGTCTTCCATCATGAAGGTGATCAGCTGGCGCTGCAGCGCGCGGTATTCGGTGTCGAGCTGGCTGTCCATGCGCTTGACTTCGCTGGCGGTAACCGCGTCAAGGCGGGCAAAGGCGTCGAGCGCTTGCGCCAGCATGTCGAGCGCGTGGTCGGCGATGTGGTTCAGGTCGTTCAGGCGCGGCACCTGCATCTTGCCGCCTTCGAAAATCGTCTTGGCGCGCTGGCAGATGCGGGCGGCCTTGTCGCCGATGCGTTCCAGGTCTTCCACCGATTTGATCACTGCCATCACCAGACGCAGGTCGCTGGCGGCCGGCTGGCGACGGGCGATCATGTGCACGCACATGTCGTCCAGCTTGGTGTGCATGGCGTTGACCTGGTCTTCCTGCTCGATGACGTGGTTGATGATGGCGGTGTCGGCAGAGGCGAGGGCTTCCATCGCCTGGCGCACCTGCTGTTCGACGAGGCCGGCCATGCCGAGGACCTGCGAGCGGATGGCTTCCAGCTCGGCGTCAAATTGTTTGGAAATGTGTTCGGCCATGTGCGGTTCTCCAGCAGGATTAACAGGCTGATGAAAAATGAATTCGGGTTTCGGCGCGTGGCCCGGGAAGGTCAGGCGCGCAGCGGTTCTGTTTTGCCATCATGCCGGCTCGAACACGCGGGAACGCGCACAAGCAGGCTGCCAGTAAAGCAGTAAAGGCGCAAAAATAGCAGGTTTTTGTTTCAATCGTGTTGCAAGTTCCGAAATCCATGCGCAGCAACGGGGGCCAGGCCCCCGTTGTCGTGATTGTAGCCGGCACCGCACCGGCTTGCCGGATGCTGATTACTTCAGCGTTTTCACGCCGCTGGCGGTGCCCAGCAGCAGGACATCGGCGCGGCGGTGCGCGAAGATGCCGTTGGTGACGACGCCGACGATTTCATTGATTGCGCTTTCCAGCTTGTTGGCTTCAGTGATTTGCAGGCCGTGCACGTCAAGGATCACGTTGCCGTTGTCGGTTACAACGCCTTCGCGGTAAACCGGGTGGCCTCCGAGCTTCACCAGCTGGCGGGCAACGTGGGAGCGCGCCATCGGAATCACTTCCACCGGCAGCGGGAATTTGCCCAGCACGTCGACGAGCTTGGATTCGTCGCAGATGCAGATGAACTGTTCGGCCACGGCCGCGACGATTTTTTCGCGCGTCAGCGCGGCACCACCGCCCTTGATCATCTGCAGCTGGTGGTTGATTTCATCGGCGCCATCCACGTAAACCGGGATGTTGTCGACGGCATTGAGGTCGAAAACGGGAATGCCGTGCTTTTTCAGACGGGCGATGCTGGCTTCCGACGAGGACACGGCGCCCTGGATGCGGCCCTTGATCTCGCCCAGCGCATCAATGAAATAATTGGCGGTCGAGCCGGTACCCACGCCGACGATGCAGTTGTCGGGTACAAATTGAATGGCGGCGCGGCCGACGGCTTCTTTCAGTTCGTTCTGATTCATGCGAGTCCTCATGGCGTGAGCTGGCTGGGTAGTGGCAAGCCGATTTCATCTGCAGGCCGCCTGCCACGGGCAAACCCCGCAGCACGCGCCCAATGCAAAAAACCGGAAAACCTGCCCCCTTGGCGTTTCAGGCATTCCCCCCGGCGTGGCCAGGGAAAACGGAGCACAGGCTGATTTCAGCAGCCTGCCAGGCAGCGGCGCTGCCTCATTCCTGACGCATTGTAGCGCGCAGCCTGCCGGCCAGCTTGCCCCGCGTCAAACAGCGCGGCCTTGTCTGCGCCAGAATCATGCCCCGCGTGCGCCACTCTGACCGGGAAGGCGGATGATGTGGCGTGAATAGTCTGGGTATGTGCTCATAACCATTTTCAATGAATGGCTGTGGCAATATGGGGTGGTGGGTATCAGTGCAGTGCCAGCAGCCACTCGCGGATACCGTCAAGCAGCATCTGCACGGCAATCGCGGTGAGGATCAGCCCCATCAGCCGCTCGAAGGCGGTGGTGACGTGCTCGCCCAGCACGCGGCTGATCTTTTCGCAGAAGGCCAGTGTGAGTGCGCAGACCAGCATGGTGAGAAACAGCGCCGCGACCCAGTACCAGACTTTCTCGGGGCTGCGCGCCACCAGCAGCAGCACGGTGGCAAGTGCCGAGGGGCCGGCGAGCAGCGGTATCGCCAGCGGCACGATATAGGGCTCGCCACCGTGCGTGTCGCCGAACACGCCTTCCGGGCGCGGGAAGACCATGCGCAGCGCGATCAGGAAGAGGATGACGCCGCCGGCAATGCCGAGCGAAGTCTGCGAGAGGTGCATGATGGCAAGAAATTTGCCGCCAAACAGCATGAAGGTCACCAGCACCAGAAAGGCGACGCTCACCTCGCGGGCGATCATGCGCAGCCGCCGCTCGCGTGGCACCTGCTTCATCAGTGACACGAACAGCGGAATGCCGCCAAAGGGGTCGGTGACCATCAGCAGCAGGATGAAGGCTGAGAAAAAGGCGGCAGAATCCATGCCTGCAGTGTAAACGGCCGGACCCGGCCTGGCATCAGGATATTCCGCAGGCAGGCCGCTGCCGCCTGCGGGCAACAGGACGCGGGCCGGTGCAGGCAATAAGGTGCAGGATGTGTCATGCTGTCATGATTGATTGCCAGCGGGCCTGCACATGATGACGCTACCCAGTCCCGAACACGCGGCGCGCCTGCGTGCCATCGACGAGATCCTGTTTGTCCAGCCTGCCGAGGCGCGGGATCTCTGCGTGCGCCTGCTGGGAACGGCGCGCAGCGACCCGGCCTGCTTCATCCAGGCCGCGCTCAAGCTCTCCTATATCGAAGACCAGATGGGTGAAACCGGGCTGGCGCTGACCATGCTGGAAGAGGCGCTGGGGCTGGTCGGCGAGCCAGGTCTGGCCTCGTATGAGGCTTCGCTGCTGGAGCAGATCGGCCGCTGCAACTATACGCGTGGCCTCTACACGCAGGCGCTCGCTGCCTGGGAGCGCAGCCTGCGGCTGTCGGAAGCCAGATCCGATTTGCTGCTGTGCCAGGTGCAATCACTGATGGGACTGGGGCAGATCTGTGATGCGTTTGGCCAGTTCGCGCGTGCCGCCGAATTGCACCGGCTTGCCGATGGCCTGGTCGGGCAGGTGCGCGATCCCTACCTGGCTGCCGCCATCAAGATCAATCTGGCGACCAACCTCATCCGGCTCTCGGAGTTTGCCGAAGCGCAGTGGCTGCTGGATGAAAGCCTCGGCATCTGTCGCGAATATCACTTTCCGCACCATGAAGCCGAAACGCTCATGCGACAGGCCGAGCTGGCCATGCACGCCCACAACGATCTGGATGAAGCGCAGAATCTGCTGGAGATGGCGCTGGAAGTCCTCGTCGATACGCCGTACCACTGGGGCGAAGTCAACATTCTCGGCAGCCTTGCCGAAATCCAGTTCCGCCGCCGCCAGCACGCGCAGGCGCTGGAAACGGCCCAGCGTGCGCTGCTGGTTGCCCGCAGCGATGGCCTGCGCCAGCTTGAGGCGCGTCTGACCGCGCAGGCGAGCATGTACGCCCACCTGACCGGCAATAGTGAGCTTGCGGAAATGTACCGGCAGCGCTCCAGCCTGCTGCAGGGCCGCATCGAGCAGGAGGCGCGGCAGAATCAGCTGCTGATGCAGGCCGACCGGCTCGGGCACGAGTTCGTTTTCCGCAATGCCGCAGTGGCGGCCAGCCCCGCAGCCGCTGCCGAGAAATAACTAATGCTTGCCGCCGGGCTTTAAATACGTTGTGGCGTATATTGATGTGGCCCTTTTAATAAAAGGGCTTCGGCTTCATACGTTGCCTTTGAGGGGTCTGATGCTGGGTCAGCTTGACCAGGCCGGCATGCGCAGTGGCTGCAACTGCCGCTGCAGCACACGGGCGCGGCTGTCGGCTTCGAGCTGCTGCAGGCGCTGCAGCTGGGCCGGCGTTGGCCGGCTGCCGGCCGGATTGGCGCCTGGCCGGCTTTCCAGCGCGTCGATCAGGCGCAGGTAGGCCAGCGCCTGGTAGTGCTCATTCTGCTGGCTGGCCAGCTCGGCCAGCAGCTCGGCAGACTGGACGACCAGGGGGGCGATCTGGCTCTGCTGGCCCATTTCCAGCGCGGCTTCAAGGCAGCGCTGTCCGCTGGCGGTGTCGCCCAGCTGCAGGTGAGTGCGCCCCAGCGCCAGCAGCGAATGGGCTCGACCCCACAGATTGCGGTTGTTGTCGTGCAGCGTGAACGCGACGTCAAGTTCTGCCAGTGCGGTGACGTAATCACCGCGCGCATGATGCACGAGGCCGCGGTAATTGATGACTTCCGCACTCCAGACCCGGTTGTGTACCGGGCCGGCCAGCAGCTGTTCGGCTTCATCGAGCACGGCCATCGCACGATCGAAGATGGCGCAGCGATAGGCATCACCAGCCACATTCAGCAGTGCTTCGCAGACCAGATGGTCGTCGCCCAGCGGGCGTGCCAGCCGCAGGGCAAGCTCGTGGTAGCGCAGCGAGCGCGGGTGGTCGCCTTGCGCGACATAGAGCTGGCCGACGCCGAGGCAGATGCGCGCACAATTGCGCATGTCGTGATTGGCGCGCGCGAGTTCGAGCGTGCGGGACCAGATGTCGAGCGCGCGGGCCGCATCGCCGCAGGCGTAATGCGAACGCCCCAGCTCGACCATCGCCTCGACGCGCGCATGTTCGTCGCCAAGCTGACGATAGAGATCGGCGCCCTGCAGGAAGGCGCGCTGCGCCTGGCGGAATTTGCCCACATGCTGCCAGGCATGGCCAAGCGTGACCCGGGCCAGGGCGATCAGGGGCTGGTAATCGAGCTGGCGCGCGCGCTGCAGCAGTCTTTCGATGACGCGCGGGCTTTTGGGCGAGCCGTGTGCGGCTTCGCGCGCCAGCGGCCCCAGCTCGGCCTGCAGCAATGCAACCGGGTCCATCATGGCGCATGGTCTCCATCGGAAACACAATTGCCGCCCTGACGCTTGGCAAGATACATCGCCAGATCTGCGCGCAGCAGCAGGATGTCCATGGTGTCATCGGCTTGCGCGGCGGCATGGCCGATGCTGGCAGTCACCTGCAGCCCGGCCTTGAGGCTGGCCCAGTCGCAGCCGGCGATGCGCTGGCGGATCTGTTCGGCCAGCCGCAGCGCGGTCTCGGGCGTCATTCCGGGTAGCAACAGCGTGAAGGTGCTGTGGCCGTAACGCACGAGCGCGGCGGTATCGCTGTAGCCTTCCGAGAGAAAATGCGCCAGAGCGACGAGAATGTCGTCGCCGGTACGCTCGCCGAATGCGTCGGCATGGTCTTTCAGGCGGTCGCAGTCGATCAGCAGCAGGCTCAGCGGCATGCCTTCGCGGGTGGCCTCCAGCATTTCCGGCAGGCGTTCGTTCAGGTAGAGGCGGTTGGGCAGGCCGGTGAGCGGGTCGCGATAGGCGCTGGTTTCCAGCAGCTGCAGTTTCTGGCGCTCAAGCTCGGCCTCGGTGCGCAGCTGTGCGACTTCCAGTTCGGACGTCATCAGCTGCAGCTTCAACTCAAGGCCATGCAGGCGGGCAGGCGGTTTGGACTGCGCGCTGACTGCCCGGCGCTGTGCCCGCAACTGCCGGCGCAGCTGCACGGCGGCCTCGATCTGGCCGGTCTGTTCCAGTGCGACGGCCAGGGTGTCTTTCAGCGTACAGGCGAGCGGATCGCTGGCATCAGCCAGTGCGTCGCCTTCCTGCAGCAGGGGCAGGGCTTCTTCGGGTTCGCCATGTTGCAGCGCGATCTGTCCCAGCTGCAGCAGTGTGCCAAGCCGGGCTCGGCCGCTCTGTACCGGCAACAGCTGTCGCAGTTCTTCTTCTGCGGCAGGCAGATTGCCTTCCAGCAGGTGCAGTGCGGCCAGCTGCTCGTGCCAGCGGCTCGCTGCGCCGGGCGGAATGGCATCGCGCAGGGCCAGTGCCTGCTGCCTGGCGAGCCGTGCGGTATCCGGTGCTGCAATCGCATGGGCGTCAGCAGCCAGTGCCAGCAGGCATAAAGCCTGCAGCTCGGGTGATTCGGCCTGCCCGGCGAGTGTCAGTGCGTGTTCGTGCAGGCGCAGAGCGCGGTGTCCGTCATTATGCAGGCGATGCCAGTTGGCGATTTCCAGCCAGGCCTCGGCCATCAGCAAGGGATCGTCGGCCGCTTGCGCCAGGCTTTGCGCATCAATCCAGTGGCGCAGCGCCTGTCGTGGCTCGCCACTGCGCCAGAGCTCCATGCCGTGCAGCAGCGCAATGCGCGCGAGCGCTGCGTGTTCTTCGCCGGCCAGCTTGCGGGCTTCTGCGAGGAGGGGGCCGATGGCATTGCCGCCGATCAACTCGGATTCGGCGTGCTGCAGCAACGCGGACAGTCTGGCTGCGGCTGGTGCGGCTGCGGTGGCAAAGGTGGACGACATGGCTGGGCGCCTGAAAATGTGAACCCCGGACAGGGGCAAGCAGGATGATGCCCCTCGGACAGCGCGCCGGCAAGCCTTGTATGACAGGCCGGCAGCTGTGGCCGGGCCGCCACGGAGCGCTACCGGCCGGGATTCCAGATACATATATGTGTATATGCTTGCAGCCATTTCAACGGATGGGCTGTGGGTGTATACCCGTAAAAAAGCCCCGCCAGGGCGGGGCTTTTGCAGTGGAATGGCTTACCACACGCCGAGGAATTCCAGAATCCCTTCAGCGGCCTGGCGGCCTTCGTAGACGGCGCGTACCACGAGATCGGCGCCGCGCACCTGGTCGCCACCCGCAAAGATCTTCGGGTTGCTGGTCTGGTGCTTGAACTGCTGCGCGAACGGCGCCACGGTGCGGTTCCAGTCGTCGGTGGCCACGTTGGCCGCATCGAACCAGGACAGTCGCTCGGCCTGGAAGCCGAATGCCACGATCACGTGATCACAGTCGATGCCGCGCTCGGAGCCCGGCACCACTTCCGGACGACGACGGCCCTTCTCGTCCGGCGCGCCCAGCGCAGTGGTGACGAGCTTCAGCTTCAGCGAACCATCGGCGTTCTGCTCAATGCCGACCGGCTGGCTGTTCCACTGGAATTCGACGCCTTCTTCCTTGGCGTTGGCCACTTCGCGCTTGGAACCCGGCATGTTTTCTTCGTCACGGCGGTAGGCGCAGATCACTGACTTGGCGCCCTGACGGATCGAGGTGCGGTTGCAGTCCATTGCGGTATCGCCACCGCCCAGCACCACCACGCGCTTGTCTTTCATGGAGACAAAGGCTTCGTCGCCCAGCGTGCCCATCGAGTTGCGCACGTTGTTGATCAGGAAGGGCAGGGCTTTCAGCACGCCCGGCAGGTTTTCACCGTCAAAACCGCCCTTCATGTACTTGTACGCGCCCATGCCCATGAATACGGCATCATAATCGCGCAGCAGCTCGTCGATGCTGATGTCGCTGCCGGTGTCGCTACCAATCTGGGTATTCAGGCGGAATTCCACGCCCATTTCTTCCATCATCTGGCGACGGCGCGCAACGATCTCCTTCTCCAGCTTGAATTCCGGGATGCCGAAGGTCAGCAGGCCACCGATTTCTTCGTAGCGATCAAACACGACCGGCTTCACGCCGTTGCGCACCAGAATGTCGGCACAGCCGAGGCCCGCCGGGCCGGCGCCGATCACGGCTACCTTCTTGTCCGTCCATTCACGGCCGGAGAGATCCGGGCGCCAGCCGGCCTTCCAGGCTTCGTCGGTGATGTACTTTTCCACCGAGCCGATGGTCACGGCACCGAAGCCGCCCTGGTTCAGCGTGCACGAGCCTTCGCACAGACGGTCCTGCGGGCAGACACGGCCGCAGATTTCCGGCAGCGAGTTGGTCTTGTGCGAGAGCTCGGCCGCTTCGAACAGCTTGCCTTCATTCACCAGCTGCAGCCATTGCGGGATGTAGTTGTGAACCGGGCATTCCCACGAGCAGTAGGGGTTGCCACAGGACAGGCAGCGGCCAGCCTGTTCCTTCGCCTCGTCGGAAGCCAACGATTCGTAGATTTCCTTGAATACGAACTTGCGCTTCTCCACTGGCACCTTTTCGCCGGGATTGCGCGCCAGATTCAGAAACTGGAATACGTCAGACATGTCGTCTTTCCTTTTCGCCTTGGCACGCGGCACAGGCTGGCTGTGCCGCGTGGCGGGGTGTTTTAGTCTTTCAGCAGATCGTCGAGCTTGGCCGCCTTGGGCTTGACCAGCCAGAAGTAGTCGACCGCCTCGTCGAAATCGGCCAGCAACTCGGCCGCACGGCTCGAGCCGGTGTACTTCAGGTGGGCTTCCAGCTTCTCGCGCAGGTAGGCACGTACGGCACCGTAGGCTTCGCCATTGATCAGGTTGATATCAATGAGTTCGTTGTTGTAGCGGTAGGCAAACTTCTCGCTGCGGTCGTAAACCAGTGCAAAACCGCCGGTCATGCCCGCGCCGAAGTTGTAGCCGGTTTCGCCCAGCACGATCACCGCACCGCCGGTCATGTATTCGCAGCCGTGGTCGCCCACGCCTTCAACAACCGCCGTGGCGCCCGAGTTGCGCACGGCGAAGCGCTCGCCGGCCATGCCGGCAGCAAACAGCTCGCCACCGGTTGCGCCGTACAGGCAGGTATTGCCCGCAATCACAGCATCGCTGCTCTTGAAGCCGCTATCCCTCGGCGGGTATACGATGACCTTGCCACCCGACATGCCCTTGCCCACGTAATCGTTGGCATCGCCTTCGACCTTCAGCGTCAGGCCCTTGGCGTTCCACACGCCGAAGGACTGGCCGGCGGAGCCGGTGAACTTGATGGTCAGGCAATCATCCGGCAGACCATCGGCGCCGTGCACCTTGGCGATTTCACCGGACAGGCGCGCGCCGATCGAGCGATGGATGTTACGGATCTTGTATTCCAGCTTTTGCGGGGTCTTGCTCTGGATGCCGGCAATGGCGTCGCGCACCATTTCTTCGGCCAGCTCGCCCTTGTCAAACGAGGGGTTGGAGCTTTCCACACAGAAGCGCGGTTGCGAGTCCGGAATGTCGCCCTGGCTCAGCAGTACGTCGAGTTCCAGCTTTTCCTGCTTGCCGGTCTGGCCGTCGAGCAGTTCGAGCAGATCGGTGCGGCCGATCAGCTCTTCGAAGGAGCGCACGCCGAGTTTCGCCATCCACTCGCGGGTTTCACGCGCGATGAAGGTAAAGTAATTCACCACCATGTCCGGCAGGCCGATGAAGTACTTGCTGCGCAGCTTGATTTCCTGGGTGGCAACACCGGTCGCGCAGTTGTTCAGGTGACAGATGCGCAGGAACTTGCAGCCCAGCGCCACCATCGGGCCTGTGCCGAAGCCGAAGCTCTCGGCGCCCATGATGGCCGCTTTGATGACGTCCAGGCCGGTCTTCAGGCCGCCATCGGCCTGCACGCGCACGCGGCCGCGCAGACCATTGGCACGCAGCACCTGCTGTGCTTCGGTCAGGCCCAGCTCGAACGGCGAGCCGGCGTACTTCACGGAAGCCAAGGGCGATGCGCCGGTACCACCGTCATAGCCGGAAATGGTGATCAGGTCGGCATAGGCCTTGGCCACGCCGGCAGCAATCGTGCCCACGCCCGGCTCGGCAACCAGCTTGACCGATACCAGCGCCTGCGGGTTGACCTGCTTCAGGTCGAAAATCAGCTGGGCCAGATCTTCGATCGAGTAGATGTCGTGGTGCGGCGGCGGGGAGATCAGCGAGATGCCCGGCTTGGAGCAGCGCAGCTTGGCGATCAGCGGGGAGACCTTGTCGCCCGGCAACTGGCCTCCTTCACCAGGCTTGGCGCCCTGGGCCACCTTGATCTGCAGCACTTCGGCGTTGACCAGGTAATGCGGGGTGACACCGAAGCGGCCCGAGGCGATCTGCTTGATCTTGGACATCTTGATGGTGCCGTAGCGGGCCGCGTCTTCGCCGCCTTCGCCGGAGTTGGAGCGCGCGCCCAGGCGGTTCATGCCTTCGGCCAGTGCTTCGTGTGCTTCGGGGCTCAGCGCACCCAGCGACATGCCGGCGGAATCGAAGCGCTTGACGATGCTGTCGAGCGATTCGACTTCATCGACGGAAATCGACTTGGCCGGATCGATCTTCAGCTGCATCAGGTCACGCAGCATGGCGACCGGACGGGTGTTCACCAGCTCGGCGTACTTCTGGTATTCCTTGTAGTCGCCGCCCTGAACTGCCTTCTGCAGCTGCATCACGACGTCCGGGTTGTAGGCGTGGTATTCCTCGCCGAATACGTACTTCAGCAGGCCACCCTGCGCAATCGGGCGCATCGGGTTGAACGCCAGCTTGTTGAGCTTGGCCTGGTCTTCCTGGAAGTCGGCAAAGTTTGCGCCACCGATGCGGGATACGGTGCCGCACAGTGCCAGATTGATGACTTCTTCACCCAGACCTACGCCTTCGAACAGCTGGGCGCCTCGGTAGGAAGCGATGGTCGAAATGCCCATCTTCGACAGGATCTTCATCAGACCCTTGTTGATGCCCTTGCGGAAGTTGTTGGCGGCCTTTTCCAGCGGCAGGCTGATCTGGCCTAGTTCGATCAGTTCAGCGATGGTGTGGTAGGCCAGATACGGCAATACCGCGGTCGCGCCATAGCCCAGCAGACAGGCGAAGTGGTGCGGATCGCGTGCGGTGGCGGTTTCCACGATGATGTTGGTGCGGCAACGCAGGCCGGCGTTCACCAGCGCGTGGTGAGTGGCACCTACGGCAAACAGCGCCGGAATCGGCAGGCGCCCCTTGGCGATGTTGCGATCAGAAAGGACGACGATCACAACCTTGTCGTCACGCACGGCGCCCAGCACGTCGGCGGCCAGTTTTTCCACGGCCGCTTTCAGCGTGGTAGTGGCGGCGTCGAAGCTGATGTCGAACGATTGCGACTTGAAATCGGGGTCAGTCTGCGAAGTGAGCGTCGCGAACTTGTCGGTGGAGAGTACCGGCGAAGACACTTCGATACGCTTGGCGTGCAGCGGCGCGTCTTCGAACAGATTGCGTTCCGGGCCGAAACAGGTGTTCAGCGACATCACGATCGCTTCGCGGATCGGGTCGATCGGCGGGTTGGTAACCTGGGCGAACTGCTGGCGCAGGTAATCGAAGGGCGAGCGTACCTTCTGCGAGAGTACTGCCATCGGGGTGTCGTCACCCATGGAGCCGATGGCTTCCTGGCCGGCTTCGGCCAGCACGCGCAGGATCTGGTCGCGTTCTTCGAAGGTCAGCTGGAACTGCTTCTGGTAGGTCAGAAGCTCGTTCTTGCTCCACGCTTCCAGTGGCGCCTTGTCCTCGGCATTTTCGAGGTGACGGGCTTCTGCCTTCAGCCATTCGCGGTAAGGCTGGGCGTTCTTCAGCTGGCCATCGATGGTGTCGGTGTCGAGGAATTCGCCGGTTTTCAGGTTTACGGCGACAATCTGGCCCGGCTTTACGCGGCCTTTCTTGACGACGTCTTCCGGCTTGTAGCCCCATACGCCGATTTCCGAGGCGATGGTGATGTGGCGGTCTTTCGTGATCACATAGCGCGCCGGGCGCAGGCCGTTGCGGTCGAGCGCACAGCCGGCGTAGTCGCCAGCAGCCCAGACGATGCCGGCCGGGCCGTCCCACGGCTCCATGTGCAGCGAGTTGTATTCGTAGAAGGCGCGCAGGTCGCGGTCATTGGTGTCGACGTTCTGCCATGCCGGCGGTACCAGCATGCGGAAGGCGCGGAAGACGTCGACGCCGCCCATGATCAGGCCTTCGAGCATATTGTCCATCGACATCGAGTCCGAGCCATCGGTCTGCACGATGGGACGGATGGCGTCCATGTCGAGGTTGTCGGTCGCCAGGATGGCCTCACGCGCCTTGGCCCAGTTGCGGTTGCCGTGGACGGTGTTGATTTCGCCGTTGTGCGCCAGGAAGCGGAACGGTTGCGCCAGCTTCCACTGCGGCCAGGTATTGGTCGAGAAGCGCTGGTGATAGACGGCCAGTGACGATTCGAAACGTTCGTCCTTCAGGTCGAGGTAGAACACCGGCAGATTGTCCGGTGTCACCAGTCCCTTGTAGGAGAGCACGTGCGGGTTCAGCGTCGGGATGTAGAAAGCCGCATCGGACTGGTTGGCTTTCTCGGCCAGACGGCGGGCCTGATAGAGCTTGCGGGCAAATGTCACATCATCCATGCCTTCAGCGGCATTGACGAACACCTGTTTGATCTTCGGCAAGATGCGCAGAGCGGATTCGCCGCATGCTTGCACATTCACCGGTACGTCGCGGATGCCGGCGCAGACCAGACCCTGCGATTCGATTGCAGTGCGAAGGTTGGCGAGCGATGCGTCGTCGCTGTGGAAAACCAGGCCGGCCGCATACAGGGCGCCCAGTGTGTAGCCATTTTCTGCGGCTACGGCACGCAAAAAACCGTCCGGTTTGCGGAACAGCAGTCCACAGCCGTCACCCGACTTGCCGTCGGCGGCGACCGCACCGCGGTGCGTCAGGCACGCCAGCGATGAAATCGCGGTGGAAACCAGCCAGTGACTCGGCTTGTCGTCCATCTGCGCGATGAGACCGAAGCCGCAACTGTCCTGCTCAAACTGGGGGCGGTACAGTGTGCCCTGCAACCAGCTCTGTCTATCCATTTCTGAGACACCCTTGCGGAAAATCAAGCGAAAGGGCTTGATTCTATCCGTTTCAGGTGCTAATCCGCAACCGGAAATCCCCGCCGCCCGGCAATCAGGAAAAACCCTGAAGCCACGCCGACACTTGCTTTCTCGCTTGTCAGGAAATGCTTTTCTCTCGAAATTGTTCATACTGAGCCAAGCAGCGTGGAAGCTTTATGTGGCTTCGAATGCTGTACGCATGAGCTCGATCCTGATCGGGCATGATCAAGGGGGCTGGTATGCTCAAGTTCAGCGATCTGAAAATCTGGGTAAAGCTATTTCTTGCGATCTGGACGCTGCTTTTTGCTGCCTGGGGAGCCATGATTGCCTGGACTGCCAGCCAGCAAAAGCAGCAGGCACTGGAACAGGCCCGCGACTTCGCCGGAAGTGCCTATGAAATGACCATGGCCGGGCTCACCGGCATGATGATTACCGGAACAATCGATCAGCGTGCCGTCTTTCTGGAGCAACTCAAGGAACTCAATGAACTGCGTGATGTACAGGTTATCCGCGGAGAAGGTGTCAGCAAGCAATTCGGTCCGGGAAAAGGGGCGGAGTCTCCCGCTGATGCGGAAGCCGGCAGGGTGATCCAGGCCAGGGAAGCAAGCTATGTGCTGGACAGTGATGTGAAAGGGCCGTACTTGCAGGCGACAATCCCCATCATTGCCCGCGCGAATTACCTCGGAAAAAACTGCATCAGTTGCCACATGGTGCCTGAAGGATCTGCGCTGGGCGCGGTCAGCATGAAGGTGTCGCTGGACAAATCCAGCCGCAAGACCAGCAGTTTCACGCTGCAGATGATTGCCGTCGCCTTTGGTCTTTCCGTGCCATTGCTGCTGTTCGTGTATGTCTTCATCCGCCATTTTGTTACGGCTCCGCTCGCTGCCATGACCCTGGGCTTGCGGGCGATTGCCGCAGGCGAAGGCGACCTGACCCGGCGTCTGCAGATCGGTGGGCGCGATGAAATAGGCATGGCATCCGCAGTGTTCAATCAGATGATGGAGCAGTTTCAGTCCCTTATCGCACGAGTCGCCGATTCTGCCGGACAGGTTGGAGGTGCTACTCGCCAGCTGGTGACCAATACACCACGCGCTGCCGAAAGTGCCTCCTTGCAACGTGAGAAGTCGGCCGCAACGGCAAGAGCGGTGGATGATATGGTGGAAAAAGTGAGCGACATTGCATCCAGCGTCATGCAGTTGGAGCAGGAGGCTGAAGCAAGTCGTCGCATCTCGCAGGAGGGAGAGGCAAGTCTCGCCTGCCTGGCTGAGCGGATTGGCCGTGTTGCGGTGTCTATGCGGGACATGGCATCCGCCATCGCCGATTTTGTAAGCAGTGCTGCGACAATCACTCACATGACGCAGCAGGTGAAGGAAATTGCAGGGCAAACCAATCTGCTGGCACTGAATGCCGCCATCGAAGCCGCCCGCGCGGGTGAACAGGGCCGCGGGTTTGCTGTCGTAGCAGACGAAGTGCGCAAACTGGCGGAAAAATCAGCTGCGGCTGCGCATGAGATCGATCAGATCACCCTGTCGCTGCGCGGGCGTTCCAGCGAAGTTGAGGCGGTCATGGGCGAGGGGCTGGCGCATCTTGGCAGCAGTGAGGTTGCACTGGGCGATGTAGAGCAAGTTCTGGCACATGCGCATTCTTCGGTTGAAAAGGTAAGCCAGGCCGTGCACCAGATCGTCGCCGCAACGGACGCGCAGCGGCAGAGCGGTGCGCAAGTTGCCGCGAACATGGAAGCAATAGCCCACAGTGCTGACGTGGCCAGCCAGATTGTTTCCCAGACGGTGCTGGCAACGCGCGATCTTGAACTGCTTGCTGGTGAGTTGCAGCAGATTGTCGCGCGGTTCAGGGTTCACTAGGTTTCCTGACCCTTGATCCTGCTTGTGTCCGTGTCGTACCTGCGGGTTGACACAGTTTGTGCTGCTACAATTGCGACACTTGAAAAGGAGGCGCCATGTTTGACCGTTCTTACGTGGAAAAGGCGGCCGATAGCGGGCTGACCAAGATCACCCTGCTGCAGACCGACCCGCTGCGCTACACGCTGCGCTCGCTGCTTGCCGGCATGTATCTCACCATCACCGTCTTCACCTACTGGGCGCTGGTAAACAATCTGCACGACAGCCCGTTCGGCAAGGTACTGGCGTCGGCCTTTTTCGGTGTGGGGCTCACCATCATCGTGTTCACCAATGCCGAACTCTTCACCAGCAACACGATGTACATGGCGGTGTCGACGACAGAGGGCAAAACCGGCTGGAAGGAAACCGCCTTCCTGTGGCTGGTCTGTTATTGCGGCAATCTGGTCGGTGCGCTGATTGTTGCCGGCCTTCTGCTCGGCGCGGGTGCCATCGCGGCGCTGCCGGTCGACCATGCACTGTATGACGGTGCGGCGCACAAGGTGCACCAGTCGGCGCAGGTGATTTTCTTCAAGGGCATTCTGGCCAACTGGGTCGTGTGTCTGGCCGTGCGCCTTGCCCTGCGCTGCAAGGAGGATGTGGCCAAGATCATGGTCATCATCCCGGTGGTGTTCATCTTCCTGTATCTGGGCTTCGAGCACTCGATCGCCAATATGGGCACTTTCGCGATTTCGCTGCTGGGCAACGGCTCGATCAGCTACGGCGAAGCCGGCCACAACCTGCTGTGGAGCACGCTGGGCAATATTGTCGGTGGTGCGCTGTTTCTGGGTCTGCCGTTTGCCTATATCAACCCGACAGAAAAAGAATGAGAGCTTGTGCTTGCGTGAAAATGCCCGGTTTCCGGTGACGACTGGCAAGAGGGAAAAATGCCTTTACCCCGTCTGACTGGCGGGAGCATGATCGGAATGGGTGAGCCCTGCCCGTTATGAAGACTCTGGAGTCTGGTATGGCGAATTCTGCCGGATTTGTTGCTGATCTGCATGCGCAGTATGCCGACGCAGTTAGCAGTTTTAGCCGTGATGGCGAGCGGACGGTGGCCATCCTCGAGGGGCTCCTGCCGGTGGCGCGCGGCAATGGCGAGGAAGAGCTGGTGGCGAATGGCTGGGTGCTTCTGGCGCGTTGTCTTGTTGATCTTGGCCTGCCAGCACGGGCCCATCGCGAGCTGGATGCGTTGCAGAACTGGCTGGTGCTGCACCCGCGCTGGCTGGCCCAGCTGGCCGAGTCGCATGATTTCCGCGCCCAGATTTACCTTGCCGGCAATCAGCTGGCGGAAGCCGAAGCGCAATGGTTGCACTGCCTTGATTATGCGTTGGCGCGGCAGGCGGTCACGCTGTATTTTGCGGCTTCCCTCGGCTTGGGGGATGTGGCCCGGCTGGAAGGGGCTGTCGAAGAGGGGCTGGCCTGGCATGTGCTGGCGCTGGATTTTTCCCGCATCCTGGGGGATGACAATCTGCAGGCGCGTGGCGTGCTCTATGTGCTGGCCGATCTGGCAGCCTTGCGACAGCATGGGGCTGTGGTCGAAATGAGCCTGCGCAACGAGCCTTTGCTGCAGCGCTGCCATGAAACATCCTGGCTCGCAGATCTCTACACTTATCGGGCCCGTGCCTTGCTGGCGCTGGGTGACAGGCAGAGGGCCGACGCAGCACTGGAACAGGCCGGGCATCTGGCCGGTGAGCACGGCTTTGCCTGGAGCCGGGCCAATGCGCTGCTTGGTTTGGCGAGAGCCCAGCTGGAGCAGCACAACCCGCTGTTTGCCCGTGTACTGCTGGACGAGATCGGGCAGCTGATGGAAAAATTGTCCGGCAAGTCGCCTGTTCAATCCTTGCGTGTTGAATTTGATGAATTGCAGCAATGGTGCGCTCAGGCTCAGGAGGGGGGGCGGGCGGCCGAAGTCGCGGCTCCGGAAGCAAGGACGAATGCTCCGCGCGAAGCTGTTTTTTCCAGTCGGCGCCTCCAGGTATGGCACGCACTCAATCTGGAAAAATGCCGACTGTCCTGATCGCTACGGGCGGAACAATCGCATTGTGATGCGCCGGTACTGGTCAGGTTTCGTCTCGGCATTGCACCGCAGGCCCTCTGCATGGACTGGGCAAACGGCAGGAATACTGAAGAAGCACGATGACCAGAAAGCAAAAAACCAGCCCGAAGGCTGGTTTTTTGTTGGGTATTGCCATGCAGCCCTTTTAAGTAAAGGGCTATAGGTATATACCTGCTTAGCGCGGCAGGGTGGAGCTGCCCATCAGGAAGGCATCGACCTCACGCGCGGCCTGACGGCCCTCGCGGATCGCCCACACGACGAGCGACTGTCCACGGCGCACATCACCGGCAGCGTAGACTTTGGCCACGTTGGTGGCGTAGCAGCCTTCACCGTCGGTCGTTGCCCTGGCATTGCCGCGACCATCCTTTTCCACGCCGAAGGCGTCCAGCACGCTGGCGACCGGATTGGTGAAGCCCATGGCGAGGAAGACCAGATCGCATGGGATCTCGAATTCGCTGCCCGGTACCACCACCGGCTTGCCCGACGACCAGTCCAGTTTCACCAGTTTGGCAGCCTTGACCTGACCGTTTTCGCCCACGAATTCCTGCGTCTGCACGGCGAAATCGCGTTCGACACCTTCTTCGTGGCTGCTGGATGTGCGCAGTTTGACCGGCCAGTACGGCCAGGTCAGCTGCTTGTTTTCCTCTTCCGGCGGCATCGGCATCAGTTCCAGCTGGGTAACGCTGGCCGCGCCATGGCGGTTGCTGGTGCCCACGCAATCGGAACCGGTGTCGCCACCGCCAATTACCAGCACGTGTTTGCCGGCGGCGTTGATCGGGTTGGCTTGCCCGCCTGCGACCTGCTTGTTCTGCGGAATCAGCAGTTCGAGTGCGAAGTGGATGCCCTTTAGTTCGCGGCCCGGCACTGGCAGGTCGCGCGGCACTTCCGCGCCACCGGCCAGAATCACGGCGTCGAATTCGGCGTTGAGCTGTTCCGGCGTTACAACCGTCTTGGCATCATTGACGATGCCCTTGGGTATGTCGCCAGAGCCAACGATGGTATTGGTCTTGAAGACGATACCTTCGGCGGTCAGCTGTGCCAGACGGCGGTCGATCACGTCCTGGCCCAGCTTGAAGTCCGGAATGCCGTAGCGCAGCAGGCCGCCGGCTTTGTCGTTCTTCTCGAACACTGTCACGTCGTGACCGACGCGCGCCAGTTGCTGCGCTGCCGCCAAGCCGGCCGGGCCGGAACCGACAATCGCTACCTTCTTGCCGGTTTTCACCTGTGCCGGTTGCGGTGCAATCCAGCCGTTTTCCCAAGCGGTGTCGGCAATGAAGCGCTCGATCGACTTGATGCCGACCGGGTCGCTGTTGATGCCGAGCGTACAGGCTGCTTCGCACGGTGCCGGGCAGATGCGGCCGGTGAACTCGGGGAAGTTGTTGGTGCTGTGCAGCACCGAAATGGCTTCCTTTGCACGGCCCTTGTAAACGAGGTCATTCCAGTCCGGAATGATGTTGTTCACCGGGCAACCGTTGTTGCAGAAGGGGATGCCGCAATCCATGCAGCGCGCCCCTTGCGTTTTCGCTTCGTCAGCGCTCAGCGCCGGGACGAATTCGCGGTAGTGCTGGATGCGCTCGGAAACCGGCGCATACCCTTCCTTGACGCGAGCAAATTCCATGAAACCGGTAGGCTTGCCCATTTATGCAATCTCCTTGGCCTGATTGGCTGCCGCTGCGGCCATTTCCTTCAGCGCGCGGCGATATTCGTTCGGGAACACTTTGACAAACTTGGCGCGGTAGTTCGCCCAGTCGGCCAGAATGGCTTTCGCGCGAGCGCTGCCGGTGTATTCCGCATGCTTTGTGATCATGGCCTTGAGTTGCGACTCGTCGCTCATGCCGCGATGCTGCGGTTCCAGCTGGCTTTGTTCGGTTTCCGCAACGACGCGTTCCAGCGCAACCTGCGCCATATTGCAGCGGCCATCGAAGTCACCGGCTTCGTCGAGCACATAGGCGATGCCGCCTGACATGCCTGCGGCGAAATTGCGGCCGGTATTGCCCAGCACCACGACGGTGCCGCCGGTCATGTATTCGCAACCGTGGTCGCCCACGCCTTCGACAACGGCGACGCCGCCGGAATTGCGCACGCAGAAGCGCTCGCCACCGACGCCGGCAAAGTAGGCTTCACCGGCAATCGCGCCGTACATCACGGTGTTGCCGACGATGATGTTTTCCGACGTGTTGCCACGGAAGTCGGCGTGCGGACGGATCACGATGCGGCCGCCCGACAGGCCCTTGCCGACGTAATCGTTGCCTTCGCCAACCAGTTCCAGCGTCACGCCGCGGGTCAAAAAGGCGCCGAAGCTCTGGCCGGCGGTGCCGGTCAGGTTCACATGGATGGTGTCTTCCGGCAGACCGGCGAAGCCGTAACGCTTGGCCACTTCGCCGGACAGCATGGCACCCACGGTGCGGTTGACGTTGATGACCGGCAGGTTGATTTCAACCTTCTTGCCTTCAGCAAGTGCTGGCTGAGCGAGCTCGACCAGCTTCTGATCCAGCGCTTTTTCGAGTCCGTGATCCTGCGTTTCGGCGTGCAGACGAGCAACGCTTTCCGGCATGGACGGGATGTGGAAAATCTTGCTGAAATCCAGACCCTGCGCCTTCCAGTGTTCGATGCCGGCGCGCTTGTCCAGCAGGTCGGCGCGGCCGATCAGGTCGTCGAACTTGCGGATGCCCATCTGCGCCATGATTTCGCGTACTTCTTCGGCAATGAAGAAGAAGTAGTTCACCACGTGCTCCGGCTGGCCGGTAAAGCGGCGGCGCAGTTCCGGATCCTGCGTGGCGACGCCGACCGGACAGGTATTCAGGTGGCACTTGCGCATCATGATGCAGCCTTCAACGACCAGCGGTGCTGTCGCGAAGCCGAATTCGTCGGCGCCCAGCAGCGCGCCGATCACCACGTCGCGACCAGTCTTCATCTGGCCGTCTACTTGAACACGAATCCGCCCGCGCAGCTGGTTCAGTACCAGTGTCTGCTGGGTTTCCGCCAGACCGAGTTCCCACGGCGTGCCGCAATGCTTGATCGACGATTGCGGCGATGCACCGGTGCCGCCGTCATGACCGGCGATTACCAGGTGATCGGCCTTGGCCTTGGAAACACCAGCTGCAACCGTGCCGACGCCGACTTCGGAGACCAGCTTCACCGAGATGCTGGCCTGCTTGTTGACGTTCTTCAGGTCGTGGATCAGCTGCGCCAGATCTTCGATCGAATAGATGTCGTGGTGCGGCGGCGGGGAAATCAGGCCAACGCCCGGCACGGAATGACGAAGGTAACCGATGTACTCGGACACCTTGTGGCCCGGCAACTGGCCGCCTTCGCCCGGCTTCGCGCCTTGCGCCATCTTGATCTGGATCTGGTCGGCATTGACCAGATATTCGGTGGTCACGCCAAAGCGGCCGGAGGCCACCTGCTTGATCGCCGAGCGCAGGCTGTCGCCTTCCTTGAACGTGTAATCACGCACGATGCGCGACGGCCCGATCACTTCCGACAGGGTCTGGCCAGCCACCAGCGGCTTGAAGCGGGTGGCATCCTCGCCACCTTCACCGGTGTTGGACTTGCCACCGATGCGGTTCATCGCAATCGCCAGTGTGGTGTGGGCTTCGGTCGAAATCGAGCCCAGCGACATCGCGCCAGTCGCGAAGCGCTTGACGATTTCCTTGGCGGATTCGACTTCTTCCAGCGGCACAGCGTTGCCGGCAGGCAGAATTTCAAACAGGCCGCGCAGCGTGAGGTGACGCTTGGACTGGTCGTTGATCAGTGCCGCGTATTCCTTGTAGGTGGAATACTGGTTGCTGCGCGTGGAGTGCTGCAGCTTGGCAATCGCGTCCGGCGTCCACAGGTGCTCTTCGCCGCGGATGCGGAAGGCGTATTCGCCGCCTGCGTCCAGCGCATCGGCCAGTACCGGATCAGCGGAGAAGGCCGCAGAGTGCAGACGCAGAGCTTCTTCGGCGACTTCAAACAGGCCGATGCCCTCTACCTGTGTCGGGGTGCCGGTGAAGTATTTCTTGATGAAGGCCTTGTTCAGGCCAATGGCTTCGAAAATCTGTGCGCCGGTGTAGGACATATAGGTCGAGATGCCCATCTTGGACATGACCTTGCACAGACCCTTGCCAACGGCCTTGATGAAGTTCTTCTGGTACTTCGCTGCCAGCTCGGTATCGCCACCGGCCATGTCGGCCAAGGTTTCCAGCGTCAGGTAGGGGTGAACCGCTTCCGCGCCGTAACCACCGAGCAGGGCAAAGTGGTGTACTTCGCGCGCCGAGCCGGTTTCGACGACCAGACCGGTCGAAGTACGCAGGCCCTTCTTCACCAGGTGCAGATGGATGGCCGAGGTAGCCAGCAGTGCCGGAATGGCGACGTTGCTGGTGTCGAGCTTGCGATCGGACACGATCAGGATGTTGGAACCCGATTTCACTGCATCTTCAGCTTCGGCTACCAGCGAGGCCAGCCGTGCCTCGACGCCCTGCGCGCCCCACTCGGCCGGATAGGTGATGTCGAGCTCATGTGCGTCGAACTTGCCCTCGGTATACCGGCCGATGTTGCGGATCTTCTCCATTTCCTTGAAGCCCAGCACCGGCTGTTCGACTTCGAGGCGGATCGGCGGGTTGATGTCGGCGGTGTTGAGCAGGTTCGGCTTCGGTCCGATGAAAGACACGAGCGACATGACCAGCTCTTCGCGGATCGGGTCGATCGGCGGGTTGGTCACCTGCGCGAACAGCTGCTTGAAGTAGTTGTACAGCGGCTTGTTTTTGGAGGAGAGCACCGGCAGTGCGGCATCGTTGCCCATCGAGCCGGTCGGCTCTTCGCCGTTCTTGGCAATCGGTTCGAGGATGAACTTGATGTCTTCCTGCGTGAAACCGAAGGCCTGCTGGCGATCCAGCAGCGATACGTCGGAGGGCTCGCCGGTCAGCGCGGCAGCGCCTTCGACTTCGTCGAGCTTGATGCGGATCTTGTCGATCCATTCCTGGTACGGTTTGGCCTTGGCGAGGCTGTCCTTGAGTTCCTTGTCGTCGATGATGCGACCTTCTTCCATGTCGATCAGGAACATCTTGCCCGGCTGCAGACGCCATTTCTTGACGATGCGGCTCTCGGCAATCGGCAGTACGCCGGACTCGGAAGCCATCACCACCAGATCGTCGTCGGTGACCAGATATCGCGCCGGGCGCAGGCCGTTACGGTCGAGCGTGGCACCGATCTGGCGGCCGTCGGTAAAGGCAACCGCAGCGGGGCCATCCCACGGTTCCATCATCGCAGCGTGGTATTCGTAGAAGGCGCGGCGCTTTTCGTCCATCAGCGTGTGTTTTTCCCACGCTTCCGGAATCATCATCATCACGGCCTGGGCGAGCGAATAGCCGCCCATCACCAGCAGTTCCAGTGCATTGTCGAACGAGGCCGAGTCGGACTGGCCCGGATAGATCAGTGGCCAGACTTTTTCGAGATCGCGGCCGAGCACCGGCGAGGAAATGGCGCGTTCGCGTGCGCGGATCCAGTTCACATTGCCGCGCAGCGTATTGATTTCGCCGTTGTGCGCAATCATGCGGAAGGGGTGAGCCAGATCCCAGGTCGGGAAGGTATTGGTCGAGAAACGCTGGTGCACGAGTGCCAGCGCCGACACGCAGCGGCTGTCCATCAGGTCGCGATAGTATTCGCCGACCTGGGTCGCCAGCAGCATGCCCTTGTAGTTGACGGTGCGCGCCGAGAATGACGGCACATAGAATTCGCGGCCATAAGTGAGTTTCAGCGCGCGGATGGCATGGCTGGCGCGCTTGCGGATCACGTAGAGCTTGCGCTCGAAAGCATCGGTGACCAGTACGTTGGAGCCTCGGGCGATGAAGATCTGGCGAATGACCGGTTCTTTCTCTTTCACCACCGGCGACATCGGCATGTCGCGGTTGACCGGCACGTCGCGCCAGCCCAGTACGATCTGGCCTTCGGCGCGAACGGCACGCTCGATTTCTTCCTCGCAGGCAGCGCGTGCAGCGGCTTCCCTAGGCAGGAAAATCATGCCCACACCGTATTCGCCAACTGGCGGCAGGGCGATACCCCGGGTGGCCATGTCCTCGCGATACAGCGTATCCGGGATTTGCAGCAGGATACCTGCGCCATCACCCATCAGCGGATCAGCACCGACCGCACCACGGTGGTCGATGTTTTTCAGAATCAGCAGACCCTGTTCAATAATCGAATGGCTTTTCTGGCCTTTCAGGTGGGCCACAAAGCCGACGCCACAGGCGTCGTGTTCATTAGCCGGGTCATACAGACCCTGCTGCTCGGGAGGCGTTGATTGCATACCCTCTACCTTTTGCTGATGTCTTCGGTGCGCGCTCTCACGCGGTCAAAAAAAGCTGGCGCATGCCAGCTCGGGGCCATGTCTCCCCCTCGCCGGCACTGCCGGGAAACCCTATGGGGGAATTCCCTGATGATTTTGCCAGATCACGCGTGTTCAGGCGTTGATAATTCCGCTTTTTTTTAACCAAGATCATTTTCACCGGCGCATGGCGGGTATGCTGCAGAGGTGGCACCGTTTTCAGTGGCGCCATTTTCCGGGGCAAGGCGCAGCCGAATTGCTCGCCGGCAGCCCTGCCGCTATCATCCTGCCATCTTTCAAGGCTTTGCCACGGATCTCTCCTCCATGTCCGATTCTCCCGTGATTGCTGCTGTCGATCTGGGTTCGAACAGTTTCCGCCTGCAGGTTGCCCGCGTGGTGGAGGAAGAAGTGTTTCCGCTGGAAACCCGCAAGGAAATCGTCCGCCTGGGCGCTGGCCTCGACCGCAGTGGCCGGCTCACGCCTGACGCACAGGCTGAGCTGATCGCGGCAATGGGGCGTTTTGGCGAAGTGCTGGCGCGCTATCAGCCGGACTGCGTGCGGGCGGTGGCGACCAATACCTTCCGCGTGGCGACCAACCGCAGCGAATTCGTCCCTGCGGCGGAAGCCGCGCTGGGTTACCCCATCGACATCATCAGCGGCCGCGAAGAAGCGCGGCTGATTTATCTGGGGGCCGCGCACAGCCTGGCTTCGACGCGCGAGCGGCGGCTGGTGCTCGATATCGGCGGCGGTTCGACCGAGCTGATCATCGGCAGCGGCCTGCGCACCTACGTGACCGAGAGCGTGCAGCTTGGGTGTGTGGCGTGGAGCATGCGCTACTTTCCGGACGGCATCATCAATGCCGAGCGCATGGCGGCGGCCGAGCTGGCCGCGCGCGGCACGCTCTTGCCGCTGGTGCCCGAATTCCGCTCTGACCAGTGGCACCGCGCCATCGGCACATCGGGAACAGCGCGTTCGCTGTCCGATCTGCTGGAGCTCAATGGCATCACCCGCATGGGCATCACCCGCGCTGGGCTGCAGCAATTGCGCATGCGCATGCTGGAGGCCGGCCATGTCGATGCGATCGAACTCAACGGCCTGCGCGCCGACCGCCGCCCGGTGCTGCCGGGCGGTTTCGCCATCCTGAACGCGGCCTTCGAGATGTTCGGCATCGAGCGCATGTCGGTGACTTACGGCGCGCTGCGCGACGGCATCCTCTACGACCTGATGGCGCGCTCGGCGAGCCAGGATGTGCGTGACCGTACCGTCGCCAGCTTCGTGCGGCGCTTCCATGCCGACGTCGGCCAGTCCGAGCGCGTCCGCCTACTGGCGCAGGACCTGTTTAGTCATTTTTGTCCCGATGCGCCCGAGCTGCAGCACCGGCTTGGCATGGCTGCCGCACTGCACGAGATCGGCCGCTCGATTGCACATCAGGAATATTACCGCCACACCGCCTACATCCTCGCGTGGTCTGACATGCTGGGCTTTTCCGAGCGCGAGCAATCCTGGCTCGCATGGATTACTGGCGCACAATGTGGCGCCCTGCCAGATCTTTCGGCGGCCTGCACCGGCGATATTGCCGCGCTGCTGGCATTGCGTCTGGCCGTGCTGCTGGCGCGGGCGCGTTCCGACTGCGTCTGGCCGGAGGGCTGGCAGGGCGGGGCGGGTGCGGACAGCCGCCACTTCGATATGGACCTGCCTGCAGCGTGGCTGGCCGATGCGCCGCTGATCGCGCAGGCGCTGCATGAGGAAATCGCGGCATGGCAAGCCATCGGCATCACGCTAATGGTCCCGGCGCTCCAGCCTTGAAGGGCAGGAAAAAACACCTGCGCGCCGACAAGGCCGGTGCCGCACCCGGTACGCTGCAATACGTCGGCAGCCGGGAGCCCCAGCCCACGCTGGCCACGCTGATCGAATACGGCCCGGCCCCCGGTGATTACCATGAAACCCAGTTCACCGATCTGGAGCAGGGGCGCAACTACCGGCCGAAATTTCCGGTGCTGTGGCTGAATCTGCACGGTCTGGAAAACCAGGCGCTGCTCAAGCTCGTCGGCGAACGCTTCAGGCTGCACCCGCTGACGCTGGAGGACATCCTCAATACCCAGCAGCGTCCCAAGGTCGAGGCCTATCCGGATTACCTCTTCATCACCGTCCGGCTGCATGGCATCGACGCGGACGGCAATCTGGAAGGCGAGCAGGTCAGCATCGTCGTCGGCCGCGGCTATGTGCTCACTTTCCAGGAAAAACCCACTGGCACTTTCGCCGGCCTGCGCGAGGGGCTGCGCCACGGCGAATCCTACATCCGCCGCTTTGGCGCCGATTATCTGGTGTATTCGATCCTCGACAAGCTGGTCGACCGTGATTTCACCGTGCTGGAAACGCTGGGCGACCAGAGCGATGCTCTGGAAGACGCGATGCTGGAGCAGGGCCCGCAGCCCGAACACCTCGGGCGTCTGCAGCAGTTGCGGCGCAGCCTGCAGGGCATGCGGCGTGTGCTGTGGCCACTGCGCGAGCTGATCAACACGCTGCAGCGCGACGAGCAGGATTATTTCCACGACGAAACCCAGCTCTACCTGCGCGACGTGTACGACCATACCGTGCAGTTGATCGAAACGGTGGAAAGCCTGCGCGAATCACTGGTCGGCCAGCAGGACACCTACCACTCGCTGCAGGGACACCGTCTCAACCTGCAGATGCGCCGGCTCACTGTCATCACCATCGTATTCATGCCGCTCACGCTGATTACCGGCGTGTTCGGCATGAATTTCGAACTGATGCCGGGCCTGAAGTGGGAATGGGGCTTTGCTGCAACGATGGCGGCAATGGCGCTCATTGCAATTTCACTCACGCTGCTGTTCCGCAACCGGCGCTGGATGTAGGTATCCGTTTCATGCCCGTTTCGCTACGGGGTCAGATCAGCCACCAGCCAATAGCTGCGAAGACCAGCATCAGCACGGCAATCAGTAATTTCAGCACGCCGCCGACGATGAAGCCCAGCCAGCTGGCGAGCCCCACGGCCGTTGCGCGCGAGAGCGAGCTTTGCGCCAGCAGTTCGCCCGCCATGGCACCCGCCAGCGGGCCGATGATGAGCCCCGGCAGCCCGAAGAACAGCCCGATCACCGAGCCCGCCAGAGCCCCCCAGATCGCCTGGCGGCTGGCACCGATAGCTTTGGCGCCGGCGGCGCCTGCTACGTAGTCGATCAGCTGTGCCAGCAGTACCAGCAGCAGCTGCAGTGTGAGCGCCGGCCAGCCGAGATGCAGGAAATCGTCGCGCCAGGCAACGATGAGGATGCCGGCAAAAACCAGTGGTGTGCCGGGCAGTACCGGAAGCACCGAGCCGGCCAGCCCTAGCCCCATCAGCACGAAGGCGAATACCAGCCACAGCGTGGCAGGGTCAGCAAGGAAGGCGAAGAATTCGGGCATGGTGCGCGGCCGGGTAGAGGTCTGGCCGCTTTGGAGTGTGCAAGGGTGGAAAGGTTCGGAGGTCTATGGGTATATAGCTGCAGCCATTATTTTCAAATGGCTGCAGCTATATGGGTGTGACTGTATGCTTTAGCGTTTCTTGCCAGCCTTGGGCTTGCCATGCCGTGACGACCACCAGAACAGGTGCGCGCCCAGCAGAATCATCGGCAGGGAAAGCCATTGCCCCATCGAGAGGCTCCATTGCAGCAAGCCGAGGAAATCATCCGGCTCGCGGGCAAATTCGGCGATAAAGCGGAACAGGCCGTAGCCCAGCAGGAAAAGGCCGGAAATCTGGCCGGTCTGGCGCGGTTTGCGGGAATAGATCCACAGGATCAGGAACAGCAGCACGCCTTCGAGTGCGAACTGGTACAGCTGCGAGGCATGGCGCGGCAGGTTTTCGCCCTGCAGCCAGTTCAGCAGTTCCGGATGCGTGTTCACTGCGTGCAGGTCGGCGTTGCGTGCCTGCGGAAAAATCATCGCCCAGAAATGGTCGGGCGAGGTGATGCGTCCCCACAGCTCGCCATTGATGAAATTGCCCATGCGGCCGGCGGCCAGGCCCAGCGGCACCAGCGGGGCGATGAAATCGGTGACTTCGAAAAAGCGGCGACCGGTTTTCTTTGCGAACAGCCACATCGCCAGCAGCACGCCGATAAAGCCGCCGTGAAAGGCCATGCCGCCTTCCCACAGTTTGAAGATTGCCAGCGGGTTGGCCATGTAGAACTCGGGCTTGTAGAAGAACACATAGCCGAGCCGCCCGCCGAGGATGACGCCGAGCACGCCATAGAAAAGCAGATCATCGAGCTCGCCTTTCTGCCAGCCCGGCGGGTTGCCATGGCGGATGCGCCAGCGCCCGAGTATCAGGAAAAGGGCAAAACCCAGCAGATACATGAGGCCGTACCAGTGGATGCCGAAGGGGCCGAGCTGGATGGCGACCGGATTGAATTGCGGATGAACGAGCATGGGCGGGCGTTTTTGGAATAAAATCGCGGCATTATCCCATGAATTGAGCGGACTGCCGCAAGCCATTAGCCTGCCGTGGCGTCGCTTCGCATTATTTACCCTGATCGGGGTCTGCCTTTCCGGCTGGCACCGCCCGCAACATTCCGGGCCGGTGCCGGTCACAGCCCTTCTGGCCACCAGAATTACGTAACAGGATTACGATCATGCCCGCATACCGTTCCCGCACCACCACCCACGGCCGCAACATGGCCGGCGCGCGCGCCCTGTGGCGAGCCACCGGCATGAAGGATGGCGATTTCGGCAAGCCCATCATTGCGATTGCCAATTCCTTCACCCAGTTCGTGCCGGGCCACGTGCACCTGCACAACCTCGGCCAGCTCGTCGCCCGCGAAATCGAAAAGGCCGGCGGCATCGCCAAGGAATTCAACACCATCGCGGTGGATGACGGCATCGCCATGGGGCACGGCGGCATGCTGTATTCGCTGCCCTCGCGCGACCTGATCGCCGATTCGGTCGAATACATGGTGAACGCGCATTGCGCCGACGCGCTGGTGTGCATCTCCAACTGCGACAAGATCACCCCGGGGATGCTGATGGCGAGCTTGCGCCTGAACATTCCGGTGATTTTCGTGTCCGGCGGCCCGATGGAGGCCGGCAAGGTCAACTGGCAGGGCGAGATCCGCAAGCTGGATCTGGTTGACGCGATGGTCGAAGCCGCCAACCCGAATGTCAGCGATGAAGAAGTCGCTGCCGTCGAGCGCTCCGCCTGCCCGACCTGTGGCTCGTGTTCCGGCATGTTCACCGCCAACTCGATGAACTGCCTGACCGAAGCCCTGGGACTGTCATTGCCGGGCAATGGCTCGACACTGGCCACGCATGCCGACCGCCGCAACCTCTTCCTGCAGGCCGGTCAGACCATCGTCGAACTCGCCAAGCGCTATTACGAGCAGGATGACGAATCGGTCCTGCCGCGCAATATCTGTACCTTCGAAGCCTTCGAGAACGCAATCGCGCTCGACATCGCCATGGGCGGCTCGACCAATACCGTGCTGCACCTGCTGGCTGCGGCCAACGAAGCGGGCGTGCCGTTCAAGATGGCCGACATCGACCGCATGAGCCGCCGCGTGCCGTGCCTGGCGAAAGTCGCGCCGGCCACCCAGAAATACCATATGGAAGACGTGCACCGCGCCGGTGGCGTGGTCGGCATTCTGGCCGAGCTTGATCGCGCCGGCCTGATCCATCGTGATGTGCCTACTGTCCACAGCAAGACGCTCGGTGAAGGGCTCGACAAGTGGGACGTGGTGAAAAACGGCCCGGACAGCCTGCCGCACCATTTCTACCGCGCAGCGCCCGGCGGCGTGGCAACCACCATCGCCTTCAGCCAGTCGATGCGCTGGCCGGAGCTCGATCTGGATCGTGCCGGCGGCTGCATTCGCAACAAGGAAAACGCCTACTCGCAGGACGGCGGTATTGCGGTGCTGTACGGTAACATTGCCGAGCGGGGCTGCATCGTGAAAACCGCGGGCGTGGATGATTCCATCCTCAAGTTCACCGGCCGCGTGCGCATTTTCGAATCGCAGGACGATGCGGTGGCCGGCATTCTGGATGACCAGATCGTCGCCGGTGACGTGGTGCTGATCCGCTACGAAGGTCCGAAGGGTGGCCCGGGCATGCAGGAAATGCTCTACCCGACCTCCTACCTGAAATCCAAGGGCCTGGGCAAGGCATGTGCGCTGCTGACCGATGGTCGTTTCTCCGGTGGTACATCCGGCCTGTCCATCGGCCACGTTTCGCCGGAAGCGGCCGAAGGTGGCGCGATCGGTCTGGCGCAAGAGGGGGACCAGCTGGAAATCGACATCCCGAATCGCACGATCAACCTGCTGGTCAGCGCCGAAGAGCTCGCCGCTCGCCGCGCCGCCATGGAGGCCAAGGGCAAGGATGCGTGGAAACCGGTTGATCGCGAGCGCTTTGTCAGCGCCGCGCTGCGTGCCTATGCCGCCATGACTACCTCGGCTGATACCGGCGCGGTGCGCGACGTGTCGCAGGTCGAGCGCAAGGACTGATCTGCCCGCCGGCGGAACGACAAAGGGTGGCCGCGCCACCCTTTGTCGTATCCAGCCTTCTGCTGCATCAAGCATCTTCATGGAGTGTCGTCGCGCGATGAGCCGTTTCCTGCATCTGATCACCGCATTGTCACTGCTGCTGCCCGTGGTGTTCTCCCGCGCAGCGGGAATGGCGGAAGCCGATGCGCCGGTGTGGCCCGGCAAGGTTTATGTGCTCGCCTATAACCCGGCCGGTGCGCCGCCGGGCATCAGGGATAGCGATGTGATCGACGGCATGATTGCGGCGGCGGATGCCTGGGCTACCTGCGGCGTGAAGGTGCAGTTTGGTGGCTATACCGCCCGCAAGCCTGACGGGCTGGATGGCTACAATGTGATCGGCTGGCTGCCTGACATGCCCGGCCTGCTGGCGCTGACCGAGCCGCGGCAGGTCCGCCGCATTCTGCTCGACGCCGACATCAATCTATCTGCTACCACGGTGCGCACCCGCGAGCGGCTGATTGCCGTTATCGTGCACGAGGTCGGCCATGGCCTTGGAATGATCGATCACAGCCCGAACCCGGACAGCATCATGTACGAGCGTTTCGCCTCGCGTGGCACGGTGAAGCCGACGGCGGAAGACATCCAGCGCTGCCAGGCGCGCTACCGTTTCCGCTGAAGCGGAATATCTCTACCGGCGCGGAATCAGCGGTGCGCAGACCTGCTGCGCGTCGATTTCGTCGGGAACCCGGCGGGCCAGCCCGGGTCAGTCCGTTTTGCAAGGAGATGCACTATGCTGCGCCGCCAGTTGCTGGCCATGCTGGCCATCCTGCCATTTACTGCCACAGCCGGTGGCCTGCCCGCACTTGAAGCCGAGGCCCGGCGGCGGCGCGATGCCTATCTGGCGGAATTGCGCAGCTACGCCAGCGAGCCGCCGCCCGAGATTTTTGCAAATCCGGCCGATCCGGTGATTGGCCGTGCCGACGCAAAGCGGGCCGTGCTGGTGTTTACCGATTACAACTGTGTCTACTGCCGCAAGATTGATCCGGTGCTGGCGCAGGTCGCCACTGCGGCGGATGCGCCCGCCCGCTTCGTGTTGAAACTGCAGGCAACGATGGCGGAAAGCAGTGTGCTGGCAAGCGCCTACGCCTTGCAGGTATGGCAGCAGCAGCCCGGGCGGTTTGGTGCCGTGCATCGCGCGCTGCTGCAGGGGCCGCTGCCGCTGACGACCGCTGCGATCCGGCAGATCGCCCGGCAGACCGGCACGCAGGCCAGCCTTGCCGGTGCCGACAGCTCGGCCGCCGTGCTGAACGCCACGCAGCAGCTCTCGCGTCGCCTGCAGGTCTACGCCACGCCCAGCATGCTGATTGGCGCACGAATGATGAGCGGCATGACCGCCGCCGCGACCCTGCGCGCGGAAATCCTGCGCTGGCCGCTGGAGGCGTGATGCGGCAAGCCAGCGCAGTGCTTGCGATACACTTGCCGGCCTTAAAGGGCGCAATTCCTAAAGGCTGGACATGAATATCGTGAACGAAGCACCGGCCGGCTGGCTGGACGATTACCTGCAGCGGCTGGCGCTGCCCGCGTGGCCGCCGCTGACAGTAGCCGGTTTGAGCGGGTTGCACCGCCGGCATGTCGAGCGCCTGCCCTTCGGCAATGTCGATGTGATGCTCGATGCCGTGCCGCAGCTGGAGCATGCCGCGCTGGTGGAAAAGCTGTTGCGGGCCGGGCGACCGGGTTACTGCTATGAGCTGAACGCGCTGTTTGCCGCTCTGCTGGAGGCGCAGGGCCTCGTGCCGCAGCGTCATATGGCGCGGGTGCTGCTGGAAGGTGTGCAGGTGCACGAACGGCCGCGTTCGCATCTGGTGCTGACTGCCGAGATGGATGGCGAGCGCTGGCTACTGGATGTCGGTTTCGGCGGGGGCGGGCTGGTCGAGCCATTGCCACTGCGTGCCGATGTCGTGTTCGAGCAGGGTATTGACCGCTACCGTCTGCTGGCCCTGGATGAGCCGGCCGGCTGGCTGCTTCAGCGCGATCTAGGCGGGCAGTGGGACACTCTGTACTGGTTCGACCTGCTGCCGGCCTACCCGGCGGATTGCTTCGTCGGCAATCATTTTGCCGCCACCTTTCCCGGATCGCGTTTCCGTACCGGCCTGATCGTAACCCGGATTGAAGGGGATACGCGGCTGGTGCTGCACAATCTGCAGCGCATCCATCGCCGCGGCGCACAGGCCCAGCGCTGGCCGATTGCGGATGCGCAGGCATTGCAGCAGGTGCTGGAGAGCGACTATGCGCTGGCGCTTGATGAGGATGAAGCCGAACGGCTGTTTGCCGTGCAGCTAGCAAACCAGTCCTGAAGCCCTTTTTCTGCTGTGGGTATTGCTCTGCAGCCCTTGTGAATCAAGGGTTCTGGCTGCATGGGTTCTTATATTTGCGGGCTCTTTCGAACGTTGTTGCCTATTTTTTAGGCGGTGTGTAGAATGGCCGCCCATTCCACCCACCCCCTTTGCCACCGGTCATGCACATCGGGCCTTATGCGCTTGCCAACAATCTGATCGTGGCTCCCATGGCGGGGGTGACGGATCGGCCGTTCCGCCAGCTGTGCAAGCGCTTTGGCGCGGGCCATGCCGTGTCGGAAATGATCACGGCTGACCAGAGTCTGCGGCTGACAAAAAAAACCCAGCGCCGCGCCGACTTCACCGGCGAACTTGCGCCCATTTCCGTGCAGATTGCCGGTTCGGAGCCTGCAAAGCTCGCCGAAGCCGCACGCTATCAGGTGGCCAACGGCGCACAGATCGTTGACATCAATATGGGCTGCCCGGTGAAGAAGGTCTGCAACAAGCTGGCCGGCTCCGCCTTGCTGCAGGACGAAGCGCTGGTGCAGGAAATCCTCGAGCGCGTGGTGGCGGCGGTCGAGGTGCCCGTCACGCTGAAAACGCGGCTGGGCTTTTGCAATGGCGAGGAAAACATCCACCGCGTGGCCGAAATTGCCGAGAACGCCGGCATTGCCGCGCTGGCCATCCACGGCCGCACGCGCGAGGACATGTATAACGGCAACGCGCGCTATGAGCTGATCCGCGCGGTCAAGGCCGCGCGCCGCATTCCCATCATCGCCAATGGTGATATTGATACGCCGCTCAAGGCGAAACATGTGCTGGAAACCACCGGTGCCGATGCCATCATGATCGGTCGCGCCGCGCAGGGACGGCCGTGGCTGTTCCGCGAGATCGGCCATTTTCTGGCGACGGGCGAAACGCTGGCGCCACCCGACGTGAGCGAGGTGCGCGCGGTGATGATGGAACATCTGGACGCGCTGTATGACTTCTACGGCGAGTATTCCGGCGTGCGCATCGCGCGCAAGCACATTGCCTGGACGACCAAGGGTTTGCAGGGCGGCAATGCCTTTCGCCAGGCCATGTATGCGCTGGAAAGCAGCACTGATCAGGCGCGCGCCACGCGCGAATTTTTTGACCGGCTGGCGGCGCAATCCGCCCGGCTGGTGTACGACGACAGTGCCGCAACGGACGGCGCTGCGCACAACACAGAACAACAAGACCTAATCAGGGGAAACTAATGACTGAGCAACATCCGGTACAGGATCTGATCGCTGAGGCGATTCATGCCTCGCTGGCCGAGTATTTCCGCGATCTGGACGGCGAAGCGCCGTGCGCACTGTACGACATGGTGCTGGCGCGGGTGGAGAGGCCGCTTTTGGAAATCGTGCTGGAAAAAGTGGGCGGCAATCAGACCAAGGCGGCCGACATGCTGGGCATCAACCGCAATACCCTGCGCAAGAAGCTGCAGACCTACGACATGCTTTAAGGGGTATGTGCCTGTAGCCATTCATTCGTAATGGCTATGGGCGAATACCTGTGAGATTGGCCTCGTGAAAAACGGGGCGCAGCAAACTGGCAATTCAATCTGGAGATGAACGAATGAGCAAGATTCAACGTGCGCTGATCAGCGTATCCGACAAGACCGGCGTGCTGGATTTCGCCCGTGCGCTGGTGGCGCAAGGCGTGGAAATCCTGTCCACCGGCGGTACCGCCAAGCTGTTTTCTGACAACGGCGTACCGGTCATCGAAGTGTCGGACTACACCGGCTTCCCGGAAATGCTCGATGGCCGCGTGAAGACGCTGCACCCGAAAATTCACGGCGGCATTCTCGGCCGTCGCGATCTGGAAGCGCACGTGGGTACCATGCAGGAGCATGGCATCGGCAATATCGATCTGGTCTGTGTGAACCTGTATCCGTTCGAGGCCACCATCGCCAAGCCGGATTGCAGCTTTGAAGACGCGATCGAAAACATCGACATCGGCGGCCCGGCCATGGTGCGCTCGGCAGCCAAGAACCACGCGCACGTGGCGATTGTTACCGATGCCGCGGATTACAATGCACTGGTTGAAGAAATGCAGGCCAATGGCGGCGCACTGAGCCTGGCCACCCGCATCAATCTGGCCAAGAAGGCCTTCAGCCACACCGCCGCCTACGACGGCGCGATCTCCAACTACCTGACCGCCCTGACCGACGCGGGCGAGAAGGTGACCTACCCGAATCGCCTGAACGTGCAGTTCGTGAAGGTGCAGGACATGCGCTACGGTGAAAACCCGCACCAGTCCGCCGCCTTCTACCGCGACCTGCATCCGGCGCCGGGCAGCCTGGCGAATTACAAGCAGTTCCAGGGCAAGGAACTGAGCTACAACAACATCGCCGATGCCGATGCTGCCTGGGAAGCCGTCAAGCAGTTTGCCGAGCCGGCCTGCGTGATCGTCAAGCACGCCAACCCCTGTGGCGTCGCTGTTGGCCCGGATACCTACACGGCCTACCAGCTGGCGTTTGCCACCGACACCACCAGCGCCTTTGGCGGCATCATCGCGTTCAACAAGACCGTTGACGCGGATACCGTTGAAGCCGTTGCCAAGCAATTCCTCGAAGTGCTGATCGCACCGTCCTACACCCAGGAAGCGCTCGATCTGCTGGCGAAGAAGGTGAATGTGCGCGTGCTGGAAGTGGCCATCGAAACCGGCGAGAACAAGTTTGACCTGAAGCGTGTCGGCGGCGGCATTCTGGTGCAAAGCCCGGACGTGCATGCACTGACACTGGCGGATCTGAAGGTCGTGACCAAGAAGCAGCCGAACGAGCAGCAACTCAAAGACCTGCTGTTCGCGTGGAATGTCGCCAAGTTCGTCAAGTCCAATGCGATTGTCTTCTGCGGCAAGGGCCAGACGCTGGGCATCGGCGCAGGGCAAATGAGCCGTGTCGATTCGACCAAGATCGCTGCAATCAAGGCCAAGAATGCCGGTCTGGACCTGCGTGGTTCGGTGGCCGCATCGGACGCCTTCTTCCCCTTCCGCGACGGTGTGGACGTGATCGCGGAAAATGGTGTGTCCGCCATCATCCAGCCGGGCGGCTCGGTACGTGACGACGAGGTGATTGCCGCGGCTGACGAGCATGGCATTGCCATGGTGGTCACCGGCATCCGCCACTTCCGTCATTGATTCGGCGCTGCGCCGCGCGATGGCTTTGTCACCCGGCGGCTCGTGTGCAAACGCACACGTCGCCACCGTGTTTCGCGCCCTCGCGCGGCTCCCAGCCGAATGGGCTTGTGATTGTTTGCCCCGAATGGTGCCGTGCCTAGGGAGTGAAAATCCCGCAGGGATTTGCGCACCGACGCAAAATTGCGAGCAAGCTTTCTCCGGGCTGATAACTTCGTAACAGCCTGATCCCGCCATCTGGCGTAAAAGGCGCTTACTACTCACATCACTTCGTCCAAACACGATGAAATCATTTCGCTCCCTGCTGGCCGGTCTTGCCCTGCTGCTTTCCATCCCTGCTGCGCAGGCTGCCTGCGAAGACTGGTGGGCCGGTTTCGATACGGCCTGCAGCAAGGTCAGCCAGATATGGAGTCAGGGTAATAATGGCCTGTTGCTTTCCGGCTATGCCTATCATTCGCGCTCGCAATACACGCAGGAAAAGCTCAATGAGCTGAACGAGTTTGCCTACGGCGGCGGTTTTGACAAACACATCACGCATGAGAATGGCAACGAAGAGTCGATTTTCTTCTTTGTCTTCGCCGACTCGCATGAAGACCCGCAGTTCAATCTGGGCTATATGTGGATGCCCTACTGGAAAGTGGCAGGCGACTTCCAGCTGGGGGCGGGGCTCTCCGGCGGACTGGTGTCGCGGACCGACATTTTCAACGGCATTCCTTTTCCGGTGATTCTGCCGATGCTGTCGGCCAAGTTTTCCCCGATCACGCTGTACACCACCTACATCCCGAGCCTGGGTGGGGTGAATAACGGTTCCGTACTGTATACGTACGGACGCATTGAATTCTGATAGCTAGAAAGGTATACCCATGAACGTACTGGTAATCGGTTCCGGCGGCCGCGAACACGCGCTGGCCTGGAAAATCGCCCAGTCGCCGCGCGTGGCCAAGGTGTTTGTGGCACCGGGCAACGCTGGCACCGCACGCGAACCCAACCTCACCAACGTCAACATCAATGACATTCCCGCGCTGATCGAGTTTGCCAAGACCGAGCACATCGCCTTCACCGTCGTCGGCCCGGAAGCGCCGCTGTCCAACGGCGTGGTCGATGCGTTTCGTGCCGAGGGGCTGAAGATCTTCGGCCCCACCCGTGCTGCCGCGCAGCTGGAATGGTCGAAAGGCTTTGCCAAGGACTTCATGGCGCGCCACGGCATTCCGACCGCTGCGTATGCCACCTTCGCCGATGCGAAAGCCGCGCATGACTATGTGAATGCGCAGGGGGCCCCGATTGTCATCAAGGCGGATGGCCTGGCGGCCGGCAAGGGTGTGGTCGTGGCCATGACGCTGGATGAGGCGCACGCGGCGATCGACATGATGCTCGAAGGCAACAAATTTGGCGACGCCGGCGCCCGCGTGGTGATCGAAGGCTTCCTTGCTGGCGAAGAGGCCAGCTTCATCGTCATGGTCGATGGCAAGAATGTGCTGGCGATGGCATCGAGCCAGGATCACAAGCGCCTGCTGGATAATGACGAAGGCCCGAACACCGGCGGCATGGGGGCCTACAGCCCGGCCCCGGTCGTGACCCCGGAAGTCCACGCCCGCGCGATGCGCGAAGTCATTCTGCCGACCGTCGCCGGCATGGCGAAGGATGGCGTCGAATTCACCGGCTTCCTCTACGCCGGCCTGATGGTCAGCCCGGATGGCGCGGTCAATGTGGTCGAATTCAACTGCCGCTTCGGTGATCCGGAAACCCAGCCGATCATGATGCGCCTGAAGAGCGATTTCGTGACGCTGATCGAAGCCGGCATCGAAGGGCGTCTCGATCAGGTCGAGGCCGAGTGGGACCGTCGCGTCGCCATCGGTGTGGTCATGGCCGCCGGCAATTATCCGGAAACCCCGCAGAAGGGCGACGTGATCAGTGGCCTGGATAGCAAGCATGAAGATGGCCACGTCTTCCACGCCGGCACGGCACTGAATGCCGCCGGCGACGTCGTGACCGCCGGTGGCCGCGTACTGTGCGTGACCGCACTGGGCGACAGCGTGAAAATCGCCCAGAAGCGCGCCTACGACATGCTCGAAGGCATCCGCTTTGACGGCATGCAGTACCGCAAGGACATCGGCTGGCGTGCGATTGCCCGCAAGTAAACGCCGGGTACATGCCATGCAGTAAACAACAGGGAGCTTCGGCTCCCTGTCTGTTTTTCTGCCATCGCATTGTGTTCACGGCTGTGGCATTGTGAGGCCGATGCAATCAACAGGAGCTTCAGCATGCGCAGCGAACTGGAAAAAATGCAGGCCGGCGAATTGTATGATCCCTGCGATCCCGAGCTGGGTGCTGCTCGCCTCAGAGCTCGGCAGTTGAGCCGCCGCTTCAGCGCAATGCCGGATGATGACGGGAAAGGCCGAATCTCGCTGTTGCGGGAACTGTTTGGCAGCGTGGGTGAGGGCAGCTGGGTCGAGCCGGATTTCCGATGCGATTACGGTTTCAATATCCATGTCGGCCGGCGCTTTTTTGCCAATTTCAACTGCGTGATTCTGGATGTCTGCGAAGTGCGTATCGGCGACGATTGCCTGATCGGGCCGCAGGTGGGCATTTATACCGCCATGCATCCGCTTGATGCGACTGAGCGCTGCAGCGGGCGCGAATATGGGCGACCGGTCACCATCGGCAATCAAGTCTGGATTGGTGGTGGCGCGATCATCAATCCGGGCGTGACCATTGGCGACCGGGCAGTGATCGCATCCGGTGCGGTTGTCACGAAGGATGTGCCGGCTGATACGGTGGTGGGCGGGAACCCCGCAGTGGTGCTGCGTTCGCTGGCCTGACTGTCTGCCACGGCGATGCTTGAACGGAAAACGGCCGGAACTGCGTCCGGCCGTTTTCATTCATGGGTCTGCTGTTTACCAGTGACCGCCCAGGTGCTGCATCAGGAGACTGGAGGCGGCGACGGTGATCCAGACCAGGAGGCCCAGGGCAATCGGACGCCAGCCGGTGTGCTTCATCTTGCCCAGATCGGTCGAGAGGCCGATGGCGGTCAGTGCTGCGGTGATCAGGACGGTGGAGACACTGTGCGCGGCGCTGGTCAGGGCCTGCGGCAGGTAACCATTGAACAGCGAGGCGATCACGAAGCAGAGGATGAAGCCGGGAATCGCGTGGCGGATGCCGGGGCGCTTGGCAGCGCTGCCGTCGGCGTTTACCGCGTTGCGGCGGGTGAAAACAAAGCTCAGGATCAGGGTGACCGGGATGATCAGCATGGCACGGCTCAGCTTCACGATGGTGGCATAGTCACCGGCTTCCTTGCTCCACGAGTAGGCGGCGGCCACTACCGACGAGGTGTCGTTGATCGCGGTACCGGCCCACAGTCCGAAACCGGAATCCGACAGCCCCAGCCACTGGCCCAGTACCGGGAAGGTCAGCACGGCGACGATGTTGAACAGGAAGATGGTCGACAGCGAGAACGCGGTTTCGTGATCATCCGGTTTCACCACCGGCGTCATCGCGGCAATCGCCGAGCCGCCGCAGATCGCGGTACCACCGCCGATCAGTACACACAGCTTGGTCGGGATTTTCAGCAGCCGGCCGAAGACAAAGGCGCTGGCAAAGGCCAGTGACAGCGTGACCAGCGTGACCGAGAGCGATTTCAGCCCGGTATCGAGCACCGCGCCGATCGGCAGCGCCAGCCCCAAACCGACAATCGACCACTGCAGCAGCTGCTTGCCGGCAAACCTGACGCCCGGCAGCTGCGTTTCGCTGATCTTGAAGCGACTGCGGATGGCGAGGCCGAGCAGAATGCCGGCAACGGCGCCGCCCATCAGCGGGAATTGTTCGCCGAGAAAATGGGCGACGGCGGTAATGGCGGCAACCAGTACCAGGCCGGGAAGTAGTTGTCTGAGTGCGGAGGCATTCATCGCGGTGCTCCTGCTTAGGTTTCGATGGCATAAGCTTATCGCTGGAAGATATATCCTGAATAACGGATAATTCCGTTAAAGTCATCGGAAAAACCGATCAGGAGGGGCCATGCTGAAAATGACGCTGCGCGAACTGGAAGTCTTTTGCGCAATCAATCGCACCGGTGGCGTAACGGCCGCCGCCGCAGCGCTCGGGCTGTCGCAATCGGCGGCAAGCGGCGCCCTGGCCGAGCTGGAGCGCCGGCTGGGGGTGACCCTGTTCGATCGCATCGGCCGGCGCGTGGTGCTGAATGAACACGGACGCTTTCTGCTGCCGCGCGCCGAGGAACTGCTGGCTCAGGCCGAAACACTGGAAGCCAGCTACGACGCGGGGGCGCCAAGCCGCTTGCGCATCGCCGCCAGCCTGACCATCGGCAATTTCGTCCTGCCGGCGCTGCTTGGCGAGCTGATGCAGGCGCGTCCGGAAGACCGCTACGAGGTCGCCATCGGCAATTCGCAGCACGTGGTCGAGCTGCTGCTCGACAGCCGTGCCGACATCGGCCTGATCGAGGCACCGCTCACGCACCGGCAGCTGGTCAGCGAGCGCTGGTTGACGGACGAGATGGTGGTGTTTGCCCGCGCTGATCATCCCTTGCTGGCCGGTGAAGCGAGCCTTGCCGCGCTGGCGGCAGCCCCGTGGATCATGCGCGAGCCGGGCTCGGGCGTGCGGCAAATGCTCGAAGCCATGCTGCTGCCGCATCTGGGCGGCATGAATCTGTTGCTGGAACTGGGCAGCGGCGAGGCCGTGCGCGAAGCGGTGCGGCTGGGGTTGGGGATTTCCTGTGGCTCGCGCCGCTCGATTGCCCGCGAACTGGCGCGTGGCGAATTCGCCGTGATTCCGCTGCCGGACATCGCGATGCAGCGGCGTTTCTATCTGGTCTGGCACGCGGAAAAGCGCCTGACGGCTGGCGCGGAGCGCCTGCGTGCGGCCTGTCATGCAGCGATGAAGGAAGGGGGTAAGATTGACTAATTGGGTATAGGGCTATAACCATTTATCCTAATGAGCTATTGAGTCATAGGTGGCTGGGTATTGGCGATTATGGTGAGTGCCTGACTACTGTCCTGCTCTTGAAGTGCCATCAGCATATTGTCTGTGCTGAATGAAATTGGCTCAACATGAGGCACGCCATTGTGTTGAGATCCGCAAGCTGCGCCCCTCCCATTCGACCTGAATAGCATCGCATATGTGCCAGTACTTGCTTTGGCGCAGACCCAAGATAGGACAGCTCGCCTGGTTCTCTGGGGGAAGCTTGTGGTTACTGCTTATTGGGCCGCGCTGGCCTGGCTAGCCGCGAGCAGTGCTTTGAGGTGTTTGGTGAGCCAGATCCGCTTGCACGGTTCACAGTTTTCGATTTCCTTCGGGTACACAATGATCCCGCCAGGTTTTCGGGTTGGCGTGGTGGTGGGGTCGGCATTATCAGCTTGTGGCTGCATGGGCGTGCTGGCGCTCGCTTGCTGTTTGCTGCGCCACAGCCGCTTGCATGGCTCGCATTCCCTGATTTCATTGGGATAGACAATGTCTGTATCCGCATCCTGGGTCTCCCCCATCGCAGGCCAGGCAAGCAAAGTGCTCAAGGAGAGGGCTGATAGCCAGATGCCAGGTTTCATTGGAATGTTCGCCAGTCAGGGGGGAGCGTCCATTATGCCTGCCCTGGCTGCAGTGGACCTTGATGTAAATGATATTCACAGTACACAGGGGCAGATGTTGACGGTGGAGGGCCGCATGCATGCCATGAATAAATACATGGCTGTGTATGTGGTCGGAGATCTGTTAAATCTGGACCTGCGTTTTTTTTTAACAACCCACAGTCTGGGTGGACGAAGGGCCGCAGTGCGCAGGCTGGACTGCGCACTGAGCGATACTGGATAAGAGTTACGCCTCAGCCCAGTGCAATTCCTCCCGCACCATATACCCATCTTCCGTCGCAAGGCTGCTCATGCTGCCGGCGCGCACCTGCAGCACGATGAATTCCAGTGCCTGCTCCCCGGTATTGCGGAAGGCACGGCGGCCGTCGGGGGCGATACGCACGAGCGAGCCTTCGCCTACCGGGAAAACCTGCCCGTCAACCTGGAATTCACCGCTGCCGCGCAGGAAAACATAGATCTCCTCATTCTCGCGATGTGCATGCAGAAACGGAGTGCCCGCACCGGCTGGCAGGCTGTTGAGCGACAGCTCAACGCCGGTGGCGTGCAGTGCCTCGCGCAGGAAAACCTTGCCGGGAACCGGGCGATTGCCCAGCGCCGGCAGCCGGAAGCGATAGCGCGCCAGCTCGGCCATCGGGCCGACGTGGCTGGCGGAAAAATGCGGGCCGGTTTCGGCCGTGCTGGCCTGAAGAATTGCCTCGTTCATGGTCGTGCTCCGTGGTAAGGAGCATTCACTGTACGAATTGCCCGTGCACGCGCGCAGTGGCAATATCGCCATCATTCATGCTGATATCGCCAATATGCCTAACGTCGCCATCCTCCTTCCCGAGCAATACATCGCCAGTGGTGCCTGCAGTGCTGCCGATATGCTGCAGCTGGCCAACAGACTCTGCGGCCGTACGCTGTTCGCCTGGCGTTTTTTCAGCCGCGATGGCGCGCCCGCGCGCAGCAGCAGCGGCATTCTGCTGCCAGCCAGCGGCAGGTATGCGGATGCCCTGCCGGCCGATGCGCTGCTGGTCGCCGGCATCGGCTATGCCTCGCTGGCAAAGCTGGAGCGGCAGCTGGCAAGGGAAACCGACCTTGCCTCTGTGCTGCAGGCCGCCGACCGGCAGGGGCGATTGCTCGGCAGTTACTGCACCGGCACTACCTTTCTGGCGCAGGCCGGCGTGCTGGCAGGGCGGCAGGCGACCATCAGCTGGTGGCTGGCAAAGTGGTTTCGTGAACGTTATCCGGCGGTGCAACTGCAGCCGCATGCAATGCTCTGCCAGGCCGGCCATGTGCTGACTGCGGGGGCGACGACCTCGTGCCTGGAGCTGATGCTGCAGCTGATCCGCGAGAAGGGCGGCGAGGATCTGGCGCTGGAATGCGCACGGATACTATTGCTTGATGCCCGCCGCGATTCGCAGGCGCCGTATGCCGGTCTGCAGCAATTCAGCGGGCACGATGATCCGCTGGTCTGTCGTGCGCAGCACTGGCTGCAGCAGCAACTGGCGCAGCCATTTAGTCTCGACCAGCTGGCCAGTGCCACGCACAGCAGCGGCCGCACGCTGATCCGGCGCTTTCGATCGGTGTTGGGCGTCACGCCCCTGCAGTATCTGCAGAAGCTGCGCCTGCATCATGCCTGCCGCCAGCTGCAGCATGGCGACACGGCCATCGAGCAGATCGTCACTGAGTGCGGCTACGAAGACCTCAGCGCCTTCCGGCGTCTGTTCAAGCGCGAGATGAGCTGCACGCCGGCCGAATACCGCAGCAGGTTCGCGCGTGCAGCTTGAGAAATGAAATTACAGATACAGCCATATGTATCTGGCTGTATTCTTTTAATTGAAAAGCCTGCAGGCCTATACCTAGATTCGGATTAGGTGGTCGAAGGCCGATAGTGCCGCCGTTGCTCCTGCCCCCATCGCGATGATGATCTGCTTGTACGGCACGGTCGTGGCGTCACCGGCGGCGAATACACCGGGCAGCGAGGTTTCGCCGCGGGCGTTGATTTCGATCTCGCCAAAGCGGCTGAGATTCACTCCGCTGTCTTTCAGCCAGTCAGTATTCGGCACCAGGCCGATCTGCACGAAAATGCCGTCCAGTTGCAGCTCGTGCGACTGGCCGCTGGCGCGGTCGGTGTACACCAGGCCAGTGACTTTTTCGCCGTTGCCAAGCACTTCGGTGGTCTGCGCCTGCGTAATGATGGTGACGTTGGGCAGGCTGCGCAGTTTGTTCTGCAGCACCGCATCGGCGCGCATGGACTCACCAAACTCCAGCAGGGTGACATGCGCGACGATACCCGCCAGATCGATTGCGGCTTCGACGCCGGAGTTGCCGCCGCCGATCACCGCCACTTTCTTGCCCTTGAACAGCGGACCGTCGCAGTGCGGGCAGTAGGCGACGCCACGACCGCGGTATTCGGTTTCGCCCGGTACATTCATTTCGCGCCAGCGCGCGCCGGTGGCGATGATGACGCTTTTCGCTTTCAGTTGCCCGCCGTTGGCAAATTCGACCGTGGTCAGGCCATCGGCGCCTGCTGGAACCAGCTTGCTGGCGCGCTGCAGGTTCAGGATGTCGACGTCGTAGCTTTTGACGTGTTCTTCCAGCGCCATCGCCATTTTCGGGCCTTCGGTTTCCTTCACTGAAATAAAGTTCTCAATGGCCATGGTGTCGAGCACCTGGCCGCCGAAGCGCTCGGATGCGACGCCGGTGCGGATGCCCTTGCGTGCTGCATACACCGCCGCTGCGGCACCGGCCGGGCCGCCACCAACCACCAGCACGTCAAACGGCGCGGCGGCGTTCATTTTTTCAGCAGTGCGGTCTGCCGCGCCGCTGTCGAGTTTGGCGACGATTTCCTCGACGCCCATGCGGCCCTGTCCGAAGACTTCGCCATTCAAGAGCACCGTCGGCACTGCCATGATCTTGCGTTCGTTCACTTCATCCTGGAACTGCGCGCCGTCGACCATGGTGTGGCGGATAGTGGGGTTGAGCACGGCCATGGCGTTCAGCGCCTGCACCACGTCCGGGCAGTTCTGACACGACAGCGAAATGTAGGTGACGAAATCGAAGTTGCCCTGCAGTGCGCGGATTTGTGCGGCGATTTCCTCGCTGATCTTGGGGGCTACGCCGCCGACCTGCAGCAGGGCCAGCACCAGCGAAGTGAATTCATGTCCCATCGGCAGACCGGCAAAACGCACGCCGATCTGCTCGCCCGGCGAGTTCAGCGCGAACGAAGGCGTACGTTCACCCGCATCGCGGCGTACCTCGACGCTGACGAGACCGGACACGCTGGCAATATCGGCCAAGAGCGCCTGCAGCTCGCGCGATTGCTCACTGTCGTCGACGAACGCGGTGATCGCGATCGGGCGGGTGGCGCGGGTCAGATAGGTCTGCAACTGGGTTTTGATATTGGTGTCCAGCATGGTGGGTCTCCTCGGTGGGGTAGAGAGGTCAAAACAAACCCGGGCCGGGTAGGCCCGGGTTGTGGTGCGGCGGGGTAGGCCGCTTAGATCTTGCCGATCAGGTCGAGCGACGGAGCGAGGGTGGCTTCGCCCGGGGTCCACTTGGCCGGGCAGACTTCACCCGGGTGGCTGGCGACGTATTGTGCAGCCTGCACCTTGCGCAGCAGTTCCTTGGCGTCACGGCCGATGCCGTTGTCGTGCACTTCGATGATCTTGAATTGCCCTTCCGGGTTGATCACGAAGGTGCCGCGCAGCGCCAGACCTTCTTCCTCGATCATCACTTCGAAATTGCGGGCCAGCGTGCCGGTCGGGTCGCCCACCAGCGGGTATTGCACCTTGCGGATCGTGTCGGATGTGTCATGCCAGGCCTTGTGGGTGAAATGGGTGTCGGTTGACACGCCATAAATCTGCACGCCCAGCTTTTCGAATTCGGCGTAGTGATCAGCCAGGTCGCCCAGCTCGGTCGGACACACAAAGGTGAAGTCGGCCGGGTAGAAGAACACGACGGACCACTTGCCGTGGAAGTCGGCCTCGGTCAGGTTTACGAAGTTGCCATTGTGGTAGGCGGTGGCTTTGAACGGCTTGATGGTGGTGTTGATCAGGGACATGTGTAACTCCTTGCGGGTGGTTCAGTGAAGATGTGGGGCAATCATAGCCGCGCAGCTGCGATTTAAAAATTCGAATGATTTTATTGTTCTGATTGTTTTTGACTATTTGGCTGTAGTTGGACACCCGTCTCTATATACATGGCTGAGTATCTTTCCATGACGACTGCTGCGTAATGGCTACAGGGACATACATGCAGGGGGCTTTTATGCCTGCGGCCTGTGGCTGCTGGCGGGATGGATGTATACTTAAAACCCTTGTTTCAGAAAGCATCTTTCCGATGCAACTGCGCATTTCCGGATCTTTTTACCCATGCCAGCACCCACCCCGGTCGCCATCGATCTAGCCCTGCAGGAGATTCGCGCTTCCCTGCCGCAGGATCTTGCGCCGGCGCTTGCGCGCGCGCGCAAGGCGCACGATGAGGCCCGCAGCCTCGGCTATGCTGGCGGCGTGGCGGACGCGCTGATTGTCTGTGCGCTGGTGCAATGGGAGCAGATGGCCTATCGAGATGGTCTGCGTGACGCCGAAGCTGCGCTGCAGCTGATTCGCGATGAACGCCTGGACGACTATCTGGCCGAGGCTTGGCATGCGCAGGCACTCAATTACTGGGGGCTGGCCCGGTATTCTTCGGCCCTGCAGGGCTGGCTGAATGCACTGGAGCTGGCCTTGCTGACGCAGCAGCACGCCATTGCGCTGGAGGCGCTGATCGGCATGGGCAATGTCTGGCGCACCGGGCAGGAGCTGGAGCGGGCCGAGCGGGTGCATCGCCAGGCGAGCCTCTATGCCGAGACCGCCTCCCTGCCGGTTCTGGCTGGCAAGGCCTCCATCCTGCATGCCTGGGATTGCTATCTGCTGAAGCATTACGAACGGGCTCTGGATGCTCTTGATGCCGCCAGCGTGTGGTTGCAGGACTGCGCGAACCCGACGTGGCATGCCGAAATTCACGATTTTCGCGGGCTGGTCTATCTGGAGCTGGGTGAGCTGGCGCTGGCCCGCAGCGAAAGCACTGCCGCGCATGAACTGGCCATTGCCCACAAGCAGATCTGGATGATCGCCCATTCGGCCATCAGCCTTGCGCGCATTGCCAATCGCCTTGGCGAATATGCGCTGGCGCGCGAGTTACTGTGCAAGGCCGAAGCCGAGGCCGCGCATTTTGACCAGGGTGAATTGCTGGCCCGCATCTGCCTTGAGCGGTGTGCCCTGGAAGAGCGGGATGAGCATCCCGATGCAGCGCTGCTCTACTACCGGCGTTATCGCCAGTACGAGCTGCACCAGCTCCGCCAGCACTATGCAGAGCAGCGACGCCAGCATGGCGCCCAGCAGCTGGCACAGCTGAACAGGCGCGCCGATCAGCTGCTGCAGCGGCTGGAGCAGACGCAGGGGTTGTCATCCCGCGGGGATGTCAGCGGCATGCGCCGGCGCGAGCAATGGCTGCAGGCGCTGCAGCGAGTGTGTCGTCAGCAGGAGTCGCAGACGGCTCTGCTGATGCTTGATTGCCCCGAGGCGGCTGTGCCGGTGGTGCGTCAGCTTGTGCTGGCCAGTCTCGGCAAGAGCGATTTGCCGGTCCAGTACACTCCCGGCCAGCTCGGCGTGCTGCTTTTTGGTCTGGACGAAACCGGTCTGCAGTGCTTTTGCAACGATATTGTCCGCATGCTGGCAGCCTATCCCTGGTGGCGGCAGGGCTGTGCTGGTAGTACCGGGGTCCGTCTTGGCGCCAGTGTGATCCGGCCTGGGGACGAGGCGCGCGCGGTGCTGGCCCGTGCGACACCGCAGGTGATCGCGGAGGACAGGCCATGAGCACGATCCGCGAAGACTTGCTGGCAGCCAGCCAGGCCATGGCCGAGGGCGACAGTGCAACGGTGGTGGTGATTTGCGAGCGCCTGCTGGCCACGCAGGCCGGTACGCACCATGACCGGATTGCTGCGCGACGTCTGCTGTCCGATGCGCTGGTCTTTGCCGGCCAGGCGGCCGCAGGCATTGCGCAGCTCGGACTGGCCCTGCAGGAGTTGCCACCGCCTGATACCGAGGAGTTGCGCCGGTTGACCAAGGAAGTGCTGATGGCGCTCTACCATCGGCACTACGAACAGGGACAATACCGGCAGGCGCTCGACAGCCTCCTGCGCCTGTGTGCGCTGGCAGCGGATGAGGGTGACCTTCCTGGCTTCATCGCTGCGCAGACCGGAATTGCCAATCTGTTTGCCGCGCATGGCGACTGGCGTCGCGCGCTCGGTGTACACGAGCGCTCGCTGCAGTATGACCATGAGCTGCTTTCTGCCGAGCCCCGGATCGTGCTCCGCCTGCACATCGTGGGCTGCCTGCTGCCTCTGAAAAAGTGCAAGGCGGCGTTGCAGCTGCTCGACGAGTGCGAAGGCCTGCTGGGGCAACTTTCCGAGAACGCGCTGCGTGCCGAAGTCGAACTCTATCGCGGACTGGCCTGGCAAGAGCTGGGAGACTGGGAGGCTGCCCTGCACAGCCTGGACATTGCCAGGCAGCTCGCCGCAGCCAGTACGCTGGTCTGGATACACATCAAGAGCCTGCTTCATTCCGGGCAGTGCCTGCTGGCCGCCAATCGTGCCGGCGAGGCCCTGGAGGCTCTCGAACAGGCCCTGAGCATCTGCCAGCGCATCGGCATGCCCTTGCAGGAACAGCTGTGCGAGGAAATGCGCAGTCAGGCCTGCGAGCGGATGGGGCAGTACGGCGAGGCGCTGGCGAGCGAGCGTCGGGCGCATGCGATCAGTCTGAAGCTGGTGCGCCAGACACCGATGGCCGAGTTGCGCGGACAGTCGCTGCGCCAGCTCAAGCGCATGGAAGAGCGCATGCGCTTCAACCTGTCGCGGCAGGAAAATGCCGCCCTGCGCGAGGCGCAGGCCGAGCAGCGCGATACGCTGCAGCGTTTGCAGGATGAAATCCATACCGATCCGCTGACCGGCACTTTCAACCGCCGCTGGCTGGATGCCGAGCTGGAGCGCCGCGTGGCGCAGAAGAACCGCAAGCCCTTTGCGTTGATGCTGCTGGATGTCGATCACTTCAAGGAAGTGAATGACCTGTATTCCCACCTGGCTGGCGATGCCGTGCTGCGCGAGCTGGGGACGCTGTTGCGCCGCTTTTCCCGCAATGACGATCAGGCTGCGCGTTACGGTGGCGAAGAGTTTGTCATGCTCGTCAACCAGTCGGAGCCCGGCACGGTGGCCGCGATTGCCGAGCGCCTGCGCCTGAACATTGCGGAGCATTCCTGGCTGCACGTGCTGCCTGATCGCGGTGTCACCATCAGTGTGGGAGCTGCGATCTGGCGACCGGGCGAGACGCAGTCCGATCTGTTGGCGCGTGCCGATGAGGCGCTATACCGCGCCAAGCATGCCGGCCGCAACCGGGTTGCGATGGAGTAGCTGCTCATGTATCACCCTGCGGCCCTTTTATTTAAAGGTCTGCAGGGTGATACCCTGTGCTTATCTGGCGAGAGCGTCCAGCAGCTTCTGATGCACTCCACCGAAACCGCCGTTGCTCATCACCAGCACCTGATCGCCCGGACGTGCTGCGGCACTGACAGCAGCGACCAGTTGCTCCAGATCATCGAAGCTCTGCGCTCTTTCCCGCAGCGGAGCCAAAGCTTCCGCCGGCGACCAGCCCAGATTCCTGCCGTAGCAGAACACCAGATCCGCGTCGCAGAGGCTGCCCGGTAGTGCTTCCTTCATTGTGCCCAGCTTCATCGTGTTCGAGCGCGGCTCGAGTACCGCGAGAATGCGCGCGCTGCCAACCTTGGCGCGCAGGCCGGCGACAGTGGTGGCAATCGCGGTCGGATGGTGTGCGAAGTCGTCGTAGACGGTGATGCCGTTGACCGTCCCCTTGATTTCCATGCGGCGCTTCACATTGCGGAATTCGCCCAGCGCGGCAATTGCGACCTCTGGCGTCACGCCGATGTGGCGTGCGGCGGCGATGGCCGCCAGTGCATTCAATGCATTGTGTTCGCCCAGGAGTGACCAGACGAGGCGCCCTTGCGGCTGGCCGGCGAGCAGCACCTCAAAGCCGTCGTCAAAACGCTCGCCGATGCTCCAACCGTCGGCAATGCCAAAACACTCCACCTCGCTCCAGCAGCCACGTGCCAGGACGCGCTTGAGGCTCTCCTCGCGACCGTTGACGATCACACGGCCGGATGCTGGAATGGTGCGCACCAGATGGTGGAACTGTATTTCGATCGCCGGCAGGTCGGCAAAGATGTCGGCGTGATCGAATTCGAGGTTGTTCAAAATGGCGGTACGCGGCCGGTAGTGGACGAACTTGCTGCGCTTGTCGAAAAACGCCGTGTCATATTCGTCGGCCTCGATCACGAAGAACGGCGAGGTGCTGGCCGTATCCTGCGCCGGTGTGCCGGGCAGCCGCGCGGAAATGCCGAAGTTCTCGGGAATGCCGCCGACCAGAAAACCGGGAGCGAGCCCGGCGTACTCCAGTATCCACGCCAGCATCGAAGTCGTGGTGGTCTTGCCATGGGTGCCGGCCACCGCCAGCACCCATTTGTCGCGCAGCAGGTTTTCGCCCAGCCACTGCGGGCCGGAAATGTACGGCAGGCCGCGCTCGAGAATGGCTTCCATCAGCGGGTTGCCGCGCGTGATCACGTTGCCGATCACGTAGAGATCGGCGCCGAGCTCAAGCTGGCTGGCATCCCAGCCTTCGATCAGTTCGATGCCCAGCGCTTCCAGCTGGGTCGACATCGGCGGGTAGACGCCGGCATCGCAGCCGGTAACAGAATGGCCGGCGGCGCGCGCCAGCGCGGCAATGCCGCCCATGAAGGTGCCGCAGATACCGAGAATGTGAATGTGCATCGCTTGTTTTTCCGCAAATACTGGGGGCGGCGCATGCTGCATTGTTGCTCTGCGTAACAGCAAAGCTGCCAATCCTTACGCCGGATGCGCTATATTACCGGCTTCATCGCGATCAGACGATTCATCTTACCTAGCAGGTTCACGCCCGTCATGAGCAGTTCCACCCCGGTCAACCCGGTTGAAATCGCCCGTATTGCGCTCAAGCGCCTGACTGAGCGCGGTTTGCCGCCGACCCCGGAGAATTACGCCCAGTTCTACAATGCCGTGCTGACCATCAAGGCGCCACAGGATAAAACCACGGACGAGGTGCAGTTGGCCTGGCAGGTGATCTACCAGCTCGATGACGTCCTGGAAGGAGCCAGCACCAGTGCAGGTGGCCTGCTGCAAAGCCTCGCAAACGGCTCGGACAGCATCATGATGAGCCTGGGGTCGCTGCAGAATGCCCGCCGCGCGCATGTCGAGCAGCGCGTCACCATCGAAGAAAGCCAGTCCACGCTCGAAGAGCTGATGGACGAGGTGATTGCCACTACGCGCAGCATGCATGGCACCGTAAAAACTTCGCACAGCGATCTGCAGACCATCCGCGACACCTTGCGTCATATCGAGGAAGACCTGGCCTACAACCGCAAGGCACTCGAACAGGATGCGCTGACCGGGGCGCTGAATCGCCAGGGTATGGATCACCTGCTTTCGCGGGAAGTGAAGCGGGCGCACCGTCTGGGTGGCCGCCTTGCCGTCGCGATGTTCGATCTGGACGATTTCAAGCAGATCAATGACCGCTTCGGGCACATGGTTGGCGACCAGGTTCTGGTGCATGTCACCAACCTGGCCAAGGCGGTGCTGCGCGAAACCGATGCGTTGATCCGCTATGGCGGTGAGGAATTCCTGATCGTGCTGATCGATACCGACCTGAAAGGCGCTCAGTATGTGATCGACCGTCTGCGCATCGTGGCGGCTCGTACGCCGTTTCACCATGCGCACCAGCGCATCGAAGTGCAGTTCTCCGCCGGTATTGCCAGCCTGCGGCCGGAAGAAAACGGCCGCGCCCTGGTTTTGCGTGCTGACGAGGCGCTCTATCGTGCCAAGCACAGCGGGCGCGGGCGGGTCGAAGTCGCGGATTGACGCGGCATGCTGGCATCTGCAGTGTGCCTTGCTATCCTGTAACTGTTCATGCGCGGCAGCGGCTGCGCAATCCATGAGTCGGGGAGTCAACCATGCAGGCCACCATGCAGCAGGACGGCAACAAGGCCGTCATCACCTTGCGGGGCAGTTTCACCTTCGAAGTGCACCGCGAATTCAAACAGGTGACCAATAGCGCGCTCGAACGCAATGACATTACGGCCATCGATCTGGATCTGGGCGAAGTCGATTATATGGATTCGGCCGCGCTGGGAATGCTGCTGCTGCTCAATGAGCGCTGCAATGGCCGCAAGATCACGCTGCTGAACTGCAAGGGTACCGTGCGCTCGGTGCTCGATATTGCCAACTTCAGCAAGATTTTCGAGATACGCTAAACCCTATTGGGCTGCAGCCATTTGGAATGATGAGAAGGAGGGGGATACCCCTCCTTTTTCATTGTTCGCCCCCGTCCATGCCGAGTTCCTGGATCTTGCGCGTCAGCGTATTGCGTCCCCAGCCCAGCAGCTCGGCGGCTTCGATGCGCTTGCCGCCGGTGTGTGCCAGTGCGACCTCGATGGCGACGCGTTCGAAATCCGGCGTCAGCAGATCAAGCACGCGCTGCTCGCCTTTCTGCAGGCGGGCTGCCAGCTCGCCGGCCAGTTGCTGGCGCCAGTTGCCGCTGCCGGAGGGGAGATCGGTGGCGGAGTCCTCCGCGCTGGCAAGCAGCTCGGGTGGCAGGTCGGCCATGTCAACCACCTGACCGGGCGCCATCACCGAAATCCAGTGGCAGATGTTTTCCAGCTGGCGCACATTGCCGGGAAAGGCAAAGCTGGCCAGCTGCTGCATGGCGGCATCCGAAAGACGCTTGGGCTCGACGCCGAGATCGGTGGCCGAGCGGGCCAGAAAGTGCCGTGCGAGCAGCGGAATGTCCTCGCGACGTTCGCGCAAAGAGGGCAGGCGCAGGCGAATCACGTTCAGGCGGTGAAACAGATCCTCGCGGAACTGGCCATCTTTCACGCGGTTTTCCAGATTCTGGTGCGTGGCGGCGATCACGCGCACATTGGCCTTGATCGGCTGGTGGCCGCCGACGCGATAGTAGAAGCCGTCAGAGAGCACGCGCAAGAGGCGAGTCTGCAGATCGAAGGGCATGTCGCCGATTTCATCCAGAAACAGCGTGCCGCCCTCGGCTTGCTCGAAACGGCCGGTGCGGCGCGCGTCGGCGCCGGTAAAGGCGCCGCGCTCATGGCCGAACAGCTCGGATTCGAGCAGGTCTTTCGGAATGGCGGCGGTGTTGAGTGCAATGAAAGGCTTGGTGGAGCGCGGGCTGTGGCGATGCAGCGCACGCGCCACCAGTTCCTTGCCGGCGCCGGATTCGCCGGTAATCAGGACAGTAGCCGCTGACTGGCTAAGCCTGCCGATGGCGCGGAACACATCCTGCATCGCAGGGGCCTGGCCGAGCATTTCCGGTGTCTGCACCGGTGCCACTTCGACGCTCTCCTGGCGTTCACCCTCGGCGAGCGCACGACGGATCAGCGCAATGGCGGCATCGACGTCGAAGGGCTTGGGCAGGTATTCAAAGGCGCCGCCCTGAAAGGCCGATACGGCACTGTCGAGGTCGGAGTGCGCGGTCATGATGATGACCGGAATCTGCGGCCATTCACGCTTCATCAGCTCCAGAAAATTCAGTCCCGATTCGCCGGGCATGCGGATATCGCAGACGACGGCCTGCGGGCGCTCGACATCAAGCCGGGCGAGCGCCTCGGTTGCAGAAGGGAAGGTGGCGTGCGCGATATGCTCGCGTGCGAGTGCCTTTTCGAATACCCAGCGGATGGAGCGGTCATCGTCGATGATCCAGACTGTTGCCATGGTTGTACCGTTTGCGTCGTGTTGGTGGTTGGCCCTTGCGGGTTCTTTTGGGTATGTTCTTGTACGCTTTTATTTGTAATGGCTGCTGGCTTATACCCTGCTATCGCCTTCCTCTTTCCAGGCATTCAGCGGCAGCAGGATGGTGAAACATGTGTGGCCGGGGCGGCTGTCGAATTCAATCGTGCCGTGATGCTGCACCACGTAGGTGTGCGCCAGATGCAGGCCGATTCCGGTGCCGCCCGGGCGGCCGGAAACCAGCGGGTAGAACAGTGTGTCACGCAGTGCTTCCGGAATGCCCGGGCCGTTGTCGATGATTTCGACCTTCAGCGCCAGCGGAAAACGCTGACGGTTCAGTGTGACCTGCCGGGCAATCCGCGTGCGCAGGATGACTTCACCGATGCCGCTCATGGCCTGGATGGCGTTGCGGACGATATTGAGCACCGACTGGATCAGCTGTTCGCGGTCGGCGATCAGCGTTGGCAGGCTGGTGTCGTAGTCACGGCGTACGGCCAGCCCGTTCGGCGTTTCGGCCAGCACCAGGCTGCGCACGCGTTCGAGCACCTCGTGGATGTTCAGCTCTTTCAGCTGCGGCAGCCGGTGCGGCGTCAGCAGGCGGTCGAGCAGCCCCTGCAGGCGCTGCACTTCCTCGACGATGACCTGCGTGTATTCCTTCAGCTGCGGGTTTGGCAGTTCATGCGCGAGCAGTTGTGCCGCGCCGCGAATGCCGCCGAGCGGGTTCTTGATTTCATGCGCGAGATTGCGGATCAGCTCGCGATTGGCCTGCTGCTGTGCCTGCACCCGCTCTTCGTTGACGATGCGGCGTTGCTGGTCGATGCGGCGGATTTCCACCAGCAGGGCTGCGGCGGGCGATTCGATGGGCAGCACATCCAGCGTGATGTACATCTCGCCCTGTGTGCCGGAGACGATCAGCTCGTGCTCGGTGATGGAAATCTGCCCGGCCTGCGCGGCGCGCACGGCCTGCACGATGGGGCTGCCGGGGCCGAAACAGGCATCGACCGTCAGTCCGACCGGATCGCGCAGCGGAAACAGGCTGTCGGCGGCCGGATTGCGATACACCACTCGCGCATCATGGTCGAGCGCCAGAATGGAGGTATCAAGAAATTCCAGGCCTGCGAAGGCGGGGTGATGCATGGCAGACTCCTGACAGGATGGCTGGTACTAGGCAAAAGCCGTGCCAGCGCATGGTCGCTGCTTTCCGTGCCTTTCCGCCGCGCGCGTGCGGTGATTCGGGGCGATGCTGGCAGCTTTGCACCATTATAGTGCGTATCGGGAGTGTGGCAGGCTATTGAAAGGTCGCCGGTGTCCGCTTTTCGGCGGAGCCGGAAAAAGGGCTGCAAAGCTAAATCAGACTATGGACCGGCAGACTTTCCGGCAACTGGCTGCCGCCGGGGCGTGGGCTCACTTATTGAACGCGTGACAGTTCTTTTTGCAGCGCCGCGATATTCTTTTCGTGCATCACGACGTTCTCGCGCAAGCGGCCGATCCGCTCCAGATATTTGCTGGGGTTGGCCTTCTCTTCTGCGGTCTTGGTGGTTTCGGCTTCGCTCAGTGCTTTCTTGCTGTCATTGAGCATGGTCTGCTCGTTGGCGAGTTCGTCCTGCAGGATGCGTTTGCGGTTCGAATCGCGGCTGCGCTGCGTTGCCGAGTCGACCTTGGGGAAATTGGCCGGGCTGGGTGCGGACACTTTCTGCCCCGAGTCATTGCTGCTGCGTGAGGTACCCGTGCCGGTGCTGCGCTTGCCGCCCGATGAGCCCGAGCCGCTGCTGATGACATTGGGTTGCTCGATATAGACGCGCTGCGCCCCTTTGACCGGTGAATTGGTGTAGGTGACATTGCCGTTTTCATCGACATATTTGTAGATGTCGGCCAGTGCGACAGCGCTGGACAGTAGGGCCGTAGCGGAGAGCAGGATGGAGGCGCGATTTAGCATGATGACGTTAAATTAACACAAGCTGGATCAAAACGCTGGGAAAGGCGGTGAAAAAGGCGCGGGCGTGACCCTGCGTGAGTCGCTTTCACAGCCTGCTCAGCGCTGGTCGTGGTCACTGTGCCCGAGGTGACGCTCCGGAGCGATCAGATCGCGGATGCGCTGCTTGAGTTCCTTCGCCTCAGGAAAGCGTTCCTCCGCTTTGCGATCCCAGATCAGCGTGTCATTGCAGTGCACGAGAAAAATGCCGCCCGTGCCGGGTTGCAGCGCGACCTCGCCAACGTCATCGGCAAATGTGCTGAGCACTTCCTGGGCCAGCCAGGCGGCGCGCAGCAGCCAGTTGCAGCGGGTGCAGTACTGGATCGTGATGCGGGGCAGGCGTTGGGTGTTCATGCCGGTTCTCCGGAGTCGAGTGCAATGCCGAGCTGGCGCAACTGCGCGCGGGTCTGCGGCATCGCCTGGTGATGGATGCCGTGCCAGCCCAGATGGCAGGCAGCTTGCGCGTTGATTGCTGAATCGTCGATGAACGCAATCTCGCTCGCGGCAATGCCGGGGATAAAGCGGGTGATGTGCTGATACATAAGCTGGTATATCGCCACGTCAGGCTTGATCATTTGCTCCCGGCCAGATACCACGATGTGCTTGAAGCGTTGCAGGAAGGGGTAGTGCTGTTCGGCATAGGGATAGGTTTCCGCTGACCAGTTGGTCAGGCCAAAGAGCGGCAGGCCGAGGCTTTCCAGTTCGTCCAGCAAGGCCATGCCTTCCGGCAGTGTTCCCCTGAGCATCAGCGGCCACTGCCCGTAAAAAGCCTCGATAAGCGCTGCGTAGTCGGGATACTCGGCGACCTTGCTGGCCGTCGCCTCAGCAAGCGGGCGCCCGCCATCCTGCTGGATATTCCAGGCCGGATTACAGACCTCGCGCAGGAACCATGCGCGCTCCTCCGCATCGGGGATCAGCGAGCGGTAGAGGTGTTCGGGGTTCCAGTCGAACAGGACTCCGCCAAAATCGAAAACGACGGCACGGATGCTCATGGGGGTGCTCGGCATGGATTTGCGTGGGAAAGGGCAGATTGTACTGTGCTGCGGGCAAGAAAAAACCCCGCCGCAGCGGGGTTTTCCATTCGGATGGCTACGCCTGTTATTACAGGGAGTAGTACATGTCGAATTCGACCGGGTGAGTGGTCATGCGAACGCGGTTCACTTCGCCCATCTTCAGTTCGATGTAGGCGTCGATCCACTCGTTGCTGAATACACCGCCGCGGGTCAGGAACTCGCGATCCTTGTCCAGCTCGGCCAGTGCTTCGTCCAGCGACGCGCAGACTGCCGGGATCTTGGCATCTTCTTCCGGCGGCAGGTCGTACAGGTTCTTGTCAGCCGGATCGCCCGGGTGGATCTTGTTCTGGATGCCGTCCAGACCGGCCATCAGCAGCGCGGCGAAACACAGGTACGGGTTGGCCAGCGGATCCGGGAAGCGGGTTTCGATACGACGACCCTTGTCGGATGCCACGTGCGGGATGCGGATGGAAGCGGAACGGTTCTTGGCGGAGTAAGCCAGCTTCACCGGTGCTTCGTAGTGCGGAACCAGACGCTTGTAGGAGTTGGTGCCCGGGTTGGTAATGGCGTTCAGTGCCTTGGCGTGCTTGATGATACCGCCGATGTAGAACAGGGCCATTTCCGACAGACCTGCATAGCCGTTGCCTGCGAACAGGTTCTTGCCGTCCTTCCAGATGGACTGGTGAACGTGCATGCCCGAACCGTTGTCGCCAACGATCGGCTTCGGCATGAAGGTAGCAGTCTTGCCGTACTGGTTGGCCACGTTGTGAACCACGTACTTCAGGATCTGGGTCCAGTCAGCGCGCTTGGTGAGCGTCGAGAACTTGGTGCCGATTTCGTTCTGGCCGGCGTTGGCTACTTCGTGGTGGAACACTTCAACCGGTACGCCCAGTTCTTCCAGGATCAGCACCATGGTGGCGCGGATGTCCTGGTGGCTGTCAACCGGCGGAACCGGGAAGTAGCCGCCCTTGACGCGCGGACGGTGGCCGAGGTTGCCGCCTTCGAATTCTTCGGAGGTCGCCCAGGCGCCTTCTTCCGAACCGATCTTCAGGAAGCAGCCGGACATGTCAACGCCCCAGCGGACGTTGTCGAAGATGAAGAATTCGGGTTCCGGACCGAAGTAGGCGGTGTCGCCGATGCCGGAAGTCTTCAGATAGGCTTCAGCGCGCTTGGCGATGGAGCGCGGGTCGCGGTCGTAGCCCTTGCCGGTATCCGGCTCGACCACGTCGCAGGTGATGATCACGGTCGGCTCGTCGAAGAATGGGTCGATGTTGGCGGTAGTCGGATCCGGCATCAGCAGCATGTCGGAAGCCTGGATGCCCTTCCAGCCAGCGATGGAGGAACCATCGAAAGCGTGGCCGTTGACGAACCATTCTTCGTCAACCACGTGGGACGGAACAGTCACGTGCTGCTCTTTACCCATGGTGTCGGTGAAACGCAGGTCAACGAACTTGATGTCGTTTTCCTGAATCAGCTTGAGAACGTCGGCTACGGCCATCTTTGTCTCTCCGGGTGAGATATGAAGTAGGGAACTGGCAGGCAGATGTTGCGTTCTGCCCGATACGGGGCAGGTGGTAAGCAGGAAGCGTGCCAGCCCCAGAAACGGGGAACAGGCATTGTGCCACAACAATTCGGGCTGCTGTAGTGCGTTTGTCTGAGCTTTTTTGGTGCCGCACCCGGTATTTGTGCACTGTATTGGTGCAAAATTGCCGCCCGACCTGTGGCAGCAGGCTCCCTGCTAGAATGACCCTACTCCCTTGCTGTGACAAAACCGTGCCGGCAAGGGCAAAACATAACAGACATGGCCATCGGGAATGGCACCACAGGAGTCAGCAGGCATGAGTGAAATGAACCAGATTCTCCAGCGCGCCCGCATGCGCGCCGAAGCGCAGCAACTGCCGTACTCCGGCGCCGTGACGCCGGCCGAGGCTCATGCCCTGAGTCAGGGCCTGCCCAATGTCCGTATCGTCGATGTGCGCAGCAGTGCCGAATGGCAGTGGGTCGGCGTGGTTCCCGGTGCCGAGCAGGTCGAATGGCGCTGCTGGGATGCACATCTGGGCATGCAGCCCAATGCGGCCTTTCTGACCCAGTTGCAGAATCGTGTTGATCCGGAAAACATCGTGCTGTTTCTGTGCCGCTCCGGTGCGCGCAGTCACGATGCCGCGGCGCTGGCGGCCGAACATGGTTACAGCGAGGCCTACAACATCCTGGAAGGCTTCGAGGGTGACAAGAATGCACAGCAGCAACGCGGCAGCCTGAATGGCTGGCAGGCTGCAGGGCTGCCCTGGGTGCAAGGCTAGAGGCTGCGTCCTCCCCGGAGCGGACGTAGTGTTAGGCGCAGGGTGTGAGGTGTAAACTTCACACCTTTCGTTTTTCCGGCCCCCATCATGCGCTACGCCGTATTCGGCAACCCGATTGCCCACTCCAAGTCGCCGCAGATTCATGCCGCGTTTGCCGCCCAGTTCGATCTGCCCGGTTTCAGTTATGAAAAGCTGCTGGCGCCGCTGGATGATTTCGCCGGTAGCGTACGTGCCTTTTTTGATGCAGGAGGGCAGGGCGCCAATGTGACGGTACCGTTCAAGGAAGAGGCGTTCCGTCTGGCCGACCGGCTCACTGAGCGCGCAGCCGCTGCGCAGGCGGTGAATACGCTCAAGCTGCTCGATGATGGCTCGATTCTTGGTGACAACACCGATGGCGCCGGGCTGGTGGCCGATGTGCTGCGCCACACCGGCATCGCCGGCAAGCGCATGCTGTTGCTGGGCGCCGGCGGTGCGGCGCGTGGTGTATTGCTGCCGCTGGTTGCACAAGTACCGGCAGGCATTACGCTGGCCAATCGCACCGCTGCCAAGGCTGAGGGATTGATTGCAGAGTTTACCGGCAAGGCTGCCGGCATTTCGCTGCAAGGGTGTGGTTTTGCCGATCTGGCAGCCGGGTTCGATCTGGTCATCAACGCCACATCGGCCAGCCTTGCCGGCGAAGCCCTGCCCATACCCGCCAGTGTCTTTGCGAAGGGCGCTCTGGCCTACGACATGATGTACGGCAAGGATGAAACGGCGTTCCTGCAGCAGGCGGCCCGGGCCGGTGTGACGCAGCGCGTCGACGGACTGGGCATGCTGGTCGGGCAGGCGGCCGAGGCCTTCGCGCTGTGGACCGGTCACCGGCCTGCCGTCGATGCGGTCCTGACCGATTTGCGGGCGGCATTGTAATTTAAGGGTATATGACTGCAGCCATTTTATTTAATGGGCTGCGGAGTATTGGGTGCTTGGGTATATCAGGGGTGGCAATGGCAATGAAGGCGCTGCAGGGGCGGACGTTTGGCTGGTATCTGCGCAAGGCCGTGCTGGCTGTGACATTGCTGCTGCTGGTCTGGCTGTTGTGGATCTTTGCGCACGTCCTGGCTTGGCGCTGGGTAAACCCGGGCGAGACCTCGTTCATGGAGGAGCAGCTAGAGCGCCTGCAGGACCAGAATCCGGATGCGGAGTTGCGTCATCAGTGGGTCGAGTACGACCGCATCTCGCCCAATATCAAGCGGGCGCTGGTGGCGAGCGAGGATGCCAAATTCCTCGAGCATGATGGTTTTGACTGGGAGGCGATCCAGATCGCCTGGGAGAAAAACCAGAAGAAAGGCCGCATCGTGGCCGGAGGCTCGACCATCAGCCAGCAGCTTGCCAAGAACCTGTTTCTGTCGAGCAAGCGCACACCGTGGCGCAAGGCGGAAGAGGCGGTGATTACCGTGATGCTGGAAGCCCTGCTCGACAAGCAGCGCATTTTCGAGATCTATCTGAATGTGATCGAGTGGGGCGATGGCGTTTTCGGTATCGAAGCCGCGTCTCGCCACTATTACAACACCAGCGCCGCGCGCCTCTCCCCGGGGCAGGCTGCGAAACTGGCGTCCATGGTTCCCAATCCGCGCTATTTCGACAAGCATCGCAGCGACCGCAAACTGTTGCGCAAAACCGCCATCATCCTGCGGCGCATGCCTTACGCGGACATTCCGTGAGCATGCTCGCTGCCGTCCGTGCTGCGGAGCTGCTACGATGGCTGGCAGAACGGATCAACAGGGCAGTCTATGAGCAAGACATGGTGGCTTTCGGAGCGGGGTAGCGCGGTGCTGGCGGCACTGGTGCTGGCACTGATCTGGTTCGGCATGAGCCTGCCGCAGCCCGCGTGGGGGCTGCCTGCCTCGCTGGCGGTCTTTGCCGCCGTGCTGGGCTTGCAGTTGTTGTTGCCGCGCTGCAGCCTGCAACTGTCGGCCATGCTGCGTCTGACCGTCCTGCTGCTGATGCTGTGCACAGCAGTAATTTCCGCGGTATTCGAGCAATTCTGGCTGCCCTGGCCCGCTCTTGGTCTGCTCTTGCTGGGGATGCTGCTGCAACGGCTGACGCGCAGCAAAGGCGCGCTTCCCGTCGCCGGCCAGCTGGCGCGTGCCGTGCAGTTGCGGGAACAGGGCCAGCTTGACCAGGCGTGCGACCAGCTGCTGCGTCTGCCCTCGCAGGCCGATGTGCATGCCGAGCTGATGCTGCTGGCGCGCGCCTGCGAAGAGAAGGGTTTGCGCGGCCGTGCCGATCAGGTATTCCGCCATCTGGCGCGCCTTGCCCCGGATTTTCCCGGCCTGCCGGCGCACGCAGCGGGGAGCTTTGCCGCGCCGCTTATCCCGCCGCGTCCGACAGCCGCCAATGCGCGGCAGGTACTCGGCCGCTACCAGTTGCAGCGCGAGCTGGGCAAGGGGGCGATGGGCGTGGTGTATCAGGGCACCGATTCGACCATTGGCCGCGTGGTGGCGATCAAGACGATGGCACTGGCTGATGAATTCGAGGCCGACATGCTGGATGATGCGCGCCAGCGTTTTTTCCGCGAAGCGGAAACGGCTGGCCGTCTTGCTCATCCGAACATCGTGACGATTTTTGATGCCGGCGAAGCCGACGGCCTTGCCTATATCGCCATGGAGCTGCTTGCCGGCAGTACGCTGGAAGCGCATGCCGCTCCGGGGACACTGCTGCCGCTTGCCGATGCACTGGCCATCGTGCGCCAGATTGCGCTGGCGCTGGAATACGCGCACAAGCAGCAGGTGGTGCACCGCGACATCAAGCCGGCCAATGTGATGTACGACCCGGCAACGCGCAAGGTGAAAGTCACCGATTTCGGCATTGCCCGCCTTACCGACGCCAACCGCACCAAAACCGGGCTGGTGCTGGGGACGCCGTCGTTCATGTCGCCCGAGCAGCTGGCCGGCCAGCGCATCGACGGGCGCTCCGATCTGTATTCGCTGGGTGTGCTGCTGTATCAACTCACCACCGGACACTTGCCCTTCAACGGCAATTCGCTGGCCGAGCTGATGTATGCCATCGCCAATCTGTTGCCTACAGACCCACGCCACTACAATCGGGGGCTGCCGAACATGCTGGTCGCCATTATCATGAAGGCGCTGCAGAAAGACGCCGGCCAGCGCTTCCAGAGCGGAGCGCAGTTCGCGCTGGCGCTGGCCAGACTGGAGGCGCAGCTCAAAGGAAAAATGAATGCAGAGTCTCGCCCAGGTACTTGATATGACCGGCCTGACCGATACGGGTCAGGTGCGCGATCATAACGAGGACGCCATCGATTACGATGCCAGCATCGGCCTGATGCTGCTCGCCGATGGCATGGGTGGTTATAACGCGGGCGAAGTGGCCAGCCTGATCGCGGTCCAGGTCATGTCTGAGATGATGCGCGCCCAGATCGAGGCAACACCGCCGCATGTGCAGGCGGCGGGCAGCATGTGGACGGTGGCGCATGAAATGCTGCTGCTGGCTGTGGACCGTGCCAACTCGATGATTTATCAGACCGCAGTGGCGCACCCGCAATGCGCCGGCATGGGAACCACCGTGCTCGCCGCGCTCTTTTACAACAACCGCGTCACGGTCGCGCACATCGGTGATTCGCGCCTCTACCGCTATCGCGACGGACAGCTCGAACGTCTGACCAGGGATCACTCGCTCCTGCAGGAGCGCATCGATGCCGGCCTGATTTCACAGGAAGAAAGCCGCTATGCGCCGGACAAGAATCTGCTGACGCGCGCGCTTGGTATCGCACCGTATGTAGAAACCGAGGTGCAGGAGTTCGACGTGCGCCCGGATGATCTCTATCTGGCCTGCTCGGACGGCCTGACCGACATGCTGGACGACGAAAGCATTGCCCGTTTGCTCGGCATGCTGTCGGTCGATCTTGATCTGGCTGCGCAGAACCTGATCGAGCAGGCCAATATCATGGGTGGGCGCGATAATATTTCGGTATTGCTGACCCGCGTGAAACGCGATTTTTCTATCGATAACCCGTGGTGGCAGCGCATGGCCAGCTGGTTCGGCTGAGCTCCGGCATGCGCACGCACACTCTGGAAAATATGTGATGGCCAAGTTGTTACTCCGGCGCGAAGGCGCAATTCTCAAAGAATTCAGCCTCAACCGCCCGCGCACCACCATCGGCCGTCGCGCCGGCAATGATATCCAGATCGACAATCTGGCGGTCTCGGGCAGTCATGCCGCGATCGAGCGGCAAAACGAGCGCTATGTCCTGATCGACCTGGAAAGCACCAACGGCACGATGATCAATGGCCTGGCGATTCTGCAGCAGCCGCTCAAGCATGGTGATGCCATCCAGATCGGTCGAGCCGAGTTGCTGTTCCAGCTTGATGGCACCGTGTCGACGGCGGGTTTTGACAAGACCATGGTCATGGCAGCACCACTGGCCCGCCTAGCTGGCGTTACGGCCACGCGGGTCGAGGCCGATCCGGGCGTGGCCGCGATTCTGGCCGATACCGAACGTGCGGCGGCGCCTGTGCCGAAGGGGCGCCTCAAGCTGCTATCAGGTGCGCAGGCCGGGCGCGAATTGCCGCTAGTGAAAGCAAGCACGACCGTCGGCAAGGCCGGCGTGCAGGTCGCCATGATCATGCGGCAGCCGCGCGGTTTCACGCTGATGCATGTGGAAGGTGCGCAGCGGCCGCTGGTGAATGGCGTGGACATGGGCTTGCACTCGCACGCCTTGCAGAATGGTGATGTCATTGACCTGCTGGGGGTGCGCATGGCCTTCCAGCTCGACCGCTGAGGCAGCCATGGAATTACGCGTACTGGGTTGCAGTGGCGGAATCGGCGGGGCCAACCGCACCACGTCCTTCCTGCTGGGGCAGCATATTCTCATTGATGCCGGCACCGGCGTCGGCGACCTCAATTTTTCCGAGCTGTGCGCGATTGACCATGTCTTTCTGAGTCATGCTCACCTCGACCATCTGGCCTGTCTGCCGATGCTGCTCGATACGGTGCTCAGCACCCGCAAGAAACCGGTCACCGTCTATGCACTGCCGGCCACGATTGCGGTATTGCGCCAGCATCTTTTCAACTGGCACCTGTGGCCCGATTTCAGTGTCATCCCCGACCCGGAGCGGGGTATTCTCCGCTATCACCCCCTTGATGAGGGCTCTGGCGTGACACTGGATGGGGTATGTGTTACGGCACTGCCGGCACTGCACACCATTCCGGCCATCGGCTTTCAGCTCGACAGTGGTGATGGCTCGCTCGTCTACAGTGGCGATACGGTAGGCTGCCCGGAGTTCTGGCAGGCCGTTAATGCCATCCCGTGCCTGCGCGGCTTGATTATTGAAACGGCGTTTGCCAATCATGAATCAGGGCTGGCGGCCATGGCGCGCCATCTCTGTCCGGCCACACTGGCCAGCGAGCTGCAGAATCTGGCGACGGAAACCGAAGTCCTGATTACCCATCTCAAGCCGGCAGACAGCGGCCGGACGCTGCGCGAAATCCGCGAACTCGATAGCCGCCATTCCATACGCCCCTTGCTGCAAGGGGAGACCATTGAATTCTGACGGATTGCCTTCCGTCTGACTGCGAGACAAGCATGAGCGAGCAGCACCAATCTGCAGCTGATCTGGCCTTCCTGCGCGATCTGCAGGCCCTGACGACCCGCATCCATTCCTCCGGCCCGCTGGATGAAATCCTCACCGAGCTGGGGCAGGATATCTGCCGGGTATTCGCGGCTGAACGCGTCACGCTCTATGTCGTAAGCCCCGATGGCCGCGAACTGGTCGCCCGCATCAAGACCGGGCTCGAAGGGGTAAAGGAACTGCGCGTGCCGGTCAATGACCGCAGCATTGCCGGCTTTGCCGCCAACCACAAGCAGCTGCTCAATCTCGCGGATGTCTATGACGAGGCCGCCCTGCAGCGCCTGTCGTCCACGCTGCAGTTTCTGCAGGCCGTTGACCAGCGCACCGGATACCGTACACGCGAAATGCTGGTGGCTCCCGTGGTGCAGGCGAGCGACGGCGTACTGATTGGCGTGGTGCAGCTAATCAACAGCAAGACCGGCGCTCCCTTTGATGGCGGGCGGGTTGACGGTGTGAAGATGCTGGCCGAGACGCTGGCGGTGGCTCTGCGCCAGCGCCAGCAGTCGGCATTTCCCTTTGTGCCCAAGCACCGCTATCACGCGCTGCTCAATGACGGTATTCTTTCGCCGGCAGCCTTCCAGGTTGCCGTCAAGGAAGCGCAGAAAAACCAGCGCGATATCGAACTGGTGCTGCTGGAAAACTACGGCGTCAGCACCGCCCAGATCGGTGCCTCGCTGGCGGCCTTTTACGGAGTTCCCTACGAGCCCTGCACGGCTGGACGCAGCAAGCCGATGACGCTGCTGGCCCGGCTCAAGCGCGACCAGCTGCTGCAGGAGCAGTGGCTGCCGCTGGAAGAAAGCGATGCGGGTGTTCGCATCGTGTCGGCCGACCCCGAACTCACCCGCACGTTTGCCGGTCCGCAGCCCTGGTTCGAGGGGCGCAGGCTGCAGTTCTGCGTGACGACGCGCGCCGAATTCCTGCAGACAATTACCGCGTGGTTTGGCGATGTCGGGACGCTCAATGCGCCGCTGGTGCTGAACGACGAGGTGAACGAGGCTGAAGAGCAGGCCGCTGCCGATGCGCTGTCGGCAGCGCAGGACAACGAAGTCGTGCGGCTCGCCAACGAAATCATCCAGGAAGCCTACCGCAAGGGCGCGTCCGACATTCATATCGAGCCCTATCCGGGGCGCGAGAAAACGCTGATCCGTTTCCGCCGTGATGGCAACCTGATGGCGTATCGCGAAATCCCGGCCAGCTATCGCAGCCCGCTGGTCACGCGCCTGAAGATCATGTGCGACCTGGATATTGCCGAGCGCCGCAAGCCGCAGGACGGCAAGATCAAACTGAAGAAATTCATCCCGGAGCTGGATATCGAGCTGCGGGTGGCGACGATTCCGACCGCAGGCGGCATGGAAGACGTCGTGATGCGGATTCTGGCTGCCGGCGAGCCGCTGCCGCTGGAAAAGCTGGCGCTGTCCGATGGCAATCTGGCGCAGCTCAAAGAGGTGATCAGCAAGCCCTATGGCCTCTTCTTTGTCTGCGGGCCGACCGGCTCGGGCAAGACGACCACGCTGCACTCGGTACTGAAGTACCTCAATACGCCGGAAACCAAGATCTGGACCGCCGAAGACCCGGTGGAAATCACGCAGAAGGGTCTGCGGCAGGTGCAGGTGAACCCCAAGGCCGGCCTGACCTTCGCCAGTGTGATGCGGGCGTTTTTGCGAGCCGATCCGGACATCATCATGGTCGGCGAAATGCGGGATGCGGAGACGGCCGGCACCGGCATCGAGGCTTCGCTCACCGGCCACCTGGTGCTGGCCACGCTGCACACCAACAGCGCTCCCGAGTCGGTAATCCGTCTGCTCGACATGGGCATGGATCCGTTCAATTTTGCCGATGCCTTGCTGGGCATCCTGGCGCAGCGTCTGGCGCGGCGACTGTGTAAATGCAAGGAGGCTTATGTCGTCAGCGACGCCGAGCTGGACAGTATGGCCAGGGAGTATGCCGACGAGCTTCTTAAAATACCCGAGTGGCAGGAAGACAGGGAAGGTTGCATGCAGACCGTTCTGGCTGACTGGCGACGGCATTTTGGTCGTGATGGCAAGATCACGCTCTATCGCCCCAAGGGTTGCGCCGAATGCGGCAATACCGGCTACAAGGGCAGGGTGGGCTTGCATGAACTGCTGGTAGGCAGCGACCGCGTGAAGCAGCTGGTGCAGGAGCGCGCCCGCGTCGCGCAGATTCTGGCTGCGGCACTGGAAGAGGGCATGACCACACTCAAGCAGGACGGCATCGAAAAGGTGCTGGCTGGAATCACCGACATGGCGCAGGTACGCGCCGTGTGCATCAAGTAAGGACGCTGTCATGCTGAGCAACACCGCCCTGCGCGAACGTCTGGAACGCCTCAATGCCATCGGCATCGCGCTGTCCGGTGAAACCGACATTACCAGTCTGATGGAGCACATCCTCGTCGCGGCCAAATCGCTGGTGCATGCTGATGCGGGGACGCTGTATCGGCTGCGTGATGGCGAGCTGCACTTTGAAATCGTGATGACCGATCGCCTCGGAGTCGCAATGGGCGGCACCACCGGCAAGCCGGTGCCGATCCGTCCGGTGCCGCTGTATCACCCGGACGGCAGTGCCAACCGCAACAACGTGGTGGCCTGTGCCGTGCTGGAAGACCGCACGATCAATATTCCCGATGCCTATGAGGCGCAGGGGTATGACTTTTCGGGCACACGAGCTTTTGATGCCGCCAATGGTTACCGCTCGCAATCCTTCCTCACCGTGCCGCTGAAAAATCACGAACGGGAAATCATCGGCGCACTGCAGCTGATCAATGCACAGGATGAAACCGGCCAGACCACCATTTTCGATGAAGCCGACCAGCATCTGGTCGAGTCGCTGGCCTCGCAGGCGGCGATCGCGCTGACCAACCGTGACCTGATCCATTCGCTGCAGGAGCTGTTCGAAGCCTTCATCAAGCTGATCAACCTGGCCATCGATGACAAATCGCCGTATACCGGCGGCCATTGCCAGCGGGTGCCGGCGCTGACCATGCTGCTGGCCGATGCGGTTAACGCGACCCGCGAAGGCCCGCTGGCCGACTTCCACATGAGCGAGGCTGACCGCTACGAACTACAGATTGCCGGCCTGCTGCATGATTGTGGCAAGGTCACCACGCCGGTGCATGTGGTCGACAAGGCGACCAAGCTGCAGACGCTGTTTGACCGCATTGGCCTGATCGAAACGCGCTTTGAAGTCCTGAAGCGCGATGTCGAGATCGCCTGCCTGAAAGGCGACATTACCCCGGCAGAATATGATGCGTTGCTGGCGCGCTATGCCGACGATCTGGCCTTTCTGCGCCGCTGCAATGTCGGCGGCGAATTCATGCGTGACGAAGATCTGGTTCGCATCCGCGAGATCGCCGCCTATCGCTGGCGCGCCCCGGATGGCTCGGATGCGCCGTTTCTCAGCGATGACGAGTTGGCCAATCTGTCGATCCGCAAGGGTACGCTTACCGATGCTGAGCGACAGATCATCAACCACCATATCGAGGTCACGATCCAGATGCTGGAAAGCCTGCCATGGCCGCGGCATCTGAAAAACGTGCCCGAGTACGCTGGGGGCCACCACGAGCGCATGGACGGCAAGGGCTATCCGCGCGGGCTGACCCGCGAGCAGATGAGTGTGCAGGCGCGCATCATGGGGATTGCTGACGTGTTCGAGGCGCTGACCGCACGCGACCGCCCGTACAAGCACGGCATGAAACTTTCGCAGGCGATGACCATTCTGGCGCGCATGGTGGCCGAGCAGCACATCGACCCCGACCTGTTCGAGGTATTCCTGCGCGACAAGATCTGGCTGCAGTACGCTGAAACCTATCTCGAGCCGCAGCAGATCGACGAGGTGGATGCCGCCGGACTGCGGCAGCTGGCAGGGCTGGTCTGATCACCTGTGCGCTCCAGGCTGCACTGTCTCCGGGTGCGGCGGCTGGTGGACGATGTTGTGTGTGGGTATAGGGCTGCAGCCATTTTCATGAAAGGGCTTCAGCTCTATACATTTTCATGTATTGCTGCCCGCCGGCACGATATGGATACGCTCGTAGTCGCAGCCCCGCTCCAGAATCCGCTGCATGCGCAGCTTGTGCATCCCTTGCCCATCCCAGAGTTCAAGCACTCGTCCCTGGCGGAACCAGCCCAGCGGCTGGACCAGTGACAGCGGTTCCTTGAGCGCCGGCATGGCGGGCAGCAGAATCACACTGGTGTAGCCTTCCTGTCCCAGTCGCACGGCTTCGATCGTGCGCGCGGCGGCGGCACTGGGCAGACCCGGTAGCAGGCGGATTCCGATGGTGACCAGCTCGTCGCCGATTTCCAGCCAGCGCACCGAGCCGCACAGGCGCTGGCTTTCCAGCTGCACGGTCAGCAATTGCTGCAGTTGCAGCCGTTGCCCGCCAATGGCGCGCTGCAGACGCAGGCCCAGCACGCTCTCATCGAGCAGTTCCCATTCTTCCAGTATCGGGTTGCTGACTGCTGGCGCGACAAAGCGCGTGGTGGTTTGTCCGAACATCTGGATTTCCAGCAGGTCCCGGTTGCCATAAACCGGATTGTTTTGCACTGGCGGCGGTGCATAGCGCCCCTGTGCCAGCCACTGATGCTGGTTGGACAGGCCGCTTGACGCCAGCTGCAGGCTGGATTGCTTCTGCTTGCGTGGCAGCTTGCGGTCACCGGGGTGTTCGCACCAGTGACGGTAGAGTTCGCGCAGCAGTTGCTCGGCAGCTTCCGCAGACAGAGTACTGCCCAAGCCGAGCTGCTGGGGTGTTTCGCCCTGGCGGAGCAGCTTGATGCGCTTGATCAGCGATTGCGCCAGCTGCAGGGTATCGATTCCCAGTACTTGGCCTTCTGTCTCGCTGGCATCAGTGCGGCGCTGTGGTGGTGCAGGGGTATCCAGGTTGATGCGCAGCGGGTCGAATTTGCCCGGCGCCGCGGCATCACTGGCCAGGCGGGTGCGCGGAGCAAGCGTTTCAAGGACCGGATGCAGCCATTGCTGCTGGCGCTGGGAGAGCTGCTGCGGATTGCTGCTGGCGAACAGCAGGGTCTGGATGAACTGGCTGTCGCAGCTGCTGATACCGTTGGCGCTGCTGCGGCTGTCGCGCACACGCTCGCTGGCGAGCCCGCTTTGCAAGGCCAGACGGTAATGGACAAAGAGCTGGTTCCAGCAATCCTGCGGTACCAGCAGATAGACGAGGGCATAACTCATGACCATCTGCAGGCCGTAATAGAGTGAGCGCTCGGCCAGCAGCGCCTGATACTGTGCGACGCTGGCATCACCGACCGCCGCAGCACGCCAGCAGCCGGCATAGCCATCCCGGCAGAGCTGCCAGAGCTGCAGCATCGCCTGCCAGTGGGCATGTTCGGTCTGGCTCAGCGGCAGGGGCTTGCCCAGAATGCTCTTCTGCCAGTCTTCCTGAACCTGGTGAATCGTGTCGCGGAACTGCTCCAGCGTTTTCAGCTTATCCAGCGGTGGCAGCGTGCTGGCATTCATGCTGGCCAGCGCTTCCGACAGATCGGCATGGGCCAGCGGCGTGTTGATCAGCGGCAGCAGTTTCAGCCATTCGCGCGCGGCACGGGCATCGGCAAAGGGCGGTGCGCCCTTGCCGGCCGCAGGCAGGACGTCAAACAGATGGCCGCTCATGGCTGCAATGCCTGCAGCTGCTGGCGCAGCGCGGCAAGCTGCGCGTCCGTGACGCTGTGACTGGCCGCGCGTGCCGGCTGCGCCCAGACGGGAGCAGGGAAGTGCCGGTCGTCCTGCCAGCGCGGAATCACGTGCCAGTGCATGTGCGGCACCATATTGCCGAGGCTGGCGAGGTTGATCTTGTCGACATCCAGTGTTGCGCGCAGTGCAGCTTCAACCGCGTAGACCACGCGCATCAGTTCATCGCGCTCACCTTGGGCAAGGTCGCTCATCTCGGCTGCATGCCTTGTCAGAATGACGCGACAGAAGCCGGGGTAGTCAGGTTCGTCGGCCAGCACCACACGGCAGAGATCGCTCTGCCAGAGCAGTTCGCCGCCGGCTTCCCGGCAAAGAGGGCAGGTGCTGGACATGATTGCGTTTCCTTGATTGAAGCCGTTTCTATACCCGAGCATAGCCGCAAACCCAATAAGGTAAAACCGTAGGCTGCAGATCGGCCGGCCCGGCAGATGTGACAGCGGGCCGAATCGGCTTCGGCCCGCTGTCGGGGTGTTGCTAAAGTGTCATGTTTCTATCCGGTACAGCTGGCAGGCTGCTTTCTTGCCCGGTGACGCGCACCGGGCGAGGCCGGACTGTGGAGGGTTTACAGAAGCACGCGCTCGATGCCGCCGTTGCGTGCCTTTTCCACGTACTGTGGCAGCCACTGTTCACCCAGGATGTGCTTGGCCATTTCCACCACGATGTAGTCGGCCTGGGTGCCGGCGTCATCGTCATAGCGTTGCAGGCCCTGCAGGCAGGCCGGGCAGGAGGTCAGGATCTTGACCTCATCCGTGCCGCCACTGGCTGCGCGCAGCACGGCTGCGCCCTGTTCCATTTCTTCCTGTTTGCGGAAACGGACCTGGGTGGCAATGTGCGGCTGCGAGACGCCGAAGGTGCCCGATTCGCCGCAGCAGCGGTCGTTCAGATCAACCCGCTGCCCCATCAGCTGCTGCGCGGCATCCACACCCTTGATGGTTTTCATCGGTGTGTGGCAGGGCTCGTGATACATGTACTGCACACCCTTCACGCCGTTCAGTTTGACACCTTTCTCCAGCAGGTATTCGTGGATGTCGAGCAGACGGCAGCCGGGGAATATTTCCTCGAAGCGGTATTTCATCAGCTGGTCCATGCAGGTGCCACAGGACACAATGACGGTCTTGATGTCGAGGTAGTTCAGCGTCGTGGCCAGGCGATGGAACTGCACGCGGTTTTCCATCGTGATCTTTTCGGCCTTGTCGTTGTTGCCGCCGGCAGCCTGCGGGTAGCCGCAGCACAGATAGCCCGGCGGCAGCACCGTCGTCGCACCGACATGCCACAGCATCGCCTGCGTAGCGAGGCCAACCTGACTGAAGAGGCGCTCCGAGCCGCAGCCCGGGAAGTAGAACACGGCTTCGCTGTCTTCATTCGCCAGACGCGGATCGCGGATCACCGGAATCACGGTGCTGTCTTCCACGTCCAGTAGCGCGCGCGCGGTTTTCTTCGGCAGATTGCCCGGCATCGGCTTGTTGATGAAGTGGATGACCTGCGTCTTGATGTTGGGCTTGCCACCGGTGGTCGAAGGCGGCTGTGCCAGCACCGATTTGGCGAGCCCCAGCGACTTGCCGATGCGGTAGGCGAGGCGCTGGCCCTTGTAGGCCCATTCCATCGAAACCTTGCGCATCAGCTTGATGGTGGCCGGGTCCTTCAGATTCAGGAAGGCCATTGCCATGAAGGTGGTCGGATTGAATTTCTTCTTGCCTTCCTTGCGCAGGAAGTTGCGCATGGCAACGGTGACGTCGCCAAAGTCGATCTTCACCGGACAGGGGTTCACGCAGCGGTGGCAGACCGTGCAGTGGTCGGCCACGTCGCCCAGTTCCTCGAAGTGCTTCAGCGAAATGCCGCGACGGGTCTGTTCTTCGTAGAGGAAGGCCTCAGTCAGCAAACCGGTGGCCAGAATCTTGTTGCGCGGGCTGTACAGCAGGTTGGCGCGCGGCACGTGTGTCGTGCACACCGGCTTGCATTTGCCGCAGCGCAGGCAGTCTTTCACCATGTTCGAGATCGAACCGATGTCGGATTGCTCCAGGATCAGCGATTCGCTCCCCAGGAGCGAGAACGACGGCGTGTAGGCGTTGGTCAGATCCGAGCCCGGCAGCAGCTTGCCCTTGTTGAAGTGGCCGTTCGGGTCGACGCGCTGCTTGTAGGCCTCGAAGGGCGCCAGTTCTTCGCGCGTCAGGAATTCGTACTTGGTGATGCCGATACCGTGCTCGCCGGAAATCACGCCGTTGAGGTCGCGTGCAACCTGCATGATGCGCGCCACGGCATGATGCGCACGCTGCAGCATGTCGTAATCATCCGAATTCACCGGAATGTTGGTGTGCACATTGCCGTCGCCGGCGTGCATGTGCAGCGCCACCCAGGTGCGGCCCTTCAGCACCTTCTGGTGAATGGCGTGGACGGCGTCGAGAATCGGCTTGTCGGTGCGGCCGGCAAACAGTTCTTCCAGCGCCTGCTGCAGCTCGCGCTTCCAGCTCATGCGCAGCACGAAATCGCGCATCGCGTGGAAAACGCTCTGCGGGGTATCTTCACCTGAGCTTTCGCGCTCAAGGGCTGCAGATGGATAGGCGGTCAGGTATAGCTCGAACGACGCATCCAGATTGTCGTTGATCCATTGCCAGTGAGTGCGCGTGCGCGCGATCAGCTGCAGCGCGGTCTCGCCGCGATCACCGATCAGCTCTTCATGGCTCACCGGCGCATCACCAGCGTCGATCGGCAGCCGGCCCTGCTGGAAGAATTCGGTCAGCGTGTCGAGCAGTTCCAGCTTGTTGGCAATCGACAGCTCGATATTGATGCGCTCGATGGCGTCCGAATAATCGCCGAGTCGCGGCAGTGGGATGACCACGTCCTCGTTCACCTTGAAGGCGTTGGTGTGGCGCGCAATTGCGGCCGTGCGGGCGCGGTCGAGCCAGAATTTCTTGCGTGCTTCCGGTGTGACGGCGATGAAGCCTTCACCGACGCGGGCATTGGCAAGCCGCACCACATGGCTGGCGGCTTCGCCCACGGCGTTTTCGTCGTCCGACACCAGATCGGCGATCAGTACCATTTTCGGGCGGCCTTTCGACTTGGCCTTGGTGGCGTAGCCGACTGCACGCACATAGCGCCAGTCGAGGTGCTCCAGCCCGGCAAGCTGCACGGCCGGGTGCGCGTCGAGGTAATCCTTGATTTCGACAATCGCCGGCGTCGCCTGGGCGACGGTGCCGAAGAACTCCAGACACACGGTGCGGGTGTGTGCGGGCAAACGGTGCAGGATGAAGCGTGCGCTGGTAATCAGGCCGTCGGTGCCTTCCTTCTGCACGCCGGGCAGGCCGGCGAGGAATTTGTCGGTCACATCCTTGCCGAGGCCTGCTTTTCTGAACTGCTGGCCGGGAACGACGAGGGTCTCCTCGTTCAGGACCGTCTTGCCATCCGGCTTCAGCGTGGTGATGCGGAAGGTGGCCCGCGGGGCGTCGTGAATCTTGCCGAGGTTTTGGTCGAGACGCTCGATGAATTTCCAGTTGCCGTCCGGATCAACCATCTTCCAGCTGACCAGATTGTCCAGTGCGGTGCCCCAAAGCACGGCTTTCTTGCCGCCAGCATTCATCGCGACATTGCCACCGATGCACGAAGCATCGGCCGAAGTGGGGTCAACGGCAAACACGAGGCCTGCGTTTTCGGCGGCTTCCATCACGCGGCGGGTGACGACACCGGCGCCGCACTGGATAGTGGCCACTTCGTGATCGACGCCGGGGATGCGCAACATTTCGACACCGTTGTGACGGTCGAGCTTTTCGGTGTTGATGACGGCCGACATCGGCGTCAGCGGCACGGCGCCGCCGGTGTAGCCGGTGCCACCACCTCGCGGAATCACGGTCAGGCCCAGCTCGATACAGGCCGCCACGAGTGGCGCCATTTCTTCTTCCGTGTCAGGGCTGAGCACCACGAAGGGGTATTCGACGCGCCAGTCGGTCGCATCGGTAACATGCGAGACACGGGCCAGGCCGTCGAAGCAGATGTTGTCATTGCGGGTATGCCGCCCCATGCGCTTCATTACCTTCTTGCGCAGCGCAGCGATGTCGCGGAATTCGCGCTCGAAGTCGTCCACCGCGGCGCGGGTGCTGGCGATCAGCACGCCAACCCGTTCGTTGTCCATGCGGCGCTTTTCGATTTCCGAGAGGCGGTGATGCATGGCATCGGTGAGCAGCTGCAGGCGCTTCGGATTGTCCAGCAGGTCATCTTGCAGGTAGGGGTTACGCTTCACGACCCAGATGTCGCCGAGCACTTCGAACAGCATGCGGGCAGAACGGCCGGTCTTGCGTTCCTGGCGGAGCTGGTCGAGCACCAGCCAGGAGTCCTCACCCAGCAACCGGATCACGATTTCGCGATCGGAGAAGGAGGTGTAGTTGTAGGGAATTTCGCGCAGACGGTCGTGCGTGTGTTCAAGGATGACGCTGTGTTCGGTCATGGCAAACAGTCCGGGTGGCATGAATGGTGCAAAACGCGATTTTAAAGGAAATTCCCGGTCAGAAAGGTGCATTTTTCGTAGGGATTTGTTTTGCCGCAGAGCTGCCGGGTGCAAATGGCGCCCCGTTTTGCACGCAGTCGCCCGCTGCAGCTGGGCGGCTATTGCGGATTGCAAGTATTTCTGATGGGTATGCTGATGCAGCCCTTTCATTAAAAGGGCTTTGGGCTGATACGGCGAAGCGTATCAGGTGGATTCGAAGCGCAGCTCCATGGTGCACAACTCGTCATCACGCTGCGGTGCCAGTAGTTCCTTGCGCAGTTGCCGGGCCTGCTCCTGCAACTGTCGGGCTTCGTCGTGTTCGCCCAGTCGCTCGTTCAGTGTGATGCGGCTTTCGAGGACATTGAGCAGCAGGTGCTGGGCGGACAGGCTGCGCGCGAGCCGCTCTGCCGTGTGCAGCAATTCGGCTGCGTGGGTCAGATCGCCGCTTTGCAGGTAACAGCGTGCCAGCAGCATCTGGTTGATGCCTTCCGACCACTGCTTGGAGTGCAGACGGTTGATTTTCAGAGCCACCATCAGCGTCATGCGCGCCTTGTCGTGTTCGCCCTGCAGGAGCTGGATATTGCCGAGATGGCTGTAAATTTCGGCTTCGTATTCGTAATTCTGGTCGGCGCGCACCAGTGGCAGGGCTTCCTTGAGTATCTTGACCGCATCATCAAGGCGACCTAGCTGGATGAGGTCGGCGCCGATATTGATCATGATGCCGCTCTGCAGGTGGTAATCGTCAGAGCTGGCCGCCAGTTCTTCCGCTTCCTCGTGGTGGGCAAGCGCGGCGCGGAAATGCTCGTGGGCAAAATACAGCTGGCCAAGCCCGATGTGGGCCAGTACGCGGTCTTCGAGCCTGATGGCTGCATCCGGCATTGTCAGGCAGCGCTGCCAGTATTCGCGAGCGAATGGGTAGTTGCCAAGCGTGTAATGAACGCGGGCGGTGATCTGCAGGCCGTCACCCTCGGTCTGGCCAAGATCGTGCTGTTCGCCGAGCTGCGTCAGTTTTTGCAGGGTGACAAGACTTTGCCTTGAATTGCCGAGGATATGGTGGGCGTGTGCGAGGCAGCATAGCGCTCTGGCGTGCTGGGCGACATTGCCGCTTTGGCTGGCGAGCGACTCGGCATGCAGTGCCTGCGCAAGGGCTTCCGCACACTGGGTGCGGATCAGCTTGCGGGTACGGGCGAGCAGGCGGTCTAGTTCTGCGGAGTTACTCATGCCGGCGGAAGGGGGATCGATTGATCGACCGACGAGCATAGCATCCGTGTGCGGCAGGCGAATAGCTCCGGGTGCCGGGGCGCGCGATAGCTGTTGCGCAGGTGTGCAATCCATCCGGTTCGGGTGGCTGGCTAGTCATGGCCTAGCAGCTTTTCTTCCAGAGTCGCAAGTGTATCCAGTACTTCGGGGTTGACCATGCGCTGGAAGCATTCCTGATACCTGCGGTGGTAGCGGGCGCTTTCGGCGAAATTGCCATTTTCATGGTACATCGCGGCAATCTGGCGGTACACAAGGAACAAGTGGTGGCTGCAGTGCGCCTTTTCCGCGCGGTCTATGGCCTGAAGCATCAAGGCGAATGCCTCGTCGAACTGCCCGTCGCGCCGGAGAATCTGTGCGTGCGAGATGACGTTACTGACCTCGCTCCAGATGCAGATATTGGGCATGCTGGCCGCTTCATCGGCATACTGCCTGGCGCGGGCCGGATCGTTCTGCACCAGTGCCAGAAGCGTCATGTAATAGCAGACCTCACCCAGGTAGTTCAGATTCCCGGCCCTGCGGCTGAGGGCCTCGGCTTCGTCGAGTGCCGCGCGCATCTCGTCGTAGCGTTCGAGCTGGTTGTAATCGGCAGCGAGGTTGATGAGTGTGCTGGTCAGCAGATCGGTGGTCGTGCCGGCTTCGGCCAGTGATTTGGCATGCAGGTGGTGGCGCAGAGCGGCATCAAACTGGCCATAGGCGTAATAAATCTGCCCGGTGCCGATGTGCGCATAGATGCGCGCATCGTTGCTGAAGCGTTCATTGCTGTAATCCAGGCAGTCGGTCCAGTATTCCAATGCCTGGATATTTTCGCCCAGCGTGTAATGCAGGATACCCAGTTGTGCAAGCAGGTAGCCGTGTTCCGGATGCAGGTCGTGCGTCTCGGCAACCGTCAGGGCTTTCATCAGCCATTCGCCACCCTCGTGCAGTTCGCCACGGTCAAAAAGAAGCGACATGGCGTGGATGTTGCAGCGAATTTGCAGCTGTGGTTCGTTGATCCTTTCTGCCTGGCTTGCTGCGGTCACGGCCAGTCGGTAGGCTTCGTGCGGCGCGCGATAAGCCAGCTCGCGCGATTGCAGCAGAAGTGCTTCGATGGCTGTCGAGTCAGGAGTGGCGGGCATGGCAAGATTGATCCGGGTTTTAGGTGCGAATTCTATCTGCACTTAAGCACGTGACGCCATGTAATGAATACATGCGCTCTATGTGGATCTTTTGAGTGGGGGTGTGGTGGCCGGTCGCGGAATCGAACCACGGACACGCGGATTTTCAATCCGCTGCTCTACCAACTGAGCTAACCGGCCTTTGCCATGAATTGGCTGGGGGGGGGTGTGGTGGCCGGTCGCGGAATCGAACCACGGACACGCGGATTTTCAATCCGCTGCTCTACCAACTGAGCTAACCGGCCTTTGCCATGAATTGGCTGGGGAAGTGCTTGGTGGCCGGTCGCGGAATCGAACCACGGACACGCGGATTTTCAATCCGCTGCTCTACCAACTGAGCTAACCGGCCAACAAGAGCTGCGCATTAAATACCATGAGGCTCGCCCCGTCAAGGCTATCAAGCACTTTTTCTGAAAAATGCCTGAAAGTCGCTTGGCTTGAAGTGGGGCATATATATAAGCAAAAGTGAAATGGGCGATGGTGTATTTTCAGGTCGGCGGCAAAATTCGGGGTGGTTTGAGTCGATTAAAGTGGTTTGGGTTGAAAAATGTGCTTTCCAGTCATGGGTTTGTTGAATTGTTGGTCGTTTGTCTGCTTTATTTTGCGGTTTGCTGTTGACACATCTGCAGTGCTTGACCATAATGCGCATCTCTTTTGGAGGGGTTACCCAAGCGGTCAACGGGTCCGGACTGTAACTCCGGCGGCTCAGCCTTCGCAGGTTCGAATCCTGCCCCCTCCACCAGTTTCAATAGCGTGTGTGAAGTTTGATTGTAGTTCGTTGTACTGGCTGTGCTTGTCGTTAAAAGTGTGGCTGGCGCGGCGGGTGTAGCTCAATGGTAGAGCAGAAGCCTTCCAAGCTTACGACGAGGGTTCGATTCCCTTCACCCGCTCCAAAGTTTTGTGATGCCGTTGTAGCTCAGGGGTAGAGCACTCCCTTGGTAAGGGAGAGGTCGCGGGTTCAATTCCCGCCAACGGCTCCATTCAAATCTGTTGTCCAAATATCCCTTTAAGGAATACTTCGATGGCTAAGGAAAAGTTCGAACGGACGAAGCCGCACGTAAACGTAGGTACTATCGGCCACGTTGACCACGGCAAGACCACCCTGACCGCTGCAATCACCACCATTCTGTCCAAGAAGTTCGGTGGCGAAGCCAAGGGTTACGATCAGATTGACTCCGCTCCGGAAGAAAAGGCGCGCGGCATTACCATCAACACCGCTCACGTTGAATACGAAACCGAATCCCGTCACTACGCTCACGTAGATTGCCCGGGTCACGCTGACTATGTGAAGAACATGATCACTGGCGCGGCTCAGATGGATGGCGCGATTCTGGTTTGTTCCGCTGCTGATGGCCCGATGCCGCAAACCCGCGAGCACATCCTGCTGTCTCGCCAGGTTGGCGTTCCGTACATCATCGTCTTCCTGAACAAGGCTGATCTGGTTGATGATGCTGAACTGCTCGAACTGGTTGAAATGGAAGTGCGCGAGCTTCTGTCCAAGTACGACTTCCCGGGCGATGATTGCCCGATCATTACCGGTTCCGCCCGCCTGGCGCTGGAAGGTGATCAATCCGAATATGGTGAGCCGGCGATCTTCCGTCTGGCTGATGCGCTGGATTCCTACATTCCGACTCCGGAGCGTGCTGTTGACGGCGCCTTCCTGATGCCGGTTGAAGATGTGTTCTCCATCTCCGGTCGTGGTACCGTGGTTACCGGTCGAGTTGAGCGCGGTATCGTCAAGGTTGGTGAAGAAATCGAGATCGTTGGTATCAAGCCGACTGTCAAGACTACTTGCACTGGCGTTGAAATGTTCCGCAAGCTGCTGGACCAAGGTCAGGCTGGCGACAACATCGGCGCGCTGCTGCGTGGTACCAAGCGTGAAGACGTAGAGCGTGGTCAGGTTCTGGCCAAGCCGGGTTCCATTACTCCGCACACCAAGTTCGGTGGCTCCGTGTACGTTCTTTCCAAGGAAGAGGGTGGTCGTCATACTCCGTTCTTCAATGGCTATCGTCCGCAGTTCTACTTCCGTACTACCGACGTGACTGGTGCTGTAGAGCTGCCGGCTGGTACTGAAATGGTAATGCCGGGTGATAACGTGGAAGTGACTGTATCGCTGATCGCACCGATTGCGATGGAGCAGGGTCTGCGATTCGCTATCCGCGAAGGTGGTCGTACCGTTGGTGCTGGCGTCGTTGCCAAGATCATCGAATAA
>NZ_AUMS01000004.1 GCF_000430805.1 Chitinilyticum aquatile DSM 21506 | reverse complement strand
TGGGGAGCTCCAGCCCGAACGGTTCCGCCAGCGGGCCGTTTTTCCAGACGACCCGGTTTTGTTCGTCGGTCATCAGCCGGGGCGTGTCCAGGTGGTCGGTGTGCAGGTAGTACACCTTGAGATCCGCCGCCTGCGCCAGCGGGCTGCCGAGCAGCAGCAGCAGGCAAAGCAGGTTTCCGGCGAGGGTGGCAATGGCGCGTTGCAACTGGCTGGTGTTCATCGCGGCTCCGTTCATTGCAGGACCGCCAGTGGCGTGTCATCCAGCCAGAGTATTTCCCGGCTGACTTTCCCCGTGCCGTCGCTTTCGCCGATGAGGTGGCCGGCGAGGTCGTAGTGGTACAGCGTGTCGCTCACGATCTGGCCGTTGTTCGTGAGGGTTTTGCGGATGCGCTGGCCCAGTGCGTTGAGGTGATAGCTGGCCTTGTCTGTTGCGCTTTGCATCGCTACCAGGCGGCCACGGGCGTCGTAGGTGTATTGCGCGGTGCCATCGTCGATGGTGTTGCCGGCCTTGTCGTAGGTGAAGTTCCGGGGGGGATTGCTGAGGGCTGTCAGGCGGTTGCTGGTCGGAGCAATCGTGACGGTTCTGGTGTTGCCCCCCTGGCTTTGCGAGGTTCGGTTTCCCGTGGCGTCGTAGCCGTAGCCATAGCGGCCTGTCGGCAATGCGGCGCTGGTGAGCCGATCCTGAATGTCATAGCCGTAGGTGCCGCTGTTCTGGGGATTGCTGGCGTCACTTTGCCCCGTGATCCGCCCTGCGCTGTCCATGCTGAGCTGCCAGAGCGTGTTGCCCAGGCTGTAGCTGCTGATCTGGCCGTCAAGGTTCCGGGCGCGGCGGTGAATCTGGCCTGCTCCGTCTGTCCATTCCCTGATGCCGCCAAAGGGGTGGTAGCTGATGGCGCTGGCAATGGTTTTTTTCTGGCCGCTGCCTGCTTCCGCGCTGTCGGTCAGCTCGATCTGGGTGATCTGGCCAGCGGTGTTTCGGGTGTAGCTGATTTGTCTGCCGCTCGGGAGAGTCTGTCCGCTGAGTTGGCCGGAGGCGTAGGTGTAACTTTGGCTGTGAATGAGGGAGCCGGTGGTGCGGATGAGGTGTATCACCCGGCCTTGCTCGTCGTAGATGTACTGGAGCCGATCGGTGAGGAGGCCATTGCTGAGTTCGTCGATTCCGGTGAGGCGGCCCTTGCCGTTGCTGCCCACATCCCAGGTGTAGTTAACCTGCCGGCCGTCCTGGTGGATGAGCTGAATCGGGCGGTTCAGAGCGTCGTAGGTGGTGGTGGTCTGCTGCCCTCTGGCATCGGTGCGGGATAGTTCATTACCAGCCGCATCGTAGCTGCTGGTGGCAATGCCGGTATCCGGGCTGGCGGTCTGGGTGCGATTGCCAAGCCCGTCGATGGTATACGTGGTGACGAGGGCTCGGGGGTCACTGACCTGCGTGAGCTGATCCTGCCCGTCGTAGGTGTACCGGATCACGCAATTGCCCGGGTCGGTCAGAGTGATGAGGCGGTTGAGGGCGTCGTAGCCACTGGTGGTGCTGTGGCCCAGCGGGTCAGTCACTTTGGTCTGGTTGCCATTCGGGTCGTATTCATAGCGGGTTACCTGGCCTTGCCCGCCAATGTCTTGCGCCAGCCGGGAGAGTGGGTCATATACCCGGCTGCGCGTTTGTGCCAACTGGCCCAGCGGGTCTTTCACATCTTCCCTGATCCGGTTGCCCATGGCATCGAGGGTATAGACGAGGTGGTTTCCCTCGGCATCGGTGATTGCCGTTAGCTGATGCCCGGCATCATAGCTGTAGGTCAGGGTTCGGCCATCCGGCAGGGTAATCTGGGTGAGCAGTCCAGCGCTATCCCAGTTGTAGGTGCTGCTCTCGTTGCCAACCGTTCTGCTGGTCAGGCGGCCCTGCTCGTCGTAGGTCAGGGAGGTAACGACATTGTTGGGGTCGATAATCGTGAGCGGATTACGGTTGAGGTCGTAGGCCGTAATTCGGGTCACATGCCCGAGCGCATTACTGATGGTTGCGACATTGCCACGCTTGCCCAAGTCAGCATCGGCAAGGCCGTAGTAACTGATGGTGGTGAGATCAGACACATCAGTGCGCGGGCCATCGGCCGTCAGCATCTGGCCATTGATGTTGTAGGTGTAAGTCCAGGTTTTGGGGCTGCCCGTTACGACAGGGGTGAGCCCGGCGGCCCCTGTAATGTCAGCGGTGGCCTGTTCGGTTTTTTTGCACAACACGCCGATCAGAATGGCTCCACCCGACAGCTTGGGGATGGTTGCCTCTGCAGGAGCACACATCAGCGCACTGCCGGTCGCAGGGTCAATGTCGCCATTGTAGACATAGGTCGTCAGTTTCTTCGCTTCGGCAATCTTCACCGGAAATCGCCAATAGCTGTGCCAGGCCGTGCTGACTGTCCGGCTTTCGGGGCGGGCATCACCGGCGTTGTTCAACCCTTCCTTCCGCTGCGTTTCAAGGTTCCGTGCGGAATCATAGGTATATCTAGTCAGATACCCATTGAAATCCCACCTGACAAGTACGTTGCCATTCCCGTCGTAGGTGATGTTCGAACTTGCTGCGCCACACCCGCTGCCACCCGGCTGGTTTACGCTCTTCAACCGCCCATAGCCACTGCGCACAAACGTGTATGACCGGGTAGTACCCAGTGGATCAGTGACCTTGGGGGTGCCAGGGGAGGTGAAATCAAACCGGTAACTGGTCACCAAGCCACTACTGTTCCCGAAGCGTTCGGTTTTGATGACTCGCCCATAATCGTCATACGTAAACAGCGACAGCCGGAAGCCTTTCTCATCTATTTCGCCGGTAACGGCCCCAGGGAATTTTGTGTTCTCATACAGATACTGCTTGGTCGTGGCGCCGGAGCGGCCGAGCGAGCCGATTGAGGCCAAATGGCCACCCGCATCAAAACCATACTGAATCACATGCCCGTTTGGCGCAGTGATGCGATCAATCATCCCTTCTGGCGTCAGCGCAAAACGAAGGGTTTGACCATAACGATCCGTGGCCGAGCTCAATTGGCCATTGTTTGCATAGGTCAGGGTTACCGAGGGGCCGGCCGCCTGATCGATGGCCTGCAGGCGGCCTGTCTTGTCGAAGCGCCAGATGGAGGAATCCACATGGGAAAAGGAAAGATCGCCCGAGGCATTCATCCCCAGTGAAGTTGCATCATTCTGCAGCGCAACCAAGCCTTCGGGTTTCTGCACAAAAGAGCGGAGGTTTTCGCCGGGAATGTCGACGTTGAATACCTTGGTCAGCCCTGCTGAATCGGTCGTGACCCACACCCTGGCATCGTAACTCGTACTCCAGCCAACGGCCTGAACACTGCCGCCATCCGGGTCAACCGCCGGCTTGGCCGCCGTTAATAAACCACCAACACCGCTGAAGCTCGGCAGGGATGTATAACTGCGGTAAAACCGGAAACGCTCGAAAACGGGAAGATCGACGATCTTCCCGTAATACTTGGAGCCATCGGAAATCGCGACCGGATACGGCGTGGTACTGCACACATCGCGATAGCGGGCGCAATAGCGTTGATTGCCCGGGCCAAGGTAGGGGCCGTCTTCGCCGGGGGCACAGGAGAATGTTTTGGTTCGATAGGCAGAAACAGGGTATGTAGAATCAATTTCACCTGCAGATGGATTGCCATTGCAACCGCTTTGTGTTGACCCTTTCGTCCTAAGCAGACGATGCTGTTGCCAACGGCCGTCGTTTACGAGCGAATTAATCCACGCACCTTCCGGCTGAATGAACGGGCCGGAACAAAAGTAGCGATTCATCCTACCAGTAGCATCCGCAATGGCGGCGGATAAGGATGGGGAGGGCCTGTTGTAAACTGGAAAGGATAGCTTCCCGTGGTATAGGTCCATTCGGTTTCACGTGCCGGTGTGCACATCGCGCCGTTGGCTTTGCCAGCCTGCTTGCAGAAAATGTCATATGATGCCGCCGCATTGAAGGACAGGCTCTGCAGCAGAAGAAAGGAAAGCAGAACGGGGAGTCGCGCTGCGGTGCGAAATATGGCAGATGCCAAGGGTTGATGACCCTTCGGCACCGGCATGATGGCTGGCGTTTCTGCGTCTGAGGCTAGTGCCTGAGCGCCCTTTCTTACACCCCGACCGAGAGGCTGATCTGGACGGCGAGAATGCAAACACCACAACACGTTCAGGAAAACGTTAAAACAACACATCGTTGACAATCCCCTGCCACCGTCCAGCCACTTGTTTCGAGGACACTGCTTGCCGCCATGCAAGCACGCTCGTGATTTCAGGGCTTCACGCTCATCACTAAAGGACGGCGCGAGTTTTTGTCAGGATTGCCTCAAAACCACTGCGCAATAGTGCGCCAAAAAGACAGCTCTGTGCAAGGAGCAAAGGAGACGGAGTCAGGCCTACTTCCTCGCAATATTTTGCCATGCTGTGCTTTGCTGTTAATCCCATCAACAGCCTGCGCATGAGTGTTCGGTGGGGTGATCACGGGTGTTCAGAACGGGTGGTCATATCCGGTAGAGTCCGCAGGAGCCAGAGTCATATGGCCTAATCCGGCTTGTGCATCCGACCTATCTGATACAGCCGGTGATCACGCAGGAATTCGGGAATATCCAGATCGCTTAAGGTGTTGCGCGGCAAATCGTCTTCCGGTGTTCTTGGCCGGCGATTCCGAGTCAGCCACTGACCATCTTCGCTCAGGTGACAGGTCACAACCCAATGCTTGCGATATTCCTCGCGCTCGCGGTTGCGCTGCTCGCGCTGTAGACGCTCACGACAAAGAAACAGGCTGCACAAGACGATGAAGGCCAGTACGGCCAACGCCAGCAACATGCTGAACCAGTACGGCATGGTTCACTCACAAGAAGTTAAGGGTGATAATCAGAAACTCGGCAATGTTGTTACGGCTGAGTGTGTGCTTGCTGTCTTCCATGTCCACTTCATCCATCCCCACAATGATGTCCTTGGTCAGAAATCACAAATGAGCCGATGAGGCAGAATCAAAATAGCTTCGGGATAGTGACAGCCTTGACTTTGCCTGCCTTTAGCCATTCGGCAATATATCAGTTGCCAGTGTCCTTAAAAACGGCTCAGGCAGAAATGGGTGGGCATAAGACGCGAGGGCCCCATAACTGCAATGCGGTTAGTGCGAAAGTTAGTGCGCTAACCAAGTGCTACAGCCCTCGCGCGCGCGTTGGGGGTGCGAACCAGAGTGCGTACCAAATGGCAGCGGTGATTGCGCAATCCCTTACGGGCTGTGGCTTTGCAGCCAGTTCGCACCCGGTTTGCAGCGGCGTGACTGCGAAGTGAGTGATGACTACGGTTACCTTCATCGCGGATGGCTGTTAGGGGGCTGGTATCCGTGGATACCGGTCTGGATACCCGCGCCCCCATAAGATCGTGAATAACTCGCGGAAAACCAGTCTTAAACCCCTAAAAACCCTGTTAACCAGCCTGGTAACCAGATTTTGTTAACCAAAATTACCGGCCGACTGCGCGCACGGCCCAGTGCAACCGCGCCGATGATGCGACAGCGCTGTCACATGATGAGAAAGTGCATCTGCCGGGAGAGGCTGCCCACACACCCCTGGTAACCATGGAAACCAGCTGGAAACCGCCGCCCTGGAAACCAGCTTAGTGAGTTTTACTGGCGTGACACAGGCTCATGAGTCACCTTCATTCAGCTGGCAAGGCAATCCCGTATTGATCATCGCCACCACATCGGACAGCGCCAGCGACTCGGCGACATCCCGGCTGAGCTGCCCGTCATGCTGCCGAATGGCTGCGCGCTCCTGATACAGCTCCGCCAGCGTTTGCCACGGCAGCTTGCAGCCGGTGGCCAGCCATGTCCTGACAATCTCGGGCGGTGTCTGGTCTGCCTGCTTCCGCAATTCGGCAATGATGCTGGGCTTGTGCTGCCGGATGTACTCGGCCAGCTGTTCGGTGATGCGCCCGGCAGGCGTAACGGCAATGTTCTGCCCGCCGGGTTTCAGGCTGACGCGCAGGCCAGCCCCGGCCAGAACGGATAGGGCTGACATGGTCAAAACTCCATACTTGCGGCTTCCAGATCGGCCAGCCATTGCAGTTGATCGGTAATCGGCTCATGTAGCGGCGGTGTAGCCTCAACGGTCTGCGCAAACATCAGCTTGGGCTGGCTTATGTCCTGCTGCGGCATCACTTTCCCCGGATTGCTGTTGCTGTCTGTGCTGTTTTTGCTGTCTGCGGAGCTGTTTGCTTCTGTCCAAACAGCGGATACAGCGGAAACAGCAACAGCAGCCTGCTGAAACAGCGTTAATTCCCCGGTACTCTCTGTCAGCCAGCGGCGGCGCAATAGCTCGTCAATAGCGGCAGTGCGGCGGTTTGCGTCCTTGCGCAATTGGCCCGGCGCATATTGCCCCAGCTTGTTCCGAGTGAAATCCTTCCACCCTTTACCCTGTAGCCAGTGCAGCAGCTCTTTCGCGTCCTTCTCCGTCTGGCTCAGGGGTTTTCCGGCCGGAACCAGCAGGCGGCGGGCTTCGTCCAGATGCCACTGGGCGATGGCCACGGCACTTTGCATGGTGTCGGCCTCGATGCGGCCATACGCGCCATGCTTCAGCATATGCAGCACGCAGGCGATGCGAGCGGCATTGTCGGCGCTCTTGGCGGCCACATCGCACAGTGCGGCATAGTCACCCCCGCCACCCGACTCGGCCTCAATCCGGTCGAAGTAGTCAGTCCAGACTTGTTTGGCCTCCCTGTTCAGATGGATCAGCGTGGTAGTCAGTCTGCCGCTGGCGCTGTCCATGTTCAGTGGGGTGGCGGCCAGATCGGCAAGACGGCGGTGATAGGCATCCAATCCGGGCCAGCTTGCTGGTGGCTCCCGGTAGGTTCGCGTGCCGATGGTGCTGGACGGGTTGCCCATCAGGAAACGGGCCATCAACCCACTCCCCCTTGTTGCGCTCTCCGTACGCTCCATAAAATCACGCAGTACCGGTGCTTGCACCATCAGCGACATGGACAGCCGACGCCCGATAAGCTGGTAGCTGTCATCGGCGCGTTTGCGGTCTACGGTGAAGCTGCCCGAGTCCCACAGCACATTGAGTGCGGCAGCCAGACGGGTAATCCCGCTGTTTTCCGCCGCTCGTCCACCAAAGAAGCTCCCACCCTCACTGGACGCAATGACCGCCGTCGGCCAGCCTTCATGCAAATGGCTGGTGATGCTCTCGAAGCTGAAGTCACCCTGGCCAAGCTCAAAGCGTGGCACACGCAGCGGCGCAGGTTCAGCGGCTTCATGCTGGCGCAGGCGATGATGCTGCTCGGCCATTTTCTCGTCGTCCGATTTCTGCCCGGCGGCCTCAATCACTTTGAGAATGCCGGCCTTCTCGGCTGCCCATTTGGCGCGGTCTGCGCGGGCGGTACGGACTTCTTGCTGCATGACCTCTGCCTGTGCGCTGGCGTAGTTGCGGATTGGCTTCATGAAATAGCCGTCAACCGTAGTCTTGCGTTCGCCGGAATCCGCGACGGCCAGTAGAAACAGCGAGCAGGGGCTTATCAGCTTCTCGTCACGGGCTACATCAGCCAGCCCTTGCGCCACCGTTGCTGCCGCCTGCAATGCGCTCATGGCGGCCAGTGCGGGCGGGCATTGCAGGTAGTCGACGACCTCCCCAACGGCAGCGCGTATCTGCTGCGGCAATGCCTCCAGCGGATAGGGCGCGGGTTGCTCGTCCTGCTCGAACAGTTCCGGCTGCAGGGTTTGACACTCCCAGTCCAGATCGGTGAATGGATTTCCGTCCGGGTGCTGCGCGAACCAGTCGAAGGCATCCCCCTTGTCGGGTACGCCAGAACTGGCCGGGTCGATTGTCCAGACGGTGCAGCCCATGCCCAGCAGGCGCGGCAGCAGCTCGCAGGCCCATTGCGTGCCAGCAGCATCATGATCGGGCCACAGGTATACGGCGCGACCAGCCAGCGGAGTAAAATTGCAACTCGTCGCATTACTGGCCCCGCCTGTGCTCAGTGTCACCAAGCCCCGCTTGGTGCAGGCATCGGCGGCTTTCTCGCCTTCCACCAGCAACACGCAGTCAGCGCCAGCCAACAGCGCAAGGTTGTACAGCGGTCTGCCGTTCGGGTGAAGGGGTTCACCCAACTTGAAGCCCTGCCCGGCCTGCCAGAATGGGCGGATTTCCTTCCTGCCATCCGGGTGTTTGCAGCGAAAGCGCCAGAAGATCGGTGCACCATCTTGCAGGGTATAGACATGCAGCCCTTCAGCATTAAAGCCCTTGGACAGATACCCGCACGCAAAGCCCTTGGCAGCGATGCGAGCGGCATCATCGGCGCGAATTGTAATATCTGCCATGTTCATGCCCTCCATGCGTTCAGACACTTGGCTGCGGTCGGGAAATCGCAGCCGGTACGCTGCATCTCAAATGCCAGCACATCGCCGCCATGCACCCCGCAGGCCATGCAGCGGAATGCCCCGGTTTCCAGATTCACCCGCAGACTAGGCGAACTGTCCTTGTGGAAAGGACAAAGCGCATCACGCCAGAGGCCACGGCCATGCAGGCGCATGGCAAGCTGTTCGACGTAGTAGATGGCGGGTGATGGCAGTAAACTACGGTCAAAACGCAAGGTTTTGCTGCAACCTTGCCTGAAACCATCCCCCCTGAAACCTTGCGGCTCCTGATGCGACGCGGCCAAGGGCTTGGCAGCAAAGGCCGCCAACGCCTGAGCGATACGCGCATTGAATTTGGAGGAATGGCTCGGCTGCCGCGTTGCCAGGCGTGCTGCATCCGCCCCGGCGGCTACCGGGGATTTTTGTTCTTCAGTCATGGCTTAGCCCTCCCCGAACAAGTCGGACAGGTATTGGTCCAAATCAGCGGTTTTGAACAGGCTGATCGCCGGAGATGGTTTTACCGGCTGCGGCAATTTGCCATCGGCCACGAGTCGCCACAGATGGGGAACACTCACACCGATGTAAGGGGCTGCGTCTTTGGGGCGTAGCACTGGTGGATAGGTGCCATGCTTGGCGGCAAAGAACTGCGCGATGTTTTGGGAGCAGGCTTTGGATTCGATGCGGGTAGTCATTGCGCACCTCCGCAAACGGGCAGGCTGGCAATGCGGGCGAGCGTCAGAACGGTACTCGGGCAGGGTCTTGTCATGGTGACCTCGGATAGCCTCACGGCATCAAGAATTACAGTCATTGGGTTAAGTTGAGTTTGTCGCTCAGGCTCAGGGTCAGACTCGCCGCCACCTCCAGAAGCGGCTTTTTTGGCATTGCTGCCTGTCGTGCGGGTCTTGGGGGCGGAGGCGCGGCTGTTGCCTGAGTTGAAAAATGAACGCCACATATATTGCAGCGGAGCAAGCTTTTCTGTGTTGACGCTTTCCTCTAATCGACAATATTCCAAATCATCCCAAAACAGGGTAGCCATGCGTCCTCCATATCAAAAATGACAATAAAAATAAAGCGAGACGCTAAACACATCTTCTATGTCTCATGCCGTATGGCCGAATATATTGTGTTTAACAGTATCAATCAACACCACATATTGCGTCTAAACAATTTTTCGTTCTTCCTTCACCCTGCCGGCCAGACATACTCCACATTGGGTATTCCGGCCTGTCGCACCTGCCACAACTCATAAGCCATTTGCAGTGCCAGCCAGGCATCAGCGTTACCTCCAGCCGCAGCGCCATTTCCAGGCATTACGCCCGCTTGAGCGTCACGACGTTATCGGCTTCGGGATTAGCGAGCAGCTCCAGCCGGCCACCAAGCAGTTCAAATGCCGCTTTGCGTTCGCTCATGTATTGCTGGCGCTGATAGGTTGCCGTCACCCGGTTACGCTCCTGATGGTTTAAGCACTTGTCGATGACGGAGGGTATCACCCCCAGCTCGCCCATCGTGGTTGCAGCCGTACGCCGCAGATCGTGCGCAGTCCAGTTACCGGACAGCGCCAGCGTGCCGTTCTGTCTGGCAAGATGAATACGCCTGCTCAGATAGCCATGCCGGATTGGATGCTGTTCGGATTTGTCGGGGAAAAGCCAATCACCTGGCGACACCTCGCGTAACTGTTCAAGGGTGTCGATGGCAAACCGGCTCAGATGGATCGTGTGCGCCTTGCCGTTCTTGGATCGCTCTCCCGGTAATGTCCAGATGCCGGTAATCAGGTCAAACTCCACCCAGCGCGCGGCGCACGCCTCGGTAATCCGGCAAGCCGTTGCCAGTATCAGCCGCAGCGCCAGACGCCAGCGCAACGGCATGGTCTGTTCGCCCAAGAGCGTGCGCAATTCGGTTTCACTCAATATCCGTTCGCGCATTTTGTCCGGCGTGCCGATTCTGGCCTTATCGATTTCAGCAGCAGGATTGAATGCGGCAGGAACAAGGCGCAAAGCACGTGCCCAGTTGTATATCCGGCCAGCATCAGCAGCCAAAATGTAGGACTGATACCCCGCCCCGCGTTCGTTTATCTTCTGCATGGCGGCGATAATCATTTCCGCAGTAACTTCATCAGCCAGCACGTCGCCAAAGGCAGGCATAGCATCCTTGCGATGCCGGCGCATCATCTCGCCCAGCCGCTTGAGCTTGCCTGTATGGGCAAACTCGTAGCGGCTTACCAGATCGGCATAACTCAGGCGCGCGGCCTGTCTGGCGGCTTCTGCTGCCTTTGCGCGGGCTTCTGCCTCAGCAGCCAATCGGGCGGCTTCTGCCGCTTCCTGTTCGCGCTGGCGCTGTGCAAGCGGGTCAACGCCCTTGCGAACTTGCTGGCGGTAATCGTCCCGCAGCTTGCGGATAATGCTCAAATCATCGGCCGGCCATGAGCCGCAAGAAATTTCGCGCAACTTGCTGGTTTCCGGGCTGCGGTACTGGTAGGTAAAGCCGACAGATACAGGGTCACCGGCAAACACTCTCCCGGCCAATCCGCCACCATCTGCCAACCGGTCACCCTTGTTCTCGGGTTTCAGCTTCTTGAGCTGCAAAACACTGATCTGATTCTCCGCCTTCGCCATTCCCACGCCCCGACAAATTGAGCCACGCCCCGACACACGCCCCGACAAAGTTTCGGGATTTGATGATTCAGGATGATACGGGATTAGACAGCGAAAGAACAGGAATCAAGCATAATCAAGGCCTTGCAGTTCATTAGCAAATGGCATTAGACGGCAAAAAGGCAAAAAGAAACCCCGGCTCAAGGGGACAGCCGGGGCGCAATGAGCCCTGATTGGATCAGGGCACCCGCTCAGGGAGGAAAAGCGGGAGGTGCAGGGGCGCACCTGATTGAAAAATAGAAGCCTTTTTGCCAAAAGCAAACAGGAATTGATTACCGCTCGTCAGTCACGTGGGTACCGGCCACATTGTCGCCGGCATCCGCATCGGCGACACCTTCGATGGCTTCCAGAATGGCCGGGCTGTTGGCAAACCACTGGCCAACGATCACTTCGGTTTCTTCGACGCCCTGCTTCTTCAGGCTGGAGAACAGCTGCACGGTCACCTGATCGTAGGCGCCCAGTTCTTTCTTGACCTCGCGCAGCGTCTTGATGCCTTCCTGCTTGCTGAGCTTGTCCGACTTGGTCAGCAGGCAATGCACGGGCTTGCCGGTGGGCAGGAACCAGTCAAGCATCTGGCGATCAAGCGGCGTGAGCGGGCGGCGCGAATCCATGATCAGCACCAGGCCGATCAGGCGGTCGCGATGCACCAGATAGAGGCCGAGCAGTTTTTCCCAGTGCGCGCGCACATCGGCCGGCACCTGGGCATAGCCATAACCCGGCAGGTCGACCAGCCGCCGCTGCTGCCCGAAGTCAAAGTAATTGATATGCTGCGTGCGGCCCGGCGTCTTGGAAACAAAGGCCAGCCGGGTGTGATTCGCCAGCGTATTGATGGCGCTGGATTTTCCGGCGTTGGAGCGGCCGGCGAAGGCGACTTCCACGCCCTCGTTGGGCAGGGCACGCAGATCATTGACAGTAGTGAGGAATTGCAAGCCACGAAAGAGCGACATCAGGCACGACCAAATGTAGTTTGTAGAAAAGTCTTGTTATAGAATAACAGGATTTGATTGAAACCAGCGCCGGCGCAAGACCGGCGGAACGCCTCACTGAGGGAGCTTAGCTATGCGCCGCGTACCTGTCGCCGCCACAATTGCAGCATTTTTGCTGTCCACTCCGTTCGCCATCGCGGCCAACGCCACGCCCAAGGGTGATCCCAGCAAGGGCAAGGTGATTGCCGAGCAGGTCTGTGCGGCCTGTCACGGTGCCGACGGCAATAGCGTGATTCCGGCCAACCCGAGCCTTGCCGGCCAGCACGCCGATTACATCGTCAAGCAATTGCAGGAATTCAAGGCCGGCAAGCGCAAGAACGGCCAGGCTGCAGTCATGCTGGGCTTCTCTTCGCAATTGTCGGATGCCGACATGCGCAATGTCGCCGCATATTTTGCAGCCCAGACTCCGAAAGAGCGCGGTTCCTCGAACAAGGAACTGGTCGCTGCCGGCAAGAAAATCTACCGCGGTGGCGTAGCCAGCAAGAACATCCCTGCCTGTATGGCCTGCCACGGCCCGAACGGCGCCGGCATTCCGGTGCAGTATCCCCGTGTCAGCAGCCAGCACGGCTCCTATGTCGCTGACCAGCTGAAAGCCTTCCGCACCGGCGAGCGCGCCAACAACCAGGTGATGACCGAAGTCGCCGCCAAGATGTCGGACGCCGAGATCAAGGCCGTTTCCGAGTACATCCAGTCCCTGCACTAAGCCGTACGCAGGCACGGCCGGGCATGGAACCTAATTCCTCCGGCTTTATCCAAGAGGGGCAGCTTCTGCCCCTCTTTTCCATTCCATGGCAATGACCCGATCTCGCTCCCAGTCCGGCTTTCTCCGCTCCCTTTATGAATTGGCGTCGTCAATGCGCTTTGCCGTCAGCCTGCTGGTGGTACTGGCCATTGCCAGCGTGATCGGCACTGTCCTGAAACAGAACGAGCCGTACAACAACTACCGCATCGAATTCGGCGAATTCTGGTTCCGCCAGTTCGAGGCCTTCGGCCTGTTCGATGTGTACCACTCCAGCTGGTTCCTGCTGATTCTGACCTTTCTGGTGCTCTCGACCAGCCTGTGCATCTGGCGTCACGTGCCGGGCATGCTGCGCGAAATGCGCGGCTTTCGCGAGCGCGCGACGCTCAGCTCGCTACAGCGCATCAGCCACCATGCCGAAACTGGAAAGGCACTGGATCCGGCACAGATCACCGCGCACCTGCAGCAGCACGGCTACCGCTGGCGCACGCGCGATGGCGCCGGCTTCACACTTATCGCCGCCAAGAAAGGCAGTTACCAGAAACTTGGCTATTTCTTCGCCCACGCCGCCATCGTCGTCATCTGCATCGGCGGCCTGATGGATGGCAACCTGCCGCTGAAGCTGGCCGAAACCTTCGGCAGCAAAGTTCCGGAAATGCGCGACGTGCCGCAAAGCCAGATTCCAGCCGTCAGCCGCCTGCAAAGTGGCAATCTGAGTTTCCGTGGTGACGTCTTTCTCGCAGAGGGCAGCTCGGCCGACGTGATTTTCCTGAACGCCGGCCAGGGTTATTTCGTGCAGGAACTGCCCTTCCTGCTGAAACTCAAGCAGTTCCACATCGAACACTACAGCACCGGCCAGCCCAAGCGTTTTGCCAGCGATATCGAGGTCTATGACCCGAGTGGCAAGCTGCTGAAGAGCGGGACGGTCGAAGTCAACAAGCCGCTGATCGTCGATGGCGTCGCGATCTACCAGTCGAGCTTCGGTGATGGCGGCTCGGCGCTGCAGCTGCGCAGCTGGAATCTGGCCAGTGGCGAGAGCTCGGCACTGGCTGCCACGTCGAAAAGCAATCAGCCACTCACGGTCAATGGCGAGCAATACCGTCTCGAATTGCTGGATTTCCGCCCTTTCAATATCGAAAACATGGGTCGCAAGACTCCCGCTGACGGCTCGCTGCAAAGCGCAATGGCCGTCGCGCAGAGCGTGAAGGGTGAGCACAATCTGAAAAACATGGGGCCGTCGATCCAGTTCAAGCTGCGTGACGCCACCGGCCAGGCAGTTGAATTCCAGAGCTACATGCTGCCATGGCAGGATGAAGGCGCCTGGTATCAGCTATCAGGTATGCGCCGGGAAGTATCGCAACCAATGGGCTTTCTGCGTATACCCCTTGATAAGGACATGAAGCCGGACACCTTCATGCGCCTGCGCACGTTGCTGCTCGATACAAAAAACCATGGTGAAATCGCCAGGCGCACGGCCGAACAGGCCTATCGCTCCGGCGGCGTTTCATCGGAAAGCCGCGAGCAGTTCGAGCAGATCACGCAGGGTGTGCTCGCCGAATTTGCAAAAGGCGGCTTCCCGGCCATTGATGACTTCCTGACCAGCCGCGTTCCCGAAGCACAGCGCCAGATCGTGGCACAGACCTATCTGAAAGTGCTGCAGGGTGCCACGCAGGAGGCGCTTGCCCTCGTGCAGCAGCGCGCCGGCCAGCCAGTCGCCCAAGCCGATGCCGCGCAGTTCCGTTTCAATTCCGACAGCCTGGTCGCCATCAGCAATATGTTCGACTTCGGCAGCCCGGTCTATCTGCAGCTGGAAAGCTTCGACGAAGTAAAGGCCAGCGGCTTCCAGCTGACGCGCTCGCCCGGCAAGAACGTCGTTTACCTTGGCTCGCTCTTGCTGGTGCTGGGCATTTTCTTCATGTTCTATATCCGCGAGAACCGTCTGTGGGTACGCATCAGCCCGGAGGGCAGCATTCTGGCGCTGACCAGCAACCGCCGCAGCAGTGACCTGGACCGCGAATTCGAACTGCACCGTACCGCCCTGCTGCCAGCAGACCCGCCATCGCCGGAAGATGGCTCGAATGAAAAGGAATCCGCATGAGCTTCGCCCCCGCCAGCCGCACCACTCTTGGCAAACTCGACTACGGCTTCGCCGCGCTGATCGTGCTGGCCGCCGTGTTCACCTTCCAGCGCTATGGCAGTTTCCTTGATTACTACGAGCAGGGCATTCTGCTTGGCAGTGCGGCCGGCATGATCTGGCTGGGCTGGTTCTGGAAACCGCTGCGCGTCTTCATTCCGCTGTGCGGTCTGCTGGCACTGGGCGGTATCGCGCTCTACGACGGCGAGCTGGGCAACGGCGCCAGCCGCTTCTGGCTGAAATATGCCCTGTCGAGCCAGTCTGCCGTGATGTGGATGTGCGTGCTGTTCTTCCTCGCCACACTGATGTACTGGCTCGGCTTGCTGGGGCGCTCGGCGACCGCCCTGGGTGTGGCCAGCGGGCTGACCTGGGCGGCAGCCGCAGCGGCGCTGATCTCCAAGCTGGTACGCTGGTACGAGAGCTATCTGCTGGGCGCCGACGTCGGCCACATTCCGGTTTCCAACCTGTATGAAGTCTTCATCCTGTTCTGCCTGATCACCGCGCTGATGTATCTCTACTACGAGGGCCGCTACGCCGCACGCAGCATGGGTGCCTTCGTACTGCTCGTCATTTCTGCTGCCGTTGCCTTCATCATCTGGTACACCTTCGACCGCCAGGCACACGAAATCCAGCCGCTGATTCCGGCGCTGCAGTCGTGGTGGATGAAGATTCACGTTCCGGCCAATTTCGTCGGCTACGGCGCATTTGCCATGGCCGCCATGCTGGGTGTAGCGTGGCTGCTGGCCGAACCGGCGCAGCAGACAACGGCTCAGCGCAGAACACTGCTGCTGGTGGCCGGCGGCATCGCTGCACTGGCTGTCGCACTGCACCTGGGTTCCGGGCAGCTTGGTGACGTCTGGCAAGGCCGCGCGCTCTTTGTCGCCAAATTCGGCTATTGCGCTGCGCTGCTGGCCATTGTCGCGGCCAATCGCGGCAAACTGGCCGGCCACCTGCCTGCGCCGGCGCTGCTTGATGAAATCTCGTACAAGGCCATCGCGGTAGGCTTTCTGTTTTTCACCATTGCCACCATTCTGGGTGCGATGTGGGCGGCAGATGCCTGGGGCGGTTACTGGAGCTGGGATCCGAAGGAAACCTGGGCGCTGATCGTCTGGCTCAACTATGCGACCTGGCTGCACATGCGCCTGATCAAGGGCTGGCGTGGCGCCACGCTGGCCTGGTGGTCGGTAGGCGGCCTCTTCGTGACGACCTTTGCATTTATCGGCGTCAACATGTTCCTCTCCGGCCTGCACTCTTACGGCGGGTTGTAATCATGTTGCATACGGTGTAATCCCAGTCACGTTCCGGTAATGAGTCGCCGTATAATCATTCCCGGAATGACAGGTTTATTAACGGTTGGAGTGCCAGCAGTCATGGATCGTGCATTGTGTTTCTGCAAAACCGGTTTGGGTCAGGAAGAAATCCAGCAACGCAAGCTTGGCCTCTCGCAAAAACTGCGCCAGATGCTGATCATGGTCGACGGCCAGAAATCGGTTGCCGACCTGGAGCAGTGCCTGCCCGGCGATGAACTCATGGCGCGGCTGGAAGCCTTGCTGGGGCAGGGGCTGATTGCACCGGTTGCCGGCAGCGCCAGCCCCGCAGCGGCAGCCAGACCAGCGCCCGTTCCTGCAGCCGCGCCAGCGGCAGCGGCTCCGATTGCCATGCCGACCGGCCTGCCTTCTGCGGGCAAACTGGCGCAAATCCGCATCATCCTCGCAATGTGCAGCCAGCAGTATCTGTCGGATGCGCTCGACACCATGCTGATCGACCTCTACGACAACATGAGCGGACCGGAAGATCTGAAATTCTGCATCGACACCTGGAAAAAACGCATGGATGCGGCTGGCTATGGCAGCGTTGCCGATAGCCACATGCCGCAAATCCGCGCGGCTCTGCGTTAAAGCACCGCAACATTGCTGGCGGGCATGCGTTTCGCCCGTCAGAAAGTGTAGTCAGGGTATTGCAACTACATCATAAAAGACTTATACCTGAAGCATGTTGATCGCCCCGGTTAAGCATGATGGATACCACTCTCTACCAGAAAACGTCGCTCGGCCAGAATGAGCTGACCGAGCGCTCCGGCCTCATTGGCCAGAAAGAACGCCGTCTGCTCATCACCATCGACGGCAAGCGTGATGCCACCATCCTGTCCGCTCTTCTGCCCGGCGAAGACGTACCGGCCATGCTGGTGAAGCTGCGTGATCTCGGCCTGATCTGTGCCGCCAAAAACCAGCAGAAGGCCGATCCGCTGGATTTTTCCGGCCCGAACACCATCGCCCCGGCGCTGCCGCAATCCAACCGCAAGCAACTTGAAGCTGCCCGCCGCGTGATCCTCGACGTCAGCCAGCAGTATCTCGGCCAGAGCTGGGCAGACCGGCTTGATGAGCAGCTGGGCAAGGCGCATAGCGCCGAAGAGCTGACCCCGATCATTGAGCAGTGGCTGACTGCGCTGCGCCGCTCGGGGCATCGCGGCGCGGCCGATACCGGTCAGCGCCAGGTCAACGCGCTATTGACCCAGTAGGGGGTATGCTGCCACGGCTCTTTTGCAAAAAGGGCTTTCAGGCATTACACAGGCAGTTTTTGTTCATCACCGCCGCCAGCAAAGCGGCTTCGAAGGCGCCCCAGTCGGGCGCCTTTTCTGCGTCGACAATCAATTCGCAGCGGCTGTCGCGGCGATAGGCCGAAACCTGCACGCCGGGATAGCCATCCACCCAGTCAAAGCGATACCAGTCGCGCTCGGTCTGGAATACGCCCTTGGCGCGACTCAGCCCTGCCAGCCCCAGCACCGCAGACTCAGAAAGGCTTTCGAACAGGCTGGCCAGCGCGCCACTGAAAAACTGGCATTCCGCCGGGAAAATCCAGCCGCAACTGTGAGATCCCAGGCTCGACTGCATCTTCTGCACCGGCCATGACGCAACCACCTCAGGGCCGGATTCCGGCTGGCTGCGCCGCTGTCGTGGCGCAATAGTCCGGTGCTGCGAGGAAGCCGGCAGTGCAACTTCCGGCCAGCGTTCGGGGTACAGCTCGATATCCAGCAGCGCGGCATCAAAGCGGCCCTGGCTGGTTTCGCACTGCGCCAGCTTGGGCGGATACAGTCCGGCCAGCAGCGCCCGCGCAGCATCGATCTGGGCGATATCGGCACGGTCGCATTTGTTGAGCACCACCACGTCGGCCAGCTGCAGCTGATCGCGCCAGGTTTCGTGACCGGTGTAACGCGCATCGCCCACATGCGCCGGATCGAGCAGCGTGATCACGCCGCGCAGCTCGAAGGCTTTGGCAAGCATCGGGTCGCGCAGCAGGTCGACGATGCCGGCAGGATGACCGAGTCCGGATGGCTCGATCAGCAGCCGGTCTGGCCGGCGCTCGCGCAGCAGGCGAGTGAGCGACACGCGCAGCATGGGGCTGGTGGTGCAGCAGATGCAGCCACCGGGCACCTCGGCTACCCGGAGTTCGTCTGCGCCGGTAGACAGGGTCGCGCCATCAATCCCTACCTCGCCGAATTCATTGACGACTACCGCCCAGTATTCACCAGCCGGTTTGCCGGCCAGCAGATGCATCAGTGCCGTCGTCTTGCCGACGCCGAGAAAACCGGTCACCAGATTGACGGGAACCCGGGGCAACGCATCACTCATACCGGCTCTCCACCAGTGGGCGCAGCCTTGTGTGCGCGTTTCTTCGCATCGTCGGTGTGCAATTGCGCCATAGCCTTGCCCATGTCGCCCGCCAGCAGCAGCGGCATGCCCTTTTCGGCACGCAGCAATGCTTCGTCGATCAGCTGCTGCTCTTCGCGGCGCGGCGGCTTGAGCACGAAACTGGCCACTTCCGCCTTGTTGCCGGGGTGGCCGATGCCAACGCGCAGGCGCCAGAAATGCGGCGTCGACAGATGCGACTGGATGTCTTTCAGGCCATTGTGGCCGCCATTGCCGCCGCCCTGCTTGAGCTTGAGCTGGCCCGGCGCAATGTCGAGTTCATCATGAATGACGAGGATTTCGTCGGGCAGAATCTTGTAGAACTGCGCCAGCGCAACCACTGCCAACCCGCTGCGGTTCATATAGGTCTGCGGTTCGAGAAACCACACATCCTGACCATGCAGGCGTCCACGCCCGGCCAGACCATGAAACTTGCTGTCCAGCCTGAGATTGGCGCCGGCTTCGCGCGCCAGCGTATCGACCAGCCAGAAACCGGCGTTATGGCGGGTGGCGGCATACTCGGAACCGGGGTTTCCGAGTCCGACAATCAGGCGGATGGGTTTGGCTTGGGACATGGCGGCAAGGGGAAGAACGGTAAAGCCTCCATGATACCGCGAAGGCACTCATTCACGCGCCCGGCGGGCGTGCAAAAAAAAACCGGCCCAAGGGCCGGTTTGTAAGCAAGGACTGAGAGAGTCCTCGTTGTGCGCAACCGTGGCTCGCAAAGAGCCGGAACTGGCTGGATTCAGGCTGGCTGAGTCCACCAAGGGCACCGGAAGCATGTTTAATACCACTTATCTTTCCCCCTTCGTTACGCAGAAATGGGGAAAACATGACTGACAGGCACGGAACACCCTGATGCGCAGAATGCCGCCATATTTGCAGGGTGTCAAGCCGGCCAATCTAGGGAAAACACTTAGAGCGGCAGCAGGACAGGACATTCCATTGTCATCGCCCGTGAAGTGCTTCACCAGCAAAGTGGCATTTCATTAATCGCTTATTAAATGCCACATCAAGGCCGGCTTAGAGGGTGCCGGGTTCGCTACGGCCTGCCTGCAAAGCGGCCAGCCGTGCCAGACGCACCTGCTCGGGGATCGCCGCCTTGTCGGTGCAACTGCGCGCCACCGCGCCGGCATCGACTGCCGCCACCGCCGCCAGTGCGCGACGCAGGAAGTCCGCCTGCGGATAGTCGCACTCGGCAAAACCGGCACGTCCGCGCGCATCGGCCAGGCACGCCGCCAGCAGTTGCTCGAAGCGTTCCGGCCGGCGCAGTGCATCGCAGCGGGTGAAGAGCTCCAGCAGCGTGGCAGCCCGCAAGCTTGCGGCAGTGTGGATCAGTGTGTGCTCGCGGCAGCACAGCACGGCCAGATCACGACAATCGGCCGGCACACGCAGGCGCGCGCACAATTGCTCGACCAGCGGCACGCCGCGTGCTTCGTGGCCGATGTGCTGCGGCAGCACATCGGCCGGCGTCGCGGCCTTGCCCAGATCGTGGCACAGCGCGGCGAAGCGCACCGCCAGCTCGGCCCCCTGTGCAGCGCAATAGTCGAGCACCAGCATCAAATGCACGCCGGTATCGACCTCCGGGTGATAATCCGCGCGCTGCGGCACGCCCCACAGCGCATCGACTTCCGGCGCGATACGCGCCAGCGCTCCGCACTCGCGCAGGATGCCAAACATCACAGAGGGCTCCGCCTCCATCAGGCCGCGGCTGAGTTCCTGCCACACGCGCTCGGGCACCAGATGGTCGACCTCGCCACAGGCCACCATGTCGCGCATCAGCGCCATCGTTTCCGGCGCAACGGAAAAACCGAAACGCGCGGCAAAACGGGCAAGACGCAGGATGCGCACCGGGTCTTCGGAAAAGGCCGGCGAGACATGCCGCAATACCCGCGCGGCCAGATCGGCCTGCCCGTTGAAGGGGTCGATGATGCGGCCGTCGGCATCTTCTGCCATGGCGTTGATCGTCAGATCGCGGCGCAGCAGGTCTTCTTCCAGCGTGACCGACGGGTCGGCAAACACCGTAAACCCCTTGTAGCCCTGGCCGGATTTGCGCTCGGTGCGCGCCAGTGCGTATTCCTCGTGCGTGCGCGGATGCAGGAAGACCGGGAAATCCTTGCCGACCGGCTGGTAGCCCTGCGCGACCATGTCGTCCGGAGTCGCCCCGACCACGACCCAGTCGATGTCCTGCACCGGCAGGCCGAGCAGACGGTCACGGACGGCACCACCAACACGATAGAACTGCATGATCTTTCCTTGTGAGCTTTTATCATTTTCATTCGACCCGCTTTCGCGGCTAGAATCAAGCGCAATACTCCACTCACCGCAGGATCACGCCCGATGAACATCGCCAATAGCGTCACCGACCTGATCGGTAACACCCCGCTGGTCAAGCTCAACCGCGTCACCGATGGCACGGTCGCCACCGTCGTCGCCAAGCTTGAGTATTTCAACCCCAGCCACAGCGTGAAGGATCGCATTGCGGTGAGCATGATCGACGCCGCCGAAGCCGCTGGCAAGATCGGTCCGGACACCGTCATCGTCGAGCCGACTTCCGGCAACACCGGCATCGGCCTGGCCATGGTGTGTGCGGCCCGCGGCTACAAGCTCGTGCTCACCATGCCGGAAAGCATGTCGAAGGAACGCCGCGCGCTGCTGCGCGGCTACGGTGCCGAGCTGATCCTGACACCCGCGGCTGACGGCATGGGTGGCGCCATCGCCAAGGCACGGGCGCTGGTGGAAGAGAACCCGAACTACTTCCTGCCGCAGCAGTTCGAAAACCCGGCCAATCCGGAAATCCACCGCAAGACCACCGCCGAAGAACTGTGGCGCGATACCGACGGCCAGATCGACATTCTGATTGCCGGCGTGGGCACCGGCGGCACCATCACCGGGATTTCGGAAGTGCTGAAGGCGCGCAAGCCGTCGTTCAAGGCAATTGCCGTCGAGCCCGATGCCAGCCCGGTGCTCAGCGGCGGCGAAAAAGGCAAGCATCCGATCCAGGGCATCGGCGCAGGTTTTGTTCCGGCCGTGCTCAATACGCAAATCTATGACGAAGTCATTCGCGTCACCAACGATGACGCCTTCGCCACCGCGCGAGCACTTGCCACCAAGGAAGGCATCCTGTCCGGCATTTCCGCCGGCGCCGCGGTATGGGCCGCTCTGCAGGTTGCCAAGCGCCCGGAAAATGCCGGCAAGCTGATTGCCGTCATCATTCCGTCCTTCGGCGAACGCTACCTGTCGACCCCGCTGTTCGAGGGGCTGGTTGATTAAGCCGCAAGCGTTTGCCACACCAGCGGCAGCCTGCGGGCTGCCGTTTTTCATGCCCGCCACAAAAATACAGTATTATGTATATCCATGAAGCCATTGATAATAAATGGTTGCATGGATATACCCGCGAGTAAAACACATGCTGCGCACCGAGAGTGCGCGTCGGCACGCACCGGCAGGGCAAGGATGGCATGCCAGTACGCCGGCATAAAACAGCAATTTCGATCAAATCCCCCTCCTTCTGCCGCCCTACACTCCCCTAGGTAAACACCTTACAACAAGGGGCTGCCATGAACCTGCTGCATGCCGATCTGAATCTGCTGTGCTGTCTGCACGCGCTGCTGGTGTCCGGCAGCGTCAGCCGGGCGGCCGACCAGCTGGGCGTCACCCAGCCGGCGATGAGCCGCTCGCTGGCTCGCCTGCGCACGCTGTTCAACGACCCGCTGTTCGTGCGCGGTGCTGCCAACCGCCTGGCACCCACGCCGCGCGCGGAGGCGCTGCGCGGCCCGCTGGAGGAAATCCTCGGCCGCATCAACCTCCTGGTCACGCCGCCCGAATTCAGCCCCGAGTGGGCGCAGGCACGTTTCCGGATTGCGGTAAGCAGCAGCTTTCCGCGGTCGGCGCTGAATGCACTGCTGGGCGAGATCAGCAGCAAGGCGCCGCTGCTGGAGCTGCATGTGCTGCCCTGGCAGAACGACAGCTGCGGCCAGCTGGCCGAGGATCTGGATCTGGCCATCGGCGTCACCCGCCATGCCAGCCCGGACCTGCTGCAGCGCAAGCTGTTCTGCAACCAGGCTGTCTGTGTGATGCGGGCCGGCCACCCGCTGCTGGAACACGGCAGCATTCCCGATCTGGCCACGCTGGCCGCCTGGCCGCATATTGCACCCAGTGCGGCAAGCCTGGTGCAGACGGAAACGGATCGCGCGCTGGAACGTGCCGGACTGCGCCGGCAGGTGCAGCTCTACCTGGATGATTTTTCCAGTCTGCTGGACTGGCTGCAGCATGGCAATGCGCTACTCGTTACCGACCGTATTGCCATGCAGCCCTCAAGTATCAAGGATCTGCTGCGCATACTCCCGATGCCGGAGGATGCGATCATCGACAGTGGCGATTTTGCCATGTACTGGTCGGCGCGCTGGCAGAACGACCCGGCGCACGCCTGGCTGCGCCAGACGCTCACCGACGCCATCCGCGACTGCCCGGCCGTCACCGCGCTGCCTGCCCTGCCGCGTGCACCGCTGGCGCTGCCGCTGCCGACTGAATATCGCCAGCCAGCCAGTCGCGACGAGCGGATCTATCCGGTGGTCGGTCGCTTCTTCCCCGGCCGGGTCTGCTGAAGGCAGCCATGCACCGCACGCATTGCCGGCATGCACGGCAATGCATGGTCAGGCAGCGATGCCCGCTTTAGTCTGCCTGTGCTGATTGAGTTATCGGCGTAGCAGTTCTTCCTCCTCCTTGGCCCGCAGTGCTTCTGCGGGCCTTTTTCTTGCCTGCCTGCCGCTCCGTCATGCGCGCCGCGCATGCCGCCTATGCATGAATCGCCGTTCCATGCCGTAAGCCACGGGCATAGATTGTTGCTGCCGGCGTAAATGCTGCTGATGACCGGCACACCATTAAAACAATGCAAGGATGAGTCATGAAAACCCTGTTCAAACCGCTGCTGCTGGCCAGCCTTCTGGCCAGCCTGCCACTGGCCGCCAGCGCGGCCGAGAAAGTGCGCCTTGAGTACTGGACGATGAACCTGTCGCCCACATTTGCCGACTGGGCGAAAAATGCCACTGCCGAATTCAACCGCCAGAATCCGAATCTGGAAGCGGTGTGGGTCGACATGAACTGGGACCAGATCCGCCCGAAACTGATCGCCTCGCTCGCCGCCGGCACCCCGCCGGCACTGGTGAACTTCAACGTACCCTGGGTGCACGAATTCGCCGCACAGGGCAATCTGCAGCCGCTTGATCCGCTGATCGGCAATGCGAAAGACGTCTACCTGCCCGCTGCGGTGAAGGATGTCTCTGCCAACGGCAAGATGTATGCCTTCCCGTTCTACAACTCGGTGTCGGTACTGGCCTACAACCAGGAGCTGTTTGCGAAGGCCGGCATCAAGGAAGCGCCGCGCAACTTTGCCGAATTCATCAGCACCGCCAGAACGGTCACCGCCAAGACCGGCGTGCCGGCCTTCTCGCCCAAGCTGGCACCGGAAAGCGGCGGCGGCGTAATCGGCTGGTTCTACTACGCGGGCCTGCCGGTCATCGACAAGGGCCGGGCAGTCTTCACCAGCCCGCAGCATGTGGCGCTGGTGCAGCAGTTTGCCGACCTCTACAAGGCCGGCGTCATTCCGCGTGACGCCTACAAGATGGAATTCGAGCAGGAAATCGCCGCCTACAGCAGCGGCCGGCTGGCGATGATGACCACCGCACCGCAGGCAATCAAGCGCCTGGAAACCAATGCCAAGGCCCGTTACGACCAGACCGGCATCGCCCCCTTCCCAACGGACAAGGGCCGGCGCGCCTTCGGGGCGTGGATGATGGACTTCGTGATTCCCAAGGGGGCGAAAAACCCTGCTGACGCGGCGAAACTGGGTCTGTTCCTGACCAGCGACGCGCAGCAGCTGGCGTTCTCGAAAGCGACCGAAACCACCTTCCCCTCGACGAAGAAGGCCAACCTCGACCCGTACTTCCAGGCCGGCGCCAACAGCCGGGACCCGGTTGAACGTGCCCGTGCGGTGGCCGCCCGCTCGATGGAGTTTGCCGTGGTCGTGAACATTCCGCCGGGAACCCTGCCGGATGAAACCACCATGATGCGCAAGTTCAACGACGAAATGCAGCAGGCCATCGAAGGGCGCAAGCCGGTGAAAGCCGCACTGGATGCGGCGGCGGCGGCCTGGAACGCCAGGCTGGTGAAATAGCACTCTGACACAGGCAAGCCCGGCGGCACATGGCTGCCGGGCCGTTTCCCACCCCTTTGTCGCGGAGCCTGCCATGCAAAGCGCACGCAATTACACGACCACCGCCTACCTCTTTCTGGCCCCGGCCCTGATCCTGATGGGCATCTTTACCTTTTGGCCGGTGGGTTACAACACCTGGCTGGCCTTCCATGATTACGCCATCGCCGACGGCTCGGCCACCTGGAACAGCTTTGCCCATTTCAAATACATCTACAACGAAGCCCTGTTTCACCATGCGCTGAAGAACTCGCTGCTCTATCTGCTGGTCGTGCCCTGCATCCAGCTCGCTGCGCTCGTCATGGCCAAGCTGGTGAATAATCGCCTGCCGGGAATGACCTTTTTCCGGGCGACCTATTACATCCCGGTGATTACCGCGATCTCGGTCGCCGGCGTCGCCTGGGCCTTTGTCTACAAATACGACGGCATGCTCAACGGCTTTCTGGGCTGGGCCGGTCATGCGCTGGGCCTGCTCGCCAGCCCGCAGGCGCATATCGACTGGCTGGGTGATCCCGGTATCGCCATTTACGCAGTCATGGGCTTCACCTTCTGGAAGGGGCTGGGCTACTACATGGTGCTCTACCTCGCCGGCCTGCAGGCGATTCCGGCCGAAGTGGAAGAAGCCGCAATCCTCGATGGTGCCAATGTGTGGGAACGCTTCTGGCGCATCACCGTGCCGATGGTGAAGCCCACCATCCTGCTGTGCACGCTGCTGTCGACCATCGGTGCGATGAAGGCCTTCCAGGAGGTGATCGTGCTGTCACGCGGGCAGGCCGACACCTATACGGCGCTCTACTACGTGTATGACCAGGCCTTCCGCAACTACAACTTCGGCCGCGCTGCCGCCGCCGGGCTGGTGGTGACCTTCTTCTGCATGTTGCTCGCCATCGTCCAGTTCCGCTTTTTCGGCGAAAAACGTTAGTTCTGTTGCAAAGAAACCGGCTCTCCAGCGGTATCAGCCCGGCGCATATAGCCGTCTGAAAAATCAACAGTTCACGTTTTGCATTTCATACAGTTTTCCCGGCTTTGCCGGAAAAAACGAGGTGCGGGTGTTGTCCAACAACCCGCCAAGGAGCCCAGATCATGCCCAGCCGCAAACACGTGCACGCCATGCTGCACACCGGGGCGCATTACACCAGCCTCATCCTTTTTGCCCTCTTCACCACCTTTCCCTTCATCTGGGCGCTGTCGTCCGGCCTGTCGGGCGATGCCTCGCACATGTACCTGTTCCCCGACGGCTTCTGGCCACACGAGGCCACACTGGACTGGTTCGCGCGCGTCTTCCGCGAGATGCCGTTTACCACCTACCTGAAAAACTCGACGATTCTGGCCTTCTTTACCATTGCCGGTGTGGTAGCAGTATCGGTGCTGGCCGGCTACCCGCTGGCGCGGATGAAGTTTCCCGGGCGCGGGCTGGTGTTTGTCGCCATCATCGCCACGATGATGCTGCCGTCCGAAGTCGGCATCGTGCCGAACTTCATCACGCTCAAGCACTTCGGTGATGCCGCTGCCGCGCTGCAGGGCACACTGGGTCTGGGGCCGGACTGGAATCTGCGCGAGTGGATCGGCCTCAACAGCTATTTCGGCGCGATCGTTCCGAATGTCGCCGGCGCCTTCGGCATTTTCCTGATGAAACAGGCTTTCGAGCAGATCCCGCAGGACCTGATTGACGCCGCTCGCGTCGATGGCGCGAACGAAATGCAGATCCTGTGGAAGGTGATGGTTCCCGTCACCGGCCCCTCGATTGCCGCACTGGCCATCTTCACGCTGGTCAGCGCCTGGAACGACTACCTGTGGCCTTCGCTGGTGATGAACTCGAAGGAAAAAATGCCGCTCGCCGTCGGCGTTTTCAATGACCTCACCGGCCCCTTTGCCACCTCCGACAACATCCTGATGGCAGCCATCGTGCTGACCGTCATTCCCGTGCTGGTGTTCTTTGCCTTTACCCAGCGTTACTTCATTTCCGGCATGGATGGCGCGGTGAAATAAACAAGCACCGCCGTTCTGCGCATTTTCAGGAGAATCCGTCATGGCTTCGGTATCCCTCAGAAACATCAGAAAGAATTACACACGCGACGTCACCGTCATCAGGGACGTCAGCCTAGACATTGATGATGGCGAATTCATCGTCTTTGTCGGCCCCTCGGGCTGTGGCAAATCGACCATGCTGCGCATGATTGCCGGGCTGGAAGACATTACCGGCGGCGAGCTTTACATCGGCGAAACGCTGGCCAACGACATCCATGCCTCGAAACGCGGCATTGCGATGGTCTTCCAGTCCTACGCGCTCTATCCGCACATGAGCTGCGCGGAGAACATGGGCTTTGCGCTCAAGCTTGCCGGCACGCCGAAAGCCGAAATTGACAGCCGCGTGCAGCGCGCAGCCGAAATCCTGGAAATCACGCATCTGCTGGAGCGCAAGCCCAAGGCACTGTCCGGCGGGCAGCGCCAGCGCGTGGCCATCGGCCGCGCCATCGTGCGCAATCCCAAGGTCTTTCTGTTCGACGAACCGCTATCGAACCTGGATGCTGCGCTGCGGCTGAACATGCGCGTCGAATTGTCCAAGCTGCACCAGGAGCTGCAGACAACCATGATCTACGTGACGCACGACCAGGTCGAGGCGATGACGCTGGCCGACCGCATCGTGGTCTTCCATGCCGGGCTGATCCAGCAGGTCGGCTCGCCGCTCGATCTGTACGAAAACCCGTCCAACCTCTTTGTCGCCGGCTTTCTCGGTTCACCAAAAATGAATCTGCTGGCCGGCGTGATGCTGGAATGCGGTGACGGGCTGGCGAGCCTGTCGCTGCAGCAGGGCATGATCGTCAGCGCCCGCTGCAACGCCAGCCACCTGCGCGTCCACGACAAGGTCACCATGGGAATCCGCCCCGAGCATATCCGGCTGGTCAGCGCGGACACCGCCGGCGCACTGGCCGCGCAGGTCGACCTGATCGAGCATCTGGGCGATGTGGTGCTGGCGTATATCGAAATCCCCGGCATCCACGAGGTGCTGTGCATGAAGCTGCCGGGCTCGGCGCCGGCGCTGGCCTATGGCGACCGCATCCATATCGCCTTCCCGCCGGAGCATGTGCTGCTGTTCGATCATGAGGGCAATGCGCTGCCGCGCTTGCCGGCCTGATCCTGCCGGGGCATGAAAAAAGACCGGCCAAGGCCGGTCTTTTTGGGTATGTAACCGCAGCCTTTATATTTAAAAGGCTGCAGACCCATACCCTCAATCACCAAGAAAAAGCTGGTAGGCAGGATTGGTGCTTTCCTCCCACCAGGGGTAGCCCATGAGCTGCAGGAATTCGGCGAACTGGGCATCGTCGCTCTCGGGCACCTGGATGCCGACCAGCACGCGGCCGTAATCGGCGCCGTGATTGCGGTAGTGGAAGAGGCTGATGTTCCAGCCGCCGTTCATGCCGTTCAGGAAGCCCATCAGCGCACCCGGGCGCTCGGGGAACTCGAAGCGCAGCAGGCGTTCGTGCGTGACCTGCGGCGCACGGCCGCCGACCAGATGGCGGATGTGCAGCTTGGCCAGTTCGTTGTCCGACAGGTCGATGGCGGCCAGGCCCGCATTGGCCAGCTTTTCGATCAGATCGACGATTTCATGGCGGTTCTGCACCGAGAGGCCGACAAACACGTGCGCGGCTTCCGCGCTCGAATAGCGGTAGTTGAATTCGGTGATGTTGCGCGCGCCCAGCAGCTCGCAGAAGGTCTTGAAGCTGCCCGGCTTTTCCGGAATCGTCACCGCAATGATCGCTTCGCGCTGCTCGCCCATTTCCGCCTGCTCGGCGACATAGCGCAGGCGATCGAAATTCATGTTGGCACCCGAGGCAATCGCCACCAGTGTCTTGCCCTGCACGCCTTCGCGCGCAGCCCAGGCCTTGGCGCCGGCAATCGCCAGAGCGCCGGCAGGCTCGAGAATCGAGCGGGTGTCTTCGAACACATCCTTGATCGCCGCGCACATGGCGTCGGTGTCGACGAGAATCACGTCGTCAACCAGATCGCGGCAAAGGCGGAAGGTTTCCTCGCCAACCTGCTTGACCGCGACGCCATCGGCAAAGATGCCGACCTGCGGCAGGTTCACACGGTCGCCAAGCTTCAGCGACAGGTACATTGCATTCGCATCGGTCGGCTCGACACCGATGATTTTCACCTCGGGACGCAGCGACTTGATATAGGCGGCCACACCGGCAAGCAGGCCGCCACCGCCGACCGGGATGAAGATCGCATCGAGCGGATCAGGGTGCTGCATCAGGATTTCCATGCCGATGGTGCCCTGCCCGGCGATCACTTCCGGATCGTCGTAGGGATGCACGAAGGTCATGCCCTGCTCTTCGGCCAGCTTGACCGCGTGCGAATAGCAGTCGGAATACGAGTCACCCACCAGCACGACTTCGGCACCGCGGCGGGTGACGGCGTCGACCTTGATGCGTGGCGCGGTGGCCGGCATCACGATGATGGCACGGCACTTGAGCGCCTGTGCCGACATCGCCACGCCCTGCGCGTGATTGCCGGCCGATGCGGCCACCACGCCGCGATCCAGCTCGGCACGCGAGAGCTTCACCATGCGGTTGTAGGCGCCGCGCAGCTTGAAGCTGAATACCGGCTGCATGTCCTCGCGCTTGAGCATGACCGTGTTGCCGATGCGGCGCGACAGGTTCGGCGCAATTTCCAGCGGCGATTCGATGGCGACATCATAGACACGGGCGGTAAGGATGCGTTGCAGGTAAGCGGAGGCCATGGGCAAATCACACGGAAAGGATGAAGTGGAGCAAGGATTGTACGCCCAAAAACACGGGGCCGGCATGAAGCCGGCCCGCGGTGCTGTATCGCTATGTGCGCGCGATACTCAATCCTGGTACATCTCGACGACATGGCGGAACTTCGGCAGTGCCTGCATGAAGGCATCGACCAGCTGCGGGTCGAAATGCGTGCCGCGCCCTTCGAGGATGGTCTTGACGACATCTTCGGGCGGCCAGGCCGGCTTGTAGCAGCGGGCATGCGTGAGCGCGTCGAATACATCGGCCAGCGCGATGATGCGGCCGGCGATGTGGATGTCCTCGCCGGCCAGGCCGCGCGGGTAGCCGCTGCCATCCCATTTTTCGTGGTGTTCAAAGGCAATGGTAGCCGCCATCTGCAGGATGCGCGGCTTGGCATCCTTCAGCATCTTGTAGCCGAGTTCGGCGTGCGTATCCATGATCTTGCGCTCTTCGTCATCCAAGCGGCCGGGCTTGTTGAGCACGCGATCGGGAATGCCGACCTTGCCGATGTCGTGCAGCGGGCTGGCCGCCTTGATGATCTGGCAATCCTGCTCGTCCATGCCGATTTCCTGCGCAAGGATGTAGGCAAACTCGGCCATGCGGTGAATGTGCTTGCCGGTGTCGGTGGAGCGGTTTTCCACCACTTCGGAGAGCTGATAGATGATGCTGCGCTGCGTGTCCTCGATTTCCTTGTTGAGCATCAGGTTTTCGTAGGCAATCGCGACATTCTTGCAGAACAGCTCGACCAGATCGGAATCGGGGTGTGAAAGCTCGACCGGGCCGTCGATGATCAGCAGGTTGACCGCGCCGTGCGGGGCCTGGAAGAAACCGACGAAATGATCGGGCGCATACACGCTGCGTGCCGTGTCGATGGCCTGATCGATCGACGCACGGAAGCGCTGCAGCGCAACGGCATCCAGTACCTTGCCGCAGTAGTCCTGGTAGCCCCCGGTGGCATACATCACGCGGATTTCATCGCCATGCGTGAGCGCGGTCATGCCGCCGTTGACGACGACATAGAGCGCTTCCTGTTCGAAAAACAGCAGCGCCTGCAGTTGCTCAAGCACGCCCTGCGCGAATTTCTGGATGGACTGCTGACGGAAAATCGTGGTCGATGCGTCAACCACCTTGATCAGGCCGCGGCGGTTGGCTTCCAGAATCCGGCGCTGGTGGTCGATGGTCATGATGTCGTTGTACGAACGCAGCGTCCCCAGCACCGAGGTATAGAGCTTGTCGCGCGTCAGCTCGGTCTTGGCCTTGTAATCGTTGATGTCGTAGGACTCGATCACATGGCGCTCGGGCGCAACGCCCGGCTGGCCGGTACGCAGGATGATGCGGATGCAGTGGTTGTGCAGTTCTTCGCGGATCGCGCGGGCGACCTTCAGGCCGGCATCCTCGGTTTCCATCACCACATCGAGCAGCATCAGCGCGATGTCGTTGCGTTCTTTCAGCAATGCCACCGCTTCACGTCCGGAATAGCAGGACATGATGTTGAGCGGGCGGCCCAGAAAGGAAATATTGGTCAGGGCGAGACGCGTTACGTGATGGATGTCGGGTTCGTCATCCACCACCAGCACATTCCACGGCTCGACGGGCGCCGGCTGGGCGTCGCCCGCCGTATCGTCCTCGAGCCAATCGTCATCCTGTCCTGTCATAGCTACTCCGGTGTTGCTGGGCTGCGGTGTATTGCCGCGCATAGTCCACAGTGTAGAACGCCTGCGCTGCTTTCCCAAGCACGTTCATCGCTGCCGCGTCAGGATTGTGACGGTGCTCTTTAAATCCGGCGTCTCACCCCGATTTATGCAGCATGACCCTGGAAAGGAAGGATAGGCATGAGCCAGATGACGCCGCAGGAAATCGTGCATGAACTCGACAAGCACATTGTCGGCCAGAATGACGCCAAGAAAGCCGTAGCCATTGCGCTCAGAAACCGCTGGCGCCGCCAGCAGGTGGCGGATCCGCTGCGCCAGGAGATCACGCCGAAGAACATCCTGATGATCGGCCCGACCGGTGTCGGCAAGACCGAAATCGCCCGCCGCCTGGCGAGGCTGGCCGACGCGCCCTTCATCAAGGTGGAGGCAACCAAGTTCACCGAAGTCGGCTACGTCGGCAAGGACGTGGACAGCATCATCCGCGACCTGATGGAAATCGCGATGAAGCAGGTGCGCGACCGCCTGATGAAGCAGAACCGCCAGCGCGCCGAAGATGCAGCGGAAGACCGCGTGCTCGATGTGCTGCTGCCGCCGCCCGCGCCGACGTATGGCACGGTCAACGCCGACGAGGGTCAGAGCGAAACGCGGCAGAAATTCCGCAAGATGCTGCGCGAAGGCAAATTCGACGACAAGGACATCGAAATCGAGGTGGCCGCCAGCGCACCGTCGATGGAAGTGTTCGGGCCGCCCGGCATGGAGGATTTTTCCAGCCAGATCCAGAGCATGTTCAAGGGCGCGTTCAGCGACAAGAAGAAGTCGCAGAAAATGAAGGTAAAGGACGCGCTCAAGCAGCTGGCTGACGAGGAAGCGGCAAAGCTCGTCAACGAAGACGATGCCAAGACGGAAGCACTGAAGGCCGTCGAGCAGAACGGCATTGTGTTCATCGATGAAATCGACAAGGTCACCACGCGCTCGGAAAGCAGCGGCGGTGAAGTCAGCCGCCAGGGCGTGCAACGCGATCTGCTGCCGCTGGTCGAAGGCACTACCGTATCGACCAAGTACGGCATGGTGAAAACCGACCACATCCTGTTTGTAGCCTCCGGCGCTTTCCATCTGGCCAAGCCGTCCGACCTGATTCCCGAGTTGCAGGGGCGCTTCCCGATCCGCGTCGAGCTGACTTCGCTCACCGTTGACGATTTCGTGCGCATCCTGACGGCAACCGATGCCTGCCTGACGCGCCAGTATCAGGCACTGCTGGCCACCGAAGAGGTCGAGCTCGACTTTACCGATGACGGCATCCGCCGCCTTGCCGAAATGGCCTGGCAGGTGAACGAAACCACCGAGAATATCGGTGCGCGCCGCCTGCACACCGTGATGGAGCGCCTGCTGGAAGACATCTCCTTTGATGCGAAACGCGGCAAGGTCAGCATCGATGCCGCCTTTGTCGAAGAAAAACTCGGCAAACTGGCTGGCAACGTCGATCTGGCGCGCTATGTTCTCTGACATACCCAGCAATCCATTGCCATACAGCCCTTTTATTGAAAGGGCTGTATGCATATACCCGCAATGACCCAGCCTACTTACCAGCAATTGCTGCGCGACAGCGGCCTGGAACGCATCGACGCCCAGGTGCTGCTGCTGCACGTCTGCCAGCAAAGCCGCGCCTGGCTGATCGGGCACGGCGACGACAGCGCGGCGCCCGAACACATCGCCGCCTTTACTGAACTGGCCGGGCGCCGCCGCGCCGGCGAGCCGGTGGCGTATCTGGTTGGCACGCGCGAGTTCTTCGGCCGCGATTTTCAGGTCACTCCGGCGGTGCTGATCCCGCGTCCGGATACCGAGCTGCTGGTGGAGACCGCGCTCGAACTGGCCGGACCGGGGGGGCGCGTGGTCGATCTGGGCACCGGCTCGGGCTGCATTCCGGTGACGCTGAAACTGGAGCGCCCCGACCTGACTGTCAGCGCCGTCGACCTCTCTCTGGAGGCGCTCGCCGTTGCGCGCCGGAATGCGGCAACGCTGGGCGCTGATGTGCGCTTTCTGCAGTCGGACTGGTATGCCGCGCTGACGGGCGAAACCTTCGAGCTGATCGTCAGCAACCCGCCCTACATCGAGCAGCACGACCCGCATCTGGCGCAGGGTGACCTGCGCTTCGAGCCGCGCAGCGCGCTCACCGACGAAGGCGATGGCCTTGTCCACCTGCGCCGCATCATTGCCGGTGCCCGCACGCATCTGGTCGCCGGCGGCTGGCTGCTGCTCGAACACGGCTTTGATCAGGGGGCGGCCTGCCGTGCTTTGCTGCATGAAGCGGGTTTCAGCCAGATCGCCACACGCCGCGATCTGGGCAGCAACGACCGCGTGACGCTGGGCATGATCGGGCCGGAACTCGTTCATCCGGAGGATTGCCGAGGCTGAGGCTTCTGGCTTACAATTACCCGAGTATTTTTATCAACCATTCTGTTTGCGAGAACATCATGACCGCCCAGGAATTCATTCATCAAACCGTTACCGAAAACCCGGTCGTGCTGTTCATGAAAGGCACGCCGACCTTCCCGCAATGCGGCTTTTCCGCCGGTGCCGTGCAGATCCTGAAAAACTGCAATGCACAGTTCGTGGCGATCAACGTACTGGAAAACCCGGAAGTCCGTCAGGGCATCAAGGATTACGCCAACTGGCCGACCATTCCGCAGCTCTACATCAAGGGCGAATTCATCGGCGGTTCCGACATCATGCGCGAGCTGTTCGGCAACGGCGAACTGCAGAAAATGCTGGCCGATCTGCCCGCCAACTGACCCCCGGTCACACTCAAGTCCATGCCACGTCAGGGTTTTTCCCCACGTGGCATTTTCATGACAGACATTGCATGCCATCGGGCTCGGGGCTAGCATAGCGCCTTGACAATGCAACGGGCTGGCAGTGATGAAACGGATTCTTGGACCGGTGTTCAGGATGCTCGACAAGGTCGGGCTGGGGGCGCAGGCGCGTCCGCAGACGCCCGATTCACGCCTCGAACAATTGCACCGCCTGCTGGCCAGGCAGCGTCATGAGGAACTCGACCGCCAGTTCTCCCGTCTGCCACCCGAGCTGCAGTATCCGGCACTGCTGAGCCTCGCCCAGGCCGGCAAGGCCGTCGACTCGTGGGCGCTGCTCGCTCCTTCGCCGACTTCACTGATGGTGCAGTCCTGCGCCCTGCTACTGGAAGCCGCCACGCTGTCGTCGGAACTGGAAAAACACACGCTGCTGCAGGAAGCAGACGATTACCTGCAGCGGGCCCACACGCTGGCCCCCTACGACCCCCTGCCTTTCTGTGCCGGCCTTGCCGTCGGCTCGGCGCTGGGGCTGGACATTGCGACGTTGGAAGAACGCTTTGCCGCCCTGCGCCAGCGTGCGCCCAAGCATTACTGGGGGCAGGTGATGATGCTCGACGCCTACGCCGCCATCAGGGACAACGAGGCCATGCTGGCGTTTGCCCGCAAGATGCAGCGCCGCAGCTCGCGCGGCGACGGCACCAACATCATGCCCGTGCTGGCCCATCTGCGTATCGCTGCACGCTTTGGCTGCGTCGAAGACCGCGAGAACTACTGCCACACGCCGGAAGTGAAAGAAGAAATCCAGCGTGTCTATCTGCGCTCGCTGGCATCCAGCAGCTATGTCATGAGCGCGGCCACCGGCCATCAGCGCAATCACATGGCGGTGGCGCTGTTCCTGTGCGGCGCCAGGCGGCAGGCACTGCGCGAGCTGCGCCGGCTGCAGGGTTACGACAGCGAGGCCTGGCAACTGCTGACCAGAACGTGGCGCGAAAGCCAGAACCCGGGCCTGGTGATCGACCGCCTCTACCGGGCGATGATCACCAAACAGGCGCGCGATGCACGCGTCAAGCTGCGCAAGGCACACACGATTCTGCAGCCGCAGCTGCACACACGCTCAAGCCAGGTGCCCCAGACCGTACCGGGCTAGCAGCTGCCCGGTTTCATGCACCGGCAAGCCCATCACGCCGGTGAAACTGCCATCCATCCAGCTGACAAACAGCCCGCCCCAGCCCTGAATGCCGTAAGCCCCTGCCTTGTCCAGCGGTTCGCCGCTGGCGACATAGGCATCGATCTGCGCAGCGGACAGCGGCATGAAGCGCACCGAACTGGTCGACAGCGTCACCTCCACCGCGCCGGCGACACACACGGCCACTGCGGTCAGCACACTGTGGGTCGAACCCGACAGGTCTGCCAGCATGGCCCTGGCATCGTCCGCGTCCAGCGGCTTGCCAAGAATGCGGCCAGCGTACGCGACCGTCGTATCGGCACCCAGTACAGGCTGTGCCGGCTCGCCGGCGGCTCGCCAGCCAGCGAGAGCCTTCTCGCGCGCCAGCCGCAGCACATAGGCCTCGACACTTTCACCAGGCAGCGGTGTTTCGTCGATGTCGGCCCGGATGATATCGAAGCTGACGCCGAGTTGCGCCAGCAGTTCACGCCGGCGTGGACTGCCGGATGCCAGATAGAGTTGGGGATGATTCATGCTTGGCTCGCCTTGCTCCCGGCCAGAAAAGCCAGGGTATATTGATGAAGCCCTTTTGATAAAAGGGCTGCAAATCGATAGATGCAAATGTATCTATTCGCGATGGTAGGGATGGTTGTTCAGGATCGATACCGCGCGGTAGAGCTGCTCGGCCAGCAGCACGCGCACCATGCCATGCGGCAGCGTCAGCGCCGAAAGCTGCAGCAGCTGGTCGGCCCGCTGCTTCACACGCGGATCAAGCCCGTCGGTGCCACCGATGACAAAGGCCACTGGCCTGCCGTCACCATGCCAGCGCTTGACGTTGTCCGCCAGCTGCATGGTCGTCCAGTTCGCGCCACGCTCGTCCAGCGCCACCAGCCGTGCATCCTGCGGGACAGCCGCCTGAATGCGGTCAGCCTCTTCCGCCATCACCTGCTGCGGGGTTTTCGCGCCGACGCGCTTGTCGGGCTTCAGCTCGACCAGCTGAACAGTAAATTCGCGCGGCATGCGCTTCACGTATTCGGTAAAGCCGTCTTCAATCCAGGCGGGCATCTTGTGACCCACGGCGATCAGGATAATTTTCATCGGGTTCTTCTGAGTAACTGAAACTACGCAGCACGATAAGCGTGCCGCCTTTTGCCCTTGCAGCAGCCGAGAAACACAGCAAGCAGCAGGGTTTCGCGGGTGAGATGTTTGAGGACGAAGCCCGAGTTTCAAACACGCGCTGCTGCTTGCGAGTATCGCAGGGAATCCGCCGCAGGCGGGCTGCGATCACCGCAGAGCTTGGCGGCGTTGCCGGCAGCGCTAGGGTGCGCCTTGGGGGTGCCGGGGGGCTTGGCAAGACAAGCCCCCTGACGTGCCGCCGGGCACACCCGGCATCAAACCACCGCGCCGCAAGGCGGCAAACAAACGAAATGCCAGTCAAAACACAACGCAACAAACCTGGCTGCGTATATCAGCGAAAAAACACCCGCAAGCCTTGCGGCTGCGGGTGCATTTTGCCAGACCTGCGCGTGGATCAGCGCACGACTTCGCGCACGATCTTCCATTTGCCGTCTTCACGCTGCAGGGTCAGCGTCTTCTGTACTTCATCGCTGTACTTGTCGGCGCGGTAGGACTGAGCAAAGCTGACTTCGACCTTGTTGTCGACAATCTTGCTCAGCGTCGGCGCGCCAACGGTGACGCTGATGCTGGCCGGAGCGGCGATGCGCTGGCGGCGGGTCTTTTCCCAGTCACTGCGGGTAACGCCCTTTTCCGGCACGAATTGCACCGAATAAGCAGCCAGATACTGCTCGGCATCCTTCTTCGACCAGGCGGCGGCCCAGGCATTCACCGCATCGAGGGCAGCTTTCGCGGCCGGGTCGGCGGCCGGAGCCTTGTTTGTGTCACCACCGGCAGCGGCAGCTTCCAGCAGCGGATCCTTGCCGCGCGGCGGGCGCTCGGCCATGGCCGCAGCGCGGTCCAGCGTCACGGTATCCGGAACGGCAATCGCGCAGGTGATTTCGATGTCATCGGGCTTGTCGCCACCGAGATCGGTGTCGGGTGTTACGGGTTCGAGCGGCGTGAGCTGCATTGCCGGCAGCAAACGGTTGCTGATACCCAGCACGCGCACCTGGGCAAACAGCTGCTCGTATTCCGATTTCACGACCGACATGCGGGCCTGGAAGAGTTCGTTCTCGCTGTCGAGCAGATCGAGCAGTGAACGCTGGCCGATATCGTACTGGCGCTGGTAGGCATCACGCGCCTTGGACGTCGAGAGTGCGTGCTGTTCCTGATAGCGCAGCTGTTCGGCCAGGCGGGTCACGTCATTCCACGCGATGACCGTATTCTGGCGCACATCACGGCAGGCCTTGTCACGCAGCTCGTAGGCGGTATTGAGCAGCTGGGAATACTGGCTGACGCGCGCGCGGTCCGAGCCGCCGCGGAACAGGTTGTAGTTCAGCACCAGCTGGACGACGCCATCCTTGTAATCCCCCTTGATGCCATCGCGGTCCTGATCCATGCCCTGCGAGGCGCGGAATTCCAGTTGCGGCCAGTAGCCGCTCTTCTGCACTTCGGCACGTGCGCGGGCGGCGCGCACGTTATAGACAGCAGCCAGGAAGGCCGGGCTTTGCTTGATCGCCGCATTCAGCAGCTCTTCACGGGCCGGCAGCTGTTTGGAGAAATCAGGCGGTGGTGCCAAATCGGCGGCCGGCACAACGCCGACAATGCGGGTATAGCGGGCGCTGACATCCTGCAGATTGGCCTTTTCGGTCAGCCAATTGGATTCGGCCAGTGCCAGACGGCCCGCAGCCTGCTCCAGATCGACGCGGCGGCCGACGCCGGCCTTTACGCGCTCTTCGATCTGGTCATACAGTTCGCGGTGCACGGCATAGTTGCTGCGCGCCAGAGCTTCCAGCTTGCGATAGCGCAGCACGTCGTAATACGCCAGCGCGGTTTGCTGGGCGATGTCGTCGGTCACCGCGAGCAGCTCGTAGAACTTGCTCAGCTGGCCGTAGCCCAGGCTGCGCACTTCGTTCTGGACAGCAAAACCGTCAAACAGCAGCTGGCGCAATTCGATACTGGCGCCCGGATGGCTGAACGAGTTGGTCTGCTGGTTTGGGCGCTCCTGACGCTCGGAACCCATATAGCCCTGCAGATTGACCTGCGGCAGGTAGCGGCCGCGGGCAACGCCGACTTCATCCTGCGCCGCCTTGAATTCATACCAGCGCGCCTTGACCTCGGGATTGCGCAGGATGGCCTGTTCGGTCACGTCACGCAGCGATTCGGCAGACGCCAGCATGGGGAAAAGCAGGCTGCCCAGCGCAAGGCTGCCCAGCATGGCGAGAGGTTTGAGCTTCATTGCTAACAGATCTCCAGACAAGAGCACGCGCCGCCATGCAAAAATGGCCGCAGCATTGGCCTGCCTTGTTTTATAGTGGTGTGTGTATCCGGGCAAACTGCACGGACCAAATCATGCAAAGCGCATGATTTTAACGGATTTTCGACCGCAGGACTTGGCGTAAAACACGTATGATACGCGCAGCTTCCTGTCAGCTGCATTACGATATCGGCACAAGCAACCTGAAATTTACCCCTTGCCTACACGCACTCCTCTCCTGCAGCGCCACGTCCTGCTGATTCTGGCGATCCTTTGCTGCCTGCTGTACGCCAGCAGCCGCAGCAGTGCGTGGGACCCAGGGCGCATCAGCCAGCTGATGGCGAAGCTCCACGGTGCAACAGCGGCACGCAGCTTCGACGAGCTAAACAGATACACGGCCAGCCTGCGTTCGCTGCCGGACGAGGACAAGCTCAAACGGGTCAACGAATATTTCAACCGCCGCATCCGCTTCGAGGACGATCAGCTCGTCTGGAAGCAGGCCGATTACTGGGCCACGCTGGGCGAAACGCTGGCCAAGGGCGCCGGCGATTGCGAAGACTTCACGATCGCCAAATTCGTCACGCTGCGCGAGCTGGGCATTGCGGCGGAAAAATTGCGGCTGACCTACGTCAAGGCGCGCATCGGCGGCGCAAGCAGCAGCGTGACGGTCGCGCACATGGTGCTGGCGTATTACGCCACGCCCGACTCTGAGCCGCTGATTCTCGACAACCTGCTGACCGACATCAAACCGGCCAGCAGCCGCCCCGATCTGAGCCCCGTTTTCAGTTTCAACAATGAAGGCATCTTCGCCGGCAGCGCGCAGCGCCCCAGTGCCGGTGTTGATCGCCTGTCACGCTGGAAGGACCTGCTGCTGCGACTGCAGGCCGAAGGCATAGAACCATAAAACAGGAAGAATCATGTCGATCTACCGTCAACTCTGGCTGGGTATCCTGGCCCTGATGATCATCCTTTTCATTGGCAGCTCTGCGCTAAGCATCCAGAGTGCACGCAGCTATCTGGAGGAGCAGCTGTTTACCCAGAGCAGCGACGGCGCGACTTCGCTTGCACTGTCAATGTCGCAGAATGCCGATCCGGTATCGGCCGAGCTGCTGATCAGCGCGCTGTTCGACAGTGGTCACTTCCAGCAGATCCGCTATATCGACGAACACGGTAAGCTGATCATCGAACGCCACAGTGCGACCCCGCCCGACCGCGTGCCCGAATGGTTCGTGCGCCTGCTGCCGATCGAGCCGCAATATGGCAAGGCACTGGTCAGCCGCGGCTGGGAACAGGCCGGCAGCATCACCGTGGTTGCGCACACGCGCTTCGCCTATGCCTCGCTGTGGACCGGCTTCAAGCGCCTGCTGCTGTGGATGGTACTGGGCGGCATCGGGGTCGGCTTCCTTGCCACACTCTTCCTGAACTGGCTCAAGCGCCCGATCGTGCAGATGGTGCAGCAGGCCGAAGCGATCAGCGAACGCCGCTTCATCACGGTTCCCGAGCCGTCGGTCAAGGAGCTGCGCATCGTCATTCGTGCGATGAATGCGATGGTGATGCGGGTGAAAAGCATGTTCGACGAACAGGCCGAGCGCATCCAGCAGTTGCGGCACGACGCCAATCGTGACAGCGTCAGCGGGCTGGCCAACCGTGCCTACCTGATGGGCCGCCTCAACAGCGCACTGAGCGACCACGATGCTGCACCGTATGGCTCGCTGCTGCTGCTGCGCCTGCACGACCTGCAGGAAATCAACCGCCAGCTTGGCCGCCAGGCTACCGACCGGCTACTGGTCCGGGTCGCCACCCGGCTGGCCAATGCCTGCAACGATCACCCGGATTGGCTGGCCGCGCGCCTGAACGGCGCCGATTTCGCCGTACTCGCACCGGAACTGGACTCCGGCCAGATGCTGGCGGAACAGCTGCTCGCCGCCATCGCCCCGCTCGCCGACATGCCCTGGCTGGTCAATATCGGCTTTACCGCTTACAGCCATGACGAAGACAGCAGTACCGTGTTGGCCAGAGCCGATCACGCACTGGCGCAATCCGAGCTCCAGCATGGCAACGCCTGCAGTGGCCAGAGCCAGAACACGACCCAGCAGACCAGTGGCCAGTGGGAAATGCGGCTCAGGGAAGCCATACGGCTGCAGCAGTTTCAGACCGCCAGCTTCCCGGTCCTGCACCTTGATGGCAGCCTGCTGCATCATGAAATGGTACTGCGCCTGCCCGATCCGGAGAGCGGCGGCCTGCTGAGCGCCGGCCAGTTCATGCCCTATGCCGCACGCTACAGCCTGCTGCCACAGCTCGACCTGATCACCATCCGCCTTGCGCTGGAACGGCTGGCTGCCGGTCCTGACAGCATTGCTGTCAATATCGCACCGCAGTCGGTACGCGATGCGGAGTTCAGGCAGGAACTCGGCCGCCTGCTTGAGCAGCGGCGCGACCTTGCACAACGCCTGTGGCTGGAAGTCTCGGAAAACGGCCTGACACTGGAGCTCGATTCCTTCGCCGTGTTCGCCAGCGAAATGAGCCATGCCGGCTGCCGCATCGGCATCGAGCATTTTGGCCGCCAGTTCGGCAGCATGCCGCGCCTGTACGACCTGCCGCTGAGCTACCTGAAAATCGACGGCAGCTTCATCCATGAAATCGACCAGCATCCGGGCAACCAGCACATGGTTCAGGCGATAGTCGGCATTGCCAGGAGCCTGGGCATTCTCACGATTGCCGAGCAGGTACGCAGCGAGGCGGAATGGCGGCAATTGCAGGAACTGGGTCTCAGCGGCATGACCGGGCCAGTGACGCGGCTGCAGCACAGATAACGGCACAGGTATTGCCCTGCAGCCTTTTATTTAAAAGGGCCGCATGGCAATACCCCACATACCCCGGCTGTATGAACAACAAAAAGCCCGGTCATTGACCGGGCTTTTGATATGGTGGGTTGTCACAGGCTCGAACTGTGGACCTACGGATTAAGAGTCCGCTGCTCTACCAACTGAGCTAACAACCCGAGACACCCCGGAAAACCGGTGCGCCTTGAAAGGGGTGGTGGGTTGTCACAGGCTCGAACTGTGGACCTACGGATTAAGAGTCCGCTGCTCTACCAACTGAGCTAACAACCCGGTTCTAGAAGGATGGTGGGTCGGGTGGGGGTCGAACCCACGGCCAACGGATTAAAAGTCCGCTGCTCTACCACTGAGCTACCGACCCGTCTTTCCAGAGAGGCCGGATTATAAATCTTTGGCCGGGGCTGTCAAGCTCCTGCGAGCTTTTTTTGTCGCGCCGGGCGCTGACACGGCTGCCGCGCATCCCGTAAACTGCCGCCTTAATCCATTTCATACCGGAAAAACCATGCGTTTACTGCACACCATGCTGCGGGTCGGCCAGCTGGACCGCTCCATCCGTTTCTACACCGAAGTGCTCGGCATGCGCCTGCTGCGCCAGCACGATTATCCGGAAGGCCGCTTTACGCTGGCATTTCTCGGCTATGGCGACGAAGCCAGCCACACCGTACTGGAACTCACGCACAACTGGGACACGGAAAGTTACGACCTCGGCAACGCCTACGGCCACATCGCCATCGAAACCGATGACATCGTCGCCACCTGCGAGGCCGTTCGCGCGAAGGGCGGCAAGGTGGTGCGCGAACCGGGACCGATGAAGCACGGCACCACCGTCATCGCCTTCGTCGAAGATCCGGACGGCTACAAGATCGAGTTCATCCAGGCCCGGACCTGAACCACGGCCCCATCCCTCATTCCAACCGGACACCCTTCATGTCTGCATCCCTGAAGCGGCTTGCGGCCGCTGCCCTGCTTTTGCTGCTGCCCGGCCTGGCAGTCGCCGCCGAGATCGACGGCACCCAGCTGTCGCTCTGGTGGGCTCTGCCCTTTGCCGGCATCCTGCTTTCGATCGCCCTGTGCCCCATTCTGCTGCCCCACTTCTGGCACCTGCATTTCGGCAAGGTTGCCGCATTCTGGGGGCTGGCCTTTCTGATGCCCTGCGCGCTGACCTTTGGCGCCAGCACCGCCGGCGGCGTGATCATCCACGCGCTGGTCGGCGAGTACATTCCCTTCATCATCCTGCTGTTTGCGCTCTATACGATTTCCGGCGGTATTCTGATCTGGGGCAATCTGCATGGCTCGCCCGCCCTCAACACCGGCCTGCTGGCGCTCGGAGCGGTACTGGCCTCGCTGATGGGCACCACCGGCGCGGCGATGCTGCTGATCCGCCCGCTGATCAAGGCCAATGACAACCGCCGCCACAATGTCCACGTGATTGTCTTTTTCATCTTCATCGTGGCCAATATCGGCGGCGGGCTGACGCCGATCGGCGACCCACCGCTCTTTCTCGGCTTTCTGAAGGGCGTGGGCTTCCTGTGGACGCTGCAGCACATGCTGCCGCTGGTGGCCTTTGCCTGCGGACTGCTGCTCGCGCTGTTCTACGCCATCGACAGTTATTACTTCCGCAAGGAAGGTGTACTCCCCTTCGACAAGACCCCCGATTCACCAATCAAGATCCATGGCAAACGCAATATTCCGCTGCTAATTGCGGCGGTGGCCTGCGTGGTGCTATCCGGCGTCTGGAGACCGGGGGTGGCCATCAACCTCGGCGCCGTGCACTGGGAGCTGCAGAATCTGGTCCGCGACATTGCGCTGATCGGGCTGGCACTGCTCTCGCTGAAACTCACCCCGAAACCGGTGCGCGCCGGCAATGACTTCAGCTGGGGGCCGATCCAGGAAGTCGCCAAGCTGTTTGCCGGCATCTTTGTCGCCATGGCTCCGGCCATCGCCATCCTGCGCGCCGGCGAGCACGGCGCGCTTGCTGATCTTGTGCGGCTGGTATTCGGCCCGGATGGCCAGCCGCGCGACCACATGTTCTTCTGGATGTCCGGTTCGCTGTCGGCCTTCCTCGACAATGCCCCGACCTATCTGGTGTTTTTCAATCTGGCTCATGGTGATGCCGCTTATCTGATGCACAGCATGCCCTCGACCCTGCTCGCCATTTCCGCCGGCTCGGTATTCATGGGCGCAATGAGCTACATCGGCAATGCACCGAACTTCATGGTCAAGGCCGTCGCCGAAGATCGCGGGATCAGCATGCCGAGCTTTTTCGGCTACATGGCCTGGTCACTCGCCATCCTGCTACCGCTCTTCGTCATCATGACATGGGTATTCTTTCACCCCCTTTATGGAATGGGCCTTGCGCAGTAATACCATAGACTGTATGCCAGAACACAGGCACAGTACCCCGTGCCACGACACCCGGCCTTGCCGGGTGTTTTTTTGGCCGGCACCCACCCCTTCTCTTTCAGGGCGTGACATTGGCATTTGTTTGTATAAACTTGCCTATGGCTTTCGTGCAGCTTGACTCTTGTAGTTTTCCTACGCGTGTACGGGAAAAACTGTCTTGCTGTCACTACTTTGACCTTTGTCAGTAGCCGGAAATACGGGCTGCGTATACTGCATTGCGAAGAGGGAAGTCTGCCGCGAGGCCGATGGCCTCCGATAAACCAATCACAAACCAAGAAACGAGGTGTACTGTGGCTCAACCGCTTTCTCCCGATCTGCTCGATAAGATGCATCGCTACTGGCAGGCTACCAACTACCTGTCCGTAGGCCAGATTTATCTGCTGAACAACCCGCTGCTGAAGGAACCCCTGAAGCGCGAACACATCAAGCCGCGTCTGCTGGGCCACTGGGGCACCACTCCCGGTCTGAACTTCATCTACGTTCACGCCAACCGCCTGATCAACGATCGCGACATCAACGCCATCTATATCACTGGCCCTGGCCATGGCGGTCCTGGCTTCGTTGCCAACACCTGGGTTGAAGGCTCCTACGAAGAATTCTTCCCGAGCATCGACCGTACCGAAGCCGGTATGCAACGCCTGTTCAAACAATTCTCCTTCCCGCGCGGCATTCCTTCGCACGTAGCACCGGAAACCCCGGGCTCCATGCACGAAGGTGGCGAGCTGGGTTATTCCGTATCGCACGCTTACGGCGCCGCTCTGGACAATCCGGATCAGGTCGTATTCGCTGTAGTTGGTGATGGCGAAGCCGAAACCGGCCCGCTGGCTGCTTCCTGGCACTCCACCAAGTACATCCACCCGATCAATGACGGTTTCGTTCTGCCGATCCTGCACCTGAACGGCTACAAGATCGCTAACCCGACTCTGATGGCCCGCATGAACAAGGACGAATTGACCGCCCTGTTCGTAGGCTACGGTTACGAGCCGATCTTCGTTGAACTGAAGCAGGAAACTTTCAACGACAAGCCGGAAACCTTCAAGGACATCCACCAGGAAATGGCTGCTGCCATGGACCTGTGTATGGACAAGTTCAACGCCATCCGCGAAGCCGCCAAGGCTGAAGTTGCTGCCGGCAAGCCGATCACCCGTCCGCGCTGGCCGATGATCATCATGCGCACTCCGAAGGGCTGGACCGGTCCTAAGGAAATCAAGGGCAAGAAGGTTGAAGATTACTGGCGCTCCCACCAGGTTCCGTTCTCCGACATCGACGGCGAAAACGTGCAGAACTTGGAAATCTGGCTGAAGTCCTACCAGATCGACACCCTGTTCAACGCTGACGGCACCGTCAAGGAAGAACTGGTTGCCATCGCTCCGAAGGGCCAGAAGCGTATCGGTTCCAACCCGGTCGTACACGGCCAGGTTTCGAAAGACCTGAAGATGCCGGACTTCCGCAAGTACGAAGTGAAGTTCGACAAGCCGGGTACCGTTAACGCCGAAATGACCCGCGTGATGGGCAACTTCCTTGCCGACATCATGCGCGAGAACGAAGCCGAGAAGAACTTCCGCATCTTTGGCCCGGATGAAACCGCGTCCAACCGCTGGAACGCCACCATCGAGTACTCCGGCAAGACCTGGCTGGCCAACCACTTCGAAGTGGACGGCATCAATAACAACGACAATCTGCAACAAGACGGTCGTGTTATGGAAATCCTGTCCGAGCACACTTGCCAAGGCTGGCTGGAAGCGTACAACCTGACCGGTCGTCACGGCTTCTTCAGCTGCTACGAAGCGTTCATCCACGTGATCGATTCGATGTTCAACCAGCACGCCAAGTGGCTGAAGACTACCCGTCACATCAACTGGCGCAAACCGATCCCGTCGCTGAACTACCTGCTGACTTCGCACGTATGGCGTCAGGATCACAACGGCTTCTCGCACCAGGATCCGGGCTTCATCGATCACGTTGTGAACAAGAAGGCTGAGGTTATCCGCGTTTACCTGCCGGCCGATGCCAACACCCTGCTGAGCGTGACCGACCATGTACTGCGCAGCCGTCACTATGTGAACGTGGTTGTTGCTGGTAAGCAACCGGCTCTGCAATACCTGACCATGGATCAAGCGATCAAGCACGCTACCAAGGGTCTGGGTATCTGGGACTGGGCGTCCAACGATCAAGGCGGTGAGCCGGACGTGGTTATGGCTTGCGCGGGCGAAATCCCGACCATGGAAGCCCTGGCCGCTACCGACATCCTGCGTCAACACTTCCCGGACCTGAAAATCCGCTTCGTGAACGTGTGTGACCTGATGACTCTGCAACCGAAGGAAGAGCACCCGCACGGCCTGTCCGATCGCGAGTTCGATGCGATCTTCACCGCTGACAAGCCGGTCATGTTCGCCTTCCACGGCTACCCGTGGCTGATCCACCGCCTGACATACCGTCGCAACGGTCACAGCAACATCCACGCTCGTGGCTACATTGAAGAAGGTTCGACTTCCACTCCGTTCGACATGGTTGTGGTTAACCAGCTGGACCGCTTCAACCTGGTCATCGACGTGATCGACCGTGTACCGCAACTGCAGAAGACCGGTGCTTATGTTCGCCAGAAGATGGTTGACAAGCTGGTTGAGCACGCCGAGTACATCGCCGAAGTCGGTGATGATATGCCGGAAGTCAAGAACTGGAAGTGGACTTACTAAGTCCTGCTTGAGCGGGGTTAACCCCGCCGGTTCATGCACTGAAAACCCCCGCCACAAGCGGGGGTTTTTTTGTGCGCCAGAACGATCCGGCTATCGGGCCAATAGTAACTTTTGCACTGTGCATTCTTGCGCACTGTGGTTTAATCCGAGAACTTTAGTCGGATTTAGCACTCTATCCACAAGAGTGCTAATATCATGCACATCACGCATTCACTTCCACGGAGGAGACTACCAATGGCCCATGCACTGACCTTGCCGGTACTCTCAGCAGGCGACAGCATCGAGCGCTACATCCAGAGCGTCAACACGGTGCCGCTGCTCACGCCGGAAGAAGAAACCGAACTGGCAACACGTTATCACCGCGACGAGGATCTCGAAGCCGCCCGCCGCCTGGTGCTCTCACACCTGCGCGTTGTAGTGTCGATTGCCCGTGGTTATTCCGGCTATGGTCTTCCGCAGTCCGACCTGATCCAGGAAGGCAATATCGGGCTGATGAAAGCCGTAAAACGCTTCGAACCAGACCGCGGCGTTCGCCTGTTCAGCTTTGCCGTGCACTGGATCAAGGCTGAAATCCACGAATACATCCTGCGCAACTGGCGCCTGGTCCGCATTGCCACAACCAAAGCACAGCGCAAGCTGTTCTTCAATCTGCGTTCGATGAAAACCGGCTTCGCCGCTCTGACCTATGCCCAGGCGCAGGAAATTGCCACCGACCTCGGCGTCAAACCCGAAGAAGTGCTGGAAATGGAAACGCGCATGACCGGGCAGGATGTCGCCCTGATTGCCGATGAAGGCGATGACGAAGGTTATGCGCCCATCGACTGGCTGGCCGACAGCCACGACGAGCCAACCCAGGCACTGGAACGCCAGGCAACGGATCGCCTGCAATCCGACGGCTTGCGCGAAGCCCTCGATACGCTGGATGAGCGCAGTCGCCGCATCATTGAAACACGCTGGCTGGCCGATGAAGGTGAAAGCAAGACCCTGCATGACCTTGCCGCCGAATACAATGTATCAGCCGAGCGGATCCGCCAGATCGAGAGCAAGGCGCTGCAGAAGATGAAAACAGCCTTGCTTCCCGCTGCGGTCTGAACTCATTCATCCGCATATGCCAAGGGCTCCCGCAGGAGCCCTTTTTCATTGCGACTGTTCAGCCTCGTCACCGTACGGCATGCCAAAGCAGGAGCAGGGTTCCCAGTGCCAGTAACGCGCCGGCAAGCAGCCGGACAGCCCGGTCAACCTTACAGCGCAATGCGGCAGGCATGGCGATCCAGACCAACCCGGCCAGCAGCAGGAAGCCCGCCATCATTCCAAAAGTACGCATCAGCTACCGTTTAGCGGAGAAAATGTCAGGAGCATTGTAAGCATAAGGAATCACGGCCCGAATACTTGAGAAGTTACTTTAACTTTGTCTGATTTGGCATTCTTTTAAAAAGAAAAGTTAATTCAGACACTTACCCGAGCTAAGTGATTGTATCAAAAAGACATTTCATTTGTCAGTGCTTGTGTGTGGCGTTTATTTACCTTATAGTGGGCCGCAGTGGGAAAAAGTGGGTAAAAGTGGCAGAAATTGGCCAACCCGTGAGCAAGGCCAATCCGGACACAGTCCGGGTGCTTACGGGGTTTCTGACACAACCGATCCTCCCACCCGAGGCAAGGCATGTTTAGCGGCGTATCAACACTCACGATTGACAGCAAGGGGCGCATGGCGATTCCAGCCAAGCAGCGCGACCTGCTGGCCGTGCTCGGGCAAAGCCGCCTCTGGCTCACACTCAACCTCACCGGCAGCAACCCCACCGGCTCGCTGGCGCTCTACACCCATGACGAATGGCTGCGCGTCACGACACAAATCAACGCCACACCGGGCGCCCAGGGCCAGTTCCACAAACGCCATCTCATCGGTAATGCCGAAGAAATCGAACTGGACGGCTCCGGCCGCATGCTGCTCTCGCCCAACCTGCGCAAACTCTCGGGGCTGACCAAGTCCGTCGCTTTTGTCGGCGTGGGCAACCGCTTCGAAATCTGGGATGAAGAACGCTGGAATGCGCTCAATGACGCAGCCCTGTCGCTGGATGGTGACGCCCTGGCCGAAATGATGCAGGGGATCGTGCTGTGAGTTTTGTGCACAAGACGGTCCTCCTCGACGAGGCCGTAGCCGCACTGGCTATTCGTCCCGATGGCATTTATGTCGATTGCACCTTCGGCCGTGGCGGCCATTCGCGCCTGATTCTTGCCCAGCTTGGCCCCGCTGGCCGCCTGATTGCCTTCGACAAGGATCCGGCCGCCATTGCGGAAGCCGGCACGATCACCGATCCGCGCTTCACCATCGTGCACAACGGCTTCGCCACGCTCACCGAAGCACTGGACCAGCTCGCCATCCCAGCCGTCGATGGCGTGCTGATGGATCTGGGCGTTTCCTCGCCACAGCTGGACGATGGCAGCCGTGGCTTCAGTTTCCGTTTCGATGCGCCGCTGGACATGCGCATGGACACCACCCGCGGCATGACTGCCGCGGACTGGCTCAATACCGCTCCTGAAAAGGACATTGCAGAGGTTATCAAGGACTATGGCGAAGAACGGTTTGCTAAATCGATTGCAGCAAAGATTGTTGCGCGTAGGCTCGAGCAGCCCCTTGCAACAACACGCGAGCTTGCCGCACTCGTGGCGCAATGTGTCCGCACCCGCGAGCCGGGCCAGGACCCGGCGACGCGCACCTTCCAGGCTGTTCGGATTTTCATCAATCGCGAGCTTGAAGAGCTCGCGCTAGTCCTGCCGCAGGCGCTGGCTCGCCTGAAAACCGGCGGCCGCCTGTCGGTCATTGCCTTCCATTCGCTGGAAGACCGCATCGTCAAACGCTTCATGCAGGATGCGGCCACCGCCGACAAGCTGCCGGCCGGGCTGCCAATCCGGGCCAGCGACATCCCTGCCGCGCCACTGAAGATTGTCTGCAAGCCGCAGCGGGCATCGGATGCCGAAGTGGCAGCCAACCCGCGCGCGCGCAGCGCCATCCTGCGCATTGCGGAGCGGACGGAGGGCAGGCTGTGATCCGCCTGAACCTGTTCCTGCTCGGCATCCTCATTCTGTGCGCGCTCAGCGTGATTACCAGCTCGCACCGCGCCCGCAAGCTGTATGGCGAGTTGCAGAAAGAAGAGAACCAGTCGCGCAAGCTCGATCTTGAATGGGGACAGCTGCAACTGGAACAGAGCACCTGGGCCATTCACTCGCGCGTTGAAATCGAGGCCGCGCAGAAGCTCGACATGCTGGTACCACCCAGCAATCGCGTCCAGACCATCCTGCCCGATGGCAACACGCCGGCCGGGAATCATCAGCAATGAGTTTCCCGAATACTGCCGCCCGCCAGGCTGGCCGCCGCCAGCTGCGCCCGCAGCCGCGGCTGGAGAACTGGCGCACCTGGTTCGTGCTCTCCTCCTTGCTGCTGCTGTTTGCGATTCTGCTGGGTCGCGGCATATACCTACAGGGGTTTAATGAAGAATTCCTTAAAGAGCAAGGGGATCAGCGCTATACCCGCAATCTGAAAATGGAAGCCTTGCGGGGAATGATCACCGACCGCAATGGCGAGCTGCTGGCGCAATCCACCACGGTGCAATCGATCTGGGCCAGCCCGCGCTCGATTTATCTGCTGCCCAAGGGGCAGGAGCGCCCGCATGACTGGCGTCAGAAAAATGACGAGGAACAGGTACCGGTTTCCCTGACCGAAATCCACAAGCTGTCCAGCCAGCTTGGGGTCAGCGATGCCGAGCTGCTGAAAAAACTCTTCGACGAGCGCGTCAACAGCAAGGGCGAGGCGCAGAAGCGCCCGGATTTCGTCTGGCTGAAACGCCAGCTCTCGCCGGAAGACGCCAAGAAGGTCATGGCGCTGAATATTCCGGGCATCTATTCCCAGACCGAATACCGACGCTTTTACCCGGCCGGCGAACAGCTCGCTCACGTCATCGGTTTTACCGACATTGATGGCAAGGGGCAGGAAGGCTTCGAGCTGACGCGCGACAAGACACTGGCCGGCAAGGCCGGCAGCCGCACCGTCATCCGCGACCGCCGCGGTTACATCGTCGAGGACATTTCGACCATCGTGCCGCCGCTGGATGGCCAGACGCTGCAACTGTCGATCGACCGCCGCATCCAGTATCTCGCTTTCCGCGAATTGAACAGCATGGTGGAACGGAGCCATGCCGTCGGCGGCGCCATCGTGGTGCTCGATTCGCGTACCGGCGAAGTGCTGGCTCTGGCCAACGCGCCGTCGTACAACCCGAACAGCCGCACCAGGATCGACCCGGCACACCGCCGCAACCGGGCCGTCACCGACCTGTACGAGCCGGGTTCGACCATGAAGGCCATCACTGCAGCGATGGCGCTCGACGCCGGCAAAGTCAAGCCAACCACCGTCATCAATACCGATGGCGGTCGCATGACCATCGGCCCGGCCACCATCCGCGACGACCATCCGGGTGGCTCGATGACCATCGAGCAGATCATGCAGAAATCGTCTAACGTCGGCGCTGCCAAGATGGCACTGATGATGGACAGGGAAGCCATGCACACCTTCCTGAAAAACATGGGCTTTGGCGAAAAGCTGAACACCGGCTTTCCCGGCGAGGCCGCAGGTCGCCTGCGCCCCTGGAAGGACTGGCGGCCGATCGAGCAGGCGACCATGGCCTATGGCTACGGCGCTTCCGTCAGCGTCATGCAGATGGCACGCGCCTATCAGGTCTTTGCTTCCGACGGCGAACTGCGCCCGATCACCTTCACCAAACTCGTTGCTCCGATGCCGGGCCGGCAGGTCATCAAACCGGAAACGGCACAGGCCGTGCGCAAGATGCTGGAAATGGTGACCTTGCCCGGCGGCACGGCGACGCGCGCCCAGGTGATCGGCTACCGCGTCGGCGGCAAGACCGGTACAGCCAAGAAACTGGTCAATGGCGTGTATTCCGACACCGCCCGGGTCGGCTCCTTCGTCGGCATCGCCCCGATCTCGAATCCGCGCATCGTGGTTGCCGTCATGATCGACGAACCCGCCTTCGAAATGCGTTATGGCGGCCTGGTGGCCGCACCGGTATTCAGCAACGTCGTCGCCGGCACCTTGCGCATTCTGGGCGTGCCGCCGGATTCACCCACCGAGAACATCCTGCTTCCGCCGCCAGGTGCGCCGGAAATCCTGGAGGAAACATGAAGCCAGCCAGCCGGGCATTGCCTGCTCTCGACTTTGCCGCCATCGATGCGATCGCTGCCGGGCGCAATCTGTGCGTCGACAGCCGCAAGGTGCAAACGGGTGACGTGTTTCTGGCCTTCCAGGGCGAGTACGCCGATGGCCGTGACCATATCGCCGCAGCAATTGCCAATGGCGCTACTGCTGTTATCTGGGAAAGCGATGACTTCGAGTGGAACACGAACTGGCAGGTCGCCAATCTCGGCATCGCGCAACTGCGCGAGCAGGCGGGCATCGTTGCCAGCCATCTGCTGGGTAATCCGTCGCACGACATGACCGTCATCGGCATCACCGGCACCAACGGCAAGACCTCGATTGCCAACTGGCTGGCACAGGCTTTCGCACTGCTGGGCAACAAGTGCGGCGTACTCGGCACGCTGGGCAATGGTTTCCCGGGCGCACTGGAAAGCTCGACCCATACCACGCTCGATCCGGTCAGCCTGCAGGGCTGGCTCGCACGCCTGAAGCAGGAAGGCGCGACCCACGTTGCAATGGAGGTCTCGTCGCACGGACTGGTGCAGGCGCGTGCGCACGGCACGGCCATCACGACCGCCGTGTTCACCAATCTGACCCGCGATCATCTTGATTACCACGAAACAATGGCCGCCTATGGTGCGGCTAAGGCGCAACTGTTCGACTGGCAGGGCCTCAAGGCAGCGGTCATCAATGCCGACGATGCCTTTGGCCGCGAACTGATTGCCGGCTGCAACTGCGAACTGGTGTATGGCTACGGCTTTACCGCCGGCGACCTGCGCGTAACGCGCTATGCGGCAACGCTGGAAGGCCTGCAACTGGAAATCGATACCCCGCTGGGCAGCACAACCATCCGCTCGCCCCTGCTGGGCAGCTTCAACGCCAGCAATCTGCTGGCCTGCCTGGGCGTGCTGCTGGCACAGGGTGTCACGCTGAGCGCCGCCAGTGCAGTGCTGGGCCAGATCGAGCCGGCCGCCGGCCGCATGCAGCGCCTGGGTGGCAATGGCAAACCGCTGGTCGTGATCGATTACGCCCATACGCCCGATGCACTGGAAAAGGCGCTGACCACGCTACGCGAAGCCATGCCGTCGCACAGTCACCTGTTCTGCGTCTTCGGCTGCGGTGGTGATCGAGATCGCGGCAAACGGCCGATCATGGGCGAAATCGCCTGCCGTCTGGCCGACTCGGTGGTCATCACCAGCGACAACCCGCGCAGCGAATCACCGCAGCGCATCATCCAGGACATCGTCGCCGGTGTATCCGGGGTGCCGGGCAGCGGCAATGCCAATTATGCGATCACGTCGGATCGCGCTGACGCCATTGCCGACACCATCGACATGGCGCAGGCCGGTGACGTGATCCTGATCGCCGGCAAGGGACACGAGACTTATCAGGAAATTCAGGGTGTACGACACCACTTCGACGACAGCGAAGTGGCCGCCCGCGTATTGGCAAGGAAAAAGGGATGATGTTGTCCTTGCGGGAAACCGCACAAGCACTTTCCGGCAGCGTGATCGGTGACGAAGGGCTCCGCTTTGCCCGCGTCACGACCGACAGCCGCGATATCCGCCCGGGCGACCTGTTTGTCGCCCTGAAGGGCGAGCGCTTCGACGCGCACGACTTTGTCGCCGCAGCCCTGGCGCAGGGAGCCGTAGCCGCACTGGTCGAGCGGGAAGTCCAGAATGCCGGCCCGCAGGTGATTGTCGGCAATACCCTGGATGCCCTTGGCCTGCTAGCCAAATACTGGCGTGGGCTACACGCCGATACCCGCATTGTTGGCGTCACCGGCAGCAATGGCAAAACCTCGGTCAAGGAAATGTGCAGCGCCATTTTTGCGCAACTGGCTGGTCATGACGGCGTGCATGCCACCCGCGGCAATCTCAACAATCACATCGGCCTGCCACTGACGCTGCTGGGTCTGCGCAGCACGCATCGCGTGGTCGTCGCCGAAATGGGAATGAATCATTTCGGGGAAATCGACTACCTGACGCGCATTGCGCGGCCGGATGTGGCCGTCATCAACAATGCCGGTGCCGCGCATCTGGAAGCACTGGGCTCGGTCGAAGGAGTCGCGCGCGCCAAGGGCGAAATTTTCAACGGCCTTGCGGAACACGGTACGGCCATCATCAATAGCGATGATCCGTTTGCGCCACTGTGGAGCCAGCTTGCCGCCGGCCACCGCCAGATCACCTTCGGCCTGAATGCCGCTGACGTGAGTGCGCGCCAGATCGTGCAATCGGCCACATCCAGCCGCTTCATCATCGATCTGTCGCACGACGAAGCCGAAATCATCCTGCCGGTACCGGGCCTGCACAATGTGCGCAACGCGCTCGCCGCAGCCGCATGTGCTTACGCGCTGGATGTCGGCATCAATGACATCGCTGCCGGGCTGAATGCCTACCGGGGGGTTGCCGGTCGCCTGCAGGCCAAACAGGCTTTCAACGGCGCACAGCTGCTCGACGACAGCTACAACGCCAATCCCGACTCGATGAAGGCCGCCGTGGATGTGCTGGCCGGCATCGGCGGGCATACCGTACTGGTGCTGGGCGACATGGGCGAAGTCGGTGATGACGCCCCGCAGCGTCACAGCGAAATCGGCGGCTATGCCCGTGAAAAGGGGGTCAGCGAACTGTTCACGCTGGGCGAACACATGGCCGGCGCGGCTCGCGCCTTTGGTAGCAGCCATTTCGCAGACATCACTGAACTGCTGGCCGCTGTGCGCGCTGCAATCCGGCCGGAAAGCACCGTGCTGGTCAAAGGATCGCGCTTCATGAAAATGGAGCGCGTGGTTGCCGGTCTGGAACAGACCGCCAGGCTTGAGGGAGAGAAGTAATGCTGTTGTGGTTGACCCAATGGCTCGGCGAATCAGTTCGGGCTTTCAATGTCTTCAATTACCTGACGCTGCGCGCCGTGCTCGCGACAATGACCGCGCTCGCCATTTCGTGGCTATTGGGTCCTTTGGTGATCCGCAAGCTCACCGAACTCAAGGTCGGCCAGGCCGTGCGCAACGATGGCCCGCAGACACACCTGGTAAAGGCCGGCACGCCGACCATGGGCGGCACACTGATTCTGCTGTCGATCGCCATTACAACGCTGCTGTGGGGCGATCTGAAGAACAAGTACATCTGGCTGGTACTGATCGTCACACTGGCGACGGGCATCATCGGTTTTGTCGACGACTACAAGAAGGTCGCACTGAAAGACCCTAAGGGCTTGTCAGCGAAAGCCAAGATGTTCTGGCAATCGGTCATTGCGATCACTGCCGGCGTATTCCTGAGCTATTTCGTGAAAGACCCGGCCCAGACCGGCTTCATCATTCCGCTGTACAAGGAAATCCTCTATCCGTTTGGCGCGGTCGGGTTCTGCGTGCTGACCTATTTCGTGATTGTCGGCACGTCCAACGCGGTGAACCTCACCGACGGCCTTGATGGACTGGCCATCCTGCCCACGGTGCTGGTTTCCGGCGCCTTCGTGATCTTTGCCTACGTGGCCGGCAACGCGGTGTTCTCGAAATACCTCGGCATTCCGCACGTTCCCGGAGCCGGTGAACTGGCGGTGTTCTGCGCGGCGATGGCGGGGGCGGGGCTCGGCTTTCTGTGGTTCAACGCCTATCCGGCGGAAGTCTTCATGGGTGACGTCGGTGCACTGGCGCTCGGTGCAGCACTGGGCACCGTCGCCGTGGTCGTGCGGCAGGAAATCGTGCTGCTGATCATGGGTGGTGTGTTTGTCGTGGAAGCACTGTCGGTAATGATCCAGGTCGCCAGCTTCAAGCTGACCGGCAAACGGGTTTTCCGGATGGCACCGCTGCATCACCACTACGAACTCAAGGGCTGGAAGGAGACGCAAGTCGTCGTGCGCTTCTGGATCATCACCATGCTGCTGGTGCTGGCGGGTCTCGCCACACTGAAGCTACGCTGAGGTGAATATGAAGCTCAACGGTAAACACTGCATCGTCGTTGGCCTGGGTGAAACCGGTCTGCCTACTGCCCTGTGGCTGGCCAAACACGGCGCGCGCGTCACGGCGGCCGACAGCCGCAGCGCCCCGCCCAGCCTCGCAGCCCTGCAGGCAGCACTGCCGGACATCGAAGTCCGCCTTGGTGCCTTTGACGACAACACGTTTGCTGATGCCGATCTGCTGGTCACCAGCCCCGGTGTACCGGTCGCGACTCCCGCCATCGCCGCGGCCGCCGCACGCGGCGTGCCCGTGGTGGGCGATGTCGAATTGCTGGCCCAGGCCCTCGAAGGCAAGGGCAGCAAGGTGATTGCAATTACCGGTTCGAACGGCAAATCCACTGTCACGACCATGGTCGGTGAAATGTGCAAAACCGCCGGGCTCGATACCGTCATCGCCGGCAATATTGGTCTGCCGGTACTGCAAGCACTGGCCGACTACGAAGCACAAGGCAAGCTGCCGGACGTGTGGGTGCTGGAGCTCTCCAGCTTCCAGCTCGAAACCACCTCGTCGCTGAAGCCCGACTCGGCGGCGGTATTGAACATCAGCGAAGACCACCTCGACCGCTATGCCGGCATGCGCGAATACGCCGCGGCCAAGGCGCGGATTTTCGAGGGGCTCGGAGTGATGGTGCTGAACCGCGAGGACGGCTGGTGCCGGGGTATGGCGCGCGCAGGCCGCGACATTGTTTGGTTCGGGGCAGATACCCCGCGCAATGGCAGTGAATATGGCCTGGTGGCGCTGGGGGATGACTTCAGCCTGCGTGCCGGTGATTATGAATTGCTCAAGGCCAGCGAATTGCCGCTGGCCGGCCTGCACAATGCGGTGAATGCGCTTTCGGCAATCGCACTGTGCCGTGCCATTGGCCTCGCCACCGGCCCGCTGGTGGCTGCACTGAAAGCCTTCAAGGGCCTGCCGCACCGGGTCGAATTCGTCGCCGAAGTCGCTGGCGTGCGCTATTACGACGACTCGAAAGGTACCAATGTCGGCGCAACCGAAGCCGCACTGAAGGGCATGACCCAGCCGGTGGTGCTGATCGCCGGTGGCGACGGCAAGGGTCAGGATTTCCGTCCGCTGGTTCCGGCCTGCGAGCGCATCTGCCGCGCCGTAGTTCTGATCGGACGTGATGGCCCGCTGCTGGCCGAAGCGCTGAATGAAGCACAGTCGCAACTCGTCACGGAAAATGACGAAGGCGAAGCCTTCCTGCCGGTACTGCAGGTGCCGACACTGGAAATGGCCGTTCAGATGGCCGCCAATCTGGCCGAGCCGGGCGATGCCGTTCTGCTGTCGCCGGCCTGCGCCAGCCTCGACATGTTCCGCAACTATCACCACCGCGCCGAAGTATTCATCGCGGCCGTGAAGGCACTGGGGGCCTGAACGGCATGAAGCAGATCTTCTATCAGGCGATGAAGCGGCTGAAACCCACCATGAGCGCTTATGATCCGGCGCTGCTGTGGTGCGTGCTGCTGCTGCTGTCGATCGGCCTGGTGATGGTCTATTCGGCCTCGATTGCAATGGCCGAAGTCGACAAGGATACCGGCTTCAAGGCCACGTATTTCCTGACCCGCCACAGCATGTTCCTTGTGGTCGGGCTGGCGGCCGGCATGTTCGGCTTCAGCATTGCGACCAGACACTGGCAGGATTACGCACCGATGCTGTTCCTGTTCGGCATCCTGCTGCTGGTACTGGTGCTGATTCCGGGCGTCGGACGCGAAGTCAACGGTTCGCGGCGCTGGCTGTCGCTGGCCGTGATCAATTTGCAGCCATCCGAACTGATGAAGTTCTTTGTCGTGCTGTACGCCGCCGACTATGCCGTGCGCAAGGCACACAGCATGACCGGCAAGTTCATCGACAGCATTACCAAGGTACTGCTGCCCATGGGGCTGGTCATGGCCCTCGTCGGCGCCCTGCTGCTGCTCGAGCCCGACATGGGGGCGTTTGTCGTCATCACGGCGATTGCCATGGGCCTGCTCTTCATCGGCGGTTACAACTGGCAGCTGTTTGCCGGTCTGGTGGTGCTGCTCGGCGGCGCATTTGCCGCGCTCATCATGTCTTCCGAATACCGCCGCGCACGCGTGCTCGGCTTCATGAATCCGTGGGAAGACCCGTTCGGCAAGGGCTACCAGCTGTCGCATTCGCTGATTGCCTTCGGTCGCGGTGAGTGGACCGGTGTCGGGCTGGGTGCCAGCGTGGAAAAACTCTCCTATCTGCCCGAGGCGCACACCGACTTCCTGATGGCCATCATTGCCGAGGAATTCGGTTTTGTCGGGGTAACGGTGGTCGTGCTGCTGTTCACTTTCCTCGTATTCCGGGCATTCCGCATCGGCCTGCAGGCCGCCAAGCTGGAACGCCACTGGCAGGCGCTGGCCGCACAGGGCATCGGCATCTGGATCGGCGTGCAGTCGATCATCAATATCGGCGTGAACATGGGCCTGCTGCCGACCAAGGGGCTGACCCTGCCGCTGCTCTCGTTTGGTGGTTCCGGCATTGTGGCCAATCTGCTGGCGCTGGGCGTGCTGCTGCGCATCGATTATGAAAACCGCCAGATGATCAAGGGGTACAGCCTGTGAGCTCATCCGTTCTGATCATTCCTTTAATCGCACTGATAACACTGATTGTCGCGATATATAGTCGGCGCAGTGCCCGCACACAAAAGGCCGAAACAAGCGTGTCGCCCCAGATTGGACAAGCAGGTCGCCGGACCATTCTCGTGATGGCAGGCGGTACTGGCGGCCACATCTTTCCGGCACTGGCAGTCGCACAGGCCGTCGAAGCCCGCGGCTGGAAGGTCGTGTGGCTGGGTGCCGCCGGCGCGATGGAAACCCGCGTCGTTCCGCAGTACGGCATTCCGCTGGAAACGCTTGCCATCACCGGTGTGCGCGGCAAGGGCCTGCTGAAAAAACTGGCGCAGCCCTGGGTACAGCTGAAAGCGCTGTTCGGTGCCTTGCGCGTGATTTTCCGCCATCGCCCGGACGTGGCGATCGGCTTCGGCGGCTTTACCGGCTTCCCCGGCGGGCTGGCGATGCGCCTCCTGTGGCTGCCGCTGGTGATTCACGAACAGAACTCGGTCGCCGGCCTGACCAACAAGACGCTGGCAAGAATCGCCAGCCGCGTGCTGTTTGCCTTCCCGTCGGCCTTCCCGGGGCGCGACGGTTGTGTCGGTAATCCGGTGCGTGAGGAAATCACCACCGTGCCGGCCCCTGAAGCCCGCTTTGCCGGCCGCAGCGGCCCCTTGCGCGTGCTGGTCGTTGGCGGCTCGCTCGGCGCACAGGTGTTCAACGAAGAAGTTCCGAAGGCACTCGCCCTGCTGAGCACGGAGGCTCGCCCGCTGGTCACGCATCAGGCCGGTGAAAAACACATCGAGAGCCTGCGCGCCAACTATGCCGCTGCCGGCGTTGCCGCCGAATGCGTGCCCTTCATCAAGGACATGGCCAGTGCTTATGCGGAAGCCGATCTGGTGATCTGCCGCGCCGGCGCCCTCACGGTTTCCGAGCTGGCCTGCGTTGGCGCTGCCAGCGTGCTGGTGCCTTTTCCACATGCGGTTGATGATCATCAGACGGGTAATGCCCGTCATCTCAGCGACAACAAGGGCGGTGAGCTGATACCCCAGAATGTATTTAACGCAGACCGACTGGCAGGCCTGCTGCAGAACCTGAATCGCGACCAGTGTCTGGCGCAGGCGATTGCCGCGCGGAAACTGGCCAAACCCGACGCCACCGCCAGCGTGGTGGCCGTCATTGAAGAACTGGCGCAGTAAATGAAACATAAAGTCCATCACATCCATTTCGTGGGCATCGGAGGCGTCGGCATGAGCGGCATCGCCGAAGTGCTGCTGAACCTCGGCTACACCATCAGCGGCTCGGATCTCGGCAGCAACGCCACGACCCAGCGCCTGCAGGCAGCCGGAGCCACCGTGCATCTGGGGCACGCGGCTGAATACATGCAAGGCGCCGACGTGGTGGTGATATCCAGCGCGGTAAAGGATGACAATCCGGAAGTCGTCGCCGCACGCGAAAAGAAAATCCCGGTCGTGCCGCGCGCGATGATGCTGGCCGAGCTGATGCGCCTGAAGCAGGGCATCGCCATTGCCGGCACACATGGCAAGACCACCACCACCAGCCTGACCGCGTCGATTCTGGAAGCCGCCGGGTTCGATCCGACCTTCGTGATCGGCGGCAAGCTGCACGCGGCTGGCAGCAATGCCCGGCTGGGCAGCGGTGATTTTCTGGTGGCCGAAGCCGACGAGAGTGATGCGTCCTTCCTGTTGCTCAGCCCGGTGATTTCGGTCGTCACGAATATCGACCAGGATCACATGGACACCTACGGGCATGATTTCGAGAAACTGAAGCAGGCCTTCGTCGATTTCCTGCACCATCTGCCCTTCTACGGGCGTGCCGTGCTGTGCATCGACGATCCGCACGTGCGCGCCATCCTGCCGCGTGTCACCAGCCCGGTGACGACCTATGGCGTCAGCGACGACGCCATGCTGCGCGCCGAGAACATCCGTGCCGTCGGCGGCCAGATGCATTTCGATGCCGTGTGGGAAAACGGCGAAACCCGCCGCATTCCGGTGGTGCTGAATACCCCGGGACACCACAACGTACTGAACACGCTGGCCGCAATTGGCGTGGCACTGGAAGTCGGCGCCGACGAGGCCGCCATCCAGGAGGCGCTGGCCGAATTCGCCGGCGTGGGCCGCCGCTTCCAGCGCTACGGCGAAGTGAACTTGCCAGCGGCAGCAGACGGCAGCAGTCGCGGCAGCATCACGGTGGTCGATGACTATGGTCACCACCCGGTGGAAATGGCCGCGACACTGGCTGCCGCCCGTGGCGCGTTCCCGGGCCGGCGGCTGGTGCTGGCGTTCCAGCCGCATCGCTACACGCGCACCCGTGACTGCTTCGAGGATTTCGTGAAGGTGCTCTCGACCGTCGATGGCCTGATTCTCGCCGAGGTCTATGCCGCCGGCGAAGCACCGATCGTGGCCGCCGACGGCCGGGCGCTGGCCCGCGCGGTACGGGTTGCCGGCCGCGTCGAACCGATTTTTGTCGAAAGCATCGCCGATCTGCCGGAAACCATCTTGGCCAGCGCGCAGGACGGCGATGTGATCATGACCATGGGCGCCGGGTCGATTGGCGGCGTACCGGCAAAACTGATAGTGAAGAACTGAGCGATGACTACAAACAACTACGGCAAGGTCGCCGTGATCATGGGTGGCAATTCGGCAGAGCGCGAAGTCTCGCTGATGAGCGGTGGTGGCGTGCTGGCCGCACTGCAAAGCCGCGGCGTCAATGCACATGCCTTCGACCCTGCCGAGAAACCGCTGGCGGCATTGCTGGACGAAGGCTTTGACCGCGCCTTCCTGATCCTGCACGGCCGTGGCGGCGAAGACGGCACCATCCAGGGCGCGCTGGAATTCCTCGGCATTCCCTACACCGGCTGCGGCGTAATGGCCTCGGCGATTGCCATGGACAAGTGGCGCACCAAGCTGCTGTGGGAAGCTGCCGGTCTGCCGGTGCCCGAATACCGCATCGTTGAGAGTGCCGACGAACTGGTGCGCGCCGCTGACGAACTCGGCCTGCCGCTCTTCGTGAAGCCTGCCAGCGAGGGATCGAGTGTCGGCGTGGTGAAGCTGAAATCACTGGACGAATGCCAGGCAGCCTGGGCCGAAGCCTCGAAGCACGATGCCATCGTGCTGGCCGAACGCAATATCGCCGGTGGCGAGTTCACCTGCGCCGTGCTGGACGGCAAGGCGCTAGCATCGGTGCGCATCATTCCGGCAACCGAGTTCTATGACTACGACGCCAAGTACCTGCGTGACGATACCGAATACCGCTGCCCGGCGGGCCTGTCGGACGCCGACGAAGCACTGGCCCGCCAGCTTTCCGAGAAAGCCTATAGGGTACTGGGTGCTTCGGGCTGGGCGCGCATCGACTTTCTGACCGACACCGATGGCACCATTTACCTGCTCGAAGCAAACACCGCTCCGGGCATGACCAGCCACAGCCTGTTCCCGATGGCAGCCCGCGAAGCAGGGCTGAGCTACGAGGATCTGGTGCTGAAGGTGCTGGACACCACGCTGTAGGAGAGCAGAAAACGTGTTCGAAGCTTTTTTCCCCTTGATGTGCGTAGCGAGCCGGCTCCAGGCAAGGAGTCCGCAGCGCAGCCACCGGAACGTACATGCGGTACGTGAGGATGGCGAGCAGCGCGCGACGCAGTCTGGGGGCGGCGCAGTAGCGCAGCAAGGGGAAAAACATGTGGGATAAGCCGCAACTGCTGCTCTGGCTGGCCAATTTGCTCACCGCATTGGCGCTGCTGCTGCTGTTCTACTCGCTGCTGTTCCTCACGGTGCATTCACCGCTGTTTCCGGTCAAGCGCATCAAGGTGGATGGCAATCTGGAGCACATCACGCGCGAGCAATTGCAGTACATCGTGAAGAACGAAGTGAAGGGCACCTTCTTCACGCTGGATCTGGACAAAACGCGGCAGGCATTCGAGAAGCTGCCGTGGGTAAGAAAAGTGGAAGTACGCCGGCGCTGGCCGGACAAGCTGGAAGTGAATATCGAGGAACACCGCGCCATTGCACGCTGGGGAGCCGCGGGGCTGGTGAATGTCCACGGCGAGCGCTTCGACGCGGCATCCGGCGAAGAACTGCCGGTACTGGAAGGGCCGGAAGGCACGGAAAAGGAAATGGTCGACGGGCTGGTCGCTCTGACGGCAGCGCTGCAACCGATAGGCAGAAAACCGACGCATGTCTGGCTGTCCGACCGCCGCGCCTGGCGCATGCAACTGGACAAACAGCTGATTGTCGAAATCGGCCGCGACAGCGCCCGCGAACGGGTAGCGCGTTTTGTAAACGCCTACTCGCACTCGCTGGCCCGTCTGCAGCAGCCGTTCGAGTATGTGGATTTGCGGTATCCGAACGGTTTTGCCGTGCGCTTGCCGGATTACAGGCCCGAGGCCGCCAATGCATCGGCACCGGTGGCAAGACCCAAGCCGGTACGTGCATCGGCCTGAGTGGCTGAATTTTGAATAATTCTATATAAAGCAATTAATTAACCGGGAAACTTAAAGTACTGGTTTAGGTAAAGAGGTTTTCAGTGACTAGAGACGCAAAAAATCTCATCGTCGGCCTGGATATCGGCACATCGAAAGTGGTGGCGGTAGTGGCCGAAATCACCGATGAAGGCGCCCTGAATGTGGTGGGCCTGGGTTCGGCTGCGTCCAGGGGACTCAAGCGCGGCGTCGTCGTCGACATCGAGAAAACGGTGTCCGCCATCCAGTCGGCGCTGGGTGAAGCCGAGCTGATGGCCGACTGCAAGATCCGCGAAGTCTTCACCGGCATTGCCGGCAGCCACATCAAGGGCATCAATTCGCACGGCATGGTCGCCATCAAGGATCGCGAGGTGACGCAGGCCGACATCGACCGCGTGATCGAAACCGCCAGCGCGGTGAACATTCCCACCGACCATCAGGTGCTGCACATCCTGCCGCAGGAATACGTGATCGACGGCCAGGAAGACGTGAAAGAGCCGCTGGGCATGTCCGGCGTGCGCCTTGAAGTGCGCGTGCACATCGTCTCGGGAGCAGTCTCGTCGGTGCAGAACATCACCAAGTGCATCCGCCGCTGCGGGCTCGAAATTGCCGAGGTCGTACTCCAGCCGCTCGCCAGTGCCCATGCGGTGCTCACTGAAGACGAGAAGGAACTCGGTGTGTGTCTGGTCGACATCGGTGGCGGTACCACCGACATGGCCGTATTCATCAACGGTGCAATCCGCCACACGGCGGTGATTCCGATTGCCGGCGACCAGGTCACCAATGACATCGCCATGGCGCTGCGCACGCCGACCGGAGAAGCCGAAAGCATCAAGATGCAGCATGGCGTCGCCCTGCGCCACATGACCGACCCGTCGGCCATGATCGAAGTGCCGGGCGTGGGTGAGCGCGGTGCACGCCAGATGAGCCGCCATACGCTCGCTGAAGTGGTCGAGCCCCGCGTTGAAGAGCTTTACAGCATGGTGCTGCAGGAACTGCGCCGCTCCGGCTTTGCCGAGCGCCTCTCCAGCGGCGTCGTCATTACCGGTGGCGCGGCACTGATGCCGGGCATGGTCGAACTCGGTGAAGAGATTTTCCACATGCCGGTCCGTCTGGGTTTGCCGAAGTATGTCGGCGGCCTGGCCGAGGTGGTGAAGAACCCGCGTTATTCGACAGCAGTCGGCTTACTGCTGCTGGCACGCGAACAGATGATGAAAAACCCGATGGGACGCGGCAAGGACGCTGGCATCGGCGATATTTTTGGTCGCATGAAGTCGTGGTTTAAAGACAATTTTTAGGCAATCAGATTTCTGATTAATTCAGCTTGGCGGTAAAATCGGGTCAGAGGAGAAACAAAATGGCATTGACCATCGAAGTACAAGAATCAGTTCATAACGTGAACATCAAGGTAATCGGCGTGGGTGGCGCCGGTTGCAACGCGATCAATAACATGATCGAACACAATCTGCGCGGCGTGCAGTTCATTGCTGCCAACACCGACGCCCAGGTACTGGGCCAGTCGCAAGCCGATGACGTGCTGCAGCTGGGTCAGGCCGTAACCCGCGGTTTCGGTGCCGGCTGCAAGCCGGAAATGGGCCGCCAGGCAGCCGAGGAAGACCGCGAGCGCCTGGCCGAGCTGATCGACGGCGCCGACCTGCTGTTCATCACGGCCGGCATGGGCGGCGGCACCGGTACCGGCGCAGCACCTGTCATTGCCCAGATCGCCCGCGAAAAGGGCATCATGTCCGTCGGCGTGGTCTGCAAACCGGGCACCGATGAAGGCGTACGCCAGAAAATCGCCCAGGCCGGCATCGACGAACTTTCGCGCTACGTTGATTCGCTGATCATCGTTTCCAACGCCAAGCTCGAAGAAGTGCTGGGCGAAGACGTGACCATCGACGAAGCCTTCCGCGCCGCCGACAACGTGCTGCGTGATGCCGTCGCTTCCATCGTCGAAATCATCCATTACCCGGGCCTGATCAACGTCGACTTTGCCGACGTGCAGACCGTGATGCGCGAAGTCGGCATGGCCATGATGGGCTCCGCCCGCGCCGCTGGTGAAGACCGTGCCGAGCGTGCCACCGAGGCCGCCATCCACAGCCCGCTGCTGGACAACATCAGCTTCAAGGGTGCCCGCGGCGTACTGGTCAACTTCTCCGGCAGCCGCACCTCGCTGAAGAAGGCTGAAATCAGTCGTGCGATGAAAATCATCCACGAGCAGGTTTCCGAAGATGCCATCGTCAAGCATGGTCTGGTCTACGACGACAGCCTGGGTGATGAAATCCGCGTGACGCTGATCGCCACCGGTCTGGGCGGCAAGGAAGCCGTCAAGCCGCAGTTGTCCGTCGTCAGCACTCCGGCTCTGAAAACCGGCACCGACAACGCCGTGATCAACCCGGAAGACTTCGATACCCCGGCGATCTGGCGCAACAACCGTCGCGGCTCAGAAGCGGGTGCCAGCACAGGCCGTACCCCGGTCAGCGTGGGCAGCAATGTCGATATGGACATTCCGGCCTTCCTGCGCCGCCAGGCCGACTAAGGGCCGCAGACAGAATCCTGCTGGCCTGCGTTGTGCTCACCGGCCGTACACCACCCTGTACGGCCAGCAGCTCGCGCGCCTTGCCAGCACCGTTGCACCGGATTCTGTCAGCAGCTCCAGTAGCAAGCAGTACCCGCCAGCATCAGCAAACCCGCCAGCACCCTGACCCGGGCTGGCGGGCTTTTGCGTCTGTACTCGCCGGTAAAAGCGGGGGTCCCGCCGGCAGCAAGCGCCGGGCAGGGCCCTGCGCAAATCGGCATCTGCAAAATCAGTGTCTAGGTTTTTCTTTTCGTGCTTTTTCCCGGTTTCGCCGTGAAAACCCGGACTACAGGCGGTTTTTAGCTCCCTGATTAAGCGCAGCCAATCATCCCGATTGCCCGAATCAATACAGCCGGTGAAATCCCGCTGCTAGAATGCGGCTGTCGCTTACGAGTTTCCGCCATGTTCCAGCAACGCACCCTGAAAACCCCCATCCGCGCGACCGGCGTCGGCCTGCATTCCGGCGTCAAGACGACGCTGACGCTCAAGCCGGCCCCGATCGATTCCGGCATCCGCTTTCATCGGGTCGATCTGGCCGGCACCGAACCGTTTCGCGTGCACCCCGATCAGGTCAACGACACGCGCATGTCGTCCACGCTGGTCGTCAATGATGTGCGGGTCGGAACCATCGAGCACCTGATGTCGGCCTTTGCCGGGCTGGGGCTGGACAATGTGCTCGTCGAAGTCGACGCGCAGGAAATGCCGATCATGGATGGCTCGGCGGCCCCCTTCATCTACCTGATCCAGAGTGCGGGTGTACTCGACCAGCCGGCGGCCAAGCGTTTCGTGCGCGTGAAAAAGCCGCTCGAAGTGCACGACGGCGACAAATGGGTGAAGCTCGAGCCGCACGACGGCTACAAGGTGCAGCTCACCATCGATTTCCAGCACCCGGCCTTCAAGAAATCCAGCCAGACCGTGGCCTTCGATTTCGCCAACACCAATTACATCGACGCAATTGCGCGCGCGCGCACCTTCGGCTTCATTCACGAGGTCGAATACCTGCGCGCCAACGGACTGGCCCGCGGCGGCAATATGGACAATGTCGTCGTGATCGACGAATACCGCGTCATCAACGAAGGCGGCCTGCGCTTCGAGGATGAATTCGTGCGCCACAAGATTCTCGACGCCATTGGCGACCTTTACATCCTCGGCCACCCGCTGATTGCCAGTTTTTCCGGGTTCAAGTCCGGCCACGCGCTCAACAACAAGCTGCTGCGCGCCATGCTCGCCGATCCGGATTCGTATGAATTTGTCACGTTTACGCGCCGCGAAGACGTGCCGTCCAGCTTCCACGACCTGCCACCGCTCGATATCTGACCATGCCGCGTTTCCATCTGCCCCAGCCGCTTGTTGCCGGCTCCGAATTCGATCTGCCGGAAGCCCAGTCCCGCCATGTGCAGGTCTTGCGCATGCAGCCAGGCGAAGCCATCACGCTCTTCAATGGTGAAGGCGGCGAGCACACTGCGGTGATTACCGCGATGGGCAAGCGCAGCGTCTCGGTGCGCGTGGCCAGCTTTGACGCCACCACGCGCGAATCGCCGCTGCATCTCACGCTGGTGCAGAGCATCACGGCGGCGGACCGCATGGATTACACGATCCAGAAGGCTACCGAACTCGGCGTAAATGTCATCCAGCCGATCACCAGTCAGTACTGCCAGCAGCGCCTGAGTGGCGAGCGTGCCGAGAAACGCATCGCCCACTGGGAAGGCGTTGCCGCCGCTGCTGCTGAACAGTGCGGCCGCACCCGTGTTCCGCAGATTCTTCCCATCATCAGCCTTGAACAATGGCTGGCGCGCCCCTGCGCTGCTGAGTTGAAACTGCTGCTGTGCCCGACCGGTGCCGTGAGCTGGGACAGCCTGCCAGCCAGCGCCGCCAGCGCCGTGATGCTGGTTGGCCCCGAAGGGGGGTTTAGCCGGCAAGAAGACGAATCTGCTGGGCTACAGGGCTATACCCCTGTTGTGCTTGGCCCGCGCCTTTTCCGTGCCGAAACGGTTACGCCGGTGGTGGCCGGGCTCTTGCAGGCGCGCTACGGCGATTTCTGATGCCAGCGCCGCAAGTCGGTGAGGCGGCAAGGACATTTGCCGCATGCTCCCGGCCCGCATTTCGGCGATAATGCGCGGCTCGAAGGGAGTCAACATGAACAGCAGGCAGCTCTATTTCCGCGTACTGGGTGAAATCAAACCCTACTGGCCGATCATCCTCTTCAATATGGTTTGCCTTGGCCTGGCGGCGGCCGTTGACGCCGGCATGACGCTGCTGCTCAAACCGCTGATCGACCAGAACCTGAAAGCCGATTCGCTCGCCCACACTGCCGCCTGGGTCGTGCCCGCGCAGATTTTCGGGCTGGCCATCCTGCGCATGCTGACGAATTTCGGCAACGAATACACCAGCAACTGGCTCGGCACCCGTGTCGTTGCCGACCTGCGCGACAAGATGTTCGCGCGCATGATCAACATGCCGGTGCGCTTTTTCGACCAGAGCTCGGTCGGCGTACTGATTTCGCGCATCACCAACGATGTGAACCAGATCATGCAGGCCAGCATCCAGGTGATGACCGTCTTCGTACGCGACATCCTCTCGGTGTGTTTCTACCTCGGCGTGATGCTCTACCAGGACTGGCGCCTCACCTTGCTGTGCATCGGCCTGATTCCGGGCGTAGCACTGAGCATCCGGCTGGTGGGTAAACGCCAGCGCCGGCTCGCGCGCGAATCGCAAAGCCAGGTCGGCATCATCACCAGCACGCTCGACGAAGCCTTCTCCGGCCAGCGCGTGGTGAAAATCTTCGGCGGACAGGCATATGAAAAAGGCCGCTTCGGCGCGGTGAACAACAGGCTGCGCCTGGTGAATGTGAAGCAGACCGCCACCTCCAGCCTGAATTCCAGCCTGATGATGATGATGATCGGCACCACGCTCGCCATCGTCATCTACTTCGCCACACTGCAGGCACAGGCCGGCCACCTCACGGCTGGCGGATTTGTGGCCTTCATTGTTGCCATGATGGCGATGCAGGCGCCGATCAAGAGCATCACCAAGATGAACGAACAGCTCAACAAGGGGCTGGCTTCCGCTGAATCGGTGTATCACGTGCTCGACCAGGAAGCCGAGCGCGACACCGGGACGCGCACCATCGAGCGCGCACGCGGCGACATCCGCATCGAGAACCTGCGTTTCCATTACGGTGACGAAAACAGCACGGATGAGAAAAGATGGGCGCTCGATGGCGTCAGTCTCGACATTCCGGCGGGCCAGACTGTCGCGCTCGTCGGCTCGTCCGGCTCCGGCAAGACCACGCTCGCCAACCTGATGCCGCGCTTCTACGAGCCGGTCGAAGGGCGCATCCTGCTCGATGGCGTTGCCCTGGCCGATTACCAGCTCGGCAATCTGCGCAGCCAGATCGCACTGGTCAGCCAGGACGTGGTGCTGTTCAACGATTCGGTCAGCGCCAACATCGCCTATGGCGACGCCAGGCCGGACATGGAGCGCATCCGCGCTGCCGCCGACGCGGCCTTCGCCACCGAATTCATCGAACAGATGGCGCAGGGCTTTGATACCGAGCTGGGCGAAAACGGCGTGCGACTCTCTGGCGGCCAGCGCCAGCGCCTCGCCATCGCCCGCGCCATCTACAAGAATGCGCCGATCCTGATTCTGGACGAAGCCACCTCGGCGCTCGACACCGAATCGGAACGCAAGGTGCAGGCCGCGCTGGAAAACCTGATGAAAAATCGCACCACGCTGGTCATCGCCCACCGGCTGTCGACCATCGAAAACGCTGACCGCATCGTCGTGATGCGCCACGGCAAGATCGTCGAAACCGGCCGCCACGCCGAACTGCTGGCACAAGGCGGGCTGTACGCGCAGATGCATGCGGTGCAGTTCAGCGACGCGGGATAAATAGCAGTGGGTATTGGCCTGTAGCCATTTAATGTAAAGGGTTGCAGAGCAATACCCATTAATAACCGGGCGAATGTTTTGCATCCGTGCCTTGCGGTGAGCATCGATACGCGGGTCGAAACGACCCGCCAGACCATCACAAATTTAGATGCTGTTGGACAGGTAGCTTGGGTTGAGCGCAGCGAAGCCCAACGTGGTTGCGGAACGATGTTGGGCTTCATTTCATTCAGCCCAACCTACGCGCGGTGAAATCGATACGCGAATCGGGAATACCCAACCAAGGCTTGGGCTGGGTCCACTTTCAAATTTCAACGTCAATGGAAAGAACATATTCCCGCATCAGGCAAGGCCGAAATCCTGTATAAACTTGCCAAGACGTAAATTCACTCTAGGAAATGCGATGTCAGAACCAACAGTCGAAGAAGCGCTCTACACTCTCCATCTAGTAACAGGACTGGAAATAAATAAAGACATTGATGGCTTGAAACAAATGAAAAGCACAAGCATTGATGGAAAAATATACACATCGGAGTGGTTCATCATCAGAGATGTCATTACCTCAGCGACTGAGTCATTCAAAGCCTTCGACATAGTCATGAAGCAATTCCGCGTCTACAGACCAAACAGCGATGAATGGTGTGTAATTGACCATGTCTTACTCCAATCTGCCATCGAAAATGGATATACAATCCAAATTTGATTAGCCCGAGTAGAGACGATTAGCCCAGCGTAATCGTCCGGATGTGCCATGTGTATGAATACGCTTCGCTATTCGTACCAACCGCTGTTTACGACCGACTCGCTGATGCATAGCGCTTCAGCACTTCAAGGCGCATGCTTGACCCACGAGCCAGTAGCGTTTGTTGGCCCGACTCATCAACAGCCCAAAGCTCGGAAAACTGGTCTGAATGCCAATCCAATGGAAGAAAACAGCGACGCATTTCCTGTGCACTGCGCACTTCAAGATTGTCCAAGTCCAAAATACTGTTAACGCCAAGCCATTCGCCATCTTCGATACACAGTTGGCATTCGACAGGAGTCATGATTTCCTGATTGTCGTCATATGCCATTTGACGGAAAAACACGACGCTCAACGTGGAACCAGTCTTCTGAATCCCAGTGATTCGGGCTGGATTAAAATCGATAATTGTCATTCAGTCATCGCCAGTTTCAACGCTGCATCTTCAAAAACCGGTAATACACCGTCTCGGCATTGAAGATCGCCACCATCAGCCCCGCTTTGCCATCGAGAAAGCCCAGCCGCAGGAAGTAGGTGCGTAAAAACGCCCACAGCCCGCGCGTTACTGCCTTACCGACGCTGGCGGTTTCGCCGCGGGCGAGGCGCTGCTGCGCGCCGAGGCTGGAGTAGTGTTCGAGTTTGCGCAGCACGTCGCTGTAGCTTTCATACGAATAATGCAGCAGTTCACCCTTGAGCCGTGCCGCCTTCCCGTTAAAACGCAGGCTCTCATGCACCAGATCGTCGGAAAAGCGCGCGCTGCCACGCTTGAACAGCCGTGCAATCCAGTCGGGATACCAGCCTGAGTGGTGCATCCAGTGGCCGCAGAAGCTCGACAGGCGGTTGAGCTCGTAGACTTCGGCCTGCGGCGCGGTGATGGCGGCGACAATGCTGGCAGCCAGCTCCGGCGGTACCACCTCGTCGGCATCGATGAAGAAAATCCAGTCGGTTTCCAGCAGGTTGACCGCGCGGTTTTTCTGGATGCCGAACCCCGGCCAATCGCTGCTGTGGTGGATTCTCACGCCGTGCCGGCCGGCAATCGCCAGCGTGTCGTCGGTGCTGCCGGAATCCAGCAGCACGATTTCGTCAGCGAAGGTGAGCGAAGCCAGGCATTCGTCGAGCCGCAAGGCGGCATTCTTGGTGATGAGCGCAACGCCCAGCGTGGGTCTGGTCATGGTGGGGCGACAGGATTCCGGTTGGCAGGCGGGTATGATCGCGATTTGCGGCCACGGGCACAAGCAGGTCACGGCAGCAGGCCGGCTGACCGATTGCTCCGACAGCGGCCTGCTGTGCGAGCTTCTTTTTATACACCTCATGGTATGTATTTCTTGCCCAATGACAATAAAGGGTACGACCATATACTGCCAGAATCTGCCCCACAGCCAGCTGTTTGCCGCCACCCCTTGTGCTCCGGCCGCCACGGTTCTGGCACAATGTCATTCAATACTTCAGCCAGGATTTTCCATGTCCGTCTTTTCATTTGCACGCCGCCTGCGCCTGCCGCTGGCCGGCTGCCTGCTCGGCCTGCTGCTGGGCCATGCGGCACCGCTGCAGGCTGCCGAGATCAAGATACAGGGCGGTGAGCCCTCCGCCATGCCGGATTTTCCGCACCCGCTGCTCGCCAGCGAGCGCTACACGCTGCCGAACGGGCTGGCGGTCGTGCTGCACCCGGACCACCGTGCCGCGCGCGTGGAAACGCAGGTGTGGTACCGGGTCGGCTCGCTCGACGAGCCGCTCGGCCAGACCGGCATCGCCCACGCGCTGGAGCACATGATGTTCCGCGGCACCAAAAACCTCCCCGGCGACGGCTTCGCGAAACGCGTGCACGAGCTGGGCGGCAGCGAGAACGCCTACACCACCAGCGACAACACCTATTACTACATCCAGCTGCCCGCACGTTACCTGAAGGAAGCGCTGGCGCTGGAAGCCGACCGCATGCGCAATCTCGATCTGAAGGATGCCGATTTCAAGACCGAGATCGAGGTCATCAAGGAAGAGCGCCGGCTGCGCTACGACAATAATCCGGTCATGCTGATGAACGAGCAGCTGGACAAGCTGACCTTCGGCAACACTCGCCCGGGCATCGCCGTGATCGGGAGCATGGCCGATCTGGAAAGCCTGCAGCCGCAGCAGCTGCGTGACTGGTACCAGCAATGGTATGTACCGGGCAACGCCACGCTGGTCATCGCCGGCGATTTCGACCCGGCGCAGGCACGTGCGCTGGTGCAGCAGCATTTCGGTGCCATTCCCGCCAGGGCCGCACCGGCACGGCCGGATGTGGCGCCTGCGCTGGCAGCGGAGAAGGACGAGCCGCGCCGGGTCGTGGTCAAGGCACCGTCCTACAACAGCTATGTGAGTTTCCGCTGGTCGCTGCCCGGAGAACTGCCGGCTGATGACATCGCTGCACTGCAGGTGCTTGCGCGCATGCTCAATGGCGAATACCAGACCACCTCGCTGGCTGAAGCCAGCAGCGCACTGAGCAGTGATTTCAGCTGGCTGGGGCGCGAAGCCCCCAGCTTCAGCCTGATCGCGGCCAAATCGGCCGACCGCAGCCTGAGCACGCTGGAAGGCGCGATGCACAAGCAGGCGCGCCTGCTGCAGGGCGCGGGGCTGTATCGCGAAACGCTGGAACGCGCACAGCGTCGTGTACTGACCGAGCAGATTTTCCAGTATGACGCGCTCAGCAACAAAACCATGCACCTCGGCCTGCTCTACAGCATGGGGGAAACGCCGGAAAGCTGGGTTGCCAATCTGCAGCGCACGCAGGCGGTCAAGCTGAAAGACCTGGAACGGGTTGCCGAGCGCTACCTGATCGACAAATACCTGACCATCGCCGTGCTGGACGCCCTGCCACCCGAAAAGAACCAGCCGGTCAATGTGGAGATGAACCATGGCCGCTAAACACGTCGTCCGCCTGCTTTCCGGTCTTGCCGTACTGGTGCTGCTAGCCGCCGGTCCGGCACAGGCCTTTCCGAAAATCGAAAACTGGGTCACCGCACAGGGCACCGAAGTCTATTTCGTTCCTCGCCACGAACTGCCCGTCATCGACCTCCGGCTGGACTTCGACGCCGGCGAGAGCCGAAGCCCGGCCGGCAAGGCCGGCATGGCGACCATGGTTGTTTCCGCCATCCTCGACAAGGAGCTGGAAGCTTACGAGCTGGAACGCCCCTATCAGCAGATTGCCAATTCGGGCAACCACATTGGAATGAGTGCCGGTCGTGATCGCGCCAGCATTTCGCTGCGCATGATCAGCCGCAGCGGCAATTACAACGCCATTGTCGGGGTGCTCGCCCGCCAGCTCAGTGAAGCGCGCTTCCCCGCTCGGTCAACCGATTACCGCCGCGACTGGCAAAAAGAGCAGGCGCCCAGGGAAGCAGCAAAAGCCCGCGCCGATGTCCGCATCGACCAGCTCGTGTATGGCAAGCACCCCTACGCCAACCTCGACCTGCGCGATGAAGACAGCCTGGATGCAGTCGGTGAAATGGGCATGCGCAGCTTTCACCGCGAGTACTACCGCCCCGGCAACCTCACGCTGACCGTTGTGGGTGACGTGGATCGTGCCCAGGTCGAGAAAATGGTCGAAGAACTCACCCGCTACCTGCCCAGGGGCGAGCCTGCGGCGCCGTTGCCCAAATTCACGCCGCCAGAGCTGCCGCTGGAACAGCGCACGGTTCACATTTCGCGTGCCGGCAGCCAGACCAAATTCATCGTGGCCTACCCGCTGACGATTTCGAACAGCTCACCCGATTATCCGGCGCTGCTACTGGGCAATTACATCCTTGGCGGCAGTGGCCAGCGCGCGCGGCTGATGAAAACCATCCGCCAGCAAGCCGGGCTGACCTACGGCATCTCCAGCAGCATGGTGCTGGCACGCGATGGCGGCTCACTGCAGATCACGGCCCGAACCCGCAACGATCAGAAGCAGGAAATGGCCAAGCAACTTGCCGCCGAGTTGCTGCGCTATGAGAACGGTCCTTCTGAAGACGAGCTGAAGGAAGGCAAATCCTTCTTCCTGCTGGAAATGGAGCAATGGGGGGCCACCAACCAGGAGCTGCTCGATCTGGTCAGCTCGCTCGGCTACAAGAAGCTGCCGCTGGATTATTACGACCGCCTGCGCGAGTCGATTGCCAAACTGGACGTAAAAACCATCAGCGAAGCCTGGAAACGCCACATCCGCAGCGAGGACATGATCATCATCACCGAAGGCCCGGAGCAGTAAGGCCGCCATGAGCAGCAACGCCTCGCGCTGGCTTGCGTCACCGCGTTTCGACCTCGTCTGGATGATCGCGCCGCTCTTCAGCCCGGCGTTGCTGGTACTGGCTTTCCCCGGCGTGGTGCAGCAGCTGTCGGCCCAGCCGGACTGGCTGTGGCTGCTGCTGATCGTCGGCGTCGATGTCGGTCACGTGTGGTCAACCGTCTTCCGCACCTATCTGGACGAGCGCGAATTCACCGCACGCCGGGCACTTTATCTGTGGGTACCGCTGGCAGGTTTTCTGGGGGGCGTCGTGCTCTACAGCTTCGGGCACATGGTGTTCTGGCGGGTACTGGCCTATCTGGCCATTTTCCATTTCGTGCGCCAGCAATACGGCTTTTTCATGCTCTACCGCCGCGGCGAGGCGGTCAGCAAGGTGGTGCTGTGGCAGGAGAAGGCGTTGATCTATCTGGCCACACTGTGGCCACTGCTGTTCTGGCACAGCGCCGGGCGCAGCTTCCACTGGTTTGTCGCTGGTGATGTATTGCGCTGGAACCTCCACTGGCTAACGGTTCTCAGCGGCATCCTCTACGGGGTATTGGCCGTGATGCACCTGTGGCGCACGGTGCGCCAATGGCTGGGCGGCAATGGCATCAACTGGCCCAAGCAGCTGTGGCTGGCTGGTACCGCGCTGAGCTGGGGCGTGGGCATTGTTGCCTTCGACAATGATCTGGCGTTTACCGCTACCAATGTACTGTCGCACGGCATTCCCTATCTGGCACTGGTGTGGCTGTACGGCCACCGGCAGGAAAAACTCGCACCGCCCGTGCACCGCTACCGCTGGTCCGGGCTTGGGCGGCTTTTCACGCCAGCTGGCGCGCTGCTGCTGGCGGCCTTCGTGTACGCACTGGGCTGGGGTGAAGAAGCACTGTGGGACCGGCTGGTCTGGCGCGATCACCCCGATCTTTTCAGCATGCTGAACGTCTGGCTGCCACCGGCCAGCGACGAGATGCTGGTGTGGCTGGTACCCCTGCTGGCCCTGCCGCAGCTGATCCACTACCTGCTTGACGCCGTGATCTGGCGGCTGCACGCGCCGGGTACCGTCTGGGCTCGCGTGCTGCTGGGCCCCAGGCCGCCGTCGGGCGGCCAAAGCTGACAGCGAGCCGCAGCAGGGCACGGCACAGCGGCTAGATTGGGCTTATCTGTACGCCAGCCGGAGACAGCCATGTTCCGCTTGCCAGCCCTGATCGCCCTGCTGTTTGTCGCCTGCCTTGCCCGTGCCGCCGGGCCAGCCTGCCCGGCTACTCCGGTTTCGGTTGGCCTTTATGAATTTGGCGTGCAATTCCACGACGGCAAGGGCATAGACCGCGATGTGATCGAAGAACTGGGCCGTCGCAGCGGCTGCAAGCTCGACATTCGCGTCATGCCGCGCGCGCAGATCTGGCAGGATCTCGCCAGCGGCGCGCTGATGATCAGCGTTTCCGCGCTCTACACACCGGAGCGCGCGCGCGTCGTGCTCTACAGCCCTGCGTACACGCAAACCAAGAATGTCGTCATCCTGCCGCGCCAGATCGGCCAGCAGGTCAGCGGCCCGGCTGCCTTCATCGCCAACCCGGCCTGGCGCTGGGGTGTCGTCAGGTCCTACCGGCATGGTGACGAGCAGGATGCGCTGATCGCCACCCTGCGCGCGCAGGGCCGCGTGGATGAAGCCCAGAACATCGAGGAGCTGTTCGCCTGGCTGGCCAGCGGCAAGATCCAGGGGCTCTTCGCCCAGCCTGTTGCCTATGCGCTCTATCTGAATGAGCAGCCGGTGCCTGGCGATTTCGTCGCACGCGACTGGATGCCGGCAGACCGCGGCGTGACCGGGCATCTGGTGTTCTCGCGCAAGCATTTCAACGAGCGCGAGGTAGCCGACTGGTCACTGTTGCTGATGCAGATCCGCCACGACGGCACACTCGAACAGATCTATCGCCGCTATCTGCCACAAGCGGAAGCCCGGCGTCTGCTGCCCCGCGGTGACTGAGCGGCATTCGGCAAGGCAGGCAAAGCCGTGGCTTGTTACACTGGCGGTTTTGCCCCTTTGCGCTGCCATGGCCCTCAAAGCAACGGTCTACAAGGCCGAACTCACCATTTCCGACATGGATCGCGGCTATTACGCCACGCACCACCTCACCCTCGCACGCCATCCTTCCGAGACTGACGAACGCATGATGCTGCGGCTGGCTGCCTTTGCCCGCCACGCCAGCGAAACACTGGAATTCGGCCGTGGCCTCAGCGACGAGGAAGACCCGGCGCTGTGGCAGAAGACGCTGACCGACGACATCGAACTGTGGATCGACCTCGGCCAGCCCGACGAAAAGCGCGTCAGGCAGGCCTGCCAGCGCGCAGCCGAAGTCTGGATCTACACCTACGGCAACCGCGTGGCGGACACCTGGTGGAAGAAAATCGAGGGCCAGGTGTGCCGTTTCGACAATCTGCATGTGATCGAAATCGGCATGGATACCTTTGCCGAGCTGGGGCAACTGGCCGAACGCACAATGCGGCTCAATGCCACTCTGCAGGATGGCGAACTCTGGCTGGCCAGCGATACGCAATCGGTACAGGTCGTGGCAGCCACCATCAAGTAAGCCACGTTTGTTTATTGGGTATATTCGTGCAGTCATTGATAGTAAAAGGCTGCGTGAATATACCCTTTTCATTTTTGAAAACTTCCCTATCCGCTACCCCAGTGCCGGCCGCAGGCGCAGCAGCTCGTGGATCGGACCTGCCAGCAGGCCCGGATGGCAGACCCCCGGCCGGCCTGCTACAAAGAGCAGGCACGGCCCATGCTGACTCAAACCCGGCATGCGGCGCCAGATACACACCACAATCACGTCAGCCAGGGTGCACATGTTCATACGGATTGCATTCTTTCTCATCGCACTGCTGCCCGGCGTCGGCCGGCTTGCTGCCTGCGAGCTGGCTGCCGCGTATACGACACCGGAAGTCGAGCGCCTGCTGGGCGGCAACCCCGACAAGGGCCTGCCGCCGCTGCACCAGCGCCTGGGCGAGCTCAGCGGCTGCACCCTCCGGATGGGTGACTACCCCAACCCACGCATCTGGTACATGTTCCAGCGCGGCGAGCTCACGCTGGTGCTCGGCGCCATTGCTTCGCCCGAGCGCAACAAGGCCGGCCTGTTCTACCGCATGTACCACGGCAATCTGCTGTGGGTCACCCGGCGTGGCAGCCCGGTGGCCAGCGGGCCTGCCGCGCTCGGCAGCGGCCGCCTGGGCGTGCTGCGCGGCACGCAGTCCACACCGGAATTGCTGGCCCTGCAGGCGAAACTGGCCCCAAGCGGTCAGCTCGACTATTCCACCGGCTGGGGCATGCTGCTGAAGAAACTGGAAAAAGACCGCATCGCTGCCACAACCTTTGTACCGGAAATTTACCAGAGCATCGGGCCCGAGCTGCGCGCGAACTTCGACGCTCGCCCGGCACCGGAACTCGGTCTGATCGAGGCTGGCGTCTATCTGAATCCGGCACGACTGCCAGCCGCCGAGCGGCAGCGCCTGGATGCCGCCTTGCAGCAGATGATTCGGGAGCGCTACATCACCCGTCTGATGCAGGCCGCCAGGCCGGCCACCGCATCGCAGCCCACCCCGGCGGCACGGCAGAAATAACCTTGCAGACCGCAGGTCTATCCCCATGAAAAATCAGGCTTTTTTGAATTGCCCCGGCTTTTCTGCGACAATGCGCGATTAGTTTCGCTCATCGTGCTCATGAATTCCGTCGTTTCCGCCACACCCTCCCCGATTTTCCAGCTGCCTGCCGGCGTCAGCCCGCGTTCGCCCGCGCCCTTCCTGCCGATGAGCCGTGCGGAGATGGACCAGCTCGGCTGGGACGAATGCGACATCATTCTGGTGACGGGTGACTGCTACATCGACCACCCAAGCTTTGGCATGGCGCTGGTCGGGCGGCTACTGGAAGCGCAGGGCCTGCGCGTGGGCATCCTTGCGCAGCCGGACTGGCACAGCGCCGACGCCTTCAAGGCATTGGGCAAGCCGCGCCTGTTCTTTGGCGTGACATCGGGCAATATGGACTCGATGATCAACCAGTACACGGCGGATAAAAAGCCGCGCTCGGACGATGCCTACACCCCCGGCGCGGCCGCCGGCAAACGACCCGACCGCGCGGTGAACATCTACTCGCAGCGCTGCCGCGAGGCGTATCCCGGCGTGCAGATCATGATCGGCGGTATCGAGGCCAGCCTGCGCCGTATCGCCCAGTACGATTACTGGAGCGACACGGTGCGCCAGTCGGCACTGATCTATGCCAAGGCCGACCTGCTGCTGTTCGGCAACGCCGAGCGCGCGCTGGTCGAGGTAGCGCAGCGCGCCGCCGCCGGCGAGAAACTCAAAGACATGCGCGACATCCGCGGCACGGCCTTTCTGGTGCCATACGGCTGGAAGCCGGATGCGCACTGGCTGGAGCTGGATTCGTCCACCGTCGATACCCCGGGACGCATTGATCCACACCTCAATCCCTACGAAATGCAGCCGGAGATACACCAGGGTAATGCTGAATCCAGCACCGGCGTGCAAACAATCAAGTTCCTGCCGCTGGCCGATCGCGTCGCCGCGCGCAAAGCCGCCCGCAAGACCACCGTGATCCGCATCCCGGCCTTCGAGGCTGTCGCGCACGATCCGGTGCTCTACGCGCACGCCAGCCGCACGCTGCATCTGGAAGCCAACCCCGGCAATGCGCGCGCGATGGTGCAGCAGCACGGCGAACGCGACGTGTGGCTGAACCCGCCGCCGATTCCGCTGACCACGCCGGAAATGGATTACGTGTTCGGTCTCTTTTACGCCCGCAACCCGCACCCATCCTACGCTGACGCACACATCCCGGCCTGGGAGATGATCAAGTTCTCGGTCAACATCATGCGCGGCTGCTTCGGCGGCTGTACCTTCTGCTCGATTACCGAGCACGAAGGCCGCATCATCCAGAGCCGCTCGCACGAGAGCATCCTCAGCGAAATCGAGGAAATCCGCGACAAGACCCGCGGCTTCAAGGGCCACATCACCGATCTGGGCGGCCCGACCGCCAACATGTACCGGCTGGCGTGCAAGGACCCGAAAATCGAATCGTCCTGTCGCCGCTTGTCCTGCGTGTATCCGGGCATCTGCGAAAACCTCAACACCGATCACTCCAGCCTGGTGCAGCTGTACCGCAAGGCGCGTGCAGTGCCGGGGGTGAAGAAGATCACCATCGGCTCGGGTGTGCGCTACGACCTCGCCGCCGAATCCCCCGAATACGTCGAAGAGCTCGCCAAGCATCACGTCAGCGGCTACCTGAAAATCGCGCCGGAGCACACCGAAGACGGCCCGCTGTCGAAAATGATGAAGCCGGGCATCGGCACCTTCGAAAAATTCCGCAAACTCTTCGACTACTACTCGGAAAAGTCGGGGAAAAAGCAGTATCTGATCCCCTACTTCATCGCTGCGCATCCGGGCACGACCGACGAGGACATGCTGAACCTGGCGCTGTGGCTGAAGAAAAACCACTTCCGCCCCGACCAGGTGCAGGCCTTCACGCCGACACCGATGGCGATGGCCACCACCATGTGGCACACCGGGCGCAACCCGCTGAAAAAACTGAGCCGTTCCAGCGAGAAGGTTGCGATCGTCAAGGCCGCGAAGCAGCGCACGCTGCACAAGGCCTTTCTGCGCTATCACGATCCGGCCAACTGGCCCATCCTGCGCGAGGCGCTGATTGCGATGGGCCGGCGCGACCTGATCGGCCACAGCCCGAATCACCTGATTCCGCCGGAAACGGCCGCCGAGCGCAGCATGAAGGCGCCGCGCGGCAATGCCCGCGGTGGTGGCGGGCCGGGTACGCCGGACAAGGCACGGGCACTGATCCGCCCCACTGGCGGCAAACCCTCCAGCCGCGAGAACGGCTCGCGTGGCACACCTTCTGCCACACCGGACAAGCCGCACGCAGGCGCGAAGCCGACCGGTGCCCGCCGCGCGCCGCCAGCGGCCGGACAACAGGGCAGCCGCAAGAAATAGGCCACCAGGTATTAGGCTCTGTTGATGTTTGATGAATTTTTACGCGATGGGCGCTGTTCACTGCTCAGGCCGCAGGCTGCACCTGTGCGGCGCCGCTCATCCGGTCCGGGCGAGGTCGCGTCTGAATTCCGCATGCGATCCGTTGACGGTGCAAGGATCAGACCGAAGCCATCTGCTGCAGATCGCGGACGATATGCGTCAGACGGTCCTGCAACTCGGCCTCGTCACCATACGTTGCCGCCACCCGCTCCCAGGCTTCGCGCACAATATTGAGCAGGTTCTGCTCCTGCCGCTCCGACAGGCTGAACGCGGACAATGATTCTTCCAGCCGCATCATTGTTTCATTGAAAATCATCGTGCGATTGGCTTTGCCCTCGCGTTGCTGCATGTCGATTTCCAGCAAGGCGCGGGTGAGGGACTGAATGGTGTTGACGATCGCCACCTTGCGTTGAGCCGAGAGCAGCGACGCCTTGACCTTGATGGCCTCCAGCCGGCTTTCGGCAGCCTCGACCAGAATGGCCAGATTGTCGCGCAGCCGGCCACAGCGCTCTTCATCGCCAATCGGCATATTGCTCACCAGCAGCTTGATGCCGGGGAAGTTGATCGCCAGCCGCCGGGTGAACTGCTGGATGCGATCCATGCTGGCCACATGCTGCAAGATCGAGCGCTCGACATCCGTCGCCGGCCCCTTGCGGTTCAGCGCCACGAGCTCTTCGCTGCCGGCCAGCTGCACCGCGCCATCCAGCTCGAACTGCCCCAGCGCCAGCATGATCTGCTCGCCCAGGTCGCGCGTGGTTTCGCACGAATTGAACTGCTTGAGCGATTCCATCACCAGCCCGGTTTCGCTCATGCTGCTCATGGCGGTAAACGCCGTGCTCGTCGCGTAGCTGATCTGATCCTGCATCGCCTTGCGCTCGCGCTGGGTATCAAGCATATAGGTGATTTTGGCCCGCAAAGCTTTGGGATCAATCGGCTTGGTGATGTAGCCATCGCCGCCGACGTCGTAAGCCCTCAGCAATTCATCCTTGTTTTCCGCCGCCGACATCAGCATCACCGGAATGCCAGCAAGCTCCATATCGGCATGCAGGGCCTCGCACAACTCGAAGCCATTCATCCTGGGCATCTGGATATCGACAATCATGCCGTCGGGCAGCAGTTCGCGAGCCCGTGCCAGCCCCTGCTCGCCGTCTTCCGCCACTTCAACGCGGTACTGCTCGGACAACAGCCGCGAGACGACCTGCCGGATGATCGCGTCGTCATCGACAATCAGGATCAGGGCTTTGTTATTGTGTTCCATCGCATTACGCTCCCGAAATAAGGCAGGCCGGCCGATCCACCTGCCCTGTCCAGTCTATGCAAGAAAACGGCAAGTCGCCCGGCATGGTGGCAAGCAACGCCGGCACGCCAGCAGCATTAGCAGGTATTGCCACGCAACCCTTTAAAACAAAGAGCTGCATGGCAATACCCATGAACGAACCTGATCATTTGTCCATCCTCCCTGTCGCATCAGTCCAGCCGGTTTTCGATGATCAGAAACCACGGCCGCAGGCGGGAGAACTGCACATAGCCTTCCGGCGACAGGGTGAGGATGGTCTTCGAAACCGAATTGCGCACATTGCCACCGATCACTTCCAGCAGCTGCCCGTCGCGCGCCACAACAATATCGCAGTGCAGCGGCATGGCAAGGCTGACAGGCAAGGTTTCCGGCGCTTCATCCGGAGGATTGCGGCCCCGCGTGGTGCACAGCAGATCGCCGGGCCGGGGCTGGTACTGCCGGATCGGATGCGGCCGCAGCAGGGCTTCCGGCTTGTCTGCGCCGGCCAGCACGTGATTGAGGTAGCTGCGGTGGGCACCGGCAGGCGGAAACAGTGATTTCGCCACGCCAGCTTGCTGCATCACCCAGCTGATGAAGGCGGCGGACCACGGCTCCCGGCAGTCGTACCCGGACAGGCGCGCACTGCCAACGCTGCGCCAGTACTGATTGATTCGCGCGCTGTGTTCGGGGTCCTCATCTTCCCAGATGCCCATGTGCGGGATGCTTTCTTCCCCGTCGCTGATCACGACGGTCTGCTGGCCAAAGTATTCCCACTCCCGGATGGCTGCCGCGATGATTCCGGCGCGCAGCGGTCCGGCAGCGGGAACATCAGCGGCAGGTGCGCTGGCAAAGACCTCGGCGGGCGCGGAGGCAATTTCCGGCTCGACCGGCACAATGACGGCAGACGGCGGCGGAGTAGTGCCACAGGCGGCCAGCGCCAGCAGCAGCAAGGCAGACAAGCGTTTCATGCGGGAAGGCAGAGTGCCGGTATGCGGGCGGCGCAGGACTTTCATGATAGGCCAGACGCCGGCTGCACACTTGCCAGCGTGGCTGCGTTTGCGCACCATGCGACTTTGCCGGGTCACGCCGGCTCCGCCCGTGTTTCTTTCCTGTTTGATGGACCACACCATGCAGCCCGGACTCTATCTTGCCTTCGACCCGCCGGTCACCACACCCGGCCCGCGTGCCGGCAGCCAGCTCATTGCCGCACTGGCGATGCTGGAAGACATCGCACAGGAGTGGGGCGTCAAGCCGCTCAGCCAGTATCTGGACCAGGGGGGCCAGGCGAAGAACGAGCTGCGCCACGACTGGCACGCCATCAGCGACGGCCTGATGACCATCGGGACGCTGGCGGGCAACCCGGCCTGCGAGGATGCGGCACTGCAGACCGAGCTGTTTTTGTGGGTCAGGCAGCTGGAATTCGCACAGAGCCGTGGCGTAAGCGCCTTTCGCATCGAAGTGGGCCTGTGCGAGGACGAAACGCGCGAATACGACGCGAACGGAGACTAGGGCGGGTAGCCGCCCTCAAGGCTCAAGAACGCTCAGGCAGACGGGCCGGCCAGCGGCTCGATGGTGCTTCAAGCGGCCTGCACCGCCAATACCGGCTGCGGCCGCAAGCGCAGCAGCCAGACGCCCAGCAACACACCAAGCCCGGCCAGCGCCATCACGTAATGCGCGGGAGCCAGCGGATTGCTCTTCATCCACAGCGACACCATCAGCGGCGTCAGCCCGCCCAGCACGGCATAGGCCACGTTGTAGGAAAACGAAAGCCCGGTGAAACGCACGGCGGGCGGAAAGGCACAGATCATAACGAAAGGCACCGCGCCAACAATGCCGACACTGAGCCCCGCCAGCGTGTAATACGCATACAGATGAGTAGCGCCAGCGGCTACATCGCTGTAGAACAGGTGCGTGCAGGCCCCCAGCAGCAGGGAACCCGCAATGAAGGTCAGCCCGGCACCGATGCGGTCGATGATCCAGCCCGCCAGCATGCAGCCCAGCGTCAGCGCGAGAATCGCCATGCTGTTGGCCTGCAGCGTGACCGCCGGCAGGATGCCGAACTGCTTTTGCAGCAGCGGCGGAGTCATCAGGATCATTACGACAATCGCAGCAGACAGCAGCCAGGTCATCAGCATCGACAGCAGCACGGCCTGTTTGTGATCGCGCAGAACGGCCTTCAGCGGCAATTCCCCGGCCAGCGCCTTGCGCGCCTGCAGTTCGGCAAATACCGGTGTTTCATGCAGCCAGCGGCGCAGGTACATGGCCAGAAGGCCAAAGCCACCGCCCAGAATGAAAGGAATCCGCCAGGCCCAGCCTGCAATTTCGGACGGGCTGTAGCTACGGTTTATGAAGGTGGCCACCAGCGAGCCCAGCAGAATACCGGCCGTGAGCCCGGCGGTCAGCGTGCCGCAGGCAAAGCCCACATGACGGGACGGCACATGTTCGGACACGAATACCCATGCCCCCGGCACCTCGCCACCAATCGCGGCGCCCTGCAGGATGCGCAGCGCCAGCAGCAGGATCGGTGCCCAGATCCCGATGGCGGCATAAGTTGGCAGCAGGCCCATCAGCAGTGTGGGCACCGCCATCAGGAAAATGCTCAGCGTGAACATGCGCTTGCGCCCCAGCAAATCGCCGAAGTGGGCCATGATGATGCCGCCCAGCGGCCGAGCCAGGTAGCCGGCAGCAAAAATGCCGAAGGTCTGCACCTGACGCAGCCAGTCCGGCATGTCGGGAGGGAAAAACAGCTGCCCCAGCACGACGGTAAAGAACACGAAGATCACGAAATCGTAGAATTCGAGCGCACCACCCAGGGCGGCCAGCCCCAGTGTGCGGTAATCATTGCCGTTCAGGGGGCGGTGGCTGTGCGGATCGGGTGCAGTCATGGCGGCGCGGTCGAATAAGGGCAAACCCTGATTCAAGCACAGGCGCTGCCGGCTTGTCACAGTGCCGGCTGCAGTAGCCCGCAAAATGCCACAGCCATGCTGCTACTCAGAACGCGGCGACGAGCTGATTGTTGGTTTCCTCAAGGCGAGCGACCAGCAGGCGCAGGAAGCATTGCTCGAAGCGTGACTGCAGTTGCGGCGACCCCTCGATCGAGCGGCGACGGAATTTCACCACCAGCACCGAGGTCACTGCGGCGACCGTGGCGCGGCGCAGCGGTTTTTCCGGCGTGATGTAGGCCATTTCACCCATGCAGTCGCCGGGACGGAGCGTGGCAAGCGTCTGCCCAGCCCGGCTCACCGCTGCCTTGCCCTGCAGCAGGATGGAGAAGGAATTGCCAGGCTGGTCTTCCTGCATCAGTACGCGCCCCGGAGTCAGCAGATGCCAGCTGGCGATGCGCAATACCTGCCACAGCTCAGCGTCGCTGAAACTCTGAAAAAAACGGTTCTGCCGCAGCAAGAGGAATTTCTCGCGGTCCGACAGTTCCTCGCGTGCACTGCGTACGGTCTGGTCAATGGCCGAAAGGTGATCGGCAAAGGCTTTCCAGGTCGGGAAGCGGGCTTCCGGGTCTTTCTGCAGGGCGATTTCCAGCAGCAGTTCGAGCGCTGCCGGCAAGTCGGGACGGCGCGCACGCAGCGACTGGTGTGGCGTATGGCTGATCTGGTAGAGCGTACTCATCGCGTTCTCGCCCTCGAAGGGGCGGCTGCCGGTCAGGAGCTCATAGAGCACCACGCCCAGCGCAAACATGTCGGAACGGGCATCGACTTCGCCGCCGGCGACCAGCTCGGGCGACATGTAATAAGGCGTGCCGATCATGCGGCTCGCTTCACCGGCATTGCCCTGCAGGCAGGAGGCACCAAAATCGGTGATCTTCACTTCGCCGCTCTTGCTGAGCAGCAGATTGTCGGGTTTCAGGTCACGATGCACCAGCCCGTGCTGATCGGCGTGGTGCATCGCCATGCAGCACTGGAAACCGATCTGCAGCACGGTATCCAGCGGCAGCAGCGTCTGCGGCTGCGCATGGACTGACAGCGGCACGCCATCGACATATTCCATCACCACATAGGAATGCTGGCCATCCTGCACGGCATCCAGCGTATTGACGATGCAGGGATGATGCAGCTCGCGCACCAGCCGTGCTTCGTTCAGGAACATGTGGCGCACGCGCGCGGCAGCTTCAGGGTTGCCGGTCACATCAGCACGGAAGAGCTTGAGCGCCACATCGCAGCGCAGGAAAGGATCCCAGGCCAGATAGACATCGGCGGTCGCGCCGCCACCCAGCCTAGAACGAATCTGGTACTTGCCGATCTGCATCTCGCCCCTGCCTGATGTCAATTTGGATGGCACCATCATAACAAATCATGACAGGCAGGCGACGGTGGCTTGCCCCGGGTACGGCTCATGCCGTGGTACAGCTCACTTCATGCACCTTCGGCAAGCTCCGCCTGCGGAACAAAGGCCAGTGCCTGCATGCCCAGTACGCCAAAAGTGGTGCTGTCATGCCAGCGCCCGACCGTCGCGCGGGCCCCGGCTGCACCGCGTGCCACCAGCAGCGGCAGGAAATGGTCGATCGTCGGATGCGCACGCCGGGCATACGGTGCCAGTGTCTGCCACTGCGCCAGCTCGCCGGGCAGATCGGCAGTGGCGGCCTGCTCCACCCAGTCAGAAAACGCAGCAACGTAAGGATCTGCGGCATCATCCATGTCATGGCTGAATACCTCGCGCAGATTGTGCGTCATGCTGCCGGAAGCCAGCAGCAGCACATCATCAGGCAGGATGGCTGCCAGCGCCTGGCCCAGCCGCAGATGCCCGGCACTGTCGAGACCAGAAGACAGCGACAGCGTGATCACCGGCACATTTGCCTCCGGCCAGGCCAGCTTCAGTGGCACCCAGGCGCCGTGATCGAGCCGGCCATCGTCTTCCGCCGCCACATCGAAGCCCTGCTCGCGCAAACCGGTCACCAGCTGCAGGCCCAGCTCCGGCGTACCGGCCGGGCGATAGCGCTCTTCATACAGCGCAGCCGGAAAACCGCCAAAATCGTGCCATTCCTGCCAGTGCGCGCTGATACCGATACGAGTCGTCTGCCTGACATGATGGGCGGAGACCACCACGACCGCGCGCGGCAGCGGCAGACGCGCCGCCAGCGTGGCCAGAAAATCACGGGCTGGCACGGCATCGTGCAGCAGCGTCGGTGCGCCATGACCGACAAAGAGGGTGGGCAGGCGGGCCATGCTCGGCTCCTTCAAAAAAATGATCAGATGAACACAATTCTAGGCAGCTTCAATGCCACAGAGGTCGAAAAATAAAGCTCGTAGCATTCAATAAAATTGAATAAGAAAAGGCCACCACGTTCCTGCCCTGCCACACAACGGCTTGCGGAAATCCCTGTCTGGCTTTACGCCGGACTTCCTTCCCATAATGGCTGCATGGACAAATGAGCAAGTCGGGGCCAGCCCATGATCAAGGTAATGGTGGTGGATGATTCAGCCGTGGTGCGCCAGGTCGTGACCGAAACCCTCGCACGCACCCGCGATATCCGCGTCAGCGCCGCGGCAGCCGACCCGATCCAGGCACAAACCATGCTGGCGCGCGAATGGCCGGATGTGATCGTGCTTGATCTGGAGATGCCGCGCATGGATGGCATCACCTTCCTGAAAAAATTGATGAGCGAGCGCCCGACCCCCGTCATCGTGCTCTCCAACGTCACGCAGCAGGGCTCACCCAAGGCCATCGAGGCGCTGCGGGCCGGCGCGCTGCATGTGATGCCCAAGTCGGCACTGGGAACCACACAGCAACTGCAGACCGATATCAGCTCGCTGGCCAGCCAAATTCGTGAAGCGGCTCGCGCCAGGGTCAGCGCATTGCGGCCGGCCGCGCCAAGCAGCGCCACGATGGATCGCAAGCTGCAGAATGCCGATGCCGTACTGGCGCCTCCCGTCGCCGGCATGCGCATGCAGAATACTGAACGCATCGTGCTCATCGGTGCGTCCACTGGCGGCACGCAGGCGCTGGAGGAAATTCTGGCAAAGCTCACTGTGCGCTGCCCGCCGATCGCCATCGTCCAGCACATGCCCGGCAACCTAACCGGTTCGTTCGCGCGCCGGCTCGACCAGCTCTGCAAGATCACCGTGAAGGAAGCCGAGCACGGTGACCGCCTGCGCAACGGGCATGCGCTGATCGCCCCCGGTGGCAAACATCTGATGATCAAACGCCAGGCCGGCTTCTACACCGTCGATGTCACCGCCGGCCCGGCCGTCACTCGACACTGCCCCTCGGTCGACGTGCTGTTCCGCTCGGGCGCAAAATTCGCCGGGCACAACGCCATCGGCATGCTGCTGACCGGGATCGGCGAGGACGGCGCACGCGGCCTGAAGGAAATGCGCGATGCCGGCGCCCACACCGTCGCGCAGGATGCCGAAAGCTGCGTGGTCTTCGGCATGCCCAAGGAGGCCATCGGGCTCGATGCCGTGGTGCAGATCCTGCCGCTCAGCCAGATGGCGCGCGTGATCGAGACTGCAGCGTCGCGCCCTTCCTGAACGATTGTTAATCCTCCGTTGAGCTCCGCCCAAGCCAGGCCTGCGCATACTGCAAGGCAAGCCCGAGGCTCACCCTGGGCCGAACCTCAACGGAGAGACTCACATGAACGCACTGAAACACATCATCCTGGCAAGCGCTCTGGCCACTTTCGGCGCTGGCGCATTTGCCGCTACCACCTCCCACCCGGCCAAGCACCACAAGACCGCGAAACACCACGTAAGCGCGCCGCAGCAAGCTCAAGCCAAGAAGCACGCCAGCGCAGCAAGCGCCGCCCAGAAGGCACAGGCCAAGAAACACGCCAGCACAGCCAGCGCGGCCCAGAAGGCCCAAGCCAAGAAACACGCCAGCGCAGCAAGCGCTGCTCAAAAGGCACAGGCCAAGAAACACGCCAGTGCAGCCAGCGCAGCCCAGAAGGCACAGGCCAATCTGAAGAAAGCCTCTGCAGTAGCTTCCAAGCCGGCCAGCAAGTAACTCCCAGGCAAAACAGCAGCTCCTCGCTTCCGTTTCGCTTCACCTGCCTTGCCAGACTCCCACCTGGCAAGGCTTTTTTCCAACCGGCCGGAGACTGAGAGCATGCCCCATCTTTTTGCCGCGCTGCTGGTCACGGGAATTGCATCGCAAGCCGGTTGGCGCGAACAGATTCGGCTACCGGCGCATGCACACTGGCAGGTCACTCCTTCCGGACAGGTGGAAATCTGGACTGGCAAACAGGAAGCCTGGCGGCTGACGTTGAGCAGCGCATGCCCAAGCCCCAAGGCCGGCCAAACCCTGATTCTGCTTACCCGCAAAGGGCATTTGCAGACCGGGCAAGCGATTTTTCCTGGCGCCGACAAACGCTGTACACTGATCAGCATCGAGCCCTCACTGGTTGATAACCGGACCATGCCCGAGACTGCGGTGCAACGACTCGAAGCCGGGCCCTCCGGCAACACCCCCTAACCAACCCGCCCATCCTGCCATGCGCATCCTGCTTGTCGAAGATCAGCCACAACAGGCGCACTACACCGAAAAGGCCCTGCGCGAGGGCGGCCATGCCGTCGACGTCGCCAGCGAGGGCAAGACCGGGCTTTTTCTCGCCACCACCGAACCCTACGACGTCATCGTGCTCGACCGCATGCTGCCGCAGGTCGACGGCCTGACCATCCTGCGCACGCTGCGTGCCTCGGGCAGCCAGGTGCCAATTCTGCTGCTGACCGCACTGGCCGAAGTGGATGATCGTGTCGAAGGCCTGCGTGCCGGTGCCGACGATTATCTGGGCAAACCCTTCAGCAGCGCCGAACTGCTGGCGCGGGTCGATGCGCTCGCGCGCCGCCGGCAGGCGCAGCCCACCGAGGCAAGCCACCAGCTGCGAGTCGGTGATCTGGTGCTCGACCGCCTCTCGCGCACCGTCAGGCGGGGCGGCCGCAAGCTCGACCTGCAGCCACGCGAATACCAGCTGCTCGAATACCTGATGCGCCACGCCGGCCACGTGGTCACGCGCACCATGCTGCTGGAAGGGGTGTGGAATTACCATTTCGACCCCGGCACCAATGTGATCGACGTGCATATCAGCAAGCTGCGGGCGAAGATCGATGGCGATGGCCAGGAGCCACTGCTGCAGACCATCCGCGGCGCAGGCTACCGGCTGGGCAACAGCGTAGAATGACCCCGGCCTCGCTCGGCCGCGCCTGGCGCAATCCGTTCACCCGCTATCTGCTGCTGTTTTCCCTGCTGCTGTCGCTCGCCATGGGCGCCTTCGCCACACTGGCCTACCGCGATGCACATCGTGCGCTGCTGAACGAATTCCGCACCGCGCTGCGCGACGAAATCTCGCTGCTGGAAGCCATTTACCGCGAAGAAGGCCTGACCGGCCTGCAGCAATCGATCCAGCGCCGCGCCCAGCTGGAGGACGGGCAGAGTGTCTACCTGCTGATGTCGCCGCTGGGCACCAGCCTGGCAGGCAATCTGCCAGCGTGGCCCGCCGGTGTGCCGGTGCGCGACGAAGCCTCGGTCACCTTTACCGACCCGGTACGGGGCGACCACGTCGTCGCCGAAGTCTTCCTGCTCTATGGCGACTACCGCCTGCTGGTCGGCCGCCATGCCATTTATGAAGAGGTCGGGCGCCAGTTGCTCACGCATTATCTGTGGCTGAGCGCATTGTTGTTTGTCACGGCCATCCTGTGCAGCCTGCTGTTCACCCGCCTGATCCGGCGCCGCCTGAATGTGATCGTACTGACAACACGGCGCATCCGGGCCGGCAAGCTGCAGGCGCGGATTCCACAGGACCGTGCCAGCGACGAACTCACCGCGCTGACCGCAGAAATCAACGCCATGCTCGACCAGCAGGAGAAGCTGCTGCAATACGCCCGCCATACATCAATGGCGATTGCCCATGATCTGCGCCACCCGCTGGGCGAATTGCGCAACCAGCTGCAGGAATTCAGCACCCAGGCCAGCGTCAGCGCCGAGGACTGGCTGGCGCTGCTTGGCAAGACCGACCAGCTGCTGGGCATCTTTGCCGCCCTGCTGCGGCTGGGCCGGCTGGAATCCGGCAGCCAGCCGCTGCAGCTCGAAACGCTGGACCTGCTGGAGCTCGCCGACGATGCCGTGTCGCTCTATCAACCGCTCGCTGACGACCGTGGCGGCTCGCTCGTGCTGCGCGGTACTCCGTCGCGGCTGTCCGGAGACCGTGAACTGCTGTTCGTCGCCATCAGCAATCTGCTCGGCAATGCGCTGAACTACGGCGCCAGCCCGATCGCAGTCGAAGTCGGCGACGGCCACCTCACCGTGCGCGACGCCGGTGCCGGCGTTCCCGAAGCACTACTTGCCCGCCTCGGCGAGCCCTTCTTCCGCGTGGACAGCAGCCGCTCCGCCGCCGGCAACGGGCTGGGCCTGGCGCTGGTCAGGGCGATTGCCGAAGCGCATCGCGGCGAGCTGCAGTTTGCCAACGCGGAAGACGGGTTTACCGCTACCCTCGTGCTGCCACTGCAGCAGAACTGAACTCATCAGACCGCCATGAAAAACGGCCGCAAGCGCGGCCGTTTCATAGGTATATGCCTGTAGCCATTTATATCTAAAGGCTACAGAGCAATACCTGCTATTTTGCTGCCGTCATCGCTGCGGCCTGGATGGCAGTCAGCGCAATCGTGAACACGATGTCGTCGACCAGTGCGCCGCGCGACAGGTCATTGACCGGCTTTCTGAGGCCCTGCAGCATCGGGCCGATGCTGATGACGTTGGCGCTGCGCTGTACCGCCTTGTAGGTGGTATTGCCGGTATTCAGATCCGGGAACACGAAAACCGAAGCCTGACCGGCAACGGTGCTGCCCGGCGCCTTCTGCGCGGCCACATCCTTCACCGAAGCGGCATCGTACTGCAGCGGGCCGTCGAGCAGCAGGTCGGGGCGCTTGGCGCGGGCCAGCTCGGTGGCTTCGCGTACCTTTTCCACTTCGGCACCAGCACCGGATTTGCCGGTGGAGTAGCTGATCATCGCCACCCGGGGCTCAACACCGAAGGCCTTCGCACTGTCGGCGCTCTGCAGTGCGATTTCGGCCAGCTCGGTGGCAGACGGGCTCGGGTTGATCGCGCAATCGCCATACACCAGCACCTGGTCGGGCATCAACATGAAGAACACCGACGAGACGATGGACTGGCCCGGTGCGGTCTTGATCAGCTGCAGAGCCGGACGCACGGTATTGGCTGTGGTGTGCACGGCGCCGGAAACGAGGCCGTCGACATCGTCAGTGGCCAGCATCATGGTGCCAAGCACCACATTGTCGGCCAGCTGCTCGCGCGCGGCGCCCGGAGTCAGGCCCTTGCTCTTGCGCAGCTCGACCATGGCATCGACATAGTTTTCACGCACGGCATCCGGGTCCTGGATTTCCAGCCCTTCCGGCAGCACGACGCCCTGGGCGGCGGCCACGGCTTCGATTTCCGCGCGCTTGCCGATCAGCACGCACTGCGCAATGCCCTTTTCCTGGCAAATCACGGCAGCCTTGACGGTACGCGGCTCGTCGCCTTCCGGCAGGACAATGCGCTTCTTCGCGGCACGAGCCTTCTGGATCAGCTGGTAGCGGAAGGCCGGCGGCGACAGGTGCGTGGTGCCCGGCAGGCGCACGCAGGCGGTCATGGCATCGACGCTGAGCTGCTCGGCAACGGTGTCGAGCACCGCATTCATCCGCTCGAAGTCATCGGCCGGTACAGCCGACGGCAGGCGGCTGACGTTCAATGTGGTGTAGAAGCTGTCGGTTTCGACGCGCATTACCGGCAGGCCGGTATCGAAGGCCTTGCGCGTGAGCGAAAACACACGCTTGTCGGCGGTACTGCCGTGGGTCAGCAGCAGACCGGCGAGCTGCACGCCATTGCTGGCGGCCAGCGCAGTGGCAAGCATGATGTCGTCACGGTCACCCGAGCTGATGATCAGCGCACCGGGCTGCAGGCGTTCGATCACTTCGGACACCGAGCGCCCGGCAACCACGGTTTCGCGCACACGGCGGTGCTTGATGTCACCCTTGTTGATGATTTCGGCGTCGAGATGGCGCGCGACGTCGAGCGAACGCGGGGCCATCAGTTCGGACTTGAAGCGCACCACACCCCAAAGCGGAATATCCAGCTCGGCGCGGGCGCGCGCTTCGTCAAAGGCCTCGCAGGCCTTGTTGAAGATCACGCCGGCAATCGCACAGCCTTCCTGGCGCAACTCGCTTGCCGCAACCTTGACCTCGCTGACCGAGCCGGACTGCTCGGAGCTGGCCACCAGAATCATTTCGGCGTGCAGCGCGCAGGCAATGTCGGCGTTCAACCGCGCGGTAAACGGATGGCTGGCGTCGATATGCAGGCCTTCCACCACCAGCACGTCGACCTTTTCGCCACTGGCATCCTGTGCCGCCTGCATGCACAGGCTGACGATGTCTTCGAGCAGTTCGTCATTCTGGCTGGCCGTGACCCGCGCCATCACCGCATCGGTCGTCAGCGCCTGCGGGCTGTCGATCTGGCAAATGCGGCTGGCAAACAGCTGCGAGCGGTCATTGTCGTTGTGATCCTGGGCAACCGGCTTGACGAAGCCGACGCGCAAGCCCTGTCGCTGCAGCGCGCGGACAACGCCGAGCGAAACCGAGGTAAGGCCAACTTCCTGCCGGGTGGGGGTGATCAGTAGAATTTGCATGACGTGGTATCCAGTACAGCCTTGTGAGCCGCCGCGACGATGAGAAGGACAAGAGCAAGCCGCACGCCGGTTGGACGCGGGGCAAATTATGCTACGTAACTATATTACCGCATGGCAGGCAACTTATTGCGCCAGCTCAGATTTCCGGATGTAAAACCCAGCAAACTCAATCGTTTAGCATAAGGCATTGGTATTATTTACACAGCACCGAAACGGTGATCCGAGATTTTTCACGCAAACCCGACCTTCCGTCTTACACTTGCCGGAAACTGACGAACAGCCTTCATCACGGAGCATCCCATGAGCCAGCAAGAGCCATCCTTCAACAATCCCTACGCCGCACCGCAGGCTTCGCTGGAGACCCCGGTCTACAGCGAAAGCAACTTCACCCCCGAGGGCCGCCGTGTCGCAGCCGGCAATGCCACGCAATGGATCAGCAGCGGCTGGGAGATGTTCAAGCAGGCTCCCGGCCCGTGGATTCTGCTGTTCATCGTTTACATGCTGGTGAACATGGCCACGGCCTTTGTTCCCTTTGTCGGCAGCTTCATCCAGTATCTGGCCACGCCGATTCTGGTCGGTGGCATCTATCTGGGCTGCCAGGCGCTCGACGAAGGCGACGAGCTGACCGTGGGCCACCTGTTTGCCGGTTTCAATGACAAGCTGGGCCAGCTCGCAGTGATCGGCGCCATCTATCTGGGCGTAATCATGCTCTTTGGCGTGATCGTCTTCATCGTCGTGCTGCTCGGCATCGGCACGGCCGGTGCAAGCGGCATGTTCAGTGGCAGTGACACCGCACTGCTGGCCGCACTGGGCAGCATGGGTGGCGTGATCATCGTGCTGGTGGTGGTGTTCCTGCCGCTGCTGATCCTGCTGAGCATGGTTCTCTACATCGCACCGGCGCTCGTGGTGCTGCAGAACCAGTCCGGCATCGATGCGATCAAGTCGACCTGGAGCGGCCTGATGAAGAACCTCGGCGGCCTCGCCCTGTATGTGCTGCTGACCATCCTGATTGCCATCGTCGCCCTGATCCCCTGCGGGCTTGGCTTCCTGGTTGCCTTCCCGGTGATGATGGCTGCGATGTACTGGGCCTACCGCGACATCTTCACGCTCGAATAAGCCATTTCCAGCACTACTGAGCGCCGCCTGCGGGCGGCGTTTTTCATAGTGGGTGTCGTTTAAAATGTCGCATCGCAACATTCCGGTTGACGGCCCTTTCCGACTTTGGGCATGATGAAGTCATGAACGCCATCCAGCACATTTCCATCAAAGCGATTTGGGCCCGCCGAGCACCGGCAGGCCGAGGCGCGTTTGTGGAAATGCAGCCGGGGGCACACAGGAAAACGGATTAAACACCCCACTTTTCCTCCCCAGTTTTCTCCAGACGGGCCACGGTAAATCACCGTGGCCCGTTTTTTTTTCAGCCCGCAAAAGGAAAACACCATGTTCAGCCAGACCAGCACTCGCCACCACCTGATGAATACCGCGCACCGCCCGGCACAGATTTTCATCCGTGGCGAAGGTGCCTGGCTGATCGATGCGAACGAACGCCGCTATCTCGACTGGATGCAGGGCTGGGCGGTGAACGCACTGGGGCACGCCCCGGCGGCGGTGGCGGCGGCGCTCGCCGCACAGGCCGCCACGCTGCTCACTCCCAGCCCGGCACTGCACAATGCGCCGGCTCTGCAGCTGGCGGAGCGGCTGTGCCAGCTCAGCGATTTCGACCAGGTGTATTTTGCCAACTCCGGCGCGGAAGCCAATGAAGGCGCGATCAAGCTGGCGCGCAAATGGGGGCGGCTGCATCGCGGCGGCGCACACCAGATCATCACCTTTGGCAAAGCCTTTCACGGCCGCACACTGGCTGCCATGGCCGCCAGTGGCAAGCCGGGCTGGGATGCACTCTTTCCGCCGACGATGCCGGGTTTTGCCAAGGCCGAATTCAACAATCTGGCATCGGTGGAAAAGCTGGTCGGCCAGCACACCGTGGCGATCATGCTCGAGCCGGTGCAGGGTGAAGCGGGCGTGATTCCGGCGACGAGCGAATTCATGCAGGGCCTGCGCGCATTGTGTGACAAGCATGGTCTGCTGCTGATCGTCGATGAGGTGCAGACCGGCTGCGGCCGCACCGGGCCGCTATTTGCCTACCAGCACCATGGTATCCGGCCCGACATCATGACACTGGGCAAGGGGCTGGGCGGCGGCGTGCCGATTTCGGCGCTGCTGGCAACCGACGCGGTGAGCTGTTTCGAGCCGGGCGACCAGGGCGGCACCTTTGGCGGCAACCCGCTGGTGTGCGCAGCCGGGCTGGCAATGATCGACGCACTGACCGCGCCAGGATTCCTCACCCGTGCCTGGCTGCACGGCGAAGCGCTTGCCGATGGCTTGCGCAGCCTGTCACGCGAGTTTGCACTGGGCGAAGTGCGCGGCAGCGGCATGCTGTGGGCGCTGGAGCTCGGCCGCAACAATGCACCGCTGATTGCCAATGCCGCCATGGATGCCGGCCTGCTGGTCAATGCCCCGCACCCGCACTGCCTGCGCTTCATGCCGCCGCTGAACAGCACGGCCGACGAAATCAGCCACGGCCTCGATCTGCTCGGGCAGGCGCTCGCGCACTACGGATAAACGCAAGGAGAGAGACATGGAAATCCGCACCTATACCCACGCCGACCTCACTGCTGTGCTCGCCATCTGGCAAGCCTGCCACCTGCTGCGCCCCTGGAGCTCGCCGGAGTACGACATCGCGATGAAGGTCGCCTTCCAGCCCGACCTGCTGCTGGTGGCCAGCATGAACGACCGGGTGGTCGGCACGGTGATGGCCGGCTATGACGGCCACCGTGGCTGGATCAACTATCTGGGCGTGTTGCCGGACTATCAGCGGCGCGGCATCGCCTCCGCCCTGATGCAGGAAGCCGAGCGCCGGTTGCTGGCGCTGGGGGCACGCAAGATCAATCTGCAGATCCGGCGCGACAATCTGGACGTGCAGGTGTTCTACGCCAGCCAGGGCTACAGCGATGACCAGGTGGTCGGCTGGGGCAAGCGGCTGGCAACGGCCTCCTGAGCGCCCGAAATACATGGCACTGTATATGCCCATAGCCCATTGAATGAAATGGCTATGGGCATATACCCATAGGGATAAATAAGCCACCTGCCACCGGGCCACGCCGCCGCACGCGATTTTCCTGCAAGCCGTAAGCCTTTGCTATACCGAGAAAATCGGGGCGAGGAGACATGCGATGCTCGACATCAGCGCCGCCGGGGTGGACGATCTCCCCGCGGCATGCCAGCTGCTGGAAGACCAGTTCCTGCTGGACATCAATGTGGCACTGGCCAGCAGCCAGCAATTGATGGCCCGCTGCCGCGAACTGCACGCGCCGGAAATGGCCAGGCCCTGGCTGCTGCACGCCAAGATGCTGTGGGGCGTCGGCAATTACCCGCAGGCACTGCTGGCCAGCAATCAGGCGCTGCAGTGCATCCGCAATGAAAACGCGCTGCACCTGCTCGCCGAGCATTACCTCCAGCGCGGCCTGATCCAGATGAGCCTGAAGCGCAACGGTGTCGCCGCCGAGGATTACGCCACGGCCATCGAAGTAGCGCTCAACCGCGGCCAGATCAGCGTCGCCATCGAGGCCTTCATCAGTATCTCGCAGTCCTACGGCATGATGGGAATGAACGAGGACGCCCGCCGCATGCTGGAGCTGGGCCACCGGCTGGCGCTGTCAATCAACGACCACAAGCAGATCGGCAAGAGCGCCATTTTCCTTGCCGGCAACCTGATCCTGCGCGACAACCACCGCGAGGCGCTGCGCATCCTGCGGCAGTCGGAACCCAGCCTGCTGCGCCACGGCGACATGACCTGGCTGGTCGAATGCGGCAACTACATCGGTGTGTGCTACCTGCACCTAGGGGAGCACGAGCTGGCTGGGCTGTATTTTGAAAGCATGTTTGCGCTGGCGCGCGCGATGAACGCCCTGTGGAGCCGCGCCGTCACTTCCATCAACTACGGCCGCTATCTGCTGGAAACCGGCCGCCCGGCGGATGCGCTAGGCATCCTGCTCGACATGCAGGATGGTGCCCGCCAGTTCGACATGGGCTTTCTGCAGCGCGAATCGCTGCAGCTGCTGTGCCGGAGCTGCCGCGAGCTGGGCGACTACGGCCAGGCACTCACCTATCTGCGCCAGTACGAGACCCTGATGCTCACGCTGCTGCAGCACGGCATGGCGCAGACAGCTGGTGGCTCGCCGCTGCACCGGCCACGTCTGGAGCACATCCGCCGCAAGATCACCCAGATGATGGGCGAATTCGAATACATGGCCAATCTCTTCGCTCCCGGTGAAGTCGGCGTGCGCAGCCAGCAGATGCGCATGCGCTGCCTGCGCGCCCCGCCTGGGACGACGCTGCTGCACCTGACGGTCAGGCCCGATGCAGAAAGCCCGGATCTCGCCGAGCAGCGCCTGCACCGCATCCTCTGGCGCGAGCTGGGAAACGACAATCTCTGGCTCTGCCTGCAGGCGCATGCCTATCTGATCTACCCGATGCAGCAGGATGCCACCAGCCTCGCCCGCCTGCAGGAAACACTGGAAACAGCACTGGATTGCTTCCCCTGGCGCTGGCACGCGCTTGAACCGCCGCAGCCGGTGCTGGTCCGAATCAGCCGCGATGCTGCCCTGCAGCTGCTACCGGGGCGGGAGGGGCAAGTGGCGAACAGCAATGGATACGCGCAGCAGCTCGACGCGCTGGAAGCGGAGCTGGAGCGCGGCGAAGAACCGGAGCAAGCCGGGCTCGACACGCTGCTGCGTACCCTGACGGCCCAGCAGCATCCCGAGCTGGGGCGCGCACGCCTCGTGCAGGGCATCGCGCATCTCAATACCCTGCGCAATGCCGAGGGCTGCCATATGCTGCGGCAGGCCTGCCTTACCCTGCAGGAGCAGGGCGACATGGATTATCTGGTCCGCGCCAGAATGCAGCTGGGGGTCGGCCATCTCGCGCGCGGGCAGCTATGCCTGGCGGTCAGATCGACCATCGACGCCATCGAGCTCGCCATCGACCTGGCTGACTACCCGGTAGCGATCGAAAGCTATCTGTATGTCGGGCAGATTTTTCTCGCGCAGGGTGCACACTCGGAAAGCCTGCCGATGTTCCGTACCGGCCTTGAGCTCGCCCGCTGGATCAACCACGGCAAGCTGATCGCCAAGGCCGGCATCCTGCTGGCCGAACAGCTGCTGCGCGAAGGCCAGGCGGACAGCGCACAAGCCATCCTGCGGCAGGTAGAAAGTGCAGTCTGGCAGCATGGCGATCCCACCTGGCAGGTCGAACTGCACTGTTTCCTTGCACGTTGCGGCCAGCAGCTGGGCAGCCCGGCAGAGCAGATACGCCAGTACTACCAGGCCGCATTCACGCTGGCCAGGGACAGGCAGCTGCTGTGGGGGCTGACCAGCGTGGTCCGGTATTACGCCGATCACCTGCTGGCCTGCCACGAAGCCGATGCGGCTCTGGCGCTGCTCGGGGCCGCCGAGCCGGCCTGTTGGCAAAGCGGTCATGACATTGCAGCACAATTTTGCGAGTGCCATTACCGCATCCATTGCCAGCGCGAAGACTGGCCGCAGGCACTGAAATGGCTGCAACGCGAGGAAGCAGCACGGCTGGCCGGGCTCAGCCAACCGGACTCCGGACAGAAAAAAATGGGACCAAAACAGCTGAAAAACACGATCAGCCGGCTGCTGCGCCTGCGCATGCAGCTGGAAAAACACGTGGGCTGGATGGAGCCCGAAGCGCACAGCCGCCAGAAACGCACTCTGGTGGCACGCCTGCAGCACGCGCCTGCCGGACAGTCCGTGCTGGAACTGCACTGCACACCCAGACCGCAGTTGCACATCAGCGACCTGCTGTGCCGGCTGATCGACAACCACTGTTCGCCCAGCGACCTCTGGATCGAGCAGACACCGGGGCGCTATCTCATCCTGCCGTCGCGGCAGGATGCCATGCTAGGCCAGTTCAGCCGTGCGCTGCTGGACAGCCTGCACGCCTATCCCTGGCAGCGTCACGGTGCACCACACTGCCGATTCAGCCTGAAACAGAGAAACGATCCGGACGAGCTGGCCCGCGAGCTGGCACAGGAGATCAGCCATGTCTGACACATCGCATCTGCTCGGGCAGATCGAACGGCTGCGCCACAGTGATGCCCGCGACTACCCTCAGGCACTGCTACTGGCCGAAGCACTGGAGCAGCAGCCCGGCAGCATGAGCCAGAAAGCGCTGGCGCTCTTTCATCAGGGCGAAGCACTCGAAAAAATGGGGCGCTTTCCGGAAGCCGAAGAGCGCCTGAAGCGCGGCATGCAGCTTGCCGAGCGCAGCCGCGATGCCCATGCCCAGCTGCTGATTGCCGATGTGCTGGGCAAGGTCTACTACACGCTGGGCCAGCCCAATCTGGCGCTGCGCTGCTGGGGGCGCGGGCTGGAGCTGGCGCTCGATCAGGAATCGCTGCTTTCCTACATCAACATCTACATCGGCATCGGCGGCATCTACATGCTGTACGGCATGCACGATGAATCGCTGCGCCACCACCTGACAGCGCTCGATTATGCGCAGGAGCTCGATGATGCCTACCTGCAGCTCAAGCTGCACATCTGGCTGGCCAGCGATTACAACCAGCAGGGGCGGCACGCCGAAGCACTGCAGCATCTGGAGCTGGCGCGCGCCAACCTCGGCAAGCTGCCTGCCGGCACCGAGTACACCGAAGTCGGCCTGCATTCCGGCGATGCCTGGCTGGGGCTGGGCGAGCTGGAAAACGCCCTGAATGCCTACCAGGACACCATCGTGCTGGCCGAGCGCTACAGCGCGCGCTGGTGCCTCAGCCCCTGCCTGCTGGGGCTGGCCCGCATCCGCCTGCAGGAAGGCCAGGCGGATGCCGCGCTGAAACTGGCGCAGGATGCGCTGCAGGCCGCGCGGCAGAATGCGGCACTGTTTCACGAGCTGAAGTGCCTGGCGCTGCTGACCACCATCGAGGAAGCGCGCGGCAATCCCCGCCAGGCCCTGCTGCATTACGAAGCCCACACGCAGTTGAACATCCGCATGGCGCAGGAGCGCAATGTGAACCAGCTCGAAGGCAGCACCCTGCGCAAGATCCACCGCATGGAAACACGCATGCGCCTGCTGAAAACCGAACAGGAACGCCAGCGCCTGCAGGAAGACGCCATCCGTCAGCAGGCGGCGCACCTGGCCGAACGTCAGTCCCTGCTGGCGATCAATCAGGCCAAGAGTGATTTCCTTGCCATGATCAGCCATGAAATCCGCACGCCGCTGACCGGCGTGATCGGCATGCTGCGGCTGGCAAAAAAACAGCCCGAACTAACCCCGACAACACGGGGCCAGCTGGAAACCGGGCTGGAAAGCGCCGAACTGCTGCTCGACATCATCAACGACATCCTCGATACCTCGAAAATCGACGCCGGCAAGCTCGCGCTGGAGCACATTCCCTTCGACCTGCACCAGGTCATTTCGCAGGTGAGCAAGCTGATGCAGCCCAAGGCGCAGGCCAAGGGAATCGGCTTCACCGTCGATACGCGCTACCTGCCGCGCGTGCATTACCTCGGCGATCCGGTGCGCCTGCGCCAGATCCTGTTCAACCTGCTGGGCAATGCGATCAAGTTCACCGAGCAGGGCCATGTATCACTCACGGTGTATGCCGACGACACGATGGTGAAGTTCAGCATTGCCGACACCGGCATCGGCATGGACGCGGAAACGCGCTCGCACCTGTTCCGCAAATTCGAGCAGGCCGATACCTCGACCACGCGCCGCTACGGCGGCACCGGCCTCGGGCTGGCGATCAGCCACGGCCTCGTTCAGCTGATGCAGGGCAGCATCGGCGTGACCAGTGCTCCCGGCGAAGGCACCACCTTCCGTGTCGAGCTGCCGCTGCCGGTGACCGAGATGGCCGGCATTCTCGGCGAAGACGGCAACACGGAGAAACCGTTGACCCACCAGCTGCGCGTGCTCTATGCCGAAGACGTTCACACCAACCAGCTGCTCGTGCAAACGCTGCTGGGCGAGATGGGAATGGATATCGTCGTCGTCGACAACGGCCGGCAGGCACTGGAGGCACTGGCACGCGACGATTTCGATCTGGTACTGATGGACTGGCGCATGCCGGTGATGGACGGCATGACCGCCATCCGCCACCTGCGCCAGGGCGGGCTTCCCGGACTGCCGGTGCGCGACCCCGGTATCTTTACCGTCGCACTCACCGCCAATGCCTCGGAGCGCGAGCAGGAAACCGGCGCGCACGCCGGGCTCGACGAATACCTGATCAAGCCGCTCGACCCCGATGCACTGCAGCGCACACTGCAGCACGCCATCGATTACCAGCTGGCACGTGGCAGGACACTGCCACCGCTGATCGCGCGCACCAGCGCACAGAGCAGTACCGGCAAGCAGCCGCCGTGGCTGGCGCAGCTGGGCACATTGGGGATCAATGTCAGCGCTGCCCTGCCGCGGCTGAATTTCAACACCCCGCGCTACAACAACTGGCTGCGGCGTTTCTTCCAGGAACAGGAATCGCTGTTTGCCCAGCTCGAACGTGGCCCCAAGGCCAGCCAGCAATTGCTCGAACGCGTGCACGCCATGCGCGGCGTAGCCGGCACGCTGGGGCTCGATGAGTTGTTCCGTATCAGTACCGGGCTGGAGCAGGCCCTGCGCCGGCAGGATGAAGGCATCAATTACCAGCCGCTGCTCCAGTGTTTCACGCAGTTGCGCGAGCAGATCCTTGCCGTGCTGCCGCCCGAAGCAGAACCCGGCGGCACCGCCGGTCCGCAGCTGAGCCGGATACCCGCCGCGCTGGATGCCGAGCTGCAGGCCCTGCGCCATTCACTGGACAGCAACAGCCTGCGCGCACGTCGGCAGTACGAAGCACTGCTGCAGCAGGCCCCGGAAATCCATGCCCTGCTGCAGCCGGTCGGCCGTGCGCTGGCCAGTCTAGACTACCCCGCCGCCCGCGCGGCGCTGCAGCAGCTGATTGCATCACAGGAGGCCTCGCCATGACTGCCGACTCGCATTACATCCTTGTGGTCGACGACCAGATGAGCAATATCGAACTGCTCGACGAACTGCTGGGCAGCGACTACGAAATCCGCTTTGCACTGGATGCCGAAGGCGCGCTGCAGCGCATCGCCCAGCAATTGCCCGAGCTGATCCTGCTGGACGTGATGATGCCGGGCACCGATGGCTACACGCTCTGCGCACAACTGAAGGCCGATCCGGTCACCCGTGACATTCCGGTCATCTTCCTGACCGCGCTCGCCACCCCGGACGAAGAAACACGCGGCCTCGAAGCAGGCGCGGTCGATTACATCACCAAGCCCTTCACGCCTGCCGTCGTCCGTGCCCGCGTGCGCAACCATGTCGAGCTCAAGCGCAGCAAGGACATCCTGCTGGCCCTGTCGCAAACCGACGTGCTGACCGGACTTGCCAACCGCCGCTTCCTGTTCGACCGCCTCGCCAGCCTGCTGCCCGACCCCGAGCAGCACAGCCGCAGCCTTGGGCTGATCCTCACCGATGTGGACGATTTCAAACGCTACAACGACAGCTTCGGCCATCCGGCCGGCGATCACTGCCTGCAGCGCATCGCCGACGTGATGCGCGCCGCGCTGCGCGGGCAGGGCGATCTGGCCGCACGCTATGGCGGCGAGGAATTCTGCTGCCTGCTGCCCGATGCCTCGCAGGAACAGACGCTGCAGATTGCCGAGCGCATCCGCGCCGACGTTGAAGCCCTGCACATCCCGCACTGCCGCACGGCACGTCATCCGCATGTGACGCTGAGCATCGGCGTCACGCACAAACCGGCCGGCCGCCATCAGCCGATCAGCGAACTGCTGGGGCTGGCCGATCAGGCGCTCTACCAGGCGAAGGCCGCCGGTCGCAACCGCGTCATCTGTGCAAAGGATTCGGAGGAAGATCAGCCGGCGCACGGCGCCTGATTCATACCCCTAAGCCTATTGCCATGCAGCCATTTGAAATAATTGTCTGCATCAATATACCCAAGGAAATTGATGGTCATCTCCTGGCAACAGGAAGGATGCATCTCTGCGCCACTGCCACGAAGCATCCAGCCGGTTTCGCCCGCTTAATGGAACAAGGCAGGCTGCGGGGGTCGACATGGCTGCTCCCATACTGCAAACTTCATCCACAAAACCGCATATATATCTCCATGATCGTCATCGACAAGCTGTTCCAGGCACTGGCCGACCCGCAGCGACGCCGCATTCTGGCCATCCTCTGCCGGCAGGATGAAGTGTGCGTATGCCAGTTCACCGGCGTACTCGGCCTGCCGCAGCCGAAAGTCTCGCGCTATCTGGCACAAATCCGCGCCGCTGGTCTGCTGGATTGGCGCAAGGAAGGCACATGGACGCACTACCGGCTCCATCCTGAATTACCGCGCTGGGCTTGCCGCCTGCTCGACGACCTGCTGCTGGAGCCGGCCACTGCCACACAGCTGCACGATGATCTGGCACGGTTGCCCTGCCGGCGCAACGGCCGCTAATACATGCGATTTTCCGCATGTATATTTGATGGCGGTCAAGGGTATCCAGCATGCCGCAGCGCATGCTGACCGGATACCATTTTTGCACTGGACTGGAGTGATCATGACCGATCACGAATCGCCACCTACCGGCAACTGTTGCACCGGGCAGTCCCATGTTGCCGGCAAACTGGGCATGGACAGGCGAATGTGGAGCGTCAGCGCTGCAGCCTTGCTGCTGTGGGTACTGCTCTATTCGCAGCTGGAGCGCTTTGCCGACTGGCTGAGCTTCGGCGTGCTGTCATTGCAGCCGCGCAGCCATCTGGGCGAGGCCGTGCGCTTTTTCGTGTATGACACTCCGAAAGTCCTGCTGCTGCTCACGCTGGTGGTGTTCATCATGGGGGTGGTGCACACCTTTTTTACCCCCGAGCGCACGCGCGCGCTGCTTGCCGGGCGCAGCAATTTTCTGGCCAATGTACTGGCGGCCAGCCTCGGCATCGTCACTCCCTTCTGCTCCTGCTCGGCCGTTCCGCTTTTCATCGGTTTTCTCACCGCCGGCGTACCGCTGGGCGTGACCTTTTCCTTCCTGATTGCCGCACCGATGATCAACGAAGTCGCACTCGCGCTGCTCTTCGGCCTGTTCGGCTGGCAGGTGGCGCTGGCTTACCTGCTGCTGGGGCTCAGTGTCGCCATCGTCGCCGGCTATGTAATCGGCAAGCTCGGGCTCGAACACTGGGTCGAACCCTGGGTTTACGGTATCGGCGCAGCGCCGGCCGGTGCTTCATCAACACCGGACTGGCCGGAACGCCTGCAGGAGGGCTGGCGCAATGTGCGCGAGATTGTCGGCAAGGTCTGGCCCTATCTGCTTGCCGGCATTGCCATTGGCGCCGGCATCCACGGCTATGTGCCGGAACAGCTGCTCGCCGGCATCATGGGCAAGGAAGCCTGGTGGTCGGTGCCGCTGGCAGTGCTGATCGGCGTTCCCATGTATTCCAATGCGGCCGGCATGATTCCGGTCGTGCAGGCGCTGCTGGGCAAGGGCGCGGCGCTCGGCACGGTGCTGGCTTTCATGATGTCGGTGATCGCGCTGTCGCTGCCGGAAATGATCATCCTGCGCAAAGTGCTCTCGATCCGCCTGATCGCAGTATTTGCCGGCATCGTCGCGCTGGGCATCCTGCTGGTCGGTTTTGTGTTCAACGCCCTGTTCTGACGAGGAGAAATACCATGACCATGAAAGTGACTGTTTACGGCCCCGGCTGCGCACGCTGCACGCAAACCGCAGCCCTCATCAAGGATGTCTGCGACGGCCTCGGCATCGCCTTCACGCTGGAAAAGGTCAGCGACTACGCCGAAATCGCCAAAGCCGGCGTCATGGCTACCCCGGGCGTGGCCATCGATGGCAAGGTGGTTTCCACCGGCAAGATCCCGACCGTGGCAGAAATCCGCAGCTGGCTGCCGGGTTAAGCCTCGGTTGCATGCGGCAGGGAAACAAAAAGGCGGCCCGCAGGCCGCCTTTTTGCTGATGCCGGGCAATGATCAGTTGTGCAGCTGGTTCAGCTGGCGCGCGATCACGTCGTGGTTCAGCCACAGCACCGGGCCGGCCGGGTTGGCGGCTTCGCGGAACATCAGCGGGCCGGTGCCTTCAAGCACCAGTGCGCTCAGCAGGTCGGTCACCAGCGCGGTGCGTTCCTTGTGCAGATTGGTGATGGCTTCCGAGGTGCCAATCATCACCTCGGCCAGCTCCGGCGAATTGTCCATCGGCCAGCGGTCGAAATCACGGAACTCGGTGATCACGCCGTCAGCGTTGTAGGACTCGATCTGGTCAAGCAGATCCTGCAGCGATACGCCGTCCTTCAGCAGGTCGGCACAGGCCTGACGCTGCACATCGGCCCAGGCGCCGCCGTTTTCGTGCTTGAGCGCATTGAGCAGCGGGAACAGCGAGAGCTCGACGCCGACGAAGATGTCGGACGAGTTGGTGCGGATTTCCGGGCAGTTGAAGACAGTCGCCTTGATGCCCTTTTCCCACGCGGCTTTCGCCACGTCTTCCAGGCGCTTCTTGGCATAACCCTGCGTGTAGTTGGTGTAGGTCTGCCACTGGTAACGGCCGTCGATCAGGATTTCGGTGCCGTGGTAACCGTAGGCCGTGTAGCGGGCCTGCCCGCCGGTTGCTTCGACACGGCCGCGGATCGCCGCGCTGGCGTCGATCAGGTACTGGAAGGTGTTCGCGGTGACTTCGTCGAAGTTCATCAGGATCAGCTTGCCCAGATCGCTGTCGAGCAGTGCGCGCGAGGACATGAAGCGCTCGCCACGGCCCTTGTAGATGCGGTTGGCGATTGCGAGGAACACTTTCACCTTCGGAATACCGCCGGCCATGGTGTGCGCGAAGAAGACATTGCTGCCATCGGGCACCAGGCCATCGAGCTCGGCCATGGCGCGGGCAGCGGAATCCTTGAAGCGCTGTACGCCGACCGCGCGGCAGCGTTCGATCTGCGCCCAGTCGAGCTTGTCGTCCTGCCAGCTTTTCAGTGTCAGCGGTGCAAGCAGGTCGGTCGGGGTCGGCTCGCCTTCCGGCGCGTCAAGGTCAAAACCGGCCATCAGCGGCACATTGATGATCTTGCCGCCGAGATTGGCTTCGGCTTCGGCGTGTTCTTCTGCGGTCAGCGGACGCAGTTTCTGGTTTTCATCTCGACGGCCGACAGTCATGCCGACAATCGTCATACCGGCCGCGCGGGCCTCATTCACCAGACCGTTGGCGTAGCCACGGCCGAACAGTTCGCCGAACAGCACGAAGACATCGCCCTTGCGGAAAATGTGGCTTTGCGGAATGTCGCGCAGTGAAGTCGGTGCAGCCATAAAATCAGTAATCCTCAACATCAAATTTGAAAATGCGCCCTTGCCGGGCTGCGCCGGGCAACGCGGTGGCGGCAGAAATGCCGGCGTCCGCGCTGACTGTGACGCCAGAATGGCGCTCAGTGTAGCGCAGCATGAATTATCCGAGTAAGTGCTTTGTACGGGAAAAGCCCGATTATTCAATCATCCAGAGCCCGGCGAGCATGCATGCGAGGCCGCAAACGCCTTTCGGGATGCCCTGCGCAGCCGTTCCGGCCCCTCAGGGGCACACCACAGACTCACGTTCAAGGAAACCGCCCGCATGACCTCAGCCTTGCAGATCCGCCCCGCCCTGCCCGCCGACTGGCCGGCCATCTGGCCCATCCTGCACACGACCTTCGCCAGCGGCGACAGCTATCCCTTTGCGCCCGACAGCAGCGAGGCCGACATCCGCCATGCCTGGCTTACTGTACCGGCCGCCACCTTTGTCGCCTGCGACGAAACGGGCAACGTGGTCGGCACGTATTACATCAAGCCCAACCAGACCGGGCTTGGCAGCCATGTGTGCAACTGCGGCTACGTCGTCGCGCCGGAGGCCGCCGGGCGCGGCATTGCCACCGCGCTGTGCGGGCACTCGCAGCAGACTGCCGTGGCGATGGGCTTCAGGGCCATGCAGTTCAATCTGGTTGTCTCGACCAACACTCGCGCGGTGCGGCTGTGGCAGCATCTGGGCTTCAGTGTGGTCGGCACGCTGCCGGGCGCATTCCGTCATGCCCGCCTCGGCTATGTCGACGCGCTGGTCATGTTCAAAACCCTCACGGCCTGATCAGACCGGCGCGGGTACGGCAAAGAACTCGCTTGGCGCCACGCCAAACTGCCGCCGGAACATCGCGGTGAAGGCACTCGGCGAGGCATAGCCGGCATCGAGCGCCACATCCAGCACGCGATCACCTGCCGCCAGCCGCTGCAGCGCGTACAGCAGGCGCGCCTGCCGCCGCCATTCGCCAAAGCTCATGCCGGTGGCGCGCAGAAAACGCCGCTGCAGCGTGCGCACATCGACGCCTAGCTGTGCGGCCCATTCCTCCCCGCCGCGCGTATCGTCCGGCATGCCCTGCAACTGGCGGCACAGCGGTGTCAGCAGCGCATCATCCGGCCAGGGCAGTGCCAGCGGCAGCGCCTGCAGCACCACGATTTCATCGAGCAGCAGGCGCAACAGCCGCCCTTCGCGCGTGTCGTGCAGCACGGGCGGCTGGAAGGTGACAGCGGCCAGCAGCAATTCGCGCCACAACGGCGTCACCGCCAGCACGGTGCATTCGACCGGCAGGCCGGCAACCGCGTCGGGGCGCACATAGACACTGCGCATGCGCGCGGCGCTGACCACATGAACTTCGTGCCATTCGCCGGCCGGCACATAGATGGCCCGGCTGGGCGGCACCACCCATTGCCCGCGCGGCGTTTCCACGCGCATCACGCCTTCGACCGCGTAGAGCAGTTGCGCCACCGGATGCGTGTGGCGGATGGTGTGGGCTCCCGCCGGGTAATCGATGGATTTGGCAATCATCAGGCTTTCACCCATCAGCTGGGGCGGGCCGATCTCCTCGATCAGCTTTCCGGAATCACTCATGCCGCTTTCTCGCTAGTTGACGCCTTACTCTAGCAGGACAGACATGACAGCGTCACCTAAGATGGGCCTTCCCTCTTTACCGATCCGGAGCCTCCCATGACGAACTCTGCGACCGCTACCCTGCCAGCCAGCGCCGCAACGGGCGACACCCGTTACCGCGTGCTCGGCGCCATCAGCCTCGCGCACTTTCTCAACGACATGATGCAGTCGCTGATCCTGGCGATCTATCCGCTGCTCAAAGGCAACTATCACCTCACTTTTGCCGAAATCGGCCTGCTCACGCTCACTTACCAGTGCTCCGCCTCGCTGCTGCAGCCACTGGTCGGCATGATCACCGATCGCCGCCCGCAACCGCGCGCACTCGTGGTCGGCATGGGGTCGACGCTGCTCGGCCTGCTGTTGCTCTCGCAGGCCACCACCTTCCCGCTGCTGCTGCTGGCCGCTGCGCTGGTCGGCACCGGCTCGTCGATCTTCCACCCCGAATCATCGCGCGTGGCGCGCATGGCATCGGGCGGGCGACATGGCCTCGCGCAGTCGCTCTTCCAGGTCGGCGGCAATGGCGGCACGGCCGTCGGCCCGCTGCTGGCCGCGCTCATCATCCTGCCCTATGGCCAGCACAGCCTGGCGTGGTTTTCGCTCGCGGCACTGGCCGCCATCATCGTGCTGTGGCAGGTCGGCAACTGGTACCGCCAGCATCTGGCCAGCCAGCCGGCACGCCAGCGCAGGGAAACCGCCGCCCCGCTCTCGCCCGGCCGCACCCGCCTGGCGCTGGCGGTGCTGGTCGCACTGGTCGTCACCAAATACACCTACCTCGCCAGCCTGCACAGCTTCTACACCTTCTACCTGATGGAGCATTTCGCGGTGCCGGCGCAGAGCGCACAGTACTACCTGTTCGCCTTCCTGTTCGCCGTTGCCGCCGGCACGCTGCTGGGCGGGCCGCTGGGTGACCGCATCGGCCGCCGCCGCGTGATCTGGTTCTCGATTCTGGGCGTTGCGCCCTTCTCGATCGCGCTGCCGCACATGGGTCTCACCGGCACGCTGGTGCTGAGCATGCTGATCGGCTTCATCCTGTCCTCGGCGTTTTCGGCGATTCTGGTCTACGCGCAGGAGCTGGTGCCGGGCAAGGTCGGCATGATCTCGGGGCTGTTTTTCGGGCTGGCCTTCGGCATCGCCGGGCTGGGCGCCGCACTGATGGGCTGGCTGGCCGACCATTACGGCATTGTCGGCGTGTATGCGCTGTGCGGCTGGATACCGCTGGCCGGCATCGTGGCCGCGTTGCTGCCCGAATTGCGCAAGCAGAGCGCCGCATAAAACCAACCTGATCCTGTCTCTGTTTCAGGAAGTCTGTAGAACAAAGCCGCTGGTTAGCACGTTCAGCCCTGAAAGCCGCTGAGAAGCGCAGGTTTCCCCGCAGGGGGAGGATCAGGTGCGGGACGTGTCTGAGAGCCTTTCAAAGTCTTTTGAATTTATGAGAAGCTCGTCGAATGAGAAAGAGCTATGGAAGAACTGCAAGCGAAAGCTCAATACCAGCTTGCAGTTCGTCCATTTGGCATTCCTGGCATTACTGCTTAGAAGACTTTGAACAGGCTCTTAGGCCGTGAGCGGATGGAAGCCAATCCAGGCTTCCATCATCACGGCTAGTAGCATGCTGACCAGGACCACGGCGCCCCAGCGGGGTTGTAGGTGGTCTACCGCATCAAACTGCTCCCAGTCGCCAGCCTCGGCATGGGCCGCGCGGCGCCACACCAAGAGTACGCAATAGGCATTGGCTGCGATGTCCAATCTTGACTGCGAGCGCCATTCCCGGCCTGCTGCCCCAAAGCAGCGCAAACCCCGTACTTAGCACCAGCATGAATGCGCAAATTTCCGCCCAGCGATCAACCCGCTGATACAAGCGCGCCAGGAGCAGCCTGGCTGTGCCATCGGTCTACGTTGGCCTTGGGTTAATTTGTGATTGCCATGTAACTGCGTCACAAGTCTTTCATCGGCACTTGGCATTGCAGGCCACCGGGCATTCATCGCGAAAGATCCCATGTTCGTCCCGCCTGCGGCGGGATACATCGCATGCTCGTCGCATGGCATCATGCCGCTGGCCATACTGACCCTGCATCCACTCAGGGAGAATACCCATGCAACTGAAAGCCATTTTTGTCGCCGCCACCATGGCGTTTGCCGTCGCTGCCTGGTCCAGCCAGACCGATACGCCGCTACCACCACACTGGCAGCTCGAATCATCCGGCGGCACCAGCTATGCCGGCAAACTGGACATGAAAACCGCGCTGAGCGCGCAAGGCGCCCCCAGCCTGCAATACCTCGATGGCGATATCAGCGAGGGCTGGGGTGATCTGCACCAGACCATTTCCGCGCGCAACTACGCCGGCAAGCGCGTACGCTTCAGCGCCATGCTCAAGACCGAAGACGTACTGGGTTGGGGGGGGCTGTGGCTTCGCGCCGACAACCATCAGGGCAAAACGGTGGTTTTTGACAACATGTACACCCGGGGTTTGAAAAACAGCAACGACTGGCAGCGCTGGGATGTCGTACTCGACATCCCGGCCGATGCCGAAAGCCTGCACTTTGGCCTGCTGCTGGCCGGCAAGGGGCGGATCTGGATGGACCAGCTGGTGTTTGAGGTCGTAGACAGGCACACCCCGCAGACCCTATGCTGCGGAAAACCCTTGGTGCAACACAAACCAGACGGAACCTTGCAAACACTCGCGCCAGACGAGCCGACGCTATGAGCAGCAATCCTTCCATGTCAGCCAGCGCCCAGCCAGCACGGCCGACGATGCTGCGCTGGCTGGGTGGGATGGCCCTGTGCATCAGTCTGTTGCTGGCTGCGCAAGTTTTCCCGCTGTCCTTGCGCACCGGCTGGCAGAGTGCTTTTGTGCTGTGCCTGTCTGGCTATGCCGGCGGCTATCTGACGCTGGCGTTGCAAAACCAGTGGCAGCCAGTGTTCGCGTTACCCGCGGCGCTAGCCTGTCTGCTGCCGGGCATATTGACGGGGAGTGCGGTCGGTTGGCTGAGCTATCGTCACTGGGCATCCAGCGCACCGTTGCGCCTGTTACCTGATGTCGCGGCGCTGGCCTGTCCGCTGTTGCTTGCGCTGGCCTTGTTGCTGCCGCAGCTATGGCAGCAACGCCGCGCCCAGCTGGCGCAACAGGCCCAATGGCAGGCCGACGAGCAGGCGCGTACCGAGCGCCGCCTGCTGGAACAGGAGCTACGCACCTTGCAGGCTCAGATCGAGCCGCATTTCCTCTACAACACGCTGGCCAACGTACAACATCTGATCGCCACCGAACCCACACAGGCCGGGGTACTCACCGCCCATATGATTGCCTATCTGCGTGCAGCGCTGCCCAGCCTTCGAGCCAGCAGCTCCACCGTGGCGCAAGAGCTGGCACTGGCCAGCCACTATCTGGAGATCATGCGTATCCGGCTGGGCAATCGCTTCAGCTTTGCGGTACATGCAAGCACAGCGGCCGCAGCACTGCCCTTTCCACCTGCCGTGCTGATGAGCGTTGTAGAAAACGCCGTGCAACACGGCGTCGAACCTAGGCCCGGCCCGGTGCATATCGCCATTGCCGCAGACGTGGATGGCAAGATGCTGCAGTTGACAGTGCGCGACAACGGCGTGGGCCTGCCAGCTGCGCCGCGGGATGGCAACGGACTGAGCAATCTGCGCGAACGCTTGCACAAGCTGCATGGCACGGCTGCCCGCTTCAGCCTGCAGGCTGACCCACACACCCACGGACGGGGCACCATCGCCTGCATCTCCATCCCGTTGCTGCCCTCGGACTAACATGCCGCGTATCCTGCTTGCCGACGACGAACCCCTGCTACGTGCGCAGCTCAAAACCTGCTTGGAGGTGCTATGGCCCGACGCTCACATCATTGCTGAAGCGGACGACGGATTCAGCGCACTGGAAGCACTGCACGGCATGCAACCCGATATTGCTTTTCTGGATATTCGGATGCCAGGGCTGACTGGTCTGGACGTCGCCCGGCTGGCCGACGATGCGGTGCACATCGTGTTCGTGACCGCCTACGACGAATACGCCGTAGCAGCCTTCGAGGCCGGCGCGGTGGATTACGTGCTCAAACCGGCTGATGCAACGCGGCTGGCACGCACCGTGCTGCGACTGAAAAACCGCAGCGCCATGACGCCAAGCCACATTGCCGCCATAGCCGACGTACTGCAACCACACCGCACGCAGCTGCGCTGGATACAAGCATCGGTCGGTAATACGCTGCATCTGATTCCGGTTGAAGACGTACTCTTCTTTCAAGCCAATGCCAAATACACCCGGGTACTAACGCGAACGCAGGAGGTATGCATCCGCCTGCCGATCAAGACCCTGGCTGAGCTGCTTGACCCCGAACAATTCTGGCAGTTGAACCGCGGCACCATCGTCGCGGCCAGCCAGGTGGCGGCCGTGCAGCGCATTGAGCAGGGCGAACTGATCGTACATCTGCGCGACCACTCGGAAAAACTGCCGGTGAGCCAGCGGTTTCAATCACGCTTTCGACAGATGTGACAGTCATAAAACAGCGGACCTTGCATATTTTTAGCCGAATGACCGCTTCGGCCGATCAGCTGTCACTGAGACCATCACGATGGTCATATCTCATCGGCGGAGTGGTCACGAACGCCAGAATGGGTAGTCACGAGTGACCAGATTCCGCACACACCCCGCGCCGAAGGCTCTGAAAACCTTGCTTCCAGAAGGGAAGACATAGTCAGGAAAAGGGGATATCCCCACAGCCCTTCTTATAAAATGGCTAGGGGCATATACCCAATGATCATTACCCCTACTTCCCCGCCTGCAGGGCACTCGGGCTGACGCCGAAAAACTCGCGGCAGCGCCGCGAAAAGCTGGCGACTTCGGCATAGCCCACCGCCGTTGCCACCTCGCCGACACGCCCCCCCGCCTGCAGCATCGCGCGGGCGGCGTGCATGCGGGCGGCAAACACCAGCTGCCCCGGCGATTGTCCGAGATGCTCGCGGCACAGGCGGTGCAGATGGCTTTGCGTCACCCCCAGCTCTGCCGCAAGGCGTGCCACCGGCCAGGGCTCGTGCGCAGCCTGCACGACCTGCGCCAACACGACCTGCAGTGCCTGCGCCCGCCCCGACGGCGGCCGGTAAGCGCCAAGCGCCCGCTCCAGCTGGCGCTCGACCAGATCCAGCGCGGGCAGCATCAGGGCGTCGCGCTCGCCGGCATTCTGGCGCGCCGCTTCGCGCTGAAATAGCGAGACCGCGTCGTACAGCGCCGGCCCCTCGCCGGATGCATCGACCCAGGGCGAGCCGCGCGGCAGATGGTTCCAGCGCTCGTGGTCGCGCAGCAGAAACCACACATGCGGCATGGCCTCGTCACCGAGCCGGCGAAAGCCCTTTTGCCCGCCCGGCGGCAGCATGCCGAACTGGCCGGGGCCGACCTGCCAGCGGCGCTCGCCCTCGAACAGCTCGGCGCAACCGCCCAGCACGAAAATCAGCACATGAAACGGCGCGTCGATGCGCTCGATTTCGCACAGGCCGGTCGGCGCGGTAACACCGCACATGAAGATGCCGCGCTGCCGCATCGGCGGGCACGAAGCCTTGTGATAGACGTGCGCACCAACCAGGCGGCCGCCGTCTTCAATATCGAAACGCTCGTAATAGATGGTTGCCATTGTCGGAATGCGCGAGAGTTCTGGACAAATATCCCGACAGAATCCGACATTCCGCTGGCGCAGGCAACTGCATTACATTGTCATCTGTCTTTCTGATTTGGTAATTAAAACCATGCTGATCCAGGCCGATGCACTGAACCGTGTCTACCGCAGCCCCTTGCCGGGCCAGAGCTGGGGTGAGCGCTTTGCGCGCCTCGTACGGCCAAAGTGGAGCGAAACGCATTCGGTGCGTGATGTGAGCTTCGGCATTGCGCGCGGCGAATGCGTGGCGCTGGTCGGGCCGAACGGCGCGGGCAAGTCGACCACCATCAAGATGCTCACCGGCATTCTTGCACCCAGCTCAGGCAGGGTATCGGTCGCAGGCTTCGATCCGCAAAGGGATAGGCGCGCATACGTCAAGCACATTGGCGTGGTCTTCGGCCAGCGCAGCCAGCTGTGGTGGGATTTGCCGGTGCAGGACTCGTTCCGCATCCTGCAGGCGCTGTTTGCGGTTCCGGAAGCCACCTACCAGCAGCAATTGAGCCTGTTCCGCCGCGAGGGCGGGCTGGATGAATTCTGGCTGCGCCCGGTGCGCACGCTGAGCCTCGGCCAGCGCATGCTGTGCGAGATTGCCGCCAGCTTTCTGCACGCGCCGGAAGTGGTGTTTCTGGATGAACCGACCATTGGCCTCGATCTGGAAATGAAGGCGCGCATGCGCGGGCTGATTCGCCAGATCAACCGCGATGCCGGAACGACGGTGCTGATCACCTCGCACGACGTTGGCGACATTGAAAAACTCAGCCAGCGCCTCTTGCTGATCGACCACGGCCAGCTCAAGTTCGACGGCAGCCTCGCGCACTTTCGCCAGAGCGCCGGTGACGGCCACTGGTGGGCGGCAAAACTGGGGGGCGACCGCGACGCCGCACAGGCACTGCTGGCCGCTCATCCCGCAGGTCTGGCGGTGCGCCACAACGGCGACTGGCTGGAAGTGGCGCGTGACGAGCGCCTGCCGCTACCCGAGCTGCTGCAGCTGCTCGCGCCGTTTGCCATTCACGACATCAAGCCGGTCGAGCAAAGCCTGGAAGAGCTGCTGCACGGCTTCTATCTGGCCGGCAAGGTCGGCGCGCGGGAGGCCGCATGAGCACGCTGCGCGCCTGCTATCAGTTGGCGCTGGCCAATGGCCGCGTCACCGCCACCGACCGCAAGGGCCGGCTGATCATCTGCGTCGGCTATCTGCTGGGCATGTGGCTGCTGTACTGGCTGTGGCGCGGGCTGTATCTGAACGACCCGAGCCGCGCCGGGCTGGATTTCGCCACCGCACTCACGCACGTCGCCACCGCGCAGACGCTGTTTGCCATCATCACCACGCCGGCTGACTGGCGGCTGGCGCGCGAGATTCGTTCTGGCGAAGTCGCCAGCCAGCTCACCCAGCCGATGAATCTGGCGCTGCGCCACGGTGCGATGGCACTGGGGGCGGTGGCGGCCAAGGCGCTGTACATGCTGCCGGCGTTTGCGCTGTTTTTGTGGTGGGCAGGGCTGAATCTGGCGCCGTCCAGCTGGCCGGTGGCGCTGGCGTCGCTGGTCTGCAGCTTTGTGCTGCTGTTCTGCCTCGCCTTTATCGTCGGCCTGGCCGGATTTCTCGCGACCGACCTGTGGGGCATCATCGCCAGCAAGGACGCGGTGGTGCAGTTTCTTGGCGGCGCGCTGATCCCGCTGGCCTTCTTCCCGCCTGCCGCGCAGACGCTGCTGCACGTGCTGCCCTTCGCGCATTTCTTCAACACACCGGTCGCCTACCTCACCGGCCAGCTGCACGGGCCGGAATCACTGCTGATTCAGGCGTGCTGGGCGCTGGCCTTCATGCTGTTTGCCCATCTGGCCAGCCTGCAGGTGCAGCGCAAGCTGGTGGTATTCGGAGCCTGATGATGAACGATATCGAATTCTCCTTTGACTTGGCGCGCGTCGACTGGGAGCGTGTCACCGCCTGGCTGGCCGGCAGCTACTGGTCGCCGGGCATCACGCGCCACCATGTCGAACAGGGCGCGCAGGCCTCGACCGTCGTCATCGCCGCGTTTCTCGGCGGCGAGCAGGTCTGCTACGCGCGCGTGCTGAGCGACACGGTGCGTTTTGCCTATCTGGCTGACGTGTATGTCGCCGAAGCGCAGCGTGGGCAGGGGCTTGCACGGCGCATGATTGCCGCGCTGCTGGCGCACCCGCGCATCGCCGGCGTGGCGCACTGCTACCTGCTCACCGGCACGCCGGCGGTCTACCACTCGCTGGGCTTTGCCACCTATCCCGCACCCGACCGCTTTATGGTGCGCAGCAACCCCGATGCACTCGACTTCACCAAGAAGCCTTGAGGTATTGCCTCACAGGTCAACACTGAAAAAGGCTAGCGCCTTATACACTCAGGAGTAATGTAATGAGCCACAATCCCTTCCTCGGCACCTGGCAGCTGCGCAGCGGCGAATTCGGCGAGCACGGCCAGCCGGTCACCCCGTACGACATGAGCCGCCTGCAATCGCGCAAGGTGATCTCGCAGCAGGGCTTCAGTTTTCTCACGCTGCAGGACGGCAAGTTCTACTCCGCCGCCAGCGGCAGCTACCGCTTCGATGACGCCGACTACGTCGAAACCCCGGCCATGACCACCTGGCCAGTACCGGAAGGCCAGCAATACACCTTCCGCTACGAATTCATCGACGGCCTCTGGCACAACAAGCGTTCTGAGAACGGCGTGCAGGTCGAGCATGAGATCTGGGAAAAGGTGGCGGACTGAGCATGACCCCCTTTCTCACCGCCTGGTGGCGCATGACTGTTGCCGATTGCAAGGTCAAGCTGGAAAACCGCGCCGATTTCGGCCTGATCATCGCCGGCATGTTTTTCACCTCAGTAGCCAGCGGGGCGACGCTCTACCTGATGCTGGGGCAAGGCGGCAGCATTGCCGGCTATTCACGCTACGAGCTGCTGTTCATGCAGGGCTTCATGTTCCTCGCCTACGTGTTCGAAAGCAGCTGCTGCAATGCGATGTACATGCTGGAAACCTGGCTGAAGAACGGCAACTTCATCCGCTACTACCTGCGGCCGGTGCACCCGCTGCAGATGCTGGTGCTGGAGCGCTTCCACCCGCAGGGGCTGGTGGTGGCGGCGACCGGGCTGGCGTTCTGCGGCTTTGCGCTGGCCAATCTGCCGGGCGTGTTTGGTCCGGCCTTTGTGCTGCAGATGGTGCTGCTATTGCCACTGGCGGCCATCGTCTTGAACGCGATCAACCAGATGGCGATTGCCAGCTGTTTCTTTCTCGGCGAGTACTTCCCGGTGTTTCACACCGTGGGCAAGCTCACCGACATGTCGCGCTACCCCTTCGAACTATTCCCGCGCATCGCGCGCGGCGCCTTCATGCTGCTGCCGCTGGCCGGCATCGTCTGGTGGCCGTGTCAGGTGCTGCTGAAAGGCCAGCCACTGCTGCCGGTACTGGGGGCGATGACGCTGATCGCCGGTGGCAGCGTGCTGCTCTTGATGTGGCTGTGGCGGGCGGGAATGCGGCGCTATGCGGGGGCGGGGGGCTGATCGATAGCGTGGGTATAGTTGTATAGCCTTTACTGATAAATGGATACAGCAATATAGGACACCATGTATACATCAGCGATATTGCGTAAACCTCGCACACTGCGCCGGGGGGATACGCTGGCCGTACTCTCGCCATCCAAGGGCCTGCCGGCGCTGTTTCCGCAGGTCTACGAAGCGGGCCTCGCCACCTTGCGCGAGCTGGGTTTCCAGATTCGCGAATATCCGAGCGCGCGCATGGCGTTTGACGAGGTGTACGCGCACCCCGAGCTGCGCGCAGCCGACATCAATGCTGCCTTTGCCGATCCGGACATCGCCGGCATTGTCAGCAGCATCGGTGGCGACGATTCGGCGCGCATCCTGCGCCACCTCGATCTGCCGCTGATTGCCCGCAACCCCAAGTTTTTCATCGGCTATTCCGATTTCACGTCGGTCAGCGTGGCACTGCATCTGCAGGGGCTGGTGACCTTCAACGGGCCGTCGGTGATGGCCGGCTTCGCACAATACCGCCATTTTCCGCCGGCGTATCAGGCCTATCTGCGCGACACGCTGCTCGCCCCCTCGCCACGGCATGTGCTGCCGCAATTCCCGGACTACGCCAACGGCTACGGCGACTGGAGCGATCCGCAGCACTGTTGCGACCTCGCCGGGTGGCGAAGCGACGCCGGCCCGCGCTTTCTGCAGGGCAGCGGCACGCATCATGGCCGACTGTTCGGTGGCTGCATGGAAGTGCTGGAAATGCTCAAGGGCACCGCCTGGTGGCCGCAGGCGGACTTCTGGCAAGGCCGGATCCTGTTCCTGGAAACCTCGCAGGAAAAGCCTTCGCTGGATTACGTGAAATACTGGCTGCGCAATTACGGCGTGATGGGCGTTTTCGGGCAGCTGGCCGGGCTGATCGTCGGCCGTGCACGCGATTACAGCGGCGAGGAAAAAGCACAGCTCGATCAGGTCATCGTGCAGGTGGTACGCGGCGAATTTGGCTGTAGCAATCTGCCCATCGTCAGCAACGCCGGCTTTGGCCATACCGACCCGCAACTGGTGCTGCCGCTGGGAATCGAGTTCGCCATCGACTGCGAGCAGCGGCAGCTGATCCAGTGTGAGTCCGCCTTCATCCTCTGAACCGCCAAGGAACACCATGAATCGCATCGATTTCGGCAAAACTGCCAATGACTACCGCCAGCACCGCGCCGGGTTTCCAGCCGAGGCGTTTGCGCGCCTGCGCGACTGGGGCATCGGTCAAGCTGGTCAGCGCCTGCTTGACCTGGGAACGGGAACCGGTACGCTGGCGCGCGGCTTTGCGCTGCAGGGCGCGCAGGTGAGTGGCATCGACCCGGCAGCGGCCATGCTGCAGCAGGCACGCGAACTCGATGTGGCGGCTAGCATCACGGTCGATTACGTCGAGGGCCGGGCCGAGGTGCTGCCGTGGCCGGACGAGTCATTTGACGTGGTCAGCGCCGGCCAGTGCTGGCACTGGTTCGACGGGCTGGCCGCCGCGCGCGAAGTCTTTCGCGTGCTCAAGCCCGGCGGGCAGATGCTGATCGCGCATTTCGACTGGCTGCCGCTGCCCGGCAATGTCGTCGCCGCCACCGAGGCGCTGATCCTCCAGCACAATCCGCACTGGCGCGGCGCCAACGGCTGCGGCATCCACCCGGCCGGCTTCGCGCAGCTGGCACAAGCAGGATTCACGGAACTGGAATCGTGTTCCTTCGATCTGGCCGTGCCCTACACGCATGTGGGCTGGCGCGGCCGCATTCGCGCGAGTGCCGGCGTCGCAGCCAGCCTGCCACCAGAACAGGTAGCGACATTTGACGCTGAACTGGCAACGCTACTGGCCAGCGACTTCCCGCAGGAACCGCTGGCCATCCCGCATCGCGTTTTCCTGTTGCGCGCTCGCAAGCCCTGAGGAAAAAAAGAAACCCCGCCTGAGCGGGGTTTCTGGTGGCAAGCGCTGGCCGGATCAGGCTGCAACCTTGGCCTGTGCACGGCGGTGGGCAACGGCATCGGCCAGCTCGTTGAGCAGCTTTTCGGTGTCATCCCAGCCGATGCAGGCGTCGGTGATCGACTGGCCATAACAAAGCTCCTTGCCGGCGCCGTCGTCCTGACGACCTTCGACCAGATGGCTTTCGACCATCACGCCGAAGATGGCGTCATTGCCATCGCGCAGTTGGGCGGAAATGTCGCTGCAGACTTCCATCTGGCGGCGGAAATCCTTGCGGCTGTTGGCGTGGCTGAAGTCGACCATGATTTTCTGCGGCAGGCCGGCGGCGGCCAGGTCGGCTGCAGCGGCACGCACGTGGTTGGCGTCGTAGTTCGGCTCCTTGCCACCACGAAGGATGATGTGGCAATCCTTGTTGCCGCCGGTGGCAACAATGGCAGAGTGGCCGTACTTGGTCACCGACAGGAAATGGTGCGGCTGGCCGGCGGACTTGATCGCATCGATGGCGATCTTCAGGTTGCCGTCGGTGCCGTTCTTGAAACCGACCGGGCAGGACAGGCCGGAGGACAGTTCGCGGTGTACCTGGGATTCGGTCGTACGCGCGCCGATGGCGCCCCAGCTCATCAGATCGGCCACATACTGCGGCGTGATCATGTCGAGGAATTCGCCAGCGGTGGGCATGCCGATGCTGTTCAGGTCGACCAGCAGCTTGCGCGCGATGCGCAGGCCGTCGTTGATTGCGAAGCTGCCGTTCAGGTACGGGTCGTTGATCAGGCCCTTCCAGCCAACCGTGGTACGCGGCTTTTCGAAATACACGCGCATCACGATTTCGAGGCGGTCTTTCAGCTTTTCACGCAGCGGCAACAAGCGCTCGCCGTATTCCAGCGCGGATTTGACATCGTGGATCGAACAGGGGCCGATGATGACCAGCAGGCGGTCGTCATCACCGGCCAGAATGTTGTGAATGGCGTTGCGGGCGTTGAATACGGTAGTGGAGCCCAGCTCGCTGACCGGAAACTTCTCGATCACGGCCACGGGCGGGAGAAGCTCCTTGATTTCGCGGATGCGTACGTCGTCGGTCTGGTAGTGCATGGCTCGTCTCTCTGGCAGCGGCGGACTTGTACGGGTAAGCGCCAATCGCGCAAGACCGTCAAGCCTGTTCTTCAAAGCAGCCAGATTAGCGTCTTCGGGGGGGCGCGTCCAGTTTCCGCCTTCAATCAGGCGGATAGTGCTGGCCAATCAGGCCGGCCGGCAATCGGCACACAGGCCCTTGATGGTGATCTCGATGTGTTCGGCACGGAAACCGGCCGGCAGGGTAACCGGCAGCTCGGTACTGACCTGGTCAAGGCAGAAAAAGCGCCCGCAGGCCGAACAGTGGAAATGCGCGTGGCGATGCGGTGTGGCAGGAGCGGCGGCAAAGCGCCAGACACGGTCATCGCCAGCCAGCTTGTGCGCCAGCTGGTGATCGGTCAGCCAGTCGAGCACGCGGTAGACCGTGACACGGTCAACGCCGTCGCCGAGCATGCCCAGTACATCCTGGTGCGACAGGGGGTGCGTGCTGTCCAGCAGGATGGCCAGCACGTTGACACGCATGGCCGTAGTACGGCCGGCAACAGCGGCGACGAGGCGGCGCGCCTCGTCCTGCCATTCCGGCGCGGGAGGGAGCATCGGAATGCCTTAGTCGGCGAACTGCTTTTTCAGGCGTTCGCGGCGTTCCTGTGCTTCCAGCGACAGCGAAGCCGTCGGGCGTGCCAGCAGGCGTGCCAGCCCAATGGGCTCGCCGGTGTCTTCACAGAAGCCGTATTCACCGGCGTCGATCTTGCGCACGGTGGAATCGATCTTCTGCAGCAGCTTGCGCTCGCGGTCACGCGTGCGCAGCTCCAGCGCGTATTCTTCTTCAAGCGTCGCGCGGTCTGCCGGATCGGGTGTGGCTTCCTGTTCCTGCAGGTGCTGGCTGGTCTGCGTGGCATTGGCCAGCAGCTCGGCTTTCATCTCCAGCAGACGTTCGCGGAAGAACGCCAGATGGTCGGCGTTCATGTAGTCGTCTTCAGGGCCGTTCCAGGAGAGGATGTCTTGTTCCGTCAGTTTGGCCATAGTCGTTCTCGCGCGTGAAAACTTTGAATCGGTGCGGCGGCATTGCTTACAGCAAATGCCATGCAGTAAATGGGCAGGGAGCTTAATCAAGTCGCCACCCGATTGCAATACGCGCGGCAGTGCGTTTTTGCAATTGTCGGAGTTATACCACGTCGCTGCGGCTGCCGGTCGGCCGGCATTGGCCGCATTGCCAGCTGTGCTACACTCGGCTGTTAATTTATAGCGGAAAAACAGTCTGGGTATGGATCGCTCGCAACGTTTCATGGTTATCGCGCTGCTACTGACGGTGGTAGTGCATGCGATCCCGGTTGCTGCCATCGAACTGGTACGCAAGTACGGCGGCGCGAGCAAGCCCCGCCCCAAAGCCACCGAATCGCTGGAAGTCGTGCTCGTCAACCAGAAGACGCTGACCGCGCCCGCCAAGGCCGAAGTGTTTGCGCAGGCCAATCTGGATGGCGGCGGCAACACCGACGCCAAACAACGCGCCCGCTCGCCACTGCCCTCCAAGGCTGCTCCGCCCTCGACCGAGCTGGAACAGAAACACCAGGAACAAAAACAGCTCGAGCAGAAAGCCGCCGAGCTGATGCGGCAGATCAAATCCGAAACCCGCGCCCCTGCGCAGGATAGCAAGAACCAGGAAGCCAAGCCCGAAGGCCGTGGCGTCGATCAGGAAAGCCTGCGCGAACAGGCCCGCGACCTGGCCGGCGTTGCCGCGCAGATCGAAAAGGACTACAACGCCTACCAGCTCAAACCGCGCAAGGCCTATGTCGGCACACGGGCGCAGCAAACCAGCGTGGCGATGTATGTGGACACCTGGCGGCAAAAAATCGAGCGCGTGGGTACCATCGCCTACCCGACCGACTCGCGTGGCAACAAGCTCTTTGGTACCCTGCGCGTGACCGTCGAAATTTCGACCGATGGCTCGATTGCCTCGGCCACCATCGACAAATCCTCGGGCAATGCCGAGCTGGATGCGCAGGCCCTGCGGATTCTCAAGCTGGCCTCGCCCTTCTCGCCGCTGCCCGGCGACATCAAGGATTCCGCCAACCAGCCCGCGCAATTCCTCGTCATTACTCGCACCTGGAATTTTGCCAAGGGCGGCAGCTTCGGCACCGTCGGCACCAACTGATCCATGTGCGCCGTCAGCAGCTGCAAAGGGGCATTCGCTACGGCTAGCAGACCGGCCGCAGTCCGCATGATGTCCAGCCCTTTCGCCAGCATCGCCATCTTGCTGGGCTTGCTGCTTTCTCCGGCTTGCATGGCTGCGGAGCCGCCTCTTCCTTACAGGGCCTTTGTCGGAAGAAGCACGCAGCAGTTGAGTGTTGCCAGTTACCTCAAACGCTTCGATCGGCAGATGAACGCAGCTGCCGAGCGTTATCTGGCAAGGCAGGAAAACGCCAGAGCGGGCAAAACAGCCGACATCCGCATGCTCGTCGAAATCGGCCGCGATGGCCGTTTGCTGGCCGTTGCGCCGGCAGAAGGCCAGCAGCAGCCGGAGCTGGCGGAAATGATCCAGACCATAGTCCGGCAGGCGGAACCCTTCCCGCCCCTGCCCCCCGACCTCATGTCGGCGCGCGATCCGCGCAGGCCGGCCGATAGTCTCGTTATCGTCCGGACATGGACTTTCACGGCCGGGGATGCTGTTCGATGAGTGCGGTCACTCGCATCCTGGGCATCGACCCCGGCTCGCGCATCACCGGTTTCGGCGTGATCGACATTGCCGGCACCCAGCAAAGCTATGTCGCCTCCGGCTGTATCCGCACCCAGGGCGGCAGCCTGCCCGAACGCATCAGGATCCTGCTCGACGGTATCCGCCAGGTGGTCGAAACCTACCGCCCCGACATTGCCGCTGTCGAAATCGTCTTCGTCAACGTCAACCCGCAATCCACGCTGATGCTGGGGCAGGCACGCGGCGCGGTGATTGCCGGCCTGGTTGCAGCCGGGCTGCCGGTTGCGGAATACACGGCCCTGCAGGTCAAACAGGCCGTCGTCGGCAATGGTCATGCCGACAAGGACCAGGTTTCCCACATGGTGCAGCGCCTGCTGCGCCTGACCGGCCGCCCACAGGCCGATGCTGCCGACGCACTGGGAGTCGCCATCACGCATGCCCAGCATAGCGGCGGTGCCGCGAAACAGCTGGCAGCCTACCGGCAGCTGAGCATGAAACGCGGCCGCATGGCCTGATCCGGCAATCCGGCACCACTCGACGGCACACGAGGCGGTAACTGGCAGCAGGCGTGCCGCCAACAAGCTAATCTGCAGCGATTGCCGGAGATACTCCTAATGCTCATGCGCCTGATCGCCTGCCTTGCCGCCCTGCTGCTATTGCCCTCCCTGCTGGCCGCACCGCTGACGCTGCGTACCTACGGCCGGGATTCGCCGCCGTTTTACGCACTGAATCCGCCGGACAGGCAGCCCACCGGGGCCTGCCCGGAACTCTTTGCTGCACTGAGCGAGGCCAATCCGCAGCTGCAGTTCTCCGGATTGGAAACGCCGATGTCGCTGAGCCTGATCGAAAAAGGCCTCCAGCAGCACAGCATCGATGTTGTCTGCAGCCTCGGCAGAACGCCTGCGCGTGAAAAATTGGCCGATTTCCTGCAGCTCATCTGGCAATCACACCACAAGGTAATGGTCCGCAAGGACGATGCGGTGAGTGTTGCCAGCCTGAGCGAGCTTGCCAGCCTGTCGCAATCCGCCCCGGTCATCGCACGACACAGCAGCGTGTATGCCGATCGTCTGAAACAGGCCGGCGTGCGCGTGGACGACAGCAGCAGCGATCCCGGAACACTGGTGCGCAAACTGCTCGCCGGACGTGGGCGCTTTTATTACGCCGACGAACATCAGCTCGCACTGGTCCTGCGCGAACCGGAGCTGCAGGGCAAACTGCGGATAGAGCCGGCGCCGCTGTATGCCGAAAAACTCTATCTGGCCGTCAGCAAAAATACCGGTCCTGCCGAGCGGCAGGCGCTGCAAGCCGCATTCGAAAGCGTGCGTGCCTCCGGCCGCCTGCAGGCCATCCTGCAGAAATACCAGCTCAGCAGTCCGCAGGAAAAATAAACGTATAGGCCTGCAGCCATTCATTTAAAAGGGCTTCAGGCCTATACACACCGCAGTAATTTAGCCTGCAGCGTCAGCCAGCACCTGCAGCTGCTGGCGGATCAGCTCCTGCAGCTTTTCATCGACCAGATCGCCGGCCTCATTGAAGCTGGCGGTAAACGCATTGGCGAACACTTCGGGCTTGTTCAGCGGGCGCAGGTCAAGAAACACGCAAGTCTGGCGAAGATGATACTGCGCCCGCGAGGTGCCCATGCCACCACCCGCCCCCATGATCGCTGCTGGCTTGCCGGCCAGCGGGCTTTCTGCCTCGCGCGATGCCCAGTCCAGCGCATTCTTCAGCGCCGGCGCCATCGAATAGTTGTATTCCGGGCAGGCGATCACCAGCGCATCGGCACTGCGCAACTGCTCGACCAGCCGCTGCACCGCTGCCGGCTTCTCGGCGATGTCGCCGTTGTAAAACGGCAGATCGCCCACTTCGGCGACCTCGAAGCTCACGCCTTCGGGAACATGGCTGCCGGCATAGCGCAGCAGACCGGCATTGCGGGAGGCCTTGCGCAAACTGCCGCACAGGCCGACGAATTTCAGGGGCTTGCTCATGGATGCACCTCCGTTGAGGCCACCTACACTGGTGGCGGGTGCACCCATTATGGTCGAGGGACAAGCCGCCTGCCTTGCAATGAAGTGAACGACTTCTGCGGAAATTCTGCACAAACCGCTGGCAGGCAACCCGGCCAGAAATGCCCAAAAACAGTCAATCTTGCGGGCTGATGCCCTTCTCGGGGCAAGAAACAACGTTTACCCAGCGGCCAGTCTGGGCGTCCGCTTCAGTTGCGGCAAAATCAATCCCGATATTCAGCTCCGATCCATCCACAAATGCCTGATCAAGCCGGTTGGCGGCATCCAGCAAGAAGGCGGCCATAGATCGCAGTTCTGCCGAAGTCGCGTGAAAATCAACATCGGTTAAATCAATGGGCTGCAAGCCTTCTTCCTGAAAGAAATCACTCGACCAGCCAACAATACGCATCTCATGCCTCCGGCTTGTTTGCTCAACTTCCTGCGTCAGTTATTCCAAAGAACAGCCCCAGACCTTAGCGCCCCAGCATCGCCTGCACATCGCGCACCAGTTGTAGCGAAGCCTCGATCTCGTCCTTGCGGATTGCCACGCTTTCCACATTGCAGCCTATGGGTATCTGCTTGGAGGCGGCGTATTCAATCAGCTCGGCAAAGATACTGCGGCAGGCATTGAGCGAATCGCCAAGAATGTCGACCGAGTGGCTGAGGTCGTTTTCCAGCCATTTCGGGATGCTGATGCCCAGCCATTTCATGAATTGCAGCGTCTTCACCGAACCACACGGCGTGATGGTGAAGATGATCGGCACCATGTCGATGCCATGCTCGCGGCAGTGGTAGTAGTAATCCGAGAGGAAGGTTTTGGCCGCCTCGACGTTGTACACGCACTGGGTGATGAAATAGCTGCAGCCCTGCGCCATCTTGGCGACGACGCGAAGGTGCTCGTCCTGCTTCACCAGATGCCGCTCGGGGATGGCGACACCGCCCAGCAAGAGACCCGGGCTGTGCTGCTGGCGCAGCGCGTAGGCGTCGTTCATCGTCAGCGTCACGCGTTGCTGGCGCGAGGCGGCGCCGACAAACACCGCCAGCCCCTGCTGCTGTGCCTGCAGATAAGCGGTGAAACTCTCGGGCGAGTATTTGGCCGTACAGCGATAGGTAATCTTTGGCAGATCAAGACTGGCGAGGTGTTCCGCCGCATACATTACCGGGTCGAGCGTTTCGATGAACGGAAACGGGCGTGCTTCGCTGGTGCGGTCGGCTTCGTCCTGGATGTCGTAGAGCACCAGCCCGTCAACGCCAAGGCTGCGGATGCGCTCGACCTGCGTTGCGGCGATCTCGGCGATTTTTTCCGGCGTGTTCTGCGCCTTCGGCGGGGTGATGCCGTACAGCACGATGCCGTTGGTGCGTTGGCGGATCAGGTCTTGCAGCATGGTCAATTTGCTTCCGGCATCCGGAAAAAGCGTTCCGGGTGTTGGTCAATATAATGGCTAAGCGGCCCCCACAGGCCTGCCCGATAACCTGCGGGCAGTGACGCAAAAGGGCGACGCATCAGCGCGAAATAGTCGTCGGTGTAGGCGTCCCAGTGCTCGAACTGGCGGCGCGCCTGTGCCAGCGCTGCCGCATCGGCATAGGCGGGATGCTGCTCGCGGCGTTCCCAGAGCGCCTCCAGCAGCGCCAGGCGCTCGTCCTGATTCCTGGGCACCGGGCGCGGCAGACAGGCACACACCGCTTCGCACAGCTCGGCGAATTCATGCAGCCCGAAGGCACGGAAACCGACCAGAGCCTCTTCGGCGAGCGCACCGTAGCTGTTCTCGAAAAACTGGTCAAAGCCGCCATTGCAGACCTGTGCATCCAGCGTCACCAGCGCACCGAGCCAGCGCAATTCAGCGGGCAAGCGCTGGTACTGCGAATCGGCGGCGTCGGGTGCATCCCAGCAACCTGCCTGCATGCCAGGTTCCAGTGCCCGGAACACGTAAGCGTCGATCTCGCCTTGCCATAGCGCCAGCGGGCCGGGCCAATCAGCCAGATAGCAGTCTGCCTGCGCCATGCTCTTACAGCGCCAACAGAACCCGTTTCGCCGCCGCAATGGTCGCGGCGATATCGGCATCGCTATGCGCGGCAGACACAAAGCCCGCCTCGAAGGCCGACGGCGCCAGGTACACGCCTTCGCCGAGCATGGCGTGGAAGAAGGTGTTGAAGCGCGCACGGTCGCTGGCCATCACATCGGCGTAGGATTGCGGCGCAGTGGCGCTCATGTACACACCGAACATGCCGCCGACGCTGTGCGCGGTAAACGCCGTGTTCAGCTCCTTGCCGACCGCGTTGAAGCCGGCCGCCAGTTGCGCGGTGCGCGCCGTCAGTGCGTCGAAAAAGCCCGGCTGGCGGATCAGGTTCAGCGTGGTGAGGCCTGCGGCAACCGCCAGCGGGTTGCCCGACAGCGTGCCGGCCTGATACACCGGCCCCAGCGGGGCGAGCTTGGCCATGATGTCGGCCCGGCCGCCGAAGGCCGCCAGCGGCATGCCGCCACCCACCACCTTGCCCAGACAAGTCAGGTCGGGGGTAATGCCGTGCAGGCCTTGTGCACAGCCGAGGCCAACGCGGAAGCCCGTCATCACTTCGTCGTAGATCAGCACTGCGCCGTGGTCTTGCGTGAGTTTGCGCATCGCGGAGACAAACTCGGGGGATGCCGGAACGAGGTTCATATTGCCGGCCACTGGCTCGACGATCAGCGCGGCAATCTGGCTGCCCTGCTCGGCAAACAGCGCTTCCAGCGCGGCGACGTCGTTGTACGGCAGCACGAGGGTATCGGCCGCCACGGCGGCCGGCACACCGGCGGAGGACGGATTGCCGAAGGTCAAGAGACCGGAGCCGGCTTTCACCAGCAGGCTGTCGGCATGGCCGTGGTAGCAGCCTTCGAACTTCACCAGCTTGTCGCGGCCGGTGTAGCCGCGCGCCAGGCGGATCGCGCTCATGGTTGCCTCGGTGCCGCTGGACACCAGCCGCACCTGTTCAATCGACGGCAGCAGCTCGCACAAGAGGTCAGCCAGATCGATTTCGGCGGCAGTCGGCGCGCCGAAGCTCATGCCGTTGCGCGCGGCCTTTTCCACCGCTGAAATCACCTGCGGGTGGCAATGGCCAAGAATCAGCGGCCCCCAGGAGCCGACGTAATCGATGTAGCGCTGGCCGTCCGCATCCCACACGTAAGCCCCTTCGCCCTTGGCGAAAAAGCGCGGCGTGCCGCCCACCGAGCCGAAGGCCCGCACCGGCGAATTCACCCCGCCGGGAATATGGCGCTGCGCGGCAGCAAACAGTTCTTCGTTACGTGACATGATGCTTTCCTTGTTCCGGATCTTTTGCATATAGCCTGCATGGTATTGCCATGCGGGCTATTTTATAAATGGGCTACAGGCAGATACCCCGTTGCCACTGCGTATAGGGTTTCAGTGTGAGCTGGCTGTTGTAATAGCGCTTGTCGCCGGTGACCTCTGCCCCAAGCCAGCCCGGCTGCGGCACCGGGGCATCGACGCTGGGCAGCTCGATTTCGGCGACGATCAGCCCGGCATTCTCACCGTGGAATTCGTCGATTTCCCAGACCAGACCATTGCCCGCGTCGACCAGATGGCGGGTTTTGTCGAGCACGCTGGGGCACAGCGCCAGCATCGCTTCGGCATCAGAAAGTGGCACCGGATATTCGAATTCGGCGCGGCTCATGCCATCGAAGCTGGCGCCCTTGATGGTCAGAAAACCGCCAGCGCCCTTGATGCGCACACGAACGGTGCGGCCCGGCTCGGTGCTCAGATAACCCTGCGCAATGCGCGTGGACAGGGTGACGTCTACCCGCCAGGCGTCGCTGGCCAGCAGGTATTTGCGTTCGATTTCGGTTGCCATGCTGTGTTTCCGCCGCGCCAATAGGATACGGCGCACAAAGGCGGTATTTTACCCGTGTGCGCCGCGCTGTGCGGGGATTTGCTGGCAGAATCCGGTCACGGAGGCTTACCTCAAAACCTACATGGACAATCCATCAAAGCAGGAGGAATGACCGCACCCGACCCACTGCTGACACTGAACCATTACGCTGAGCTTCAGCACCTCAGTCAAAGCGGATGTTTTAAGATTTCTGATCGATTTTATCTCAAGCTAAGGTGTCTGTATTTGGCAGCACACCTTGCTAATCATCCACAACTAATGAATTTACAAATTCTTCAAAACTACTGCAAATTACATGAAGTGCATTTTTTTCATGATCCCAAAAATACACTTTGTTCATGTTTTCAACTTTAAATCCTAACAGGAAATAGTTTCCTCCTGGATCTGAGGCAAAAGGAATCGCTCGGTCAGTAACTTCTTCTTTGAAATAAGCAAATGAGCTTTCGATTGACTCGATAGAGTCATTGAATACAGGCAAAAAAAATGCAACAACAACAGGGCCGATAGGGCTATTTAAAAACAAGCATTCATCAAACGACCCCCCGTTGTGCAACGAAATGAAATATTTGAATCCACTAGGCAATAAATTACCCATGCAGAATTTTTCAAAATCTAATAACTTATTTACCTCGTCTGGACTCAAAGGATCAAACTTTTCAAACCCAATTGATCGAGTTAAATTTTTAATTTCTTTCATAGCTCATGCTTAGTAATCCAGTAACCACTAGTTGAAAGTGTCGGTTTAGACCGAGCAGCTGGAGCTTGCGACACAATGATTGGCATCTGCAATAAAGATCATTCCAGTCGTTCAGTTCAGCCAACACATCACAACTCACCGTCTGCTCTTGGCCGAAAGCCGCCAATATAAATGACTCAGTCCCAAATCTGTACTGTATTGGCCTGTCAGAACGGCTTCACCACCACCAGAATCGTCACCGCAATCAGTATCAGCACTGGCACTTCGTTGAAGAAGCGGTACCAGACATGGCTGCGGGTGTTTTTGTCGGCGGCAAAGTCGCGATAAATCTTCCAGCACCAGCCGTGATAGCCGGCCAGCAGCAGCACCAGCGTGAGCTTCACGTGCATCCAGCGCCAGCCTTCGCCGGCGAAGAAGCCATACAGCCCCCACATCCAGATGCCGGTCGCCAGCGCCAGAATGCCGATGGGCGTCATGAAGCGATAGAGCTTCCTCTCCATCAGCTTCAGGCGGGCGATCTCAGAAGGTTCAGTCGCCATCGCATGATTGACGAAGAGCCGCGGCAGGTAGAACAGGCCGGCAAACCAGCTGACGACCATGACGATGTGAAACGCTTTTACCCAGAGCATTTATTTACTTGGCCTTGGTTTTGTTCTTGGTGCTGGTCGTTTTCTGCACCGGCTTGGTTTTCTGCTCGGCCAGCGCCGCCTGGTAGAGCGGCTGTACCTTGGCAATCTGCGCGGTCAGGTCGGCAATGCGTGTATCGGCCGACGGGTGGGTCGACATGAATTCCGGCGTGCCGCCGCCGCCCTTGGCCTGCATCTTGCGCCAGACGTTTACTGCAGCCTGCGGGTTGTAACCGGCGCGTGCGGCCAGCTCGACGCCCATGCGGTCGGCTTCGGCCTCGTGCTCGCGGCTGTTCGGCAAGGTCCACAGGTATTTGGTGCCCTCCTGCGCCAGACCGATGGTGTTGTCGTATTTGCCGCCAGTCAGAATCGAAACACCACTGAAGAGCAGATTCTGCGTGGCGGCATCCGATGCACGTTCACGGGCATGTTCACGCAATGCATGCGCCATTTCGTGACCCATGATGGCGGCGATTTCATCGTCGGTGAGCTGCAGCTGCTCGATAATGCCGCTGTAGAACATGATCTTGCCGCCAGGCATGCACCAGGCATTCAGTTCGTTCTTGGTCAGCACATTGACTTCCCATTTCCAGCCGGCCAGATCATCGCGGAACACCTTGGTCTGCGGGATCAGGCGGTTGGCAATCGCACGCACCCGGCTGGTCTGTGCTGCGTCGCGGTTGAGCAGACCACGCGCCTGCGCATCGCGCACGAGCTGCTGATAGCTCTGGTTGGCCTGCGCTTCCAGTTCGGCGCTGCTGACCAGCATGCTCATGTTCTGGCTGCGGTCGGCACCGACAGCGCCGCCTCTGGTTGTGCTGACGCTCTGGCAGGCGGAAAGTGCGGTGCCACACAGCAGCACCAATACGATTTTCTTCAATTGCATCTGGGTTCAAATCCGTTTTGTTGGCGTAGAAGCTGACAGCGATTTTAAGTCTTCGCTCAAATTTCCACCATCTCGAAATCATCCTTGCGCGCCCCGCAATCCGGACAGGTCCAGTTCGGCGGTACATCGTCCCAGCGGGTGCCCGGCACAATGCCGTCTTCGGGCCGGCCGGCCTCTTCGTCATAAATGAAGCCACAAATCAGGCACATATATTTCTTCATGCGAATCCCTCCGCAATGTGGGTTACCATGCAGAATATTACTCCATCCAGAAGCGAGTCATGACCCCTACGCCCCCCGTTGTGCTGGTATTCACAGCGAATGATCCGTCCGGTGGCGCCGGTGTGGTGGCCGATGTGCTGACGCTGTCCTCACTCGGTTGCCACGTACTGCCCATCATCACTGCCATCACCGTTCAGGACACCAACGGCGTGCAGGAGTTTCACGCGATTGATGCCGAGCAGCTGGAAGAACAGGCCCGTTTCATTCTGGAAGACATCCGCATCGATGCCATCAAGGTCGGCATGGTCGGCAGCGTGGAAAACCTGACGGTCATTGCCGAAATCGCTTCCGATTACCCGGATGTGCCGCTGGTGCTGGATGCCCAGCTGATGGTGCAGGATCAGGACGACATGGATTCGGAAGAAATGGCTGCCGCCATGCGTGACCTGCTGATTCCGCACGCCACCGTGTGCACGCCCGATGTGCGTTCGGCCCGCATGCTGGCCAGCGATGACCCGGACGAGCAGACCGATCTGCCGCTGGACGTAGCCGCACAGCGCCTGCTGAGCCTCGGCTGCGAGTACGTGCTGATTACCGGCTCGCAGGATACATCAAGCAAGACCGGCAACAGCCTCTACAGCCGCAATGGCCGTGTCCGCAATGACGCCTGGAATCGCCTCCCCGGGCGGTTTCATGGTGCCGGCACCACGCTGTCTGCCGCACTGGTCGGCGCGCTGGCCAATGGTGCCGACGTCACAACCGCCGTACAGGAAGCGCAGGAATACACGCAGCAGACGCTGATTCACGCCTACCGGCCCGGCATGGGCCTGCTTGTGCCGGACCGCCTGTTCTGGGCGCGCCCGAATGAAGAAGCCGCACCGGCAGAAGAACCCCAGCCCCCCACCGTACAGTAATGTTTCACGTGAAACAGCAGGCCATTGTGCTCAATGGCCTGCCTACCCCGTTTCTTGCCAATCTGCTCGCTGAACTGCACAGTGCATTACCCGGCTTGCTGCGCTTTGATGTGGCGCTGCTGGCCAGCGCCCGCCACCAGGATGCAGGCGGCTTGCAGCAGGCCATGCACTTCTGCCTGCCCGCGCTGCTGCAGGCAGGGCAAACGCTACTGGTCGCCCATGCGTGGTCCGATACCCCTGCCAAGCGTGAACTGCTGACCGAGCTGGCCGGCTACGAAATCTGCCTACTCGGTGTGCACCAGCAGGAAGATAGTGCCGGGCTGCACGAGGGATTCGAGTACGACGGGGCGTGGGATACCGCGTCCTGCAATGATCCGGCCTTGCTCGCCAGGCGCATTCTGGATTTTCTGCCGGAAGCCGGCTCTGCTGGCGGCAGGCTCAGCCTGCAGGGCTTGCTGTAATCAGCTTCGGGACGGGCCATGTTCCTGCGGATCATGCTGCTGCATGACGGCCAGCACGGCGTTGCGTGCGGTTTCGATGATGTCGAGCGAGGCGGAGCTGACCAGCTCCTCTTCGCCCTGCGGGCCAACGGCATACAGGCCGTAGCGCAGCTGCTCGGGCCGTAGTGTGGTGGCCCAGACCGGATGGATGGCGTAGCGCATGATCGTTCTCCTGCGAACCATGTCAGATACTTCGACCATCTATCAGCAAAGATTGAGCCAGAACGACAGACGGTAAGCCTGCAGATTGCATTTACTGGAAAGTCATGGGTATACGCACAAAACCAATACACTCAAATGGCCACAAGGCGATAGCTATAATGGTATAGCTAATCGCAGCCACCACCGCCGCTACTTCCGCAGTCGCTGCTGCCATCACCGCCGCCGCTGGCATGGCAATCATTGCCGCCAGACAGCGCATAAACTCCACTCTCCCCCTGCAGACAGGGGGCGCCCGTCTGCGAGGCCGTCAGCAAAGAGGCAAGTTGCTCAAGGGTCATCGCCGCAGACAGGCCCAGCTTCGTGTCCAGGGCAAACAGCAGGGGAATGTGGGTGGTGCTGCGGGAATCCAGCCCTTCATCGAGACAGGCAAACACCCAGCCTGCTTGCCACGCAGCCCTGGCTTCGGCAACGCTTGCGGTACCGGCTTGCGGTCGATGCTTCAGGTAGCGACCGAATGCCTTGCGGCAGAAGGCCCGATACTCGCGCGGGCACTGCGTAAAACATTGCCAGAGCTGATCAACCGCGCGAGATGGTTGCGGCAGTTCACGCCCGCTGAGGGTACGCAGACGGAAATACTGTCGCAGTGCGGCACAGATTTGTGACTGCTGTTTATTGCTGTAGTGAGACTGCTTGCGCAGTTGTTCCAGCACTTCCTGCGGGAATGCGTAACTGCTGATGTAGCGTGAGCGCTGCTCCCTGCGCCAGGCGCGCAAATGGAGCAGCAGGATCAGGGCAAACGGTGCAATGACCAGCAGCCCTGACAACACAAAGATTGGCTCAAGCGTCACTCAAAATCCGGGGAACTTGAACCCTGCATTGATCGGCTTGCCCTTGCGTGCGCGCTTGCCAATGTAGGGGGCCATCTCGTTGGCATCCAGCACCCACTCGACCGGCTTGCCGCCGCGCCCGGTACCATTGAGCTTCAGCGTTTCACCATCGCTGATGGTGATGGCGGCAAGGCTGTCCTTGTCGTCCAGCGCCATCGTGATCACGCCACGCCCGCCACCAGCCAGTTGCTTGAATTCGCCATAGCTGAACAGGTGCAACTTGCCGGCTGAGGACAGGCAGGCGACGACTGACGTTTCACGTGGAACAAAGCTGCTGACCTTGAGCAGCGTTTCACCCGTCTCCAGCGTGATGAAGCTCTTGCCTGCCTTCTGCCGGCTGAGCAGGTTTTCGAACTGGCAGGCAAAACCGTAGCCGGCGCTATTGGCAATCACCAGCCAGTCCTGCGCCGCAGCGGTCAGCATCTGGGTAATGCGGGTTTTCGCAACCAGCTCGACCAGTGTCGTGACCGGCACGCCATCGCCGCGCCCGCCCGGAATGACGGAAGCTGCGACCGTGTAAACACGCCCGTCGCTGCCGAACAGCGCCAGGTTATCGACCGTACGGCATTCCAGCGCAGCCAGCAAGGCATCGCCATCCTTGAATGCCAGGTTCTGCAGATCGAGTCCATGCCCCTGCCTTGAGCGCAGCCAGCCCTTCTCGGAAAGAATGATCGTTACCGGCTCATCAACCACGGCAACCTCGACCGACGCCTTTTCAGCTTCCTCGATCAGCGTGCGGCGCGGGTCGGCAAATTTCTTGCGGTCCGCTTCGATTTCCTTGATAACCTGACGCTGCATGCTTTGCGGATTGGACAGCAGCTCTTCCAGCTCGTCCTTTTCATTCTTGAGCGCGGCCAGTTCCTGCTCGATCTTGATGCCTTCCAGCCGTGCCAGCTGGCGCAGGCGGATTTCGAGAATGTCCTCGGCCTGCCGCTCGGACAGCCGGAATGCGGCCATCAGCGCCGGCTTCGGCTCATCGGACTCGCGGATGATGCGGATGACTTCATCAATATTCAGGAAGACGATCATCCGCCCTTCCAGAATATGGATGCGGTCGTTAACCTGGCCAAGGCGATGTTCGCACCGGCGGGTCACGGTGACAAAGCGGAAGTCGATCCACTCTTCCAGCACCTGCTTGAGGTTCTTCTGACCCGGCCGGCCATCGCGGCCAATGGTCACGAGATTCAGCGACAGGCTCGTTTCCAGGCTGGTGTGCGCCAGCAGCAGATTCATCAGCTCGTCCGGATTCTGGCGGGACGACTTCGGCTCCAGAACCAGGCGCACGGCGCAATCCTTGCCGGATTCATCGCGCACGCGATCGAGCACCGACAGGATCAGCTGCTTGGTCTGCGTCTGTTCCTGTGTGAGCGTCTTCTTGCCTTTCTTGACCTTGGGATTGGTCAGCTCTTCGATTTCTTCCAGTACTTTCTGCGTCGAAGTACCCTGCGGCAGTTCGGTTACCACCATCTGCCACTGGCCACGCGCCAGGTCTTCCTTCTCCCAGCGTGCGCGAATCTTCAGGCTACCACGGCCGGATTCATACGCGGCGAGCAAATCGCGCGCCGGGGAAATGATCTGCCCGCCACCGGGCAGATCGGGGCCGCGCACAAAGCCCATCAGTTCCGCCACATTGAGCTGCGGCTTGCGGATCAGCGCTACCGCCGCTTCTGCGACTTCGCCAAGATTGTGCGAGGGAATTTCGGTCGCCATACCCACCGCAATGCCCGATGCGCCATTGAGCAGCAGCATGGGCAGGCGCGCCGGCAGCAGCTCCGGCTCTTCAAATGCACCGTCATAATTCGGGATGAAATCGGTCGTGCCCTTGTCCAGTTCACCCAGCAGCAATTCGGCAATCGGCGTCAATCGCGCTTCCGTATAGCGGTAGGCGGCGGCACCATCACCATCGCGCGAGCCGAAGTTGCCGTGGCCGTCGATCAATGGATAGCGCAGCGTGAAATCCTGTGCGATGCGCACGAGTGCGTCATAGGCCGACTGATCGCCATGCGGGTGATATTTACCCAGCACATCACCGACAATGCGTGCCGACTTGATCGGCTTGGCGGTGGCCGTCAGCCCAAGCTCGTGCATCGTGTAGAGAATGCGCCGCTGGACGGGCTTCTGGCCATCTTCAACCTGCGGCAAGGCGCGGCTCTTCACCACGCTCATGGCGTATTCGAGGTAGCTTTTCTCCGCATACAGGGCCAGCTGCACCGATTCGCCATCATCGGCCATCAGCTGCGAAGTCTGGGCAGAGACAAAGCGTCCATTGCCACCTGCGGCAGGTGTTGCATCTTCGGCGGGCGCGCCGGTATCGGGAGTATCTGGGCTATCAAGCAGATCGGACATGGTTTCCTGCACTATCTAGAGGTTGCTGGCATTGTAGCGGCGCAAGCGCCCGGCAGGGAGTCGGGGCGGTGATTTTCATCCTGCCCAAACCAGCGTGTTTCACGTGGAACATCAGCGAAAGAGTACCCTGGCCATTTCGGCCAGCGCATCCTCTACCTCGCCGCCGTAGCTGATGCCGGCAGCCGCTTCCCACAACATCAGATTATGCGGCGCGTCGAAATCTTCGATGAAGAGGCCATCCGCATCTCGCGGCGGTTCACCATTTGCACCGGGAACCCGGTCTTTCATCCGGGTATCAGGCGTGCAATCCGGCAACCATAACCAGACCGGCTTGCCCAGCGCATGGGCAAAACCAACCTCGAAAGCCGTACCGGAATCGGGTTCGGTGCAGCTGCGAAAGGCACGCAGATCGGCGAAAACGGCATCGGCACGGCGGATCAGAGCGTAATTGGCCTGCGCGATCCAGTGCCGCATGGCCACTGGCGCCAAGCCATCAGGCACATATTGGTCAAGTGGATACAGGCCGCACAGATCCAAGGCCTGGCAGGCCTGGGTCATGCGCTGCCCCCAGGCATGCGGATCGGGGAAAAACACGCCGGGGCCGGCCAGATAAATGCTGCGTTGCACGGGAGTCAGTGTAGTGGTCATTTCTGCGTATTCGCATCAGGAAATGGTTATACTCATTGCCAATAATATGCACCGCATTCCTTGGGGGAACATCATGCTGTTTGGCAACAAGCAAAAAATACTCGATCTGGAAGCGCAGCTGCGCGCACTGGAAGACGACAAGAAACGCCTGCAACAACAGAACCAGCAGTTGCAACAACAGCAGCAGCAGCTGGAAAGCCAGCTCAGCCAGCAGCGCAGCGAAGCCCAATACTACCAGTCCAGCCACGCGGCCCTGATGAATTTCAGCAGCAATTTCAGCGAGGCCCAGGACAGCCTGTCCGGCCTGATCGACAAGCTGAAGGAAGAAAAGCGCTGCGCCCTCGCTGTTACCCGTGTCTCGACCGACAACAGCAAGACCATTGCCGACATTGCCTCCAGCCTGCAGGGGCTATCCAGCACCGCAGCCCAGTCCGTCTCGCAGGTCGACCGGCTCGACCAGCAATCGGAGCAGATCAGCGGCATCGTCCAGCTGATCAAGGAAATCGCCGACCAGACCAATCTGCTGGCGCTCAACGCCGCCATCGAAGCCGCGCGCGCCGGCGAACAAGGCCGCGGTTTTGCCGTGGTGGCCGATGAAGTCCGCAAGCTGGCCGAACGCACCAGCTCGGCCACCAAGGACATCACCAATCTGGTCGGTGCCATCCGGACAGAAACGCAGGCCGTGAAAGCCGACATGGAACAGCTGGCACAGCAGACGGCCGAGTACAGCGAGAAAGGCAACACTGCGGCCAGCGACATGGAGCTGCTGATCGAAGTGTCACGCGAAATGGAAGAGCTGATCACCAGCAACGCCAGCCGCAGTGAAAGCGATCTGAATCATTTCCAGCATCTGTCGCAACAGCTGCAAAGCATGCAGCAGCGTTGATTTCTTCGGCACATGCCAACAAAAAAGCCTGCGCAAAGCAGGCTTTTTTGTTGGGTATACGCTCACAGCCAAATAAAATGAAAGGCTACAGCCATATACCCATTACAGATCAGCTTCAACCTCGTTGCCCCGCGCTTCCAGCCAGGCTCGGCGGCTGCTGGCCTCCCCCTTCCCCATCAGCATGTGCATCAGATCGCGGGTATTTTCCGACACATCATCCGGCACCCCCACGCGCAGCACGCGGCGGGTATCCGGGTTCATGGTGGTATCGAACAATTGCTCGGCGTTCATTTCCCCCAGGCCCTTGAAGCGCGAAATGCTCCACGCGCCTTCGCGCACCTTCTCGGCACGCAGCTTGTCGAGAATCGCTGTGAGCTCGCCCTCGTCCAGCGCATAGAACTTGCGCGGCGGCTTGTTCTTGCCGCTGCCGGCGATGTCGACGCGATACAGCGGCGGCTGCGCCACGTACACATGGCCAGCGGCAATCAGGCCCGGGAAGTGACGGTAGAACAGCGTCAGCAACAGCACCTGGATGTGCGAGCCATCCACGTCCGCATCGGACATGATGATGATCTTGCCGTAGCGCAGCCCGCTCAAGTCGGCCGTATCACCCGGCCGGTGCGGGTCAACGCCGATGGCCACCGCAATGTCGTGCACCTCGTTGTTGGCAAAGATCTGGTCCTTGTCGACTTCCCAGGTGTTCAGCACCTTGCCGCGCAGCGGCAGAATCGCCTGGAAATCCTTGTCTCTACCCAGTTTCGCCGAACCGCCCGCCGAGTCGCCCTCGACGAGAAACAGCTCGCAGCGTGCACTCTCCTCGCTTGCGCAATCGGTGAGCTTGCCAGGCAGCACGGCAACGCCGCCGGATTTCTTCTTCTCGACCTTCTGCGCGGACTTCTGCCGCGCCTGCGCCGCCTTGATCGCCAGCTCGGCCAGCTTCTTGCCGAGCTCAACGTGCTCGTTCAGCCACAGCTCGAAGGGCGACTTCACCATCTGCGAACACAGCTTCAGGCCATCGCGGCTGGTGAGCTTGTCCTTGGTCTGGCCCTGGAATTGCGGATCAAGCACCTTGGCCGACAACACAAAAGTACAGCGGCTGAACAAATCTTCCGGCAGCAGCTTCACACCCTTGGGCAAGAGGCTGTGGAATTCGATAAAGGTCTTCACCGCCTGGAACACGCCGTCGCGCAAGCCCGATTCGTGCGTGCCGCCGGCCGGTGTCGGAATCAGGTTCACATACGATTCGCGGCTCACCGGGCCGTCCTCGGTCCAGGTCAGCGCCCAGGCGCAACCTTCGCCTGGCGAGAACGTGTCATCCTCGCCCTCGATGTATTTCTGTCCCTGGAAAATCGGGATCAGCATGGTATAGCCCGCAACCTGCTCGTTCAGGTAGCCGGTCAGGCCATCGGGGTAGCACCAGCTTTTCTGCTGGAATTCACCGCTGGCGAGTTCCACATTCAGGTTGACCACCAGCCCTGGCAAGAGCACCGCCTTGGACTTCAGCAGGTGTTCCAGCTCGGACTGCGGGATATTCGGCGAATCGAAATACTGCGCATCGGGCGCAACAAACACCGTCGTGCCGGTTTCCTTCTTCGCCACCTTGCCGGTGACCAGCAGCGGCTCGACCACTTCACCGCCAGAGAAAACGAGACGATTGATTTCGCCGTCGCGCTTCACTTCGACTTCCAGCCGCGTTGCCAGCGCGTTGGTCACCGACACACCTACGCCGTGCAGACCACCGGAAAACGCGTAGGCACCGCCGGATTTCTTGTCGAACTTGCCGCCGGCGTGCAGTTGCGTGAACACCACCTGCACGGTGGGAACGCCCTCTTCCGGGTGAATGCCGACGGGAATGCCGCGGCCGTTGTCCGAAACACGCATGGTCTGGTTGCGGTACAGCGTGACATCGATCTGGGTGGCATAGCCTCCCAGCGCTTCATCGGCAGCGTTGTCGATCACTTCCTGGCAAATGTGCAGCGGGTTGTCCGTGCGCGTATACATGCCGGGCCGGTGCCGCACCGGGTCCAGCCCCTTGAGCACCTTGACCGAAGATTCGTCGTACTGGTTTTTATTGGCAGCCATGGGTTTCACGTGAAACAGCAGATGCGGCGAAGTCTAGCAGATCGTTTGCTTCACGCGCACACCATCAACAGCACCCGGAGCATTCATCGCCTTGCTTGCTGCATGGCATGGCCTAGCCTCATCGTCTGGAAAAATGCAGTTGCCGGATTGCTGAAAATGCCTTGCGGGCCGCACGGTGGTCTTGCCGCTCACCGGCGTGGGCGAGCTGCTCCAGCGGTGCGCAGGCTGGCAGATAGCCATGCTGGCCAAGCAGATTTGCAGCACGCTCACGCAGCCACATGTCGTCACTGGCAAGAACGGCGGTCAGGCTCTGCGGCGAACAGGCGGAAAGCAGTGTCAGCCTGATTTCGTCGTCCGTCTGCCCGGTAAAGAGCACGTCAGCAGCCTGCATGATTCCGGCAGGCAGAGGAAACTCGGGCTGGCAGAACGTGTAGCGCCCTGCGTCGGCAGAACCGGCAAGATCACTCAGGCTGTGCAGAAAACCGGACAATGACGAATGCGTTACCGTCGAATCATCATCATGCTGCAAGAGCAGAACACAACCACGCAGGGGCGACGCCAGGCACAGGCAGTAAGGATCGCTGCCGGTGACATCAGCCAGTGGCCACAATCCGAGTAGCTGGCTCACCGGCAAATCAGCCAGCATCCTTGCGTAGTCCCTGGCTTGCGCGAAGGGCAACAGGCTGCGGTATTCCGGCAAGGGTACGCCATCGGATTCGGCATACAGGGCACGCAGGCTTTCCGGCAGAAAAGTGCCACGAAATTCTGCATCGCCCGGCTGCAATTCACGCCCCTGCTGCCGGTATGCATGCAATGCAGCTGGCAGAATCATTCGGCAATCTCGTCATTTTCCCAGCTCACAAACTGGAAGCCGGGAAATGCAGCGGGGACAAACAAGGCCGGCAATTGCAGAAACAGCTCGGTCATTTCGGCCGCGCTGCCTGCCCGGCCATAGGACCCCTGCTCGGCAACGACAGGCACCTCTACCCAGTAGTGGCTTTCCTGCTGTTCATAAATCATTTGCAGCGTATTCCCTTCCTCATCGAGCAGGCCGACAAAATCGCCGTCGCTGCGAATTTGGCCAAACAGTTCGTTGACGATTTCCGCTGCCGTTTTGAATACGCCATCTTCCTGTTCGGCCGCAATATCCGGTCCATAGAAGCAGTAAAAAACGCGAAAGCGTCGCTGTGGATTCGCGAAGCGGTGTTCTGCAACTGGCTGGAACGCCGATGGCGGCAACGCGGTACGGCGTTGCCAGGCAAACGCTGGCAAGGCAATCCGGGTATCCGCCACGCCATCCCACTCGGGCGCAAGGCCTGCCTGCTGCAGGGCGGCAACGATGTCCCGTGCGACGGCCACGGCCTGACCGGCATCATCGCTGCGCGCACCAAAGGCCAGCATCAGGCCATCCCCGGCAATGGCCCGTTCAACATCCTGGCCGTGATAGAAACAGAAACCACGGAAGACCTCATCGCCAGCCTCCATCATTTCTGCCGCATCACTATGACCATCGGACATCGTGTAGCCGGCATTGTGAAGACAGCAGATCCCCGCCAGCCGCAGTGACTGGAAAGCCTGTTCGAGCCGTTCGCAGTCAGTGGTTGCTGGCCAGCCGGCTTCCTGCTCGTGTTTGGCGGCCAGCGCAGTATCAATCAGCGCGCCCAGCTCGGCACCATCGACTTGTTCACCCTCTTCATCCAGCATCTCCTGCATGCTGCTGTACAGCTCCGCCTTGCGATAAAAGCCGGACCATACCCAGTTTTTCAGGGTGTCACGGGCATACTGGCTGAGTGAGGACATAGCGGACCTTCCATGGGAATGAGTGCAACAGGCCGCTGCAGCGTAGCGGCATCACCCAGGCAAGGCAAGCAAGCAAGAACACAGGCAAAGGAATCACTCGTCAATCATTCGAAAGCCAGCAGCAACGCAGTTCCGTCCGCCGCATCCTCTGGCTTCGCTCATGACCTGGCAGTATCTGATGCATGATTGTCATTCCTGCCATGCAGGCATCCTGCATGCTGCAAGCATTACTGCTGCGGAGTATCCGATCATGAAGCTGTTTCCCGCCCTGCGCGCAGGTATGGGTGCCGCACTGGCACTGGCCTTGCTGGCACTGCTGTCGAGCAGCTCCCTGCCCTTGCTGATGGCACCATTTGGCGCGAGTTGCGCAATCCTGTTTGCCCTGCCGGCTTCGCCGCTGGCACGTGCCCGCAATGTCATCGGTGGCCATCTCCTCACGGCGGCAGCCGGCTTGCTCGTGCTGGCCCTGCTGGGTAGCGGGCCGCTTGCGCTGGCACTTGCAGGCGGGCTTGGTATCGCGCTGATGGTGCTGACTGATACGCTGCACCCGCCAGCGGGCGCCAACCCGCTGCTGGTGATACTGGCCCCCGCCGCCATGCCCTGGTCATTCCTGCTGACACCGGTGCTCAGTGGCGCGGTGCTGCTGGTCGTGGCCGCGCGGCTGTATCATCACGGTCTGGCCGCATTACCGGCAACAACAAGGGGCCCGACATGATGCTGCCTGCTTCAGTGCGGATTCTGGCGCTTTGCCAAGCGCTGTATACCATTGCCATTTCGATCCAGCTCACGCTCACGGGGCTGGCCGGGCTGCAGCTCGCCAGCAACAAGGCCTGGGCGACACTGCCCTTTTCGCTGATCATCCTCACCGCAGCCATTACCACGCTGTTTGCCGCACACTGGCTGCAGCGCATCGGTCGCCGCAGCGGCTTCCTGACTGGCGCGCTGCTGGGTGCAGCCGGCGGCCTGCTGGCCTTTCTGGCGATGCAGCAGCGCAGTTTCGGCTTGCTCTGTGTGGCGGCCCTGTTCAGTGGCGGCTTTCAGGCCTTTGCCCAGTACTACCGGCTGGCCGCCGCCGACAGCGTGGCAGCTGCCTGCAAGGGGCGGGCGATTGCAACGGTGCTCACGGGCGGCGTACTTGCGGCATTGCTCGGGCCATGGCTGGCCAAAAGTACGCAGGGCTGGCTGCCGGGCGTGCTGTTCGGTGGCGCCTATCTGACCGCCAGTGCAATGGGTATAGCCACTGCTGCCTTGATTTATTTTGGCTACAGACCAACACCCTGTGCCGTATCAGAAAATGCAGCAGCAGAAACACCGCGCCCGCTGCGCCGCATCATCCGGAGCCCGGTGTTTGTGGCGGCACTGGCCAACAATGTGGTCGCCTACGCGATCATGGTCTGCGTGATGACGGCGACGCCGCTGGCGATGCTGGGCTGCGGCTTCGGCATTGCGGATGGAGCCGGCGTCATCCAGTGGCACATGCTCGGCATGTTCGCGCCGGCGCTGGTTGCCGGCAAGCTGGTGCAGCGCTTCGGTGCCGGCACACTCGCCCTCACCGGCATGGGCCTGCTGCTGGCTGCCAGCCTTATTGCCGGCCACTCGCTGACGCTGCCGGCCTTCTATCTGGCCCTGCTGCTGCTTGGCGTAGGCTGGAACTTCATGTTTGTTGCCGGATCAACGCTGCTGGCGCTCAGTTACCGCGACAGCGAGCGCGGCAAAACACAGGCGTGCAGCGAATTCACGACCAGCATTCTGGCGGCAAGCGCATCGCTGGCCGCAGCGCCGCTGCTGCAGCAGTTCGGCTGGGCAAGGCTCAATGCCCTCGTACCCTGGCTGCTGCTGCTGCCCCTGCTCGCGACCCTGTATGAGCGCCTGAAAAGCCGTGGTAGGAGTGATGGGCCTGCATGCTAAGCCGTGGCAAGTATCTCGGCACAGGCCACAGTGAATTCCGCCTCCAGTGCCTGGAATTTTGGCAGCGCCAGCTCGGGAGGTGCAGCATGGGGCATGTCCTGCAGACGGAATTCTTCCAGCCCGCCGGCAAACAGGTTGGCAAGATAGATCACATCGGACAGCGTGCGCGGGTTTTCCAGCGGCGGGCGAGGCAGATCATGCTCGCGTACGCCCTCGACCAGCGCCTCGGGAACTCCCAGGCTATCGAGCAGAATGGCATTCACGCTCTCATGCCACTGGATCACCAGATACTTCACCGACTGCGGGCGTTCCTGCAACTCCGGATACAGCCACACGCGGTCCAGCAAGTAAAAGACGCCCAGATCATGGATCAGCCCGGCCAGAAAGGCCTGCTCGGGGTCAACGCGTGTCAGGCGGGCGGCAATGACACGGGCAATGGCGGCCGTGCGCAGGCTGTGCTGCCAGAGGTAGCCTGCGAGTTCTTCAAACTGGCTGAGGTGTTTCATCTGGGCCAGCTGCTCGACGGTGCAGGCCGTAATCAGCCTGCGGGTGGCGGACATACCCAGCCGGGCAATGGCTTCATCCACCCGGTACAGACAGACATTCTGCGGATTGTTCTGCGGAAGATTCGCTTCGCGCAAAAGCTTAAGCACCACGAGCGGATCCTGCACGACACACGCGGCCACCTGCTGCGGCCTGGCAGCAGGATCACGCAGCACACTGCCAATTCGCACCGTCGCATCAAAACTCACCGGAAAACAGACGTCGTCCTCCAGTTCCCGGGCGATATCCTGCAACATCGCCAGACGATCCTCGCGCAATGCTTCCACCGGTTTGTCCGGACTTCTTACAGCAGCCATGACGGCCCCCTTTCATGCTGACTTCATGGCAGCATAGCCCAGCTTCATGCACGTTTTGAGACCGAGATGACGAATGACTTTCCAACGGTTCATGCAGACTCTGGCACGGCGAGGAATATCGTTTTCCTGCTGTATGACGACGTCAACGTACTCGACGTTGCCGGCCCGCTCGAAGTGTTCTCGCAACCGAACCGCAACGGTTTCACGGCGGAGCGGATACCGTATGCGCTGCATCTGGCTTCGCTGGCCGGCGGCATGGTGCGTACCTCGACCGGTGCAGTCTTTGCAACGGTGGCACTGGATAGGCTCGCCACCACGCCCATCGATACACTGATCATCCCCGGTGGCTTGCCCGAGGAAGCCAGCGTCGCCGCCGTGTTGCCCGCGCTTGCCGTACGCGCCCGCCGCGTCTGCAGCATCTGCACCGGTGCATTGATCCTGGCGGCAGCCGGGCTGCTGCAGGGCCGCCGCGCAACGACCCACTGGCAATACACGGCGCAATTGCAGCAGCGCGACGCCAGCATCCTTGTTGATGCCGATGCCCTCTTCGTGCGCGATGGCATGGTCTGGACTGCCGCCGGCATTTCAGCCGGCATCGATCTGGCGCTCGCGCTCGTCGAGGACGACTTCGGCCACGCTGTGGCGATGCGCATCGCGCGGCAGATGGTGGTGTTTCTCAAGCGCCCCGGCGGACAATCACAATTCATCCAGCCACTGGCAATCCAGAGCCGCGACGCGCGCTTTGCCGGCCTGCACGCGTGGCTGCGCGCCAATCTGCACCGCCCGCTTGATGTCGGCACGCTGGCCGAGCAGATGGCCATGAGCCCGCGCAGCTTCGCCCGTCACTACCTCGCCGCGACCGGGCAAACCCCGGCACGCGCCATCACGGCACTGCGCCTTGAGGCGGCCAGCAGCCAGCTGCTGACGGGCGGCAGCCTGAAACAGATCGCGCAGCAATGCGGCTTTGGCGACGAGCAGGCGTTGCGCCGTGCCTTCCTGCGCGAATATGGCGTCACGCCGCAGGATTACCGGCAGCGCTTTGGCTAGCGCTGCCGGCACCAAACAATAATGGGTATTGCCTCACAGCCATTTCAAATCAATAGCTACCGAAGCATACCCTGCTATCGCAGCACCTTGCGCAGAAACAGCATGCCCTCAAGCCCCGGGCCGTAAACATCGGGAACCAGCCCTGTCGGCATGTAGCCATTCCGGCCATAGCAGGCGATCACGTCATAATCGGCCGGATAGGTGTGCAGGTAAACGCAATACACCTGCTGTTGCCGCAATTCGGCCTCAAGGTGCTGCAGCAACTTTGTGCCGATACCCTGACGCCGGTGCCCGGCAGCAACGGCAAACTGCCGGATTTCGGCACAGGGATAATCTTCCAGAATGCCAGGCGGGCGCGGCTCGACCCAGGCGGCAATGACGCCAAGGGGAGTACCATCCTCGGCAGTGGCGCCAAAGAAACGGGTGTCGCAGTAGAGGTGCTGGTCAATGCGGTCAGTCAGCCAGCCGCGATGCGTAGGATCGGCATGGTTGTAGCTGTCAAATTCGGCATGGCCTAGCAGCGGCATGAAAGGGATGATGGCGGTGATATTTTCGAGGGGCTTGATCGGCATGACGGCACTCCGGAACACCCCGCCAGTCTGCCAGCCATTCCCCTGTCATGCTTGCCCGCGCTTGCGCTTTACCTGCAGCGCAGCCTACATATTGCACGGCGAGGCCAGCGGCGGCGTGGCCGCCGGTACCGTATCGGCAAATGCCTTGCCGGCCTTTCGGAGCGCGGCGACCTCGGCCAGCACTGCATCATGATCAAGAATGCGCCCCTGCGCATGCCAGGCCCAGTCAATGTCCTGCTGCCACACGCGCAGCGCATTGCCAGGCCGGATGCCTTCGCGGGTGAACCAGAGGTTGAAGTTCAGCGACATCGGCACGCGCGGATAGACCTTGCCGTCGTGCGTGGCCAAGTGCTCGCGGTCGAGGTAGTAATTGATCTTGCCATCAGCCACCTGGATCAGCAGCACATGCCAGCCGGCCAGCGATCCGGGGCGACGCGCGAACTGGTTGTAGGCCTTCCACGGATCGAGCCGCACGGTTTCCCACGACGTATTGAAATGCGTAGCCCCGTGCGTACCCCAGCCGCCGTTGGGCAGGTATTCATGATCCAGCTCGCTGTAGTTCGGGTCGAGATCCTTCTCCAGCGGGCTGATCGTGTAAAAGGTCTGCACGACCTCATCGCCATTCGGCCCGCTGACCGGCGCATCGGTAAAGCGCACGCGCGCGGCATAGGTGCCGGCCAGGTATTTGCGCGCGTGGCACAGCTGCGACTGGCGCGTGCCGGCCGCCGTGCCGTCGGTCTGCGACGTCATGCGCAGCACGCGATTGCCGAGCACATCCGCGTCGTCGTGCAGGCTGAACGAGGCCTCGCCCCAGGCGGCGTTTTCCACGCCGGGCCAGCCGCGCGCAGTGCGCATGATCCAGCCGTGCGGCGCCAGTTCAGCAATGCCGGCGTAGCTGAAATCGTCGAACAGTACACCACCAGCCGGCCCGGTTTTCACCTGCGGCGGCGCATCCCCCTGGCAGGCGGAGAGCAGCAAGGTGCCCAGCAGGGCCGGCAACAAACGAATCGACATGATCAGCTCCTTCACACACACCGCAGCCGGCGGCGGGATGGCGCAGCACGAATGTCTACACCAGCGCTGCATTCAGCATGGCCGCAAGCCGGCATGGGCACTTGTCCGTTCTTGCTGTTTTGCCAAGCGGGATGCAGCCGCCCAATACGTGGACATGTATTGCCATACAGCCAATTTAATTAAATGGCCATATGGCAATACCCTCGTACAATCAAGTAAGTGAGTTCCAGAACGCCCAAGCGGGAATCAGGGGGCCGTGGCCAGCTGCTGTTCCAGCTGCCGCTGCATGAGAGCATACTGGCCATTGGCGCGCAGCGTTGCCAAGCCCTTGTCGAGCAGCTCGGCATAACGGCGCGAGGCCGGATTCTGCGGTGCAAAGCCGACATAGAACTGCGCCACATTCACCTGGCCAACCTCGTGCAGCTGCCCGAGAAAATCGGGATTGCCAAACAGCAGCCGTCGCGCCGGATGCACATTGATGACCGCGAAATCGACGCGCCCGGCCAGCAGCTTGCGCAACTGCTGCTCGTCGCTGCCTGCATAATCTTTCACCAGCCCGGGCTGGTTCATCAGGCTGGACGGATAGGTGTAATCCCGCGTCAGCGCCACGCGCCGGCCGGCCAGATCGTCAACCGTCAGCTGGCGCTTGTAGGGCTTACGGGCAAAAATCGCCAGCGGCTCGTCAAGCAATGGCGTGGCATGCCAGACAAAATCCTTCACGTTGTAGCCGGTTTTCTCGATATTGAAGCACGCCAGCGCCGTATTGGCCTGCACCTCGCGCAGGCAGCGCGTGAACGGCACCACGCGAAACTGCACGGTAACGCCCTGGCTGGCAAAGGCCGCGCGCACCACATCGACGGCAAAGCCCTGCGGCTTGCCAGCAGCCCGGTCGAGACTGGAAAACGGCGCCCAGTCGTCCTCGGCATTGATGGTGATGGTTTCCGCCGCAGCCAAGCCGCACAGCAGCGCAAAAACCGGCGTCAGCAAGGCGCGCCGCATGATGATCTCCCTCAGGCTGAACCCAATCATTTATACCAGCCAGCGCGGCCAGCCTGTAAGGAAAAATGGCGGAACGGTGGATAACCGGCGCACGGTTACCACACTGCAGCGGCACTACCGATGTTTCACATGAAACATCCACCGCTGCCGGCCGGCGCAGCGGCAACCAGCCGGCGTTTTTGCAATAGGGAGGACAATCTTACGGAAAAGAAAGCCATATTGGTGCAATGGTCGGCTACCGGCCTGGATGTTGTCGCAAGTGACAATGCTTGTCGGCAATGAAGCGATAATCCGCTTCAGCAGCCCGGTAATGGTAAGCATCGGTCTGTAGCGAAATCTGGCCAAACAGCGCCGCACTGCGCCAGTGCTGGCGGCACGTTTTCAGATCATAGGCCGTCAGCCACTGCGTACTGCCGGAATAACTGACCACAAACAGATAACGCGCATCAGCCAGCGCCAACGGGCCGTGAAACAGCTCGCTATCCAGCGTGCATTGACCGGCACGAATCGGTCCCAGCCAGGCCGGTTTGGCAACATCACCATCTCCGCCTTCCTGATGCAATTCACCGACGACCGTTTGGAAACCGGCAGCATGATCGGGAATCGGCTGCAGCTTGCAGTGCGCTAGGCCAGGGGGCGACACACCAAACAACACCGCGAATAGTAGCCAGACCAGCGGCTGGGCGAGATGGTTATGGATCGGATTCAGCATGAAGGCATGATGCACCATCGCCCAAACCCGTGGCAAACCAGCGCGCCCATTCTCCGGTAGCGTTTCATGTAAAACAGCAACGCCACCGCAAGGGTGGCGCTGTTGTTTTTCAGATGGCGGAAAGACTTACTGCCACACCACCAGCGCGTAGTTCTTCTTGCCGCGCTTGAGCATCGTGTAGCGGCCGAACAGGCGCTCGGTGTCCGCAAACACGTGTTCCAGGCTGTCGACCTTGGCACCGTTCACCGTTACCGCACCGCTCTGGATAAAGGTGCGCGCCTCGCTCTTGGATTTGGCGAGACCCGCTGCAGCCAGCGCATCGATCAGGCCGGCGACGTCGCGGCCCAGTTGCACGCTCGGCATGCCGTCCTGTGCAAGCTGTTCGAAGTCGTTTTCAGTGAGGGCGGCGAGCGATTCGCTGAACAGGTGCTTGGAAATGCGCTGTGCCGCTTCCACTGCCGCTTCGCCATGCACGGTGCGGGTGACATTCTCAGCCAGGATGCGCTGCGCTTCCGGCTTGGTGCCGCTGGCCTTGTCGGCCGCTTCAATCGCGTCGATTTCCGCAGCGGACAGGAAGGAGAAGTACTTCAGGAACTTGTACACGTCGGCATCCGCCGTGTTCAGCCAGAACTGGTAGAAGGCGTAGGGCGAGGTCTTTTTCGCATCCAGCCAGATGGTGCCGGTCTCAGTTTTACCGAATTTGGTGCCGTCGGATTTGGTCACCAGCGGCAGGGTCAGCCCGAACACGTGGGTCTGGTTCAGGCGGCGGGTGAGGTCGGTGCCGGCGGTGATGTTGCCCCACTGGTCGGAGCCACCGATCTGCAACACGCAGTTGTGGCGGCGGTTCAGTTCAGTGAAGTCGTAACCCTGCAGCAGGCTGTAGGAGAATTCGGTGTAGCTGATGCCCTGGTCTTCGCGGGCGATGCGCTGCTGCACGGCCTCTTTCTTGATCATGGCGTTGACCGAGAAGTACTTGCCGATGTCGCGCAGGAATTCCAGCGCGCCCATGCCGCCGAACCAGTCGTAGTTGTTGGCCATGATGGCCGCATTGCTGCCTTCAAAGCTCAGGAAGGGCGATACCTGGTCGCGGATCTTGCCCACCCAGCCTTCGATCACGTCAGGCGTGTTCAATTTCCGTTCCGTCGCCTTGAAGCTCGGGTCGCCAATCATGCCGGTGGCGCCGCCCACCAGCGCAATCGGCTTGTGGCCGGCCTGCTGGAAGCGCTTGAGCACCAGAATCGGTACCAGCGAACCGATGTGCAGGCTGTCAGCGGTCGGGTCAAAGCCGCAATACAGCGTCACACTCTCTTTCGCCAGCAGTTCGTCAAGGGCGGCGAGATCGGTGGTCTGGGCGATCAGGCCGCGATCGCTCAGGTCCTGAATCAGGGTGGACTGGTGCATGGTTGGCTCCCGGAAAATCGGCAATCAAAACCGCTGATTCTACCGCAAAGGGGGCGAGCCCTGCTGTGTGCATTTTGTCAGGCAGGCGGCGCATTGTTTTTGTCGAGCCGGGTTTTCCGGCTTAGAGTGGGGATATCCGTTCGCCCAGCCAAGGTCATGGATCACCAGACCCGTACCAGCGCACTCAAGCGCCCCTATTTCCTGCTGCTGCTGACCATGCTTGCGCTGCTGGTCGGGGCGGTGGTCGCGCTGAACGTACAGCTGCGGCAGAAGGTCTATGGCGAGCAACTCGACACGCTGCGCATCGCCGCTCGCCAGCAGGAAATGCTGCTTGAGCAGAAGGTCGGCAATGCCCGCCACCATGTCATTACCCTGCAGAACGGCATGCAGCGCATCCTGGCTACGCCGGAGTTGGCCGATACCAGCCTGCTAGCCCGCCTGCCAGGTTCCCTGCCTCCCGATACGCCATTCGACCAGCTGGGCTCGCCACTGGCGCAAAGCCTGGGAACGCTGTATGTCCACAGCGGTTTCTGGCCGCACAACCGGCCCGCCGAGGCGGCAAGCCTGCCGGCACGGGAACGCCTGCTGCTGGCCGCCACGCTGCAGCTAGGCCAATTGGCCGGCAGCGCGCACGCCGCCCATCCCGAACTGCAATGGAGTTACTACTACGATGCGGCACAGCGCTACAGCCTGCTCTACCCGGGCCTGAGCCGCAAGGAAGTGCTGGATGCGACCGCCAGCAAGGATATCGATGAAGCGCTGGGCATCATTTACGATGCCGGCGGAACCCTTCCCGTCCAGCTCGCCGGGCCGCAACGCAATCCGCAGCGCCAGCTGCAGTGGACCACGCCGTACATGGACAGCGGCGGCAAGGGCATGATGGTGTCGCTGCTCGCCCCCGTGTATCAAGGCAGCGATTATGCCGGTGCGGTCGGCGCCGACATCACGCTGTCCATGCTCGACCGAGCCTTGCAGGACAACCGCCTGCCGTTGCTGCAGACCATGATCATCGACCAGAAGGGACAGCTACTCGGCGATTCGCTGGGCAGCCTCAAGGGGCTAAGCCAGCCGCTGCAGGCCGCGCAGCTCCTGCCGCAATGGCCGCAACTGCAGCGACAGCAACCCGGCGGGCAATTCGTCAGCCTGGGCGAGCGCTACTGGCTGGTGCTGCCGATTGCCGGCACGCCCTGGCAGCTGTACTGCCACATTGGTCACGCCGAGCTGGATCGCGTCGCCAGCGACCTGCTCGACAACTACCTGCTGTTTTCCCTGCTGGGCATGCTTCTTCTGATGCTGCTGGTATGGTTGCTGCACCGCTTCTACACCCGCCCGGCGCTGGGCCTGGCCGATTTCGTGTTTGCCGTCGATGCCAACCCGCTGCAGTCCGCGCCCGACGTGCCGGCCTTCTGGACACCATGGTTCGAGCGGGTCGCCCGCATTGCCAGCGAACGCAGCAGCTACCTCGGCGCCCTGCAGGAACACGCCGAACAGCTGGAAGAAAAAGTCGTCGAACGCACGCGCTCACTGCAGCAGGTGAACGAAGAACTGGCCAGCGCGCTGGCCGAGCTGGGAGAGACGCAGGAACGCATGGTGGAAGGTCGCAAGATGGCCGCACTGGGCCGGCTCACGTCCGGCATGGCGCACGAACTGAACACGCCACTGGGCGTGGCACTCACCGCCATCAGCAGCCTGCTGGACGACCAGAACAAGCTCAGCCAGGCACTGGCGGGCAACAACATCAGCAAATCCGAAGTGCTGCGCCAGCTGGAACAGAGCCAGGAAACCAATTCGCTCATCCTGCGTAATATCCAGCGCGCCATCGGCCTGATCCAGAACCTGCGCCAGATCGGCCAGGCCGAGGATAGCGAACTGCCACAAACCATCCATTTCGATACCCTGCTGACTGAACTCGCCGGGCAATACCGCTCGCGTTTGCAGGAGGCCGGCCACACGCTGGCATTCAGCTGCCCGCCCGGCATCACCGTGATGAGCTACCGCAATGTGCTGTGGCAGGTGCTGGAGCGGCTGATCGACAATGCACTCGTCCACGGCCTGCGCGAACGGCAGGCCGGGCATATCACCCTCACCGTTACCACCACGGAACACGGGATTGTGCTGGAATTTGCCGACAACGGGCGCGGCCTGGACGAAGCGGAACTCTCCAGGCTGTTCGACCCCTTCTACACCTCGCAATTCGGCCAGCATCACGGGCTGGGCACCTTCATGGTCTACAGCAGCGTCACCGGCCTGCTGCAGGGGCGCATCAGTGCCAGCAGCAGGCCGGGCGCCGGGCTGCGTTACCGCATCGAACTGCCGGCCAGCCTGACGCTCTGAACACAGCCAATACATCATGGCATATATGCTGGTGGCCATTTTGATTTAATGGCTGCAGCCATATACCCCTTATTATCAGCAACATACCCGACACGCTGCAGCCGGCATCCGTCAATCCAGCGAACGCCGGTAGCGCACGGCTTCGGCAATGTGCATCTTGCCGATTGCCGCTTCGCCAGCCAGGTCGGCAATCGTCCGAGCCACGCGCAGGATGCGGTGGTAAGCACGCGCCGACAATTGCAGCTTCTGCATCGCCTGCTGCAGCAGCTGGCGGGCATCTTCGCCCAGCGCGCAATGCAGTTCGGTGGCGGCGACGTCGAGCGCCGCATTGCTGGATTGCTGGCGTTGCCGCTGCACCACGTGCGCACCGGCCACCCGCCCGGCCACCAGCTGCGATGCCTCGCCGCGCTCGGCGGCGGCCAGTGCATCTTCCGGCAGCGCAGGCACCTCGATCACCATGTCGATGCGGTCCAGCAAGGGGCCGGAGATGCGGCTGCGATAGCGTGCAATCTGGTCAACGGTACAGCGACAGGCTTTTTTCGGGTGCCCCTGATAACCGCAGGGACAGGGGTTCATGGTGGCGATGAGCTGGAATCGCGCCGGGAATTCGGCCTGCCTGCCGGCTCGCGAGATATGGATGCGGCCGTTTTCCAGCGGCTCGCGCAGCACTTCCAGCACCTTGCGGTCAAATTCCGGCAGCTCGTCGAGAAACAGCACGCCATGATGTGCCAGCGAAATCTCCCCCGGCTGCGGCACACTGCCGCCGCCGACCAGCGCGACGCTGCTGGCGGTATGGTGCGGCGAGCGAAAGGGGCGCACACCGAACTGCTCGCTGCGCAGCCCGCCCGAGCCCAGCGATTGCAGCGCCGCGCTTTCCAGTGCTTCATCGAGTGCCAGCCGTGGCAGCAGGCCGGGCAGGCGTTGCGCCAGCATCGATTTGCCGGTGCCCGGCGGGCCGATCAGCAGCAGCGAATGACCACCGGCGGCGGCAATTTCCAGCGCCCGCTTCGCCGCCTGTTGCCCCTTGACGTCCTGCAGATCAGGGTAGGCAGGTATTGCCTCAGAGCACTCTGAAACAAAGGGCTGCAACACCGATACCCCAGAAAGGTGCCGACAGACTTCCAGCAGATGGCCAGCGGCAAACACGGTGGCCTGTGGCACCAGCGCCGCTTCCGGCGCACTGGCGGCAGAAATGAACAATGCATGCCCGTTCTGCCTGGCCGCCACCGCCAGCGCCAGTGCGCCACGCACCGGGCGCAATTCGCCGGTCAGCGCCAGCTCGCCGGCAAATTCGTAATCCTTGAGGCTATCAGCAGGAATCTGCCCGCTGGCGGCCAGAATGCCGATGGCAATCGGCAGGTCGAAATGTCCGGCCGCTTTCGGCAGCTCGGCCGGCGCCAGATTGATGGTGATGCGCCGCGCCGGAAACTCGAAACCGGCCACCGTGAGTGCCGCGCGCACGCGGTCGCGCGCCTCGCGCACTTCGGCTTCCGGCAGGCCTACAATGGTGCACGCCGGCAGACCGTTGGCGAGATGCACTTCCACGCTGACTGCCTGGGCATGCCAGCCATCCAGCCCCCGGGCCTGTACCACCGCAAGCGACATCGAGCACTCCTGATCCTGCTATTGTTGTAATCAATGTAAGTCATAAGCGATTGAAGGGTAAGCATGAATGACGACATCCCGGCGCAACTGCCGGATTTCCGCAATATGGGCGTGATCCTGCGCGCGATGGTGCTGGTACACCTCGGTGCCATGTTCAGCGTGCTGGGCACCATCAACAGCTGGCAGGACTGGAATGCCGAGCTGGCCAATACCGTGCTTTGGATCGAGCCCATCCTGCTGCCGGCGCTCGGCCTGCTGGCCGTGCTGCAGAAACGGTTGCAGCGCCTGAGCTATCGCGCTGGCGTGATAGTGGTGGTGCTGATCGTGATGCTGCTGGTGTTCTTCGTCTACCGCTTCATGCGCGAAACACTGGGTATCGCCCCGCCCACGCTGTTTTTGCGGCAGGAAATCCTGGCGCTGGGCGTGACGATTGCGCTGCTGAGCTATTACCGGCTCTGGATGCGCGCGCTGTCTCCACGCCTGTCCGAAGCAAGGCTGGCAGCGCTGCAGGCGCGCATCCGCCCGCACTTTTTTTTCAACAGCCTCAATGCCGTGCTGTCGCTGATCCGCAGCGAGCCGAAAAAGGCCGAGCTACTGCTGATGAACCTCTCCGACCTGTTTCGAGTTGCCATGGGCAAGCACGACAGGATGTCGACACTGGAGCGCGAAGTGGAGCTCGCGCGCGGCTATCTGGACATCGAAAAGGTGCGCCTCGGTGATCGCCTGCAGGTGGAATGGCACATCGACAAGATGCCGGGCAAGGCGAAAATTCCGGCACTCATCCTGCAGCCACTTTTGGAAAACGCCGTCTATCATGGAATCGAGCCCAGAGTGGAAACCGGGGTGGTGCAGATCAACGTTTTCCGTGTGCGCAACGATGTGCACATCGACATCCGCAATCCGCACTTCACCGGCGGCCCGGTGCATCGTGGCAACGGCATGGCACTGGAAAACGTGCGCGAGCGCCTGCTGCTGTATTTCGATGCCGAGGCCAGCCTGAGCACAAAAGCCAATAGCGACTATTATCAAGTACATATCGTTTTGCCTTACCAGGAGTTGCCGGATGAGCAATCCGCTGCGCATCTTTCTCGTCGATGACGAGCTGCCGGCACTGAATCGCCTGCAAGACATTCTGGCCGATTGCCAGAATGACGTTCCGCATGTGGTGATCGGTACCGCCACCAACGGCATGACCACCCTTGTCCAGCTCGCCGAGCACCCGGCCGATCTGGTGATTCTCGATATCCAGATGCCGCAGATGAGCGGAATCGAGGTTGCCCGCAAGCTGCTGGACATGCAGCACCCGCCCTCTGTCATCTTTGCCACCGCCTTCGAGGATTACGGCGTAGCCGCCTTCGACGTGCGCGCGGTCGATTACCTGCTCAAGCCCATTCGCCATGATCGGCTCGTGACCGCGCTGCACCGGGTTCTTGACCTGCAGCAACCCCATCCCGAGGGAGTCAGGCAGGATACGGATGCACAGGGGCGCACGCATTTCACCGTCAGCGAACGGGGCCGCGTGCACCTGGTACCGGTGGCTGACGCCTGCTACCTCAAGGCGGAACAGAAATACATCACGCTGCGCACCCGCGAGCGCGAATTCCTGCTGGAAGATTCACTCACCCGGCTGGAAGACGAATTCGCCGGCCGCTTCGTGCGCATCCACCGCAACTGTCTGGTGGCACGCGAGGCCGTGGTCGGTTTCGAGCGCGTCCCCAATGGCAGCGAAACGCACTGGGTGGTATTACTGAAGGACTTGCCGGAGCGACTCGCCGTAAGCCGCCGGCAGCAACACATCATCAAGGAATTCCGCGAACACAATGCCGATGGATAACTTCTCGATCACCACGCCTTCCCTGCTTTTCCCTGCCATTTCGCTGCTGATGCTGGCCTACACCAACCGCTTTCTGGCGTTATCCAGCATCATCCGCCAACTCTACGAGAATCACCGCAGCGCGCCGCACGACAAGATCCGCAAGCAGCTGGTGAACCTGCGTCAGCGCGTCTGGCTGATTCGCTACATGCAGGCTTTCGGCGTTTCCAGTCTGCTGATGTGCCTGGTATCGATGATCGTCACCGCCATGAACCACCTCATCACGGCCGAATGGCTCTTTGTCGCCAGCCTGATCCTGATGATCATCTCGCTGATCCTCTGCCTGATCGAGGTCATGGTCTCGGACAAGGCACTCAATGTGCTTCTCTCCGATATCGAGCTCGACCATACCGACGACTGACCCCTCCGCCACGCATGCGCTTTCGGGAAAGCGGAAAATTCTTGGTCTAAGATGACTGGCAGAGGGTTTGCAAAACCCCGCAGCCTATCGATCAAACACCCGCTTCCCGGCACACGTCACCGCGCGATACCGCCACAGGCCTCTCCTGCGGGCAGCAGTCGCTTGGTGAATGGTCCGGGTCAGCCCAGCCGGAACGCTCATCATGGCCGAAATCATCGCCTACATTGCCCCGCAAAACGTGCTGCCCGCCTTTGCGGAAAGCCTGCAGGCGCTGCACAGCAGCGCCACCCACCTGGCACTGGTCGCCAGTGAACAGGCTTCACTGCAGGTACAGCACCACATGCTGGACATGCCCGCCGCGAAGCCGGTTTTCGCAAACGCCAGCCGCTGGCTGATCGGCAATCTGTCCGGGACGGGCCAGAACGAGCCCTTCATCCATGGCAACACGCTGGTCGTCAGCACACTTGGCGCATGCAGCAATCACGCCGACCTTGCACAGAAAGCCTGCCTGCCGGTCGGCTGCTCGCTGGCCAGCCTGATCGGCACACTGCTGCACGCCCAGCTGCACCGCGGCGCCACAATGAGCGGAGCCATCCAGCAGATTGTTCCGCTGCTGCAGGGCTCGCTGGCCTTTGTCTGCCACCACCGCAACCAGCCACAGTATTCCTTTGCCTGCAGTCTGGGCGAACCGCTGCATGTCGGGCTCGAAAGCGGCTTGCGCCAGCTCTGCTGCAGCAGCGCCCGCCTGATCCGCGAACGCAGCACGCAATACCACACGCTCAAGCGCGGCGAAATCGTGCGCTTCGGCCTCGACGCACCGGTCCTGTTCCTCGCCGATGGCGAAACCCGGTCACTGAGCATGGTGGCCAGCAAGAGCAGCGGACAGGCACACCACATGCTGGAGGAAATCCTTGACCAGTCCGGTACGCTCGCCACCCAGCAAGCGGAATACCTGGCCGACCGAGCCATTCCGCTCGCACTGAAAGCAAGGCTTTCCGACATCCGCAGCGTCACGCTGGTTGCCAGCGGCTCCAGCTATCATGCCGCGCTTGTCGCCAGCTACTGGTTCGAATCACTGGCCGGCATCCGCGCATACGCCGAGCAGGCCAGCGAATACCGCGACCGCGACATCCGCCCGGACAGCAAGGAGCTGCTGATCGCCATTTCGCAATCGGGCGAAACAGCCGATACACTCGTTGCCGTCCAGCATGCTACTACTACTGGCAGTGCGCACACCGTGGCACTGACCAATTCGCCGGGCAGTTCGCTCACCAAACTCTGCGACCACACGCTGCAGACACACAGCGGGGAAGAACTCTCGGTAACCTCGACCAAATCGTTCACTGCCCAATTACTGCTGCTGTTCCAGCTGGCCATTACGCTGGCACGCGTACAGAAAAAAGCCGGCGCAGAACAGCTCGCCGCCGCTGAAGCCGAATTGCAGGCACTGCCGGCCGCCGTCGAGGAAACGCTACAGCACAACAAGGAATTCCGCCGCTGGGCCAGCCTGCTGCACAACAAGCCCAATCTTTTCGTGCTGGGCAGAAATACCCTGTATCCGGTAGCACTGGAAGGCGCCTTCAAGCTGCAGGAGGTCGCCTACCAGCATGCCGATGGCTATGCGGCGGGCGAGCTGAAGCACGGCCCAGTCACGCTGATCAGTGAAGACCTGCCCATCATTGTCTGCCTGCCATGGAATGAACGCGCGGAAAAAACGCTGCTGGGGCTGCAGGAAGTGCGTGCTGGCAAGGGCGAGCTGTTCATCCTCTCCGACGGCCTACTGGCCAGCAGCGACAAACTGCACGTGATCCGCATGCCCAATCCGCTGCAGTTGCTCAATCCGGTGATTTACGCGATTGCGCTGCAGCTCATCGCCTACCACTGCGCCGTACTGCGCGGCAACAATATCGACGCCCCGCGCAACCTCGCCAAAACCCAGGCGATTGCCTGACCGTCAGCGCCGCTGCAGCACACTGCCGATGCGTTCGCGCGCATCGGCAGGCAGTTCCGCATCCACCCCCTCATCCTCGGCAGATTGCGCAAGCAGGCTGCTCATCTGCTCCAGCTGCGCCTTGTGCCGGCGGCAATGGCTGCACATCAGCAGATGCACCGCAATCTGAACGCGCCGATAGGAACTGAGTGGCACTTCCGCCGCCAGCGTCAGATCGCGTGTAACCTCACGACAGCCCGCCATCCCGGCCTCCTTCGCTCAGACATACCCGCAAGGTCTGCCGCGCACGAAACAGCAGCTGGTAAAGATTCGCGCTGCTGATGCCCAGCGAGCTGCAAACCGATTCAGAAGGCTCGTCGTTCAGCTCGCGCAGCCAGAACAGCTGCGCCATCCGCCGCGGCAATCTGGCAATACAGGCATCAATCAGCGCCCGCAGCTGCTTGTTGTCCAGCTCGCGCGACGGGTCGCGCCAGTCCACCGGCGCATTCGCCCAGTGTCCATCCTCGGCAAACAGATCATCCTCGCCCACGCTATGCGCCAGCTCGGCATCTAGCGGTGCCTGCTGCCAGTGCTGCTGCTCGCGCAGCACGTCGATGATCTTGAATTTCAGGATGCCGGTGAGCCAGGTGCGAACGCTGGACTGGCCGGCGAAACGGTCGGCGCCTTCCAGCGCGGCCAGCAGCGTGTTCTGCACGGCTTCTTCTGCCAGATGCGGATCACGCAGGCGGCGCAGCGCGAAGGCGTACAGCATGTCGCCGTGCTCATCCAGCCACTGCAGTGCGGGTTTGCTCATTCTGTTCCTTGTGGTTTGTGCGGGCACGGCAGCGTAGCAGGCCTTCCAGCGACCAGCTGCCGACCCCGTGCACTACAAGATAGCCCAGCAACACGCCCCACAGGTAGTGATCTTTCAGCTCCAGCAGCTCCAGCGCCGGATACGACACCACGGCCACTGCATTCACGATAAACAGCCCGGCCGCAGCAAAACGCCCCGGCCAACCCAGCACCAGCAGCACCGGCAGCACGATTTCCCCCGCCGTACCCATCACGGCGGCGACTTCGGGCGGCAGCAGTGGCACATGATATTCCTCGGTAAACAGCAGCAAGGTCGTCTCCCAGTCGCGCAGCTTGGTCAGCCCCGAGAGGAAAAACACCTTGGCGACATAAAGCCGCGCCAGCAAGGCGGCCAGTGGCTGCAGCAGCACCATGCCGCGCTCAAACTGGCGGTAAGCCGCCACCACCCAGTTCATCAGCTTCATGACTGTTCTCCGTTTTGTTCAGCAATTCCGGTCACCGCGCCGCTGGCAAACAGCCAGCCCAGCCACTCGCCCACCGGCGCGCTGTCATCCACGGCCAGCGCGGCCTCCAGTGCGGCCAGCACCGGCGCGCCTTGCTGCAGCGCCAGATACATGGCAAAGCGTGCCGGCGGAATCTGCTGCCAGTCGGCGCGCAGCACCAGCAGTGCCTGCCCGCCAGCATTGATGTCTGCCGCCGCGCCGCCCTGATGCATCGCCAGCAGATCGGCAAGCGGCCAGTGGTCTGATTGCACCAGTTGCAGCGCCGGATGCAGCGTGAGCTTCAGCGATTCCAGCGCCTCAGGGGCGAAACCGGCCAGCGCGGCAGGCGGTACGGCTTCGGCATCGTCAGCCAGAAAAGCCAGCCAGCACGCCCAGTCCAGCCGCGCCACGTCGGCCAGATAGGGCAAGTCACTTGCCGGGGCAAAGCCGGCGATGAAGTCGGGAAAATCGGCGCCCAGCGCGTGCAGATTGGCGGACGTGGCCGGCGTGGCATCGACGTAAAAACGCGCCATCGCCGCAAAGAAAACCTCGCCCACCAGCGCCTCTACCGTGGCAAAGGTATTGCCCAACGCCGCCACGCGATTGATGCGGCAGTTGGCGCGGTAGTGGCGCATGCGTTCCGCGTGCAGCAGGCCAGCGGGCGCGGCGCTCTCGTCATCCAGCAGTGCAGCAAAGGCTGTGATGGCTGTGGTGTAGCTCATGCCGTTACCTCCAGGGTATTGCTCTCAAGCCTTTCCACATGAAGGGCCAGCTGCAGATACTCCCGATACAACTCGGCAAACTCGCCCAGATTGCTGTCGCGCTCCAGCAGCACCGGCCGTGGCCCCCATTGGCACAGCGCCGCATCCAGCAGCGCCAGCACCTCGGCCGAGACGGCCGCGCCGTGAGTATCCACCGCCGTGCCGTCGAACCATTCGAAGCCGGCAACGTGGATTTCCGCCACGGCCGCCGCCGGCAGCGCGGCGATCTCGGCCAGCGGGTCAACGCCCAGATTGAGCGCGTTGACATGAAAATTGTTCAGATCGACCAGCAGGCCGCAGCCGGTACGCCGGTGCAGCTCGGCCATCAGCTCGCCCTCGCCGATCACCTCGCCGGCAAAACCGACATAGGCCGAGACGTTCTCGATCAGCAGCGGGCGCTGCAGCACGTCCTGCACCTGCGCAATGCGGCCGGCCAGATGCGCAATCACGCCATCGACGCGCGGCACCGGCAACAGGTCGTTGTAATAGCGGCCGGCGTGCTGGTTCCACGCCAGATGCTCGGATACTGCCGCCGGCTCGACGCGCTGCACCAGATCGCGCAATTGCGCCAGATGCCGCGCATCCAGCTCGCCCACCCGGCCCAGCCCCAAACCCACGCCATGCAGGCTGAGCGGGTAATCGCGGCGGATGGCCAGCAGGCTCGCCAGCGGCGCGCCACCGCCGAAATAGTTTTCGCTGTGGACTTCCCACCACGCCACATCCGGGCGGCTGGCCAGCACGGCCTCGACATGCGGCGCGCGCAGCCCAAGGCCCGCATACAATGGCAAAGTTGCCAACATAAATACCCCCCCATTGGATAGGCCTGTAGCCATTCAGATCAAATGGCTGCAGACCCATACCCCGATCACATCGCCTTGAGGGTGCCTTTCATTTCGACACAGGTGCCGGCCGGAACGTACTTCCATTCCTTGGGATCCATATCCTTGCTGGCCTGGCCGGCGCAGGCATGGCCATTGGCCTTGCAATCGTTCTGGCCGGCCTTGGCCACGCCGAAACATTTTTCCTTCTCGGCAGCGGCAGCGGTGGTGCTCACACCGGCAGCCAGTACGGAAGCCAGGGCAACGGTCAGCAGGGCGGTCTTGTTCATGGTTTTCTCCAGTTTGTTAAGTGGTGTCGAGGATGAGTCCTCTGAAGCTTGGTCGCACGCAGGCCCGGCTTCTGACACCGTACTGAGAAAAATAATGACGAAACGCTACAGACCCAGCTCGCTCAGCCCCGGATGCTCGTCGGGACGACGGCCCTGCGGCCAATGAAACAGTCGTTCGTCCGCACTGATCGGCACGTCGTTGATGCTGGCAAAGCGCCGCGCCATCAGCCCCTGCGCATCGAATTCCCAGTTTTCATTGCCGTAGGAACGAAACCACTGCCCGCTGGCATCGTGCCACTCGTAGGCAAAACGCACTGCGATGCGGTTGCCGTCGCAGGCCCATAACTCCTTGATCAGGCGGTATTCCTGTTCGCGCTGCCATTTGCGGCTGAGAAACTCGACAATCTCGGCACGACCGAGCGGGAATTCGTGACGGTTGCGCCAGACGCTGTCCTCGGTATACGCCAGCGCAACGCGCTGCGGATCGCGCGAGTTCCAGCCGTCTTCGGCCATGCGCACCTTTTGCGCGGCGGTTTCCGGGGTGAATGGCGGAAAGGGGGGACGTGGGGTGTTCATGCACTGCTCCTGATTGACGATGGAATGCTCAGCGAATTCAAACGGGCTGCGGCTCAATCCCCGGCATGCCCACATAACCATCCAGCGCCTCGATGCGCGCCAGCCAGCGGCATACGGCCGGGTAATCCGTGAGCGCCACCAGCCCCTCGGGGCTGAGTGCGATGTAGGGATAGAGCGCGATGTCGGCAATGCTGATCGCCGTGCCTGCCAGCCAGTCCGCGCGGCTCAGCCGGGTTTCCAGCACCGCCAGCAGCTGCGCGGTGATGACCTCGGCATCGGCCTGCGGCACCGGGCGGCCCCATTTGTGCAGCAGGCGCAGCGCATTGGGCCCGCGCGTGACCTCATTGGCGGTGGTCGCCAGCCAGGCCACCACCTCGGCCAGCGCCGCCGGTTCGTCAGGCAGCCAGTGGCTATTCGTCCCGCCGTAGCGGCGCGCCAGATAGACCAGAATCGCCTGGCTGTCGCGAATCACCACGTCGCCATCGACCAGCACCGGCACCTGGCCCAGCGGGTTCAGCGCGAGAAATTCCGCCGACTTGTGCTCCTTCGCCGCGCCGTTCACCGCGATGCTGTCATAGGACAGGCCCAGCAGTGACAGCAGCAGGCGCACCTTGTGGCAATTGCCCGATAGTGCAAATTCATACAGTTTGATCATCGTTGTTCTCCCGGCCCGGCGGGCCATTGCCGTTTACAGATCCAGCTCCAGCCGCGGTGAGCGGGCGCGCGACACACAGATGCACATCAGCCCGGCGCGTTCGCGCTCGTTGCGGTTCAGCGCGTTGTCGCGATGCTCGACCTCGCCGGCCAGCACCTTCACCGCGCAGGTGCCGCAATTGCCCACCCCGCAATCGGACAGGGTATCGACACCGGCCGCCTGCACCGCCGCCAGCACACTCTGGTCAGCGGCGACGGGAATGATGCGCTGCGAACGGCGCAGCACCACTTCGAATGCCGTGTTTTCGCCACCGGCCGGTGCGGCAAAGCGCTCGGAATGAATCCGCCCGGCTTCGATGCCAATGTGATCGGCAGTATCGCGTACCGCGTCAATCAAGCCATCGGGTCCGCACACATACACACCCGGGGTATCCTGCCTGGCGGCCAGCAGCTCGGCCAGATCCAGCCTTTGCCCTTCTTCGCTGAAATAGCAGTGCAGCTGCTCGCCAAGCTCGCGGCGCAGGCGGTCGCCGTAGGCCATTTCGCGGCGGTTGCGTGCGGCGTAATGCAATTCAAAGTTCTGGCCACGCGCCTTCAGCGTCTGCGCCATCGCCTTCAGCGGCGTGATGCCGATGCCGCCGGCGATCAGCAGCACCGGCGCCCTGCCCGCCCCACGGTCTGCTTCACTGCCAGCCTCACGATCTGCCAGGGCGAAATCGTTCTGCGGCAGTGCGCAGTTCAATATCATCCCCAACCGATAGTGCTCGTGCACAAAGCGCGAGCCGCCCTCGCCGTCGTCATGGCGCAGCACGGCAATTTCATAGATGTCGCGCCGCGCCGGGTTGGACGCAATCGAATAATGGCGCAGCGCCGGCTGGCCATCGGCCAGCCGCACCGGCACTTTCAGATGCGCGCCGGCGCTGACCGCCGGCAGATCCAGCCCGTCGGGGTGGCGCAATTCAATGGCGCGCACGCGCGGCGTCAGCTGGCGGACGCCACTGATTACCAGCGCCAGTTCACCCTCGCCCAGCGCGTCCGGCGTGGCAGACATGGCCGCCGGCGCGGCGGAACGCGCGCGCAAGTCGGCCAGCTCGGCCTGCAGCGGAGCCATCAGCTGCTCGATGTCGGCGTCGGAGTAGCGCGGCGTAATGTGCTGCGGGCAGTTCCAGTCCCAGGCCTCGACGGTGATCACCATCGCCCGGTCGATGCGCGCGCGGTAAGCCGGGCTTTCCAGCGCAGCAATCAGTGCCGGATCATCGATCTCGTGCACGATGCGCACCCGCCCCCAGAGTTTCAGCCGGCGGCGGTTGGGGTAATCCATCAGGATGATGGAAATCTTGTCATTGGCATTCAGATTGCCGACCGACAGGTACTGCACATTGCCGCGAAAATCGGCAAAGCCCAGCGTGTGCTCGTCCAGCACCTTCAAAAACCCGGCCGGCCCGCCGCGATGCTGCACATAGGGCCAGCCATTTTCATTCACCGTCGCCATGTAAAAGCTGTCTCGCGCGGCGATGAATTCAGCCTCGCGCGGCGTGATTTCACTGCGGCTGTCTTCAGCCAGCTCGAAGCCCTGATTGCTCTCGCGGCTGTGGTATCGCGACTGCGCAGCCTTGACGCTGTCGGTAAAGGTAATGGCGGCAAAGGCGCGCGGCATGGCATGACTCCTGCAAATCCGGTGCCGCAACAGGCAGCACCAGCGATCAACTGCCGCCAGTGTGCGCCCTTCAGCGAACAAACAGAATCGCCATGCTGGTCAATTGATTGTTGCGCGCTTCGAAACAATCACGTCGGCCTTAGCCACACAGTGTGCGACTAACGGGGAAAGTCGGTAGTGGGCAAGCAAAAAACTTGCGACCTTTTTGCTCCCCCATCGTCTTTACAGATGCAATGCCGCTACCGGCATGCCATTCTCGACTTAACAGGGGTACACCATGAAGCGCTTTCACGTTCACATCGCTGTCACCGATCTGGCCCGCAGCATCGATTTCTACAGCAAACTGTTTGGCGAATCGCCGGTCAAAGTGCAGCCAGATTACGCCAAGTGGATGCTCGACGATCCGCGTGTCAATTTCGCCATCTCGGCACGCGGCCATGCCGCGGGCGTCAATCACTTCGGCATGCAATCCGATACGGCCGCCGAGCTGGCTGAATTGCAGGGGTTTGCGGATGCGGCATCCAGCAATAACGCCTTGCAGCAGGGCGAGACCACTTGTTGCTACGCCCGCAGCGAGAAACACTGGGTCCTCGATCCGCAAGGGCTAGCATGGGAACATTTTCTGACCCTGTCCGACACCCCGACCTTTGGCTCTGAAAGCGCCCAGCGGGATGGCTCCTGCTGCAGCGCGCTGAACGACCCAAGCTGCGCGGCAGTGCCGTCGGCATGCTGTGCTCCATTATCTAGCGCCAACACCGCGCAAACCTGCTGCCAACAGGAATAACAAATATGCAATGCCCCGATTCAGACCTGGACCTTGCTTCCATCCGCTTGCGTCAGAGCCTGCGCAGTTATTTACGCAGGCGCCTTCCCGATGAGGCCTCGGCCGAAGATCTGCTGCAGGATCTGCTGGTCAAGGCGCTGGTGGCGCAGCAATCGGGGCAGAAAATCGGCAATCTGCTTGGCTGGTTGTATGCCGCCGCGCGCACAACGGTAAGCGACTACTATCGTGCGCGCGGTACTCCGATGCAGGAGCTCGACGACGAGCTGGCACAACCCGATGTGGAGGACATCAGCCTGCATGCAGAGCTGTCGCAATGCCTGCTGGCCTTTGTCGGCCAGCTGCCGCCACTTTATCGCGACACGTTGCTGGCCACCGACATTCGCGGAGCAACGATGCGCAGCCTCGCCGAGCAAGAGCAGGTGTCAGTCTCGGCGATCAAGAGTCGCGCCAGCCGCGCACGCACCCTGCTCAAGGCAAAGCTGCTGGCTTGCTGCCGTGTGGAAATGTCTGCCGGGCTGGTGAGCGACTACATCCCTCTAACACCAGGCTGCGGTAGCGGCCCATGCCACTAGGCTGGGTGCAATTTTTCCCAGTTCCCATAGGTATATCGCCAGAGCCCTTTGATTGAAAGCCCAAAGAGCACATACCTATTGCCATTAGCGAAGTTGCTATGCAGTCTTATCCCGCAAAGCCTCGGCGTGATAGCCCCGCGGCATGTGCCCCAGCAAGCCAGTATGTGCGTCGATCAGCCGGCGATTCTTGCGCCCCAGTTCGCCCTCGCCCAGCACCGGCGCACGACTGGCATCGACCTCGTAGTTTCTGGCGCGAAACACGCGCTCGAAGCGGGCATCGGCCATGTCGCGCGCATAGGGGCGGGTTTGCAGCGACAGCGCGGCAATGGCCTGCACCGCGTTGTTGCGGCTGAAGCGCGCAAAGCCCTGAAATCTAAAATGTTCGTCCACATGCCGGTCGCTGTGCGCGACCAGTGCATCCATCAGCGCATACGGCAGCTCGTGCAGGCGCCCTTCTGGTAGCAGCAGGGTCAGTGCCAGCCCGTCGTATTCGGCAAAGTCCCCTTCCTGCTTGCGTGCCAGTGGCGGCTCGCCCAGGCGCAAATCGATCAGCCATTGGCTATTGGCACGCAACTCGGCCTGCACCAGTTCAATCGGGCGCTGGGCAAAACGCAGGGCGGCGAGCTGGCCGCGCAGTTCAACGAGCGGATCGCTTACGGCAGCTGGCTGTACGTGCAGACGCTCGCGCTGGCGCGCCAGCAGCGGCAGATCGTGGTGATGGCTGAACACAGCGCTGGTCTTGCCGTCGGCCGCGCACAGCGTCAGCAACTCCCGAACTTCGTGCTCGCGCGCCTTCTTGATCGCCAGAAACAGTGTCTGGATGATTTCGGAAGTCGGCGTGTCGGCGTCGATCCGCCACTTGCGGCCATACACCAGCTTGCGCGCGCGCTGCGCGTTGCTGCGGTCGTAGTTTTCGCGGCCGATCAGTCCGGCCTGCACATACATGCCGCCGTGATCTTCGCCGGCAAACACCAGCGTCTGAGCATCGAAATCGACTTGCCCGGCCAGCAGGCTGATGCTGGCCAGCGTGTGCCGGTAGCGCAGGTAGTGTTGTGGAATGCACTGCTCGCCATTGTCCAGCTCGACGACGGGCGCGTGTGGCATGCTGGTTTCGCCGGGGCTGTGGAAACGGGCAGGAAGGACATGGATGCTCATGGCTGCTAATCGGTGAATGGAATACGGGCATTCTGCCAACCACCGAAAAAAGGAAGAATACCCGCCAAATGCAATTTATTATTCCGATCATCGCAATTAAATGGCAGCCGCACTGGCGCGCTAGCCATGGCGCAGATAGGTCCAGATTTCGTCCCAGCCCTCGTTTTTGATCACACCCTCGCGCCGCAGCAGGATCTCGCCCTCCTTGCCGATCACCAGCACGCTGGAATCATGGCGCATTTCGCCAAAGCCATCCCGGTGGGCCGGATCCAGCCGCCACAGCAAGGGAAATTGCTCGGCGGCTGGCGTGGTGGCCGCCACCAGACGTGCATAGTCGCGAAACACTGCAGGCTCCTTGTCCAGCCCCACACCGATCACTGCAAACTGGCTGTTGCGATTGGCCTTGTAGAACTCGCGCAGCAGCTTGAAGTTGTACACGCAGCTGGCGCAGCCGGCGCGAAAGAACACCAGCAGCACGGTCTGGTGGCGGTATTGCTGCAGCTCGATGCGCCGACCATCAAGCACATCGCGCCCGGCAAGTGCCGGGCCGGCCCAGGCTGGTGCCTGCAGCAAACCGGCCAGCATCAGGATGATCAGGGCGCGTATCATGCCTGCGCCCTCTTGACGGACAAGCGCAGCAGCCAGCCATCCAGCCGCGCCCGCGAGTGCGGCAAGGCCAGCACCAGCAAGAGCAGCAGCGCCCATTCCAGATGATCCTGCAGCGCGGCGGGGCTGTCCTGCAGCGCGTGGTAATACGCCAGCACGGCGACACAGTTCAGTGCGAGCAAGCCCAGCGTTGACCAGCGCGTCAGCACCCCCAAGAGCAGCAGCACCGGCAGCACCAGCTCGCCGGCGGTGCCCAGCAGCGCGGCCCAGTCAGGCGACAGCAATGGCACGCGATACTCGTCACTGAACAGCGCGAGCGTGATCTCCCAATCGGCAATCTTGGTCAGCCCGGACAGGAAGAACACGCGGGCCAGATACAGGCGCGCCAGCAGATCGGCCAGCGGCAAGAGATAGCCAGCAAAACCGGCACGCGCCAGACGCGGGTAGTGATTCAGAAAAAACATGACAGGCTCCGGAAGAAGATGCCGAACAAGAGCCGGCATTCAGCTAAAAAAAGCCCCCGCAGGGCTGAACGTGCAGGGGCAAATCAACTTAACGAGGAGGAGAAAAAGAACAACTAAGCTGAAGCGCTTAACGCGGGGTCAGCGACCCCTTGAGCTGAAGGCAGCTGCCCTTGGCAACCAGCTTCCACTCCTTGCCATCAAAATCGGTTTTGGCCATGCCCGCACAGGAATGCCCGATGGCCGCGCAGTCATTGCTGCCCGCCTTGGCCACGCCGTAGCATTTTTCCTTGCTGGCATCGGCCGCCAGTGCGGGGTTGGCGGTCAGTGCCAGCACGGCTGTCATGGCGCTGGCCAGAATCAGTTGCTTGCCATCCATCTTTGGCTCCTTGGTTCAGGGTGTGGTTTGCGCCGGAGCGGCGCTAGCCAGCCACTGCGACAGTTCGCCGGACAAATCCAGCGCCAGCAGATCGGAAAATCCGCCCACATGCCGTTCGCCGATGAAAATCTGCGGCACCGAGCGGCGACCGCTGCGTTCGACCATGTTGGCAAACTCGGCCTGATCGCTGTCGACCAGTATCTTGCTGACGCTGAGTCCCTTGCGGGCCAGCAGGTTCTCGGCCTGCACGCAGTAGGGGCAGGTACGGGTGCTATAGAGGGTAATCGTCGGCATGGTGGTTTCCTTTTGCGCTCAGCCTGGGTATATCAGCACAGTCATTTATTCAATTAGGCTGTACAGATATACCCATGCCTGAAATTTGAATTACAGATCCTTCGGTGCCTTGTCCTTGATCTGCGGCCATTCCATATTGGCCTTCTTCAGGTTGCCCGGAACGTCTTCCAGCCACTTCTTCTGCACTTCCTTGTTCACGTTCAGATACAGCTTGCCGTCGACGATCTTCCAGGCTTGCGGATCGCCATCGAGCTTCTTGTCCAGCGCCACGCCCATGGCGCAGAAGCCACCAAATTGCGGGGCAAACCGGTCCGGATTGGCGGTGAACTGATCACGGTGCGCCTTGCTGGCGAAGTGATAGGTCACGCCATTGTGCGAGGCCTTGTAGGCGGAATTGCCCAGTACCGGAGCCTTGTCGGTGAAATAGGCGACCGGGTCATAGCCCTGCAGGCCCACGCCCTGTGCGTCGACATTGACCGCAGCGGTCGAGTTTTCGTCGTAGGCCAGTGCGGTGCCCGGCACGACGGCCAGCGCAGCGAAACCGGAAATGAGGGCAGCAAGAATGGAAGTGCGTACGTTCAGCATGATGAAATTCCTTGGCAATGTGTTAATGAAGCAAGAAAAACAGGGTACTGCGGTGCAAGCTGCCCGGCGCCTTCGCGCCGGACGCATGGGTTGCCGGGTATTAGGCCAGAGCCACCTTGGGGAAATCGATTTCCACGCGGCTGGCCTTGCCCAGAATGTTGGTCAGCAGGTTCATGCCGACGTGAGTGATGATTTCGACGATGTCGGCGTCGCTGAAGCCGGCATTGCGCGCCTCGATCAGCTCGGCGGTGGTGATCTCGCCCTTGTGTTCGGCCAGCGAACGCGCCAGCTTCACGGCGATGGCGGCCTTGGCGTCCTGGCTGGTGCCGGCGCGGTTGGCGGCAATTTCGTCACCGTTCAGGCCCGCGCCCTTGCCGATGGCGGTGTGCGCCGACAGGCAGTATTCGCAGGAATTCTGCTGCGCCAGCGCCAGGGCGATGCGCTCGCGGGTTTGCACGTCCAGGCTGCCTTCCTTGGCAATGCCGTGCAGGCCGAGGAAGGCGCGCAGTGCCGCCGGCGAATTGGCGAAAATCTTCAGGAAGTTCGGCACGATGCCCAGCTGGGCGTGAATGGCGTCGAATAGTGCCTGTTGTTCGGCGGTAGCGGTGTCAGCGGTAACGAGAGAGATACGGCTCATGATGTGGTCCTTGGTGGTTGGGTGGTTTCGCTCGGTGTTGAGCGAATGAGTGCATTCTGGACAAATCCACTTGAAAGAAGAATCCACATCAAACACAATAAATCATTACCCAAAACGGAATAATGCAATGGACCGCTTTCACCAGATGACCGTCTATGTAGCCGTGGCCGAAACCGAGAGCTTTGCCGCCGCCGCGCGCAAGCTGGCGCTGTCGCCGCCCGCCGTCACCCGCGCCGTGGCCGCGCTGGAGGAAGATCTGGGTGTAAAGCTGCTCAACCGCACCACGCGCTATGTGCGCGTCACCGATGCCGGCCAGCGCTATCTGGATGATGCGCGGCGCATCCTCGCCGAGCTGCAGGAAGCCGACGAAGCCGCCGCCGGCATCAATGCCGAGCCGCGCGGCCATCTGGCCATCACCGCGCCGGTGCTGTTTGGCCAGTTGTTCGTCATGCCGCAGGTGGTGCGCTTTCTGCAGCGCTATCCGGATGTCGATGTGTCGGCGCTGTTTCTCGATCGGGTGGTGAACATGCTGGAAGAAGGCATCGACGTCGGCATCCGCATCGGCAATCTGCAGGACAGCAGCATGCGCGCGATCCGTGTCGGCCAGGTGCGCCGCGTGCTGTGCGCCTCACCCGATTATCTGGCGCAGCACGGCATCCCGGCGACGCCGGATGATCTGCACCGCCACCAGATCGTCGCCGCCAGCGGCGTAACACCCTCGGTGGAATGGAAATTCGGCGAGGGCGACAACAGCAAGACCATCCGCATCAAGCCGCGCCTGACCGTGACCAGTAACGACGGCGCCATTGCCGCGGTGCGCAACGGCGCCGGCATCACGCGCCTGCTGTCGTATCAGGTGGCGGCCCACCTGCAAAGCGGCGAATTGAAAACCGTGCTCGGCGAATTCGAGACCGCGCCAATCCCGATCCACATCGTCCACCGCGAAGGCCGCCACGGCTCGGCCAAGGTGCGCTCCTTTGTCGATTTCATGGCGCAGGCGCTGCGCGAAAACGGCGCGCTGAACTGATCGCGCCGTTTTCGCCCTGCCCGTGAAAGGAACTGGCTATTGCACCGGCGCCTTGATGCGTTCGGTCGCAGCAGCGAACCAGCACGCAATCGGGCACAAGCCACGGTTTTTTCAACTACGATGATCAGGCTGAAAGCGGCAAACAACGATCAACCGAAGCAGGAGAACACAATGAACAAATCCGTTCAAATTGCGCAGCACTCTGCCGCCGCCCTTCTGTTTGCGGGTGTTCTGCTTGCCACGCCGGCGCTGGCTGCCAATAAAGCACCTGAAACCATAAGCTACAGCAGCGGCAAAACCATCGTCAAAACGGGCCCGCAGGGCGATCAGGTCACCCTGCTGGATGCGCAAGGCCAGCTTGCCGGTGAATCCGTCTGTGATGCCGGCAGTTTCGCGGCCTATCAGAGCCTCTTTACCGTGCTCCGTGATGCGGCACGCCAAGGCAAGCAGGATGCACTGACCGCGACGATTGCCTACCCCTTGCGCGTGAACGGCGGTAAGGTCCGTAGCATGCGCGACGATGCTGCGCTGCGCAAGAATTTTGCGCAGGTTTTCACGGGGCCGGTCATCGCAGCCATCGGCAAGGCCGAGCCCGCTGCCGTCTTCTGCCGCAATGGCCAGGCCATGTTTGGCGACGGTGTGGTGTGGGCAGAACTGCGCGGGAAACAGGCCAGGGTGGTGGTCATCAACACGGGCCTGTAATCAGGCAGCCATAGAGACTTATCTGGCCGGCGCAGCAGCCAGCGCTGCCGCATAGAAATCCAGCACGGCAGTCTGGTAGCGGTTTCCGTGCCGCAGGGAAAAGGCATCAATATGTCTGCCGCCTTCCACCGTGATCATGGTTTTCGGCTCCTGCGCCAGAGCAAACAGGGTTGTGCTGTGCCCGTAGGGAATGATCTGGTCCTGCGTACCATGAATCAGCAGCAGCGGAATCGGCGCCAGCTTGCCGATGTAGCGATCGGCGCTGTAGCTGTCATCCACCAGCGCACCGGAGCCGGCAACCTTGTCGTTGGCAATCGCCGAATACGAACTGAAGGTTGCTTCGATCACCATCGCCCTGATACCGGCCCGATTGCCCGCGCCAACGGCGGCAATCGCATTGGTGCCGCCCAGGCTCTGGCCCAGCACCAGCAGACGCTCCGGATCGACATCCTTGCGCGTGCGCACGTAATCCAGCGCTGCATTGGCATCATCGAAGACCCCTTTGGGCTCCGGACTGCCCTGCGAAAGGCCGTAGCCGCGGTAATCAAAGACGAACACGTTGTAGCCCTGCGCGGGCAGCCAGCCGACAAACCGCCAGTGCGCCGTCATGTTCTGTGCATTACCGTGAAAATGGACCACGGTGCCCTTGGCGGCGCGCGAGTCTGCCACACCCACGGCCGGAATGAACCAGCCACTCAGGGATGTGCCGTCGCGGCTGACAAAGCTGACCCGCTCGAACGGCAGCCCCGCCTCCGCCGGCGTGCTGTAGCTAACGCGGTCAGGATGATAGAACGGACTGGATACACATGCGGTCAGCAACAGGCAGAACAACAGAAGGACAAAGCACCGAGCGTGGCGGATGCCGTGGATATGATGGTCAATTCGCATGCCTGCTCCCGAGCAAACCGCCGGAACACCCGGCAATCCACAACCATATACATCACCACCCATGCAATCAAAACCCTTGTATGTTAATCGCTATGGGTTTATACCCTAGCCGTTGTTGTTATTATTGTTATTGTTGTTGCTGTTCTTCTCCTTCTGGCGCGCTGCGGCCGCACTGCTGATCCCCAGCCCCGCCGCCCCCAGCATCACCAGCTGGCCATTGTTGGCGAACGCAGCACCATCGAGCCGCGAAATCTGCCTGCCGTCGGTCCAGATCACCAGCGTCCTGGTGGCTTCAGATACCGGGAAATACTTTTTCTGTACGCCAGCGTGATAACAGCTCAGCTGCTGCGCGTGATACACCACATAGTCCTTTTTCGGCTGGCCCTGCTGCAGATAATCAACCAGCCGCGCTTCGATTGCGGTGCGCGCCGGTCCGTCGGGCAGACCGCAGGCATTGAGGAATTGCTCCAGCGTAAAGGCAGTTTTTTCAAGCGTCGCGGTTGCCATCGTCGGCCTCCGGCAGGTAGTAAAACTCGAAATTCGGAAAGGGCAAATTGAGCGCCTGGATGTGATAAAAGGCGTTATTTTTCTGCTTCTGGTAGTGATAATCGCGCAAATAGCCGGTTGTGACGAAACAATTGTTCAGCACGCCACGGACAAACAGCGACGCATGCAGCGCCAGCAAGGGCGCCAGATCGACGCTGCGCCAACCCTCACCCAAGGCGGAAGGCACAGTGATCAGCCGGCGGAACAGCTGGTAGCTGAACAGATGCTCCTGCTTCGTGCGCTGCTCGTCGCCGTAGACCACCGACGTATCGCGCAGCAGCTGCAGGTAGAGCGTGTTGCGCACCGGCTCGTCGCAGGCCGCGTCCCACACCGCCTCGTTGATGTGCAGGCGCAGCGTGTCGCCAGCCGCAAGCGTGTAACAGGTGGACACGCTTTTCAGCAGCTGCGACGCCAGCGGCACGATGTCATCGTCAATCTGCAGTGCGAACATCTGCGGCGAAAACAGCGCATTCAATCGATCATCAGCGGCGATCAGCTGCGATAGTGCGTTCTTGTCGTCGTGCAGATCGCGCGGCAGCAGCACCTCGTTCACCGGAGCAGCCGGCAGCGGTGCCGTAATCGCACTGGCCGGATGGTTGGTCGCTTGATACCAGCGCGCGTAGTCCTGTTGTTCGGCCGGCGTTTCAAGCGCGTACAGCGCCGGTGCGGCGGCGTACATGGTCTGCTGCAGCGTGCAGGTGTAGGACTTGCCGCTGCGGTTATGGAATTTCACCACCGCGCAGCCGGTATTGCAGCGCGACAAATGGCCGCAGCCCCGGCAATCGGCGGCAAAGCCCTGTTCCTCGTGGATCGCGCGGATTTTCGCCGCGCCGTTGGCCAGCACATCCGCCACCGGGTCGCTCAGCAAATTCCCGTAACGAAACTCCGGTAGCCCCTGGCCCCGCACGCAGGAATACACTTCGCCATCACCCTGCAGCAGGTAAAACTTCTCGCCGCAGTTGACCGCATTGGTGCAGTAGCTGGGGGTGAATTCGTCAAACCAGTGGCGGCGCAGGCCTTCTTCCAGCTCGGTGCCGCTGAATTCGCGCTGCAGCAGCTCGAACAGCGCCACTTGCTCGGCTTCGCTGGCCGGCGTGAGAATCTGCTCGCCCTGATGCGCGCGGTTCAGCTGTGAGGGAAAGGCGAACATCAGATTGAGCTGGTTCATATCGAAGCCCAGCTCGCGGTGGATATGCCAGATGTCGGCAACCAGCTCGTCCGGCCGCTCAAGGTGTTCGCGGCTCAGCGTTGCCGAGATTTTCTTCGCGTGCGGATACTTCGCCAGCAGGCGCAGATTGGCGTGCGTGCGCGCCAGCCAGTCTGCGCCACCACGCGTCACGCGATACTGGCCGTGCAGCGCCAGCGGCAGGTCGATGCTGGCGCTCACCGACACCTTGTGGCGGTCGAACAAGTCGTAGAGCTGGTGGAAATTGTAGAGATTGGTCTTGATGTGCGGCGCCGACTTGCGGTGGCCATTGGCCTGCAGCACGTCGAAGTGCTTGAGGTAATGCGCGCGGATCGTCGTGAACAGGCCATCGAGCACCGCCGGCGGCATCGTCGTCGCCTCGCCGCCGTGCAGCGACACATTGAAGGCCAGCACATTCGCATCAACAAGCCGCTGCAGCGCAGTCTGCAGGGTGTTCACCGCGCGCGCGGCATCGCTTTTCAGGCTGGCAGTGGTCGTCTGCTCACCCAGATAGCAGTAGCGGCAGCCCAGATTGCAGTTCAGCGTGGGCACAAAGAGCAGATGGATCAGGCGCGGGCTGGCGTTCATTCTTCAGCCACCCCGCGAATTTCGGCCGCTGGCGCGGCGGCACGGATGTGTTCGAGCAGCCGCCCGCTCACCCGCGCGAACTTGGTGGCCTGATGCCAAGCAATCTTGTCGGGCTTGCGCGCATTGCTCGTAAAACGCTCGGCCTCCAGCACGAACACCTTGCCATCCAGATGCGTCAGCAGCAGGCGGCGCCGCTCGCACACGACGAGGCTGACATTGGCAAAATAGACCAGATCGTCACCAGCCAGCAGGTATCGGTCTGAAACCAATATCTTATGACGCTTGCGGGCATATACCACTATGGCTATACCGACCAGAAGTAACCCTGCCGGGCCGTAGCCAAGCCACCAGCCAGCAATCACGACAGCGGCCGCAAGCAGCCAGCCGTGCCAGCCCCAGTCAGGAATGGCATTCTGGATCGGGCTTTTGTATTTCCACTCGGCAATGGCCATGGTCATTTCCCTGCGCGCTTTGCAATACTTTGCGCAGAAAGCATGACAAGGTCAATCGCAGGCCGGCCCGGTTTCCGTTCAGCCCCAGTGTTTCGCCGCCCACTCTTGCCGCGCGGCTTCGTCATGGAAGGTCCACGCCAGAATGCGGCTGCTTTTCTGGCCCTGCGCCATATCGACCACGCGCACGTCGACGGCCGGCGTGGCACGCAAAGCCTGTTTGAGGCCCGGCAGGTTTTCGCTGCGCGCAACCAGCGTGGTAAACCACAGGCACTGGCGCGCGAACTGGCGGCTCTCGGCAATCATGCGGCGGATGAAGGCGGCCTCGCCACCGGGGCACCACAACTCGCGCGCCTGGCCGGCGAAGTTGAGCACCGGCTTGGTCGTGGCCGCCTTGCCCAGATTGCGCCCGGCCTTGGCCAGATTGTTCCACTTTCGCGCACTGCCGGCCGCGGCCTCCTCGGAAGAGCGGTGAAACGGCGGATTGCACAATGTGAAATCGAAACGCTCGCCGCGCTGGATGATGTGGCGGAAGATCGCCTGCGAGTCACGCTGCAGGCGGCAATCCAGCCCGCCAGCCAGCACTGGGTTGTCGGCAAAGATCTTCGCGGCATTGTCCAGCGCCGGGGTATCAATGTCGGCACCGGCAAACTGCCAGCCAAACAGCGCACGCCCCAGCATCGGGTAGATGGCATTGGCGCCAACACCGACATCCAGCCCGCGCACCTTGTCCCCTTGCGGCAGCGTACCGGCAAAGTCGCCGGCCAGCAGATCGGCCAGATGGCAGAGGTAGTCGGCCCGCCCCGGGATCGGCGGACACAGATAGCCCGGCGGAATATCCCAGCGGGTGATGCCGTAGTGCAGCGCCAGCAATGCCTTATTAAGCAGCTTCACCGCCACCGGGTTGGCGAAATCAATGGTCGGCTCGCCCAGCGGATTGCGTTTCACATGGCGCGCCAGCTCGGGCACGGCAGCTGTGAGCGCAGCAAAATCATAGCGCCCCTGATGCGGGTTGCGCGGGTGCAGCAGGGATTTGCGTTCAGGGGGCTGGGCAGGCATGGCGATTGAGCTGGAAGACAGAAACAGGCCCTGATTGTAACTGGAGATGCAGCGGAAATTCGCAACGGCAACAAGCAGCGCTGCTCGTCATAAAATGTCTTGACATTATATGTCGACAATTCTACTGTGAAGCATCAACAGCAAGGAGGTGTCATGGAAACTGCTTTGCATCAACGCATTCAGCTTGCCGGCCAGCAGCTGGCCGCCGTTCTGGGGGCGGTGGAAACCGAACGGATTGCCGGTGAGGTCGAGGTATTCCGCCTCACGGTAGCCGGCCGGGAAGAATTGCCGATTTTCATTACCCAGGCCGACAGCCAGCTTTTATGTATCTGCTATGTCTGGACCGAGCGCGATGTGCAGCCAGCCCGGCGCCTGGAGCTGCTGGAAGCCATGCTTGACCTGAATGTGGCGATTCCACTGTCGTCCTTTGGCCGCATCGGCGACAAATACCTGCTCTACGGTGCGCTGGCCTGCGATGCCGGCACCGACGATCTGGTACAGGACCTGCTGGCGCTGAGTGACAACGCCATCGATGCGCTCGAAGCCATGGCCGAGTACCTGAATTAAGCGAAAGGAGAACATCATGTCCGTATTCAGCAAGATTCTGACCGCCCTGCGCGGCAGCGCCCGTGAAATCGGTGAAAGCGTGGTCGACAACAACGCCACCCGCATTTACGAACAGGAAATCCACGAGTCCAAGGCCGCCATTGCCAAGGCCAAACAGGATCTCACTCTGGTGATGGCACAGGAAAAAGCCGCCCAGCGCGAAATCGAGCGCCTCGACAAGGAAGTCGCGCGCTATGAAGAGCACGCGCTTGCGGCGCTCGACAAGACCGAGGAAAAGCTCGCCGAAGATGTTGCCGCCCACATTGCCGAGCTGGAAACCGAGCGCGCCGCACAAATCAAGGCGCAGGCCGAATTTGCCGGTCACATCGTCAATCTGAAGGGCCTGATCCGCACGGCCGAAACGCGCATCCGCGAGCACGAACGCGAGCTGGCTGTCGCGAAAACGACCGAGAGCGTGTATCGCGCGACCGCGTCGATTTCCACCAGCATGGGCAGCAGTGCTTCCAAACTGGGCAATGCCCGCGAATCGCTTGACCGCATCAAGCAGCGCCACACCCAGATGGCCGACCGCATGGCTGCCGCCGAAGAACTCGATGCCGAGTTCGGCAACAAGGCGCTGGAGAAACGGCTGGCCGACGCCGGCATTGGCGATACCGGTGCCCGCAAGGACGAAGTCCTGGCCCGGCTGAAAGCGCGTCGTGCCGGTAATGCGGAAGCCGCGACGGATGAGGCGCAAGCGGCCCCTGCTGACAAAGCGGCAGGCGAGCAATGAGTGCCAAGCAACTGCCGGAGCGCTGGAAGGCATCCGCGCCGGCGATCCGCGCCGTCCAGGTCGCGTTTGATGTCGAGGATGAGGTTCTGCAGGCCGTTCGTCGTGCGGCCTTCGAGGAAAACCTCAGCAACTCGGACCAGATCCGCAAGGTGCTGGGCTTGCCCGTATCGGGCCGGCCCAAGCGCCCGCGGCTGACCGTCACACTGTCGGACGACGACTATCGCATCCTCGCCGGGCGCTACGGACTTGATGAAAGCCAGCGGCTGGATATCAAGGAACGTGTGCAACAGGCTCTGATTGAGTTTGCACGTAAGGGAAGCGTATGATGTTTGCAATTTTTCTTGGCTTGCCGCTGCTCTTGCTGGCCATGGCGCTGTTTTACATGCTGGTGATTTATTCACCGGGCGCACAGCGTGACTGGGGGCGATTACCGGCGAAGGAAGACTATGTCGCGCGGCATGGCTCGACCTGCTGCCGGCAATGCGGAGCCGCGCAAACGCTGGATGTCGGCCTGCTGCGATACACCGACTTCCGGCGCAAGATCCTGTGTGCCGCCTGCAAAACGTCACTATGGCGCGAAGAAGAACAATGAAGCGGTGAGCCTCGTCTCACGCTGAACAGGCAGCAAGCGGCAAGCCCCTGCGGCCGGCGCCGCCCCTCACGTGGAAACCATCATGGACCGCCTGATTGAAACGATAAGCACCTTTCCCACCGCCATCTGGACGGTACTGCTGGGTGTCGCACTGCTGTACTGGCTGGCCTCGCTGCTTGGGCTGGTCGACGATGCATTGCATTTTCACCACCACGGCCACGCCGAGCTGCACGCTGACGGTCATGAAATGGGTGACATTGCCGCCAAGCTGATGGCGATGGGTCTGGGAGGTGTGCCGTTCTCGCTGGTGGTGACGCTGATTGCGCTCTATGGCTGGCTGGCCTCCGCGCTGGTGCACCAGTTCCTGCTTTGGCTGCCGCTGCTGCTGCATTACCTGCTGGGCGCGGTGCTGCTGCTAGTGAGTTTCGCCCTTGCGCTGCCGGCCACCGCCATCACCCTACGCCCCTTGCGCGGCCTCTTTGTCACGCACAACGCCATCAACAAGGCGGTGCTGGTCGGCAGTGTCTGCAAGGTCAGCACGCAAAGCGTCGACGAGAAATTCGGTCGCGCCGAGGTGGCCAGCGGCGGTGCGCCCTTCAATATCCGCATCAGTGCGGCCAGCCCCAATGCGCTCGCCAGGGGCAGCCGTGCCCTGATTACCGATTACGACGCCGCCAGCGACACCTTCACCGTCACCGAGTTTGATGACGGGGTATATTGATACAGCCGTTTTAATTGTTGACCTTTGGACCAATACCCATGAACGAATTACTTGATACCGGAGCAGCCATGACCCCCATTCTGCTGGCGATCGGCATTTTTGCCTTCGTCCTGTTTTGCGGCTTTCTCATGTTCATCAAGTTCTACCACAAGGTGGAACAGGGCAAGGCGATGATCGTGAACACGCTGCGCAGCGAGCCCGAAGTCACCTTCACCGGGCGCATGGTCTATCCGGTCATCCACAAGATGGAGCTGATGGACATCTCGCTGAAGACCATCGTCATCAAGCGCGCCGGCAACGCCGGGCTGATCTGCCGCGACAATATCCGCGCCGACATCGAAGTCACCTTCTTTGTACACGTGAACAAGGCCGCCGAAGATGTGCTGCGCGTCGCGCAGACCGTGGGCTGCGAGCGCGCATCCAGCCAGGAAACGCTGGAAGAGCTGTTTGCCGCCAAGTTTGCCGAAGCACTGAAAACCGTCGGCAAGGCGATGGATTTCGAAGACCTCTATCAGGCACGCGACAAGTTCCGCGATGAAATCATCCGCCAGATCGGCGACAACCTGTCGGGCTATGTGCTGGAAGACGCGGCGATCGACTACCTCGAACAGACGCCGATGGATCGCCTCGACCCGAACAACATTCTGGACGCGCAGGGTATCCGCAAGATCACCGAGCTGACCGCCATCCAGCACGTCACCACCAACGAGCTGCAGCGCAACGAGCAGATGCAGATCAAGAAAAAGGACGTGGAAACAACAGAAACCATTCTGGAACTGCAACGCCAGCAGGCCGAAGCCGAAGCGCGCCAGCAGCGCGAAATCGCCTCGGTACAGGCACGCGAGAAGGCCGAATCCGACCGCGTGACCGCCGAGGAGCACGCCAAGGCAGAGCTGGCACGCATCCAGGCCGACCAGCAGATCGCCGTACAGACCGAGAACATGCAGCGCGAGAAGGAAGTCGCCGAAAACAACCGCAAGCGCGCCGTGGCCATCGAGGAAGAAAAGGTCACCCGCGCCCGCTCGCTGGAAATCGTCGACCGCGAACGTGAAGTGGCGCTGCAGGAAATCAACAAGGAACGCGCCATCGAAGTCGAGAAAAAGGCGATTGCCGATGTGATCCGCGAGCGCATCGTGGTCGAGCGCACGGTCGCCGAGCAGGAAGAAGCCATCAAGGAACTGCGCATGGTGGCCGAGGCCGATCGCACCCGCAAGGCCGTGGTGATCGGCGCCGAAGCCCAGGCCGAAGAACAGCTGGTGCTGCAGGTGAAGGCGGCGGAAGCCGACGAGCGCCGCGCCAAGTTCAAGGCCAACGAAGAAATGACGCTGGCCGACGCCAAGCTCAAGGTCGCCGAGAAGGATGCCGAAGCCAAGAAACGCGAAGCCGAAGGCGTGGAAGCGCTCGGTGCTGCGCCAGGGCTGGCCGCTGCCAAGGTCATGCTGGTGCAGGCCGACGCGAAGGAAAAGGATGGTCTGGCGCAAGCCCGCATCAAGATCGCCGACGCCGACGCGGTGGCCAAGCAGGGCGCGGCCGAAGCCGAAGCGCTGCGCCTGAAAATGGAAGCCGAAGCCACCGGCCGCGAGAAACTGGGTCTGGCCGATGTGCAGGTGAAAGCAGCCGACGCCGATGCGGTCGCCAAGCAGGGCGAAGCGACAGCCTTTGCCGTGACCAAGCGCGGTGAAGCCGAAGCCGCGGTAATCGAGGCACGTCTGGCGGCCGAATCGAAGGGTCTGGCCGAGAAGTTCGGCGCGATGCAGAGCATGAGCGACGCGGTGCGCGCGCACGAAGAGTTCCGCCTGCGTCTGGACTACGCGCACATCGAAACGATGAAGGCCATCGAAGCCAACACCGGCATCGCCCGCGAACAAGCCATGGTGCTCAGCGAAGCGCTGTCCAAGGCGCGCATCGACATCGTCGGCGGCGAAGGCGATTACTTCGGCAAATTCGTCAACTCGCTGGCCATCGGCAAGGCCATCGACGGCACGATTGCCAAGAGCGACACGCTGCAGCTGGCACTGAAGGATCATCTGGCCGGCGAGCGCGACCTGATCACCGACGCCAAGGGCTTGCTGGGCAGTCTGGGCAATTCGGCCGATGAGCTGCAGAACCTCTCGGTGGCAAGCCTCCTGCACAAGGTGGGCACCGACGGCAACCCGGCCACGCAGCAGGCACTGGCGCAGCTGTTGCAGTCATTCAAGCCCGCGCAGTAAACCGGAGGGCGATGTGCGGCAGGCGGCAAGGCCACTACCGTACAGTGCGAGCCATAATTTCACGGGTATATGCCAGCAACCATTCATTGAAAATGGTTCTGGCTATATACACAGCAAGGTATTTAATAATGAAATCACCCGTAAATCAGCAGGATCTGCAGAAACAGGACATCGCTCCCGGCCTTGCCGCGCTGGTCAGCCCGGCGGACGGCGGCATCTGGCTTGATCTGGCCACTTATCAGCGCTGGCTGCAGCGTCGCGTTGAAAACGAGGACGAAGCCTTGCCGGACACCGGCAGCGAGCCACTGGCGGAAACCTCGCCGCAAGCGCTGTTTTGCCCGCAATGCGGTGCGCTGCTGCAGAAATACCGTCTGTCCAGCGAACACTCGGCACGGCTGGACCGCTGTACGCCGTGCCATTCAGTCTGGATCGATGCTGCCGAGTGGGCTGCGCTCGTGCGTACCGGCTCCACCCACTCGCTGCTGCAGGTGCTCAGCGATGCCGGCCAGCGCAGCATCCGTGAGGCAGAAACCCGCCAGCGCCAGCACGCCCGCTACCGCGAACGCTTCGGTGCAGATGATTTCGCGCGCCTGCAGGCCACGCGCGATTGGCTGAATGCACATCCGCAGCGTGCGGAGTTGCTGGCGTATCTGCAGAAACCGGCAGATTGAGTGCTTGCCCCGGAACCGGAAACAGGAACAGTCATGGAAAGCTTCTTTCTTGATTATCTGATGCCTTTTGCCTTGCTTGGTACATTGGCTGGTTTTCTGCTCTATCTCTATCTGTGCAACCACATTCATGGCAACTTGCAGGACTCCCACCCGCAGTGGCTGAACGAGTATCTCGGTGCCATGGACAGCAATATCGGAGTCGAATTTCGTGCCCTGCATGTGGTCCCGCCCTTGTTGCGAAGCCGGCAGGTCGCCGAGATTCCCAGCTTGCGTCTGCAGAGACTCTGCCGCTTTACGCGCTACCTGGGCTGGTTCTGGATGGCTTGTCTTGTCACTTTGTTCCTGCCGCTGTTTATCAAGGTGCTGCTGGTGAAAATCTGATCACCACCTGCTGCTGCATCCATTCAAATCCACCTCAATAACGATTCCGGGCATTCGCCATGACCACCGTAGACCAGGACCTCGCCGCCAGTGGCGGTTACGATTTGCTGCGCCAGCGCCTGGCGACCCAGGGCGAGGCGCTGGCGGCGCAAACCGGGCAGCTCAACGAGGCGCGCCTTGCTGCCTTTGGCCGTGCCGATCTGCGCCTCTTGGGCCGTACCCGCGCCCGCACCGAAAACAACTGTGTGGCGCGCGATCTGGTGCGCGTGGGCGACTTGTTGCTGTTCGGTTACAACGTCTACATCGGCCTGCGCAAGGAAACGCGCATTGACGATGTATTCAGCCTGTATCGCCTGACTGGCGAAGGCGAGCAGATCGAGCTGGAAACGGTGGCAACTGCTGGCAGCTTTCTGGACGACCCGCGCTTCACCGCCGATTTCCGCGAACTCTATGCGTATTACAAGAACGCCAGCCTCTTGCAGCTGCGCGTTACCGCCGAAAAACTGCTGGTCGCCTTCCGGATTGGCGAGCGGCTGACCGATGTGAGGGTATTCCGCTGGCAGCTCGACAAATCAGGGGCTGTGGCGCAATACATCGATAATCGCGGCGAGCGTGACATCGTTCTCCCCCCATCCCACGATTTCGAATGGACGCCGACGACGCGCGCTGATCACGTCAACGGCAAGCACCCGCACGTCAATGTGCTCGATACGCTGTTCGTCGAAACCATCGGTGGCGACCTGACGGTCAAGGTTGAAAACAATACCGACGTCGGCCGTGGGATCTACAGCGAGCCGGTCACCGATGCGCACCAGTCGCTCAACGATGCCGAAATCAGCTACGCGCGGCTCGGTTCACTGATCCTGCTGAAAATCCTGCCCTACCGCGAAACCGACTACCGCTATCTGGTGTTCAATGCCCGCACCCAGCAGGTGGTGCGCATCGACCAGATCGGGCAATCCTGCGTGCAGTTGCCGGAAGATCACGGCATCGTGTTTCCGGGCGGCTGCTATCTGCAAAGCGGCGAATACAAGACGTTTGCCGAGGACGTGAGCGGTTTCAAGTTCAAGCGCATGATCCGCTCACCCAATGGCGAGGACGTGCTGTATGTGTTCTACGCGCCCGAAGCGGGCCGGCTGGCACTGCTGGGTTACAACCTGATCGAGAAAACCCTGTCGTCGCCGCTGTTTTCCAATGGCTACGCGCGCTTTGACGATGGCCGCGTGCTGCTGTTTACTGCGGAGGGCGAAGAAGCCAGCCGCACCCATCCGATGCAGCTGTGGGCCACACCCTTCTGCAGCGAGGAGCACGCCGCCAGTGCGCCGCCGCCGGGCTTTTTCGGCCGCATCGGCAATGCCGAGCTGGTGCGTGGCATTGCCGAGCTGTACGGCATTGCCCGCAGCACGCGCGAACAAAGCCCCAGCCGGCTGGTATACGAAGAATTGCTGCGCGCCATTGCGCGCATTCTCGACGGCTATTTCTGGCTGGACAGCGTAGAGGCCGGCCATCTTGATCGCGCGCTGAAAGCCATTGCCGAAACGGCCAGGCTGACGCTGGACGAATTCGACAAGGTGCAGAGCATCCGCAAGGCGGCCGCGCAGGCACTGGCGCAGGCCGAAGCCGGCAACAAGCAGCTGCTGACCGACATCGCCGCGACCATCTGGCGTTTGCCACAGCAGTTTGTCGATGTGCTGGCGCGCCTGCGCCGCCAGCGCGGCGAGCTGCTGGGCCTGCGCGAGCAGCGCTACATCGATCTGGTACGCGTGCAGCAACTCGACGACGCGCTGGCCGCAGAACAAACACGCATCGCCGACGAGACGATCCGCTTTCTGGCCGATGAAAAGGCCTTTGCGCCGTATCACCAGGAGTTGGAGCGCATCGCCGGCGAATTGCCGGTGGTCGCCAGCGTGGCGCTGCTGGAGCCGCAACTGCAGGCGCTGGACGCCACCGCCGCCGGGCTCGACCTGCTGACCGAACTCCTGTCGGGGCTGGAAAGTGGCGATCCGACGGTACGCACACGCATTCTCGATGCGGTCAGCGAGGTGTATGCGCGGCTAAACCAGGTACGCGCCGCCGCCCGCAGCCGCCGCGACACGCTGGCGGTGGCCGAATCCAGCGCCGAATTCGGCGCGCAGTTCAAGCTCTTCGCACAAAGCGTCGCCAATGCACTCGATCTGGCCGCCAGCCCTGAGCAGTGCGACGACGCGCAAACGGCCTTGCTGACGCAGCTCGAAGACCTGGAAACCCGCTTTGGCGGCCAGGAAACCTTCCTCGCCGACATTCTCGCCAAGCGCGAAGCGGTGATGGAAGCCTTCGCCGCCCGCCGGCAGATTCTGCTGGAAGCCCGTCAGGCACGCGCACAATCGCTGGCCGCCGCCGCGCAGCGCATTCTGGCCAGCATCGAAAAGCGCATCAGCCGCTTTGCCACTGCAGAGGAACTGCACAGCTATTTCGCCGCTGACCCGATGGTGGTCAAGCTGCGCGGCCTGCTCGAACAACTGCGCGAACTGGGCGACGGCGTACAGGCCGATACGCTGGAAGCCCGTGCCAAAACACTGCGCGACAACGCCGTGCGCATCCAGCGCGACAAGGGGGAGCTGTTTTCGGCCGAGGGTATTCGGCTCGGCAAGCACACCTTCACGGTCGCCACGCAGGCCGTTGACCTCACGCTGGTCAACCGCGATGGCGAGCTGTGCCTGCACGTGACCGGCACCGAGTTCTACGACCCGGTGCGCGATGCGGCACTGGATGCGCTCAAGCCCTTCTGGGCGCAGGCGCTGGTGTCGGAAAACGACGACGTGTACCGCGCCGAATACCTGGCATGGCATATGCTCAAAGCCCTTCATGCCGGAGAGCTGCAGGGCGATACCCTGTTTGCCGCCTTGAACAGTGATGCCGGGCTGCTGCCGCTGGTGCGCGATTACGCCGCGCCGCGCTATCAGGAAGGCTATCAGAAGGGCGTGCATGATCATGACGCCAGTCTGATCCTCGCCGCGTTGCTGCCGATGGATCGCGATGCCGGCCTGCTGCGCTTCGGTCCCTTGCCGCGCGCACTGGCCGTGCTGTGCTGGCAGTTCGGCGTGTGGGAAAACGACAAGGCGGTGTGGCGCGTGCGCGCCGACAATGCGCGGCGCATCGCGCAGGAATTCGGCCACAACGCCGCGCTTGATGCCTTGCGCGACAGCCTGCGTGCACTCTGCTCGGCCTTTGCGGAGCGCGAAGGCCTGCCGTTGGCGGGCGCGCTGCTCTCCGCCAGCGCCAATTACCTGCTGGCTGAACTCACCAGCGGCCAGCCCGACTGGGTGGCCAGCGGCGATGCGCTTGATCTGGTCGCGCAACTGCGTCAGCAAGTCGAACGTCGTGGCGCCAGCAGCGCGCTGCAGGAAGGTCTGCAAGCCGGCACGCTGGCGCAGCGCTGGCAGCTGGCACTGCACTGGTGCGAGGCCATTGCCGCCAGCCTGAACCTGCCGCAAAACTACGCACCGGAAGCCGCCGCGATCCTGCTGGTCGAGCTGCCGCGTCGCCGCATCAATGTGGCGCTGACCATCACGCTCTCCGGTCTGCTGGGGCAACACGCGCGCGTGCAGGACGGGCAGCTGGCGCTGGATCTCAACGAATTCCGCCATCGCCTCGCCAGTTATGAGCACGAGGTGGTGCCGCAGTTTGCCGAGCTGCAGAAACTGCGGCAGGCATGCGTCGACAAGCACCGTAAAGCCTTGCGTCTGGAGCAATACCAGGCCAAACCGCTGTCCGGCTTCGTGCGCAACCAGCTGATCGACCAGGTGTATCTGCAGCTGATCGGCGACAACCTCGCCAAGCAGATCGGCACCGCCGGCGAATCCCGCCGTGGCGATCTGATGGGCCTGTTGCTGCTGATTTCGCCGCCGGGCTACGGCAAGACCACGCTGATGGAATACGTCGCCAACCGGCTCGGGCTGGTGTTCGTGCGCATCAACTGCCCGGCACTGGGCCACGACGTCACCACGCTCGACCCGGCGCAGGCCGGCAACAGCGCCGCGCGCCAGGAGCTGGAAAAGCTCAACTTCGGCCTGGCGATGAGCAATAACGTGATGCTGTACCTGGACGATATCCAGCACACCAATTCCGAATTCCTGCAACGCTTCATCGCACTGTGCGACGGCACACGCCGCATCGAAGGGTTGTGGCGCGGTGAAGCGCGCAGCTACGACCTGCGCGGCAAGCGCTTCTGCATGGTGATGGCCGGCAACCCGTACACCGAAACCGGCGAAGCCTTCCGCATTCCGGACATGCTGGCCAACCGCGCCGACATCTACAACCTCGGCGATGTGCTCTCGGGCCGCGAGGCGCTGTTTGCGCTGTCCTACATCGAAAACAGCCTCACCGCCAACCCGGTGCTGGCGCCGCTCTCCAACCGCGACCCGGCCGACATCGCGCTGTTCCTGCGCATGGCTGCCGGCGACAGCGTGCCGCTCACCGACTTCAAGCACGGCTACGGCGCGGCCGAAGCCGGTGAAATCGTCAGCGTGCTGCAAAAGCTGTTCGTGGTACGCGAGCTGCTGATGAAGGTGAATGCCGCCTACATTGCGTCTGCCGCGCAGGCTGACGCCTACCGCGTCGAGCCGCCGTTCAAGCTGCAGGGTAGTTACCGCAATATGGCCAAGCTGGCCGCGCGCGTGTCGGCCATCATGAACGAGGCCGAACTCATCAATCTGGTGCGTGACCACTATCTGGGCGAGGCGCAGACACTGACACACGGCGCCGAGGAAAACCTGCTCAAGCTCGCCGAACTGCAGGGCGCACTCACACCGCAGGAGGCCGAGCGCTGGGCGCAGATCAAGCGCGATTTCCTGCACCACAAGCGCATGGGCGGCGCCGACGCCGACGGCGCGACCAAGATCGCGCAACAGGTGTCACACCTGGCCGAAATGCTGAGTGCCATTGACACCCGGCTCGCCGACGAGCGCGGCAGCCTGCGCATCGCCGACGCGCTGGCCGGCATTGGTGCCCAGCTCGACAAGACGCAGCCCGGTTTGGTGATCGCGCGCGAATGCCGTGACGGCCTCACACGCATCGATGACGCACTGCGCGCCATCCGCCCCGAGGTGAACATCGAGCCGCAACCGGAAATGGTGAAAGTGCTGCAGGGGCTGGCGCATGCCTATGAACATGCGCTGATCCCGGTCATCAGCGCCATGCAGCACAAGATCCGGCTCGACCACGACATCTGGGACCGCGTGCAGCTGATTTCCGAGCAGATCAAGCAGCTGGATACCGACTTGCGCCGCGCCGGCAAGCCAGCCAAGGACAAGGGGGGCACCGCACCGGCTGCCTGATGGCTGGAAGGCGCATGCGGTAAACCGTGGGGTAGCCCCGCATCACGCCGGGTATATATCCATAGCCCTTTATATAAATGCTTTACGGCCATATACCCAAACATCCATTTGCCATGGATACCATTGGGGCAAGTGGAAGATCGCAGCGCACAGGGCCAGCCTGGGGCCAGTCCCTGCGCACTAGTTCAAGCCGCTCAGGCAGCTGGCAGGCTGGCCTGTCTGGCTTCCCACGCTGCGCGCAGCTCGGAATACGGCACGCCGTCGATCACGAGGCCGTCAAGCTGGCCGCCTTCGATGCGTGCGCCACGCAGGTCGCAATCCGCGATCCGCGCGCTGCCCAGATCACAGCGCTCGATGCTGACCGGCTCGGGATCGCCATTCCAGCCACGCGCGAGATCGTGCAGGTAGGCACCACCCCACGAAGCATGGCACAGCTCCACCCTGGCCAGCCGCGCATCGCCGATGCGCAGGCCCGTGGCATTCACATTATGCAGACGGGCATCGACCAGGCTGCAATTGTCGAACACCACATCCGGCAGCCCGCAGCCGAAAAACACCGCCTGCAGCAACGCGCTGTCATACCAGGCCGGCGCGGTTTCCACGACGCCATTGCGCCAGCCCGGCCGGTCTTCTGCTTCCTGCAGGCGACGCTGGAAGTAGCGGAAGCCATCCTCGCAGGCTGTTTCGGCATAACCGCAGCGCTGGTAAAAACGGGCGTTATCCTCGCTGGCGGCGCTGGTGGCCAGGTCCCAGCAGCGCACATCGGGAAACTCGGCTTCCACCAGTCGCAGCGCCTGCTGGCCAATGCCCTGCCGGCCCAATGCCGGGTCAATGTAGAACGACGCCACATGCGCGACACCCGCAAACGGCCCTTCCACCGCGATGCCGCCAGCCAGCACACCGCCGCTTTCGATGCAGAAATACTGCGTGGCCTTGAGCAGGTAACAGATCATCTGCGGGCTGCCATAGCCCGCTGCACTTTCGGCAGTACTGTCCAGCGGATTCCATGGCCCCCAGCGCCGGAAATGGTCGGCAAAGGCGGCATCATGCAGCGCGGCGAGTACCGGTGCATCGGCCGGTGTGGCCTTGCGGAGGCTGACGCCGTGGCTGCGCACCAGCCCGGGCCGCGGCAGCACGAAGAAATCGAATTCGCCGTCATCGGGCAGGGTCGTGCTGCCGCGCGGCAGAAAACCGGCGCGGGTAATCACGCCGCGTGACGGCGCATGCCACTCCTTTACGATGGCGACAATGGCCGGAAGATCAGGGCAACAGGTATATAACTCGGAACAAGCAGCAGAAACGGCCTCAGAGGCATACCCTTTGCCGCGATGATCGCGTGACAGTGCATAGGCGACTTCGGGAAACGGTGAATCCAGCCCTTCCTTTTCCCACAGGCCAACCCAGCCGATCAGCTCGCCGGAATCAGGCAGGCAGACCGCGTAGAGCCACTCCGGCTTTTGCGGATCAAATTTGGGGTAGTTTTCCTGCCACCAGTGCAGATAGCCCTGCAGCTGCTCGGTGCTCATCGCCCAGTCAGGCAGGATGTCGGTGATTTCGGGCTGGCGGGTCAGCGCGAAAAGCGCGTCAAAGTCGTCAGAAGTAAAGCGACGCAGCGTCAGCCGCGCAGTTGTCAGATTGGCAAGCATGGTTAAACCTTGATGTGTGGAATTCGTCGGGATGGCTGATGAGCCGGTGTGCCGCGGCGCGGGCAGGATGTACCAGTCATATTTGCCGCTGCTGTCACCCGCAGCCGGCGGCTGCGAAATGAAACCGCTGCGCACGGCCAGCCGCAGCGAGGCGTGATTGCCGGGCTCCAGCAGCGCAGCCACACCGGGCAAAGACGGGCTGCACCCGAACAGTTCAGCACAGCACGCGGCCACCGCCTCGGCGGCAAGGCCCTGGCCGCGATGGCACGGATCAAGCGCATACACCAGTTCGGGATAAGGGCTGGCAAAGACATTCGGCCAGAAACCAATCCAGCCGATCAGTTCACCGCTGCCATCGAGGCAGATGGCATACAGCCAGCAGGGGCGCTCCGGGTCGAACTGCCGGTAACGTTGCTGCCAGTCAGCCAGATAAGCGTGCAGCTGTGCTTCGCTCATCACCCAGTTGGGCAGAAAGGCCGCAATGTCGGGCTGGCTGCCGAGGGCATGAAAATCACCGTGGTCGGCGGGGGTAAATGTGCGCAGCGTCAGCCGCGCGGTCGAGAGTAAAGAACGCATCGCATGATCCGAATCAGAAAGACAAACCGGCCCGTCCGCTGCGCCTGCTGGTGCGCGGGGAGAAAACGGGCAATATGCCTCCGGCGCACGGCAGCGGCTGCCATGCGGCAATGGAGGGCAAAAACGGGTTCGATCAGTTCGGCACGGGAAACTCGCTGCTTGATGGGTGAAAACGGGAACGGCAGAAACGGCAACGCCGGAAAACTGCCGGCATGATGCCAGCGCTTTCCGGCGCGTGTTTAACAGAAATTGCGCTTATATCGCTTTGCTGTAGCAGTGCCTGCTATTTACGCGGGTCACCCTCGTCGACCAGATTGTCGCTGCGCGTCACCCAGTAATCGGCATTCTCGATACCGAGCGGGCGCGGATCGAATTCCGGCTCGATGCCTTTGGCCTGTTGCGCTTCGTAATCATCCAGCGCCTTCAGTGCCGGTTTCTGCAGCATCAGGATGGCGATGATGTTCAGCCAAGCCATCAGGCCCACGCCGATATCGCCCAGGCCCCAGGCCAGATCGGACGTGCGCACCGCGCCATAGACCACGGTGGCCAGCAGCATGATTTTCAGCAGAAACTGCGCGGTGCCGCTACCGGCATGCTTTTGCAGCAGATAGGTGACGTTGGTTTCGGCGATGTAGTAGTAAGCCAGAATGGTGGTGAAGGCAAAGAACAGCAGCGCTACTCCGACAAACATCGAGCCAAAACCCGGAAACAGGCTTTCCACCGCCGACTGCGTGAAACCCGTGCCGGCCTCGATGCCAGGCAGTCCGTTGGCAAGAAAACCGCCGGCCGGATTCACGACGTTATATTTGCCGGTAATCAGGATCATGAAGGCGGTAGCCGAGCACACGAACAGCGTGTCCACATACACGGCAAACGCCTGCACGATGCCCTGCTTGGCCGGGTGGCTGACTTCGGCGGCGGCGGCCGCGTGCGGGCCGGTACCCTGGCCGGCTTCGTTCGAATACACACCACGCTTCACGCCCCACTGGATGGCCAGACCCAGCATCGCGCCAAACCCGGCTTCAGCGCCGACTGCCGAGCTGACAATCAGGCGCAGAATTTCCGGCAACTGACCGATATTGAGCGCGATCACCACGGCGGCCATCAGGATGTAGCCCAGTGCCATGAAGGGAACGACGATTTCGGCAAAACGTGCAATGCGCTTCACGCCGCCAAAAATGATCAGCCCCAGTACGATCACGATACCCAGTGCCGTTGTGGCCGGTGTGATGCCGAAGGCGTTATTGAGGCCACTGGCAATCCCGTTGGCCTGCATGCCCGGCAGCAGCAGGCCGCAGCCGAGGATGGTCGCCAACGCAAAGGTAATCGCATACCAGCGCATGCCGAGGCCCTTTTCGATGAAATAGGCGGGGCCGCCACGATACTGGCCATCGACATTGGTCTTGTAGATCTGGCCGAGGCAGCACTCGACATACGAGGTGCTGGCACCGAGGAACGCCACCATCCACATCCAGAACACCGCACCGGGGCCGCCAAAGGCGATGGCGGTCGCCACACCGGCGATATTGCCGATGCCCACACGACCGGACAGCGTCATCGTCAGTGCCTGAAAGGACGAAACACCCTCGTCGGACGCCTTGCCGTCAAACATCAGCCGCACCATTTCGCGCAGATGGCGCACCTGCATGAAGCGGGTACGAATCGAGAAATACACGCCAACGCCCAGGCACAGATAAACCAGTGCCGGACTCCAGACGTAGCTGTTGATCAGATTTACCAGATCCTGCATGCCCTGACTCCCTGAAGTGTTATGGTCTGTTTCAGGGGATTCTGTACTGCCCGGCAGCGTGTTCCTATAGGGGAAGTCCGCAAGTCATAAGCATTCATCATGGATTATTGCTTGACTTGATCCGTGTTTTCCCTGATTGTAACCATCCTCGCAATAATTATTGCGGATCGTAACAGGAGAAAATTGTGCTACGCATCGGACTTATCGGCTTTGGCAAAGCCGGCAGGGCCGTGGCAGAGGTACTTCAGGAACACGCAGACATTCACCTGGCCTGGATTGCCCGCCGCTCGCCCCCCCGCTCTGGCGACCCCTTCCCCGACCTGCAGCAAAGCTGCACCTCCAGCGACGATTACGCGCAACTGTTCGACAGCAAACCGGTTGACGCCCTGATCGATTTTTCCAGCCCCGACAGCATCGAAGCCTATGGCCCGCCAGCGGCGGCCAGAAGCATCGCCATTGTTTCGGCCAATTCGGCTCATACCCCGGAACAGCTCGCGCTGGCGCAGACACTGGGCCGGCAGACCCGCGTGCTGTGCAGCCCCAACATTACCTTGGGCATCAATTTCCTGCTGATTGCCGCCAAGAGCCTCAAGAAAATCGCCCCCTGGGTCGACATCGCGATTGTCGAAGAACACTTCCGCAGCAAGCACGAAGTCTCCGGCACGGCCAAACGGCTGGCCACGGCGCTGGACATTGAGGAATCCAGCATCACTTCGCTGCGCCTGGGCGGTGTGGTAGGCCACCATGAAGTGGTGTTCGGCTTTCCGCACCAGACAGTGCGGCTGGTGCACGATTCCATCAGCCGCCATGCCTTCGGCACCGGTGCCGTGTTTGCATTGCAGCGCCTGCTGGAACAGCCAGCGGGCTTTTACCAGCTGGAACAACTGATGCTGCAGCATGTACTGACGCAGCTTGCCGAAGACACAATTCCTGCCTGAAACGGGCACGGGTTGTGACAGACCCATCCTTGCATGAGAAAGAGCCGGCTTACAAGCCGGCTCTTCACTGCTCAGGCTAGCAAGCGCAAGCCAACTACAGCAGGCGGAACGCCAGCGCGGCCACGCAGGTCGGCGCCAGCGCCGCCAGCGCCAGATAGCCGGCATTCACCGTGCCGCCGTCGAAATGCCCGCGCAGGATGGTCAGGCCGGCCGGGTTGGGCGCATTCGCAATCACGGTCAGGCCACCACCCGTTACCGCACCGGCCACCAGCGCATACTGGAATTCGGGGCTGAGGCCCTGCACCAGTGAGCCGAGGTAAGTCAGCGCCGCGTTATCGGTAAAGGCAGTCAGCGCCGTCGCACCGAAGAACACCGCATCGCTGCTCATGCTCATCAGCACCGGCTGCAGCCACCATTGCTGCAGGCCGCCCAGCACCACCAGCCCGGCCAGGAAGAAGGCGACCAGAAGCCCTTCGCGCAGGATCAGGCGATCCTGATGGCGGGCATACGCATGCGTGATACCGAGGAAAAACAGGAACAGGCCCATGAAGATCGGCGGATAGTGGGCAAATACCACCACGCCGGCGAGGAACATCAGGTGGGTGGCGATCAGCGCCAGTGGTACCGGAGCGGCAGCACCGGAGTCTTCTTCCTGCTGCAGCTCGGCCAGCTCCTTCCAGAACAGCGCGGCCAGCAGCAGCGCATTGGTGAGTACCGCCAGCGCGGCCTTCCAGCCGAATTGCGTGAGCATGAAATGGATGTCCCAGCCCCAGGCCCCGGCCACCATCAGCACCGGCGGAGCGGCAAAGGGTGTCAGCGTGCCACCGATCGAGATGTTCACGAACAGCACGCCCAGCATGGCGTATTTCAGCCTGGCCGAAATGCCGCGCGAGAAAAAGCGCTCGGACAGCATCAGCGCCGCCAGTGTCATCGCCGCCGGCTCGGTGATGAAGGAGCCCAAGAGCGGCACGACAATCATGATGACGAGGAAATACGCCAGGCTGCCCGGCAGCGGCAGCAGCTTCACCAGCAGATCGACCAGCTTGGCCGATACCTGCAGGATGGGGCGGGTAGCCGCAATCACCATCACCGCGAACACGAACAGCGGCTCGGTAAAGTTGCGGCTGTTGATGTATTCCTTGGCGGGCGCGGAGCCCTCGATGGCAAAGAACGACACCATCAGCACCATTGCCCAGAAGCCGAACACCACTTCGACTTCGGCCAGCAGATGCCAGATGCCGGCATGGCGCGAGCCACTGTGGGCCAGCCGGTCGAAATACTTGGTGGAAAAGGTATGCAGGATCGCCACGGCAAACAGCGCCGCTGCAATCATCTGGATGGTCGAAGGATTCAAGCTGGTACTCCAGGGTGAATGAAACGAATGAAGCCGAGCTTACCAGCAACCATCCAGCCTGTGACCGGAAATGCTACCCGGCGCGCAGAGCCAGACAAGCAGCATAGTGCATGCCAAACATCACTGAAGCCGAAATAACACAGTGTATATGGCTGCAGCCCTATATGAATAAGGGCTGCAGCCATATACATGCAAACAATTCTATCGACAGCAGCCGACCGGCTTTACAGCCGGTAGACCCGGAAAAATCGCCAGAGTGCTTTTTCGGCTTCCACCGCCAGAAACAGCAGCATGGCCAGCAGCAGAATCATTCCCCAGGATGCCCAGCCCAGTGCCTCGGTCAGGAACAGTCGCTGCATGGCCGGCAGATAGGTGAACAGCAACTGGAACAACGCCAGAATGCTGCAGACCCACAGCACCGCCGGGTTGCCCAGCAAGGCTGCGGCATTGAATCCGGAACGGGTGAAGTGGCGCACATTGAACAGGTAAACCAGTTCGCCCACCACCAGCATATTGACTGCAGCAGTACGTGCACTTTCGAGACTGCTGCCTTGCGCCAGCTCCCAGTTGAACACGCTGAAGGTGGTTGCCACCATCAGCAGGCTGACAAACAGAATCCGCAAACCCATCGCACCGGTGATCAGCGGCTGGTGCGGCGGTCGAGGCGGGCAGGACATGATGCCGTGCTCGGCAGGTTCAAAAGCCAGCGCCAGCGCGAGGGTGACGGCGGTAATCATGTTGACCCACAGAATCTGCCCGGCCGTGACCGGCAGCGACAGGCCGGAAAACACCGCCAGCAGGATGACGCCCGCCTCGCCGGCATTGGTCGGCAGAATGAACAGCAGCGATTTCTTGATATTGTCGAATACGACGCGGCCTTCGCGCACGGCACCGGCAATGGTGGCGAAATTGTCGTCGGTGAGCACCAGATCGGATGCCTCGCGCGCGGCATCAGTCCCCTTGTTGCCCATGGCCACCCCAATATCGGCAGCCTTGAGCGCCGGCGCATCGTTGACGCCATCGCCTGTCATCGCCACCAGCTCGCCCTGTGCCTGCAGTGCCGCCACCAGGCGCAGCTTGTGCTCGGGGCTCGCGCGGGCAAACACATCGCAATCGTGCGCACTCTGGCGCAAGGCCGCATCATCCATGCGCGCGATCTGTTCGCCGGCAAGCGCCAGCCCGGGAGCCAGCCCAAGCTGGTCACCGATGGCTCTGGCGGTCACGGCATGGTCGCCGGTGATCATCTTCACGCGGATACCGGCACGCCGGCACTCGGCCACCGCAGCAATGGCTTCCGGACGGGGCGGATCGATCATGCCAACGAGGCCCAGCAGGGTGAAATTCTGGCCGATGCCATCCAGCGTCAGCACCCCGTTGCTAGCCGGCAGGCAGCATTGCGCCAGCGCGAGGACACGCTCGCCCGCTGCAGCGGCCTGCTCCATGCGCTGCAGCCAGGCGGCGCGAACAAGCGGTAACCCGTCGGCCTGTTCGCAGCACCGTTCGAACACCTGCTCAGGAGCGCCCTTGAGCAGCAGCAGGAACTGGCCAGCATGCTCGTCGTGGTGCAGCGTGGCCATGAAGCGGCGCTCGGATTCAAACGGAATGGCATCAAGACGCAAATGGCGCGGTAGCACCAGTTCCGGATCCAGCCCGGCCTTGCGCGCCAGCGTCAGCAGGGCGCCTTCGGTCGGGTCACCGAGCAATTGCCAGCCCAGCTCACCGCGATGCACGAGCTGGGCGTCATTGCACAGCAATGCACAACGGGCCAGCGCCATGATCCCGGCATCCTCGCCAGCATCCAGCGTCTGACCATCCCGGTGAAAGCCGCCCTCGGGCACATAGCCGGCACCGCTGATGGTCACATCACCATCGGCCAGGATCAGCCGCACGGCGGTCATTTCATTGCGGGTGAGCGTGCCGGTCTTGTCCGAACAGATCACCGTCACCGAGCCCAGCGTTTCCACGGCCGGCAGGCGGCGGATGATGGCGCGGTTGCGTGCCATGATGCGTGTACCGATGGCCAGCACAATGGTCACGATGGCCGGCAGGCCTTCGGGGATCGCGGCGACACCCAACCCCACCACGGCCAGGAAAATATCCAGCACCGGCATCGCCATCACCCAGTGTCCGTAGACAAATGTGAGCACAGAAACACCAAGAATGAAGGCCGTGATCTGCCGGGCAAACTGATCCAGCCGCCGGGTCAGCGGCGTGGCCAGCACCTGCACCTCGCTGACCAGTGTGCCGATGCGGCCGATTTCGGTATGGCAGCCCGTAGCCACGACCACGCCCAGCCCCTGCCCGTACGCCGTCAGCGTGCCCGAATAGGCAAGGCAGGTACGATCAGCCAGCCCGGCATTGGCAGGCACAGGCTGGAGCTGTTTTTCCACCGGCAGCGATTCACCGGTCAGCGCCGCTTCGACGAGGCGCAGATTCTTCGCACGGACGAGCCGCAGATCGGCCGGAACACGATCACCCGATTCGATCAGCACCAGGTCGCCGGGAACCAGATCGGCCGCATCGATTTCGTGCCGCTCGCCCTCGCGCAGAACGGTGGCGTACTGCGGCAGCATAGTACGCACCGCGTCGAGCGCCCGCTCGGCCTTGCCTTCCTGAATGAAGCCGATGACGGCATTGATGAGCACCACACCGAAAATCACCCCGGCATCGACATAATCCCGCAGCGCCGTCGTGATCGCACCCGCGCCCAGCAGCACATAGATCAGCGGGTTGTGAAACTGCAGCAGGAAACGCTGCCAGGCGGGATTGCGCGCGATTTCCGGCAAGCTGTTTGGCCCGTGACTTGCGCGCCGGTGCACGGCTTCCTGCCGGCTTAAACCACGGTGGACATCGCAGGCCAGTTCCGCCAGTACCGCCTCCGTAGACAGGGAATGCCAGTCCGGTCTGTCCTGATCATCACCATGACTTGCCTCTTTGCTCGTCATCGGATTCTCCGCAAAACAGAAAGAGCCCGCAGCAGGCAGGCCATTCCAGTTTAGCCGCAGAGACGGCCCGACACCGGATTCTGGCCATCCATCGCCCGGTTTTGAGTTTGTCATGCCCCGAGCGGACACTGGCGTCGTCATTCGGAGAGGAGACCGCCATGCACCTCATCAACGACATCATGACCCGGCGCATTGCTTTTCTGGAACTGCACGGCCACCTGCCGCAAATCATCTACCTGGGCGAAAGGGAATGCCAGCAGCTATGCACTACGTTTGGTGATCTGCCATCCCGACTCACAGGCTCACTACCGGACTGCAATATCGCGGGGATGAAAATCATCCAGGTCCAGCTGCCGTCCTATTTCGAATTTGGCAGCTAGCTACTGGCCCGGCCCTTTGATGGAGGGCAGGCTGCGCGCCAGCCATTGCTCGAAAAACGCCAGCTGCCCGGGCGTATTGAAATAATGCGGGGCCTGATCCAGCACGGTCAGCGCTGCGGCAAAGCGCTGGCAGAAATCGTCAATGCATTCACGCTCGCACAGTTCGTCCGCGCTGCCATACAGGATGGCCGTAGCAGAAGGCCAGGCAAGGACCGGGTTGTCCTTGACATGGCGGTAGTAGTCCCAGAACAGCGTTTCGCCAATGGGCAGAGGAATGCTCTGCTCCTGCTGCAGGCGCTCCACGCTGACTCCGAACCAGCCCATCATGTTGTCGATGAGGCGCGCCATATCGACCACCGGCGAGAGGAACAGGCAGCGCTCGAATTTCGCTTTGCTGAACGCCAGCAGGCTGAAATACGCACCCATGCTGCAGGCAAACAGCGAAACGTGTGCTGAGCGCTCTTGCGCATGGTGCAGGATCGCCTGCAGTTCCGGCACGGCTTGCCGAACATGGCAGACCGCCTCCTTCCCCTTGCGCTCGCCATGTGCCGGCAGGTCGAAACTCAGCACCTGTTCGCCGCGTGCCACCGCAGCGCGGGCAAGCCGCACGATGACGTCATCTTCCTTGCTGGAATGATTGCCATGCACGGCCAGGATCAGGCGGGATGAAGGTTCGCCCCACAGTATGGCCGGAATGCCGGCAATGCTGAGCGGCGTGGTTTTCAGCAGGGGCTGTGCATCCCGTTCGATTGTCATTCTGATCATCCGCATGGAAAGTGATTCGATTGGCCACCGAAAGCGCGAAGTCCTGCCGCACCGATTATCGCAATGGCGCCACAGGTTTGAAGGGCCGGTGCCCAGTGTACGCGCGGCCAGAAGACCGATTTTGGGGCGCATCAAGCCTGCTGCACGCGCCGAGGGCAGACTGGCACAGCCGGCAGCGTGGGCTGCCGGCAAACCATTCGTCTTCAGGGCGGGGTGAAATTCCCCACCGGCGGTAAGGCTGCCACGGCAGCCGAGCCCGCGAGCGCCCGCATCTATGCGGGCTCAGCACAAGCCTCGGCTGGCACTGGACTAGCCGCGATACAGCGCGTCCGTCTTTGCCGCCAGCTCGAAATCCATGCGGTGCAGGCCGCGAATCTTGTGGGTCCACCAGCTCACCGTCAGCCGGCCCCATTCCAGCAGCAGCGCCGGATGGTGGCCGTGCTCTTCGGCCAGCCGCGCGACACGGTCCAGCATCGCCCAGGCCTGGGCAAAATCGCTGAACACGTACACGCGCTGCAGTTGCAGCACGCCGTCGACACTGAGCGGCGTCCAGTCCGGAATCGCGCGGATCAGTTCAGCCAGCTCGGCATCGCTGACCTGCGGTGCGCCGGCACGGCAGGCTTCACATTTTGCGGCAAGATCATCGGCCATGACGCACTCTCCTGCAGAAGTAAATGAGTAGATACAATCTAATGTATTGCCATGCAGCCATTTGAATTAAATGGCTGCGTGCATATACCTTGCATATTTCCGTTTATTTTTAGCCGGCCTGGCGGTAGCGCGTCGGGTCGGTCACGCCGGCCTGGGCGAAACCGGCGGCGCGCAGGCGGCAGGCATCGCACTTGCCGCAGGCTTCACCGGCATCATTCGCCTGATAGCAGGTGACGGTCAGGCCGTAATCGACGCCGAGCGCCACGCCGGCCTGGATGATCTCGGCCTTGGTGAGCCGGATCAGCGGGGTGTGGATGGTGATCGACGCACCTTCGACGCCGACCTTCGTCGCCAGCCGCGCCATGGTCTGGAAGGCGGCAATGTATTCGGAACGGCAATCGGGGTAGCCGGAATAATCCACGGCGTTCACGCCGATGTAGATATCGCTGCCACCCAGCACCTCGGCCCAGGCCAGCGCGTAGGACAGCAGAATGGTGTTGCGCGCCGGCACATAGGTCACCGGAATGGTGTCTTCCTGCACGCCATCTTCGGGGACGGCAATGTTCGCGTCTGTCAGCGCCGAGCCACCAAAGGCGGCCAGGTCGATTTTCACCACGCGGTGCTCGACCGCGCCCAGCGCCGCAGCCACGCGCTGCGCGGCAGCCAGCTCGGCATTGTGGCGCTGGCCGTAATCGAAGGACAGCGCGTACGGCGCAAAGCCATCGCGGCGGGCCATCGCCAGGCAGGTGGCAGAATCAAGGCCGCCGGACAGCAGCACTACAGCGGGACGGGTCATGGATTTTTCTCCAGCGCCGGATGCGGGTGCAAGGCAAGCAGGGCCCGCTCGGCGAGTTCGTGATACAGATTGGTGCGGAAAAAACGCGCCACGGTCGAGGCGACCAGGGCCGTTGCCAGGATTGAAATTACCATGGCATGGCCATCGGTCATTTCGATCAGGATGATCGAGCTGGTCAGCGGTGCGCGTGTCACCGCCGCCAGCATGGCCGCCATGCCGATGGCCATCAGTTTTACCGTGAGCGATGCGGCAAACAGGGGGGCAAACCAGCTGCCCACCCCGGCGCCCAGCGCCAGCGAAGGCGCAAAAATACCGCCCGGCAGGCCGGTCAGGAAAGTGGCGATCATCCCGATCATCTTCAGCGGCATGAAATACCAGGGCAGCGCCTGCGCGCTGTTGATCGCCGCACTAGTGATTTCGGCACCGCTGCCGTGTATCGGTGCAATCAGTCCGCACACGGCAATCAAGAGACCGCAAGCGGCGACAAAGTAATAGGGAAAACGGCGCTGCACGGCACGCACGCGCTGTGGCAGCCAGCGCTCGGTATGAACGCACAGCCAGGCAAACGCGCCGCCGGCCAGCCCGCAGGCGACACCGATCAGCAGCACCGGCAGCAGAATGGAATAGTCGAAACCGGGCACCCTGATGCGCCCGAAATACACATAATCCCCCTGCAGTGCGAGGGAAACCACACCGGCCAGAATCACCGCGCCCAGCAGCTTGCCCGAGGTTTTTTCCTCGACCGAGCGGGCCAGCTCTTCGAAGGCAAACACGATACCGGCCAGCGGTGTATTGAAGGCGGCGGCAATGCCGGCGGCGCCCCCGGCCAGAATCAGCTGGCGACGCAGTTGCGCATCGTCGATGGGTGCAAGGCGGCGCAGGCTGTACATGATGCTGGCGCCGATCTGCACCGTGGGGCCTTCGCGCCCCAGCACAAAGCCGCTGGCCAGGCCGCCGACAATCCCCAGAAACTTGGCCACTGCAATCCGCGGCGAGAGCAGGCGATTGGCCAGGGTCGGCTCATCGGCCAGTGCAAGGCAGGCCTTGGCCTGCGGAATGCCGCTGCCCTCGGCGCCACGGCCGATGCGCAGCATCAGCCAGCGCACCAGCACGCCACCCAGCGGAACAATCAGCAGCGGCGCCCACCAGCAACGCTGCTGCAGTGCCAGAAAACCGCCCGAGGCCCATTCGGCAGCTTTGGCCAGCAACACGGCCACCAGCCCGACCAGGCCGGCACCCAGCCACAGCAGCAGGGTACTGCGGCCACGTTCGGGAATGTCCTGCAGGGGTTCCAGCCAGCGACGCAGCGGCACGGCATTGATCCTTGGGCGATAACAAGCCTCAATTTTAACCAGTGCCAGCCCTGCCTGCCGGATCATTTGCCGCTGGCGCGCGCGGTAATTTGCCGGATTGGCCTCAGGCGGTACGCCACTGGCTGGTATTCACGCCGAAGCAGCGGCGGAATGCGCGGTTGAAACCGCCCTGGCTCTGGTAACCATTCGACAGCGCGATTTCCAGCACCGGGCGCTGCGGCTCCTCGCGCAGCTGCCGGGCTGCACGCTCCAGCCGCCGTCGCTGCACATACAAGCTGGGGCTCTGGCCAAAAACCCGGGTAAACAGGCGCTGGAAATGGAACATCGAAAAATGGGCACGCTCCGCCAGGCTGGCGAGTTCGAGCTCTTCATCCAGATTGGCATCGATATAGGCCAGCACTGCGGCAAGCCGGCGCTGGTGGTGTTCGGGCATGGCGGCAGCAGTCAGTTCGGCGGCCACTGTGCTGGCAGGACTTGGCATCGGCTCCTCCGCAACGGGAACGGACATGGGTTGATGCGGCCGATTCTAGGAAGGCAATGGGGAACAGGCTGTGTAAAAACGTCAGCAGTTGTAAAAATCTGTGAACGGAAAAAAAGCGTCCGGCATGCCGACTTGACGCTGGCATGGCAGCAGAGAACCATTAGGCATCCTGCAACCGCCCCGACGCCTGCGCCATGAACAAGATCCTGATCGTCGAAGATGACCGCAAGCTGGCGGCACTGACCGCCGAATTCCTGCAGCAGCATGCTTTCGAAGTCAGCACGCTGGCGCGCGGCGATACCGTACTGCCCTGGCTGGACAAGCACCCGGTCGATCTGGTGATTCTCGACCTGATGCTGCCCGGGCGCGACGGCTTTGAAATCTGCAAGGACATCCGTCGCCAGAACGATCTGCCCATCCTGATGCTCACCGCCCGCAGCGACAATATCGACCAGATCATCGGCCTGGAAAACGGCGCTGACGATTATGTGATCAAGCCGGTGGAACCACGCCTGCTGCTGGCGCGCATCAAGGCGCTGCTGCGGCGCAATCACAAGGAAAGCCGCGAGCAGCGCGACGTGATCGAGCTGGCACAGCTCGTCATCCGCCGCTCGACCCGCAGCGCAGAGCTGGGCGGCAGCGAGCTGGGTCTCACCTCCAGCGAATTCGAGCTGCTGTGGCTGCTGTGCGAACACGCCGGAGAAGTGGTCAGCCGCGACGACATCCTGCTGCACCTGCGTGGCATCGATTTCGACGGTTTCGACCGCTCGGCCGACGTGATCATTTCGCGCCTGCGCCGCAAGCTGGGCGAACTCGGCGAGCATGCGCACCGCATCAAGACCGTGTGGTCCAGGGGCTATCTGCTGACTACCCAGGCGGAGCAGCACTGATGTGGGCCATCTTTCTGCGGCAATTCATTCCGCTCATCGTCACCATCGCACTGACGCTGTTCGGCGTCTCGCACCTCTCCGGCAAACTGCTCGACAGCTACTTCCAGAATTTTGCCCAGGATGCCTACAAGGGCCCGTTCAATGTGCTGGAGGAATCCCTGCTGCCGCAGGGGCCAGCCACCAGCGAAGCGCAGATGCTGCACAACGCGGCACAGCTCAAACACGCCATGGGCAAATTCGGCGTGAATCTGCGCCCGCTATCCAGTTTCGAGCCCGAAATCCGCGAGCGCCTCAATAACGGCAAGGTCTGGTTCAATATGGACGACGAGTTTTTCTATCGTCGCGTTGCCGACCGTCCCTGGGTGTTCAGCATCGAGCCGCCCGATCCACCCAATATCCTGACCATCAACCTGATGGTGTATCTGCTCATGATCATCGCGATGGCCATCGTCTATTTCGGCGGTTTCGTGCGGCCCTTCTGGCGCGATCTGCAAACCCTGCGGCAGGCCGCGCAGGCAATGGGCGAAGGCAGGCTGGAAACGCGCATTGCGCTGAAAACCGGCTCCAGCCTGGCACCGCTGGGCACGCGGATGAACGAGATGGCCGCCCGCATCGAGCTGCTGGTGAAAAACCAGAACGAGCTGCTGAACGCGGTGGCACATGAGCTGCGCACGCCACTGGCGCGCACGCGCTTTGCCATCACCATGCAGGAAACGGCCGCCGCCGAGCGCCAGCAAAGCCTGCGGCAAAGCGCACTCGATGATCTCGACGAAATGGAAACGCTGATCCGCGAACTGCTGGGCTATGGCCGGCTGGATGCGCGCAACGGCCCGCCCGAGTGCAGCACGATTCCGGCGGTGGTCTGGCTCAGTGAACTGGGCCGGCGGCCCGATTACCGCATTCCCGTCACGCTCGATCTGGCTGCGGCACCGGCCACGCTGCACGCCGACCCGGCGCTGCTGGAATACGCGCTGGCCAACATCCTGCGCAATGCCCAGCGCTACGCCACAGAGCACATCACGCTCGCCTGCCGGCAGACGAATGCGGGCCAGATCGAAATCAGCATCGAAGATGACGGCCCGGGCATCGCCGCCGCCGATGCCGCCCGCGTGTTCGAACCCTTCATCCGGCTGGACGACAGCCGCAGCCGCGATACCGGCGGCATCGGCCTGGGGCTGGCCATCGTGAAACGCATCTGCGAACGCCACGGCGGGCGGGTGTGGGTGGAAGCCGCCCGCCAGCACCCGCACGGCGCGCGCTTCGTGATCAGCCTGCCCGGCAGAAATCCGTGATCCGCTTCCGGTTTGTTGGCACTGCGCCACATGCCGTTTTCATACTTTTTCACATCTGCACACAGTTTTGAGATTTTTCACTTACGCCTTGCCCCTACAGTCAGCAGCGTTGCCCTTCCGGGCCTACCGCGCACCTGCGCTGATTCAAGGAGCATCATGCAATCTTCACGGCTTACCCTGATCCTGCTGCTGTCGCTGGGCAGCCCGCTCGCCTTCGCTGCCGGTGACACCACCCAGCAGAACGAGCAGTGGCAATACCGCATCTGGGATTCGGCCATGGGCGCCTGGGACGAGGCCACCGACGGCAAGAACTGGCTGCTGACCCTCTCGGCCGGTGCCATTGCCGGCCCGGCCTATTCCGGCAGCAAAAAAACCGAATTTGGTCCGCTGGGCGATCTGACCGTATCGCATCGCAGCGGCGTGTTTCTGAGCAGCTCGCAGGGCATCGGCTACCGCTACGGCAACGATGACTGGTATCTGAACGGCAGTATCGGCATGAGCGCCGGCCGCAAGGAAAAAGACGGCAAGGACGGCAACCGCAACCCGCTGCAGGGCATGGGTGACATCGACGGTGGTGCGCAATTCGTATTCGGCGGTGGCTACCAGATCGAAAAATTGAGCCTCTCTGCCGTCTGGCAAACCGGGCTGGCCGAACGCAACCGCGGCAACACGCTCAATCTGGCGGCCAGCTACCCGCTCTATGACAGCGAGCAGGCCAGCGTAAGCATGAACGGCAGCGTACTGTTTGCCGACAGCCGCTACCAGCAGCGCTGGTATGGCGTAAGCAGCAGCCAGGCCGCACGCAGCGGCCACCACAGCTACGAGGCCGGTGCGGGCCTGTCCGAGGCAAGCGCCGGGCTGAGCCTGAGCGTGCCCATCCTGCAGAATTTGAGCTGGGTCAGCAGCGTGCAGTACACGCAATTGTTGGGCAGCGCCGCCGACAGCCCGCTGACCGAACGCAAGGGCTATGTGAGCGGCGGCACCGGCTTCCAGTTTGTCTGGTAAAGCGCAATGGAGCAGGCCGTGTCCGCAACAGGCTGCAGCACAAGGAAGCCAAGGGAAGCCGGCACCCGCCGGCATCAGCGGTGGCCGGACAGGCTGGCCGCAACGCTGCGGGCCGCCCTGTGCCGGCAGGCCGAAAACGCGCTGCTGCTGCTGTGCGGGCAGCCTGATGCCAGCCACGAACAGGCTGAAATAGCCTCGCTGCTTGATCTGGGACGCTGCCGGCGCATTCTGCTGATCTCGCCCGATGCAGCTGGCCTGCAGCTGCAGTTGCAGCACAGCGCCGGGTTGTCCGGCAAGAATGTGGTGTTCACGAAGCTGGAGGAACTGGCACCAGAAGCGCTGCAGTGCTTTGCCGCAGGCAGTTTCGATGCCGTGCTGCTGCATCACCTGCCACCGGGACCTGCCGCAGCCGGAACTTTGCAGCGTGTACTGCCACTGCTTGCCAGCCGTGGTGTGCTGGCCTGGAGCAATCGCCAGCTTGGCGGACAGCTCAGGCCAGGTCTATTGCGCCTTGTGCTACCGTGGCTGGATCGTGGCTGGCTGCACAGACCTCCTGCAATGCCGCAGGCGCTGGGTGATCTGCGTTGGCACGCGACCCGGCGCGGCCTTGCTTACGTGATGGTTGCCAGCCGCAGAACATGAATGGGTATATCAATGCAGCCATTTTATTCAAATGGCTGCATCCTCATACCCCCTGTTTTTCACCCCAGAGGATTTTGTGCAGCTGCACCTGCATGCGCACCGGCAGACGGTCTTCCAGCACCCAGGCCGCCAGTTGCTGCGGCGGCAGGCTTTCCCATACCGGCGAGAACAGCACCGGCGCGCGCTGGTCGAGCTGCTTCTCCCGCAACAGATCGCGCGCCCATTCGTAATCAGCACGGTTGACCAGCACGAACTTGATCTCGTCGTTCGCATTGACCTCGTCCAGATTCGGCCAGTGCATGTTCTGCATTTCATTCGACGCCGGCGTTTTCACGTCCAGAATGCGCGACACACGCGGATCAACACCGGCAATCGGCTCGCCGCCACCGGTTTCCACGCTGACCGAATAGCCGGCATCACACAGTCTTGCAAACAGCAGGTGGACGCCCTTCTGCACCAGTGGCTCGCCGCCGGTCACACAGACCGTCTTGCAGCCAAATGCAGCGATTTTCGCCATGATGTCGTCAAGATGCAGCGTTTCACCGCCAGTAAACGCATAGGCGCTATCGCAATAGGAGCAACGCATCGGACAGCCGGTAAGCCGCACAAAAACGGTGGGCAAACCCATGCGGCTGGTTTCGCCCTGCAGGGAATGGAAAATCTCGGTAATTCGCAGCGTTTCACGCATGATGGTCTCCTGGCCGGAAAACAGTCCGGGGGATGGGCTGGCGGCAAAAAAGAAACGGCACCGGTCAAACCGGTGCCGCGGCAAATTCTAATCGGATCAGCGGCTTGCGTCGAGCCAGCCGGTCATGAACGGCATCAGTTCACCGCCGTCAGCGCCTTTTTCGCCGTTTCGGCAGCGCCGCTCTGCGGGAAGCGTTCGAGAATCTCGACCAGATACTTGCGCGAGGTTTTCTTGTCGCCACTGGCGGCAGCAACAGAAGCCAGCCCCAGCAGGGCGTCCGGCGCATTGCTGGCTTCCGGATTATTGGCAACCGCAGCAAAGGCCGCATTGGCAGCCTTGTAGTTCTTGGTCGCGGCATAGCTCACGCCCTGCCAGTACTGCGCGGTGCTGGTGAGCTTGCTGTCGGAAAAATCGGTGCGGAATTTCTCGAAGGTGGCAATCGCCTCCTTGTGCTTGCCGGCTTTCACCTGTGCCACACCCGCATCAAAGAGCTGCTGCTCGGTCATCGATTCCGGACCGGCCGGCTTGGCGGTTTCCAGTGTGCGCAGGCGGTTGTCCAGATCGATGTAGAGATCCTTCTGCCGCTTGGCGGCTTCTTCCTGGTTGAACTGCAGCACTTCGACAAGCCCACGCAGCTGGGCGATTTCTTCCTTCTGGCGGTCGATCTGGCGTACCAGCTCGAGCACCTGCTTGTTGCCTGCTTCCAGCATCTGCAGGCGCTGCTGGTTATCCGCCTGCAGCTGTTTCACCTTGGCAGTCAGATCGGCAACCTGCTGGCGGGCGACATCATCATCAAACAGGCCGGCGTGCGCCAGACCGGCGCTGGCCATCAGGCAAACGGAAACCAACAACTTGCGCATGACTTATCCTCGAACTGGGCAAGAAAACAGGCCCTGCGGCGGGCCTGTCAGATGGCAAAACAATACGGAATCACCTGACACAGGGCAAGTGATACTGGCCCGGATCATTCTGGCGACAGGGAACCGGGCCAGGCCCGGTACCTGTCATTGCATGAAAAATCAGCCCTTTCGCGTTGATTTTCATGTGTTTTCCAGGCATTACCCGGAAAAACGGGGCCAGATTATTTCGGCATTTCGCCCTGGTACACGATTTCGGCACGACGGTTGCGCGCCCAGGCTTCTTCGGTATCGCCGATTTCGATCGGCTTTTCTTCACCGAAGCTCACCGACTCGATCTGTGCATCCTGCACGCCCAGCGCGTTCATCATCTTCTTCACGGCATCGGCGCGCTTCTGACCCAGAGCGAGGTTGTACTCGGCGGTACCACGGTTATCGGTATTGCCCTGCAGGATGACCTTGGCATCCTTGTTGCTCATCAGGTATTTGGCATGTGCTTCGATCACTTCGTTGTAATCGCTGCTGACCACGTAGGAGTCATAGTCGAAGTAGACACGACGAGTCGAAAGGATGTTGTTCGGGTCGGTCAGCACGCTGTAGCCCTTGGTGCCGGTTCCGGACACATCGACCGGCTTGACTGCAACGCCGTCACCCTGGCCAGCGGCACCATCCTTGCCACCATTCTTGTTCGCATCCGGGGCCGGGGTGCTTGCACACGCAGCCAGCAGGGCAGTCAGAATCAGGCTCAGACCAATCTTTTTCATCGGAATACTCCTTTGCAATTTGCAGAAATTTGAAACTCGCATCCGGAAAAGAGCGACAAATTTGCCATCAGTTCCCCGGAATTCCCCGAAAATGCAGCATCAGGCCGCATCTTCATGTCTTGCCCTTACGGCAGCATCGGCCCCCAGGCCGGCTGACGGACGTCGCCATTCTGCGATTTCAGGCGCTGCTTCACGCGACCATCCACCGACACAACCGCCAGCGAACCGCGTGCACCGGTTTCATACAGAATCATCTGGCCATTCGGGGCAAACGTCGGCGAATCATCCAGACCGGAATCGGTCAGCGTCATCGCCTGGCGGGTAGCCAGATCCATCACGGCGACACGATAGCCACCATCACGGGTCACGTAGGTCATGCTCTTGCCGTCGGGCGAGAACTTCGCGCCGGCGTTGTAGGCGCCGCCAAACGTCACGCGCTCGACGCTGTTGCCTTCGCGGGTCATGCGGTAGATCTGCGGGCTGCCACCACGATCGGACGTGAAATAGATGCGACCATCCGGGCCGAATACCGGCTCGGTATTGATTTCACCACTGGTGGTCAGGCGCTTCAGATTGCTGCCATCGGTATTGACCAGGTAAATGTGACTGCCACCATCCTTGGTCAGCACCACGGCCAGCTGTCGCCCATCCGGCGACCAGGCCGGCGCCGAGTTGCTGCCCTTGAAGTTCGCTGCCGCCCAGCGTTTGCCGGTGGCAAGTTCATGAATGAACACCGTGGGTTTCTGCTGTTCGAACGACACATATGCGAGCTTGCCGCCATCGGGCGACCATTTCGGCGACATGATCGGCAGCTTGGAAGTCAGCACACTCTGCGCGCCGTAGCCATCGGCATCGGCCACCTGCAGCTCGAAGCGGTTTGGTGCAGTTTTCAGCACATAGGCGATGCGGGAAGCAAAGGCGCCCTTCTTGCCGGTGATCTTTTCATAAATCATGTCGGCAATCTGGTGTGCCATGCGGCGCGCCAGCGCAGGGGAACCGCGCTTTTCCAGATTCAGCAGTTCCTTCTTGCTGGCCAGATCAATCAGCCAGAAGCGGATCACCAGCTCATTGCCCTGCATTTCGGTGCGACCGATCAATGCGGTCTGCGCACCACGCTGCAGCAGTGGGGCTGCATTCAGGTCTGCTGGCGCAAACGGTACCGGCGAGAGATCGCCGGCACTGCTGACCTTGAACAGGCCGGAGAGCGTCAGATCATTGCTGATGACCGGCGTAATCGGCTGTTTCAGCCCCACCTCGTTCTGGAATGGTGCAATTGCGATCGGGTATTGCTGGCTGCCATAGCCATACACCTCCACCACCATATCAGCCTGTGCATTCCCGACCATCAATAGCAATGCTGCCAAGGAGAATAGAATCTGTTTCATCCATTTCATAAATCAGTATCTCCTTTTAATTAGTTATACGAGTTGAATTTCCAGACAACGCCTGAGAACTCACTAAACGATGCACCACCAGGTGGTTTTGGGAAAGGAGTCGTTCTGCGAATGGCAGACTCCACCGCTTTATCCCATTCAGGATCATTGCTTGCCTTGACCAGAATGACGTCACGAATTTCGCCAGTCGGGAAGAGCAGTATCTTGTAATGAACCGTTGAGTCCGGTTTTGGTGTCCCAGGGTAATTGATTTTGGGTCTGATCAATGCCCCAACACTGTCAACATAACCCTTGCCCAGCCCGCTGCCGGCACCCGCACCCGGGCCATTGCCCGTCGCCTTCGGATTGCTGCCCGTACCACCGGGCTTGCCACCCGGCTGGGGCTTGGCATTCGGATCGGCCTTCACCAAATTGTCCAGCGACAGCGCATTGGCGAGATCACTGTCGTCATTCTGTTTCTTCGGTTTTTCCTTAGCCGGAGTCGGTTTGACAACCGGGCTTGGCTTGACCGGCACAGGCGTAGCCTTGACCGGAGCCGGACTAGGTTTGGCCGTTGGTGTCGGCGTCGGTCTGGGTGTCGGAGTCGGGCGCGGCGTCGGCGTTGCCTTGGGTGCCGGCGTGGGTGTCGGTTTCACCTTTTCGGCAATGTCCGCCGGCTTGCTTTCCGTTTCCGGCTGCGGTTTCACCACCGGTTTTACCACTTCGGGTTCGACCACGGTTTTTTCCGGCACCGGTGCCGGCGGCGGCCCGCCCCACAGCTCGACCTGTACCGGCTTGGGCTGCTGGGTTTTCCACTGCACTGACAGCAGCAGAGCCAGCGCCAGCAGCACGTGCATGGCAAGTGTCAACGCAAAAGCCAGGCCCTTGCGTTCGTCACGGTCGAATAATTCTTCCCTGCGCATCACTTATCTGGCCTGCACCTGCAGGCCGACGCGCTCGATTTCAGCCTGCTTGAGGCCATCCATCACGTTCATCACCTGCTCGTAGCGCACATTCTTGTCTGCCGAAATCACGACCGGGCGCGCGTCAGTTCCCTGCCCGGCCATTCCTTTCACTGCGGCAATCAGCGCAGCGGCGTCCGGATACGATTCGCCTTTCTGTTCCTGCTTTTCCTGCAATTGCAGCGCACCATCCTTGTCGATGATGACGAAAAGCGGCGGTTTCTGGTTTGGCTGGTTGGCGGTCTTGCCGACACTGGGCAGCTCGACCGTGCCCTGCTGCATCATGGGTGCAGCCACCATGAAGATCACCAGCAGTACCAGCATCACGTCGATATAGGGAACGACGTTGATTTCGCTCTTGGCGCGACGCGGACGACGACGATTCATGGCCGTCTCTCCTTAGCGCACACTTTGGCGTTGCAGGATGTTGCTGAATTCTTCGATGAAGGTGTCGAAGCGGTTGGCCAGGCGGTCGGCATCGGCCGCAAAGCGGTTGTAGGCTACGACTGCCGGAATTGCGGCAAACAGGCCGATGGCGGTGGCAACCAGCGCTTCGGCAATGTGCGGGGCGACGGTGGCCAGCGTGGCGGCACCGACATTACCCAGGCCCTTGAAGGCATACATGATGCCCCAGACGGTGCCGAACAGGCCGATGTAGGGCGATACCGAACCGACAGACGCCAGGAAGGACGTGTGCTTGTCGAGATAATCGAGTTCGCGCTGGCAGGCGGCGCGCATCGCGCGGCGGGTGCCTTCCATCACGTCGGACAATTCCATGCCGGCCTTCTGGCGCAGTTTCAGGAATTCGGCAAAACCGGCCTCGAAGATGTTTTCCATGCCGACGCCGTGTTCGCGGCGTACCTGTTCATACAGCGCCGACACATCGGAGCCGCCCCAGAACCGTTCCTCGAACTGGTCGGTTTTCTTTTTCGCTGCCGAAATCGTGAAATGCTTGCTGAAGATGTACCACCAGGACAGGAAGGACAACACCAGCAGAATCACCATGACGGCCTGCACGACAAAACTGGCCTGCAGTACCAGTGAAATGATGGACATGTCTTCAACGGGAGCGTTCATGACGCACGGTTCTCCTCGGAATGCGTGGTTTGTTTCAGGCTTGGCTGGGGCAATGCTGCAAAAATGGGCAGAACAGCCGCATTTTCACCGCATTCCCGTGCAATTGTCATTGTTCTCTTGTCACAAAACGTCATCGGCCCGTTTCATTGCGCGGCTCAGGCAGGCCGAAATGCTGGTAAGCAGACAAAGTGGCCATGCGCCCGCGCGGCGTACGCTGCAGCAGACCCTGCTGGATCAGATAAGGTTCCAGCACATCCTCGATGGTGTCGGGTGATTCGCCGATGGCTGCGGCCACATTGTCGAGCCCGACCGGGCCACCGCCGAATTTCTCGATGACGGCCGAGAGGAGCTTGCGGTCCATGACATCAAGCCCGGCGTGATCGACGTCGAGCATCTGCAGGGCAAGGTCGGCTACTTCGCGCGTCACCATGCCGTCGTGTTTCACTTCGGCGTAATCACGCACGCGGCGCAGCAGGCGGTTGGCAATGCGCGGCGTGCCGCGCGAGCGGCGCGCTACTTCATACGCCCCCTCAGTATCCATCTTCACACCCAATAAATCCGAGGATCGTACGACGATACGTGCCAATTCTTCTGCCGTGTAAAACTCCAGCCGGGCAACAATGCCGAAACGGTCGCGCAGCGGATTGGTCAGCATGCCCGCACGCGTCGTGGCACCCACGAGCGTGAACGGTGGCAGATCGAGTTTCACCGAGCGTGCGGCCGGCCCTTCGCCGATCATGATGTCGAGCTGGAAATCTTCCAGCGCCGGATAGAGGATTTCTTCGACCACCGGTGACAGGCGGTGGATCTCGTCGATGAACAGCACATCGTGCGGCTCAAGATTGGTCAGTATTGCCGCCAGATCACCGGCGCGTTCCAGCACCGGTCCGGAAGTCTGGCGCAAATTCACGCCCAGCTCGCGCGCGATGATGTGCGCCAGCGTGGTCTTGCCCAGCCCCGGCGGACCGAAGAGCAGCACATGATCGAGTGCTTCGCCGCGTTTTTTGGCGGCTTCGATGAAAATTTCCAGCTGCCCGCGTGCCTTGAGCTGGCCAACGTATTCATCGAGCAGCTTGGGACGCAGCGCACGCTCAAGCTGTTCTTCCTGCTGCGATAGCGTTTTGGCTGTCACCATGCGCTCGGCAGGCAGGGCAGAAAGGGTATCGGTTTCGATCATGTTGGCCGATGTCGATGGGCAATAAAAGAACGATCGTACACCATTTTGCAGACCTAGCTCTGCGTGCAGCAGCCAGATGGCGCGGTTCTGCGCGAATACCAGTGCAATAGCAGACAGCACCAGACTCCAGCGAGCAGATAGGCCGCCAGAATGTCGGTCAGGTAATGAACTCCGAGCACCAGGCGCGCGATTCCCGACAGCAGCACCCAGATTCCCGCCAGCGCGAGCCAGAGTAATTGCAGCCTCGGGTAATGCCGGATGAGTACGCTGGCGAGCAACACGCCCAGTGACAGTGCAGCCATCGCATGTCCACTGGGAAACGAGCTGCTGTCTACCTGCATCAGATGTTCCCAGTGTGGCCTTGGGCGTGCAATCAGGCTCTTGGCCAGATAGTTCAGGCCCCAGCTGCCAAGCAATCCCGCCGGTATGAGCAAGGCAGCAAAGCGGTCCTGTTTGGCGAATGCAAACCAGCAAGCGAGCACGATGGCCAGCAAGAGTGTCACAACGCCACTGCCAATCAGACCAATCAGCTGGCTGAACAACACCAGCCAGTCACTGCGTGCATACCACCAGCGGCCTGCAAAAGTATCCAGATCTGCCAATGCCGGAAAAGCCTGCAGCAAGAACACGAATCCCAGCAGCAGTGTAAAGCCAAGAATCAGGCGCATGGACGTTGGGATGTGTGTTTCGATACGCTCAAGACTGCCAAAGCGCGGCCAGGTTCAGGCTACTGACTGTAAGTTTTGCACTTGGCAAAATTCTGAATCAATGCCATCTGCCATGAAAACACGGCATCGTCACGTTTTCACAGCTGCTTCCTAAATCTTTGAATAAGAAAAGATAGGAATAATGGATAAGTCTGGCCGAGGGTTGTGGATAAACCGGTTTTTCCATTGCCAATCAAGCCACTGGGATGCTTCCCAAGCTGGGAACAACATACCATTTTGGCTGTTGGGAAACTGGCGATAAGAATCGTCCACCATCGCTCTGGTGGCACTTATTCACGTCAGCAAACCGTTTATCCCCAGCCGGGCTGTGAACAAGCCGGCTTATCTGGCTAGGGCCTTGAGCGCCATGCGGATGCCATTGCTGACATCGGTATCCGCCGGCAGCGTCTTGACTGCCGCAGTGGCTTCGCGCTCGTTGTAACCCAGCGCCAGCAAGGCCTGCAGTACGTCATCCCTGGCCGGTGTTTCGGTGGTGAGCTTGCCGGCAGCTTCGAATAGCGGTCCGGCACTGACCAGTTTTCCGAGCTTGCCACGCAGTTCCAGTACCAGCCGTTCTGCGGTTTTCTTGCCAATACCGGGGATTTTGGATAGCCGCACGATGTCTTCACCGGCCAATGCCTGGGCAAATTCCTCGCTGTTCATGCCGGAAAGGATCGCCAGACCGATTTTTGGCCCGATGCCGGTGACCTTGATCAGCTCGCGAAAGGTGTCACGTTCCTGCCGGGTGGCAAAACCGTACAACTGGTGCGCGTCTTCACGGATGACCAGATGCGTGTACAGCATGCAGCGTTCACCGGAATGTGGCAGCACATAGAAGGTGCTCATCGGCACATCCAGCTCGTAGCCGGTGCCGTTGACGTCCAGCAGCAGGTGAGGAGGCTGTTTTTCGGCTATCAGCCCGGTGAGTCGACCGATCATGACGGATCCGTGCAATGCAGAGGTGCGCCAGTATACGTTGGATGCACAACAGCCCGCAGCAAATGTCGCTGCAGCGGGAACCATCTGCATCCTGCAAGCCGGCCCTGTTTGATTGCTCGCAGCAGATCATTAGATACCAGCAAGCGTATATGCATGAAACCTTTTGGATTAAAGGGTTTCATGCATATACATGCCAATTAACTGCGTAGCGCGGTTTGTATGCGGCTTTGCAGCTCTTCCATGTCCGGTGTTCCGATGTACTTCTGCAGGATTTCGCCGTTTTTCCCGATCAGGAAGGTCGTTGGTGTCAGCGTCACGCCACCGAATGCATCTGCAGCCCTGTTTTCCGTATCGTGGCTGATCAGGAAAGGCATTTGTGTTTTCTGCTGATAGGTGTCGATGTAGCTGCGCTGGTCATAGGCCATTGCAATGGCAACGGTCTGGTAGCCCTCTTTCCCGAAGCGCTGCTGGATGCGAATCAGATCCGGCATTTCTGCCATGCAGCCAGAGCAGCTTGTAGCCCAGAAATTGACCAGGACCACTTTGCCCTTCAGCTGACCGAGGCTCATCGACTGGTTGTCTAACGTTTTGAAAGTCAGCTTGGGTGCTTGCGGTGCAGAGCGCAGCAGAAAGACTGCGCTTGCAGTCACGATGGCAATGCCTGCCAGTATCGGTATCAGGTGTTTTTTCACGGTTCATGCTTCCAGTGTCCGCCCATTCTACTGCAGGGCGGCCGTTCAGACTGCTGCTGCTGATGAATGTTCCGCTTATCTACACAGTTGGATGAGAAAGGATAGGAACAGATAATAGTGTCGTCGTTTTCCTGTGGATAACTCGATTTCACCTTTTCTTTCATCGACTTGCAGTTTGGCAAGCTGTGGGGTTAACTTGGCCTGAGGCTGTGGATGAATTGGCGATGAAAATCCGCAGCGCCACTCTTGCCGGCTTCTCCACAGCGTCGCCCCGCTTTTTCCACAAGCCAAGTGATTGATTTGATTTGCGCTTTGTGAACAAGATGTATAATCCGCCGTTTTGTGGGGAAGCACGATGGCGATTCAATGGTTTCCCGGGCACATGCACTCGGCCCGGAAGAAAGTGGCGGAAACCATGGCGAAGGTCGACATGGTGATCGAAGTAGTCGACGCGCGCCTGCCGGTATCGAGCTGCAATCCCATGATCAACCAGCTGCGCCGTCATCGTCAGCGCCCGTCGCTTGTCATCATCAACAAGACCGACATGGCGGATCCGCAGCTCAACCAGGCCTGGCTGGCGTGGTTCCGCAAGCAGCCCGATACGTCTGCGATGCTGCTCGGTGAGGAAAGTCGTTCTTCCGCCGGCAGCAAGATTGCCGAGATGTGCCGCCAGGTTGTGCCGCACCGCACCGGAGCCGAAAAGCCGATCCGGGCGCTGATCCTCGGCATTCCGAACGTGGGCAAATCAACGCTGATGAATGCGCTGATGAAGCGCCGCATCGCCAATGTGGCTGATACACCGGGTGTGACGAAAAGCCAGCAGCGTGTCGAGCTGCCTGACGGCACCATCCTGTATGACACACCTGGCCTTTTGTGGCCCAAGCTCGAAAGCGAGCTGACCGGCTACCGCCTGGCGCTGGGTGGTTCGATCGGGCGCAATGCCTATGACGAAGTTGATGTGTCGTGGTTTGCCATTCAGACCCTGCGCGAGCGTTATCCCGATGCACTGATGCAGCGTTACAAGCTGAAAGATCTCGACGGCGAAGTCGAAGATGTCTTCAACCGTATTGCCCGTCAGCGTGGCGCGGTGATGAGTGGCGGGCGCATCGACGAGCAGAAGGCTGCCGAAATCATCATCACGGATTTCCGCAACGGCAATCTGGGCCGTCTGACTCTCGAGCGTCCGGACGAATTCACGGCCTTGCCGACATTCAGCATGAAACTCGACGATTTGCCGGAAGTCGGTGCGGAAGAAGACGAAGACTGAGTGCCGTATGCGACAGCATGGTGCCAGTTCGCTGCGTCATGCTGAAAATGGCATACAATCGTAAACGGTCTAACCCCAACGGAAAGCCTCATGGAAGCAGAACTTGCCAGTCTGGAAGACAAAGTGATCCAGCTTGTGCGCCTGGCCAGCAGCCTGCGCAATGAAAACCGCAGCCTGCGCCAGCAGGTACTGGCACTGCGCGAGGAAAATGTGCGGCTCGGTGAAAAACTCGAGGGCAGCAAGCACCGTGTGGCGGCGATTCTGGCCAAACTGCCGGAGAACAGCGATGAGTGAGCAAACCGTCAAGCAGCTCGATGTGAGCATCATGGGGCGTGAATTCCGCGTGGCCTGCCCGGCAGACGAGGAGCAGACCTTGCTGCAGGCTGTCCAGCTTCTTGATCAGCGCATGCATGAAATCCGGAACGCCGGAAAGGTAATCGGAATCGAGAAAATCGCCATCATGGCGGCACTCAATCTGACCCATGAATACCTGCATACGCGTGTCGGCGACGGCTTTGACATCGGCACGATACAGCGTAGAATTGGCGATATGAATTCGACGATTGATGCCGTGCTTGCTGAACAACAGCAACTTTTCTAGCAGGCCTCAGTCGCACGGTTCGCTTTCCTGCGGTGTTCGAAACGGCTCAGATTCTTTGACCGATTCACATACCACGGTTGCCAGCCACTCATTGCCTGTTGTGAGCATTCCTTAGTCGAATGCACCTGATGGCACAGGCCGGCGACCCCTTGAACCTCATGGTTCAAGATGCGAGTCGGATCGGCACTCGCGGGAAAGCCCCTCCTTTTTGTCCCAGGCATGCAGCGCCGCGTGACAGCACTTGATACCCTCAAAATCCAGCTTCGCCGCGAAGCCCGCCAGAAACGGCAGGCCGTTTCCGCGTTGGCCCGCCATGCCGCAGCATTCAGCCTGATCCGTGAAGCCCGCCAGCGAGGCTTGCTGAAACGCGGCAGGAAAATCGCTGCCTATGTACCGCAAGGCAGCGAATTTCCGGTCTGGCCTCTGGTGCTTGCTGCACTTCAGGCAGGCTGTGCAGTGTATCTGCCGGTGGTTCCGCGATCAGGCAGACAACTCTCGTTTGTCCGCTTTGATGAACACACCCGCTGGCAGAGCGGAACTTATGGCATTCCAGAACCGCGTCACCCCGAAATCATCAGTGCCCGAGCACTTGACCTGGTATTGCTGCCCTTGCTTGCTTTCGATGCCAGCCTTTACCGACTCGGCCAAGGGGGCGGATTTTATGACACGAGTTTTGCCTTCCGCCGGCATCGCAGCCACTGGCGCAAGCCCTTGCTGATCGGCGTGGCGTATAGCTGCCAGGAAATTCCCCTGGTGCCGGCAGCAAAATGGGATTTGCAGCTCGATGGCATGCTGACCGAAAAGGGATTTTTCGGGCGTAATGGCACCCGACGAAATGATTAGTATTTGCTGATTATCCGCAAGGATTGCACCATACTGTTTTGGCAGAATCGTCGCGACGGTTAGGAAAACGCCTGACAGACGATGGCTTCCTGATGTTGCACCATCTGCAAATCGCACCAGTCAAAATAACGCCGTTTCCAGTTAATCAGCCAACAAGAGGCACACAATGACTGCACTTTCTTCTCCGGTAACCATCGTCAATGCCACAGGCCTGCATGCGCGCCCTGCTGCTAATCTGGTCAATGTTGCCAAGCAGTTCCAGTCGGACGTGAAACTGGTGTTCAAGGGCACCGAAGCCAATGCCAAATCGGTGGTTGGTGTAATGGGGCTTGACGTATCCAAGGGTGACCAGGTTCAGGTCAAGGCGACCGGCAGTGACGAGGATGCAGCCATGAAGGCAGTGTCTGCAGCAATCGCCGGAGGATGCGGCGAAAAATAAGCGTACAGCGTCTTACGTTTGCAAAGGGGTGGCCGATGGCCGCCCCTTTTTACTAAGGGCTGCGAAATGTTGCGAAACCTTGCAAATCCGGTACTTGCGTAGCATTAGCCCCCTGCAACAGTCCCGATTGCCCTGTCCGTTAAAAAGTACCATGACAAGGCAATAAAAAATTACTGTGTAGTAAATCGTGGCAGAACTACACTACCAAACATGAAAAACCATGATTCCGGCGAGCTGCTGGAAAACATGGAAAAGACAAGCCAGTCGATAAACGAATTCCAGAGCACGTAACGAGGTTATCCATGACCAGCCCTACTTCCCAGCTTGAATTGCTTGCACCGATTTCCGGTGTGATGTTTCCGATCGAACAGGTACCGGATCCGGTATTTGCGCAGAAAATGGTCGGTGACGGTATTTCGATTGACCCGATTTCCAATGTGCTGTGCGCGCCACTGACCGGCAAGGTAACGCAACTGCATTCCTCCAAGCACGCAGTGACCGTGACGGCGGCCAATGGTCTGGAAGTGCTGATGCACATTGGTCTCGATACCGTGATGATGAAAGGCCAGGGTTTCAATGCACTGGTGAAGGAAGGCGATATTGTCGACGCCGGCCAGCCACTCATCGAGTTCGAAATGGACAAGGTGGCCATGAAGGCCGTCAGCCTGCTGACCCAGATCGTGATTACCAATGGCGAAATGGTCAGCAAATACCAGCCGGCTACCGGCATGGTCGAAGCCGGCAAGACAGTTGCACTGACTCTGACGCTGGCTGAAGGCGTTGAAAACGTGACTGCTGCCAGTGCGGGTGGCGAAGCGTGGTCCGATCCGGTGCGCATTCCCAACCCGACCGGCCTGCATGCCCGCCCGGCAGCGGTGCTTTCCAATGCAGCCAAGGCGCACAAGTCTGACGTGAAGCTGGTGCGCCAGGGCGAAGAAGCCAATGCCAAATCCGTCGTGGCCATCATGGGCCTCGAAGTCAAGAATGGCGATGAAATCCGCGTACGTGCCCAGGGGCCAGATGCCCAGGATGCTGTGAAGGCTCTTGTTGATTTGCTCAAATCCGGTTGTGGCGAAGATGTCGGCGTGATTCCGGTGGCCAAGCACAAGCCGGCACCGCTTGATACCATCAAGCCGGCGAAAGCCAAACCGAAATCGGAGGACCCGAATGTGCTGACCGGTGTTTCCGCATCGCCGGGCCTTGCCGTAGGTCAGGTATTCCAGATCAAGCTGGAAGAAATCGAGGTTGCCGAACACGCTGACAACCAGCAGGTCGAGCGCCGCCGCCTGGATGATGCGCTGAAAGAAGCACACGGCCAGCTGGAAGCCCTGAAGGGTGAAATTTCCGATGCCTCCAAGGCTGAAATCTTCGCTGCGCACCAGGAATTGCTCCAGGACCCGGATCTGCTCGACATTGCCATTGCCGCGATCAGCAACGGCAAGAGCGCCGGTTTTGCCTGGCGCGAGGCCTTCACCAAACATGCCGAACTGCTGTCCAAGCTGAAGAACGAAGTGCTGGCTGGCCGTGCCAACGATCTGCGCGATGTCGGTCGCCGCGTGCTGCGCCTGATCACCGGAACCAAGGAAGCCGAACTGCAGGTGCCGAACAACGCCATCCTGATTGCCGAAGAACTCACTCCTTCGGATACCGCCAGCATGGACCGCACCAAGGTGCTGGGTTTCTGCACTACCGGTGGCGGTGCCACCAGCCACGTTGCCATTCTGGCGCGCTCGCTGGGCATCCCGGCCATTTGTGGCATCGATGAAGACGTGCTGGCGCTGGCCAATGGTACGCCGGTCATCCTGGATGGCAGCAAGGGCACGCTGCGCAAGAATCCGAGCGATACGGAAATTGCCGATATCGTCGAGCGTCAGGCCAAGCTGGCCGGCAAGCGCGCGCAGGAACTCGCGGCAGCCTTCCAGCCGGCAGTAACCACCGATGGTCATCACGTCGAGGTGGTTGCCAATATTGGCGGACTCGAAGATGCAGAAGAATCGGTGAAGATGGGTGGCGAAGGTGTCGGTCTGCTGCGCAGTGAATTCCTGTATCTGGAACGCACCGATGCGCCTTCCGAAGCCGAGCAGGACAAGATTTACGGCGATATTGCCAAGGCACTCGGCAATGACCGCACTCTGGTAGTGCGTACGCTGGATGTTGGTGGTGACAAGCCACTGCCCTATCTGCCGATGCCGGTGGAAGAAAACCCCTTCCTCGGCGTACGCGGTGTCCGCCTGTGCCTGGAAGAGCCGGAAATCCTGCACACGCAAGTTCGTGCCATTCTGCGTGCTGCCGGCGATGTGAAACTCGCGATCATGTTCCCGATGATCACCAGCCTGGAAGAAGTCCGCGAAGTGAAGCGCATCGTTGCCGAAGAAAAGGCTGCGCTGGGCATCACCAGCGACGTACAGGTCGGCATCATGGTCGAAGTACCAGCCACCGCCGTCATGGCCGAACAGTTTGCCCGCGAAGTCGATTTCTTCTCGATCGGCACCAACGACCTCACCCAGTACACACTGGCGATGGACCGTGGTCATCCGAAGCTCGCGAAGCTGGCTGATGCCATGCATCCGGGCGTGCTGAACCTGATCAACATGACGGTCAAGGGCGCCCATGCTCACGGCAAGTGGGTCGGCGTATGCGGTGGCATTGCCTCCGATCCGCTGGCTGTACCGCTGCTGCTGGGCATTGGTGTGGATGAACTGTCGGTTTCTGTTCCGACCATCCCGTCAATCAAGGCCCTGGTGCGCAAGCTGTCGAAGGCCGATTGTGAAAAGCTGGCTGCCGAAGTGCTGCAGCTGGGTACGGCCAGCGAAGTGCGCGAGCGGCTTTCCGCACTGGCTGATTAAAACAGCAGCAAAAAAGCCGGTGCCATGTGCGCCGGCTTTTTTCTGAAAAACACTGATTATTCAGAGCCTTCCATCAATAAATTGGCGGAAAGGAATTCTGTATCCGGATTGTGTCAGGAGGAATGATGTTCGGATCACTTTTCAAGAAAAAACCGGCTTCCGAAGAAGAAGCCGTTGCAGCCAGTGCGCAACCAGTCGGCAAAACCGGGGAATCAGCTTTATTGCTGGCGCTGGGTGGGCCGGACAATCTGCGTTCGGCTGGTCTGATTGCGGTAACGCGAATTCGCATCGAGCTGAAAAACCCTGCACTGGTCGACAAGAAAGCATTGCGCCAGGCCGGTGTCCTTGCCGTGGCGCTGGCCGCACCCGGTGTTTATCACCTGATTATCGGGCTGAACGCAAAGCAGCTTGCTGCCACGCTGCCCTGACACTGGCCGGGAAAATCGGTCATTTGCAGGCCGGCCAGCGGTAATCGCATTGCTGATGATTAAAAAACCCATTGTTTCAATGGGTTTTTTTATGGTCCGGCATATGGCAAAAACAATATCCATGACTATGATGAAAACACTGTTATTTCGGCGACCTTGTCTTTTTTCCCCGCTGCAATAAATACGGGAATCACACTAGGGGTTCAACCTTGGGGTGATTTCCCGATAGGCAATACCGGGAAAGCGCGGAGAATGACCAAGGCAAAATTTCGAGGATAACGCTGGCAGCTCAAGAGGTGAAAAGCCCGGGGCGCAGCGAACAGGAGTCATAACCATGTTTAAACATGCATTTGCATATCTGCAGAAGATCGGCAAAGCGCTCATGTTGCCGGTATCCGTATTGCCGGTAGCAGGTTTGCTGCTAGGGATTGGTGCTTCACATTTTTCGTTTCTCCCCGCTGTGGTCTCCCAGATCATGGAAGCGGGTGGTGGTGCCGTATTCGGACACCTGCCGCTCATTTTCGCAATTGGTGTTGCACTGGGCCTGACTGAAAACGATGGTGTGGCCGGCATTGCCGCCACGGTTGGTTTTGTGGTCATGATTGCGACCATGGGCGTGATGGCGCAGGCACTCGGTGTCGAGCCTGCCACCGTCATGGGCATGAAATCCATGGAAACCGGTGTATTTGGCGGCATCATCATCGGTGGTGTTGCCGGTGCGCTGTTCAACAAGTACTACCGCATCGAATTGCCTCCCTATCTCGGCTTCTTTGCCGGCAAGCGTTTTGTGCCGATTGCCACCGGTATCGTGGCCATTTTCGTCGGCGTGCTGCTGTCCTTCGTCTGGCCGCCGGTACAGAACGTGATCAATGCGTTCTCGCACTGGGCTGCCGTTTCCGATCCGCGTACCGCCGCTACCACTTACGGTTTCGTTGAACGGATGCTGATTCCTTTCGGTCTGCACCACATCTGGAACGTACCGTTCTTCTTCGAAATGGGCAGCTTCACCGATACCGCCGGCAAGGTTGTGCATGGCGACATCAACCGCTTCTTCGCGGGTGACCCGACTGCCGGGATTCTGTCCGGTGCCTTCCTGTTCAAGATGTTCGGTCTGCCGGCCGCTGCCATTGCCATCTGGCATACCGCCAAGCCGGAAAACCGCGTGAAGGTTGGCGGCATCATGATTTCCGCCGCGCTGACTTCCTTCCTGACCGGTATTACCGAGCCGATCGAATTTGCCTTCCTCTTCGTGGCTCCGGTGCTGTACGTGATCCACGCCGTGCTGGCCGCATCGACGCAATTCGTTGCCAACACGCTCGAGATGCACATGGGCTTTACCTTCTCGCAAGGCGGCATCGACTTCCTGCTGTTCAATGCCTTCGGCGTCCATGCCAAGAACTGGATGTATGTGCTGGTTCTGGGTCCGATCTATGCCGCGATCTACTACTTCACCTTCCGCTTCGTCATCACCAAGTTCAACCTGAAAACACCGGGTCGTGAAGACGACGAAGTTGCCGAAGAAGGTACCGCTGTTGCCGCAGGTGACAAGATGGGCAAGGCCCGCGAACTGGTGCTGGCCTTTGGCGGCGCCGACAACATCAAGAGCCTGGACGCCTGCATTACCCGTCTGCGCATCAGCGTGGGCGACATTGCCAAGGTTGACCAGCCGCGCCTGAAGGCACTCGGTGCTGCCGGCGTGATGGTGGTGGGCAATAATGCGCAGGCCATTTTCGGCACCCTGTCCGAAAACCTGAAAACCGACATGGAGCAATATCTGAAATCGGGTGGTGCCGGCAAGGCAGCGGTGGCAGCTACTGCTGGCGGCAGCTTTGACAAGCTGGCAATCCAGGCTGCGCTGGGTGGCAAGGGCAATATCCTGAATGCGGAAACCGTGGCATCGACCCGCGTTCGTGTCGAGCTGGCTGACAGTGCCGGTCTGGACGAAGCAGCGCTGAAAGCCCAGGGCATCCAGGCTGTGGTGCCGCAGGGTGCAAACGTGTTCCACCTGATCGTGGGTGCGGCCGCCGAGCAGCTTACCCAGGCCCTGCACTGAGATTCTGGTGATACAGTAATATCCATAGGCCCGTAGCCCTTTAAAAATAAGGGCTATGGGTATATACCCCTGACAAAGCCACTGCAGATGCAGTGGCTTTGTTCGTCTGGCGGTACGGCAAGCGGGCACATGCCCACGGCATGATTTGCGGAAAATTACCACTCGCCGAGGGGAAAACCTCACAGCGCCGCTGCATATTCCGTTGCGATAATGGCCGCAATTCAACAACTTATCCATGTACCGGCTGTATTTTGGGATGCAATCTGCCCCGGAGTGACGGCCGGGAGTGGCCAAAGGCATGGCAATTCGCAAGCTCGGTAATCTCTTCCTTCTTCTGCTCATGCTGGCCGGTGTCATGACTGCCGCCAGTGCTTCGTTCTCCTACCGCTGGCAGCCACGCCCGCAAGTGCAGGCAAGCGCAGTCCTGGCTTCTGCCGTTACCGCCGCACCCGCATCCGCACCCGCATCGGCTCCGGAATCCGAACCCCAGCCCTTGCTCAGTCAACAGGATCGTGACCTGCTGGTACTGAATGTGTTCAATGAAGCACGCGGCGATACGCCCGAGGGCATGCGCGCCGTTCTGGCGGTCACCATGGCACGGGTTGAATCCGCCTGCTTTCCCGATACGGTGCAGGAGGTGATCTACCAACCCCGGCAGTTTTCCTGGACGCATCAGCGCGGCACGGCTCGCACGCTGGCCGCAGCCGAGGCGCGCGAGCCCAGGGCGCTGGCCCGCGTGGAAGAAGTGGTGGATGACTTCATCGAGGATGGCGCGCCAGCCGGAGAAGAATTGCTCTATCACGCGCGCACGGTGAATCCGGTCTGGGCATCGTCATCGCAGCTCAGGCGCAGCAAGGTGATGGCCTACCACGTGTTTTACCGGCATCGTTTTTGCTGATAGTGCCAGTACGATCAGCTCAGCCCTTCTTGCCCAGCAGCCGCGCCTGCTCCGGTGCGGCGAACCAGCCCAGCAGAAATTCGACCAGCGCCTGCAGGCGTGCCGGCTGCGGCAATTGCTGTGGATACACCAGATACAGCTGCATGCCCTGCAGCGTGTAATCCGGCAGCAGGCGCTGCAGCCGGCCATCCGCCACGTCCTGCCCTACCAGATACGCTGGCAGGCGGGCAATGCCGCCGCCATTGAGTGCCAGATTGCGGATCAGGTAATAATCGTTGCAGCGTATCGGTGAGGGAATCCGCACGCTGCTGAGCTCTCCGGCGTGGCTGAATGTCCAGTCCTGTGCCTGGCTGAAGCGGCTATTGGCGATGCAGGGCAGTTCGGCCAGTGTTTCCGGTTGCGTGATGGCGGCATGGTTCTGTAGCCAGTCCGGGCTCGCCACCAGCCAGTCGTGGATTTCCGCCAGCGGCCGGCAGACCAGATGCCCGGGCGGCGCCAGATTGGCGCGGATTGCCAGATCGAAACCCTCTGCCTCCAGATCGCGGGCCGTGGTCGACAGATCCACATCAACCGTCACCAGCGGATAGCGCTCGCGAAACGCCAACAGCGCCTGCGCCATGAATACCCCGCCGAAACTGGTGGGTACCGTGATGCGCAGATGGCCGCTGACCTCCGCACGCAATTCGGCCACGGCGCTGCTGGCGGCCCGCACCCGCGCCAGCCAGTCATGGCAGTGCGACAGGTAGAGGCTGCCGGCCGGCGTGAGATTCAGCCGCCGCGTGCTGCGGAACAGCAGCTGGGTGCCCAGCGCACTTTCCAGCTGACGCAGCTGCTTGCTGAGCAAGGCCTTCGACACGCCCAGCGCCCCGGCCGCCGCCGTGAAACTGCCATGCTCAATCACGTTGACGAAACTCATCGCCCATTGCAGCTGCTGGGCATGCTGGTGCAGCTCGATTGTATCCATGAGGTTAACAATGAATTCATTTATAGGCCGATTATCGCAGAAGCCGTGCAGCGTATGATGGATTTCGTGAACAAACCGCAGCCAGTAGCGCTGCACACGGAGCCCAGCATGAAAATCCTTCTTATCGGTGCCAGCGGCACCATCGGCCGCGCAGTCCACACTGAACTGGCCGCCCGCCACGACGTCATCACCGCCGGCCGCAGCAGCGGCGACTACCGGGTTGACCTGACTGACCTCGCCAGCGTCGAGGCGCTGTTTGCCGCCACCGGCCCGCTCGACGCCGTCATCGCCACCACCGGCAGCCTGCATTTCGGCCCGCTGGCCGATTTCACTCCCGCGCAATATGCTATCGGCCTGAACGACAAGCTGATGGGCCAGGTAAACCTAGTGCTGGCAGGCCAGAAGGTGCTGAATGACGGCGGCAGTTTCACGCTGACCAGTGGCATCCTCAGTCACGACCCGATCCGCTACGGCAGCAGCGCGAGCATGGTCAACGCCGCCATCGACGGCTTCGTGCGCGGTGCCGCCATCGAACTGCCGCGCGGCCTGCGCATCAATGTGGTCAGCCCGACTGTGCTGTCCGAATCGCTGCCGTCGTATGGCCCCTACTTCCGCGGCTTTGAGTCCGTACCCGCCGCCCGCGTGGCGCTGGCCTACAGCAAGAGCGTGGAAGGTGCGCAGACCGGCCAGGTCTATCTCGTCGACTGATGTCAGGTATTGCCACGCAGCCATTGATGGAAAAGGGCTACAGGCAAATACCCAAATGAAAACCCCGGCCAGCAGGCCGGGGTTTGGTAATTGGTGCAAGGCATCTCGGACTCAGCCTCGCGCGAGTCATCCTCTGGGGATGGCGGCACTATAGCGGCCGATTGTTACACCACCATGGCAGGAAAATGGCGGCTGCCTGGCTGGATCATTCCGAATGGTCAAACTGCCTGCGGTACTTGATGAAGCCTTTCTTGGTCGTGCCGGCATAGCCGGTTTTTTCAAAAAAACGGTGGGCATCCGAGCGGGTCGAAGAACTCAGCAGCATGATTTTCGAGCAATCGGCGGCCTGGCAGAGGTGCTCGACTTCAAGCATGAGTCGCGTCCCTATGCCTGTGCTGCGGGCCGAGGCGCTGACCACCAGATTTTCGACGACGGCAAATGGCTGGTTCTGGAACATGACATCCGAACAGAGCGAAACCAGCACGGTGCCAACCACGCCGTATTCCGTCTCGGCAACCAGCAGCCTTGTCATCGGATCCCGCGCGATGGCCGCAAGGCGCGCTGGAAGCACCCGCACGTGAGGGCTGCTGACCAGTTCGCTGTACAGCTTCTCAATGGCGGCTGCGTCAGCCGCGATTGCGGTACGGACAGTGATGAGTTGCATCTGGATTAACTTGCCAATTGCAGCATGGTTTTTCAGCTCCCCTCGGGCAACTCCGGCAGAGCCTGCAGCAACTGCGCATAGCGTTCCAGATCAAAACCGCGGTCTGCCGCCAGCATGGCGTCCATTTCATTGACCAGCACCACGGCCATCAGCTCGACGGCTTCGTCGCGCGGGAGTTGGCCCAGCAGCAAGCGGTTGAGCGTCTGGCGGACGATGGGCGGGTTGCTGTCGCTGATCTGGTTTTCGATCACGGCCAGGATTTCTTCCGGGGCAACTTCGTAGGCTTTCATGCTAATCCTGTGGGTATATGGCTATAGCCAAATGAATAAAATGGCCAGGTGACAATACATGCTTATGTATTTTGTGTGCTGGCATGTTCCAGCTTGTTGATCCTGTCTTTCAGATGCCACAACAGCGCAAGACCGGGCAGGCCGACCAGCATGGAAATCTCGAAGAAATGCGCCCAGCCGACCTGTTCGACCAGATAGCCGGAGCTGGGACCGACGTAAATCCGGCCGACGGCGGCGAGTGCGGAGAGCATCGCGTAGTGCGTGGCGCTGGCTTCGCCGCGCTTGCACAGCGCCATCAGAAAGGCGACCAGTGCGGCCGTGCCCATGCCGCCGGCGAAATTGTCGATGGTCATGGCGCCGGCCAGCAGGACATCCACGCCGCCATCCCAGGCGGTGACCGTCTTGCCGTTCATGAAGATGCGCAGTGTTTCCGGTGACAGCGGCAGATGCAGGCTGCCCAGCGCACCCTTGCCGAACACAGCGAGTGACCAGAAGCCGAGGTTGGAAACAAGCTGCAGGATGCCGAACACCAGCAGCGATTTGTAAAGCCGCAAGCGCATCATCAGCAGGCCGCCGACAATGCCGCCGACAATGGTGGCGACCATGCCGACCACTTTGTTGACCACGCCGATTTCGGCCATGCTGAAGCCGATTCCCTTCTGCAGGAAGGTCACCGACAGTACGCCGGCAAAGGCGTCGCACAGCTTGTAGAGAATGATCAGCAGCAGAAAGCTCCAGGCGTTTTCGCGCGTGAAATACTGGCGCATCGGCACAAGCAGCAGGTCGAATTTCGACAGCCGTGCGGCTTTCAGCGCACAGGGAATGGCAAGCGCCAGTTCGCTCATCACGAACAACAGGCCGATCCAGTTGTTCTTGCTGTCGGGACTGAAATCGGCCCAGCCGGCGGCCAGCCCCAGCAGCACCAGTGCCTGCTGCGCGATGGCATAACCCAGCCAGGCGCCTGCCAGCATGGCGATGAAACCGGCGATCTGGCGCCATTCGGCAAACATCCGTGCGGCCAGCAGCCAGGTCGCGGCAACGGCGGCCAGCAAGGCGGCCGGGACGGCAAACGCCTGCCCCAGCAGCGGCACCAGCAGCCACAGCGTGGCAGCGACGCTGGCGGCGATCAGCAGCAGTGACAGGGCAAAGCGAAGGAATTCGCCAGTATTGTGGCGTTCGTGAAACGGCAGGCGCGGCGCGATCAGCTGGGTCAGCAGGGCAATGCCGGCCATCAGTCCGCCCAGCAGCGCGCAGGTCTGGCCCCACCCGATGGCTTCGGCTACCAGAAAGGCGAGCCCGCCCGAGGTCAGCATGGCGATGCGATAGCCGAGCACGCCGAGCGCGGCGGCAACGCCGCGTTCTTCATCCTCGCTGACATCCACGCGATAGGCATCGACGACGACGTCCTGCGAGGCCGAGAAAAAGGCCACGCCGACCGCACACAGCGCAAACAGTCCGATATTGCCAGCCGGCGAGACACCGGCCATGAAGAGCAGCAGACCCGCGAGCGCCAGCTGCGTGAGCAGCAGCCAGCCCTTGCGGCGGCCCAGCAGTGGAGGCTCGAAACGGTCCATCAGCGGCGCCCACAGGAATTTGTAGGTGTAGGGCAGGCCGACCAGGGCAAGCAGGCCGATGGTCTTGATGTCGACGTTGTCGGCGGTGAGCCAGGATTGCATGGCCTGGCCGGTGAGTGCCAGTGGCAGGCCTGAGGCGAAACCCAGCAGGAGGATGGCCGCCATGCGGCGGCTGGTGAAGACAGCCAGACAGGTCTGGAACCAGGAAGGTTTGCTCACGATGGCGGTCCGGTGCGCCGTCGCAGCGGCGCGGCAGGGGTTAGCAGGGTATTGATAAAACCGGTGTATCCACCCGCATCACGCAGCGGGCAAAGCCCGCCGCAAATCGGCAACAGTGGAATACGCGGCGTATTTCATTATTTCCATACATTTTTCCCGGCGATGCCGGAAAAAACGAATAAACAGGGTGTTTTCAACACTCTGTTAGAACGGGTAGTCATAGTCGGTGATCAGCGGCGCGTGATCAGAAAATTTCACGTCCTTGTAGATGCTGGCCGAAGTCGCGGTGGCGGCGAGCGCCGGCGTGGCGATCTGGTAGTCGATGCGCCAGCCGACATCCTTGGCATACGCCTGGCCACGGTTGCTCCACCAGGTGTAGCCGGGCGCATCGGGGTAGAGCTTGCGCCAGGTGTCGACAAAGCCCAGCTCGCCAAACACGCGGCCGATCCACGCGCGTTCTTCCGGCAGGAAGCCGGAATTTTTCAGATTGCCCTTCCAGTTTTTCAGGTCGATTTCGTTGTGCGCGATATTCCAGTCGCCCATCAGCAGAATGTCGCGGCCGGATTGTTCCAGCTGCAGCAGGTGTGGCGCAAAGACATCGAGAAAGCGGAACTTGGCCTGCTGGCGCTCATCCGAGCTGGAGCCGGAGGGAAGGTATACCGACACAACGCTCAGCTTGCCAAAGCGCAGCTCGATATACCTGCCTTCGAGATCGAATTCTTCGACACCCAGGCCGATGATGACTTCATCCGGCTTGCGGCGCGTATAGATGCCGACGCCGCTGTAGCCCTTCTTTTCGGCGTAGTGGAAATAGCCTATGTAACCGTGCGGCGCACGCATGAGATCAGAGAGGTCGTTTTCCTGCGCCTTCAGTTCCTGCAGGGCCACCACATCGGCGCCGGTTTCTGCGAGCCAGTCGAAAAACCCCTTGTTGGCAGCCGAACGGATGCCGTTCAGATTGGCGCTGATTGCCCTCACGCTAATACCCCTTGCAGAAAATGCTATCCTGTAGAGCTTGATTCTTATATTTGCTACAGGATTGTTTGCGATGTCCGATTTCCGCCGCGACTTTATCGAATTTGCCGTCGAACAGAATGTGCTGTGTTTTGGCGAGTTTATCACCAAAGCCGGGCGCAACTCCCCGTACTTCTTCAATGCGGGCCTCTTCAGCGATGGCGCTTCGGTGGGCGAACTGGCGCGTTTTTATGCGCAGGCCGCGCTGGCGTCGCACGTGAAATTCGATGTGCTGTTCGGACCGGCCTACAAGGGCATTGTGCTGGCCGCGGCTACCGCCGTTAAGCTCGCCGAAGCCGGCAGCAATGTGCCGTTCGTCTATAACCGCAAGGAAGCCAAGGACCATGGCGAAGGCGGCGTGCTGGTTGGCGCGCCGCTCAAGGGCCGCGTGCTGATCATTGACGACGTGATCTCGGCCGGCACCAGTGTGCGCGAGTCGGTGAACCTGATCCGCAATGCTGGCGCTGAGCCAGCCGGCGTACTGATCGCACTCGATCGCATGGAGCGCGGCCAGGGCACGTTGAGTGCCGTGCAGGAAGTCGAGCAGCAATTCGGTATCCCGGTGATCCCGATTGCCACGCTGAATGATCTGCTGGCTTATCTTGCCACTAATAACGGCATGGCTGACAATCTGGCGAAAGTTGCCGCGTATCGCGAGCAATATGGCATTCATCAGCCCTAACCTTTCGGAGTCGAGCTGAATGTTCAGGCTTTTTCTTCCCCTGTTGCTGTGCCTTGTTGCGCTGAACGCACACGCCAAACTCTATCGCTGGGTCGATGAGAAAGGCCAGGTGCAGTACAGCGACAAACCGCCGATCAATGCTCAGAAAGTTTCCGAGGTCGACCGCAGCGGGCGTGTACGGCAGGGCAGCGAGGCGCAGACCTTCAGCGAGGCAGAAAAAGCCAGCCAGGTAGCCGAGAAACGCAGGCAGCTCGAGCAGGAGCGCCGTGACCGGGCGCTGCTGCAAACCTACAGCCGCGTGGAAGAGCTGGATGCCCGCCGCGATCTGCAGATCGAAAGCGTGCAGGCCGGCATTACCAGCAACACCCTGCGCCGCCAGACCGTGGTCGCCCGCATGCAGAAACTGCAGGGCCAGTACGACAGCCTGCAGAAGCGCAAGCGCCCGATACCCGATGACCTGAACGCCGAAATCGAGCTGACTCGAAAGGAAATTGCCGAAATCGACCGCAACATTGCCAAGCAGAAAGACGAAATTGCCACGATCCGCCAGCGCAGCGAGGAAGACAAGCGCCGCTGGACAGAGCTGAAACATCAGCAAAGCCAGCCGCGCTGATCGTCCGGCTTTGCCCGCAGCCTGATCTTGCAGCGCAAGCCGTATTTGTTCCGCAGGGCTGGCTTGATGCAACTTAAAAATACGGTAGCGTGAAGCTGGCAAGATGCAGGGCATAGCGTGCTGCCTCGGGCCAAACAGCAATAGAGCCAAGCCCCATCTTGACTTTGTCTGGCGCAAGGGCAAATCTGTCGGCAGCAAAAAATACCGGAAACAGGCGGAGAATACGAATGAGCGAGCAGCAGGTGAATGCTGTACTGGGTATTGATATTGGCGGCACCGGCATCAAGGGTGCGCCGGTCAATGTGCTGACCGGCGAGCTGCTGGCCGAGCGGCACCGCATTGAAACACCGCAGCCGGCCACGCCGGAAGCGGTGGGCAAGGTGGTCAAGGAACTCGTTGACCACTTCAAGTGGACCGGCCCGGTCGGCTGTACCTTCCCGGCGATTGTCCACAATGGCCAGACGCTTTCGGCTGCCAATGTCGACCAGAGCTGGGTGAATGCGCCGGCACAGGAGATTCTCGCCAAGGCCTGTGGCCTGCCGCTGATTCTGCTCAATGATGCCGATGCGGCCGGGCTGGCCGAAGTGACTTTCGGCGCGGCAAAGGGCAAGAAGGGCAAGATCATTGTCATCACGCTCGGCACCGGCATCGGCAGTGCGCTGATTGTCGACGGCAAGCTGATCACCAACACCGAATTCGGCCACCTGATTTTCCCGCAGGACACCATTGCCGAGAAATACTGCTCGGCCAAGGTCAAGGAAGATGCGGACATGAAGTGGAAAGAATATAACCCGCGCCTGAATGCCTATCTGAAACACCTGCAGCTGCTGTTCTCGCCCGATCTGATCATCATTGGTGGCGGCATCAGCAAGAAGGCCGACAAGTTCATTCCCGAAATGGAAGGACTGCGCTTCCCGCTGGTCGCTGCCGAGCTGAAGAACGAAGCCGGCATTGTCGGCGCCGCACTGGAAGCTGCTGCGCTCTGCCAGTCGTGATCCTTCTGCCGCTTTTCAGCAAGACAAAGCCCGGCTGGTCCGGGCTTTGTCGTTCACGGGAAGCCGGGCGGGCAGGCCAGATGCCATGGGTGACGCAAACCCTTGTTTTGGCGTAGAATATCGCCCCTTTTGCATTGCACTCATTCAAGGCAGCGATTCCCATGCTTTATCCCACCCGATATGACGTGATTGTGGTCGGCGGCGGCCATGCCGGCACCGAAGCCGCGCTGGCGGCCGCGCGCATGGGGCGCAAGACGCTGCTGCTGACGCACAACATCGAAACGCTGGGCCAGATGAGCTGCAACCCGTCGATTGGCGGCATCGGCAAGGGCCATCTGGTGCGCGAAGTCGATGCGCTCGGCGGCGCGATGGCGCTGGCGACCGACATGAGCGGCATCCAGTTCAAGACGCTGAACGCCAGCAAGGGCCCGGCGGTGCGTGCGACACGCGCGCAGGCCGACCGTGTTCGCTACAAGGCGGCGATCCGGCACATGCTGGAAAATCAGCCCAATCTCGACATTTTCCAGCAGGAAGTCAGCGATTTGCTGCTGATTGGTGACAAAGTGGCGGGTGCGGTCACGCAGATCGGCATTCGTTTTGAGGCGAGCGCCGTAGTGCTGACCGCTGGCACCTTCCTGGGTGGCAAGATTCACGTGGGCCTCGAAAACCACGTTGGCGGGCGCGCCGGCGACCCGGCCTCGCTGACCTTGTCGCAGAAACTGCGCGAGTTGCAGCTGCCGGTTGGGCGACTGAAAACCGGTACCCCGCCGCGCATTGATGGGCGTACGATCAATTTCGCCGTGCTGGAGCGCCAGCCCGGCGATACGCCCGAGCCGGTATTTTCCGCGCGTGGCAACCGCGCGATGCACCCGCAGCAACTGCCGTGCTGGATCGCGCACACCAATACCCAGACGCACGACATCCTGCGCAGCGGCTTTGACCGCAGCCCGATGTTTACCGGCAAGATCGAGGGTGTTGGCCCGCGCTACTGTCCGTCGGTCGAGGACAAGATCAACCGCTTTGCCGACAAGGACAGCCATCAGGTCTTCCTCGAACCGGAAGGGCTGGATACGCATGAATATTATCCGGGCGGCTTTTCCACCAGCTTGCCGTTCGATATCCAGCTCGCCGCGATCCGCTCGATCCACGGGCTGGAGAATGCGCGCATCCTGCGCCCCGGCTACGCCATCGAATACGATTACTTCGATCCGCGTGCGCTGAAAGCCAGCTTCGAAACCAAATCGATTGCCGGCCTGTTTTTTGCCGGTCAGATCAACGGCACCACCGGCTACGAAGAAGCCGCCGCGCAGGGGCTGTTTGCCGGCATGAACGCGGCGCTGTACGCCCGTGATGAAGCGCCCTGGTGTCCGGGCCGTGACGAGGCGTATCTGGGGGTATTGGTCGATGACCTAACAACCTTGGGGGTTACCGAACCATACCGCATGTTCACCAGCCGTGCCGAGTTCCGCCTGCAACTGCGCGAGGACAATGCCGACCTGCGTCTGACTGAACATGGCCGGCGTCTTGGCCTGGTCGGTGACGAACAGTGGGAACTGTTCAGCCGCAAGCGCGACGCAGTGGAAAAAGAATTGCAGCGCCTGAAATTCACCTGGGTGAATCCGCGCATTCTGGAGGCTGCGGAAGCCGAGCGCGTGCTGGGCAAGGCGATCGAACGCGAGTACAACCTGGCCGATCTGCTGCGCCGGCCGGAAGTCAGCTACGCCAGCCTGATGACACTGGATTGCGCCCAGCCCAGGGAAGGGGAGGGCGTGGTGGCTGATGAGCAGGTCGCCGAGCAGGTCGAAATCCAGGTGAAATACCAGGGCTATATCGACCGCCAGCAAAGCGAAGTCGCCCAGCGCGAGCAGCTGGACCATTTCACCATGCCGGCTGATCTGGATTACACGCAGGTGGTGGGTTTGTCGAAGGAAGTGCAGCAGAAGCTGAACAAGCATCGGCCGGAAACGCTGGGGCAGGCGAGCCGGATTTCCGGCATCACGCCGGCGGCGGTGGCCCTGCTGGTCGTGCACCTCAAGAAGCGCCAGTTGGGCGCCGGCGACGCGAGCTGACTGTAATTAAAGTGCTGCATTGGGTATATTCATGCAGCCATGAAATTTATTTGGTTGCAACTGGATACATGCTTAGGTATTCAGGGGCTTTGTTGATAAGAACGGGCAAACGCAATGACAACCCTGGCAACGCAACTCGCTACCGGCCTCGCCGGCCTGTCGCAAACGCTCACGGATGCCCAGCAGCTGAAGCTGCTGGATTATGTGGCACTTCTGGCCAAGTGGAACAAAACCTACAGCCTCACCGCCATCCGCGAGCCGGAGCGCATGGTCACGCATCATCTGCTGGATTCGCTGGCACCGTTGAATGTGATGGGGTATGCCTCGGCGCGCATTCTGGATGTTGGCTCCGGCTTCGGTACCCCTGGCATTCCGTGGGCGATTGCCAGGCCGGACTGGCAACTGACGCTGCTGGATTCCAACCACAAGAAAACCACCTTCCTGCGGCAAGCCATTCTGGAATTGCAACTGGCGAATGTCACGGTGGTGACGGACCGGGTGGAGCAGTATCATCCCGAGGCACCCTTCGACTGCATCACGTCGCGCGCCTTTGCCGAGCTGAAGGATTTTGTGCAGCTCACCGGCCATCTGCTGGCTGAAAACGGCCAGTGGGCGGCGCTGAAGGGCGTGTATCCTCATGAAGAAATTGCCAATCTGCCAGCGGGTGTCACTGTCGTTCAGGTGGACGTACTGGCGGTGCCGGGGCTGGAAGCCGAGCGCCATCTGGTCAAGCTGCAGCAGCAAGGGTCTTAACACAGGTTCAAGCGATGAAAATTCTGGCGATTGCCAATCAGAAGGGCGGGGTGGGTAAAACCACTACCACGGTGAATCTGGCTGCGAGCCTGGCCCATCTGGGCCGGCGCGTGCTGCTGGTTGATCTCGACCCGCAGGGCAATGCCACCATGGGCAGCGGCATCGACAAGAGCAAGCTGAAGCACACGGTTTATACACTGCTGATCGGTGAATCCGACGTGGCGGCCACCGTGCAGACATCTGAGGCCGGCGGCTTCGATGTGCTGCCGACCAATCGCGAGCTCGCCGGCGCTGAAGTGGAGCTGGTCGATGCCGAACAGCGCGAAACCCGCCTGAAAGCTGCGCTGGAACAAGTGGCCGGCCAGTATGATTTCGTGATTCTCGACTGCCCGCCGGCCTTGAACCTGCTGACGCTCAATGCGCTGGTCGCCGCTGATTCGGTGATGATCCCGATGCAGTGCGAATATTACGCACTGGAAGGCTTGTCCGATCTGGTTGGTACGCTCAAGCGCATCAAGCAGCACCTGAACCGCAATATCGAGATCGAAGGTCTCCTGCGCACGATGTTCGATCCGCGCTCGACGCTGTCCCAGCAGGTGTCCGACCAGCTGGTCAAGCATTTCACCAGCAAGCTCTATCACACGGTGATTCCGCGCAATATCCGTCTGGCCGAGGCGCCAAGCTACGGACGGCCGATTCTGGCCTATGACAAGTCGTCCAAGGGCGCGCAAGCTTATCTGCAATTGGCCGAAGAGCTGCTGGCAAGGCATAATCCGCAGCACTCAGTGCAACCGGTTTGATAAGCAAAATGGTCAGCAAGAAATTCAAGGGACTGGGGCGCGGTCTGGATGCGCTCATGGGTGACAGCTCGCCGGCCGAGACGCTGCAGACGCTGCCTGTCACCGCGCTCATGCCTGGCAAATATCAGCCGCGCAGCCAGTTTGATCCGGAAGCGCTGCAGGAACTGGCCGATTCCATTCGCGCGCAGGGGTTGATGCAGCCGGTGCTGGTGCGCCCGCTGGGTGATGAACGCTATGAAATCATTGCCGGAGAGCGCCGTTGGCGTGCCGCGCAACTGGCGGGCTTGACCGAGATTGCCGCACTGGTGCGCGAGATTCCCGACGAAGCCGCACTGGCGATGGCGCTGATCGAAAACATCCAGCGCGAAAATCTCAATGCGCTGGAAGAAGCCACCGGCATCCAGCGCCTGATCGACGAATTCGGCATGACGCACGAAAGCGCGGCCGATGCCGTCGGCAAATCCCGCACCACGGTCACCAATCTGCTGCGTCTGCTGCAGCTGACCGAGCCGGTGCGCGACATGCTGATGGACGGTCAGCTTGACATGGGCCATGCGCGTGCGCTGCTGCCACTCGATACGCTGCCGCAGCTGGAAGCGGCGCGTACCGTGGTGCTGAAGGGGTTGTCGGTACGCGAAACCGAGGCGCTGGTGAAGCGTCTGCAGGAAGCGCCGCAGCAGAAGCAGGAAAAGAAGCCTGATCCCGATGTTGTGCGCCTGTGCGAGACGCTATCGGAGCGGATTGGTGCCCGCGTGACCGTAGTGCCAGGCCGCAAGGGCAGTGGCAGGCTCACTATCGAATATGGCAGTCTGGATCAGCTCGATGCGCTGATCGCCAAATTCTGACACGCCCGAGTAAGTGCTTTACCTTATGCTTGCGTGTAATTTTCTGTAACATGAGAAAATTGCACCGGAATAGTGCAATAGCATTTTGTGCCGAAAAATATCGTGTTCCGTCAATGTGCAAAATTGACGGAACTCAAGCTAGCTCCGTATAATCGCCGGGTTTCGCTGGTGGTGGGCATGGTCAAGAGAGCGCAGATTTACGGTGTGATCCGTTTGCAGATGTGGATCACCGGGGTGCTGACCCTGCTGCTGGCAGGGTTGGCTGGCAAGAATGCAGCGCTGTCCGGGCTGGCCGGAGGCGGTGTTTCGCTGCTTGGCAGTCTGGTTTATGCGCGAATCGCATTCCGCGCCGGTTTCGCACCGCCAGCCGCATTACTGAAATTACATTTTGCAGCAGAGATGGCAAAGCTGGCTTTGACGCTCGTCGTGTTTGCTGCATTGTTTGTTTTCTACCGGCAGGTAGCAGCGCTGTGGGTATTCGCAGGATACCTCGCAGCTGCCAGCGCCTACTGGTTCGGGCTTTTATTTAATTTCACGGCAAGAAAAAACTGACATGTCTGCAGAAAACAAAGAAGCACCAAGCGCTACGGATTACATCCTCCACCACCTGACCTTCGGCAAGATTCATCTCGGCAAGACCTCCGAAGAAACGCAGGTTCCGGAAGGCGCCAAAGCCGAGCACAAGGGCAATTTCCACCTCGATACATTCAGCGTTGCCATGGTTCTGGGCCTGCTGTTTGTCGGCCTGTTCGCAATGGTTGCCCGCAAGGCGACTCCCGGCGTGCCGGGCAAGCTGCAGAATTTCGTCGAGCTGATTGTCGAAATGGTCGACAAGCAGGTCAAAGAAACCTTCCACGGCAAGAGCAAGGTGATCGGCCCCCTGTCGCTGACCATCTTCTGCTGGGTGTTCCTGATGAACGCCATGGATTTCTTGCCCGTCGACCTGCTGCCGACCATCGCCCAGTGGATCGGTTACACCTTCTTCGGCGCTGATCCGCATCACGTTTATCTGCGCGTCGTTCCTACTGCCGACGTGAACCAGACTTTCGCCATGTCGCTGACCGTTGTGCTCTTCATCATCGGTTTTTCCATCAAGGCCAAGGGCCTGGGTGGCTGGATCAAGGAGCTCTTCACCGCACCGTTCCACGCCGAATCGACCGGCATGAAGATTGCACTGCTGATCCCCAACTTCCTGATGCAGATGGTCGAGCTGATTGCCAAGCCGATTTCGCTGTCGCTGCGTTTGTTCGGCAACATGTACGCCGGTGAGCTGATTTTCATCCTGATCGCACTCCTGCCGTGGTGGATCAACTGGACGCTGGGTGCGCCGTGGGCCATCTTCCACATTCTGGTTGTAACCCTGCAGGCCTTCGTATTCATGATGCTGACCATCGTTTACCTGAGCCTCGCGGTCGAAGACCACTGATTTCGCTTGTTCGCATGTGTCGGTTGGGTGCATGCGGCAGGCCAGTTTTACCCAACCGTCCTTGTTTCATTCAGTACTTACCAACTTAGGAGTTACACAAAATGGCTGCACCAGAAGTAATTGCTCACGTTCAAGGCATGACCGTTATCGCCGCAGCGATCATCATTGGTCTGGCTGCTATCGGTACCGCTCTGGGCTTTGCAATCCTCGGTGGCAAGTTCCTCGAGTCCTCCGCTCGCCAGCCGGAAATGATCCCGGTTCTGCAAACCAAGCTGTTCATTATTGCCGGTCTGCTGGATGCGATCTCCATGATCGGTGTTGGTGTTGCCATGCTGTACACCTTCGCAAACCCGTTCCTGGGCGCCCTGCAATAACCGCTTGCCCATTAAACGTCGTTTAGGAGGACATTCAGCGTGGAATTCAACTGGACGCTGGTAGGACAGATGATCTCTTTTGGTCTTCTGATCCTTTTCACGATGAAATTTGTTTGGCCTCCGCTGACCCAGATGATGGAAGAGCGTGCCAAGCGCATCGCTGACGGTCTGGCTTCGGCCGACCGCGCGAAGCAGGATCTGGCCAATGCCGAAAAGGCATCGGCCGACAAGCTGCGCGAAGCGAAGCAGCAAGCCGCAGAGATTATCGCTCAGGCAGAAAAACGTGCCGCCCAGCTGGTGGAAGAAGCCAAGGACAATGCCAAGGCAGAAGGCGAGCGCCTTCTGGCTGGTGCCCAGGCTGAAGTCGACCAGCAAGTACACCAGGCCAAGGAGTCCCTGCGTCAGCAGGTCGCCGATCTGGCTCTGGCTGGTGCCGAAAAGATTCTGCGCAGCGAAATCGACGCGAACAAGCACGGCCAATTGTTGGCATCTATCAAAGCGGAACTGTAAGAACAGTCATGGCAGAAAACATCACCGTCGCAAGACCCTATGCCGAGGCTGTCTTTCGTCTGGCGAAGTCATCCGGCACGCTGACCCAATGGTCGGACGCGCTGGGTTCGCTCGCACTGGTAGCCCAGAACGAGCAAGCGCTGGACGTGGTGGCCAATCCCAAGTTTTCCGCTGCTCAGGCGCAAGCCCTGCTGACGGATATCCTGGGTGGTGCGGCAACTGCTGAAGTGAACAACTTCATTGCCGTACTGCTGGAAAACCGTCGCTTTGCCATCCTGCCGGCAATTGCCGAGCTGTTTGAGACCTACAAGGCAGCCGATGCCGGTGAAGTGGAGGCGGATATCGAAACCGCTTTTGCTTTGTCCGACGCCCAGCTCTCCGAGCTGACTGCTGCACTGAAGCAACACCTCAATCGCTCGGTAACTGCGCGCGTGAGTGTCAATCCGGATCTGATCGGCGGCGTAAAAGTCACGGTTGGCGATCTGGTGATTGATGCTTCGGTTCGCGGCAAGCTGGCAGAATTGGCAACAAGCCTGAAGAGCTAGGAGATTTATTAATGCAACTCAATCCGTCCGAAATCAGTGAACTGATTAAAGCTCGGATCCAGAATCTGTCGGAAGGCGCACAGTCCAGCACTACTGGTACCGTTGTGTCCGTCACTGACGGTATCGTTCGCGTACACGGCCTGTCCGATGTCATGCAGGGCGAAATGCTGGAATTCCCGGGCAATACCTATGGCCTGGCGCTCAACCTCGAGCGTGATTCCGTGGGTGCCGTAGTGCTGGGTGAATACAAGCACATCGTCGAAGGCGACGTTGTGAAGTGTACCGGCCGCATTCTGGAAGTACCGGTAGGTCGCGAACTGGTTGGCCGCGTCGTGAACGCGCTGGGTCAGCCGATCGACGGCAAGGGCCCGCTGGGTACTACCCTCACCAGCCCGATCGAAAAGATTGCTCCGGGTGTAATTGCCCGTCAATCCGTATCCCAGCCGCTGCAAACCGGTATCAAGTCCATCGACACCATGGTGCCGATCGGCCGTGGCCAGCGCGAGCTGATCATTGGTGACCGTCAGACTGGCAAGACCGCCGTTGCGCTGGACGCGATCATCAACCAGAAGGGCACTGGCGTAACGTGTATCTACGTCGCCATCGGCCAGAAGGCGTCGTCGATTGCCAACGTGGTACGCAAGCTGGAAGAACACGGCGCCATGGGTCACACCATCGTTGTAGCCGCTTCCGCTTCCGAATCCGCCGCGCTGCAATACATCGCTGCCTACTCCGGTTGCACCATGGGCGAATTCTTCCGTGACAACGGTGAAGATGCCCTGATCGTTTACGATGACCTGTCCAAGCAAGCTGTTGCTTACCGTCAGATCTCCCTGCTGCTGCGCCGCCCGCCGGGCCGTGAAGCATTCCCGGGCGACGTGTTCTATCTCCACTCCCGTCTGCTGGAACGCGCTGCGCGTATCAACGAAGTGGAAGTCGAGAAGCTGACCAACGGTGCTGTGAAGGGCAAGACTGGTTCGTTGACCGCTCTGCCGATCATCGAAACCCAGGCTGGTGACGTTTCCGCCTTCGTTCCGACCAACGTGATCTCGATTACCGATGGCCAGATCTTCCTGGAAACCGACCTGTTCAACGCCGGTATCCGTCCGGCCATGAACGCCGGTATTTCGGTTTCCCGCGTCGGCGGTGCAGCCCAGACCAAGGTGATCAAGAAGCTGGGTGGTGGTGTGCGTCTGGCTCTGGCTCAGTATCGTGAACTGGCTGCGTTTGCGCAGTTTGCTTCCGACCTGGACGAAGCAACCCGCAAGCAGCTGGAACGCGGCAAGCTGGTGACCGAGCTGATGAAGCAGGCCCAGTACAGCCCGCTGAAGGTTTCCGAACTCGGTGTGACCCTGCTGTTGATCAACAAGGGTTCCTACGACGACGTTTCGGTCGACAAGGCTCTGGCTTTCGAAGCCGCCTTCCTGTCCAACCTCAAGGCCAACCATGCTGAACTGCTGGCCCGCGTTGACGCGAAGGGCGAACTGTCCGGTGACGACGAAGCTGCCATCATGAAGGCACTGGAAAGCTTCAAGTCCAGCGCTGCCTACTGATCGACGATAAGACGAGGATCAGAACATGGCAAGCGGTAAGGAAATTCGCACCAAGATCAAAAGCGTGAAGAATACGCAGAAGATCACCCGCGCCATGGAAATGGTTGCCACGTCGAAAATGCGCAAGTCTCAGGAACGTATGAAGGCAGCCCGTCCTTACGGTGAAAAAATCCGTAATGTGGCTGCCCACCTGAGCGCTGCGCTGGTCGACTATGCGCACCCTTTTCTTGTTAAGCGCGATACCGTCAAGAAGGTCGGTGTGATTGTGGTTTCGTCCGACAAGGGCTTGTGTGGTGGCTTGAACACCAACATGCTGCGTCTGGCCGTAAGCCGCATGAAGGAACTGGACCAGAAAGGTATCGGTTGTGCGGTGACTGCGATCGGCAGCAAGGGTCTGGGCTTCATGAACCGTAGCCGCGCGAATGTGATTTCGCGCGTAATCGGTCTCGGTGACACCCCGCACCTCGAGCAGCTGATCGGCCCGATCAAGGTGATGGTGGATGCCTATATCGCCGGTGATGTGGACGAAGTACATATCGTCTACACCAAGTTCATCAACACGATGAAGCAGGAACCGGTGATCGAGCAACTGCTGCCCCTGTCGGGCGAGTCCTTCGGCCAGCCCGATCACGGCTACAACTGGGAATACCTGTTCGAACCGGATGCCAAGACCGTCATTGACGATCTGATGAACCGCTATCTGGAAGCACTGGTTTACCAGGCGGTCGCGGAAAACATGGCGTCCGAAAACGCAGCCCGGATGGTGGCAATGAAGGCCGCAACCGATAACGCCGACAAGGTGATCGGCAACCTGCAACTGCTGTACAACAAGACCCGCCAGGCGGCGATTACGAAAGAACTTTCGGAAATCGTCGGCGGTGCCGCAGCGGTGTAATGGTTAGCCAACCCGAATTGATGAGAATTTAGGAAACGACGATGAGCCAAGGTAAAATCGTGCAAATCATCGGCCCGGTAGTCGACGTGGAATTTCCGCGTGACTCCCTGCCCAAGGTGTATGACGCACTCAAGCTCGTTGACCAGGATCTGACGCTGGAAGTCCAGCAGCAGCTTGGCGACGGCGTAGTGCGTTCCATTGCCATGGGTACGACCGATGGTCTGAAGCGCGGCATGCAAGTAGGCAACACCGGTGCACCGATTTCGGTGCCGGTCGGTAACGCCACACTGGGCCGTATCATGGACGTGCTGGGTAACCCGATCGACGAAGCCGGTCCGGTTAACGCAGACACGGTCCGCGCCATTCACCAACCCGCCCCGAAGTTCGATGAGCTGAACCAGACCATCGACCTGCTGGAAACCGGTATCAAGGTTATTGACCTGATTTGTCCGTTTGCCAAGGGTGGTAAGGTTGGTCTGTTCGGTGGTGCCGGTGTAGGCAAGACCGTAAACATGATGGAACTGATCAACAACATCGCGAAGGCCCACTCCGGTCTGTCCGTATTCGCAGGTGTTGGTGAGCGTACCCGTGAAGGTAACGACTTCTACCACGAAATGAAGGACTCCAACGTTCTTGATAAAGTGGCAATGGTCTATGGCCAGATGAACGAGCCGCCGGGCAACCGTCTGCGCGTGGCCCTGACCGGTCTGTCGATCGCGGAACACTTCCGTGATGAAGGTCGTGACATCCTGTTCTTCGTGGACAACATCTATCGCTACACCCTGGCCGGTACCGAAGTATCCGCACTGCTGGGTCGTATGCCGTCTGCCGTAGGCTATCAGCCGACACTGGCGGAAGAAATGGGTGCCCTGCAAGAGCGTATTACTTCCACCAAGACCGGTTCCATTACGTCCATCCAGGCCGTATATGTTCCGGCGGATGACTTGACTGACCCGTCCCCGGCGACCACCTTCGCCCACCTGGACGCGACCGTCGTTCTGTCCCGTGACATCGCCTCGCTGGGTATCTACCCGGCAGTTGATCCGCTGGATTCGACTTCCCGTCAGCTGGATCCGCAAGTCGTTGGTGAAGAGCACTACAACGTCGCCCGCGGCGTGCAGTCCACACTGCAAAAGTACAAGGAACTGCAGGACATCATCGCGATTCTGGGTATGGACGAACTGTCGGCCGAAGACAAGCTGACCGTTTCCCGCGCTCGTAAGATTCAGCGTTTCCTGTCGCAGCCGTTCCACGTTGCTGAAGTCTTTACCGGTTCCCCGGGCAAGTATGTACCGCTCAAGGAAACGCTGAAGGGCTTCAAGGGCATTCTCAACGGCGATTACGACCACCTCCCCGAACAAGCCTTCTACATGGTAGGCGGCATCGAGGAAGCAATCGAAAAAGCCAAGACCTTGCAATAAGGGGGTAGGCCATGGCGATGACCATGCATGTGGACGTCGTGAGCGCCGAGGAACTGATCTTTTCCGGCACCGCCGAGTTTATCTCGGCGCCTGCCGACAAAGGCGAAATCGGTATCCTGCCGCGGCACGCGCCGTTGCTCACCCGTATCCGCCCCGGTGCACTGCGCATCAAGCGAGCCGAGAACACCGGCGAAGAGGATGTCATCCTCTTTGTTTCCGGCGGCATGCTGGAAGTGCAGCCGCACGTGGTGACCGTACTGGCCGACACCGCGATTCGCGGTGCCGACATTGACGAAGCCAAGGCCGTCGAGGCCAAGCGCAAGGCAGAAGAAGCGCTGAAGAACCACTCCGGTTCGATGGAATTCGCAATGGCCCAGGCCGAGCTGATCGAAGCAGTCGCCAAACTGGGCGTGCTGTCGAAGATGAAGCATCGCGGTCACTGAGCGGTTCGATGCAGTATATTGCAGCAAGCAAACGGGCAGCCTTCGGGCTGCCCGTTTGTGTTTCACGTGAATCATCCGGGTATGTGTCTGTGGCGCTTTAGCAGAAAGGGTCTCGGGTTGATACGTCGCTATGTACGGAGCCCTCATGAGTAACGTCATCCCATTTCGCAAGCGTGCGCACAGGTGCCCGCCGCAGTTGCCGGTGGATGAAACCGCCGCAGCGTTGCCCGCAGCCTCGCGCTGGCGCGGAGTTCTGATCTGGCTGCTGCTGGCCAGCATGGCGGGGAGTTCCCTGCTGTTTCTGGCCACACTCTGAGCCCATTGCCGGCTTTGTCCCATGCTGCCGGATGGCCTTGGTATTGTTACCCGTCAGTTCGTGAATTACTTCCTCGCACGGACCGGGGTATTTCAGGATATGATTCGTCCTTTCTATTTTTAAGCTCGGTGCCGCACGCCTGCGTGCCGGGTCAAGCAGACAGCTGAATGAAGTGTGTTGATGATTTTCGTCTGAAGTTTGGCGACCGCGAATACGTGCCGATCATGATTGGCGGTATGGGTGTCGACATTTCCACCGCCGATCTGGCGCTTGAAGCCTGCCGGCTTGGCGGCATTGGCCATATCTCGGATGCCATGGTCAAGACGGTGACCGATCGGCGCTATCAGACCAAATACGTCAAGGAAAAGCTGGCGAAATATAAATTCAACGTGAACAACCCGGACAAATCCGTGGTGCAGTTCGATCTGGACCAGCTGGCCGACGCTACCCGGATGCATGTTGAATCGACCATGAAGCGCAAAACCGGCGATGGCATGGTGTTTGTGAATGTCATGGAAAAGCTGACGATGAACGCGCCGAAAGAGACGCTGCGCGTGCGTCTGCATGCTGCGCTGGATGCCGGCATCGACGGCATCACGCTGGCCGCAGGCCTGCATCTCGGTTCCTTCGCGCTGATGGAAGATCACCCGCGCTTCCGCGATGCCAAGCTTGGCATCATCGTGTCCTCGGTGCGCGCGCTGCAACTGTTCCTGAAAAAATCATCCCGCACCGGCCGTCTGCCCGATTATGTGGTGGTGGAAGGCCCGCTCGCCGGCGGCCACCTCGGCTTCGGCATGGATTGGGCGGAATATGACCTCGAGACCATCGTCAAGGAAGTGCTCGAGTGGCTGAAGGCTGAAAACCTGGCCATTCCGGTGATTCCGGCCGGCGGTATTTTCACCGGTAGCGATGCGGTCAAGTTCCTCGAAATGGGCTGTGGCGCCGTGCAGGTTGCTACCCGCTTCACCGTCACGAAAGAATGTGGTCTGCCCGACAAGGTCAAGCAGGAATACTTCAAGGCCAGCGAAGACCAGATTGAGGTCAATGAAATTTCGCCGACCGGCTACCCGATGCGCATGATCACCAGCAGCCCGGCCATTGGCTCGGGCCTGAAGCCGAATTGCGAGGCGTATGGCTATCTGCTGGATGCCAAGGGAAACTGTGCCTACGTCACCGCCTACAACAAGGTGCTGGCCGACAATCCGGGCGTGAAGAAGATTTCCGAAATCCACGTCTATGAAAAAACCTGCCTGTGCACGCACATGCGCAACTTCGACTGCTGGACCTGTGGCCACTACACCTATCGCCTGAAGGACACGACGAATGTCCTGCCGGATGGCAGCTACCAGCTGCTGACGGCCGAGCATGTCTTCAGGGACTATCAGTTCAGCAAGGGCAATACAATTGCATTACCGCCGGTCGACAATGACTGAAGACTGAACGCAGCAGAATGCAAAGTACAACGCCCGCATACGCGGGCGTTGTACTTTGCAACTGCAGATACGTTGGCAGCCGCGCTGGCATATAATCAAACCCTGTTTCAGTTTCCCTGTGCCACCCACCAGTGGCTTGCCCAAGCCCTGTACCCATGTCCGAGCAAGACCATTCCCCTGAACTGCGCCACCTGCAGCCTCTATATCAGCGTTACGCCGCCAGGCCCGAGCTGTTGTTCCAGCTTGAACAGCAATTCGGCCTGCGCCGTGTTGCTGCGAACGACCCGGCCAAGCTGCCAGCACAGGCCGCATTGCAACTGAGCGAATATCTCTACCAGCAGGGGAATCCTCATGCGATGGCCTGGATTGCCAGCCAGCTGGATATGGCCGCCGGTGATGGCATTGTTTATTACCTGCGTAGCGCCATGACCTTGCGTCAGGCGCTCGGCGAATTGCATCGTCTTGGCCCAACCCTGTTTCCCGATGGCAACCTGGCGCTGGAAATCGGGCGTGACCGTTTCCAGATCCGGGTGCAGGCTGGCGACGGTGATAGCACGGGGCCCGTACGCTTGGGGCGTGCGTTGCGCTACGAGGCGGTACTGGTCTGGCTAAAGCGGGTTGTCGACTATATAACAGGCCAGCCGGTAGTCCCGCTGTCTGCCGCACTGCAGCAACCTTTATCGGCTGCAGGCAGTGAGCTGGTTGAATGTCTGGGAGTTGTCCCCGAAACCGGCTTGCCGCACTTTGCGCTGGCCTACCCGCTGATCATGCTCGACAGTGCACTTCCGGGTAGCAGTATGGCACTGCACCTTGGTTTGCGTGCTGCGCTTGATCAGCGTCTGAGTGTGTTGCGCCGCTCGGCCAGCGTCATCAGTGAAGTTCTGGGCTGGCTGGACAGTCAGCCAAACCTGCAGGAGGCAAGTCTGGCCAATGCTGCAGCGGCTCAGCATGTGGCAAGCAGTACCCTGCGCAGGCAACTGGCACAGGAGGGGACACATTTTACCCAGTTGCTGAACGCATACCGCAAGGCCTATGCGGTCAGGACCCTTATCAATACTGATGAAAAACCGGATACCATTGCCCATTATCTTGGATATGCCGAACGCAGCATATTCGAGCGAGCCTTCCGACAATGGTGCGGCCTTAGCCCGATGCGCTGTCGGCGACTGGCTCGCGAACTGGGGGCTGCAGGCAGCTGGGATGCACTCAGCGCGGTTGCGACCCTGGGAGGCACCTGGCAGCAGTCATCACTGCAAACGCTGCTGCAGGGGCAGGAAAGCCCCGATCCTTCGTTACTGCTGGCATTGCTGCGCCAGGATCCGGTTTTGCATCCCTATCTGCTTGGCATGCTGTGCCTGCCCCGTTTTGGCGGCCAGGAACCGGATGTGCTGGATGATGCCGCCATGACCCGGCTGGGGTTGCCCCTGCTGCGTGATGTGGTACACGGCCGGCCATCGGTGCCTTCTTCTTCCCGGATGCTGTCCTTGCAGCAGGCTGGCCGTACCCTCGCGAGCCGGTATGGCCCTACTGGCGGTCGCGATGGCCTGCTGCTGGCAGCGGAATGGCAATGGCTTGGGCTGGCACTCTGTGATGCCAATGACATCGTTGCGGTACGCCGCGCCAGCCTTCTGCTGCTGGTGTACTGGGGCGTGCCCGCCAGTTTGCTGCAGCCGCTCAATGACGAAGGGCGCTCGAGCGATGAAGCCCGCTTTTTGCGGGATTGTGGTGCTGCACTGCTGCAATTGCAGCAAAAACCTAGCGAGCTTGCAGAAGTAAGCCGGATGCTGGGGGCTCATTTTCCGGGACTGGCACTGACGGCTCTGGAGGAGCGGCTGCGTTTGTTGTTGGCCGAGCTGACACTTTGAGCCTCATGCCTTATTGGTGCTGCTTTTCCTGAGGTTGTCCCTACTTCAGGGGACCACGTGCCGGAATCAGCAGAGCGGTGCTGACTTCATGGGCTCCAGCAGAAGCCGAGCATCCACATTCAGCGGAACCCAGTTTCAAAAGTATCTGTCACTGGCGGAAGTCACTGCATACTACGGCACTGAAGGGCAGTGCGGGTTGGCACTGAGTGCGTGCTGGCCGGATGACTTTGTCTACCCACTTGCGCGCATGCCATGGCGCAACTTGACCACTTGTCGCCCGAACAGGCCCCGGCGGATTTGCTCAAGCTGCAAGTACAAGCGCAAGCGATAGGCTGTCTGATACAACTGCGATTGGGGCTTGGCAGCCTCCAGCATCACATCGGTCTGCATCTCAATCAGCACCAGTTCCTGATCACTCAACAGTTTGGGATTCATGGGCATACCTCCGTTTGATGAATCCTGATTTCCTTCAGGAAGGAAGGTTATTAGCACCTACCGCGCGATATTTTGATACTGGGTGTGCCCGGTGGCAGGTCGGGGGCTTGCCTTGCCAAGCCCCCGACACCCCCAGGGCGCGCCCTGTCAGCCGCCCCGCAGGAAATCCTCCTGCGGGGAAAACTGTACTTCTAAGCCGCTATCAGTGCAGAACGTACTAATCAGCGTCTTTGTTACCTGGCCTTCCTGAAGCCGCGAAAGATTCAGCCTGGAAGTAGTGCTTTTACGGCCGGAAATGAGCGGGTTTTCTCAAGTCCGGCTGGCTGTCAGAACGGGTATGCGGGTGTGGTCGCGGACAGATCAAGCCACTGGCCGGTCGACACCTGATTGAACTTGCTGCGTTCCAGAGCGTAGAACTGTTCCGGGAGTACCGGCAGATTCAGGTCCGCCACGGAATCCAGCGCCGTCTGCGACAGGGTGATGCCGTACATGGCGAAGATATTGCGCAGATCCCTGCCGATGATCTTCGAACTCAGCACAAATAGCAGATCCGGGTTGCTGATCGTGTTGTCAGTAAAGCGCCCCATTCCGTACTTGTCCTTATTGTTGGCATCCCAGGCTCTTGCCACTAGGCGGTCACCCTTGGTCAGCAGGGTGAAGTAATCCATGCTGGCCTCCATGCTCGGGATGGCTTCGTTGGCACGGTAGCGGCTGAACAGGAAGGCGAGCTGGAAGTGCACGGCACGCATCGGATCCTGGGCATTCATTGTCCATAGCCGGTGTTGCATATCCAGCACCTTGTCATTGCCAGTCAGGCCGCTCGCTCGATTGGCAACAATGTACTGATACAACGCAGGATGATTGGTCACATGCCCGGTATCGACCCCAATCAGCTTGTATTGCCGCATCATGTGTGCGCTGGCCAGAATGTTGTTGTTGCATTCGGTCACGCAGCCTTCGCCATTGAAGGATATCGACATGACGCGCTGGACGGTGTTATGACCGAGTTCGTGCGACCAGCCCCAGCCGGTACCGCCGACGGCAGCAGAGCCATCCGAAGGATTGCCCGAGCAGAGGAAGCCGCAAGCGGCCAGCCAGCCGACAAAGTGCTGCACATTCGGTGCCCGATGCAGCGGGCCGTCGCAGGTCCAGCCGAATGCGGAACAGACTGCGGCCACATTCGCGCTCATTGGCATATTGCTGTAGCCATTGGTGATGTGGTTCGAGTCGAACAGCATGCCTTTCAGCTCGGTCTGCACATACCGTTCAGGATCGGCATTGGCATTGATGAACTTGGCAACTTGCTGGACCTCGCCACCGACCAGTTTGATGGTTTGCCAGCCGAAGTCCTTGCGCTGTGCTGCCGCGCGCGCTTCGCTCAGTTCCGTGGCGCTCATTGTTCGGGTGAAGTCAAAGTGGCTGTACTTGACCACGCCCTTGACGCGCAGTTTCACGACCGAGCCGGCTTGCGCACCGTTGTAGTTCAGAAAAAGTGGGCCACCGAACGGCGTGGTAAAGATGCGGGTTCCGCTAGTCGGCAGCGGCACGACGCCGGAAGTCGGATAGCGGGGGCGCTCGTAGTTGTCGCTCAGCGGATTGCCCTGCGTACGCAGATAATTGGTGCGAACGCCGAGTGAACTCGCGCCGGCGGCATCGACAATTTCGATTTCCACCGGCTTGCCCGGAATCGCTCCGCGACCAATTGCCGTATTGCCCGATCCCTGAGCGATGGTGACTTCGATGATTTCAGCCGTCGAGCTGGGGGCCAGGGTTTGTGCGATCGCCGGCATGTAATCACCCTGATCCGCCGAGGTCTTGGTGTAGCGGCGGGCAAAGGCAACCCATGAATCGGACGCCATTGCACGGAGGAAATCGATCGCAGGGCCGGTTTTGTTCAGCGGGCCATAGTGTACATTCGGACGCCAGACGTCGGCCCAAAGCAATAGCAAGCGGTGCAGTTCGGTATTGGGCTGGGTGAAGATATCGAGGCCCCGATTGTCAAATCCTCGAATTTCTGCCCGCAGATCATCGATCGGGCCAATCGGGGTGGTATCGCTCCAGTCATGCACCAGTTGATCGTTCTGCAGCATGGCCAGCGTGTCGGCCAGCGAACCCATTTGATCGAGGCGTTTCAGGTGATCGGCGAGGGTCAGCCCGGCGGCGATATTGATCCCATTCCCCGCAAAATAGTTGCCGGGGTAGCCTCCAATAATCATGCCCATGCTGGTAAGCACATGTTGCCCGTTGCCCGCACTCCAACTGTTGTGGACATATAGTACCGGCTTGCCTGCAGAGAGATAGCGGCTGGTTAGTGTGCTTACTATCGGATTATCGGGAACCCCACGGCCAAACACGATCAGATCGCTGTTTTGCCAGCAGGTATTTTCCTCGGCCACATTGCAACTGACTGCTTCGGCATTCCAACCCATGGCCTTAAGTGTGGTAACTACTGGGGTGGCTGAGTAACCTGATGCTGCAACCCGGATCGTAGACCCTATTGCTGTATTGGCTTTACCAGTCAGTTGCCAGGCAAGAACTCGCTTTAGGATAGGCAAGTGCTGTTTAAGATAGGTAGCCGGCGCAGGGGCTGCGAGTGCCGAGAAAATATCATTCCCATAGGCTACAGCCTTCCCAGACCCTTGCTGCGACCAAGCTGCAAGCACCTCGCCGCTATCGCTGACGAGTAATGGCGAGGCTGATGTGCTGATAAAAGGTGTGATGGTCACACTGTGCTGGCCCGGTGCATAACTGAAATCCTGAATACCATTAAAGACATCAGCGGTAATAGCTTGTTGTTGTTGCTTGTACTGCTGGGCTAGTAACTGGGCGCGCCGCAAAATTGACTTGTGATCAGTTAGTGCTGCCGGGTTTCCGCTTTTCAGAGCTGAATCAAGCAGGACGTTCCCTGTCAACGTTGGTGTTGGGGAGGGCACTGGGGAAGGCGTAGGGCTTGGCTTGGGGGGCGTCGTGGGTACCAAGCTTGGTTTAGGCGTAGTGGTACTAACCGACGTAGGAGTAGGGCGCAGCGTCGGGGTTGAAGTGGGCACTGAGCTGGGCGTAGCAGTACTAACTGGTGTGGGTGTGGGACGCAGCGTCGGAGTGACAGTTGGGGCTAAGCTTGGCTTGGGTGTGGCAGTACTAACCGGCGTAGCAGTGGGCACCTTCGTCGGGGTACTGACCGGTTTGCTTGTTTCCAACCATACGGCGAGCTCACTTCGATAGTTTTGCCATGCAGATTTTTGCTGCTGCCATTGCGTATGGCATACCAAAAGATGGTTTTCCCAGAGTTGTTCAGCAAGTTGTATCTCCTGTGCGCACTCTCTCGTATTACACGCAAACGTTAAACGAGTCGGCTTAGGGTGTTGCAACAAGCATGTTGTTTGTGCAGATGATCCGGTTGGTTCTGGAAAACGGGGTGGCAAAGGTTTTGGAACAGACATGGCTTGCGGGATATCCATGGAAGCGGACATGGCTGCCGAGTCATTCGCCGAAGCTGTGCCATAGCTTGCCAGCAAGGCAAGCACCATCAGCTGTACTCGTTCGATTTTTAACATTTGCATGGAATGGGTGCTGCTGAAAAGGAGACGTCCTCAGCTTATTAAAAATAAGCAAATGGTAATATTGCGGAATCGCTCATTCTTATGACAAACGGGTTTATGCCGATAGACGGGCCATGGAAAACACGGATGGCCTTGCGTGCAGACTAAGGGCATAGTAATTCCACCCAAATTCTGTTGATTCGCTGATGGCTGAACTGTATCTCCTTCTTCCTTTGGCGTTCCTTGCCGGCCTGATCGATGCCGCCGTCGGCGGCGGTGGTCTGATCCAGTTGCCCGGCCTGTTCGGTGTACTGCCACGCGAATTGCCAGCCGCTCTGCTGGGAACCAACAAGTTTGCATCGATCTGGGGTACTGCTTCGGCAACGGTAAGCTACCTGAAGCGCATTCGTATACCCTGGGGTGTCATCCTGCCGGCCGCCGTCTGCGCCTTTGCTGGCAGCTTTGCCGGGGCCCGGATTGTGCACTGGTTGCCTGCCGACTGGGTTCGCCCGCTGGTCATCGCACTCCTGGCTGTCATGCTGATTTACACTTGGCTGCGTCCGTCGTTTGGCGCTGACGACGCCGGTCGCAAACTGACTCGCCGCGATGTATTGACCGGCATGCTGCTGGGCGGAGTGATCGGTTTCTACGACGGCATTTTCGGGCCCGGCACCGGCACCTTTCTGGTATTTCTGTTCGTGCGCTTTTTTCACTTCGACTTTTTGCGCGCCACCGCCTGCGCCAAGGTCGTCAATCTGGCGACCAATGCTGCCGCGCTGGTGTTTTTCATTCCCGCCAAACTGGTGCTGTTCGGCTATGCCATTCCAATGGCGCTGGCCAATATCGCCGGGGCGCAGGTGGGTTCCAGGCTGGCGCTGCGGGGGGGGAACGTCTGGATCCGGCGCCTTTTCCTGTTGCTGGCGATCATCCTGCTCGCGCGCCTGTCATGGCAGCAGTGGGCTTAGCGCCATAGCATCCTGCGGCTGTAACGATGCGGCTTGGCGCATGGCAGCGGACGAGGCATGATAAGCAGATTGGTCAATTGGAACGCCGCATGCCCGCTTTCCCCTCCTATTCCCAAGTCGAGCCCGCCGATCTGGCCGCATTGCTGGCCTGCAGCCAGCCTGACGGCCGCAGCTGGCACGATGGACAGTTTGCCACCGCCCATACGCTCTATTCCGATGTGCTGATTATTGATCCAGGGTATAGCGATGAACGTGAATTAAAGATTTGGCTTGAAGGCGATAGGGTTGAGGGTATCTGTGCCGTTCCGGATGATGGCGAAGCGGGCGGGCAGGCTTACTATCTGCTGGACGAAGAAGACGAGCTGCTCGTTACTGGCGTACTGCAGCGCATGGCCGCCGATCTGCTGCCCCGCTACCGGCCACAGCGCAGCGACGCCCACGCCTTTCTGGCCTGGTGTATCGGCGAGGATGCTGCCACCCGCCTGCTGGACGAACGCATCGGCGAACTGCCGGCTGATGGTCCGCGTCGCTGGGCACTGCTTGCCGATGTACTCGACGAAGCCGGCCAACTGGTCGCATTCGAATGGCAGGCGTGGCACGACGAAGGCGTCGTTGAGCTCAATGCACTGCCCATCCTGCAGCAGCGCGGCATCGCCATCCCCATGCCCGACGCGGCAACCCGGCGCGAGGTGCTTGGTGCCGACGATTTCAACTCTGCCATGTTTGACTACTTCCGCACCTATCTGGATGAGGGGGAGCTGATGCTGGTCGCACTCGGCCATGCGTTCAGCGATTACCAGACCTTTGTCGTGCTGCCGCTTGACGACTACCGCGCCGCCCGCGCCATTGCCATGACAGCATCGCTGGGTCTGGCGGCGCAGTGGTAGACATCAGCGCGATCTCCGGAGCTGCAATGAACTACTGGTTGATGAAATCCGAACCCGACGATGTGAGCATCGCCGATCTGGCCCGGCTGGGGCAGGTGGGCTGGTATGGCGTGCGCAATTATCAGGCGCGCAATTTCATGCGCGATGCGATGCAGATTGGCGACGGCGTGCTCTTTTATCACTCGAGCTGCGCCGAGCCGGGCGTCGCCGGCTTGGCCGAGGTCAGCTCAAACGCCTATCCCGACCCGACGCAATTCGACCCCGCGAGCAAGTATTTCGACGCCAAATCTTCTTCCGATGCACCGCGCTGGCAGCAGGTTGACGTGCGCTTTGTCGCGCAGACCCGCCTCCTGGGGCTGGAGGAAATGCGCAGCTACCCCGAGCTGGCACAGATGCAGGTGCTCAAGCGCGGCAATCGCCTGTCGATCACGCCGGTCAGTGCGGTCGAGTGGTCCTTCATCCGCGAGCTGCTGGCATGCTGACGCTGATTCTGGCCTGCCTCGCGGTGGGGATGGTGGCAGGCCTGCTGGCTGGCCTGTTTGGCGTGGGCGGTGGCACGGTGATTGTGCCGGGCCTTTTGCTGGTGTTTCCACTGGTCGGCGTGCCGGCCGTACAGGCGCAGCATGTGGCGCTGGGCACGTCGCTGGCCAGTATCGTGTTTACCGGCATGGCGAGCGCCTATGCGCATCATCGGCGCGGCGCGGTGAACTGGGCTGCCGTGCGGCGGCTGGTGCCGGGTATCCTGCTCGGCACCGTGCTGGGCGCGCTGATTGCCGGGCGGATGTCGGGCCTGCTGCTGCAGTGGATTTTCGTCGTATTCATGTATGCAATGGCCGTGCAGATTCTGCTCGATCTGAAACCCGCGCCTGGCAATGCCTTGCCGGGCTATGGCGGCAATGGTGCCGTGGGAGGCATCATCGGCGTGCTGTCTAGCTGGATCGGCATCGGCGGCGGCTCGCTCACCGTACCCTGGCTGCTGCGCTGCAATCTGCCGGTGAAAGAAGCCATTGCCAGCTCGGCGGCGGTGGGCGTGCCGCTGGCGCTGGCCGGCTGCATCGGCTACACGGTGTCGGGCTGGGCGGTCGCCGGTCTGCCGGCAGGCTCGCTGGGCTTCGTGTACTGGCCGGCGGTGCTGGCCATCGTGCTCGCCAGTTTTCCCATGGCGAAGCAGGGCGCCGCGCTGGCACACCGCTTGCCTGCCGCAAAACTGAAAAAGGCGTTTGCCGTGCTGTTGATCGCGGTTGCCAGCAAGATGCTGTATGGCCTCGTATAAATTCCTCCTGCCGGCGCTGTTGCTGGTGTGTGCCCCCCTGCTACAGGCGGCGGAAGAAACCCCGCTGCAGCCAAGTGAGGAATGCCGTGCCGCGCTGCAGGCCTTTGCCACGCATGTGAGCCGCCAGCAGGGTTACGCGCAGCATGCCGAACTGGAAAGCGCGCCCGCCGGGGATCAGGTCCGGCTGGCCTGCGATGGCAGCACTGAAGCCTACAGCCGTTCCCTTGCCGAAATCATGCAGCCCTATCAGGCCGCCCTGCGTGCCGAGCTTCCTGCCGGAACGGACAGTGCGTTGGCGGATAATGTCGGCACGCTCTTGGTGCTGATTGCCATCGGCGCTGCCATTGCGGGTCACCCGATATCGTGGAATGGTGTGATCACCATTCCCTGACGCGCGAATGGCCACTGCTGCACCCGGTCTGGCTGGCGCTTGCAAGGGCTGGTTTCTGTCTGCCAGCGCGTTCCGGTGTGAAGTCGACAAGCGCAGCAAAGTAAGTGCCGTGTGCAAACGCCTACACTGCGGCTTTCGACAGGAGAGCCGCCATGCTGCCGCAAGTCATTATTCTGAACGGCACGGGCAGTGCCGGTAAAACCAGCATCGCCAAAATCCTGCAGGAAATCTTGCCGGTCCAGTATCTGAACTTCAGCATCGATAGCGTGCTGTACGCCCTGCCGCCCTCGGATCTGCAAAAAATGATGCGTGGCGAAACCATAGACCGGGAGGGCTATCATTTCCCGGATCTGGTAACCGGCTTTCACCGTTGTCTGCCGGCATTGCTGGGCGCGGGATGCCGGCTGCTGATCGACAATGCCTGGGTTGAAGATGGCGAAAAGCAGGAACTGCTGCGTGAGCTTGCTCCGTATGATGTCTTTCTGGTCGGAGTGCATTGCGATCTGGATGTTGCCTGCGCGCGCGAACGTGCGCGGGGTGATCGCGCAATCGGCCTTGCCCGCTGGCAGCACCCGCTGGTCCATCGCGCCATGCATTACGATCTGGTCGTCGATACTTCCGCACAGTCTCCAGCTGCTGCAGCCCGGCAGATTTGCACGGCCTTGCCGAACGCACGCAAGCAAAACGGCGCATTGCACGCCTCGCTTTCTGCGATTACCGCAGCCCGTAGCCAGGGCGAAGCGCAATAAATCCTCATTGATCTGAATACTGCTCCAGCAGCCGGAAGTGGGTGGCCGTCATCAGGAAATCGTCCGTGATGTCCTCGTCGGGCCAGCAGTAGCGGTGTGCCTCGCGGAAATGCTCCGCATCCCGGCAGTATTCTTCCTGCCACAGCCGGTCGGGGAAGCTGTCCCAGCGCGTGGTATAGACATCGGTGATTTCGATCAGGCAGCGCAGGCGGCCGTGCAGGTCGTACACCTCCACCACGTCGCCCGTTGCCCAGCCCCCGCTGTCGAAGTCGCCTTCGGGCAGGTGATAGCTGGCCGCCGGGCAGGCGGTGGCCGTTTTCTGGCCGGCGAGCACCTCGCGCACGAGGCTGTCGTCATCGGCGTTTTCCCCCCAGAACTGCATGCGTTTGCGGATCATGACTGCTTTCCCGGCAAATGGTGAAGGCGCCAGTATGCCGTGTGCTGCCCGGCGTGTTTGCCATTGCTTGCGCTTTTGCCATGGAAAACGAGGGGTATGGGTATATGGCCACAGCCATTTTAATAAAAGGGCTGTGGAGGTATACATTGAGGTGTTTTCTTGCAGGACAAGGCGCGCTGCTGCGGCGGTAATGCCGTGTGCATATTCACACAATATGTAGTTGAGTTACTTTTTGTTAAGAGTAATATATGTAGCAATACTACATAAAACACCAAGGAGACCATCATGCTGAATCTGCTCAACTCCCTGCTCGAATCGGTATCCGGCCGTCAGTACCTGATTCCGGTGAATGCCCGTGTCAACCGCGCTGCCGGCGTACTGGCGACTGAAAAAATCGATGGCCGTGTCCTGAAGATCGAAGGCGACAGTGCTCAGGTGTGCTGGCCCAGGGGTGAAAAGACCCGCGAAAACCTCAGCGATCTGGTGCTGATCGCCGAATAAGCTGCGGCTCGATCTGCCTGCTGGCGTGAACGATGCCAGCCCCCCGTTTTCTGCCCGGCCATCCCGATGCGCCGGGCTTCCTGCGTCAAATGCAGCCAGGTTCTGTTGATGTTTTGTTTGCGCTGCCCGTTTGTGCTTTTTTGGCCTGAAACAAGGCGCGAAGTCCGCCGCATAGTCGTTCTATGCAAGGGCTTTGCAACGCCGTGTCAGGCCAAAAACAGCCAAACCCGGGGGCTGGGCGCTTTTTGCGCCGACTCTGCGTTGTTGCTTCGCTGACATAACCCATTATGCGGCGCTCACAACGCCTTGATTCGGCGCAAAAATCGCTCCAGCGGGAACGCAAAAAAAACATCAACAGAACCTACACTGTGAGCAGTGCTACCACGGAGTATGACCATGAGCAGCAAGCCTTTGCACCGGATCGTGATTGTCGGCGGTGGCGCCGGCGGACTGGAACTCGCCACGCGGCTGGGCCGCACGCTCGGCAGCCGCAAACGCGCCGAAATCGTGCTGGTCGACGGCTCGCCCACCCACATCTGGAAACCGCTGCTGCACGAAGTGGCCACCGGTGCGCTCAATACCGGCGAGGACGAGGTCAACTACTTCGGCCATGCCTGGCGCAATGGCTACCGCTTCGAATTCGGCTGGCTGACCGGGCTGGATCGCAGCCGCAAGGTGCTACAGATCGCGCCGGTGCTGGATGCCGAGGGGCGCGAGCTGGCCGCCGCGCGTGAAATCGGTTACGACACCGTCGTGCTGGCACTGGGCGCGATTGCCAACGATTTCGGCACGCCGGGCGCGCAAGCGCACTGCATGTTCCTCAATACGCCGACCGACGCCGAACGGCTGCGCCGCCGCATTCTCGACCTGAGCTTTGCCGTTGCCTCCAGTGGCGACCCGGTGCAGAAGCTGACGATCGGCATCGTCGGCGCCGGCCCCACCGGTGTCGAGCTGGCCGCCGAGATCGACCACACCATCCGCGAAATGCACAACCTCGGCGCCAGCCTCAGCCCCGCGCAGCTGGAAATCACCATCATCGAAGGTGCGCCGCGCATCCTCTCCGGCGCGCCCGAATCACTGTCTGAATACGCCACCGCCGCACTGGCCGAACGCGGAATTCTGGTCGCCTGCAACAGCCGGGTGGCTGCGGTGACGGAGGAAGGCTTCGAGCTGGCCGACGGGCGCCGCATTGCCGCTGCCATCCGTGTGTGGGCCGCCGGCGTGAAAGCCGCCGACTGGCTCACCACGCTGGGGCTGGCCACCAATCGCCTCAACCAGATCGAGGTCACTACCACGCTGCAGACGCTGACCGACCCGAACGTGTTTGCCATTGGCGACTGCGCTGCCGCTCCGGATGGCGAAGGCGGCCCGCTGCTGCCGGCCACCGCGCAGGTCGCCCACCAGCAGGCCAGCTGGCTGGCCGGCGCGCTGAACGACCGCCTCGCCGGCCGCGAGGTGAAGCCCTTCGTCTTCAAACCGCAGGGCATCATGGTGTCGCTGGGCAAGCACACCGCGGTCGGCAGCCTCGCCGCCATCGTCGGCCCGCAGCGCAATTACTATGTGGAAGGGCGCGGCGCCAAGCTGATCTACGCCTCGCTCTACCGCCTGCATCAGGCTGCGGTGCACGGCTGGATCCTCGCCGGCCTGCTCTACGTGGGCGACAAGCTGCGCCGCGTCGCGCAGCCGACGCTGAAGCTGCACTGAGTTTTCAGCGTGCCACAAGCAAAAGCCCGGCCTTATCAGCCGGGCTTTTGCTTGTGGCAGATTGCGGTTTGGCTTTCTTCGAGCGCGCATCGAACCAGCGCAGGGCCGACGTGGCAAGGCCGGCGATCAGCAGGGAAAACGCACCACCGAGATAGTGGTCTTGCGTCGCAGCTGCCTGCCTGGCCTTGGCGGCATGATCGGGATTCGTCGTGGATTTGCTTGCGCTGGCTGGCATGAGTGACTTCATGGAAAGGAGTTCAATATTAGCCATCATACCGATGCGGCTGTGTGGTGGACGGAGTGTGCGCAGTGATAACCATCGCGCATTCTCCATTCAAATTACTAGGTAGTGTATTGCTGCGCAGCCCTTTGAAATAAAAGGCTACATACCTATACCCATCAGTTCACATAGAAAATGATGCTGATGAACTGGCAGATGCTGCCGGCCAGCACGAACAGGTGCCAGATGCCGTGGCCGTGGCGGATGCGTTCGTCGTTCAGGAAGAAGTAGATGCCGGCGCTGTAGATCACGCCGCCGGCGGCCAGCCAGGCGAGGCCCGCAGTTTCCAGCCCGGTGATCAGCGGGCCGGCGGCAAACACGATCAGCCAGCCCATCACCACATAGATCAGCATGGAAAACAGCCGCGTGCGCTGGCCGATCAGCAGCTCCTGCACGATGCCGATCACCGCCAGCGCCCAGTTGATGCCGAACAGCGTCCAGCCCCAGGGGCCGCGCAGCGTCACCAGCGTGAACGGCGTGTAGCTGCCGGCGATCAGCAGGTAGATCGCGCAATGGTCGAGGCGCTGGAACACGGCCTTGGCACGTCCGGACAGCGCGTGGTACAGCGTCGAGGTGAGGTAGAGCAGCAGCAGCGTGCAGCCGTAGATGCTGAAGCTCACCACCTGCCACACGTCGCCATGCAGGCTGGCGTAGGTCACCAGCGCGGCCAGGCCGGCGGCGGCCAGCACGGTACCACTGAGGTGACTGAAGAAATTGAAACGTTCGCCGTAGTGCATCGGATCCTCCGCGGGTCGTGACCCATGATGCGCCCTTGCCCCGGCGATTGCATGGCAGTATTCACACCGCATGGTGCGCTGCAAGCTGACAGCGTGCTCAAGTATCGTCAGAATGGGCCGATACTAAGGTAAATACCTGATATGCAAGACATAATTTTATGAGGCTAACCAGATTATTTCGCCAATACCCACGTACATTGGCGAGCGATGTAAGAAACGTGGCTGCCAGCGGCGATGATGGCTTTTCCGTGGCCGATTTGCTGCCGGATGGCCCGCCGGCCAGCACCGCCGTGCGGCTTGGCTGGAACGGCATCGAGCGACGTTCCGGCACCGAGCGCCGCCGCGAGGATCGCCGGCAGGATCAGGCCGAGGCCCTGCTCGATACGCGCGCCGGGCTTGACCGCCGCCGTCGGGGCCGGCGCAGCAATGACCAGCCGGCCTTGCGCGGTTTTCTGCTCAAGGCCTGACGCCTTTTCCGCTCCTGATAACCCCGGGCCGGCAGCCAGCGCTGCCGGCCTTGTTGCGTGCGGCTGGCGCTGGCCGGCCAGATCGGGCAGACAAAAAAAAGCGGCAGGGGGAAACCCTGCCGCACAAGGAAGCTCAGGGGTGATCGCCCTGCAGGCCGAAGAGAGGAGCGGCCTGTTCCGGGGCCGAGCCCGCCCCGAAATCGCTGGCACCAAAGACGGTGCGTGTCAGTTCTGCCAGAGTGCCGGCACCACAAGCGGCGTCCAGCCGCCGCCCACCGGCGGGGTGTGGGCAATGCTGCAGCGGTACACCTTGCCCTGATAGCTGACGCAACTGCCCACGCTGTAGACACTGCCTTCCTGCCAGGCCGGGCAGCTGCCAGCCGGTGTCGGCGTGATGGTCGGCTGCGGGGTTGCCGTTGGTACCGGGGTGGGGGTCGGTGTTGCGCTTGGCACGGGCGTGATTGCCGGAGTGGGTGTGGCTGTTGGCGTACTGCTGCCGCAGGGGCCCAGATCCTTCCAGACGCCCCATTCGCCGCTCCTGCCCGGCATGTCATTGCCCTCGGCCCACCACTTTGCCTCGTAATTGCGCCCGTTGTAGCTCACCTTGCTGCCGCCGGTGTAAGAGCGGGCGCTCCAGACGCTGTAGCAGCCCGCGCCCGGCGTGGGTGTCAGCACGGGGGTCGGCGTAACTGTCGGGGTGGCTGTGGGAGCAGGCGTGGCAGTGGGCTTTGGCGTCGGGGTCGGGGTCGGCACTGCGGTCGGTGTGGCCGTTGGGGTTGGTGTGCTGCCATCCGGCAGCTTGCCGTTGGGTGCGTAGCTGAAGCCGGCGAGGACGATTTCGACATCCTTGCCGTCAGCCGGAGCCTTGCCCTGGAATTGCCACAGATTGATCAGAAACTGCTGCGGCTGTTGCGAAATGCACGGTGCGGGGTCGGTGCCGGGACAGCTGAAGCGCGTATTGCCGGCACTGCTGCCGGCGCGGTCAGCCGGCATGAAGCGCCAGGCGGCCAGCTGCCTGCCGGTGTTGCCGGCATCGACGTGCCCGGCGAGCGACTGATAATCCACCCGGTCGGCCTGCCAGCTGAAGCGGTGGGTGGTCTTGCCGCTGGTTTCGCTGAATTCGAAACCATGCCAGCTGTTGGCCGCGCCGCTGACAGTGGGCCAGACGGTGTAGTTGCCGACCGGGGCGCTGTCATAACCCCAGCGCGCGAATTCGATGTCGATTTCATGCGTGGCATCGCCGCCGACATCGGCGCTCGGATAGGTGAAGAAGCCGAACACTACATTCTTGTCGAAGAGCTCGGGGCGGGCTTCGATCTGGAACTGGTAGAGGCCGAAATGCGTGCGTGCCGGGTTCAGCAGGCGGATTTCCGCCGATGACCACACGCCATTGCGGTTGGCGATTTTCAGGTGCAGCTTGCCATCGGCATCGACCCAGGCATTGCGCTCGTCCCAGTTGTTCGGGCCGGGACCGCCGCCGCCGCTGCGGACATCCCACTGATAGCCCGCCCAGTTCAGCGTGGCGGCCTGACTGTTCGCCAGCAGCAGCGCCAGTGGCAGCGCGAGCAGCAGGCCTGCTTTGTGCATGTGTTGCATTGAATCCTCCGGATGATGTTTTTATGTGCACGGCCTTGTGTCATGCCGTGTGCATGCAACGCTAAGCCATTGACAGCGTGGGGTAAATGTCGCAATTTGCTGCTAATCTTGTTCAAATTCGTCACGACTCGGCAAATCCGGCATGGCCACCATCTATTACGAGTATTTCGACGTCGCGCCCGAATCCGAGCAGCGCAGCGTGGGCGGGCGGGTGTTCTACCACCAGTATGTGCAGGCGCTGCGCGAGCGTGGCGTGCTGATGGCCGGGGTATCCACACTGCGCAGGCAGCATCATGTCGAGCGTATCGAGGCACCCTTTCATGTGCTGCTTTTCGCGCTGGAAGGCGCGGGCGAGGTGATCGATGGCGAGGCGCGGCTGCCGCTGGCACCGGGCCGGATTGCCGTGCTGCCGGCGCGCGGGCGGCGCGGTTTCTGCTTTGCCGGCGAGTCATGGCGGCTGTGCTGGTTTCTGCTGGAAGACCGCGAGGAATGGGATTTCCTCGCCGGCCCGGCAACGCGCCTGCTCGACAGTACGGGCGCTGAAAGCCTCTATCATGCGGTGGCCACGCTGCACCACGAAGCGAATCTGCCGCGCGGCGGGCTGACCGGCAGCGCGGTCCACCTGATGCTTGACCTGCTGCAGCGCGAACTGGCACCGCTGCACGACAGCCGTACCGCCGGCCTGCAGCAGGCGCTGCGCAGCCTGCTGGCCGACATTCACGCCGCACCGGATCGCGACTGGAGCGTGGCCGGGCTGGCCGACCGCCTCGGCATCAGCATCGCCACGCTGGCGCGGCTGTGCCAGCGGCACTATCACGCCACGCCGCAGCAGCTCATCATCAACGAGCGCATGGCGCGGGCGCGCGAACTGCTGCTGGCCGGGCAGGGCAATGTGGCGCAGGTGGCCGAAGCCACCGGCTACCAGGAGGTGGCCAGTTTCTGCCGGCGCTTTGCCCGCCACTACGGCGTTTCACCCGGGCAGGTGCAACTGGAAATGAAAAACCGGCTTTGATGCTTTTGGGTATTGCCATGCAGCCATTATTTTCAAATGGCTGTGGCAGCATGGGTAGTAATGTATGTTGACTGCCCTCAGCGTGCCTGCATCTGCTCGATGATCTTGCTGGTCGTGTTGCCGGTGCGCGTGCCATCGGGCAGCTGACGCAGGTAATCGAAGACCTCATCCTGCCGGATGGTGACCATCTGGCCGCTCTGCAGCTCCGGCACATGCACCGGCTCGTTGTTCAGCACACCCTTGATGGTCTTGCCCTGCCAGCTCGTCACCTCGACCCACATCCACTCGCGCCCACCATCGGGGGTGGCAAACGGCGCCTTCAGCAGGATGAATTCGCCCGGCTTCAGCCCGGCAGCAAAGGCACGCTGCAGCGCCGGGAGTTCGGCCCGCGCTTTGGCACTGGCCGCCTTCAGCGCGGCGTTGTGCTTGATGTAGCTGACCGAATCTTCCGAGCCGAACAGGGCGGACAGCATCTTTTCCTGCCGCGCCTGGGTATCGGGGCCGGCATAACGCGCGGCACTGATCTGCAGCAGGCGATTGTCCGGGTCACCCTCGGCCGGCGCAGCCTTCAGCAGGGTCAGCCGCGCAAGGGACTCGCCCTTCTTGCCCTGTGCGGCCAGTGCGGCTTCGCGCCTGCTCTTGCTGCGGATTGCCCTGATGTCGAGATCAAGCTGGCCATTTTTGCCAACCACCGCGCCCTCGGCCATGGTCTGGCAGACAAGGTTGATCAGCAGGCCGGCACTGTCATTCTGCGCCCAGCCGAGGTCTTCCATCACCACATCCGGCAGTCCCGTCTTGCTCATGCCCAGAGTGATGGCACGCACCAGCTCGGTATCCCGGTAGGCGTGGATCACCGTCTGCGTGGCGACATCCGGCACCGGCTCGCTCCAGCGGGCCAGCCGCTTCGCATGCCAGGCATCGGGGGTGTAGATTTCGCGGGTTTCCTCGTCCCAGACCAGCCCGCCGGTTTCGCGCGCGATCTGTTCGACCAGCAGATTGGCATTGCGCAGCCCGCTCCACACCTGTGCCTTGCCGTGCGAGAAATCCAGAATCAGCGCCTGCGCCGGGCCCTGCAGGGCCTGTGCCTGCGCTTTCGAGAGGCTCTGGCCGAAGTACTGCAGCATCTCCGGGCCGGGCGGACGGTAGTTCTGCCGCGCATCCTTCTCCAGCCGCGCCCGCACCTGCGGGCTCGCCGGCGCCTTGTCCAGCGCCGGGACGATCTGCAAGTTCCTGTCGATGCGCGGCGCCAGCTGCTGCAGGGCGGCCAGCGGCGGTCTGGCCGGTGCCGGCGCGTAATACACGGCAAACTGGAAGCGGATGGTTTCCGCCATCGGATCGCCAGCCGGCGTACGAGCGGCCAGTGCCGCAAAGGCCTGCCCGCCCGGCAGGCAGAGAACGAGCAGGGCAAGGCAGGAAATCAGGCGGTGTGTCATGGAACGAACCTGTTGTTAGAAAGGTTTTTGTCAGAAAAGCAGATTCTAACAGGCAAGGCGGGGAAAACAGGAAGGACTGGCAGGAGGTGTTGTCTGTCATTGGTGCGCCAGATGCTTGCCGGGAAAAATAGCCAATGAGCCACACCCCGCCTTGCCGTCATCGTTCTGTCACGCCCTGCCGCTTAGCATGGGGCGATATCATGCGGAGAACACGATGCGTTTCGGGCTTTTCCTGCTCTTGCTGCTGGCCGGGCCCTTGCTGGGAGCCGAAGCCGTGCCTTCGCGGGTGCACGTCGAGGCCAGCCAGGACAAGGGCGTGATTGTCGTGAGCGCGCGCTACACGCCGCCGGTAAGCCGGGCGCTGGCCTTCGAGGTGCTGACCGATTACGAGCGCATGAGCGAATTCGTGCCGGGCATGCGCATGAGCCGCATCACCGGGCGCGAGGGCCGCACGCTGCGGGTCAGCCAGCAGGGCAGCTATCAGTATGGCGTGATCAGCCTGACCATCGATTCGCGCCACCTGATCGAGCTGCGCGCGCCCGACGAGATTGTCAGCCGCGCGCTGGATACCAGCAACGGCGATTACCAGAGCACCACGCGGCTGCAGCAGCTGGATGACGCCACGGCCATCGAATTCCGCGCGGTCTGGCAGCCGACTAATGCGCTGCTGGCGAGCCTGGGCAGTGCGGCGGTGCGCGAGCAGGTGCGTTCGCAGCTGGAAGGGCTACAGTTGGAAATGCTGCGGCGCGCACAGCGTGCAGCCAGCCTGAAGGCCGAGGCGCAGGCGGCGCGGTAATAAGTCACGCCGCGGGAACCGCGCTGCTGCCGCGGCAGTCCCTCAGGCATCGCCTCCGCCGCTGGCGGAGCCGCATTACCGGAGTAGAACCATGACACACAGCCCATTGAAACTGCGCCCGCTGGAGCGCGAGGACCTGCGTTTTGTCCACGAGCTCGACAACAACGAATCGGTGATGCACTACTGGTTCGAAGAGCCCTACGAAGCCTTTGTCGAGCTGTGCGATCTCTACGACAAGCACATCCACGATCAGAGCGAGCGCCGCTTCGTGCTCGAATGCGAGCACCAGCGCGCGGGGCTGGTCGAGCTGGTGGAGATCAACCACATCCACCGCCGCGCCGAGTTCCAGATCATCATCGCGCCGGAATTCCAGGGCAAGGGCTATGCCTCGATCGCCACCGCGCTGGCGCAGGATTACGCCTTCACCACGCTCAACCTCTACAAGCTGTCGCTGATCGTCGATTGCGAGAATGCCCCGGCCATCCACATCTACAAGAAGCTGGGTTTCCAGGAGGAAGGCATCCTGCGGCACGAGTTTTTCGTCAACGGCGAATACCGTGACGTGATCCGCATGTGCATCTTCCAGCCCGATTACCTGGCACGACGCAAGGCCGGCTGAAACGCTTTGCCCCATGACAACAGACCGGCCGCATAAGGCCCGGCACACAGGGAGAACACCATGCAGGCTATCCAGAACATCAGTCTCATTTCGCTGCTCGATACGCTCTTCAGCCTCAGCACGGCCTTCGTGCTGGGCGGGCTGATCGGCTACGAGCGGCAATACCGCCAGCGCACCGCCGGCCTGCGCACCAATGTGCTCGTTGCCGTCGGCGCGGCGGTGTTTGTCGACATTGCCAACCGCCTGGGCGGCGGCGACGGCGCGATCCGCGTGATTGCCTATGTGGTGTCCGGCGTCGGCTTTCTTGGCGCCGGCGTGATCATGCGCGGCGAGGGCAATGTGCGCGGGCTGAACACCGCCGCCACGCTGTGGGGCTCGGCGGCGGTCGGCGCGGCGGCCGGTTCCGATCTGATCGTCGAGGCTCTGCTGGCGACGCTGTTCGTGCTGGCGGCCAACACGCTGCTGCGCCCCATCGTCAACCGCATGAACCGCGAGCCGCTCGACAGCGCCGCTGTCGAAGTCACCAACACCGTGCACCTGATCGTGCCGCGCGAGCACCAGAAAACCGCCCGCGCGTTGCTGGAAGCCGAACTCGACGCCAGCAACTACCCCGCTGCCGATCTCGACATCCGCCCCTACGGCGAGCACGAGGTGGAAATCGAAGCCACGCTGGCCGCCACCTCGGTCGAAGGACCGGAGCTGGATGCGCTGGTACAGCGCCTCGGCGGCTCCGCGCTGGTCAGCCAGGCATACTGGAACCCGAGTACGGAAGAGTAGGGTATAGCCACACAGCCATTTATGGTGAATGGCCGTGTTGTCATACCATAGCTAGTATTGTTGTGGCAGCGCGTATTCCAGCTGCAGGTCGCAGGGCTCCTTCTCGACCTGATCGGTGCGCGGCTCGGCGGCGGGTACCCAGCCGGTCGCAAAGTAGAAGGCGGCCGATTCGCGCGACGAGTGTGCCGAGGCGTAGAGATGGCTGGCGCCCCATTCGCGCGCCTGGTCGACCGCCGCCGCCAGCAGGCGCCGCCCCAGCCCCTGCCCGCGCCAGGGCTGGCTGACATGCAGCTGCATCAGCTGCACATACTGCTGCCGGCTGCCGAAGCGCGGACGGCATAGCGCCGCGAAGGCCTGCACGCCGCCTTCATCCCGCAGCAGCCATACTGCGCCATCGCCTTCCAGGCAGGGGCGGAAATCGGACGCGACGATGTCGGCCAGTGTGGCGTCATCCCACTCTTCGGTAAACGTCGCGGGCTGCAGCCGCCAGTCCGCATGCTCGCCGCGCCAGGCCTCAGTCACCGGCTGGTGGCGGACAAAACCGGCGAGCAGTTGCGGGTGCAGGCCGGCCGGGGTGATTGATTCGAGCTTGAGCATGGTGGTCGTGCGGGTACGGGATGCCAGCCATTGTGCAGCCACTGCAGTTGGCCGACTTGGCGCGGCTTGCTGTTCCGCATGGTTTTCCGCATTGAGGCAGCACGCCTTAGCCGGCTAGACTGAACTGGTCCTGTCAAATCAGCCGGCATCATGAATGATCCTTTCGACCTCCAGCGTTTCATTACCGCCCAGGAATACTGCTACGCCGGCGCACTGGCCGAACTGCGCGCGGGCAGGAAACGTACGCACTGGATGTGGTTCGTATTTCCACAGCTGGTTGGCCTGGGCCGAAGCGAAACGGCGCGCTTTTATGCACTTTCGGGGCGGGAGGAGGCGCAGGCCTTTCTGGCGCATCCCCTGCTGGGTACGCGCTTGCTGGAATGTACTGCCGGGGTGCTGGCGCTGCCCGCGCCGGATCTGCTGCAGTTGTTTGGCAGGCCGGACGACCTGAAATTCGTCTCCTCGATGACGCTGTTTGCAGCGATCAGCCCGCCCGGCTCGGTGTTCGGGCAGGCTCTGCAGCATTGCCGGGCCTGCCCCGATGCGCGCACGCTGGCGCTGCTGGCTTAGGCGCGGAACTGGCTGATCAGCGCCTGCAGGCGGTCAGTCTGGCCGCGCAGCTGCTGGCTGAGCTGTTTGGCATTGGCTGCTGCTGCCGCATTGCTTTCCGAGGCCGCCGAGATACGGTCTACCTGCTCGGTGACCATCTGGTTGGCCTGTGATTGCTCGTGCAGTGCCGAGGCAATGCTTTCGATCATGGCCATGGATTGTTGTGCCGACTGTTCGATGCCTTCAACAGCCTGACCACCATCGCGGGTAAGAGTAACCCCTTGCCCGACGCGGCTGACGGCTGTCTGCATGTGGTTCATCGACGCATCGGACTCCTGCTGAATCTGGCCAATCATGCCGGCGATTTCTGCCGTAGCCCGTGTCGTGCGTTCGGCCAGCTTGCGCACCTCGTCGGCCACTACGGCAAAGCCGCGCCCCTGTTCGCCGGCACGTGCCGCTTCAATCGCGGCATTCAATGCGAGCAGATTGGTCTGGTCTGCCACATCCTTGATGGTCTGCATGATGCTGGAAATGCTGGCGGTTTTGTTGACCAGGCTGTTGATGACGGTAGATGTATCTGCAACCGAGACGTTGATTTCTTCCATTTCCAGAACGGCTTTGCCCAGCAGGGTCCGCCCTGCCCGTGATTGCTCGGCGGACTGGCGTGAGTGCACGTTGGCCGATTCGGCACTTGCGGCTATCTGATGCACGCTTTCGGTCAGCTCGGTGATGGCGGCAGCCATGGCCGCGGCGGCCTCATGCTGGCGGAAGGAGCCGGATTCGACCTGTTCGGCATCACTGGCCAGCTGCTGGCTCATGCGGTTGACCCCGCCTGCCACGCCCCCCAGTTCGCTGACCAGCGTGCGCAATGAGGACTGCATCCGCGCCAGATCGTGCATCAGACTGCCATCGTAATGGCGGGCAACCGGAATGGGGCTTTGCAGGTCACCATTGGCAATCGCGCGCATGGCGCCGGCGGCAAGAGCCGGTTCACCGCCCAGCTGGCGATAGAGCGAGCGGGTAATCAGCAGCGCGATGCTGACCAGGATGGTGGTGATTACGGCAACAATCAGCAGTTCCTTGATCAGGGTCTGCCAGAATTGTGCCTGAATGTCGGAAACATAGACGCCGGTACCGATCACCCAGCCCCAGGGGGCGAAGCCCTGGACGTGGGAGAGCTTGGGTTGCGGCTGGTCGCTGCCCGGTTTTGGCCACTGATAGGCGACAAAGCCTTTACCCTGCTGCGTAACGACAGCCACCATATCGTTAAACAGCAGCTTGCCATCGGGGTCCTTGATGGCAGAAAGGTCCTTGCCATCCAGCTCGGGTTTGATGGCATGCATGACCATGCGCGGCTGCATGTCGTTGATCCAGAAATATTCGCTGCCGTTGTAGCGCAGCGCCTTGATCGCGGCCTTGGCCTCGGCTTGTGCCGCTTCGCGGCTCAATTGCCCGGCCTGTTCGCGGGTATGGGCCTGCGCGGCCAGCTGAACCGCGACTTCGACCAGATTGCGCAGCTTGTCCTCGCGGTCGGTCTGCATCTGGGCGCGCAGCATCAGACAGCCAACGAGGGCGACGATGCTCACTCCGATGAGCGCCAGGGCAATCAACCCGAGCAAACGATTGCGTACCGACATCCTGTTCTCCCTTTGTAGGTCTATTTATTAGGGAGATCTTATATTGATCTAGCGCAAATTCTGAATGCTTCTTTGGATCTGTGTCAGTTTTATGCTGCTTATGTCGATACGATTGAATCGGGAGCCAACGGTAAGCGGTGGCCAGCATGGCGGTCCTTACACCCCCCTCCCAGGCAGTCAATATCTGCCTGGGGGCGGGACGTGAGCGGGCTGCCGCCTCAGACCTTGTAGCGGGAAATGGCGGCGTCGAGTTCCTGGCTCAGCTGCCGCAGGTGTGTTCCCTCGCTGGCGGTGTTGCGTGCAAGCGCACTGCTTTCTTCCGACATCTGTGCCACGCGTTCGACCTGCTGCGCCATCATCGAACTGGCGGCACTCTGCTCGCGCATCGAATTGGTGATTTCGCTGACCTGTTCGACCACGCGGTCGGCGTTCTGGCGGATGTGGTGAATGGCGTCGCTGGCCTGCTGCGCCTGCTGCACGCCTTGATTCACCTGCTCGACCGCCAGCTGCATGGCCTCGACGGTGGTGTTGGCTTCGTTCTGGATGGCGCTGATGGTGCTGGTGATTTCCCGCGTCGAGCTGCCGGTGCGTTCGGCCAGCTTGCGCACTTCGTCGGCCACGACGGCAAAGCCGCGTCCCTGTTCGCCAGCGCGTGCCGCCTCGATGGCTGCGTTGAGAGCCAGCAGATTGGTCTGGTCGGCAATTTCCTTGATGACATTCACCACCGTACTGATGCTGGCGGTGCGTTCCTTCAGCGTTTCGATCTGGCTGGCCGAGGCGCGGACATCCTCGGCAATGCGGTTGATGCCCCGGATGGTACTTTCAATGACTTCGCCGCCGCTGCTGGCCATCTTGCCGGCGTCGCGCGCGGTGCTGTCGCATTCCTGCGCGCGGTCGGCGACATGGTTGATGCTGACGGTGACTTCCTCGACGCCCGCAGCCATGCTGGATGCGGCGCTGCTGACCTGCTGCGAGGTGCCGGACAGTTCGCTGCTGGCCGTCGACAGGCTGCCGGCCGTTGCGGTCACGGTACGGCCGATTTGCCCGAGCTGCCGCAGGCTGGCCTGCAGCGTATCGAGCAGGCTGTTGAGTGATTGCAGCGACAGGCCGATTTCATCGTGCCGGGTCACCGGGATGCGCTGGGTAAAGTCGTAATGCTCGCTCAGGCCGCCGATGAAACGCTGCAGCTGGTTCAGCGGCTGTGTGATGCTGCGGCTGATCAGCCAGGCCAGCGTCAGGCAGGCCAGCAGCACGGCAATGGTCAGGCCCATCAGCCAGTGCTGGGCAGATACCCTGGCTTGGTGATTTTCAGTCGCTTTGGCGTCGCTCAGTTTCTTCTGCAGCTGCACCAGCTCGGTGACCCGGGTGTTGAATTTGCCGAGCACGCCCTTGTTGTTGCTGATCGCGCCGGCGCGGTCGCCCTGTTTGACGAGGTCGAAGGTCTTCTGCGTGTTGTCGAGCACTTCCGGCAGCATCGCCCGGATTTCCTGCAGCAGCTTGCTTTCCTCGGCGCTGGCCGGCCAGCGGGGGTCGGTCAGCAGTTTTTCCAGCGAGGCAAGCTGCTGGCCCAGATTCGTGCGCGCGGTGGTGAACTGCTCGGAAGTTTTGGCGGCATCGTCCGGCGAGTTGTCGAGGATGATCTGCCGGGTGAGCATGCGGATGCCCTGAACTTCGTTCATCAGCTCCGCGCCCGCCAGCAGCTGCGCCGAATTGCCTTCGACGATTTCATCGATGTCCCGCCCCATCTTGCCGAACAGCGTGAACACGTACACGTTGTTGAGCACGATCAGCAGCAGGATGCTGAGAAAGCCCAGAAAAAGGCGATTGGCAACCGAGAGCTTCATGTTCTTCTCCGCAATGAGCAGTTTGGGCTGGCGTGCGGCAGTGGCCTCATCGCCCCGCGTGCAGCCTGTCTGCTTCTGATATTAGTTCCGGGCGCCGGGAGATGCGCCCTGTTTTAGTGCGGTGCAGCAAAAAAAGCTGCGCCTTGCCGTTCACGCCGAGGCTGGCCGGCCGATCTCCAGCTCCTGCCACAGCGGCAGCGTGTAGGGGCGCCGGAGTGGCGCGGGCTTGCTGGCGGCGGGGACATCGGCGAAGCGCACGCCGACGCCGAGCAGGCGCACCGGTTTGGCGCCGCGCTGCCAGGCCTGTTTCAGTAGCTTGCTGAACAGTGCCATGTCGGCGTGGCTGGCACGGCACTCCATCGTCGTTTGTGTGAAATCGTGGAACTTGATTTTCACGAAGGCTTTGTTGGGTTGGGTATCAAGCTGCTGCCTTTGCAGACGCTGGCTCAGGTCGGCATACAGGGTGGGGGTTTGGGCAAGGCAGGCGGCGAGGTCGGGCAGGTCTTTGGGGTAGGTGTGCTCGACCGACAGCGATTTGCGCTGCCATTCGGTTTCCACCGGGCGTTCGTCGATGCCGCGGCACTGGCGATACAGCGAGCGCCCGAGCCGGCCGAATTGTGCGTCGAGCTCGGCCAGCGTCCAGCGTTGCGCGTCGCCGCAGGTGACGAGGCCATGGCGCGCCAGCCGTGCGGCGGTGACCTTGCCGATGCCCCACAGCTTGCCGATGGGCAGCGCCGGCATGAAGGCGTCGATGTCAGCAGGGGTGAGGACGAACTGGCCGTCGGGCTTGTTCCAGTCGCTGGCGATTTTTGCCAATAATTTGTTCGGCGCGATGCCGGCGCTGGCGGTAATGCCGACTTCCGCGCGGATGCGCGCGCGGATTTCCTCGGCCATTCTTGTAGCGCTGCCCTGGCAGTGCGGTAGTCCGCTGACATCCAGATAGGCTTCGTCCAGCGACAGCGGCTCGATCAGCGTGGTGTAGTCGCGAAAGATTGCGTGCACACGGCGCGAGGCGTCCTTGTAGCGGGCGAAATCATGCGGCAGCAGAACCAGATCCGGGCACTGGCGCAGCGCCCAGCCGGTGGGCATGGCCGAATGGATGCCGATCCGGCGCGCAACATAATTGCAGGTGGAAATCACGCCGCGCTGGCCGGGCGAGCCGCCGATGGCAATCGGCAGTTCGCGCAGCTCGGGGCGGTCGCGCATTTCCACGGCAGCATAGAAGCAGTCGCAGTCGATGTGGATGATCTTGCGCTGGGGGGACATGGCTGTGTGTGGGAAAAACCGTTACTGATATTGTACGATCGTTCTACAGAATGGTCATCCCGTATTGCGACTATGCCGCCAACGCAACAACAGCCTTTGCTGAGCGATAAGGTGTAACCCTGATGCGCTAAAGTGTCAGCTTTGCAAGGCAAGCAGGACATCGAACGGCCTCGTTGCGCGCAACCGCCAGAAAATCAGACAAGACCATGGCGGGACACCGAAAAAAAGCCGCAGCTTGCCGGTCTGCCTCAAGCCACCTTCGGTGGCTTTTTTTCTGCCTTCTCCAGCGGTTCTGCCTGTTGCTGGCGGTATTATTTCCGTCCCACGGCTGGCTGGCCGGCAGCAGTGGCTGGTGTAAAGTCAGGCGCTGAGACATCTTGCGGATCATGCCATGCAAATTCTGCTTACCTATCTGCGCAAGAAGCTGCCTTCTCGCGAGCAGCTGCGCAACAACCGTTTCCTGCGCTGGCTGGGACCGGGGCTGTTCTGTCCGGGGCTCTGGTGCTTCCGCCCGCGCACCGTGGCGCTGGGCGTGGCCATCGGCATCTTTTTCGGCATGCTGGTGCCGCTGGGGCAGAGCCCGCTGGCTGCCGCCTGTGCCCTGCTCCTGCGCGCCAATCTGCCGGTGGCCATCACCAGTACGCTGGTTAGCAATCCGCTGACCTTTGCGCCGATCTATTATCTGGCCCACCAGCTGGGCATCACGCTGGCACCCGGGCTGGAGCAGCTCAGCCTGCCGGCCGTCGTCACCCCGGGCTGGCTGGACAGTGTGCTCGCACTGGGCTTGCCGCTGCTGCTTGGCCTGCTGGTGTTTGCCCTGGTATTCAGCCCGCTTAGTTATCTGCTGACGCTGCGGCTGTGGGCGTGGAAGATACGCTGGCGCCGGCGTCAGCGGGTGCTGCGCCATGCTGCCGCCTGATCAATAGCCGCCACCGCCCTTGATGACGCGCTCTTCCTGATAGAAGGGCGGTCTGCGGTTCTGCAGTGCTTCAAGCATGATCAGCTCGTCGTCGGTGTGATTGATGACTTCCTTGGCCGGAATCACCTTTTTGCCATCGATCCAGTAGGGCGAGTCGTGGTGGGTGGTGCTGTATTCCATCTTCTGCTGCGGAGCTGCCGTTGGCACCAGAACGACGCTGCCATAACACAGGCAAACGTAGCTGCGCCTGCCATGCGCTTCCAGATAGCAGCCGGTGCCACGGATTCCCAGCGTCACCGCCTGTGTGCTGATGGTTTTCGGCCCCGGCCCGAATACTGACAGCATCTTGCCGCTCTGCAGCTTGATGAAGTGCTCGGCGGCGGCTACGCCCAGTGTCACCGTGCTGTTGGCGCGCAGCAGGTAGGCATCGCTTTCCAGCGTGAATACCGCCTCGCTGTTGGCCCCGGTGCTGACCTCGTCACCCCAGCTCACCGGCTGCCCCTCGACGGCGGGCTTGCCGTTGATGCGCACCGTGCCCTTCACCTTCTGCAGCCCCGGCTTGGGCAGGAAAAACGCACCGGCGACCGCGCGGTTGCCGACGATCAGCAGGCTGCCGGCCAGCCATTGCAGCAGCGTGCGGCGGGAGATTGGCGTACTCATGGGGTGCCTCCTATGGCTGTATGGCCCTTGTCCTGCAAGGCTTGCCGGTAGATACGGTAGATTTTTCGCTCCGGTGCCCGGCTTTCCAGCACTTCCAGCAGTTCCAGCGCGGCGTTGTGGCTGCCGCTGGCGAGCGCATGTTGCAGCTCGTCCCAGCCTAGCTGTTCTTCCGCGCTTAGCCAGGGCAATTCGGGGTCGAGCGGGAGGCAGAGGCCGACGGGCTGTTGTCGCCCCTTGACCTGCACGGTGTCGATGACAAGGCAGCGGATGCCCGGCGTGACGGCCTGCGCCAGTTCACTGCTGATCAGCACCGGCACATCGTAGTTGCGCGTCTGCGCCTCCAGCCTTGCGGCGACGTTCACCGCGTCGCCCATCACCGTATAGGCGCGGCGAAAACGCGAGCCCATATTGCCCACGCGCATTTCGCCGCAATGCAGGCCGATGCCCATTGCCAGCTGCGGCCAGCCGCGCGCGGCGAAGTCTCGGTTCAGCAGTGCCATGCGCCGCTGCATCGCCAGCGCGGCGGCCACGGCGTGGCGCGCGTGATCCGTGTCGGGCAGCGGCGCGCCCCAGAAGGCCATCACCGCGTCGCCGATGTATTTGTCGATGGTGCCCTGGTGCGCATGGATTTCCTCGGTCATGGCGGTGAGGTAGGCGTTGACCAGCTCGGCCAGCGCGTCCGGCGGCAGCGCCTCGGCCACGGCGGTGAAGTTGCGCAGGTCGGCAAACAGCACGGTCAGCTCGCGGTTTTCCGCCTTCATGTCGAACTGCTCCGGGTCGACCTGCATGCGCGCGACCAGCTCGGGCGGCACGTATTCGCCGAACAGCTTCATCAGCTGCCGGCGCTGGCGGCCTTCCAGCCAGCGCGCGGCAAGCACGAACCACAGATAGGGCAGCGCGATGGCCAAAAGCGGCGCGACCAGCGGCAGCAGCAGGCGCTGCGCGAACCACGCCCAGCCCACAGCGAGCAGCAGCAGCGCCAGCGCGCCGCCGGCCCAGGCCTGGCTGGCGGCAAAGCCGGCGGCAGGCAGACGCCAGACCATCAGCGCGCCCAAGAGCAGCGTCGCCAGCGCACCGAACAGCGGCGCCCAGGCCGGCTCCTGCGGCAGCGTGTCGGTAAGCAGCCCCAGCAGCGTGGCAGCCTGCGCCTCGACGCCGGGAAAGAGCGGCGACACCGGCGTGGCGCGGATGTCCTGCAGGCCCGGCGCGGTCGCGCCAATGATCACGATTTTCTCTTTAAGGGTATTGCTTGGTAGCCTTTTCTCGATAATGGCTGCGGCCGAATAGGTGGGCAGGGTATTGGGCGGGCCATAGAAGGGAATGCGGATGCGGCCGTGCGCGTCGGTGGCGATGCGCCGCTCGTCCAGCCGCACGCCGTCGAGCCGGCCGCTATCGCCCAGCCAGACGGGGCTGATCGTGTCGCGGCTGGCGAGCCGCGCGGCGAGGCTGGCGTAGAGTGTGTCATCGAGCCGGATCAGGAGCGGCAGGCGGCGCACGATGCCATCGTCGTCGATCTCCGGGTTGAGAAAGCCGGCGTTTGGCAGGCCGCCGGCCAGTGCGGCGTGCGTGCTGCCGTAGCCCTGCGCGCTCACGAACCAGGCCAGCTGTGCGGGCGGGCCGCGCCAGTCCGGCTGCGGCAGCACGCCACTGCGGGCCGCATCCGGCGTGAAATAGTAGCCGGCGACCACGTCCAGCCGGCGCGCGCGCTCGGCAAAGGCGGCGTCCGGTGCCAACGCATCCCGCCATTCGCTGGCCAGCGCCGTGCAGTCGGCTGCGGGCAGGCGCTGGCACAGTGCATCCCAGCGCTGCTGTAGCGGATTGTGTTCGGTTTCGGCCAATACGATGTCGAGCCCGCTGCGCGCCACGCCGTAATGGCCGTGCAGCGTATCGAGCAGTGTGGCGAGCGTCGCGCGCGGCCAGGGCCAGCGGCCGACGCTGGCGAGGCTGGCCTCGTCGATCGCAATGATGGCAACGCGATCGGCCGGCAGCTGCCCGGTGGCGGCAGCGCGGATGCGCGCATCCTCGCTCCAGCGTTCCAGCTGCGTGACGGGTGCCAGCGCCAGCCAGCCCAGCGCATGCAGCACCAGCACGGCAAGCAGCGCACAGACCAGCAGACGGCTAAGCGGAAGGGGAGGCAGACGCATGACGGTCACCGCAAAGGCATGACTGCAGTGAAGGCTACCGCCTCGGCGATTGCAAGGCCTTGTAAAAACGCTCTGATGACGCTGGATAAACGAGGTACTTTGGCGCAAGCTACGCCTCGATTCCAGCTGACTGATTCCGTATGAATGCTCCCGATCACCTGCGTTACCAGAAACGCCTGCTGCGCGTGCTGCAGCATGTCGAGGCACACCTGAACGACGCGATGGAGCTGTCCGATCTGGCGGCGGTGGCCAATTTCTCGCCCTTCCACTTCCAGCGCATCTTCACCGCATTCATGGGCGAAAGCCCGCAGGACTACATCCGGCGGCTCAGGCTGGAGCGCGCGGCCAACCAGCTGCTCGTGCACAGGCGCCGCAGCGTGCTCGACATTGCGCTGGCCAACGGTTTCGAAACGCAGCACGGCTTTGCCAAGGCGTTTCGCAAGCATTTCGGCATGAACGCCACGCAATGGCGCAGCGACAAGAGCTTCTGGCGCTGGAACGGCTATCACTGGGAATGGCGCCCCGAGAGCAAGGCTGGACAAATCCCCCGCATGCCGCGACCCGAAACGCCGCCAGCCCTGCTTTATGCTCCGGAACGGCTTGCCGCCCTGCATGCAGCACATCAGGGCGAACGGCCGGAATGCATTGTGTCGATGACGGTTTGCCAGCTGCCGAGCTATCACGTGGCGTCGTTTCGCCGCCGCGGCATCGAGCTGGAGAGGCCGCTGGCGCACTGGCATGAAGTGCTGCAGTGGGCTGCGCTGCACGGCCTTGCCGGCAGCGACGGCATCGGGATCTGCATCGTGCATGACAACATCAACATCACGCCGGACAGCATGCTGCGCATCGACACCGGCCTTGTGGTGCCGGCGGATTTCCCGCCCGATGGTGTCACCACGCGTGTGGATACCGCCGCCGGGCGCTATCTGGTGGTGAGCTTTGCCGGCAGGCTCGACGAGGAAGCGGTGGCGAATGCCTACCTGTGGCAGCACTGGTTCGATGACAATCACTACGAACCGGATGACAGGCCGCTGATCTATCGCGCGCCCTACCAGCCGCTGCACACGGACGCCGACGCCCGCTACCGCTTCGACATCTGCATTCCGGTGCGTTTGCGCTGAGTGTTTGCCCGGCCCGGGTTCTGTTCCGCACCCTGGCCCGCACAGCGGCACGCCACTACCGGAGATGCCGCCATGCCTGAACTGAGCCGTACCGATGTCCTGATCCTGCTGGCGCTGGCCGCCGGCAGCCTTGCCGTGTGGTTGGCAACGCCAGCCCGGCCAGCTTCATCGTCTGAACCGCCCGCTGTCCCCGGCGTGATCGAGCCGGCCTGCGGCAGCGCCATGCATTACCGCAGCGGCCGGGCCGAGTGCGCGGGGTGGCTGGCGTGAAGGGGGGTATTGGCGCCTGCGGCGCGGTGTTTTGATGCCGGGGGTGCCCGGCGACACGTCAGGGGGCTTGTCTTGCCAAGCCCCCCGACACCCCCAAGGCGCGCCCGATCCGCCGGCCCTTCGGGCTGCCCTGCGATGCTCGCAGGCCACAGCGCGGGTTCGAAACTCGGGCTTCGCCCTCAAACATCTCACCCGCGAAACCCTGTGGCCTGCTGCGCTTCTCGGCGGCTTCAGGGCGGAGCGTGCTAATTGCTTGTGGTGATAATTCGTAGGTCGGAAAAGCAAAGCGCCTTCCGACGGATTTGGATGATGGGTATACGTCTGTAGCCTTTTTCCAGGTTTGGCTGTGGGCTTATGGTTGCATGGATATATCGCCGTGCTGATTAGGCCCAGTAGGTTGGGTTGAGCGCAGCGAAGCCCAACAGGTGAAACATTCGTCATCGTGTTGGGCTTTCCCCCAAGGGGACTTCCTGTGGGGCGCGCAAGCTCAACTCAACCTATTGATCGGGCCCTCTGATGTTTTAAGTCGTAGGAGCGAGCTTGCTCGCGATCAACAAGGCTTCGCGAGCAAGCTCGCTCCTACAAAAGTTCATGCTTCAGAAGGCCGGATTAATAAGTGCTGACGGCTATACTGCGGATCAGCACTTTGTTCTGCAAGAGTCCGCCATGAAGCGATTTCTGTCTGCTCTACTGTTGATCGTTTGCAGTGGCGGGCTAGCCGCCAGCGATCTGACGATGATGGTCGGCGATAATCCGCCGTTCAATTCCTTTCGTGGTAGTCGCCCCGAAGGCGTGGCTGTGCTAATTGTCGATGTGATGCTGCATCGCGCCGGCCTGTCGGTGAGCTACGTTGAATACCCGTGGGCGCGAGCCTTCATTCTTGCTCAGACCGAGAAAGACCACTGCGTGTATACCCTGGGCCGCTTGCCCGAGCGCGAAGCGCTGTACGAATGGATAGGCCCGATTTCGGTGAATCAGTGGGTTTTTTTTGGCTTGCGCGAACGCAGTCTGGAGCTGCGAAACCTCGACGAAGCTCGCCCCTACACCATTACCGGCCAGCGCAAGGACGCGAAGGCAACCTGGCTGGAGTCGCAGGGTTTCAGCATTGATTACGCGACCACTGAAAGCCAGTCACTCAAGAAAGTCGCAAGCGGGCGTATCGACCTTTACCCTGCCGGCTTGTACAGCTTGCCCGAGCTGGCTGCCAAGGCTGAAGTTGACCCCGCGTTGTTTGAACCGCTGCTGGTATTCAACCGCATCGACAATTACCTCGGCTGCAGCAAGAGCACCGACCCCGACAAGCTGCGCCGCCTGCGCGCCGCCCTGACCAGCATGAAGGCCGACAAGACCTTCGAGCGCATCACCGCTCGCGGGCTGGCCGGTTTCCGCAAACCCTGATCGGCGTGCTGAGCCAGACGTCGCCGCTCCTCACTTTCCCCCATACACCTGCCACAGCACCAGTGCCCACATCCCAAACAGGTTGACGAGGCAGACGAGCTGGGCGGCGCTGCCGAGGTCCTTGGCGCGCTTGGCGAGCGCGTGGTGTTCCAGCGAGGTGTGGTCCACCGCCGCTTCCACGGCGGAATTGAGCAGCTCGACGATTACGCTGGCGACATGGCAGCCGATCAGCACGGCGGTGCCCCAGCCAGGCAGCGGCAGCGCCAGCGCGACGATGACGCCGACGATGGCCAGCAGCGACACCTGGCGGAAGGCGGCCTCGTTGTCCCAGCCGGCCTTCAGGCCGTCCAGCGAGTAACCCAGTGCATTCAATACACGACGTATGCCTGTCTTGCCTTTGAAGGGGCTTTCGTTCACGCGGATACTCCAGTGGGTTTATGTGGGGTGAAAATGCTGCTGTAAACCGCATGGTTGGTCAGCAGAATGAAGGGCAGCAGGAGCAGCAGGCCGAGCAGCCACAGCAGGCTGGCCAGCAGGAAACACAGGCCCAGCAGCAGGGTGAGGGCGGTGAGCGGCAGCAGGTTGCGCCACAGCGCAACAAAACCGAGCCGGAGCGCATCGACGCTGCTGAGCGGCTGTTGCGCCAGCAGCGGGGCGGCAAAGGTGTTGGCAACCAGCCAGCTGACGATCATCAGCCCGAAGCAGGCAAACACGAAGGGCATGAAGCCCATCAGCTGTTCAAGCTGGCGGGCGCTTTCTTCCGGTGATGGCGTGGTAACGACGCTGAGCTGGGTGAACATCTGGTTCAGCTGTTCCAGCTGCGCGGTGCTGATCATCAGCGAGGCGATGACTTGTGACGCGATCAGCATCAGCAGCGTGGTGATCACGCCCAGGCGGATGAAGCGGCCCCGGAAGGCAAACTGGAACAATGCCGTGATGCGCGGCTTGCTGCCATCCTGTACCTGTTCGTCCGCCATGACGACAAATGACGCCATCACGCCGGGCATTGCCACCATGGCCAGGATGCCGATCATCGGGATGACCGAGAGAAACATCAGCACCAGCAGCACCATGGCAATACCCAGCCACGCCAGCGGCGCGCCGCGATAGAGCAGGAACGCCGAGCGCAGCCAGCCCAGGCAGCCCAGCACGGGAATGCGGCGCGGTTCGGGCTGTGTATCGATGATGGTGTCCTGATCGGTCATGGGAATCATGCTTGGGCAAAAAAACGCATCGTAACAGTCTTGGGTGCATGCCGGCGCATTCTGCGGTGCTTGTATGAAGGCGGGATGAAGCGGTATCGTAAAAAGCACTGTGAACTTTTCATGCCCGTGACGCTCTGTTTCCCCATGCTGCGCCGCTACCTGCTCCTTCTGCTGATCGCCCTGCTGCCCCTGCAGGCGCTGGCGGCTGCGCGCATGATGCACTGCACCCCGCCTGCGGCGGCGGCTGGCGCGGCTGAAAGCGCGGCCGCAGGGCCGCATGCCCATGCAACAGGGACCGCTGCGCACGAGCATGGCGCTGCCGCTGCGCCGGAATCCGATTTCGCCGCCGGCACCACGCAGGATGCCCCGGCCTTCAAGGGGCGGCTGGCCGGCTGCAGCGATTGCGGCCACTGTGCCGTGTGCTACCCCGCCTTGCCTCCGGCGCTGCCGCATGCCCCGCCTGCGGCGGATTCCGCCTATCTGCCTGCGCCGGTCGCGCTCGCGCCCGACGCCGAATATCAGCCTCTCTTGCGCCCTCCGCGCGCCGCCTGATCCCCGCCTGAAGCCGTCACCTGCCCGCTGCCGCTGAGCCGCGCGGCCGGTGGCGAGCTGCGGAGCAAGCCGTGACCATCCGGTTGCGGCGTGCATTTCTCGCCCGTTTTTCCGCCGCTGGCGGAGAACAGGGGCGCAGCCGGCAGGCTTGGTCCTGCCCGCCCGCCCCGCTGGAGATCAGAACATGACTAGAACAATACCGTTATACGGTGGCATGGCTGCGGCCATGTTGCTGCTGGCCGGCCTGGCGCCGGCTGCCGCCCCGCCTTTAGAGCCGGTTCCCGCGCTCTGGCTGGGGCAGGCGCCGCTGCGCGCCAGCGAGCTGGCATCGATGCCGCTGGATGCCGATCGCGTGGCGCGGATTGCCATCCTGAATGCCCCCGCGCTGCGGCCGGCGCTGCGCGAACATGGCATCAGCCCGGCACAGCTGGCCGTTTTGCCGCTGTGGCAGCAGACGGCCGCGGTCGACATTGGCCGCGATGTACTGGGGCTGGCGCAGGCCCCGCAGGGACGCACGGTGCTGGCGCAAGCCGTGCTGGATAGCGTGCGCGAGGCGCGGCTGGCCTGGCTGCAGCTGGCGCTGGCCAGCCAGACGCTGCAAGTGTGCGAACAGCAGGCGCGCGCGGCCGATGCCGCGCTGACCCTGATGGAGGCGCAGGTACAGGCCGGCAACGCGGCCGAGGAAAAGCGCCTGCCGCTCAGACAGGCGGCACGCGCCGCCGCTCGCGAACGCCTGCACTGTGCCGCTGCGCTGGCCAAGGCGCAGCGCCGGCTGGCCAGTGTGCTCGATTTGCCGGATGCCACGACTCTGCGCACGGCCCCCTTGCCCGCACTGCCGGCCAGCCTGCCGCAGGCCGACCTGCCGCAATGGCTGGCAGCCAGCCCGACAGGCCGGCAACTGCAGCAGCAGCAGGCCATCGAGGCGGCGGCACTGCTGCCGCGTGCGGCCAGCCGCAGCCTCCGTCTGCCGCTGACTGGCGCACTGGATCCGGAAGGCATGCCGGCCGTGTCGGCCGCCCAGCTGGAGCTGGGCCTGCAGCAAGCCGGGCTGCGTGCGCAGCTGGCGGACGACTGGGCGGCGCTTGAGCTGGCCTTTCAGGAGTATCGCTCGCTAAGCGAGCAGTTACCTGATGCCCAGAGCTATACCCGGGTAATGCTCACCCATTACAACGGCATGCTCGGCAGTGTGTACGAGCTGATCGACGCCCGCGCCGCCGAATTCGCCCTGCAGCGCGAGTTGCTGGAAAAACAGGCCGCCTTCTGGGAACACGCCTACACGCTGGAAGCGCGCCTGGGCGCGCCGGTCATCATCAACAAGGAGGTGCGTCATGCAGCGCCGTGATTTTCTGGGAGCCAGTGCGGGTGCGCTGGCCGGGCTGGGCTTGCTGGGTATTGGTCGTGAGGCCAGCGCTGCGGCTGTCAGTGTGGCAAACCCCCTTGGTGTATCTGGCGGTCGCACCCCGGTGACGACGCTGAACACCCGCACGCTGGGTTTTCGCATGAACAATGGCGTGAAGGAATACCACCTGGTCGCCGAACCCGTCGAACAGGAAGTTGCCCCCGGCATGACGGCGCTGTTCTGGGGCTATAACGGCAGCAGCCCGGGCCCGACCATCGAGGCCATCGAGGGCGACCGCGTGCGAATTTTTGTCACCAACAAGCTGCCCGAGCACACCACCATCCACTGGCACGGCATCCTGCTGCCGGCCGGTATGGACGGCGTGGGCGGGCTGACGCAGCCGCAGATCAAGCCGGGCGAAACCTATGTCTACGAGTTCACCCTCGGCAAATCCGGCACCTTCATGTACCACCCGCACGCCGACGAAATGGTGCAGATGGCGCAGGGCATGATGGGCATGTTCATCGTGCATCCGAAAAACCCTGCCGAGCGCCGTGTCGACCGCGATTACGCCTTCATGCTGGCCAGCTACAAGATCGACCCCGGCACCCGCCGGCCCGATCCTTCGGAAATGCTCGATTTCAACCTGTGGACCTTCAACAGCCGTACCTTCCCGGCGATTGCCCCGCTGGTGGCGCGCACCGGTGAACGGGTGCGCATCCGCGTGGCCAACCTGACGATGACCAATCATCCGGTGCATGTGCATGGCGTGGATTTCCGCGTCACCGGCACCGACGGCGGCTGGGTTCCGGAGGCCGGGCAATGGCCGGAAGTGACGACCGACGTCGCCGTCGGGCAGATCCGCGTGATCGAGTTCGTCGCCAAGGCGCCGGGCGACTGGGCGCTGCACTGCCACAAATCGCACCACACCATGGGGCCGATGGGGCATGGCGTGCCGAATATGCTGGGGGTCGACCAGGCCGCCGCCACCGCGAAAATCGAAGCATTGCTGCCTGGCCAGCACTATATGGAAATGGGCAGCAACGGCATGGCCGATATGCAGGACATGGCGGCCATGGCGGCGATGATGCCGCTGCCGCCCAACACCCTGCCGATGATGACCGGTGAAGGGCCGTTCGGGCCGATTGAAATGGGTGGCATGTTCACGCTGCTGAAGGTGCGCGACGCGCAGAAGCCGGGTGATTACAGCGACCCGGGCTGGTACGAACACCCGCCGGGTACCGTCGCCAGGCCAGCAGACAGCAAGGCCTTCAGTGGCATACCCACCTGATACGCCAGCAGTTCCACAAGTTCACAACGCATTGAAAGGATTCACCCATGAAAACCACCCTGATCATCACCTCCTTCCTGCTGGCACTGGCTGCGCCCGCGAGCTTTGCCGCCGGTAGCGGCGAGCACGACCACGGCAGCATGCACGGCGAGGGCTACAGCTTTGGCGAGCCGGGCAAGGCTACTGAAGTGACCCGCACCATCAAGGTCAGCGCCGGCGATGACATGAAATTCGTCTTCGACCCGCCGATCGGCAGCATCAAGCGCGGCGAAACCATCCGCTTCGACATCACCAATACCGGCAAAACCGTGCACGAATTCTCGGTGGGCGATGCCGCCAGCCAGCGCGCGCATGCCCTGATGATGAAAAAGATGCCCGATATGAAGCACGATGCCGATCCGAGTGCGGTGACGCTGGAGCCGGGCCAGAGTGGCAGCGTGATCTGGAAATTCAACAAGACCCCGCAGGGCGACATCGTGTTTGCCTGCCAGAAACCCGGCCACTACGACGCCGGGATGGTGCACAAGGCCAGGCTGAAGTAACGGACAAACGTAGCCTGTATGAACACCTGTGTTTGTTCAGCGCCGGTGGCGCGGTGTTTGATGCCGGGTGTGCCCGGCGGCACGTCAGGGGGCTTGTCTTGCCAAGCCCCCCGACACCCCCAAGGCGCGCCCGTTCCGCAGCCCGCCTGCGGCGGGTCCCCTGCGATGCTCGTTGCAGCCAGCGGCGCGCCGAAACTCGCCCTTCGGGCTCAAACACTCGTCACGCCGAAACCCTGGCGCAACTGCGCTTCTTGGCTGCTGCAAGGGCAGGGTGTTCTTGCAAGCGGCTGCGTATTTCCACAAGAAAGCCCTGCACAAGCGCTCTCTGGCAGGGCGCGCGGCCGATGTTGTGACCTGCTTGAATACCCATAAGCCCATAACCATACAGCCATCAATTACAAAGGCCTTCCAACCTATACCCAAGGATATGACCATGAAAACCCGCATCCTGGCCGTACTGGCCGCGCTTGTTTCCGCCTCCGTGCTCGCCGCCCCGGCGGGGACGATGTACAAGGACCCGAACTGCGGCTGCTGCGGCGAGCACACCAAGCACCTGCGCGCGGCCGGCTACAGCATCAAGGAAGAAGGCCGCAGCGACATGCCGGCGATCAAGCAGCAATACGGTACCGACAAGGCGCCAAGCTGCCACACGCTGGTGATCGGCGGTTACGCCGTCGAAGGCCATGTTCCGGCCGCCGCCATCGCCAAACTGCTGAAGGAGAAGCCCGCCGCCAAAGGCATCGCCGTGCCCGGCATGCCGGCCAATTCCCCGGGTATGGGCGAGTACAAGCCCGGCACCATCGAGGTGGTCCTGCTGACCAAAGACGGCAGCGTGAAGCCCTACGGCAAGTTCTAGCGGCCCTTAAGCGTCGATCTGCCGGTCAAACAGCCAGTTGCCGGCCAGATCGATGTAGCCATCGCGCCCGTCGCGGCGGACGTCCAGTACATCTGGATAGAGGTCTAAATCGATGTCATCAAAGGTGCAGGGGATGACCAGTTCGCCGCTGCGGTCGATGCAGCCTTGCCGGCCTGTGGCATCGCAGACCACCACCGCCAGCCCGCAGGGCATGAAGCTGCTGGCGTCCGCAAAGCGGGCGGCAATCACCAGCTCGCCCGCGCGGTTGATGAAGCCGTAGCGGCCGTCGATCTCGACGTGCGCCAGCCCCTGCTTCAGGTCGGCCATATCATCGTACTGCGGTGTAACGGCCAGCTCGCCCTGACTGTCGATCAGCCCGTAGCGCCCGTCCTGCACCACCATTGCCAGCCCTTCCGGACCGAACTGGAAAACGCTGTCGAAGTCCGGCGTCAGCACGGTGTCGCCATTGCGGTTGATGAACAGTACCCGTTCATCCTCGTCGCGCGCGCGCGCCAGCCCGTTGGCCGCGAACGGATGCAGTTGGTCATAGCGGGGCGGAATCAGCCAGGCGCCGCTGGTGTCGATCATGCCCAGCAGGCCTTGATCTGCTACTTTGGCCATGCCGTGTTCGTCAAATTCATAGGCCTTGTCGAACTGTGCGGCAATCGCCAGCTCGCCGTTGCGGTTGCAGTAACCGTAACCGCTGAGGCAGCCCTCATCCGCCACGCTGACCGCTGCCAGCCCGCAGGCGGCAAAGTCGTCGGCGTCATAGAAGCGCGGCGAGATCTGCCACTGGCCGTCTATTCCCAGATACCCCAGCGAGTCGTCGCGGTGGGGAACGATGATGGCGGCGGCCAGCCCGAAGCAGAACCGACCGAGGTCGTAATAGCGCGGCGCAATCAGGATACTGCCGTCGCGGTCGGCATAGCCCTGCTGGCCGCCGGCGTTTTCGATGGGTAGCCAGTGATAAGGATCGGTGATGATGGGCATGGATGATTTTCCGGTTAATTGAACGGGGTGCCGTTTATACCCGGCAGTCTATGGCTCTGATGCCATTTATTGCCAAGAAGTTCAGGGCAATACCCTGCTTGTTATTTAGCGGACTGTTGAAAACAGCCCGCGATCCGATTTTTCCGGCAAAGCCGGGAAAAATGTATGAAAAGCAAAATAGTCAATCATTGATTTTCAGAAGCCGATTTGCGCCGGGCTTGGCCCGGTGCTTGCTGTCGTTGGATAAACCGACTTTCTCAACAACCTGCTAGGCGAAGGGTAATTCCTCCGGGGAAATCTCCGCGCGGGTGCTGGCAAGCCGCGCGCGCGCATCCGCATCACATTCGAAGACGGCAGCGAGTACGGCGGAATATTCCGGTGTGTCGCACAGCGCCGCATCGCAGGCTTCCGCCGCCAGCAGCCAGCGCACCCCGTCGCGGTAGTCATGCTGCGACCCGCTACGCACATTGCCACGGATCGCTGCGATGGCCAGCATGGCGGGCGCGCAGTCCTCGCTTTCCGCCTCCAGTTCGCCCAGCATCTCCTCTAGCAGTGTTTCATCGTCCAGCCGGGGCAGTAGCGGCAGAAGGCGGCGCAGCGTTTTGCCGCGGCGGTCGACCAGATCGGCATTTTCGATCAGCACGTGCACGAGTTCAGCCACGCTGGCCAGCAGGGTGGCGCGTTGCGCCGCATCGTCCGTGCTGGCGAAGGCTTCGCTATAGCACTGCAGCAGCTCGCGGGCATTGCCGGCCCGATCACTTTCCAGCCAGCGGATGACGTCCTCGCGGCTGCCGCTGGCGCGCCCGGCCAGCACGCGGCGCGCCAGGAAACTGGCGCACTGCGGGTTGCCCAAATCAGCGCCGATGCGGCAAAAGGTTTCAGCGTCTGCATCCGCAAGGATCTGCGCGATCCAGTCCCAGTCGTCCGTGTGCGGCGCAAGCCGGGCGACTTCGGCGTACCAGTGCTCGGCAACAACGGCATCGGCGCAAAAACCGCCGCGACCGGTCTGCGCCAGCCACGCATACAGCAGCATGGCGGTGGTATTGGCGCGTTCACGCACGGCCAACTCCAGTGTGGCCGGTAGCCAGTCGCAGTCGTGCGCCAGCGCGAACTGGTACAGCCAGCACTGCGCCATCGCGATGCGGGTAGCGCTCAGGCCATGGCGGATCGGGCCTGTGCTGATCAGCGCTTCGGCAAAGTCGCGATGATCTGGGTTGTCCGGTGACATCTCATCGAGAATCTGCAGCAGCAAAAATTGCCGCTGCCCCGGGCGCAGGGGCTTGTCCAGCTCGTGATTCAGCCGCTCGAAGACGGTATCGGAGTCGGCCTGGGCATCCGGGTCGTAGCTGATGCCGGTGTTGGCATCCAGCCAGCGGCAGCTGAGTGGAAAGGCAACGATATGGCGCTGCTCCGGATTGAGCCCTGCCAACTCGCGGCTATCCAGCCAGGATTGCAGTGCCGCGTCGTCCAGATGCCAGGCTCGCGCAGGCAACACGCAGAAGATTTGCGGATGCACAGACTGTGCAACGTGCAGCCAGTAATCCAGCTGCCAGCTGTTGCTGCCATCGAGATGAACTTGCAACACGCTCGGGCTTTTAGCGCCCAGGCTTTGCCGCAGTTTCTGCCACAGGCCTTGTGGCTCGGGTGCTGTGATGACGGGCGCAGCGTGCTGCTGATCGGCTTCGACATCGTCGTCGGCAACGCCGCCGTCGTCGTAGACACTGCTGGCAATCTCAACCGCAGGTAGCGCAGCGGGCCGCAGACGTGGGAAAGCGAGCTCCGCATCGGCGGGCAGGCCAATCTGCGCCAGCAGGCGTGCGACACCGGCGCACTCGGCTGCATCATCGGCAAGCTGATCGTTGTACGGGCTGCTGCGCTGCGGTTCCTCTGTGCGCCCGGCCAGCAACTCGGCCAGCCACAAGTCGAAATACGGTTCGGCGGGGTGGTATTCGCCGATGTGAAATAGCGCCAGCGCCGGGGCGATCCACAGCCCTGGATCACGCTCCAGTGCCGCGAGGACGGCTACCAGCAGCAGATCGCTGCAAAAGTGGGCAACACTCGCCGCCGCCTGGCGTGATGACAGCTGCGCCTGCGGTGAGCCTTGGTCGGGTGTGACAGTGAGGCGGTGGTAGCAGTACTGCCAGTAGGCCGCTTCCAGCAGGCAGGCCTGCGCGGATTGGGGAAAGGCATCGCGCCAAGCACGCAAGCGCTGGTAACTGGCCGCGCCATCGGCAAACAGCGTGTCCCCATCGCGCACCAGCAGATGAAAGAACGCCTCTTCATCCTGCGCATACCTGCGGCCCGCGCTGGTTGCCGCGGCGAGCAGCTTTTCGAGTTGAGGGTATTGCCCTGCATGCAGCAGTTCATGGATGCTGCTGGCTAATGCAGGGGTATGGCAGTGCCACGGGCCCTTGTGGCGTGTACGGCAAACGTACTTTCGGCAGTTCGGTTGCGGCAGGTGCGTAGAGTTTCCAGTTGCTTTGCTGTTTGTCGATCCACATGGCAGAGGGGTCTGACTGGTTGGGTTGGGCAGGATGTTAGCGCAAGCCGATAGGGCTGGCATGCCGGCATCATTGGTTCAGGCGATTGTGATGCTGTTGCCATGTGTCAGTGAATTGCTGGGCAGTGGCAGTGTGAATTGCGTAACAAAAATCGACAAAAGAAAGCTCAATGAAAGCATTTGACTGATTTTCGTGGTACTTTCTGTCGCCGCATCGCCGGGAGCTGCCGCTTCCCGGGCGTTTATTTGCCAACCGTTCAACATGCCTGCTGCTGTTGATGTTCTGTTTTCGCTGTTATTCCGCGTCCCATCTGTCCGGATTCCGCTAAACAGGACAACTGCAGCCTCGGGCTGCAAGGGATACTGATATGGGTCTGTTCGATACGCTGAAAGCCGTTCTGTCCGGAGGCGACACCACTGCGCCGCGAGCCGAGCCTGCACCACGGCTGGATACCGAGGCCATGCTGCAGGAAGCGGTCGTGGCTGAAGAGGCGGAAAGGGCCGAAGCCGCTGCATACAGCGAATATGCCCAACCCGCCATCGACCATTCCTCGCCGCTGCTGCAGCCGGTGGAAGGCTTCACGCTGCAGCAGTACGGCGAGATTGTCGGCCGCCAGATGGCCGGTGAGGATGTCGATGCCATCGTGGCTGAATACGGACTGGATCGCGCCCGCTACGATCGCCTTTCCGCGGTCTGGAACGAGCGCATGGCGGAGGACACCGAATTCGTCGTGGCGCGTGTGTACAGCGATGCGCTGACTGCGGCCTCGACCCGTGTACGCGGTACCGGTGACGAGCCTGCGCTGTCGCACGAGCAGTATCTGGATACGATGTATGCGGTGGAAGCCGGCACCAAAGCCGGCCGCGACCCGCAGGCCGTGATTGCCGCGCAGGGTATCAACTTTGCCGATTATGTGAACGCCGGTGCTTACTGGAGCAAGCAGGTGCAGCACTGGCTGGAGCAGGAAGGTCCGGACAGCCCGCGCCTGGCCGAGTTCCACGAGTTGCACGAGCATTACTCCGCCAAGCACGCGGTGGCCCGGCAGGATCAGGACCTCGTGTTCTGAGGCGATCGGAATGACAAGCCAGCCCCGTCTGCGCGGCAAGGCGCCAGCAAGCAGCCCGCCCTTTGAGCGTCTGCGTGCCGATTTCGACCAAGCCGCTGCCGCATTGCTGGCACGTGCCGTCGGGCAGGCGCTGCCGCTGGATGAGTTCCGCCGCGAGGCCGAAGCGCTGGCGGCCTGCTTCGAGGAGACCGCCTGGACCCTGCAGCGCAGCGATCCTGCGCTCGCCGGATTTGCCGCATTTCGCCGCCACCTGCGGGCGGGTGTCGCCGCGCTCCAGGAGGAGTATCTGGCGCATCTGCGCCCGGCCACGCCGCTGGCGGCGGTGTTTGCCAATGCGGCGGCCAGCAGTCCGCGCCATCTGGCCGGCGGTGTACCAGCCCGTGCGACTACGATACGCTGCCGCAGTTGCGGCTCGCCACGCGCGGCGGAAACCGAGACGCTTTGCCGCTATTGCGGACAGGCTGTGTTATGAGTGAAGACCTGCTGGCGCTGATCCGGCGCTGGGACGATTTTCTGGCGCGCATCCGCACGCGGGCCGATGCGGTGCTGGATGAAGCACGTGAGGGTTGTCTGGCGCTCTTTCACCAGCACGATGGCGAGCCAACCGCCATGAGCAATGCGCTGCCGGCAGTGCGCCAGCGCCTGCTTGATCTGGCGGAAAAAGCTGACGCCGCCTGGCTGCATCAGGTGTCGGCGGCGTTTGATGCTGCCGGCGCCAGCGCGCAGCAGGAGGCGCGGGAATTTGCCAAGGCCCGTGCGCTGCGCGACGGACTGGATGCCGCCTTTGAAGAATTCGAAGTGCGCCTGCATGCCGATGCCAGCCGCATGATATGGGCCCGGCTCGCGCCGCGCCTGCCGCGCCAGATCTTCTGCACCCAGTGCGGCACGCCCTTGCCACTGCCGCTGCTGTTTTGTGCCAGCAATCTGTCTTGCCCGTCATGCACCGCCGTGGTGACGTATGAGCCCGGCGATGGCCGCATCGCGCAAGCTTACATCATCCCCAAACTGGCGCACGAGGCGGCCTGGGAGGTGCATGCCGGCGCAGAAACGCTGCCGCGCCCGCCCGAGCTGGTCGCCCATGCCGATTTCGGCCGCGAACTTGCACAGTGGCAGCGGCGCCTCAGCCCGCCATGACGGCCTGCTGTTCCTGATCTGGTGCCCGGCGCAGGTGTTCCAGCGCCAGCAGCGAAAAATGCACGGTCCACAGCGCGGTGAACATCGGGACGACAAACTGCACCAGCGGGATCGTCATCAGGATGGCACTGCTGCCACCGATCCACCAGTAAGCCGGGCGATGCCGGGCCAGTATCTCCCGGTATTCCTCGGGTGTCGCGTGATGGGCCAGCGCTTCATAGCGGAACATGCGCTGGTTGATGTAGGCGGAAAGGCCGATCCACAGCAGCATCCACACCAGGCCGAAAATCAGGAAGAGCGGTACGGCGGCGACAAACAGCAGTGCGGCCAGCAGCAGCGTGACAGTGGCGTGCAGCAGCGAATACGCCAGCGAGCCACCCTGCCGTGCTGCCAGCTGCGGCAGGTGGCGCTTTCCCGCCCGCTGCGCCAGCCCGCGCGTCGTGCACAGTGCCAGCAGCAGCTGGCAGGCATACAGCAGCACATACCAGCTCAGCATGACGATGCCGATGATCTTGCCCCATTCGATGATGGGCACCAGCACGTAGTGGTAGAAGGCATTGTTTTCCAGCGCAGCGACCTGTGCGGGTGCCAGTGCGCGCAGCGGCAGCAGCAGGTGCAGATGCGTGAGTTCGTGCATTACCTGCGCGGCATACCAGCCGATGAGGCCGGCACCGACTGCTGCCAGGGCAAAGGCCAGCAGCAGCGCCATGATGACGCGGCCGCTGAAGAATTGGACAAAGGCGCGGCCGAAGGCGGTTGTGAGGGCAGAATCCATGCGGGGTGGCCTAGCTGTCGTCACCGGAATGACAGTTGTCTAGCGTGATGTAATGACGTTGTACCGGATTGTGCTGGCCGTCGACGATCAGGATTTCGTTGATCATGCCCTGATTCAAGAGCTCCCGTGAGACGTCATCCTGACAAACCTCTGCCTGGCGGAACGCCAGAAAGTTGCTGATCGCTTCGGTCGCCAGCGCATCACCCTGCAACTCGAAGGTATCGGTCAGAATTTTGCCGCTGGCACTGACGGCAATGTGGCGGGTATTCGCATCAATACTGTAGGGCAGGCCGTTTTTGACATCCTCGCGCGCCACTTCGACGAGCAGCCGGCTGAGCGGATCGTTGCTGATGCCATGAAGGATGCCCAGCGCAAACCCGGAGCCGAGCAGGACGAGGGTGCCCAGCAGCATCGCCAGCCCCATCGGCCGGCGCGGATAAGTCCAGCCCAGCATCGTCTGCGCCTGCTTGCGCCCTGCGCAGAAATACCAGAGCACCAGCACCGGAAAGGACAGCAGCATGAAAATGCCCATGCCACTGTGCAGATCGCGGGCAATCCACAGCATATAGGCGCTGATGCCCAGTACGCCGCTCAGCGTTGCCAGCAGCCAGGTCAGGCTGCGGCGGCGGGCAGCATGGTCGCCAATGCGGCACCAGTTCTGGTAATGCAGCAGCATCGGAAACAGCGGACCCAGCAGCAGGCCGATCGCGGCGGCCCAGTCCGGGTGCCACAGCGCGGGCATCGGGTCGGGCGCGGCCGGGCTGGCGGCAGGCACGGCCTCGTCCTCATCGTCCAGCGCCAGCGTGCCGGCGCGGTAGTCGGCCAGCAGCGCCGTGGCTTCCGGCAAATCGCGCTCCTGCACCAGCAGGCGGATTCCGCCCAGCGCATTGCCCAGCACGCCATAGGCATTGACCGTATTCAGGTCGGCCAGCTGCGCCGGTATGCCGGCGCTGGCGAGCAGGCTTCTGACCATTTCGGCATCGATGGCCAGCTCGAAACGCGTGAGGGTAACCAGCTCGGCCGGGTCGGGCGGCGGCAAGGCGGACGGGGCAGATGGTGTTTCGCTCATTGCGGGATCTTGGCTGCAAAGTTAGGGATGATACGCGATAGCGCACAATAATGACGATTCTTGTCAGAAAGCGGGGGCGTCATGTCTGATTTCAGCCGGCCGGACTGGCGACCCTGCCTCAGCGTATCGTGCTGTTCATTGTTGATAGGGTGGGTATATACATGTAGCCATTCATGATAAAAGGTTTCGTCGATATACCCTTGTATTTACCAGCGCAGCGGTGTGGCTTCCTGCTGCCAGAACAGCCAGCGTTCACGCTCGCGATGCGGGCCGGTGCCGATCTGCCAGGCATCGCGTTCACCGCTGTCCAGCGCGATCAGGCTGATTGCGCCGCCATAGCTGCCGACTGCCAGCGTTTTGCCGTCGCCGGACAGTGCCATGCTGCTGATGGTCGAGCCGACGAAGTGCGTCCAGTGCGGCGTGCCATCATGGCCGAAGGCGCGCAGATAGCCGTGGGCATCGCCGACGATGTATTCGCTGGCGCGGCTGACGGCGGCATAGACGCGTGCGCCCTCCTGCAGCGTGGTGATGGCCGGATGGGTGTCGTCGTAGTAATCGGTATCCAGTCCGATCCAGTGTTCGCGATTCACGCCGATGCTGCAGCCGTTGTAGAGATGGCAGGCATTCAGCAGAACCTGGCGGCTGTCTGCCGCAAACACGGCGTAGTGCGGGTACTCGCTGTGCGGGCCGATGTGGCCGACGGGCTTGAGTGCGGCATCAAACAGGACGTGCACGCTGCACTGGTCACCGGCGGCAATCCATTGTCCGTCCGCTGACAGTGCGGCATGCACCATGTCGAGGTCGATTTCCAGTGGCATGCCACTGCGCTTGCTGCCACTGTCGCGCGCCAGCTCGTGCAAGCGTCCGGCATCGGGATGCAGCCGGGTCGCTCCGCCTGCAGCCAGTACATACACGCCGCTGCGGCAGGCCAGCAGCACGCGCTGGCCGTCGGGGAAGGGCTGCAGCGCCTCGATTTCAAAGTTGCGCGGGTTCTCTGCCAGCGCCAGCCCGTAGGGCAGGCCCTCGGCGCCAGTGGGCCACGCCAGCATGGCTAGCCGTTCCCCCTGCCAGCCGGCGTGAATGGCAATGCCCTCGATGGTTGCCAGGGCCAGCAGCCGGCCGTCGCCGGATAGGCCGAAGCCGAGCAGGGCGGAATCCAGCTGCTCGCACTGGCCTTGCCGGAGTCGTACGCAGCGGGGTGTTTCATAGCTGGCGCCGATGCGTGCCAGTACGCTGCCATCGGCCAGTACGGCCAGTTGGGAAATGGCCTGGGCATTGCCCTCAAGCAGGCCGGCATACAGATCGGGGCTGGGTGGCCAGTCCTCGCGCAATTGGCGGATCGCTGCGTCACCGCCGGCATTGGCGGCACGCAGTGCTTCCAGCAGCGCAGGGTAGAGGGGTTGCATCCCGGGCAACTCCGGCTGCTCACCGGCCACATCCCAGCCGTAGTCGTTGCCGATGCGGACATAGTCATTGATGGCGGCGCCCCAGGCCTGCGCGAGGCGTTGCCAGTTCTGCCGGGCACTGTCGTTCAAGTGCAGGGTCATCGCCTGGCGGTGGCGGGCCATGGCAAGTTTCTGTTCGGGATGGGCGATGGGCATGGCAAGGGTGTCCGGGTGATGAAGATGCAAAGCCGGGGGGATTTTGTCAGATTGATGAAATGAATGGCGGAAATTGTGTGTGACGGTGGTGACAGCACTGCCGTTTGCACATCCCGTTGCACTCACGCGCTTGCCGCATTCGCTCCGCTCCGGTTTAATAACTGACCAGTCAGTCATTAAGTGTGTGTCATCATGGACGAACACCGCGATCAGCCTTCCCGCCGGCAACGGCGCAAGGACGCCAGACCCTCGGAAATCACCGCTGCCGCCTTGCGTTTGTTTCACGAACGCGGCTTTGCCGCGACCAAGCTGGACGATGTCGCCGCGGCGGCCGGCGTGACCAAGGGCACGCTCTACCTCTATTTCCCGAGCAAGGAAGCCTTGTTCAAGGCCGTGGTGCAGGAAAGCGTCATTCCGAACATCGACCGGCTGGCGCAGACCGTGGCTGCGTGCCCGGATGGGCCCGTTGCCAGGCTGCAACTGGTGCTGCGCCTGCTGGCACAGGGGCTCAACGAAAGCGACGGCTGCATTTCCAAGCTGGTGCTTTCTGAAGCCGGCAATTTCCCCGAGCTGGCGCAGTTTTATGCCACTGAAGTTGTCTACCGCTTGCATGACGTGGTGCGCGCCATCCTGAGCGAAGGCATTGCCGCGCAGGTTTTCCGGGAAGTGGATCTGGTGCATACGCCGCGCCAGCTGCTGGCACCGCTGCTGCTGGCCAATATCTGGCGCAACACCTACGGCGATTACGACGGCCGGCCGGTTGACCCGGCGCATTACGCGGAGCTGCAGATTGCCATGCTGCAGCACGGCCTGCTGCGCCCGCTCGTTTGAAGAATACGGGCTGGCGGTGCGCCAGCCTGTCTGCCCGGCCTGACCGGCAACAAGGAAACGGATTATGAGTGAACAAGAGAAAACAGTGACGCCTCCGCCGCGCCAGAACAGGGCCCGCAAGATTCTCGGCGGCATCCTGCTGGTGGTCGCCGCCGTGATCGGCTGGCGCCTCTGGTGGGCGCACGGCCATGTCGGCACCGACAATGCGCAGGTCGAAGGCCACATCATTCCGGTCTCGGCGCGTGTCGGTGGCTATGTGCTGCAGGTGCCGGTGGAAGACAACACGGCGGTGACGCGCGGGCAGGCGCTGGTCGAAATCGACCCGCGCGACTACATCGCGAAAGTGGCGCAGGCCGAGGCCGACTGGCGCAACGCGTTGGCGTCGTCCGGGCAGAGCGGTCAGCCTGGCGAGGCACTGGCGAAAATCGGTGCGGCCAATGCCGCCGCCGCTGCCGCCGCTGCACAGGGGCAGGCGGCCGAAACGGCGATTGCCGAGGCGCGGGCGACGGCCGCCAAGGCACGCAATGACCTGCAACGCTCGCGCGAACTGGCTGCGCAGAAAATGGTCAGCCAGGCGCAGCTCGATGCAGCCGAGACCAGCGTGCAGGTGGCCGAAGCGCGTGTGCAGAGCCTGATTGCGCAGAAAAACGCCGTGATGGAGCAGGCCGTTGCCGCACGCCAGCAGGTGGCGGTGTCCGGCGCCGGGCTGAAATCGGCCGAAGCGAAGACGCTGGCTGCGGAAGCGGCGCTGGCACTGGCGAAGAACCAGCTGGCGGATACCCGTGTCGTGGCGCCGGCCAGCGGTGTGGTGAGCAAACGCACGGTCGAGCCCGGCCAGATGATCCAGGCCGGCCAGACGCTGATGTATCTGGTCGACACCCGCAATCTGTGGGTAACCGCGAACCTGAAGGAAACCGAAGTTGCCGAGGTGAAACCGGGCCAGAAAGCCGAAGTGCGCGTCGATGCGCTGCCCGGCATCACGCTCACCGGCCGGGTCGATTCCTTCAGCCCGGCCACCGGCGCGCGTTTCACGCTCCTGCCGCCTGACAATGCCACTGGCAATTTCACCAAGGTGGTGCAGCGCATGCCGGTGAAGATCCGCCTTGATCCGCTGCCCGCCGGTGTGACACTGCGGCCGGGGTTGTCGGTTGACGTGACTATCCTGACGCGCTGAATGCGTTTGCAAGGCTGGATATCCAGTGCCCTTTTTAGTAAGAGATCGCCCTTAAGGCTGCCGAGAAGCACAGTAATCAACAGGGTTTCGCGGGTGAGATGTTTGAGCCCGAAGGACGAGTTTCGAACCCGCGCTGTTGATTGCGAGCATCGCAGGGAACCCTGCGCAGCAGGGCAGCCGGCCGGGCGCGCCTTGGGGGTGTCGGGGGGCTTGGCAAGACAAGTCCCCTGACGTGCAGCCGGGCACCCCCGGCATCAAAACACCATGCCGTAGGCATCAAACATAATGAAGTCGAAAGTGAAGCCATGAAGCCTGTCCTCCCCGGCCTGTCGCGCTCGCAGGACGACGCCAGCATCTACGCCAACCGCTACATCATCGCGATGACGGTAACGCTGGCCTGCGTGCTGGAATTGCTCGACACCAGCATCGTCAATGTCGCCATCCCCCACATGATGGGCACGCTGGGCGCGACGCTGGATGAAATCACCTGGGTGTCGATCGGTTATGTGGTCGCCAACGTGATCGTGCTGCCGATTTCCGGCTTTCTTGGCAATCTCTTTGGCCGCCGCAATTATCTGCTGCTGTCGGTCGCCCTCTTTATTGTCGCGTCGATTGCCTGCGGCAATGCCAGCACGTTGCCGGAAATGGTGTTCTGGCGCATCGTGCAGGGCCTGGGTGGCGGCGGGCTGATCGCCACCGCACAATCGACGATGTTCGAGGTGTTTCCGGCCAGGGAAATGGGCGCGGCGATGGCGATTTTCGGCATGGGCATCATGCTCGGGCCGATGCTGGGGCCGACCGTGGGCGGCTGGCTCACCGACCAGTACAGCTGGCCGTGGATTTTCTACATCAACCTGCCGCTGGGCCTGTTGGCCCTGCTGCTGGTGCTGCTGTATGTGCCGGAATCGCGGCTGCGGCAGAAGGTGTCGCACATCGATTTCACGGGCCTGCTGCTGATGGCGGCCGGCATTGGCGCGCTGCAGCTGATGCTGGAGCGCGGCGAGCGGCTGGACTGGTTCGATTCCTGGGAAGTGGTGAGCTACGCCGTCATCAGCATTGCCGCGCTGGGTGCCTTCATCATCCGCCAGCTCGAGCACCTGCATCCGCTGGTTGACCTGCGCGTGTGCAAGGACACGCAGTTCGCCACCGGCCTCGTCATCACCTTTTTCCTCGGCGCCTCGCTGTTTGCCACGGTATTCATCTTTCCGGTGTATCTGCAGACGCTGATGGGTTATTCGGCCTGGCAGACGGGTCTCCTGATCCTGCCTTCGGCGCTCGCGTCCGGCCTCATCATGCCGGTTTCGGCCCGCCTGATCAGCAAGGGCTTCCCGGCGCGTCTGCTGATCGTCTGCGGGGCCACGCTTTTCGTGTATTCGATGTGGCTGCATTACCACTTCACCACGCAATCGGGTACCTGGGATTTCATGCTGCCACTGGTGATCCGTGGCATCGGCCTCGGCATGATCTTCATGCCGCTGAACAACCTGAGCATGGCCAATCTGCAGCCGCTGCAGATCGGCAGTGCGACGGGGCTGTACAACCTCACGCGCCAGCTGGGCGGCAGCGTCGGCATTGCGCTGTCGGCGACGTTTTCGACCAAGCTGTCGCACATGAAGAACGACGTGCTGCTCGAACACCTCAGCGGCTCCTTTGCTGCGGAACGGCTGGCGCTGCTGAAGGCACGCCTGCTGGCCAGCGGCCTGCCCGGCCCCGGCGCGGATCATGCCGCGCACGCCTTGCTGGCCCAGCAGGTGCAGAAACAGGCGCTGATGCTGGCCTACGACCACCTCTTCATGCTGTTCGGCCTGGCAATGCTGCTGACTCTGCCGCTGCTGGTGCTGATGAAGAAACAGCAGGTGGCGGCTTCAGCAGACGTTGCGCATTAGCGTGCTGCCGGTGCTTGCTGTTTCAAGGTGATTTCATGGGTATATTGCCATAACCATTTAAATTTAATGGCTATGAAAATATACCCAGTGACGTACTGAGAGCCTAGCCCCACAGGCTCAGTGCCGGCTCGGTGCTGACCGCCCGCAGGATATCGGTTTTGGAAACAAAGCCGAGCAGCGTTTCATCGCTGCCGAGAATCGGGATGCCATCCAGATGCTGGGTCAGCAGCAACGCGGTCAGGTGGCGGACATCCGTACCCGGGTCGGCGCTGAGCACCGGCGTGCGCATCACGTCGGCGACCTGCCGCTGCAGTACTTCGCGCGCAACGCCATCGGCAATCACCAGCGCGGTCAGCAGGTCGCGGTCGCTGACGAGGCCGACCAGCCGGCCATCCTGCAGCACGGGGCACTGGTGGATGCCGTGCTGCTGCAGGATCTGCCACGCCGCCTGCACGCTCTGGCCGGCAGCGACGGTAATGACCGGGCTGCGCATGATCTGGCGGCACTCGAACACCGGGCCACGTTCGTGATCCAGCTGCTGCTGTGCCGCATACTTTGCCTGTGCCACCTTGCCCTGCAGCGGCAGCTGGAAGGTATTGGCGGATTCGTTGTTCTGCTGGCCGACCGGAGCAATGCGCCGCCCCGGCCACAGCGCCGGCACGGCATCCAGCTCGCCGGGTGTGCCGTGAAAGACGCGACCGGTAATGCCGTAAACAGAAAACACTAGCGCCCCCTTGCCTTCTGCCACAGCAGCAGCCCGAGCTTGCGGGCTTCTTCCAGCAGCAGCGTGGTCGAAGCAATGCCGAAGGCCAGCAGCCAGTCGCCCAGGCCGAGGTCGGTGGTGCTGAAAATCGTCTGCGCGGGTGCCCAGTGCACGGCCAGCACCTGCATGGCCAGCACGCCGGCCAGTGCCAGCCACAGCTTGCCATTGCTGAAAAACTGCGCATTGAAGGCGCTGCCGAATTCGCAGCGGGCGTTGAAGATATTGAAGAACTGGAACAGCACGAAGGTGGTGAAGGCCAGTGTCGTCGCGTAGGTCTGGCCGCCGCTCTGTTCACCGATCAGGTAGGCCGCCAGTGTGCCGGTGGCCATCGTGATGCCGTACAGCGCGATGCGCAGCAGGCGCGTGCCGGTGAGGATGTGCGCATCGCTGGCGCGCGGCGGGGTCTGCATGATGCCGTTGCGGGCCGGCTCGACGCCCAGCGTCATGGCCGGCGGGCCGTCCATGATGATGTTGACCCACAGGATCTGGATGGCGGTGAATGGCGTGGGCAACCCGAGTAGCGGAGCGCCGAGCACGGTGAATATCGCGCCGAGGTTGGTCGAGAGCTGGAAACGCACGAATTTGACGATATTGTCGTAGATCGTGCGGCCTTCTTTCACCGCATGCACGATGCTGGCGAAATTGTCGTCGGTGAGCACCATCGCTGCCGCTTCACGGGTGACGGCTGTGCCGCCCTGGCCCATGGCGATGCCGATATCGGCCACTTTCAGCGCCGGTGCATCGTTCACGCCGTCGCCGGTCATGGCGACGACATGGCCGTGCGTCTGTAGCGCAGCAATGATGCGCATCTTGTGTTCCGGCGCGACGCGGGCAAAAACGGCGCAGCCGGCCACGATACGGGCCAGCGCGGCATCGTCGAGCCGGTCGAGTTCGCTGCCCTCGCACACCTCGCCATGGATGCCGAGCTCGCGCGCGATGGCGGCCGCAGTGATGCGATGGTCGCCGGTGATCATTTTCACCGCGATGCCGGCCTGCTGGCAGGTGGCAATGGCGGCGGCGGCTTCCGGGCGGGGCGGGTCGATCATGCCGACCAGCCCGGTGATGGTCAGGCAGTTGGCCCATTGCATCAGATCGGCGGCCGGGTCGAAGTCGGCGGCCGGAATGTCGCGTGTTGCCAGTGCCAGCACCCGCATCGCATCATTGGCCATCTCACGGGTATTGCTCTGCAGCCCTTTTATGTCAAGGTCTGATAGTGTCATGGGCTGGTATGTATGGCTGTGCCAGCGGCTTGATCTGGCCAGCAGGACATCGGGCGCGCCCTTGAGCCACATGCGCACGCGCTCGCCATCGTGGTGGAAGGTCGCCATGAACTTGTGCGCCGAATCGAAAGGGATTTCGGCAATGCGCGGATGCCTGGCGAGCGCTTCATCAAGGTCGATGCCGCCGCGCGTGGCGAGTGCCAGCAAGGCGCCTTCGGTCGGGTCGCCGATCAGTTCGCCGTCGTGGATGCGTGCATCGTTGCAGAGCGCGGCCGGCAGGAGCAGTGCGCGCAGGTCGGGCAGGGGATCGCCACTGGGAGCGCGGATGCCGCCGCCGCCCGCGTAACCATCACCGCTGACCTGGTAGCGCTGGCCGGCGAAATGTAGCTGGCGCACCGTCATGCGGTTCTGCGTGAGCGTGCCGGTCTTGTCCGAGCAGATGACGGTGGTGCAGCCCAGCGTTTCAACGGCGGCGAGCTTTTTCACGATGGCGTGCTGGCTGGCCATGCGGTGCATCCCCAGCGCCAGCGTGACGGTGACCACCGCCGGCAGCCCTTCCGGAATGGCGGCCACCGCCAGGGCGATGGCGGTCATGATGGTGCTGGCCAGATCGTCACCGCGCATGACGCCCAGCACGAAAATCAGCGTGACCACCAGCCCGGCGATCAGCGCGAGCCTCTTGCCGAGCTGGTCGAGCTGGATCTGCAGCGGCGTGGCGCCCTCGGCCGTGTCGGCCAGCAGATTGGCGAGCCGTCCCATTTCGGTGTGCATGCCGGTGGCGGTGACGATGGCCTCGATCCGGCCGTGAGTCAGCACCGTGTTCATGTAGACCATATTGCTGCGCTCGGCGAGCAGGGTGTCCGCAGTCAGCGTGTCCGGCGTCTTGGGGACGGGGTGCGATTCGCCGGTCAGCGCTGCTTCGGCCATTTCGGCACTGTGGGCGACCAGCACGCGGGCGTCGGCGGGGGCGCGGTCGCCGGCTTCCAGCAGCAGGATGTCGCCGGGAACCAGCTCGTGCGCCGGAATCAGGCTGTTCTGCCCGTCGCGGCGTACGCGCGCCGTCTGTGCCAGCATCGCTTTCAGCGCGGCAAGCGCGGCTTCGGCGCGGTTTTCCTGGATGAAACCCAGCGTGGCGTTGATCAGCGTGACGGCGACGATCACGGCAGCGTCTTTCAGGTCACCGACGACGGCTGCGAGCACGCCGGCGGCCAGCAGCACGATGACCAGCAGGTTGCGGAACTGGTCGGCAAAGCGCCGCCAGGCGGGGCGTGGTGTTTTCTCCCGCAACTGGTTCGGGCCATGACTGGCCAGGCGCTCTGCACACTCGTCCGGGCCCAGCCCTGCCGGGCTGCTGCCAAGGCGTGCAAACACCTCGTCGGCGGGCAGCGCGTGCCAGCGGGGATCAGTACCGGATGGGTCGGAATTGGCAGGCAAGGGGCACCTCCTCCCTCCATTGTAGGTGCAGGAAAAGGTGTCCCGGCAAGCAATCGGTCAGGAATGCGGCCTTGCGGGAGGGTTTACTGCCCTTCTGCTGCATCGGGATCCGCGTGCCCGACATGCTGCTTCGGAATTTGCCTGTGCTGCAATTCCTTCACTGCAGCGTAGTTTTCGCGGGTGAAAACGCCCTTGGCAATCATGTAGTCGGCCAGGTTGCCGTGCCGGTCAAGATCGAAACCGGTGAGCGCCTGATCGAACGCGGCACGGTCGACTAGCCCCTGCGTGATCATCAGATCGGTCAGCGAGGCCTTGCCGTCGGCGATGAACTCATCCGTGATGCCGCTCAGCAGGCGCAGACCGGCGGCAATTTCACTTTCCCGTGCGATGTACTGGCGCACCGGTTCACCCAGCAGTTCTTCCATATGCAGGCGCGACTCCTCGTCCAGCGGCGCCGCGACGGCCAGTTGCGTCAGTCCGTCCTGCTGGCCGAAGGGGAAGGCGCGGCGGCGCATGCACCACTCGAAGGGAATGCGCCGATGCTGTGCCAGGATGGCGTCGCGGGTGAGCACCGCGCGGCCCAGGTCATACTGCGCGGAGATGGCTTCGGCGAGTGTTTCGTCATCCAGTGCGCCCTGGGTCAGCAGCAGGCGGCCGACGGGCAGCTTGAACTCGGTCTGCCGGTCGAGTGCCGCTTCGAGCTGTTCGGGTTCGATGGCCTGCCAGCTCAGCAGCAGCTCGCCCAGCCGTTTGCGCTGCTTGGCCAGTTTGGCGGCGGACGGAAAATGGTGCTGGGTCTTGTCCCAGACCAGTCGCGTGCCCATGAACAGGTGGTTCAGGAACATTTTCCAGGCACGCAGCGTGGCGAGGAAGTTGATCAGGTTGCTGACCACCATGCGCGGGATGGACATCAGCCCCTGTTCCCAACCGTAGAGTTTGTTGACGAAGTAAAAGCGCTGCACGACACGGCTGATCATGATCAGCCCGGTGAAGGTGGCGATCTGCAGGGGCCAGCTGCCCGGCGCGAAAATCGGCGGAAAGTGCAGTGTCCACAGGCCGGTCTTGGCGGCGATGTAGAAGCCGAGAAACTGGAAGAACACCAGATAGGCCAGCACATTGAGCAGCGAGGTCACGATGCCCTTGCGGTCGCGAAACAGCAGGTAGCGGTCGGCCAGCGAACCCTGCCAGCCGAGATGCATCCAGCCCTGCATGCTGATGCCCAGTACCCAGCGCGCGCGTTGCCGGTAGGCGGTGTAGAGCGTGTCCGGGAAATACTCGCGCACGCACAGCGGCATGTCGATGACGAGGTCGCGGTCGGGACCCAAGCCGAAGCCGCTTTTGCGGTGTACGCGGAACTGCACCGGGAAGCGGGCAAAGATCGCCGACATGTCGCTGGCGGCGAGCCGTGCGCCGACGTCGTAATCCTCGGTCAGGCTTGCGGTATTGAAGGGCTGGTTCTGCGTATCGGCGCACAGGGTCAGCAGGGCGCGGCGCGAGAAGCAGGTGCCGACGCCGGCGGAAGGCACCATGCCGGAAATGCTTTCGCGTACGACCAGATCCTTGCCGTGCCATTCGGCAAATTCATCCATATAGGTGCCGGCCACCAGCTCGAACCATTCGCGTTCCAGCGAGGTGACCGGCAGCTGGATCATGTCCTTGCGCGGCAGCAGGTAATTGAAGAAACGCAGTTCGAGCGGGTGCAACACGTCTTCGGCATCGTGCATCACGACACCGGCAAATTCGATGCCGTGTTCGGCCTCGTGCTTGAAAATGGCCTGGATGATCCAGTTCAGGCAATCCGCCTTGCAGGTCGGGCCCGCATGCGGCACCTCTACCCGGATCAGGTGGCGGAAATGCTTGCGCACGCGCTCGACCTCATCGATGGTGGCCTGGTCGTTGCAATAGGTGCCGACAAAGACCACATAGCGGCGATAGTCGAGCACGCTCATCATGTTCTCGACCATCTGCGCGATGACGTCGTATTCCTGCCAGGCCGGCACCATGATGGCGATGTACTGCTCGTCCCGATTTTTCAGCTGCGCGGCGGTCAGTGGCTGGTATTCGGCGCTGCGCTTGATGGTCAGCTTGCGCCACAGTTCACGCCCCCAATACCAGAGATCGATGAACACATCATCGAGGCTGGAAATCAGGATGAGCACGGTCAGCACCACGGCCAGCTTTTCCAGCCAGCCGTAGTACGCCGCGAAATAGACCGCCGTGCTGTAGGACATCAGAGCTGCGTGTCACCCTTGTTGCGGCGGCGCACCTGGGTGATGCGTGCGGCCAGCAGGGCAAGGACAATGATGCCGATCAGCGTGGACCAAGCCCACCAGTAGCGGTCCCAGATGGACTGGGGGTTGGCGTCACGGGCCAGTTTTTCGCCGGTCGGGTCGTTGCGGTCAATTGTCAGCAGAATGCCCTCGGGGCCGATGGCGGCCAGGTTGCCCTTGCCCAACAGGGGCATTCGACCGGCCATGGCTGGCAGAGCGGGCAGGGACTGCTTGCTGCCGTGGTAAATGATGCCGGCCTGTGTACCGGAGCTGACTACTTCGGCAATGGCAACATCCTGCAATTCGGCAACATCCAGAAGTGGCCCCTGATTGCTCAGCAGCAACTGGCCGCCCTTGAATTGTGCGACCGGATTGGTTCCGGCCGGGATCACTCCGACAGCCAGAAAATTGCCGTTGACTGCCGGACGCTGGCCCGCTGCGGCAAACTGGCTGATCGTGCGCTGCGGTGAAATACCGGCAGCAAAGGCAATATTGATCAGTCCCGGCAGCGAATCCCGCGGGCTGGCGAGCAGTGCTTCCGACATCAGCAGGGTGCCGCCGTTGCTCAGGCGGGTGCTCACGCCCAGGAAATCGTCACCCAGCTCGCCCTTGCCCAGGCGGATATGGCTGCTGGGCAGGATGGAAACCGGATAGGCGGCAGGAATGTCGTGGCAGTGCGGCACCGAGGGCTGGCGGGTGAAACGGATGGTGACCGTATTGCGGCTTTGCAGCAGGTAGGGCGGAATGGCGACTTCGATGCGCTGGATCGTGCCGCTGGTCTGCAGATGGCTGGCACCGATCAGCATGTCGTTGAACAGGACCGACACCACCGGTTTTTCCTTGGAGGCATTCGGTGCGGCAGACAGATCGAGCACCAGCTTTTGCGGCAGCTGGCCTGCGCCGGCCAGCCTGTGCAGCTCGAAACTGACTTGTCGCTCGCTCTGGGCCAGCACATCCATGCTGCCGGACAGTGGGCCGAACTCATCCAGCAGCGTACCACGGGCTTCTGCCATGGCATCGCTGGCGACAGGAACGGTCAGCTTCAGGTTGCGCGCCAGCGCCTGCCAGGGCGGGGTCAGCAGGGTTGCCGCCTGGCGCCCCTTGTCGGCGGCTATCAGGATCGCCGGCTGGCCGGCAAACTGTGTGACGGCAACATCCTGGCCAGCAGGCAGTGCGAAGCGCTTGTTGCGCCAGAGGGTGAACTGCTCGGCCGCATCGGCGGATGCAGCCCTGATCTGGGCTTCCAGCGCATCCAGTGCTTCCTTGATCGCCTGCCGCAAGGCCGGTTCATCCAGCAGCACATCGGCGTGTACCGGGCCAAGCTCGCCGAGAGCGAGCAGTGCACCAACCTCAGCTTCATTCTGAAGGGTATAGTATCCAGAGCCCTTTGAAATCGAGGCGAATGCGGGAATACCTTTTAGTGTATCTGGCACCCTGACGGTGGCGAGATCGATGCTGCTGCCCACTTTCGGCAGGCTGGCAACCTGCACTTTCTTGCCGCCCTGCTGCAGCTGGACACCAATGCGCCAGGTGCTGTCATAACTTTCCCGGCTCATGGCGGCGCCGGACACCAGCAGCGTGACTCTGGGCGGCAGCGCCTGCCAGGCCGAGGCGACGGTGGTGATGGCATCCGGGTTGAACTGGTAGCGCAGAGCGGTATCCGGCACGATATTCAGTACATTGCCGGGAGTCTGTTCGTTCGAGCAGATCTGTTCGGACAGCTGCGAGGCCCAGTTCACGCGCAGCTGGACGAAGCCATTGCGGCGCGGGGTGTTGCCCACCGCGAGTGCCTGGCTGGCATCGCCGGCATCGCTGTCGAGCTTGCGGCTGCTGATTGGAGTGCCGTCAATGGCCAGCAGCAAATTGGTGCGCCCGCCGTCGCCGCGCAGATAGTGGCCGGCAAAGTGCAGCTCGGCGTTCTGCAGCGGGATACCGGCAGGAACCGGGAAGAAGAATTCCTGTGTACTGTTGCGCCCCTTGAGTACGATGGTCTGGCTGGTGGCGAGCTGGGCCAGTGAAATGCTGCGGCTGATGAGCGGCTGTTCCCGCCACGCTGCAAACTGGCTCCCTGCCGGGCCGCTGGCTGCCCGGGCCGGAACAATGGCGAGGAAGAGTGCGGCACTGCAGGCCAGCAATGTGCGGGAATAGTTCTGTACAGTCATGAATGGCCTCTGCTGGAGAGATCGGCGATACGTGCAAACGGCATCCAGTCCGATGAATACTTGCGGGATATTTACTGCATGGTACAGAAAAAGTCCGGAAAAGACAGTGAACTATCTCCACGGGCATTGGCAAATCAGCCAGCCAGAAACAAAAAGCGCCCCGCAGGGCGCTTTTGAGTTTGCTGCGGCTAGAGGCTTAGCCGAGGCAGGCTTCGGACTGGCGGGCAATCATCAGCTCTTCATTGGTCGGAATCACGTAAACGGCAACCTTGCTGTCTACCGTCGAGATACGGCGCGGCTCGCCCGAACGCACCGCGTTGGCAGCCGGGTCGATGGCTACGCCCAGCCAGCCCAGCTGTGCGCAGACGGCAGCGCGGGTCTGTGCGTCGTTTTCGCCGATGCCGGCGGTGAATACCAGTGCGTCAAAGCCTTGCAGTGCAGCGGCCAGCGAGCCGGTTTCGCGTACGATGCGGGAAACGAAATAATCGATGGCCAGCTTGGCGCGCGGCGAGTCGGAGGCTTCCAGATCACGCATGTCGCTGGAAATGCCGGACATGCCCAGCAAACCGGATTTCTTGTACAGCAGATCTTCAATCTGCTTGGCATCCATCTTCAGGTGATTCAGCAGATGCAGAACGACGCCGGCATCAATCGAGCCGGTGCGGGTACCCATCGGCAGGCCTTCCAGCGCGGTAAAGCCCATGGTCGACGCAATGCCCCGGCAGGCTTCCAGCGCAGCCATCGACGAACCGTTACCCAGGTGAGCGACGACAGTCTTGCCGGCGGCAGCCTTGGCATCAATCTGCGGCAGCACGCTGGCGATGTACTCGTAGGACAGGCCGTGGAAGCCGTAGCGACGGATGCCTTCCTGCTGGCTGAATTCATACGGCAGGCCGTAGAGCTGGTTCAGTTCCGGCTGGTTGGCGTGGAAGGCGGTATCGAAGCAGACGACCTGCGGTACGTCCGGCAGCAGGCCTTGCAGGATCTTGATCGGGGTGATGTTGTGCGGCTCGTGCAGCGGCGCCAGCGGGATCAGCTTTTCCAGCTCGGTGATGACGTCATTGGTCACGACAACGGGCTTGGAGAATTTCACGCCACCATGCACGACGCGATGGCCGATCACGGCAATCTTGCGGCCGTTGATGACGCCATTGATCCACGCCAGCATGTGGCGCAGGGCTTCATCATGGTTCTTGGCCGTGCCGGGAATGCTTTCCGACGAAACGAGCTTGGCGTCACCGGCGTCTTTCGCGGTGAACTTCGGGTCAACATAGATGCCTTCGGCCAGACCCTTGTACAGCAGCACGGGATCAGCGGCCGCGTTCTCGAACAGCGAGAACTTGATGCTGCTGGAACCGGCGTTGATGACAAGAATCAGGTCGTTCTGGTGGGCGGTCATGGATTATTTACTCCGTTTGTGATGGGCCACCAGCGCCATGACAGCGCAGGAGGCCAGACGAACCTTGGCGTCGTCCGCACGCGAGGTCAGTACGATGGGAACCCTTGCCCCCAGTACAATCCCCGCCGAGTCGGCGCCGGCGAAATAGGACATCTGCTTGGCCAGCATGTTGCCAGCCTCGATATCGGGAACCACCAGGATGTCGGCCTGGCCGGCAACCGGTGAAACAATTTTCTTGGCCTTGGCGGCCGTCATGGAAATGGCGTTGTCAAATGCCAGCGGGCCATCGAGCAGGCCACCGGTGATCTGGCCGCGATCGGCCATCTTGCACAGCAGCGCCGCATCCAGCGTCGATGGCATCTTCGAATAGACAGTTTCAACCGCCGAGAGGATGGCGACCTTGGGTAGCTCGTTGCCGAGCACATGCGCCAGATTGATCGCATTCTGCGTAATGTCGATCTTGTCTTCCAGTGTCGGTGCGATATTGATCGCGGCATCGGTCACCAGCAGCGGGCGCTCGTAAGCCGGCACGTCCATCACGAACACGTGGGACAGGCGGCGGCCGGCGCGCAGACCCGTGCCGGATGCCATGACGGCACGCATCATTTCATCGGTGTGCAGCGAGCCTTTCATCAGTGCTTCCGCCTCACCGGTACGCGCGAGTTCCACGGCCTTTTCGGCAGCGGCAACGCTGTGCTCGGTGTGCACGATGCGGTAATTGGCCAGCGCTATGCCTTCTTTCTCGGCAACGGCGCGAATCTTGGCTTCCGGGCCGACGAGAATGGGAATGATGAGGCCGGCTTCGGCGGCATCAATGGCGCCCAGCAGTGATTCACGGTCGCAGGGATGGATGACCGCCGTGGGAATCGGTGACAGCTGAGCTGCCTTGTTCTGCAATTCGGCAAACACGCGGTGCTGGCGCAGCGTGAGTTGTGGTGGTTCGCTCTGCACCGATACACGTTTTTCGACCGGTGCGATGACCACGATCGGGCCATTCATCAGGACTTCGCCGCGCTGATTGGTACAGTGGCCTTCCATGACCACTTCTTTCGTGGCCGGGCGCTTTTCCTGCACGAACAGTTCGATGTTCAGCACATCGCCTTCCTCGATCCAGCCGTGTGACTTCAGTGCATGGCTGGAGAGGATGGAGCCATTGCCGGGGAAGAAATTGACGGTCGAAGAAGTCAGGGCAATGAAGGCGCCCACGGCGGGAACGCGATCGCGGCCTTCCTCATCCTGCCGGCCGCCCAGCATGGCGAACAGGGCGAAATCGTTGCCGGTAACGACGTGCGTGCGCTGATAGCGCATACCGGGTGCGATATCGTCAAACAGGACGTTTTCAATGTTTTCGATCGCCATGACAGCTCCAGAAGCCCCGCCGAGCCATCAAAGGCTGATGCCGGGAGTGGTTGAATGATGTCCCCATCATAGCAGTGCAATGTTGCACCGCAATATAACAATGACAGCATCCACCCCTGCGCGGGTTAAGCGCATGTCCGGTATGATAAAGGCGTAACCAGGCTGCACCTTGGTCAATATCAAAGCTTGCCCGTGAATAATGCACAAATGAACCCCGGCACCACTACACATCTGATCTGTGCCCCGCAACTGGACGAGCCTGCGCTGGTTCTGCGCATCGGCCCGCAGAGCGGACATGACGTCGCGGCCAATGCGGCGCTGGTCCATCTGCTGTGTGCCGGCGAAGAGGTGCTGATCCAGGCGCCGGATGCCGGGCAGGTCGGGCAGATCATGGTCAGCGTCGGCGACGCCGTGCATGCGGGTGACTTGCTGCTGATGATGGAGATCGCCGAGGCCGATACCCAGCTGTATCCGCTGCAGGTGGATGACGTGGTGTTCGCTCCGGCCTGCCAGCTGCCGCCGGCAAGACCCGCCCCGGTTGCCGCCGACGAGTTCGTGGTGACGCGTGCAGCGGCACGCCTTGCGGCGCGCATGGGCGTTGATCTGGGTATGGTGGCAGACGTCGCCGGCCGCATCGACGAAGAGCAGGTCTTCGATTATGTGCGGCAGCAACTGCAGAATCCGCCCCGCTGAAGCCGGGGCGGATGTCGTTCAGCCGACGGTTTCGCCCTGCGGTTCCTGATTCACGAGGCAGATCAGTTCGGCCATCTCCTCGACCGAGAGTACCTGTCGGATATTGAGCGCAATCACGAAGCGCTCGGCAATGTTGATCATCCCTTCGATGAAGTCGGCACGCAGCTTGGCGCCGAAATTCGGCGCGGCTTCGATCTGGCTGTCTTCGACATCCAGCACCTCGTTGACCGCATCGACCATGATGCCGAGAGCATGCACCTGCTCGTCCTGCTCCAGCTCGACAATGACGATGCAGGTGCGCTTGCCGATGCTGGTCGGTGCCCGGCCGAAGCGGGCCGACAGATCGATGACCGGGACAACCGCGCCGCGCAGATTGATTACCCCGCGCAGGAAAGGCGGCATCATCGGAATTTCAGTGATGCTGCTGAATTCGATGATTTCGCGGATGTTGCCGATCGGAATGGCAAACAGTTCCTGCTCCAGCCGGAAGGTCAGAAACTGGCGGGGTGCCCGGATTGCCGCACTGGCGGCAAGCGGGCTGCCAAGAGTATCGATTTTCGCCATGGCCCGCTCCTCAGAAGCGGGTAAAGGAAGAGTCTTCCGGCATGTCGTTACTGCTATTGCCGCCCCGTCCGCCGCGTTTCACGCTGGCGGCTGCCGCAGGGCGGCGTCCGCCACCGCGTTGCGGATTCTCGCTCACCCGGAAGAAACTCACCATTTCCTGCAGCTGGATCGCCTGGGCGCTCATTTCCTCGGCGGTGGATGACAGCTCCTCGGAAGACGAGGCGTTCATCTGCGTGGTTTGCGCCAGCTGGCTGACGGCGGTATTGATCTGGTCAAGGCCGCCGCTCTGTTCGCGCGATGCCGCCGAGATTTCCTGCACCAGATCGGCTGTCTTGCGGATGGCCGGAACCATCTGGTCCAGCAGCGAGCCAGCGCTTTCGGCCATCACCACGCTATTGCTGGCCACCGAGCTGATTTCCTGCGCGGCGACCTGGCTGCGTTCGGCCAGCTTGCGCACTTCGGCGGCCACCACGGCAAAACCCTTGCCGTGTTCGCCGGCCCGGGCCGCTTCAATGGCGGCGTTCAGGGCCAGCAGGTTGGTTTGATAGGCGATGTCGTCGATGATGCCGATCTTGCCGGCGATCTGGCGCATGGCCTGCACGGTTTCGCGCACGGCCTGTCCGCCCTCGTTGGCATCGCTGGCCGATTTGCTGGCCATGCTGTCGGTGATGCGGGCGTTTTCGGCATTCTGCGAAACGGTCGAGGTGATTTCCTCGACGGCCGCGCTGGTTTCCTCGACATTGGCGGCCTGTTCCGACGCATTCTGGCTGAGCGCCTGCGCCGAGGCGCTGACCTCTTCGGAAGCGGAGGCCAGCGCGTTGGCCGAACTGGAAACATCGGTAATGACGCTGGTGAGCTTGTCGATCATCTGTTTCAGGCTGAAGAGCATCGACGAGGTGTCGCCGGCGCGCAGCTTGACATCAACGGTCAGGTCGCCTTCGGCCACGCGCTGCAGGATGGTAACGGCATCGCCGGGTTCGCCGCCGACCTGGCGCATGATCATGCGGGTAATGAGCAGGCCGATCACCATCGCCAGCACAAAGCCGCCGATCATCAGGCCGATCATCAGGGTGCTGATCTGGTTGGCAATGACCGTCGATTCCTTGTTGACCTTGTCAGCCGTGTCAGAGTTGACCTTGATGAGCTGGTTGATGGTGGTTGACAGGGCTTCATAAGCCGGGCGCAGTTCGCTGTTGTTGATATTCAGGGCTTCGGATGCCTGGCCACTGTTGAGTGTGTCCAGCACTTTTTTAGCCGCTGCGCGATACACCGGCATTTGTTTGTCATATTCGGCAATCAGGCGCTCTTCTTCGGCAACCAGTTGCGTGTTGCGGTAAGTCTTGAACAGATCATCGATTTCCTGCTCGGTTTTGGCATTCTGGTTGAGCAGGTCGACAGTTTTTGTGCTGTCGTTATAGGCCAGTGCAACATAGATTCGGCGGTAATGGGTGATTGTGTTGCTTTCGATTTCGCTGAGATCACGGATCGGAACCAGCCGGTCGGCATACATGCTGGACATCATGTCGTCGACTTTCTTGATGTTGATGACACCCATGCCGCCAATGATCAGGGCGACCGTGGCTACGAGCAAAAAGGTAATGGTCAGCTTGGTGACCAGGCGCAAATTGGTAAACCACGACATCGCAGGAACTCCCTTTCATCCGGTTTTATTAGGTACTTCTGATATACAAATCTAGAAGCGGGTCAGTTAAATGCCAAGCTCAATTACTCGAAGATTGCGTGAATGTCGTCCGACTCTCGATGTGAGCAGAATCTCGCGCGCCACCTTCTGTCAGGCGGTTTTTTGCGGTTGCTTATGTATATGGGTATTGATCTGTAGCCATTTACTGTGAATGGCTTTGTGTATATACATTGCCATGTATAAAGAATAATAACTGCCTCCGTTAGCCTGCCGGGACATGGCTGCCGTGTTTGGCCTCCTGTGCCAGATGCCGCAGGCGTTCGCTGTTTTCGCGCATCCAGCCAACCACATCATCGCCATCGAGCAGCGGGCTGATCAGCGGGCCGGTGGCGTAATCGCAGCCCAGCGCGAGCAGCTGCTGCCAGCGCTCCGGTGTGGCCAGACCCGGCCCCAGCGTTTTCAGCTCCAGCCGGTGCGCGAGCTGGATCATGCTTTCCAGGATGATGCGCGTCAGCGCGCGCGAATCGGCGCGCAGCAGGAAGGCTTCGTCGAGATGGAATTCGTTGAAGGGCACACTGCCGAGTTCGTCCAGCCACGCAAAGCCGTTGCCACGATCACTGATGGCGATGCCAAAGCCCATCAGCCGCAGTTGTCCGAGAATGCCGGCAATGCTCGCGCCATCCTGTGCCGGGTCCCAGTCCTTGAGCTTGATGATGAGCATTTCCGGGTGCAGGCCGAATTGCTCCAGCCTTTCCTGCAGCAGATTGGCAAAGAGGCGCTGCCGGAACAGGCGGGCAGGCAGGCGCAGAACGATGCCGAGTTTCAGTCCGCGCTGCAGCCAGTGCTGGGCACGCTGCAGAACCGTATCGAGCAGGAAACGGTAGAGATCGTCGTCGCGGATGCTGTCCGGCAGGAGGGGCATGAACTGGCGTGCCAGCAGCAGTCCGTGCTCGGGGTGCTGCCAGCAGGGCTGGACGTCGAGCCCCTGGATCAGGCCGTTGCCGAGGTGTACGCGTGGCAGGTAGCGCATCCGGATCTGCCCGCCGGCCAGCGCCGCGCTGAATTCGGCGGCACTGAAGTCCGGCCGGATTTCTTCGGTAGCCGGCGCCACCGCCCGGGCTTCGAGCACTTCCTGCAGGCGCCTGGCGCTGACGGGTTTTTGCAGCGCGGCGAGGATTTGCAGCGCGCTTTCCTTGCCCATCTGCTCGACGGCGGCCAGCAGCGGATTTTCCCGCGTGCTCATCACGACCACGCGCATCGGCAGCTTCAGGCGCACCAGTTCATGCAGCAGGCCGATGCCGTCGAGCCCCGGCATTTCCAGATCCAGCAGCAGCAGATCCGGTTTGACCGCGCCGCTCTTGAGGGCCAGCAGTGCTTCCAGCCCGTCGCTGGCGAGTGCGATCACGTCCAGTCCCAGCTCCTGGCACAGGCTGGCGGCGTGCGCCCGCTGGACGGAAGAGTCGTCGACGATGTAGACCTTGCAGTGCAGTGCTCCGGCATGCATGGTCAGCCTCTCCCGATCTGTTCGATGATGGCGGGAATGCGTGCAAGGCTGACGACGTCGTCGGCCGCACCCAGCTTGATTGCTTCCTTGGGCATGCCGAAGACCACGCAGCTTTCCTCGTCTTGCGCATAGGTACGTGCACCGGCATCGTGCATTTCCTTCAGGCCGCGCGCGCCGTCGTCGCCCATGCCGGTCATGATGAAGCCCACCGCGTTGCGGCCGGCAAACTTGGCGCCGGAGCGGAACAGCACGTCGACCGAGGGGCGGTGCCGGCTGACCAGCGGGCCGTCAACCACGTCGACCAGATACTGTGCCCCGCTGCGCCTGATCATCAGGTGTTTGCCACCCGGCGCGATCAGCGCGCGCCCCGGCCCCATGCGGTCGCCGTGTTTGGCTTCGCGGACTTCGATTTCGCTGAGCTCGTTGAGACGCTTGGCAAAGGAAGCGGTAAATGCTTCGGGCATGTGCTGGACGATGGCGATCGGCGGGCAGGTGCGCGAGAGGCGTGTCAGCACGGCTTCCAGCGCCTGCGTGCCGCCGGTGGACGTGCCGATCAGCACGATGCGCTCGGTGGTCTGCACCATGGCCGACCCGCTGGGCGGGGCGATGACCGCATCGGCGCTGAGCTTGGGCCGGTTGAGCGCGTGATGCTCGCTGCTGCCATTGCTGCCTGCCGCTGTCAGGGCCGCCGGCCGCAGCAGTCCGACGCGCGCACGCGCCGCAGCACGCACGGCACCGACCAGATCGCCGGCTTCATCCTGCAATTGCTGGCGGACGCCGAGCGAGGGTTTGGCCAGCACCTGCACGGCGCCGGCACGCAGCGCTTCAATGGCGGTGGCCGAGCCCTTCGTGGTGAGTGTGGACAGAATGATGACCGGCGTCGGTCGCTCGCTCATCAGCTGCCGGAGGAAGGAAATGCCGTCCATGCGCGGCATTTCCACGTCGAGCACGACAACATCGGGCCAGTCGCGGTTCATTTTCTCGCGGGCATAGATCGGGTCGCTGGCGGCGCCGATCACGCTGATACCGCTGGCGCTGCCCAGAATGTCACTGACGACCTGGCGAACCACGGCCGAATCGTCGACCACCATGACTTTGATCATCTGCGTCCTCCTTGCATGCGGCTTAGCGCTCTTTCTTGTAGTAGACACCGGGCTGGATGGGGCGCAGTCCGTTATGAATGCCATGCAGGCTTTCCGAGTGGCTGACCACCAGAAAGCCACCGGGCGCGAGCCGTCCCAGAATGCGGTCGATGATCTGCTGCTTGCCGGGCAGATCGAAATAGATCAGTACATTGCGCAGGAATATCACCTGGAAAGGCCCGAGCGCCGGCAGGCTATTGGCCAGGTTCACCTGCTGGAACGCGACTTTCGGGCGCAGTACCGGATCGATCAGCAGCGTGCCTTCCTGTGGCCCGATGCCCTTGAGGCAGAAGCGCTTGAGGTAGGGCTGGGGAATGCCCTCGGCCCGGCTGAGCCGGTAGTGTCCGCGCGTGGCCGCCTGCAATGAGGGCTGGCTGATATCGCTGCCGAGAATGCTCCAGTCGGCGTGTTCCCCGAGCTGCTCGGCACACAGCATGGCCAGGCTCCAGACTTCTTCACCGGTCGAGCAGGCCGCGCTCCAGATGCGCAGCGGCAGCTCGAACTGCCGGCTGTCCAGCATCTGGCGCAGCCAGTCGAAATGCTTGTTTTCGCGGAAGAAGTAGGTCTCGTGCGTGGTGAGCAGATCAATGGCCAGCTCGCGTTCGTGCTGTTCATGCGGGTCCTGCAGCAGGCGCAGATAGGTATCGAAGTCATCGACACCGCGGGCGACCAGACGCTTGTGCAGGCGGTGCTCGAGCAGGGATTGCTTGTTGGCCGCCAGATGCACGCCGGTCTGTTCGCGCAGCCACGCGCTGAAACGCGTGAAGGTGGCCGGCTTAAGCGTCACGCGCTGGTCGGCCGGGATCCGGCTTGTCATTGCAAGATTCATGGGGCGAATAGTCCAGGGTGGCGAGCAGGGTCATTTCTTCAATCGATAGCACATGCCCGATATCGAGCAGCACGATAAAGAGCCCGTCGATCTGCGCCATTCCGGCGATGAAGTCGGTACGCAGGCGCTGGCCGAATTGCGGGGCAGGTTCGATGGCGCTGGCCGGGAGCGCCAGCACGGCGTCGACCTGATCGACCAGCATGCCGACGGGCTGCCCGCCTTCTTCATCGCCGGTGCCGGCTTCGACGATCACGATGCTGCTGCGCTTGCCCAGTGGCAGCGCGCCGCGCCCCAGCCGTGCCGACAGGTCGACGACGGGAACGACGGCTCCGCGCAGGTTCATGACGCCGCGTATGAAGGCCGGCATCAGCGGCACTTCGGTCAGGTGCTGGTATTCGAGAATTTCCAGGATGTTTGCGATATCGAGTCCGAACAGCTCGCCTGCGAGCCGGAAAGTTAGGAACTGGCGATCCGGTTCACGCGGGACGACTGGCCTGCTGGTGGATTGTTTTATGCTCGCATCCATTGGGTATTGGCCTGTAGCCCTTTTATTTTGTTGGTTGTGAGCTTATACCCAGCATGGCAAAGTCGTGGGTTAGGCTGAAGCGTGCGCTGTCGCGCAGCGTGACATGCTGGACGAGCTCGTTCACATCCAGAATCAGCGCGATCTGGCCATTGCCGAGAATGGTTGAACCGCCGATGACCTTGATGTGGCTGAACATCGACCCCAGCGGCTTGATGACCGTCTGGAATTCGCCCAGCAGGCCATCGACCACCAGCCCGACCTTGCGATCTCCCGTGCGCACGACCACGACGTTCTGCCGCGCGTTTTCCGCTGCCGGCACTTCCAGAAAACTGGCCAGCCGCAACAGCGGCAGCAATTCGCCGCGCAGGTTGAGGTGGTCGGCGTGGCTGGCATCGCGCAGGGCTTCGGGCAGCTCGATGCATTCGATCACGGCTTCGAGCGGAATCACATAGGTGGCCTTGCCGATTTCGACGAGGAAGCCGTCGATGATGGCCAGCGTCAGCGGCAGCCGGATGCGGAAGACGGTGCCGACATCGGGGGTGGAATCGATCTGTATCGTGCCGCGCAACTGCTCGATGCTGCGGCGGACAACGTCCATGCCGACACCGCGCCCGGAAATGCTGGTGACCTGTGCGGCGGTGGAAAAACCGGGCTCGAAGATGAGCGCGAAGATTTCCTGCTCGGTCAGCGCGGCATCGGCGGTAATCAGGCCGCGATCAATGGCTTTGGCCAGGATGCGGTCGCGATGCAGGCCGCCGCCATCGTCGCTGACCTCGATGAGAATGCTGCCGGATTCGTGGTAGGCATTCAGCCGCACGGTACCCCGCGCCGGCTTGCCGCGCTCGGTGCGTACCGCCACGGTTTCGATGCCGTGGTCGATGGCGTTGCGGATCAGGTGCATCAGCGGGTCACCCAGCTTGTCGATCATCGACTTGTCGAGTTCGGTGTCGGCGCCGACGATGTCGAGCTGGACATCCTTGCCAAGCTCTTTGGTGACGTCGCGCACGACGCGCGGAAAGCGGTTGAAGATTTCGCCGATCTGCACCATGCGCATCGACAGCGTGCCGGTACGGATCTGCTCGATCAGTGTGCTGATGCCCTGGCTCCATTCCTGCAGCGCCATGGCGCCATGCTGGCGCGCCAGCAGATTGCCCGCCGCGCCGGCAATCACCAGCTCGCCGATCAGATTGATGAGCGCATCAAGCTTTTCCGCCTCGACACGGATGAAGCGCCCTTCGCCGGCTTTCTCGGCCGTTTTGGCTTTCTTCGGGTTGCTGCTGCCGGCAGGGGGTGCCGCCACGGACGCAGCAAGGGGTGCAGCGGATTGGGCGCCACTGTCCGCTGCCTGCTCGGGTTCGTCGGGGCTGGCAGCAACGGCCTCATCGGGCGTCTGCATCCCCAGCGTGAGCCAGTGCGCATGGACTTGCGCCAGTTCGGTGTCGCCCAGCCCGGCTTCGTTGCGCGCCAGTGTGGCGGCGGCGCCAGCGAGCGGGGCGATGAGAATGTGGCTGTCTTCGCGGGCAAATTCGAAAACATCATGCAATGTGGCGAGGGTGGTTTCACCGCGGAAACGCAATGCCAGCTGCAGGTAATTCTGCTCCGGATCATAAGCCGTACCCGCCTGCAGGCCGGGCAGGAGCGGGATGACATGGCTCACTTCACCCAGTGTGGCGAGGTAGCTGAGAAAGCTGGCCGGGTCGAGTCCGTGGCGCAGCACATCGGGCCCGAAACCCAGATACAGCAGCCAGTCCATTGTTGCAGCAGTGTCTGCAGTGGCAGTGGCCGGTTCCGGTTCGCTGGCCGGAGTGCCGCCGGCTGTTGCGGTCAGGGCCGCCAGCTCGGCCAGCAATGCCGCCTGGCTCGCTTCATCCGGCCCATCGCTCTGGTTGACGAGCGCCTGCAGCATGGCTTTGACATGATCGTGGCAACGCAGCAGCAGGCTGGTGAGGTTTTCATTGAGCGTCAGTTCGCCACTGCGCAGGCGGTCGAGCGCATTTTCGACCTGATGGGTAAAGCCGACGATGCCATCCAGTGCGAACAGCCCGGCCGAGCCCTTGATGGTATGGATGGTGCGAAAGAGCGCATTCAGCAGTTCCGGGTCGGATTGCGTGGATTCGGCATCCAGCAGGATGTCTTCCATCTGCTGCAGCAGCTCGAAGGCTTCGTCAAAGAAGGCCTGGATGGCCTGGTCAAGATTCATGAGGCTACTCCGCAGGCGTGTACTGCAGGCGATCATCAAGGCCGAGCTGGCTGGTCAGGCGCAACAGGCTGGCGGACGGGGCGCGCAGCTGCAGGGCGTGATGCCGTTCCCGGCAGGACAGCTGCAGCCACAGCAGCAGCTGGATGAAGGCCGTATCGCATTCTTCAATGGCTGACAGATCCACCACCAGTTCGGCATCACCTTGCAGCGCGGCGCTGAGCTGGGCGTGCGTGGCGGCGGCCTGGTAGATGGTCTGTTCATTGTCCAGTTGCAGGACATTCATGGCATCGGCTCCGGGAATGATCAGGGCAGGACGAGCTTCTGGACGGCCATCAGCATCTGCTGCGGCTGGAAGGGCTTGACCACCCAGGCCTTTACGCCGGCATCGCGGCCTTCGGTTTTCTTTGCTTCGCTTGCCTCGGTGGTGAGCATGATGACGGGGGTGAATTTGTAGGCGGGCAGGTTCTTCATCTGCTTGACGAAGGTAATGCCATCCATGTTCGGCATGTTCACATCGGAAATCACCAGATGGATCTTGCGCCCGTCGAGCTTGGCGAGAGCATCCCTGCCGTCGCAGCCTTCGACGACGTCATAGCCCGCTCCCTTGAGCGCCAGTCCGACGACAGTGCGCAGGCTCGATGAATCATCAACAATCATTATTGTTTTTGCCATGATTACCCCTGTTTCGGCAGATCAGAAGAAGGTGATGGTGGATTCGGCGGGCAGCGCGCTCTTGTGGCGGTCGGCGATGTGCTGTTCCAGCGTGGTGTAGCTGCGGCTGAGTTCTGCCGACCATTGCTGCGGATCCTGCTCTGCGAGCTGGCGGCGCTCGGCAACGCTGCCTAGCTTCTGCATGTCGGCGCTGATGTGCGAGAGGATCTGGCTGACACGGTCCTGGAACTGCAGGTTGACCATCACTTCGCTGATGTCGGATTCGATGGCCTGGCTGGCGCCCCGCAACTCTTCCAGATCCTGAGCAAGCAGAGCCGAGGCTTGCTCGAATGCGCCGATGACGCTGCGGATGGTGTCGCCGCTGTCGCTGATCAGGCGCTGGTCGCGGCTGGCAAAATCCTGGCTCAGGTCCAGCATGGCCTGCATCGAGGTATTAACCGTTTCAACCTTTTCGCGGATGTGTTTGCCCGTTTCACCCGACATTGTGGACAGCTTGCGAACCTCGTCGGCAACGACGGCAAAGCCGCGCCCGGCTTCACCGGCACGCGCGGCTTCGATGGCCGCATTGAGTGCCAGCAGATTGGTCTGTCCGGCAATGTGTGCCACATCGCTGGCCATGCGTTTCAGCTCTTCGGTAAACGATGCCAGGCTGGTGATTTCCTGCTGGAAGCGCTGGCGTTCCTGAGCCGCCTGTTCGAGTGCGGCAAGGATGTCCTGCAGTTGGCGGTCGCTGCTGCTGATGACCTGCAATACCTGGCCCGAGCCCGGCTGGTCACCGTTCAATGCCTGTTTGAGGCGGACCATGATGGCGCTGAAGCGGCTGACCAGATCATCGGCGGCCTGCTCGGTCTGCTGGCGGGCCAGCGATACATTGTGATCCCACAAGGGCAGAATGGCGCTCAGCAGTGCATCGGCCTGCCCGGCCGGTGGTGTTGCTGGCGAGATGTCGGTGCTGTGTGCCGGGTGCCGCGGCCCGGTTTCTGCGGGGCGGCGATCCAGCAGCAGTGCTGCTATGCCAGCGATGAGGCAGGCTGCTGCCAGCAGCCAGGCCCAGATGCCGCTGGCCAGCAGCAGCAGGCCCAGGGTACCGCACAGCAGCGCGACGATGTGCAGAATCGTGGCAGGAATTGGCCGCATGACTCCTCCTGATTATCTGTCTTGAGACCGCTAGGGTCTTGCATGTCGGCTGCCTGAAAAGCACCGGCCAGTCGAATATTCAGGATAGAAAGGAATCAGGCCAATACAAGCGTTATCTGTTATAGCCTTGCGGCATCAGCCAGCAGTTGTTCTGGTTTGGTAAGCGTCCGAGTGAGGCCTGGCGGCGCTTACTGCCAGACATAGCCCGCGCCGACCAGCACGGTGACCTCGCCATTGTGCAGCACGATCGGGCTGTTGCGGATGCCGGAGGAATAGTGCTCGTAGAACACGCCGGCCATGGTCAGCCAGTCCCGGTTGATGCGCCAGGAGGTCAGCAGCGAGGCGCCAAACGAGAGGCTGTTGCCGACGTCGTAGGCGGGCCGGCCCGCTGTCGCCTCGCTGGCGGAGATGCCGCCGAAATAGTAGTTCGCGAGCTTGCTGTCGCGCCACATCAGGCCGGCGCCCGGCATCACCAGCAGCGTGCCGCGCTGGACGGGGAAATCCGCCCACAGCAGGGCTTCGCCGCCCTTGCTGGTGCCGGTGACGTCGGCGGAAGCCCGCGCGGTGAGCAGGGCATACGGGGTGACCAGATTGGCACCGATCCCCGCTTCGAATTCGCCCTTGCGCTTGTTCATGCCGTAGAACGCTGCCGCATCGGCCGGGTCCAGATTGCCGAAGCGTACGCGCCCGTAGGCATAGGTCGCGAGCGGGCCATCCTTGTAGAAGTAATAGCGCGCGCGATCGCCGAGATACATGAAGCGTTCGCCGAAATACACGAAACCCGGAATCGGCAGCACTTTCTGCTCCTGGGCCTCATAGCGCGGCGTGTAGGTCAGCCCGACCGCGCCGACCACCAGTCCCTGCGGGACGGGAGAGTGCTCGCCGGTCTGCTCCAGCATGTTCAGCGAGCCGAAATCGATTTCGGCCCTGGCGGGTATGCTGCTGCAGCCCAGCAAAATCAATAGCCCTGTGGCGATACGGGTGATGGTTCTGGTCGTGTGGCGCTGCAGTCCGGGCATGGTCATCTGTCTGTGGCAAGAGGAAGGATGGTTCAGTTTACGCCATTCGGCAGGCCTGCATTCGTCCGGTTCTGCTGCAGAAACGGGCGGTGTTGCATACGATGGTGTAGTGCAAGCACTCGGGAGACCTCAACATGCCGCTTCTCAAGCATCACCTGCACATTGCCTGCGCGTTGCTGGGCTGCGTGCTGGTCGCCACACCGGCGCAATCCGCTCCGCCTGAGGGCAAGGGCAAGCCGGACAAGGAAACCAAGCACAGCAATCAGCAGGGGAACAAGCAGGGCAACAAATCGGGTGGTGATGCCGAGATTGTCAGTCTCGGCATTTCCGCTACGCAGGCCCGCCAGATCGCCACCGATTACCGCTGCACGGGGTATGCCAGCCTGCCGCCGGGAATCCGCAAGAATCTGGCGCGTGGCAAACCGCTGCCACCCGGAATCGCGAAAAAACAGGTGCCTTCCGCCTGCCTGCAGCATCTGCCCGTGCGTCCCGGCCATGAATGGATCATTGCCGGCAATGATCTGGTGCTGGTCGCAATCAGTACCGGGCTGGTGGTTGATCTGCTGAACGAAGTGTTCCGCTAGGTTTTGCTGCTGCCTCAGTTGCCATAGCGCTGGCGGGCGGTCACGGCAAGGCCGCTGCCCACACTGCCGTAGGCGTCACCTTCCACGGTACGGGCCAGGGGAAAGGCGGCGGCCAGCGCGCGGCGCAGTGCCGGCATCGCCGAGGCGCCGCCGGTGAAGAACAGCGTATCGATGCGGTCCGGCTGCACGCCGCCCAGTTTCAGCGTGGCGTGCGCCGCCGCGCACACGCGCTCGATTTCGGCGGCAACGGCAATGTCGAGCGTGTCGCGGGCGATTTCCAGCGTGAAATTGTCTTCCAGCGCATCGAGTTCGACGTGCGTGCTGGCATGTTCCGAGAGTGCGATCTTGGCACCTTCGACAGCGATGGCGATTTCATGCGCGCGCTGCTGCTGCACCACGCGGGCAAGGCGGTCGTAACGGCGCACGTCGGCAATGTCGCGTGCCATGCCCTGCAGATCGCTCCAGCTCTTGCGCGTGTAGGCCAGGTGGATGGTGTGCCAGGTGGCGAGCTGGAAAAATACGCTGCTGGGAAACGGCTTGCCATCCTTCAGCTGTGCGCCCAGGCCCATTTCCGGCATGACCGCCGCGAGCGAGAGCTGGCGGTCGAAGTCGGTGCCGCCGATGTGCACGCCGCCGTGCGCGAGCAGATCGCTGCTGCGATCCGCCTTGCCGCGTCGTTCGGGCGAGAGGCGCACCAGCGAGAAATCCGACGTACCGCCACCGATGTCGATGACCAGCACCAATTCCTCGCGGGCGATGTCCTGCTCGTAATCGTGCGCGGCGGCCAGCGGTTCGAACTGGAAGCTGATGTCGCGAAAGCCGCAGGTGACGGCGATTTCGCCCAGCGTACGCTCGGCCTGCGCGTCGGCCGCGTCGTCGTCATCGACAAAGCGCACCGGGCGGCCCAGCACCACCTGGCTGAATGATTGCTGCGCCTGCTGCTCGGCGCGGGATTTCACTTCGCCGATGAAACGGCCAAGCAGTTCGCGAAAGCTCAGGTAACGCCCGGCCACTTCGGTGCCCGAATCCATCAGCGAACTGCCCAGCAGGCTTTTCATCGAGCGCATCAACCGGCCTTCATAGCCTTCGAGGTACTCGCCCAGTGCCGCGCGACCGAAGCTGTGGCTGTCTTCGTCCAGATTGAAGAAGATCGCCGAAGGCAGCGTGGCCTTGCCGTCTTCCAGCGGCAGCAGGCGCGCGCGCTCGCCATCGTGGATGGCGGCGGTGGAATTGGAAGTGCCGAAATCGATGCCGCAGGCTGGCAGAAGGGAGCGGGTCATGGGCGGGGAGGGGGAAAAGCGGGAAGGGGCGGAAGGCTACGCGCGCGCGGCGTGCCCGTCAAATCGGCAGGCCGGATGGCTGGCATCGCGCTGGCCGGCAGCTTGCTGCCCGGTCTGACTGCATTGGGTATAAGGCTGAAGCTCTTTTGGAGAAAGAGCTATGGCTCAATAGATACGCTCGTATTCAGAGATCGCCGGCGGTGTTGCCGAGCAGCCTGCCCAGCTGCTGCAGGCGCGGCTCGGCTGCCGCGGTATAGAAGCTGGCATTCAGGCGCAGCGTGTTGCAGGCACTGGCCGCTGTTTCCGGCAGGCACAGACTGCCGGGGGCGAAATGCAGGCCGGCGGCATGGACGCCGGGCAAGAGTGCAGCCAGATCGGAGGCCCGGGGCAGCGTAACCCACAGCAGATAGCCGCCGGCAGGCTCGCTGACCTGCGTGCCGGCCGGAAAGTGCGCCAGCGCGGCCTGGCGCAGCAGCTGGGTGCGCTGCTGCAGTTCGCGGCGCAGTTTCTGCAGCAGGCGCGGTACGGCAGGGCCGGCCAGCAGCTCGGCCAGCGCGAGCTGGCTGGGCAGCGGCGAGCTGAGCGTCGAGCACAGCTTCAGCGCCCGCACGCGATCAAGATAGCGGCCCGGTTCCAGCCAGCCGACGCGGTAGCCGGGGGCGAGTGTCTTGCTGAACGAGCCGCAGTGCAGCACCAGCCCGCAGCGGTCATGGGCCTTGAGCGGCAAGGGCGCCTGCCCGGCGAAGTGCAACTGGCGGTAGGTGTCGTCCTCGATGACCGGTACGTCGAAACGGTGAGCCAGATCGAGCAGCGCTTGCTTGCCGGCGTCGCTCAGGCTCTGGCCGGTGGGATGCTGGAAATTCGGCATCACCAGCAAGGCCGCCAGCGGGCGGCTGGCCAGCAGCGTTTCCTGTTCTGCCGGCGATTCGGGAAGCGCGACGATGGCAACGCCGAGCTGGCGCAGCAGGTTCAGCGCACCGGGAAAGGCCGGCAGCATTACGGCTACGCAGGGCGGGCGGCCATCCTGCAGCACGGCCTGGATGGCGAGTGCCAGCGCTTCCATGCCGCCACAGGTGATCAGCAGCGATTCCCAGTGCAGGTGCACCCCTTCGGCATGGTAATGCCGGCTGATTTGTCTGCGCAGGGTATCGAGCCCAAATACTGGTGAGTGAATGGCTGCAGAGCTATACCCGTGCATGGCACGGCTCAGTTCGCGGTTGAGCACGCGCATGTCGATCAGCGCCGGATTGACGAAGGGCGAGCCCAGCGGGGCGGGCAGGCGGCTGTCGAGCAGCAGGGCCTCCAGCGGCAGGGCGGCATCCGGCAGCGGGTGTGGCGCCGCGCCCGCCAGTACCCGGAAACCGCTGCGCGGCAGGGCTTCGATATACGCCTGCCGTTCCAGTTCGTGAAATGCCTTCTTGGCGGTATTCATGCTCACGCCGTGCGCCTGGCATACCGCGCGCAGCGAAGGCAGGCGGTCGCCCTGCTGGTAATCACCCTGCCTGATGGCCCGGATGAAGGAATCGCACAGCAACTGGAATTTATGCATCGTCACGCCCGGCAGCTCGGAATCAGCCGGCCGCATGCGGGCGGGCAGGCCTGCGAGTGTAATGCAAAGCGGGCCGGCGTCGCAGCCTGCCGGCAGCGTGACCACGCGGCAGGGCACCTCAGTGCCTGTCCGGCAGGCCGATGAAGCGGCTGGGCGTCTGCACCCGCCAGTGCGGGTGGCTGCGGCTTTGCGCGACCAGCGTGATCGGTACGCTGGGCTGGCTGGCGGGCGCCGTGAGCGTGATCGCCCACTGCGTATTGGCACCGGCTTCGATGCGCCTGACCGGTGCATGGCTCAGCAGGCGGATTCCGGCGGGAGCCTGCAGCCGCAGTTCCACATCCTGTGGCACGCCGGCGCTGTTGCCCAGCTGCAGCAGATAGCGGTTTTCCACCTGGCCATCTGCGGTCGCGCGGGCGAGCTGCTGGCGGTCGCGCGCGACATCAAGCTTGAGCGGCTGGCGCTGCGCCAGCGCGATGGCGGTTGCCAGTGTGACGGTCAAGAGCAGGGCGGCGTAGAGGCTGGCACGCGGGCGCAGCCAGTCGCGCAGCGTGAAGGCGGCCGGGCCGGGCTGCTCGCGGTGGGCATCGCTGCTGAAGCGGATCAGCCCGCGCGGCTGGCAAAGCTTGTCCATGACGATGTCGCAGGCGTCGATGCAGGCTGCACAGCCGATGCATTCGTACTGCAGGCCCTGGCGGATGTCGATGCCGACCGGGCAGACCTGCACGCAGATGCCGCAATCGATGCACGCGCCCTGCGCACTGGTGCCCTTGCGGTGTGCGCCGCGCGGCTCGCCGCGCGCGCTGTCGTAGTCCACCACCAGCGTGCGCGCGTCGAACATGCTGCTCTGGAAGCGCGCATACGGGCACATGTGCTTGCACACCTGCTCGCGCAGATGGCCGGCCAGCACATAGGTAAAGACACCGTAGCCGGCGATCCAGCCCCATTCGAGCGCGGAAAGCCCGGCCGGCAGCCGTGCCAGTACCTCGCGCAGTGGCACGAACCAGCCCAGAAAGGTGACGCCGATCCACGCACACAGCAGCAGCATCAGCGCGTGCTTGAGCCCCTTGCGCGCCAGCCACTCCGCGCTGCCACGCCGCGCCGCCAGTCTGGCGCGCGCGACGTGATTGCCCTCGACGAGCCGATCCAGCCACAGCATCAGCGTCGAATACACCGTCTGCGGACAGGCATAGCCGCACCATACCCGCCCGGCCAGTGTGCTGGCCCAGAACAGCAGAAAGGCACAGGCCATCAGCAGCGCGGCCAGATAGATGAAATCCTGCGGCCAGAAACTCAGCCCGAACACGAAGAACTGCTGGCGCGCCACGTCGAACAGCACCGCCTGCCGGCCATCCCAGTTCAGCCAGGGCAGGCCGAAAAACACCGCCTGCGTGAGGACGATCAGCGCCACGCGCCAGTTGTTGAAACGCCCGCGGGTCAGGCGGGGATGCAAAGCGGTGGCAGTACCGGGGACCGGTTGAATGGGGTGGATGGGAATGGTGCGGGTGGCGGGCATGGCGGAGTTCGCTGGGCAAAAACCACCTTATAGCGAAACGCCTGCCCCGCTCACAGGCACAGGGCAGGGGCAATCCATGGGTACAGACGCCCGCGCCAGCGCTGTTCAATCCGGTGTGTAGAACAGAATGTCCAGATCCTGCTGCGGGGTGAAGTCCGTTTTCACGGCTTCATACGCAGTGGGCGAAACCTTGCGGATGCCCTGCCAGCACAGCGAAATCTTCTCTTCGGGCCGGGCGGTTTCGATGCGCAGTCTGAACTGGCGGATGGGGCCGGCCCAGTTGGCGCCGGTTTTCAGGATATAGGCCACATTGCGGTAGGTGGGCGTGTGGCGGTAGCGCTTCTGCTCTTCCGCGCCCATGCAGTAGCGCTTCACATCCTGCTGCCAGCCTTCCTCCCACTCGGGCGCCGGGTCCGGCTTGCCGGGGCGGCGGGCCTCCGGCTGCAGGTAGTTGCTGTTCACCGCGCCACCGGCTGCCGGCTCGTAGCGGTGATGCACGCGCAGATCGCGTCCGGCGGGGAACTGCTGCTGCCACACATACACCCACTGCGTTGACCATTTCGTGCATTCATACTCGGCGCTGGCGAGACCGGCCTTCACCAGTTTTTTCTGCATGGCTGCTGGCAGTTTCGCGTAACCGGCATCCAGCAGCGCCGGGCTCAGCCCCAGTTTCTGCAGCGCCGCGCTGACGTCGCGCTCGCCGATGCGGGCAATGTACTGCGGCCGGCTGGCCACGGCCTTGTCGTCGACGGCAACCCGGAAGCTGTGGCGGTCGAAATCGGCATATTCGCCGTCGTTGCGCTCGCATTCGGCGGGCTCGACCGGCATCGGGAAGGCGATGGTTTCGCTGATGTCCTGCGCGGTTTCATTGCGGAACACATAATCGATCACGATTTCGAAAACGGAATCATCGCGGCCTTCCGGCTTGCTGCGGATGACGAGGTTTTCCTCCGCCATTACGATGGCTGTCGTCTGCTTGAAGCGCAGGCCGCCGGCAGACAGCGTGGCGGTGGAGTCGTTGGCGAGTGCCGGCGTGGCCAGCAGCAGGGCTGCGAGCGGCAGGAGCAATCCGGTCGGTGTGCGCATGATGATCTGATCCCCTGTTTCTTGGAGGGTATGTCGCCGCAGCCATTCATATAGAATGGCTGTGGGTGCATGGATTTAAGGGTATGTGGGCTAGCGGCTGTACACCATTCTGGGCTGGCCATTTCTGGCCGGTACGACCAGCGTAGCGCCCTCGCGCTGCAGTTCCAGTGTCGTAAAGGCGGGTTGCTGCAGATAGGCCGGATCATCAACCGCAAAGGCGGCAATGCGTTCCTGCGCACGTTTGGCCGGCACGTCCAGCCATTGCCAGGCGTCCTGGGTGCCGGCGCGGCGCAGCCCGGCTTTTTGCCAGCGCTGCTTCGGGTCTTTCGGCACGAGGATGGCATCGCCGTTGGCGACCGTCGTGGCCTGCCCGACCTCGCCCTGTGCGGTTGCGAAGCGCACCTCGATGTTGCCGAGCGGCCCCACGCGCGGCACGCCGACGACCGCAATCCAGGTCCCGGTTTCTGCCGGGCGCTTCAGGCGCAGCTCCTCTTCGGCCATGACACGGAATTTCGGCGCCGGCAGCGGCTTGCTGGTCAGCGTGAGGGCCTTGCCCTGTTGCTGCCAGCTGCCGCTGGTGTAGCGGTCCACCGCGCCATAGGTCGTACTCATCTCGAACGTGTGATCACTTTTCAGCAGCAGAACCGAGCCGACTTCACGCACCCCCTTCAGGTAGTAATCCCCGGCAATGTCGTTGTCAGCGGGGCTGGCGGCAAAGGAGGTGGCAGCAATACCGAGGGCAAGGCAGCAGGCAAGGAAGAGCGGGCGCATGGCGAATCCTGGAACTGGTAAAGGCAGCCAGTATCGCCGATCAACTTCGTGAAGGCCATTTGTAAGCTATTGGCGACGGCATCTTTGTGAACCTGCCCACCACTCCGGGCGGCATGGCCATGCTGCTGTGCACTTCTCGGGCTGGCCAGCCGCAGGCATACATGAATTGGTATGTGATTGCGGAATAAATATTTGAAAGGTTGTAGAGGCATACCCTTCCACATCTTGCTTGCACCTGTTCCGGAATGCCGTTTCATGCCTTGGCCGACGCAGGATTGACTGTGCGGCAGGCGGGGCCGAAAGCGTTCCCTAGTGCATGTCCGGCAAATCCAGCGTGTGGCACAGGCGGCGGCACAGCTCGGCCGGGGTCTGCGCGATCACTTCTTCCGGCACGCCATATTTGCGCGTGAGGCGCTGGAAATCCTCGAAGCCATAGGACACGATCAGCGGATGAAAGCCGGCCGCGAGGCTGGCGGTGTAATCCTTGTGCTCGTCCCCGCAGGCAAAGGCGCGGGCCGGGTTGATGCCGAGCTGCTCGCGCGCCTGCTTGAAGTGCCAGGTTTTTTCCATCTTCAGCGGAATGCAGGCGAAGAAATCGAAGGACGCCAGATCCAGATCGTGGCGCGCGAAGAGCTGGCGCAGGGTTTCCTGCGGTTCGTGCGTGATGTTGCGCGTGACCATGCCGACGCGGATGCCCGGCGTGGCCTGCAGCGTGCGGATCAGCCCCACCACGCCGGGGTAGAGCTGTGCCGTTTCGCGATAGACACCGGTCAGCGTGGTGATCAGCCCCTTGCGCTGCTGTGGCGTGGTCTGCTTGACCACGTTCTTCGGAAATTCTTTCAGGCCACCGAAATACTTGAACAGATTGCGGCGTTTCTGGAAGCGGTCGAGGTCGCCGATATCCATGCCGTGCGCGGAAAACGTAGCGGCAATGGCGTCAAAAGCATCGATGATGGTGCCATCGGCATCGAACATCACCAGTCTGTCGCGGCTCGGGTACATGAGTTGCCTCCTGTGGCGTAGCCGCAAGGGGCGCGACTATTGCCGCATTCTGGCGTGCGAATGCTGCATGACGATGATGTGGCGGTTTTGTTGCGCCGAACAAACACTGCCGCGGCGGCACTCTACCGCGAGAATCGAGTGCCGCTGCCTGTCAGCCATTCATGTTCGGGCGCTGGGGCTTACCAGTTCGGGCGCAGCGACTTCAGGGTGTCCTTGGGCAGGAAGCGGCCTTCGGTGCGCAGTTCGCATTCCAGTTCGGATTTTTTCTTGTCGGTGGCATCTTCCGACAGCATCAGCACCAGATAGGGCTTGTTGCCGTCGACCTTGCCTTGTCCGACGATCGCCCAGCCGGCATTCTGCTGCTGGCGGAATACCGTGCAGATGCCGTCTTCGCATTGCCACGGCAGCTTGCCGGCTTTGTCCAGTGCGCTGCGCACCTGCTTGGGCGAGGCCAGCAGGTTCAGTTTCCAGCGGTAGAGTTCTTCCTTGCCATTCTCATGGCTTGTAAAGCTGCGCGTGCTGCGGAAATGGCGTTCGCTGTAATAGTCGGCACCGATGCCTTCGGGGAAGAGGACGGGCGGCTGGAATTCGACATCGCGGGCGAATTCTTCCATGCCCTTGGTCAGTTCTTTCATTCCCTCGGTCTGGTCTTCCATCGGGCCCAGTTTGAAATTCGCCATCCCGTCCTTGCTGACGAGATTCGCGTTTTTCAGCAGTTCTGGATTGCTGCCGAGCAGGCGGTAGAAACTGGCATCGCATTTGGCAAATTCAGCCAGAGGCGAGAGCGCCGGCGCGGCAAATGCGGGCAAAGAGAGGGTGGCAAGCAGGGCAAGGCTGGTTAGTTTCATGACAGGACTGGCGCGATTAGAAATGGGCCGCACAGTATATTGTCATTACAAGTGGGGTCAATTTATGTCGCCTGATGGATTTGCTCCGGTGTGAGGTGTTCCACAGTGTGGCGGCGAGGTGGACTCGGCTGAGGATCAGGCTGCCGGTTTGCGCGCCAGAATGTGGTCGAGCGCGGCGGCGAAATTGCGGCTGTCAGCGGCCGAGAAGCCCGCCGGGCCGCCGGTTTCCACGCCGGCATCACGCAGGCCCTGCATGAAATCGCGCATCGACAGTCGTTCGCGCACATTGGCGAGCGTCAACAGCTCGCCGCGCGGGTCGAGCACGCGCCCGCCCTTTTCGATCACCAGTGCCGCCAGCGGAATATCCGCGCTGATGACCAGATCGCCGGCCGCCACGCGGCGCACGATTTCCGCATCGGCGACGTCGAAGCCTTTCTCGACTTGCAGCGCCCGGATGTGCGGTGACGGTGGCACGCTCAGCAGCTGGTTGGCGACCAGCGTCATCGGTGTTGCGGTGCGGTCCGCGGCGCGGAACAGAATGTCCTTGATGACGCGCGGGCAGGCGTCGGCATCGACCCAGATGTGCATGTGAGCTGGCCTGATGAGGGAATGGCGGAAGTATGCCTGAAATCGGTGCCAAACCCGCCGCAGAGTTTGCGAGGCATTTGGGATGATTGCGATGCTTTTTCGGTGCAGAATGAAGGCGTAACATATTTGTAATAATTTGAATTTTGCGAAGCCATTTTCGATATACTCGTTCGACGTTTAGCCCGATATGACAAGACTTTGATAAGGGTGGCGACGCTGAGAAGCCGCTTGCTTTGATGCGGGACATTGCGGCTCTTCATTAGCTGATTATCTCTCTGTTTCAGACGCGTCATTCCAGCGAAAGGGGGAATCCAGATAGCGGCGTGAAGCCAAGCTCTGCTCTGGATGCCTGCCTACGCGGGCATGACGAAAAAGGGCTTGCTGAAAGAGAGACATAATCAGACTTCATTATTAACAGGGAGTTGAAAAACAGCAGCTCTGCCGGCAAAAAACGCCCGGTTGGCCCGGGATGGCCTGTCTGTTGTTTTTCATGCGTTTTTCCGGCCTTGCCGGAAATGGGAATGCAGTCTGATGCTCAACAGACTGCCGGGGAGCAATAATCATGTTTGGCAAAATATCATCGCGCCTGATCACGGGTTTTTCACTGTTATTGCTGTTCCTGCTGGGTATCGCGGGTTTGGGTTTGTATAGCGTCAACAGCCTGCACTCCGGTACCCGGGAGATTCTGGCGACCGAAGTGGCGATTGGCGATGCGGCACTGGATATCCGCTATGCGATGACCCGTGCGCGGCAGAAGGAAAAGAGCCTGTTCATTTCGATTGGCAGCACGACCGACGATAATCCGCCTGTCAACAAGGCCGAACTGGACGAGATGCTGGTCAATCTCGACGAATCAATTGCCCGTTTCAAGCAATTGCCGCTGGATGCCGACATGGCCGCGCTGGCCAGCAAGATGCCGGATCAGGTCAAGGTATATCGTGAAGCGGTGAATAGCATTTATCAGCAGATTCAGGCGGGAACCATTACTTCGCCGTTTCTGGCTGACGAAGCGCTCAAGCCGTTCAAAAAGCCGATTTACGAACTCAATACGACGGTGAATGACATCGCCAAGCAATCTGCCGAGCGCACGAAAGTCCGCGCCGCAGAGCTGGAGGCCGAGTCCAGCCTGATCGAAAAACAGCTCTGGGCATTGAGCCTGATCGCCGTGCTGATTGCCGCAGCATCCGCCTGGCTGATCGCCCGCTCGATCATCCGCCCGATTCACAGCATGAGTGAAGACATCGCCCGCATTGACCGTGATAATGATCTGAGCAGGGGCATCCGTTATCAGGGCAAGGATGAAATCGGCACGATGGCTGCGGCTACCAACCGGCTGATTGGTACGCTGGCTGGAACGATGAAAGCGCTGCAGCAGCAATCCGTCGAGCTGAAAACCTCCGCACAGCAGTTGGCTGCCGCATCCGATCAGGTGCGTCGTGGTTCGGAGCAGCAAGCCGACGAAAGCACCTCGATGGCCGCCGCGCTGGAGCAGATTTCGACCAGTATCAGCCATATCTCCGGCTTGAGCGACGATGCGCGCGCCCGCTCGATCGAATCCGGGCAGGCCGCCGAAGAAGGCTCGCGCCAGATCAATACCATGGTGGCCGATATCCGCACCATTGCCGACGCCATTCAGCTGGCTGCGCAATCGGCGGAGGAGCTTGATGCCTCGTCTGACCGGATTTCCGGCATCACCTCGGTGATCAAGGATGTTGCCGACCAGACCAATCTGCTGGCGCTGAATGCCGCGATTGAAGCTGCACGCGCCGGTGAACAGGGCAGAGGCTTTGCGGTGGTAGCCGATGAAGTGCGCAAGCTGGCTGAAAAAACCGGCCACTCGGCGCAGGAAATCGCCAGCATGATCAGCAGCATCCAGCAGAGTGCCAAAAACATGGCCGCGCAGATGCGCCGTTCAGTCGATAGCGTAGAAGCGGGCATGCAGGTCACCCAGCATGCCGGCGACGCGATCAACACCATTACCGGCAGCGCCGGTGCGGTGGTGCACATGATCGAAGAGCTGAACAACTCCCTGCGCGAGCAATCGGCGGCAAGCCAGATGCTGGCGAATCGGGTTGAACACATCGTGCAGATGGTTGATGACAACTCGCGCAGCACTAGCACCGTCGCGCATACGGCGCAAGAGCTGGATATGCTGGCTGATCGCCTGCGCAATGATGTCTCCCGCTATCGCGTAAGTGCTTGAGTGCAAACCGGCAAAGCAAAGCCCCGTCATTCTGACGGGGCTTTTTCTTGCGTGACTCAATCGAGTTTCAGCACCCCATCAAGCGGGCTGGCATCGACCAGCCAGCGCTTGTCGCCCGCAGCTTTTACCGCCAGTGTCTTGCCGTTCTGGCTGACCTTTGGCGCAACGCTGGCTGTCAGTGCCAGTGTTACGCGGGTAGCATAGCGCTTGCAGTCCGGGGCCGAGGTATCAAAGCGGATCTCTTTGTCGGTAAGGGTTGCAGGACAATACCTGCGTGTTTCCCGGTAGCGGATGATGTCGGTCGGTGTGGCAACCCACAGTTTGCCGGCGTCGACCTGCTGTTTCAGGTAGTCGGCATAGGCGGTATATTCGGCCAGTGGCACGGCTTCCCAGCTGCCGTCGGCCACACCGTGCATGGTGCGGAAACTCCAGCTGCCGCTGTTGATGGCCGCTTCCGTATGCTGGATCAGAATGCTGCCGGCTGCGCCCGGTTTGTACAGCGACCATTTGCCATCGGTCCAGTACACGTCCCATTTGACGAAATAGGCGTCATCGTCCGGGTAGTTCAATCCGGCCATGCTGCCGTCGTAGATGTGTTTGCCGGCGCGTGCGCCCAGATAGTCGGGCTGCTCTTTGACCAGTTTGCGCGTTTCCGGTGTGGCAAGGTCATAGGGATAACCAATGAAGGTATAGGTGTAGCCGGTCTGTGTTTTCATCAGCGCGTGCGCATCGAGAATTTCGCGCCTGGCATCCCAGCCCGCTACCGGTTTCAGCGTGCCGGCTTCCAGTTCGCCACTGTGCGTCAGCGTGTGGTTGAACGGTTCGTGGCCCTTGGCGATCAGTTCTTTCAGCCGCGCCCAGTCGGCAGGCTTGCACTCTTTCGCAATCACGCCGAGCGCGGCTTTCAGTCCGCGCGCTTCCAGAATCGGCAGGGCGTATTTTTCGATGCCGGCTACACCGGGGCTGCAATAGTCATCGTGGGCAATGGTGTGCGCACCCCTGGCATCCCCGCGCCAGGGCGTGATGCTGACTGCATCAACGGCCGCGCAGGCGCTGCCCGCCCATAGTGCGCCCAGTGCCGCTAGCATGGCCAGCAATATCCGCTTGTGTGTCATTGCTCATCCTCCGGCTCGCCCCTGCGAAGGGCGGGCATATCGTTGTTTTTCGGGTTTTCCCGTGTGAACAAGGTATCCTTGCCGCCAGGTCAGGACAAGTGAATTGGGAGGAGTGTATGGAAGACCGCATCACCGAGCTGGAAATCCGGCTGGCCCTGCAGGACGAGCTGCTCGAATCGCTCAACAGCACGGTGGCCCAGCAGCAGATGCAGCTGGCACGCCTGCAGCAATTGTTTGCGGAAATGCAGGGCCACATCTCCCAGCTTGAGCTGGGCCCGCGTGCGGCCAGCCAGCAGGAGATCCCGCCGCATTACTGATGTCGTGCGCTTACTCTGGCAGGTGGAAAAAAGGCCATGGGTATATGCCCATGGCCTTTTTGCTTAAATGGCTGCAGGCCAATACCTGAGCCTGTATTGCGCGGGCTATTCTTCCATCCCGGCGAGCAGATCCGGCGTGACCATGGCGCGCAGCAGGAAATCGATCCTGCCGTCGCGCTCGCGACGCTGCAGCCACCACACGCCGGCCTTCTTCACGCTGGTTTCCTGTTCGACGCCGGACAGCAGCAGGCTGGCGGCGCGGCCGATCATCGGCTGATGGCCGGCGATGATCACGACCTTGTCGCCGGCCTGCGGCCATTTGCTGACTTCCAGAATGTGTGCCGCCGATGCCAGGCCGGGGTTCAGGCGTTCGTCGATGGTCGCCGGCCAGGGCAGCGCGGCGGCGGTTTCCTGGCTGCGCCGTGCCTGGCTGACCAGCACCGTGATGTCGGCTTCACGCCCGGCGAGCTGGGCTTTCAGCCATTTCGCCATGCGTGCCGCCTGCTTCTTGCCCTTGGGCGTGAGCGCACGGGCGAGGTCGGTGACGGCGCTGTCTTCGGCTTCGGCGTGACGCCAGAGAATCAGATCCATGACGGTTTCTCCGCTTAGCAGGGTGTTGAAAAACACCCTGCGTCTCGTTTTTTCCGGCAAAGCCGGGAAAAATGTATGAAAAACAAACGGCAAGTCGTTGATTTATCAAGATGTCATTTGCGCCGGGCTTTGCCCGGTGCTTGATGTCACTGGAGAAATTGATTTTATCAACAGCCTGTTAAACCGGGATCATCTGCGAGCCCAGCTCGGCCAGCATCATCTGCTGCGCACTGCGGGCCTTGTTGCCGCGTACGGCCTTGCGGCGGTAGCGGCCGTCCGACAGCATTTCCCAGGCCTGCGTGTTGTCGACGAGGAAGGGGCGCAGCGATTCGCGGATCACGCGGCGCTTGATGCGCGCGTTTTTCACCGGGAAGGCGATTTCGATGCGGCGGAACAGGTTGCGGCCCATCCAGTCGGCGCTCGACAGGTAGACGTTTTCCTCGCCGTCATTGAAGAAGTAGAACACACGGTGGTGTTCGAGGAAGCGGCCGATGATCGAGCGCACCTTGATGTTTTCCGAGATGCCCGGCAATCCCGGGCGCAGCGCGCACACACCGCGCACGATCAGGTGAATCGTCACGCCGGCGCTGGACGCTTCATACAGGCGGTCGATCAGCGACGGCTCCAGCAGTGCATTCATCTTGGCGATGATGACCGCCTTGCGGCCCGCCTTGGCATGCTCGATTTCGCGCTCGATCGCGCGCACCAGGCTGGGTTGCAGCGTGAAGGGGGCCTGCCACAGCGCCTGGTGGTCGCCCGCCTGGCCCAGGCCGGTGAGCTGCATGAACACGTCGTTGACATCGTTGGTGATGTCCTCGTCGATGGTCATCAGGCCGAAGTCGGTGTAGAGCTTGGCGGTGCGCGGGTGATAGTTGCCGGTGCCGACGTGTGCGTAGCGGCGCAGACGGCCTTCCTCGCGGCGCACGATCAGCAGCATCTTGGCGTGCGTCTTGTAGCCGTAGACGCCATAGACGACGTGCGCGCCGGCGCGCTCGAGCTTGGCCGCCCAGTTGATGTTGGCTTCTTCGTCAAAGCGCGCCATCAGCTCGACGACAACGGTGACTTCCTTGCCGCGGGCGGCGGCTTCCTGCAGCGCATCCATCAGCGCCGATTCGCTGCCGGTGCGGTAGACCGTCATCTTGATCGCCACCACGTGCGGGTCGCGCGCGGCCTGCAGCAGCAGGTCGACCACCGGCGTGAAGCTCTGGTAGGGGTGATGCAGCAGGACGTCGCTGTGGCGGATGGCGGCGAAGAGATCGGTCTGCTTCTTCAGCTCCGGCGGCAGGCCGGGGAAGAAGGGCGCGAACTTCAGGTCGGGGCGGTCCACCTGGTCGGGCACCTGCATCAGGCGCACCAGATTGACCGGGCCGTTGACGCGATACACGTCCAGATCGTCGAGGCCGAACTGCTCGCGCAGAAAATCCTGCAGATGCTTCGGGCAGTTGTCGGCAACTTCCAGGCGCACCGCGTCGCCAAAGGGACGCTGCGACAGTTCGCCTTCCAGCGCGGCACGCAGATCTTTCACCTCGTCGTCATCGACCGACAGGTCGGAATCGCGCGTCAGGCGGAACTGGTAGCAGCCCAGCGCGTTCATGCCCATGAACAGTTCATCGACATGCGCGTGCAGGATCGATGACAGGAACACGAAGCCGTTGTCGACGCCACTGACTTCCTTGGGCATCTTCACGAAGCGCGGCAGTACGCGCGGCGCCTGTACGATGGCGATGCCGGAATTGCGGCCGAAGGCATCGCGGCCTTCCAGCTCGACGATGAAATTCAGCGACTTGTTCAAGAGCCGCGGGAAGGGGTGCGAGGGATCGAGCCCGATCGGGGTGAGGATGGGCATCAGCTCGCGGAAAAAGAAATCGCGCACCCACTCGCGCTGCGCGTCATTCCACACGCTGCGGCGGAAGAAATGGATGCCTTCCTGTGCCAGTGCCGGGAAAATCACTTCGCGCAGCAGGCGGTACTGGCGCTCGACCAGATCGTGGGCCTCGCGGGCCACGAGATTGAGCACCTGCGGCGTGGTCATGCCTTCGGGCAGGAGGCGCGTCGGATTGTGCCGCATGCTTTCCTTCAGCCAGGCGACACGGACTTCAAAGAACTCGTCGAGGTTGCTCGACACGATGCAGATGAACTTCAGGCGCTCCAGCAGCGGGTTGCTGTCATCCTCGGCTTGCGCCAGCACGCGGCGGTTGAATTCAAGCAGGCCCAGTTCGCGGTTCAGCATCAACTGGTTGTCGGCGGGTTTGTAGGTCATTGGCATCGCTCGTCTAATTCTTTTGCGGATGTGTCAGGGCTGGAACGGCGGGTCCGGATGGCATGATCCAGACGCATCAGGCCGCATGATGCGGCCTGATGATGACAAAATTAGTGGCTCGGTGGCACAAAGCCGGCGATCTGGTCGGCGCCGGCGCCGAAGAAGTAGTTTTCCATCTGCTGCTGCAGATACTGGCGGGCACGGATGTCGGCCAGATTCAGGCGGTTTTCATTGATCAGCATGGTCTGGTGCTTGACCCACGCCTGCCAGGCTTCCTTGGAAACATTGTCGAACAGCTTTTTGCCCAGTTCGCCCGGTACCGGCGCAAAATCCAGACCTTCGGCTTCACGACCCAGCTTCACACAGTGGACAGTACGGCTCATGCAGATGCTCCAATCAATAAGGCAGTGAAATAATGGCGCCTGTCGCGCCACCTGATGCCGCATTGTAAACCGAGGCTGCGGCGGTGGTCAGCCTGCCGGAACGGATTTAGGCGCCCTTTGGTCGGTATTTTGCAAAATAGCTATTCTTTTTTCATGGATTTCCGGTATATTGCGCGGTTGAGCCAAAAGCACTCTGCATTTGGCCGCGCCTGAACCACAGTTCACAAGCCCTTTTGCCGCTTTGGCGTGCCTTTCGACCTCACGCGAAAGCGCCTTCCCTTGATGCCGCCGAGCTTGTTCTGTCTGGCCCCCTCGCCCAGACCGCTGTACACACAGGCGAATCGTGCTTCGCTTGGCCTACCAACTCTCATTCAAAGAACCTGGTTAGTCGATGCTGACGCGCATTGTTTAAATCTGCGTTGCCGTCTGGTATGGCAGCGCTAGCGGAGGTTAATCATGGCCAAAGAAGAAGGCATTGAGTTTGAAGGCACCGTCAGCGAAGTTTTGCCGGAATCGCGTTTCCGCGTGACGCTCGACAACGGCGTGGAAATCCTCGCCTACGCATCGGGCAAGATGAAAACCAACCGAATCCGTGTTCTGCAGGGTGACAAGGTCAAGGTGGAAATGTCCCCCTACGACCTGACCAAGGGTCGCATCACCTTCCGCTATGCCACGGCACCGGTTGGTGGCGCACCCTTCACACCGCGCCGCCGCTAGTATTAATTTGAATAGGTAATACATTGATCATTAAAGAGTTACAGCCGGGTGATTTCATCGCCCAATCCCTGAATGGCCAGACCGTTCGTTTTGAAGTCATTGGCATCAAGCATGCCGGTCGCCAGGTTCAGGTTACGTTCCGCAGCCCGCTGGGCATCAGCAGTGCCGATTACCATGGCAATGCCTACATTGCGGCAACACGCCACTGAGTAGTGCCATCGCCGTGAATCGCGGCGATTGAAATCAAGGGTATTGCCCTGCGGACCTCTGAATCAGAGGGCTTCAGGCCAATACCCTTTTTTTGTGGTCAGAATGGCGCAGCGCGCAGCCATTCCAGCCGCTCGCCACTGACCGGATGCGGCAACGCCAGAAATTCGGCGTGCAGGCACAGGCGTGGTGACTTGGCCAGCCCTGCCGGCGTGGCGTAGAGCGTGTCACCCAGAATCGGGTGGCCGATGGCCAGTAGGTGCACGCGCAGCTGGTGCGAGCGGCCGGTGACGGGCTCCAGCGCGACGCGGCTGGCGTCGAGATCCGCGTCAAAGCCCAGCTTCTCGAAGCGCGTCAGCGAGGGCTTGCCCTCTTCGAAATCGACGCGGTGCTTCGGCCGGTTCGGCCAGTCCACGTTCAGCGGCAGGTCGATGCTACCCGAGTCGTGCGCCAGATTGCCTTCCACCAGCGCCACATAGCGTTTGTCGACGTGGCGATCCATGAAGAGGATGGACAGCGCACGCTGCATCTCCGGCCCGCGGCCGAATACCAGCAGGCCCGAAGTGTCCATGTCGAGACGGTGCACCGTCATCGCATCGGGAAAGTCCTTCGCGACCCGCGCCAGCATGCAATCGGCCTTGTGTTCGCCGCGCCCCGGCACGGAGAGCAGGCCGGCGGGCTTGTTGACGACGACCAGGTGCGCGTCGGCGAAAACCAGATCGAGGCCGGTATCAGGGGGCGGGAGATAGGTCATGGTGCGGTGCTCGGGAAATAGGCGCGCGCAGTCTACCATGCCGCACGCCCCACCGCGTCAGCGCAGGTATTTGCTGTGCAGGGCCCGCAATGCGCCTTCCTTTTCCAGCTCGCGGAAAGCCGTGTCGAAGCGGCGGAACAGCTCGGGGTCGACGGCCGGATTGAAGGCAAAGTAGCAGCCACCGCCTTTCTGCAGCGTATACGCCGACGCCAGTTCGCCTGGCGGCAGGCCGTGCATGCGTGCCTGGTAGGCAAAGCTGAGCTTGATGCCCGAGGCCAGGTCGAAGCGCTCGGCATACAGCATGCGCACCACGCTGGCCGAAGGCGGCGTGCGTTTGATGCGGCTGTCAGGGAAACCCAGCCTGGTCAGTACTTCCGAATCCGCCCCGGCTACGGGGATGCCGATGTTGTAGCGGTAGGCATCGCTGAGCGAGTCGATGCGGATATCCTTGCGTTTTTTCAGCCGTACCAGCTCCAGATTGCAGGCGTCGATCGGGCCGACCCACAGGTAGCTGTTTTCGCGCTGTGGTGTGCGCACGGTCGTGAACAGAATGCTGTTCGGGTCGGCCGCGTTGTCGTTCACGGCACGCTGCCAGGGCAGGAAGGAGAGCTGGATGTCGAGCCCGGCCCGTCCGGCGATCAGCCGCAGCAGCTCGACCGATATGCCGGATTCCTGCTGTTCCTGCAGATTGTTGAAGGGCGGGAAATTTTCGGTATAGGCGCGCAGGTCGGCGGCCTGCAGGCTGCCTGCCAGCAGCGCCATTCCGGCCAGTGCCGCCTGCCAGCGGATGTGCTGTGATCTGCCCATTGCCTGCCTCCTGCAATGCCTTGCCTGCCTTGCAGTATGGGCGAAATGTCACGGCTTTGCCGGTGTGGCCGAAGGGCGGCATGACCGCCGTCATTGCGACTGTGTGCGTTGTGCTACAGTCAGGAACAGGACAGATTCCGGCACAGGGAAGCACGATGACAAGCACACCGCAAACCGCTCCGGGCTGGTGGAGCCGCAACTGGAAATGGGCCGTACCGCTGGGCGGAGTCACGCTGCTGGCGCTGATGCTCGCCTTTGTCGCGCTGCTGCTGATGCTGGTGTTTGGCATGCTGCGCGGCACCGAGCCCTATCAGCATGCCGTCGCGCAGGCAAAGGCCAGCATGGCATTGCGTCAGGCACTGGGCGAGCCGATTGAGGAAGGATTTTTCGTGTCGGGCAATTTCAGCAGCAACAATGCGTCAGGCGATGCGAGCTTCAGCATTCCGCTCTCCGGCCCGCACGGCGCGGCCACGCTGTATGTCGAAGCGAGCAAATCAGCCGGCGTGTGGTCGTACTCCGTACTGCTGGTGCGCATGGATACCAGCGGGAAGGAAATCAACCTGAATCCGCCCGCGCCCTGAAGCAGGCCTGCGCTGGTCAGTCGCGCAAGCCTGCCGCCAGTCATCCGGCACAGTCCGGTAGCCTACTTGATACATGGTTGGGTAGTGGCTTGTGGCTTTTCAGGATATTGGGCTGCATGCAGATACCCATGCTGATGCAGCCCTGTCAGCGCCGCCTTACCAGCTCAGGCCACTGCCATCGAGTACCGTCTGCAACTGCGCGGCGATGCTCTGATGGTCCTGCACCGACGGGTGCCACTGGCAGCCCATGAAGTCGAGCCCGCCAAAGCCGAAGTAGACCACGCGCTGGTCGCCCGCCGCCTTGCGTTCAGAAACGATTTCCTGCACCGACGGGATGAAGTCATCGGCCTGCCACAGCGCGGTAGCGCTGAGGACCAGCAAGGTTTCGTCGCCGTATTGCTGGCGCAGCTTGCCGAGGAAGTCGTGATAGGCCTTCTTGTATTCCGCCTTGCGGGTGACGGTGGTCCACGCCTCGCCGGCCTTGACCGGCGTGTTGTAATCGTTCGCACCCAGCCCGATCACCACCACCTGCGGCTTCCAGTCACCCTTGTTGAGCCATGTGCTGCCGGCATCATTCAGCAGCGCGCGGTCATAGTAAGTGCGGTAGTTGCTCGGGTAGAGATTGCCGTCGTAATTGCGGATCATGCCCAGGCCGGAATAGCCGTTGATCTGGTAATCCGCGCCGTATTTCGCGGCGGTGAGCGCGCCGAAACTCAGGTTGGCGTTGGTCGTGGCAGTGATTTCCGCCTCGGTGCATTCGCGCTTGCCGCTGGTATTGCCCATGCCGACGGTCAGCGAATCGCCGATGAATTCGATCTGTCGGCGCGCTGCCACTGGCGGAGCCAGCAGCTTGCCGCCCGCGCCGGCTTCAAAACCGAGGAAAGCGCCGCTGGTCTGCGTTGATTCGGTGCGCTTGGCGACCCGCACGCTGTGTTCGCCGGCGGGCAGATCCCTGATCCAGACGGTGGTCTTGCCCGGTGCGGCTACTTCCTGCACGCGTTTGCCGTCCACCAGCACATCGAAGTGGTTCACGCTGTCGTCGAATTTCAGGCCGATGCTGCTGCCGCTGAAGCGGGCATCGAAATACACGCCCGGCCAGCTGAAGCGGGCGCTGTCGCCATCGAGCTGAATGCGTCCGCCGCTGTGCACCGCAGCCATGCCGCTGAGTGGCGGCTCGACCGGGCCCAGCAGCAGCCACACGCCACTGGCGCTGCCGGGCGCTTCACCCTGCGTCCACCAGCGGGCCTGATAGCGCATGCCCTTGTATTCTGCCTTCTCGCCGGCCTTGTAGGCGCGCGTGCCTTGCCAGTCGTCGCCGGCGCTGTTGCCGGTTTCCACCCAGGCACCCCAGGCCTTGCCCGGGGCATCGCCCTGGTTCCACCACTGCGCCTGCCAGGTCCTGCCCTGGTAGGTCACGGTGTCATTCTTGTTGTAGACACGGCCGGCTTCCCAGTCCGTGCTTGCTGCGCAGGCAGTCTGCATGCTTATCGTCAGCCCTGCGGCCAGCAGCATTCGGGTCAAAGTCCTGTTCATTTTTCTCATTCCTCCGGTCAGTGGCTGCGATCTGTGCCGCAACCCCGCCTGCCGGCGGTTGCCGGCAGGCAGTGATGACTGTACCGCTGCCCTCCCGGCATGAGAATGACATAAACAGGCGTCCGGCCTTGGCCGAATCGAGCATGTTGCCGTGTATACCCATCTATGTATAAAGATGTGGCCATTATCATATAAGGGTATTCTGAATATACCCGTGCTGTGGCGTGAATGCCGCACGCTGTAAGGCAGGGGCGACAAGGCGGCGGCCGGGTGTCAGAATCTGGCTTACTCAGCCGGAATGGCCTGCTGCATGAGCAATATCTACCTTGAGCGTTTCGACGTTGACCCGGCCAACCGTCAGATCAGCGTCGGCAGCCGCATCTACTTCCATCCCTGCCTGCCTGCCCTGCAGCAGTCCGGCATTCTGCTGCTTGGCGCCTCCGAGATTACCCACCCCTACCGGGTCGAGCGGGACGGGGCACCATTCCATGTCGTGGTGTGCGCCGATGCCGGCGAAGGCTGGGTTCTGGATGGAGACCGGCGCCTTCGCCTGCGCGCCGGCCAGCTGGCCATTCTGCCGGCCGGCGGGCGCAGCGGGCTGGAGCGTGATCCGGCGCAGGCGCTGTGGCGTTTCAGCTGGTTTCTGCTGCCGCAGGACGAGCGCTGGCAGGCGCTGGATCATCCGGCGGTAACCCTGCGCGATTGCCCGGACAGCGCCGCGCTGTTCATGGCCGCCACGCTGCTGGCGTCCGAGGCGCGCCGCCCGCTGCATGCCGCCCCGCAATCCAGTGCGGCCCGTGCGCTGCTGACCGGCCTGCTGCAGCGCACGCTGGCACCGCCGCCGGCCGATCCGCTGCGCGCCAGGCTGGACGTGCTGTTCGCGCCCATTGACAGTGATCCGGCCGCAGACTGGCGGGTCGATCATTTTGCCGCCCTCTGGGGGGTGAGCCATTCGCAGTTCCAGCGCCTGTGCGTGAGCGTACTCGGCCATTCTCCGCGTGATGAAATCGTCGCCCGCCGCATGCGCTGCGCGCGTGAATGGTTGCTGCAGCGGCGCGGCAATGTCAGCGAGGTGGCGGCCATGGTCGGCTATGCCGAGGTCTCCAGTTTCTCCCGCCGCTTCACGCGGCATTTCGGCGAAGCGCCCGGCGCGATCGTCCGCTATCTGGAAACGCAGCCGCTTCAGCTGCCCTGATGTGCGGTCGCCGGATTGTCACCGGCATGCGCTATAACGCAGTGGACTGTCCGGCAGATCCCGTTCCGGCGAGCCCGCCGCCTTCATCCCCTGACGCAAGGAGAGTGACCATGTTTGGCAAACTGGCAGCCGACGCCCTCGGCTTGAGCGATATCGGTTCGGTGATCGGCCCAGCCGATTTCGACAAGGTGGATGCCGATGATTACGTGATGCACGAGGACAGCGAGAAGATCTTCTTCCTCATCAAGTCCAAAACCGACGATTACTGCTTCACCAATCGAGCACTGATCCATCTGGACGGCACCAGCGCCGTCAGCAAGAAGCGCATGCTCTACCGCTACAGTTATCACTCGCACCCGGTCAGCAATGTGAAGCTGGAAACGGCCGGCACGGTCGATATGGATGTCGAAATCAAGTTCGTGCTCGGCGAGCAGGCCTTTTCCATCGACGTGCACAAAAAGCATCTGGAAGAGCTGAAAGACCTCTACAAATCGCTGCTGCGTATTGCCGAAATCCAGCAGGATAATGCGGTGGCCTACGATCAGGCCCGCGCCAGCATCCAGCTTGCCGCTACCACGCTTGGTCGTGGCCAGGTCGGTGGTGCCACGGCCGAAACCTTCGGGCAGCTCAACCAGACGGCCTTCAACTGGCTACGGGAAAGTCACCAGAAATACGTGGTCAAGGACTTTGTCGCGGTATTCCAGCGCTATATCGCCAGCTGATGCCTGGACGCAGCAGGCTCCGCCCCGCATGACAAAGCCCGGCTGCGGCACTGCAGGCCGGGCTTTCTGTTTTCACCTACTGCCCCGGGAGGGCTATTTCGCAGCGGGGGTGGCGACGCTCTGCAGATTCTTGGCGCGGAACATGGCCACCGGCGAAATCACCGTTTCATCCAGCGGCACCGCCTGGCCATAGCGCTCGCGCAGCTTGGCGGCGACCGCCGGATCATCGAGCCGGAAATCGCGCAGGCGCTGCGTTTCGCCGATGCGGATGCCCAGCGCACGCTCGTAGCTTTTCCACACCAGCTCGGAGCAATAGATGCGCTGATCCGACCATTCGAAGGTCAGGTCGTAGGGCTTGCCGAGATAGCGCTCGGCCTCGGTACGCAGCCGCGCGGCCTGCGCCGGGCTTAGCCCGTCAGTCAGCCGCTTCACCTCCAGATGGCCATTGCTGCCGCGCGCCGCCCACTGCGCCAGCGGCGTATAGCGCACCGTGCTTACCGCCTCCAGCACGTAGGGCTGACCGTGCTTCAGAAACACCATGCCCATGTGGCTGTACTTCGACCCCGTCGCCCGCTGCACCGCCAGGCTTTGCGCCGAGCGCGAGGTATGAAACACCAGATCGCCATCCTGCACATCCGGCAAAACTGCGAAGGCTGGTGCAGCCAGCGCGAACAGGAAGAGGGGCAGGCAGCGCATCGTGCATTTCCTTGCTGTAGATACAGGCTGCTGTATAAGGCGGAAGCCATTTGTCTGCAATGGCTGGGTTCACATACACGGATGATTCTTGTGGGTCGCCTATGAAAAAAAAACCGCACAGAGGGCTTGCAAATAGAAGCTCAGATTAGTCTACGGGGCATATTAGACAGCGATTTCAACTTGGGCTTGAACGATATTCTCAATCACGGAATAGATGTCAACCGTCTCATCTGGCACCTCGATGCTGACAATCAAGCTATAGCGAACACTGTTCTGCCAGCGATCTTGAGCTGCGCGGTATTTCCACCAGCCTCCTACCGGGTAAATAGCTATTGTTTGCATATCCGCCAAGTCGGCGGCAGAACCAGTCCAGACATCAGAGTGCAACGAGCCTCGCGTCCGAAGCTGAGGGCCAAATTGCCAACCGTCTGCATCACCTTCTGGACCGATGTAGTCTTCTGCATCTGCAAGCGCATTGATAAATGCTCGGAAATTCTCAAGCGACTGGCCCGGCCGAATGACCTCGAAGCGTAGGCCATGAGACTGGTAGCTATATCTCTGCCTATAGCCTCTACGACCAGGATTTGGCTCAATGAAGTACGAGAGCGTTACCTTCAGCTTCACCTCTAGTTCTGGGGCGAGCTGGCGCAAAATATCCGCCGGCCACGGCAGCTCATATAGTTGCATCTCGTTAAGCTTGGGATCGGTAGAGCCAGAGGCATCCGCGCTCTTGGTGAATGGTTGAAGATGATCCTGTGCGACCAGCGTCAATTCATGACCGGCGCTATAGCGCGCACGCTCAAGGTTGGTAACGCCATATCCAACGCACCTAAGCATCGTATCTTTGGCGACCTTGGGGCTGTGGTGGCCACTGAGAATTCCGAAACGTTCCCACATGCGCTCAGTCCACTCTGCCGAGTGTGCCAGGAGCCCACGAACTGTCTCCGGCCAATAGTCTGGGTATTCATCCATGAGAATAGCCGCTTGGCGTGAAACCAATGCACAGGCGGCACTTGTATCGGCGGATACCTCAAAGAGTTGACCAGCCGCCTTTCCGGATGTTGTCAGAAGAGAAACCGAGTCTGCATCAGATACGCTCGTCCCATCGGGAGACAACAGCCGATTGCCGCCCTCTGCTACAACGTCAGGCTTATAAGGTGCCTGCTTCTTCCAACTCCAATTGACAGATGACCTAGAGGCAGGAGCTGCGTCTCCAGCTCGGGCAAAGGGCGACCACCTGTCAAAGCTCGGGTCATCGTTGGTCGTCTTCTCTGTGTATGCTCCAACCGTCAGGGCATTCCATGCCTGAGCCGGGTCTTCTATCTCGGCAAGATGTAGCTGCTCCCAGTGGTCAACGTTTGGCAGGAGGGAGCGATTGTTACCGGCTGATATCACGAAAAGTCGTTGTTGCCCGTCCTCTGCGCCTGACGAGAATTGATCAATTTCCGCTGACCATGAGGTAGGGATTCCGCCTTCCTTTTCCGAGTCGGCCGTTACTGCCAAGGAATAGACGCGCCGCCATTCAGGTCTCGTTGCTTCCAGTTTGTATGCGGTACCTACAGTAATTGCGCCATAGAGTTCCGGGTCATTCACACCGCGTGGCGGTAAAATACGCCCCGATTCAATGCGATGCTGCAGAGGTATTTCAGACCGACTCACCAGCGCGTCATGCAAATCCCCGAATATCGCCAAACCTGCTTGTCTGGAGCCATGATCATTTACGTCATCGTAATGCGGCCACTGCGGTTGCCATGTTTCCGATTGCGGCTGATTGCAGACAGAAGATAGCAATGGATGGTTGTAGTTTATGCCGGTATCTAGAATGGCTACAGAAACGGATACGCTGTTCGAAACTTTCGCTCGTGCGACCAAGTCATCCACCCATTCGCGTTGTTCTTTGGGCGAAGACTCCACCAAGACGCAGGGAGTTTCCTTAGCGCGCCGCAGTTCCTCAAGGGAGGAGATTAACTCTGGGGCGCGTTCCAGCTGTAGCGTGGAAGCTCTGATCAGAAATACGATGCTATCGAAGAAATTTAACGAGGTATTTCCAAGTCGCCCACCTATTCTTTCTGATAGCTGTGCCGCAATACTTCGCGGGTCTTCGCCATCACGTCGCTTTAGCCAAAGCTCCCACCAAATTTGCTGATTGGTGTCCTGAGGAAAAAGGCTGGGGTCATCCGTCCAAAATGAATGCAGATCCGCCAAGCGTATTTCGGCGATACTGTCGATCAAATTGTGATTGCGAGGGCCACTATTACTATCCTTACCCGGGTCAAGATATTGCGTGACCTTCCTTTGAAACTTTTCACGACGAGCCTCTGGAATAAATACCAGAGCAATCTCATGATCACCAACCTTGCGGCAAGCGTGCAACCTGAAGTCACGGGTATCTAGGCTATCTAGAGGTAACTTGATGCCAGGGGCTCCGACGATCTCTACAAATATCCCAACTTCTTCTGTGATGGGCGACTCGGAATTTTGCCGTTTTTCATCGTACTGCTGCAGTATGTCTATGTATCTGGCTGACAACTGCTGGCCATGTGGAATCCGATCTTGAAGAGGAATAGCTGGGCTTCTACCAGTTCTGCGCGATCTATAATCTTCGTTGGACAGAAAACCTTCGATCAGAATGTGCCGCTTCTGGTTTGGCATAACCACTCCTTATTCTTTGCCAGCTTGACGTTGCTCAATCGCCTTCAATACAAGCGTGGTAGCCAGTTTTTTGTCATGATGCAGAACCGCCTCTTTCGCCGCATCTTCGCAGGCTCGTGTTATTTCCGCAGCGCTCAGACCATGAGCTGCCGTAGTAACCTCATTCCAGACAAGAGATTGGGTTTCGAACATGGCCAGCCGGTTCTCGATAATCTTCTGAATTTGGTTATCGCGTGGCTTTTCAAACCGGATGATGTCATCAAATCTGCGATAAAGCGCCTTGTCTAGAAGCTCGGGATGGTTGGTCGCAGCAACGATAATGCTTTCGGAGTCGTCTTGCTCTACGAAAACAAGAAACGAGTTCAAGACACGTCGAATTTCACCTACATCGTTTTGCGCTCCGCGCTGGGTGCCGATGGCATCGAACTCGTCGAAGAGATAGACCGCCCGAGTTTGCTTGATGTGGTCAAAGACAAGTCGTAACTTTGCTGCGGTTTCCCCCATGAACCGAGTAATCAAACTATCAAGAACAATCGTATAGAGCGGTAGTTTCAGCTCTGTCGCAAGCACAGAGGCAGACATTGTCTTTCCCGTCCCTGGCGGCCCAGTGAACAGAAGCTTACGTCGTGGGAGCAGTCCAAATTGGGAAAGGCGATCTTTTTGTCGTTGCTCAAGTAATACGCGATGGAGGCGTTCTAGAACCTCGGCACCGAGGACCAGCTCGCTAATTCTTACTGCCGAGTTTGTAAGCTCAAGCAATCCCCTTAAGTCGCCTTTGGGTTGCTGAACAAATGGAGTCGGTTTTACCAGTGCGAGCCCCAAGTTGCTATTAACTTGGGATTTTTCAACCATATCCTTGATATCGTTGGCGAGTTTACGATGGCCTTGGCGAGCCTCTTGAGCTGCGACTTGCAAAGCCGTAGCGTAGAAGCGCTGATCGTCCCGATCAGCATGGCTTCTTAAAAGTGCTTTGATTTGCTCGGCTGTGGCCATTTTTCTCACCAATACTCTTATCTCATCATGATTAGGTAGCTAGCTTAGCATTCCGTTTTATCGGCTAAAGTAGGTATCCAGAGCATCACCTGAGCGAGGATTAAAGCTGGATTCCCGCTTGCGCGGGAATGACGAATTGTGCTCAGCTGAGGTAGCCTCCTAATCAGGCATCTCATTATCCTAACGCATCAAGGGCCTTCTGACTCTTTCCTTTCGAGTAGCCGGGAGGCGCGAGATGAGGTTTGGCAACTTCGCCATACGATCTTGCGATTTTTCTATCCTTGTTGCCAGCGTAGGAGCATCGTAAAGACTTACAACTAGATCATCTGTAGTTGGGGGCGCATCCTTTGATGGACAGCACGACCTCTGCTTGGTCTGGGGCCGCGCTGGATCAGTGGATAACAGCATGATCATATACATCTGCTAAGCAGCATGCTATTTGGCAGATACTCCGCCATAGGCACTTTGCGCTGATAAGCTCAGGTTATTGCACGAAGGTTATTGAAATGAAAAACCCCGGAGAATCCGGGGTTCTGCCGCTGTTCCGGGTCTTAGAAGTTCTTTGTAACCTTTAGAAAGAGCTTGATTGGATTAGACGTTGAACAGGAAGTTCAGCACATCGCCGTCCTTCACCACATAGTCCTTGCCTTCAGCGCGCATCTTGCCGGCTTCCTTCGCGCCCTGTTCACCTTTGTACTGGATGAAGTCGTCGAACGCGATGGTTTGCGCGCGGATGAAGCCCTTTTCGAAGTCGGTGTGGATCACGCCGGCGGCCTGCGGGGCGGTGTCGCCCTTGTGGATGGTCCAGGCGCGCACTTCCTTCACGCCGGCGGTGAAGTAGGTCTGCAGGCCCAGCAGGTCGTAACCGGCGCGGATCAGGCGGTTCAGGCCCGGTTCTTCCAGGCCCAGCTCAGAAAGGAATTCGGCCTTGTCGGCTTCGTCCAGCTCGGCGATTTCGGACTCAATAGCCGCGCACACGGCGACCACCGGGGCGCCTTCCTTGGCCGCGTGTTCTGTCACGCGGTCGAGCAGCGGATTGTTCGTAAAGCCGTCTTCCGCCACGTTGGCGACGTACATCGCCGGCTTGATGGTCAACAGGCACAGCGACTTGATCGCCAGCTTGTCGTCGTCCGACAGGCCTGCCGAGCGTGCGGGCAGGCCTTCGTTCAGGTGCGGCAGCAGCTTTTCCAGCACCTTGATCTGGGCCTGTGCTTCCTTGTCGCCGGATTTGGCTTTCTTGCCTTCGCGCTGGATAGCTTTTTCAACGGTTGTCATGTCGGCGAGCGCCAGCTCGGTGCCGATGACGATGATGTCGTCGATCGGGTCGATGCGGCCGGCGACGTGAACGATGTTGTCGTTCTCGAAGCAGCGCACGACGTTCACGATGGCGTCGGTTTCGCGGATGTTGGCGAGGAACTGGTTACCCAGGCCTTCACCCTTGGAGGCGCCGGCGACGAGGCCGGCGATGTCGACGAATTCGACGATGGCGGGCTGGATGCGCTGCGGGTTGATGATCGCGGCGAGCTGGGCGAGGCGCGGATCGGGGACTTCCACGATGCCGACGTTCGGTTCGATGGTGCAGAACGGATAGTTCGCCGCTTCGATGCCGGCCTTGGTCAAGGCGTTGAAGAGGGTGGATTTGCCGACGTTAGGCAGGCCGACGATACCGCATTTCAGACTCATGGAATTCCCCGTGCTCGCCGCTTTGCACACGGCGACAAAATAGCAAAACGCTGATTTTACCCGATTTTCCCTTCCCCTGACGCTTCGGACTAGTACCGCTGCGCGGCGGGCCGGCCACCGCGTATCATGGGCTTTTCCTGATCACCCCCAAACGAGAAGGCCATGAACTGGATCGACCTGCGCAGCGACACCGTTACCCCGCCCACTCCCGCGATGCGTCGCGCCATGGCTGAAGCCGAGGTGGGCGATGACGTCTACGGTGATGACCCCACCGTGCAGCGGCTGGAAGCGCTGGCGAGCGAATTACTGCAGAAGGAAGCCGCGCTGTTCGTGCCCTCCGGCACCTTCGGCAACCAGCTGGCGCTGTTCACGCACTGCCAGCCCGGCGACGAAGTGATCTGCGGCGAGGATGCGCATCTGGTCTGGCACGAGGTCGGTGCGGCAGCGGTGATTGCCGGCGCCAATCTGCGGCCGGTGCCGACGCATGCCGGCGAGCTGGGCGTTGACGCCATCCGCCCGCGCATCCGCCCGACCGGCGACATCCATCTGCCGAAAACCGCGCTGATCGCGCTGGAAAACGCGCATTCCAACGGTCGCGCGCTGCCTCTGGCCGGTATGCAGGCGGTGCGGCGGCTGGCCGCTGAAAAAGGCCTTGCCGTGCATCTGGATGGCGCGCGGCTGTTCAATGCGGCGGTGGCGCTGGGCGAAGACCCGGCGGCGCTGGCGGCCTGCGCCGATTCGGTGATGGTGTGCCTGTCGAAAGGGCTGGCCGCGCCGGTGGGCTCGCTGCTGCTGGGCTCGCGTGACTTTATCGAGATTGCGCGCAAGAAACGGAAATTGCTGGGCGGTGGCCTGCGCCAGGTCGGCATTCTCGCCGCCGCCGGTCTGCTGGGCCTCACCGAAATGCGCGCGCGCCTGGCTGAAGATCATGCCAACGCCACTGCGCTGGCTGACCTGATCGACGGGCAGTGCGGTATCTCAGTGCTGCGCGATCAGCTCGACATCAATCTGGTCTGGTGCCGCGTACCGGAGTCGCTGGATGGCGCACGGCTGGCGGCCGACCTGCTGGCAGAGGGCATCAGGATCAATCCGCCGGAAGACGGCCTGCTGCGGCTGGTGACGCACTGGGCGGTAAGCCGTGCCAATGTCGCGACTGCCGCGCAGGCCTTGCTCGTCGCACTGAAGGCGCAGGACGTGCGGTAAGCCGCCGTGTGGGCTGGGTTTGCGATGCCGCAAGTAGTCAGCCCGCGTTCGCGGTAAGCTTTTCCGCAACCCTGCCTGGCAGGGGAGGGCAGGTTCTCTTGATCCATCTGCAGAACCTGACGCATACCGAGCCTGCCGGAGAACCGCAGCAATATGGACGCGCTCGATCATCGCGAAGCCCGCATTCTGAAGCTGACGGACTTTATCGAATCCAATCTGGCCGAGGGCATTACCCTGCAGGGCATGGCCGAGGCCGCCTGCTATTCGCCGTTTCATCTTGACCGGGTTTTCGGTGACATCGTCGGCCTGACGCCGATGGATTACGTGCGGCAGCGCCGCCTGCTGTGTGCCGGCTTGCGCGTGCGGCACGAGAAAACCGGCCTGCTGCAGCTGGCGAACGAAGTCGGCTTTGGCAGCAACGCCAGTTTTTCCCGCGCGTTCCGGCAGTTTTTCGGCTTCAGCCCCCGCGACTGGCGACACGGCGCCTGGCGTGACTACCTGCGTCAGAGTGGCGCACGGTGGGACGCCATGGTGGCCCGCGAGCCGGAGATCTGGTACCGGCATGCCCGGCAATGGCAGGGCCAGGCCGAGGCCAATCGCCATGATGTGGGTGACCGCGTGCAGTTGCGCTGCCTGCGTGGCACCGCTACATGGGCCACGCGCTCATTCGGGCTGCCGGAAGGCATCTATGCACTCATGCAGCGCAATAATGCCACGATTGCCGAGCTGAACCGGCTGGGCCTCGCCGATGCCGCCTCGCAATGGGTGTATGTGTGGTGGACCGATAACGGCTTTGTCGCGCCCGGGCAATTCATCACCGAACTGTGCCTGGTCGCCAACGGCTCCCCGCCGCCCGGGATGGTTGCGCGCACGCTGCCCGGTGGCTGGTATGCCTGTCTCGATTTCGGTGAACAGAAAATGCTCAGCGCCTGGATTTACGAGGACTGGCTGGAAAAGCAGACCGCCTGGATTGCCGATGCCACACGCCCCATTATGACCATGATGCGCATGGACAATGGCGTGCAGACGTCCGGCAGCTACCTGATTCCGGTAAGGCGCAGCTGATGCTGCTGGCAGCCCTGGCGCAACAAAACGCAAGATCGGTTAAATGCTGCCTGCATACGGCTGGCAAACTTCGGAGTAGATTCAGCCCATTTCCAGCCTGGAAAAATCATGGAACCGCTTGACCACCGCATGTCGCGCATTCTGCAGCTGACGAATTACCTGGACCACAACCTGTCCAGCAGTGTTTCGGTCAACACGCTGGCGGCGCAGGCCTGTTATTCGCCTTTCCATTTCGAGCGCGTGTTCGGCGATGCCGTCGGCACCACGCCGATGGATTACGTGCGTCAGCGCCGCTTGCAGCGGGTGGCGCTGCGCGTGCGCTACGAGAGCAAAACCAGCCTGCTGCAGCTGGCGCATGAATGCGGTTTTGCCAGCAATGCCAGCTTCTCGCGCAGCTTCCGCCAGCAGTTCGGCTTTTCGCCCAGCGACTGGCGCCGTGGTGCGTGGCGCGATTATCTGCAGCAGAACCTGCAGCACATGCGCGAGCTGGAAGCGGCCGACCCCTCGCCGGAAATGAAGGAGTATGTCGAGCACTGGGCCGGCCTGCGCAGCCAGTACTGGGATGTGAGCAGCCGTGTGCAGATCCGGCGACTGGCGCCTTGCGGCATGTGGTATCAGCGCTTTTTCGGCCAGTGGGGGCCGGCGCTGAACCGGCAGGTCGAGGACTTGATCGTCGCCTGCCTGCGCAGCGGGATTGCCGGCGACAATTTCTGGGGCTGCGGGCTGAGCCCCGAGGACTCGGGCATTGTCCGCCCGGAAGATTCGGTCAATGATGTCGGCCTGCTGGCAGAAGGCCCGCCGCCACCGGGATTGCTGGCACGGCAGGTGCCGGGCGGGGTATACGCCATGCTGGAAACCTGCAACGAGCCGGTGACCATGCAGTGGATGCACGAGGACTGGCTGGAGCGCCAGAGCGTGTGGACGGCCGATATGTGCCGCCCCTACATCAGCCAGTGGCGCTGCAGCGCGGAGGGCGTGCGCGTACGCCTTTTCCTGCCGATCCGGCCGGTGTAACTTTTGTCCTGATAAATAGCCGGGTATGTGCTCAAGGCCATTTATTTGAAATGGTCTGATGGCCATACATTGGAATGTATGGTGGTGAGTGGCGGCAAATATGCCGCTGTGTGTGCGACAGCAGGAATCGGGTGGCTGGATGATGGGGCGCTGCCGCATACTGGCAGCCAGCCCTGCCTGAGAATGCCCGATGAATGCCGCTGACTTTTCTCCGCCCGCTCTGCCATCCGACCCGCACTATGCCGTGGTGGCGGACGCCATCCATTATCTCTGCGCCAATGCCGAGCGCCAGCCCGCGCTGCCCGAGCTCGCCCGTGCGGTGCAGCTGAGTGAAGCGCATCTGCAGCGGGTGTTTTCCGAGTGGGCCGGCATCAGCCCCAAGCGTTTCCTGCAATACCTGGCACAGGCGCGCGCCCGCCAGGCGCTGCGTTCGGCCGCTGATGTGCTGGCTGCCGCGCATGCAGCGGGATTGTCCGGCCCCGGACGGCTGCACGATCTGATGATTACCTGCGAAGCGATGACGCCGGGTGAAATCCGCCAGGGTGGCGCTGGTGTGACGCTGCATTATGGCTTCGCCGCCTCGCCTTTCGGCACGGCGTTGCTGGGCTGGACGGCGAGGGGCTTGAGCTATCTGGCCTTCTGCGCTGGCGACGAAGCCGGGCGGCTGGCTGAACTGGTGGCGCAGTGGCCGGCAGCGCAGCGGCTTCTGGATGAGGTGGGTGCGGCCGCCCTGATCGCACGGATTTTCCCGGTCGTACCGCAGCGCGGCACGCTGCATCTGGTGCTGCGCGGCAGCAACTTCCAGCTGCGCGTGTGGGAAGCGCTGCTGCGCACGATGGCGGGCGAACGGCTTTCCTACGGCCAGTTGGCGGAACAGATTGGTGCCCCGCGCGCGGCACGGGCGGTGGGCAGTGCGCTGGCGGCCAACAGCATCGGCTATCTGATCCCCTGCCACCGCGTGATCCGCGAATCGGGCGTACTGGGGCAATACCGCTGGGGCAGCGAGCGCAAGCTGGCGATGCAGCTGTGGGAGGAAGCCGGCTCGGCGCCGGCGGGAGGCGAGTGAAGCTCGCGATCTGGCTGATTCCCTTGCGGGCGAGACGGGCATCCGGATGCAGGGCGAGCGTTCACACGGAAACGCGGATTCCCGCTCGCGCGCCACTGGCGTTCCGGATCGGCAATGCGGCCGATTATTTTCACCTGATTATGTCTCTCTTTCAGAAATCCTTTTTGTCATGCCCGCGAAGGCGGGCATCCAGAGCGAAGCTTGGTTTCACACCCTCATCTGGATTCCCGCGTACGCGGGAATGACGATTCTGAAGCAGAGACATAGTCATATATTTCATTGGGTATATGGCTGCAGCCATTTCATTAAAAGGCATGAAGCCATATACCCATGATGATCCTTACTTTCCGTTTGCCTTGCGCAGCGCATCGAACAGCGTGTGCTGTGCGTCATCCTGCGTGATTTCCCAGATCATCACGCCGCCCAGCTTCTGCGCCTTCACGAATTTCACTTTCTCGGCCAGCGATTCCGGGTCGTCATAGGTCAGCAAATCCTTGCTGGCCGCGTTGTAGAGGTAAGGCGCATTGCCGGCCTCCTTGCTGCGGTAGAGTTTCCAGCCTTCCTTGCCCAGGTAGTTGCCGAGCTCGGCATAGGCAAACGAGCCATCGCCGCCGGCATTTTTCAGGCCGGGGCCGGACATCGGCTGCGCCAGCCCGTCACCCTTCGGGCCGGGGGCGACATTGCCGAGCGCACGGCCGTAGAAGGGCACGCCCAGCACCAGCTGTTCGGGTTTCGCACCCTGCGATTTGTAGTAGTCGATGGCCTTGCTGATCGCCAGTACCTGGCCATCCGGATCGCCCGGCACCGGGTGCAGTGCGGCCTGCAGCGTGGTCGTCTTGCTCCAGCCGCCGGCATAGTCGTAGGCCATCAGGTTCACCCAGTCGAGGCTGGGCAGCGCGCCCTTCAGATCGTAGCCCTGCAGTACCCAGCCACCGTTGAGCGCCGGCACGGCAGCGGTCAGCACGTACTTGCGCTTGTCGGCCTTGCCGGCGGCATCGAGCGCCGTGCGGAATTCGCGCAAGAGGCTGACCCAGTTCTGCAGATCGGCCGGGCTGGCATCCGCCGCGAAATCGCCGCCGGTGACCGGATGCTCCCAGTCCAGATCCAGCCCGCCACACTGCCAGTCACGCATGATGGCAATCGACGAGGCGATCAGCTTCGCGCGGCCGGCTTCCGTGCGCGCCGTCTTCGCGATGTTCTTCGAGCCGGTCCAGCCGCCGATGGCCCACATGCAGGTGAAGTCGGGATTGACCTTTTTCGCAGCAGTAAACTGCGCCTGCCATACCTTGGCTCCCGCCCTGGTGCCGGCGGGAATGAAGGCTTCACCGGCTTCGTTCACCTCGACAAAGGACAGGATGCCATGGCTGAGCTGCGGCAGGCGCTCGCCTGCCTTGGCGATGCTGGCCTCGTCTTTCCAGGTGGGCAGGTAGGAAATCAGCTTGTCGCCAGCCAGTACCGGGCCGGACAGGGCCAGCAGGCCCAGCAGTACCGCATTTCGCATCATCGTCTCCCTTGTGCCGCAGCATGCGGCGTGTCGATGGCTGGACTCTACGCCGCTGGCATGCCGGCAGGAATGGCCGGATTCGCCCCCGGCCTTGTCCGAATCGCGCAAGGCGGGCAAAGGCAGGGTATGTGCCAAAAACCCTTTTAAAGTAAGGGTTGTGCATTAATAGGGTGGTTGGTATTAAGCCTGCTTGCCCGTAATCCGGAACACATCGCACAGGTAGTTGAGGAAATTCACGTCCTCGCACATGCCCTTGCCCGGCGTGTCGCTCACCTTTGCCACCGGCTGGCCGTTGCACGCCACCAGCTTCATCACGATCTGCAGCGGCTCGTGCCCGCAATCGTTGGACAGATCGGTGCCGATGCCAAAACCCAGTTTCGCCCGATCCGCAAAATGGCGATACAGCGCAAACGCGCGCGGCAGATTCAGCCCGTCGCTGAACACCAGCTGCTTGGTCGCCGGATCGATGCGCATCGCCTCGTAATGCGCGATCACCTTCTCGCCCCAGGCAAACGGATCGCCTGAATCGTGGCGCAGCCCGTCGAACAGCTTGCAGAAATACAGATCGAAATCGCGCAGGAAGGCATCGGTGCCCACCACATCGGTCAGTGCGATGCCCAGATCGCCGCGGTATTCGTGCACCCAGTGCTCCAGCGCGTTCTTCTGGAAATCGCGCAGCCGCGAACCGAAGCTCTGGAAAGCCTGCAGGTATTCGTGTGCCATCGTGCCGATGGGCGTGAGGCCGTAGCGCATCGCCAGCAACACGTTGCTGGTGCCGCGAAACGCCGGCTGCGCTTCGGCAGCCAGCGTCGCCACCACCTCGGCATGCCAGTCGCGCGAAAAGCGCCGCCGTGTGCCGAAATCGAAAAACACGAAGGGATGGCGGCGCGGGGTTTCCCTGCCAAAGTCACGCAACTGCGCGAGTTTTTCCGCCAGCTTCGCGCGCCCGGTGGCCAGCGCGGCTTCTTGCGGGAACTGCCGGAAATACACCTCGTTGACGATGGCCAGCACATAAATCTCGAACAGCATGCAATGCAGCATCGGCCCGCGCACGCGGATCGTCAGCTTGCCGTTGTCCGCCACATCCACACGAATAAAGCGTCGCTGCAACTGGAACAGCCGCAGGAAATCGACGAAATCGGACTTGATGAAGCGCAGCCCGCCGAGATACGCCAGCTCGGGTTCGGCAAAACGCAGGCTGCACAAATGATCAAGCTGCGCGTCGATTTCAGTTCGGCAATCAGCGAGCGAATGTTCCGGCACATTGCGGCACTTGAACGCATACTCCGCCTGCGCCTGCGGCTGCTTGTGCAGGATCTCCTGCATCATGGTGAACTTGTACAGATCGGTGTCGAGCAGCGACTCGATGACGGGGAGGAAGGCGGGCATGGGCGGAAAGGCGTCGTGGGGTGAGGGGAGTATGCGCCGGATGAGATGGGCGCCGGAAGTGGGCATGCGGACGATTAGGTTACGCTAATCGTACCTACGCGGGCAGTCCTCGATTTTTCAGCATTTTAATCGCTCGTCCAAAGCCTTGTTCTGCGGATTTTTCAACCCAATGCCATCCTGCTGCTTCATTCGTTTCCAAAAAGCTACAGCCATTTATCAGCATTAATCCATAGTCATATTGGCCATGAGGGTCGCCATATTCAGCTCGTTGATAAATAAATCTCACGTTGCCAGTAATTGTGTTGATTTCCCAGTAATCTCGCTTGTTGCTCTGAATTAGTGCGCAAGCCTCGTTAGATATCCACTTTATATCACCTAGACATAAAGCAACTACGCCTAAAGTTGGTGTGCCTTTTGTTATGCTTGCACGAAATTCCTTGTTTTTTGATTTGTTGACGATGTATGCATTGATTGTGAGGTCTTCACCAAGCGTCCACTCTATTGATATTTTTGATCTTCTGTCTGGAGAGCTTTTTTCTTTCCATTTCGCCTTTATGGTGAAATGGTCTTCGATTATTCTTTGCTCAATAGCATCTAGTGGTGTTGGCTCGATTTCTAGAAATTGTGCAGCATACTTTATTTCGTTGAAAACTTGCTTGGTGAAATTCTCTTGCTAGGCTTCGTTATCTATGCTGGAGAAATTTCCAATGGTGTCGCTGTGAACTGTCAGGGTGTCAAGAAGCTGTGTGGTTTTTCGCTGATCTGAATTTTCTATTACGATTTTCCCAATTCCATTGAATGGAATTTTTAAGTTGCTTATGTGGTGCGACACTATGCTTGTGATTGAGTATGCTCCGATGGGTGTGGAGTCGGCTTGGGTGTGTGGAGTGTGGTAATCAAATAGTCTTTAAATATTTTGACATTTAAATGTTCGCTTTGGGCAGTGAATTTCCAATTGCTTCAATTGGTACCCCCGTTGGGTGCACTTCTTCCGCTGGTTGTTTTTCCTGCTTTTTGAGCCCGCGTAGGTACGATTAGCGCAGCGTAATCGTACGCATGTCAATCGCCACACCAGTCAGCGGGAGCAATTCGCATCAGTACGGCACGGTAGTCTGTTGCGGCACTCAGTTTGCGTCATGCCTTGACTCTAGTCAGCGACCGTGCCCCAAATTACCCGCTAGCCCAGATCAGATTATACTGGCCAGATGCGAGCCGTCAGAAAATTGACAGCCGAACGTTTGCCTTTTTCCGGCCCTTCCTGATGAAAACACGGAATCGATGCCTTGCCGTCTTGTTCTTGCTGCTGGCCTTGCCGGCGCTGGCTTGCCGCGTGCTGGTCATCGAAAGCTATCACCCCGAATTTGCCTGGGATGCGCAGTACAAGGCGGCCCTCGCCACCGCATTGCCGGAGTGCCGGCTGGACAGCTTTGCACTGGATACCAAACGCCAGCCGGAATCCGCCTGGCCAGCCAGGCGGGATAGTGCCCTGGCGTATCTGAAGGCCAATCCGGCCGATCTGGTTGTGCTGGGCGATGATGCGGCGGTGAAACTCCTTGCCGCTCCTCTGGCCGGCACCAGCGTTCCGGTGGTGTATCTGGGGGTGAACAATAACCCGCGCATGTATCCGCTGGGGAGTAACTGTACGGGTGTGCTGGAGCGGCCGCTGGTGCGGCGCAATATCGCCCTGCTACAGGAATTGCTGCCCGGCGTCAGGCAGGTGGTGTTGCTGTTTGACCGTGACCTCACCGCGCAGGTGCTGAAAGAAGAAGTGCTGGGCAAGCAGGATGAGCATGAGGTTGCCGGCATCCGTGTGCGGGTACAGTATCTGGGTACGTTTGCCGAATGGCAGTCCGCCGTGCGTGCCGTACCCGGTGATGGCAGCGCGGCCATCGTCGTGGCGACCTATCAGGCGCTGCGCGATGAAAAGGGCAAGACGCTGGATGGCAATGCGGTTCTGTCCTGGACCAATGCCAATAGCCGGGCACCGCTCTTTGCCTTCTGGGAGCACGCAGTTGGCGCGCAGGGCGCGATCGGCGGGATGGTGGTCAGCGGGCGCGAACAGGGCCGGCAAGCCGGACGCATTGCGCGAAAAATCCTCTTTGAACACGTGAAGCCGCAGGAAATCAATCCGCAGATCGGCAACAGCAGCGATTTTGTCTTCAGCCGAAGCCAGCTGCAGCGCTTCAGTATCATCCTGCCGGAGTGGCTGGCGAAGCAGAGCCGTTATCTGGATTGAGGTTGCCGCGGGTCTTTCAGGCCAGTTGCAGAAAACTCTCTCGTGCGGGAAATGATCTAGCTTGCGCATTAGCCGGATTAGCGTAGCGGTGATTGCTGCGCTTGAGCGTGATCAGTCGCGTTCCTGTGGAACTGGCACGAAAAGAGCCTTGGAAAATTCTTTGGTTATGCTGATTCCTGTGCCTGCTGGAGCAGAACATACAGGGACTGCTCTGCCCCAAAACGGCACAATTTCCTTTCCAGCTTGAAGCCCAGCCGTGTCAGGAGAGTGCGGGAACGGACATTCGCGGTCTGTGTTTCAGCCAGAAGGCTTGAAATACCCAAGTGAGTAAAGGCATGTGAAATAACGGCACAGGAGGCTTCAAAGGCATACCCACTGCCCCAGTGGGCAGGAAGAAATTCGAAGGAATACTCGCTGAACCAGGGGCTGTGCCACGGGCAAATACTGACTATGCCTAGAAAATCAGCAGTCTCACGTTTTCGCACCGTGAGAAAACGTGAAGGAAAAATGCTGTGATTTATTGGCTGCGCCATCTGCTGCAGCCTGATTCTTGCCTGCGACTCCGATAAGCCTCCGCCAAGGTATTTTCGGACATCGGAATCGGCCAGCAGTTCCATCGCCGCGTCAATGTCCTTTTCCGAAAAGGATTCAATACTGCAGTGCCGGCTTTCGAGGACAATGTGAGTTTCACAAATAGTATTGACGCGGGAAGAACGAGCCCGAATTTTCACCGCGATGCTTTCCGATGAAGGAAGAATTCGCATGTGATGGACCATGTTTCCCCATCATCTTCGGTTTCGCGTCCGATCCAGTGGAAAGAATCAGCGGTTATTTCGGTAAAGCACCACTGGCATCGCAAACCAGTTTTCGTGAAATATTCCTGAACAATATCATCCCCCGCTTTCCGGCCGGTCATGCGATTAAATGCTTGCGTGACCGGATTGATCCAGGTGATAGTCTATTCATCCCGATCCGGATCGTAGACACGAAAGGTTGTCCCATATAGATTTTCCGGAGGTAGAGCGGTAAGGCGATCTTTTCTCGCAGGGGCAATCCATACATCCTGAATTGCACGCCCTTCCAACACCCAGTCGAACACAACCTCGCAACTTACTTCGTCGACGCCATTCGGGGAAGGAAACCGGTCAAAACCTTCCCACGCACCAACGAACTGACCATAAAGCATCATCTGTTCGGGATAATCAGAAACAGGGGCGTTTGCATGAAGGGCGGAGAGCATTGGAGATGAAAACGGAGGCATGGGATAGTTATGCGCGGATAAATAACAGTCGATTTTATCGATCCGCTATGAGCTAAGGAATCGCCAGATCATGCACTGATATTGACCGAATCACGCAATATTGGCTTTCTGGGCGCATCCGGAACGATCAAACTGGTTTTCTCTGGAAGTGGCTCAGAGATCCTGGCGAGATGATGTTGCCAGCTTCATTCCCTTACTGGTCAATTCCGCCACAAACGCCTCGCCGAATGCCTCGAAGCCCGGCACCGGGCTGCTGCAATCAGTTAAGAGCATAAAGCGGTCAATGCGATCCGGCAGTTGCGCGGCGAGGTCGCGCACGGTGCTGGCGACGCAGTGCGACAGTGCTTCGCCGGCGATCAGCAAGGTGTCGGCCTGTGCCAGTTGCGCGAGCCACGCGGTGTCGGGGTGCGTGGTGGGATCGTGCGGGTCGGGCACTTCGGCCTGGATGGCGGAGTAATGCTCGGTGTGCGGATTCATGCCCTTACTGACGAAGTTCACCGTCTTGAGCTGGCTGCGACTCCAGTTGTGCAGCGCGGCGAGCACGTCCGGCTGCACGGTGTGGCCGGGGCTGCCGGCTAGGCAGTGCTCGGGCCAGATGACGAGCTGGTATTTGCCGCTGGCGGCCAGTGCGTCGACATACGCTACGCTCGCCGCCTGCTGCGCGGGGTCGCGCGCCAGCCAGATCCCGGCGTGCACCTCATTCGCGGTGATGACGGTGAATGGCGCAGGCGGGTTGCCCGCCGCATCGCGCCACCAGACCGGGTGGGCGATGTCGAGCGGCTGGTGCGTGTCGAGCGTGACGTGAATCGCGCCGAGCCGGTCGCCCAGCCGGGCTATCAGTTGTGCTGCCCGCTGCAGGTCGGCATTGGCGCCGGCCACCGGCAGCGCCGCGCCGGGCATATCGCAGAAGTCGTATTGCGGGTCGATCAGCAGCAGCTGCGTGCGCATGGCATTTCCTTTCAGCGAGTGAAGGGCTAGCTTATCATGATGACGGACAGGTGAAACTGGGGCGGGATATTGCAATGACGCTGGCACTATTACTGATCATGGCTGCGCTGGGGGTTCTGTATGCCGAGCTGTTTCAGCGCGCGCGCCGGCTGGTGCTGCGTTATTACCCGGATTTCGAGCTGGAGAACGAGCGCGAGCTGCGTGAACGGCATTTCAATGATCCGCGCCTGATCGTCAGCCAGTTCAACAGCGAAACTAGCGGGGTGACCGACCTGATTTTCTCGCAGGCCGACCGCCATGCAATTCCGCCAGAGGACCACTGGGTGTTCAATGCGCTGTATCTGGTGATCATCGCCATGCTGGCCGATCTGGGCGCGATGTTTCTCTACGCCTTCCTGTTCTGAAGCGGAACCGGCTCTCCATCGATGCGAGCGCCAGTCCATATGAGCGAGGCTCCAGAATTGGCATTGCCTTTCAGGGCTGATAAGCTTCCTTGCTTACCCATCCAGCCCTCAGTGCGCCATTCATGCCGGAAATCACGCTGACACGCGATAGCGGCTACGCCGACCGCCTGCGCAACTATCAAGTTCTGATCAACGGCAAAACAGTGGGCGCCATTGCCAATGGGAAAACGGTGACATTCACCGTTGAACCGGGCACGCACACGATTCAGGTCTGCCTCGATTGGGCCAAGACACCGGTCATTACCTTCCAGGCAACAGAAGCAGGCAATGTATTCTCGGTGCGCAGCAATCTGCGTGGCTGGAAAATCATGCTCACCATTGCATACATGTTCATCCCTTCGGAATGGATTGTGCTTGAGCAAACCCGGTAATTGCCATGTATGTAGATGCAGGCTCTGATATTAAGGGCCTGTAGGTCTATACCCCGTGAGTCTAGGCGATGTCGCTGGCCAGCTGTTGCACGGTGGCAAACAGCGTCTGCAGCTGCGCGGGGATGGCCGCACGACCCTTGATGTCGGCGGCTTCGGCAATTTCCAGCGCCATGCCGGGCTTGCTGTTGTAGCGCAGCGCACGGTTGATGACTTCTTCGTCGGGCAACGGCTCTTGCCGGGCCAGTGCGGCTTCGTGCCAGGGGTTGCCATTGGTTTTCGGTGCGATGGCCGCGCGGAAGGTGTCGGCGAAGCCGTTGTCCCACAGGAAATGCTCGATGTCGCGGCTCGGCAGCGCGGTGATGTGGCGGGCCGCATCGCGCCCGCGCAGCAGTGCCTGCGTGCGCTGGTAGTACTTCTGCCCGGCATCGTCGCCGTCGCACAGCACATGCCAGCGGATGCCGAGGTGGTCAGCGAATTTGATCAGGGGCGATAGCCCGGTCTGCGCGAATTCGACGCAGCGGATGCCTTCCACCGCGAAATGCACGCCGCAGATGCGCGCGAGTTCGGGCAGCAGCCAGAATTCGGTTTCGCCTTCCACCAGCAGCCACACACGGGCAAACATGCTGCTGGCGCGGTTGCTGCGGATATGGAACGCCACCTTGCGCGCATCAGCCATCGACAGTGCGGTTTCCGCCAGCTGGTACACCTCGATGTGCGCGGGCTGGCGCACCAGCCGGCGCAGCGCGTGCTGCGGAAAGCTCGCCAGCAGGTCGCCGCTGTTGGTGGTGACGACTTTCTGCAGCGGCAGCTGTTCGATCAGCCCCCACATCATCGCCAGCTGGATCGGGTGCAGATGCGTTTCCGGGTCTTCCATCAGCAGGATGGGCTGCGCGTCGGCATGCAGCGGGTGCTCGCCACGCGCAGCCAGCAGCGCGCCGAGCAGCATCAGCAGGGCCACGCGGCGCAGGCTGGAGCCGGAACGCTGCGCGAGTTCGATCAGGCTGTCTTCGCTGCGAAAGCTCAAGGGCGCGGCGGCAATGTCCTCGGCGGTGCGCTGGTCGGGCGCGGTGTGCTGCAGCAGTTGCCGGTGCTCGTGCAGCAGCGTCTGCATGGCGGCCAGCCCCGCGCCGAGTTCTTCCGGGTGCAGCTGGTGCGGCAGCGACAGGATGCGTTCGAACACGCCGCGTACCGCATCGCTGGCCGGGCGCGGCTCGACATCGGGCGGCGGGCGGTTGGCGAGCCGCGGATGCTCCAGCCAGTCGGTGAGCATCATGTCCTTGAAGCGCAAGACCGGATGCAGGCGGATCAGCGTGTCGAGCAGGGTATCGGCATCCGCCACCGCCACTTCGTTGCCGTCGGTATCGAGAAAGCTGCGGCGCGAGCGGCACTCGCCGTGGCCGAAACGCTCGGCGGCAAAGCGCACGACGAGCAGTTGTTCCGACCCGGCCGCCGGCAGGCACAGCGGCGCCAGCCGGGTATCCGGCAGGGTTTCGCCTTCGCGCAAGGCAAAGCTGAGCGTGATGTGCAGGCGTTTGGCAATGCTGGAGCGGTTGTTGGCCACGCGGTGAAAGTCGTCGAGCGTGAACAGCGGCTGCCCGGCTTCCGGTGGCGTGAGGCAGCGCGATAGCGCGACGATCAGGCTGGTCTTGCCCCAGTTGTTTTCGCCGAACAGCGCCGTGGCCGCATCGCTCAGCGTCAGATCGATCTGGCTGATGCCGCGGAAGTTGGCAATCTGGATGCGCTGCAGCTGCATGCTCCAAGTCCGGTGAGAATCAATGGCAAGAGTTTCATCCAGAATGCAGCGGCTGACAATCGGCCGGCCAGCGGCGCTGCAAGCTGTCCCGTATTGTAAACCGCGGCCGGGTGGCGCACGATGCAGTCATTCTTCCCCACTTCGTCAAAGTCAAAGGAGTTGCCATGAAGCTGTATTACGTTCCCGGTGCCTGCTCGCTGTCACCGCATATTGCACTGGCTGAAGCAGGACTCGACTACACGCTGGAGCGCATGGACTTTGCCACCCACACGACGGAAAGCGGCCGCAATTTCTACGACGTGAATCCGATCGGCTGCGTGCCGGCACTGGAATTGCCCGACGGAGAAATCCTCACCGAAGGCCCGGCCATCGTGCAGTACATTGCCGATCTGGTGCCGGAAAAGCATCTGGCCCCGCCCAATGGCACACTGTCGCGCTACCGTCTGCAGGAGTGGCTGAATTTCCTCACCTCCGAAATCCATCAATGCCTCAGCCCCTTCTTCAGCGACGAAGTGCCCGACAAGAGCAAGACACTGCTGCTGGAACGGCTGGCGCTGCGTTTCGCGCGGCTCAACCAGGTGCTCGGCCAGCATGATTATCTGCTGCGCGAATTTTCCGTCGCCGATGGCTACCTGTTCACGCTGCTGGGCTGGTGCGATTACCTGAAAATCGACCTCTCGATGTATCCGGCGCTGACTGCGTTCCACGGCCGCGTTGCCGCGCGCCCGGCGGTACAGAAGGCACTCAGGGAAGAAGGACTGATCTGAGTGGCAGGCATCAGCCGCAGGTAACAAAACAGCCCGGCATTGCCGGGCTGTTTTATTGGGTATGTGCTCACAGCCATTATCAGTAAATGGCTGCAGCCTTATATGCAACAGGGTATTAGTTGCCTTCGGTCTTCAGTTCGGCTTCCAGCTTCGGCAGGCGGGCATTGAGCTCGACGACGAAGATGGCCAGCTCGGCGGCAATCGCTTCCTGCACGTCCACATCCGCCGGCAATTGTTTCTGCAGTTCGGCGGTCGACGCCGGCGCCGACAGCGCCATCACCAGCGACAGCAGCGTCGCGGTGTCTTCCTGTTCGAAATACGGCAGCCAGACTTCTTCCTTGAAGAGCTGCATGCCGATCACGAAACCGGTGCTCCAGCCGCTGCAGTCGGGCTTGCCATCCTCGTCGAAATACAGCACCGGATCATAGGCTTCCGCCGGGTTTTCAGCGGCCAGTGCTGCCGCGATTTCGTTGTAGAAGCGCAGGATCAGCGCGGTAATCAGCTCGGACTCGGCTTGCGACTCGAATTTTGGCGGCGCATCCGGGCCGCTGATGCGCGGCATCCAGTTCTGCGGGTGCAGCTTCACTGGCGAGAGCTGAACGGCGGTGAGATAGCCGTGCAGCATCGACACGTCGAGGCCATCCTGCTCGCTGTGGCGGGCGAGGAAGGCATCCAGCTGGTCAAGTTCGGCTTCGGTAAGGGCGGGGCTGGCGGTAGTGTTCATGCGGGCATTCCTGGGCGGGTGGCAGGGCTGCCACGAATGCCGGACAGCATACCGTCAAAGCGGGGCTGGAGGCCAATTCGCGCGCGGCAGCTGCGGCCTTTCAGTCAGCTCCTGCCGGGTGTGCAAGCTGGGCTTTCAGCTCGTCCATGCCGCCACCATTCACCACCTTGCGGTAGCCTTGCTGTTCCAGTAGCTGCTGTGCCGCAGCAGCACGACGGCCGCTGCGGCAGTACAGCAGGATGGTGCTGTCCTTGTTCAGTGACCTGATGTGCTGCAGGCCACTGGCGATCTGCTCGACCGGAATATTGATGGCACCTTCAATGTGCCCTGCGGCGAATTCGTCCACCGAGCGCACATCGATGATCGCTGCGGGTTTGCTCCCCTGATAAAGCCAGCCCTCGGTTGCCAGTGCGAATCCGGCAAGGCCGCTCAGAAACAGTGCCAGCAGGAATTTTTGCATGAGAGGGGACTCCCGTTGCACGCCCCGCTACGGGGGCATGGTTCATTTGGGCTGTTTTTCCGGCCGCTGCCAGCCCGCCAGCGTGACCTGCCGGGCGCGCGCGACGGTGAGCTGGCCAGCAGGTGCATCCTTGCTGATGACCGAGCCCGCGCCGGTGGTGGCGCCATCGCCGAGTGTCACCGGGGCGACGAGGCAGTTGTTGGAGCCGACGAAGACATTGTCGCCGATGACGGTGCGGAATTTGTTCACGCCGTCGTAATTGCAGGTGATGGTGCCGGCGCCGACGTTGGTATTGCTGCCGATGCTGGCGTCACCGATGTAGCTGAGGTGGTTGACCTTGCTGCCCGGGCCGATGCTGGCCTTCTTCACTTCGACAAAGTTCCCGATGTGTACGCCGTCTGCCAGCTCCGCGCCGGGCCGCAGCCGCGCATAGGGGCCGATCAGGCTGCCGGCACCGATGGTCGCTTCTTCCAGATGGCTGAAGGGGTGGATGACGGCGTTATCGGCGATGCTCACGTTTTTCAACACGCAGTTGGCGCCGATCTGGACATTGTTGCCGAGGGCAACCTGGCCTTCGAACACGCAATTGACGTCGATGCTCACATCCATGCCATGCTCAAGCGTGCCACGCAGATCGAAGCGGGCAGGGTCGAGCAGCGTGACGCCGGCCTTGAGCAGCACCTCGGCCTGATTGCGCTGGTGGATGCGTTCGAGCGTGGCCAGCTGCAGCTTGTTGTTGATCCCTTCGGCTTCCCAGTGGTCAGCCGGATGCACGGTGGCAATCTCGATGCCGTCGCGCACGGCCAGCGCGATCAGGTCGGTGGCGTAATACTCGCCCTGCGCATTGTCGTTCTTCAGCTCGGACAGCCAGCCGGCGAGCCTTGCGGTTGGCAGCGCCAGAATGCCGGTATTCATTTCGCGGATGGCCGCTTCTTCCGGTGTCGCATCCTTCTGCTCGACGATGTGTGTCACAAAACCTTGTGCGTTGCGCACGATGCGGCCGTAGCCGGTGGCATCGTCCAGGATGTCGGTGAGAATGCCGAGCTTGCCGCCGGCACTGGCTGCCAGCAGTTGCTGCAGCGTGGCCAGCCGTGTCAGCGGCACATCGCCGTACAGCATCAGCGTGGTATCACCAGACAGATGCGGCAGCGCCTGCGCCAGTGCATGGCCGGTGCCGAGCTGCTCGGCCTGCAGGGCCCAGGCAAGGTCATTTTGCCCGGCAAAGCATTCCAGCACGGCTTCGCCACCAAACCCGTAAACGACGGTGAGCTTGCGCGGCGCCAGCTGGCGCGCGGTATCAATCACGTGGCCCAGCAGCGGCTTGCCGGCGATGCGGTGCAGCACCTTGGGCAGTGTGGAATACATGCGCGTGCCTTTGCCGGCAGCAAGGATGACGACATCGAGAGTCATGATGGTGCGAAGCCCGGAAACGGAGAATGCGGGCATTCTAGCGCAATTGCCAATGCAGTCCGACACGGCGTATTACCTACAGTTTTCCGGGCATCGATTGGGAATGGGCTGTTTTCCCTCCTACAATGAAGGCCATTAATCCGGCTTTTGTGCAAGAAGGGAAAACCATGACGATCACATTGCGAGTGATACTGACCGCCTGCCTGATTACGGCGGCGGGGCTGCTGGCCGTGCTGCTTGGCAGCAATGCCGGCCTGTTTGCCTGGCTGATTGCCGGTGGCACACTGCTCGTGATGGCAATCGTGCTTGGCCTGCTGCTCAAGCCGGCGCTGGCACCGTATGCCGCGCTGGAGCAGGCGCTGGACGAGCTGGGGCGCGGCAGCAACAACCTTGACATGCGCCTGCCCGTTAGCGGCTCTGGAACGGGTGCCAAGCTGGCACAGGATTTCAATACCTTTCTTGCCGGCACCCAAAGCATCTTCCGTGACGTTCAGCGCGAAATGGAAGGCCTGGCGCTCGGTCTGCACGAGCTGACCGCGGTGACCGGGCAGATGACCAAGGACACGCGTACCCAGTCCGATTACGCCTCGTCGTCGGCAGCCACCATCGAGGAAATTACCGTCAGCATTTCGCACATTGCGAGCAATGCCTCCGACATGGATGCGGTGGTGGGTGAAACCGAGCATCTGTCGAGCGGCAGCGCATCGAGTGTTGGCCGGGTGGCCGAGGAAGTCGAGCGAGTCGCCGATTCGATGCAGAGCCTGGGCCAGACGATGGACGAGCTGTCCCGCAGCTCACAGGAAATCAGCGGAATCGTCGGTGTGATCAAGGACATTGCCGACCAGACCAATCTGCTGGCTTTGAACGCCGCGATCGAAGCGGCCCGGGCTGGCGAGCAGGGGCGCGGGTTTGCCGTGGTGGCCGATGAAGTGCGCAAGCTCGCCGAGCGCACCAGCCAGGCAACCGTCGAAATTGCCCGCCGTATTGATACCGTCGGCAATGAAACGGGTCAGGCCGTGACCAGCATGAAGAAGACTGCCGAACAGGTGACGCAGGGCGTCGAGCGTGCCAACGAGGCACGCGCAGCAATTCTCGGCATTCGCGACCGCATGACGCAGGTGGTGGGGCTGGTGCGGGAAATTGCCGAAGCCACGCGCGAGCAATCTGAGGCAACCACGTCGATTGCCGCGACGGCCGAGCACATCAACACCATGACACAGGCCACCGACGCGGCGCTGAATCATGCCAGCAAGAGCCTGAAGGGGATCGACGAGCGCGCCGGGCGCCTGCTGGAAATCGTCGGCCGCTACAAGCTGGCCGATGTGGAGGTGCTGCACTGGTGGCTGGCATCGAGCGAGGCGCGTGCGGTATCCGAAATCAAGACGCGACTCAATGCCATGGGGCACCACTGGATGGATGTGCATGGCTCCGGTGACCCGATGGCTTCACTGAAACAGCGGGTCGAAAGTGGCAATGCGCCGACGGCGGCGGCAATCGGCGGCGTGAAAATCCAAAACTGGGCGAAGATGGGCGTCTGTGCCGACCTCACGCCGCTGGCGACCGAGCAGCAATGGTCGCGGGTGCTGCCGGCGGTACTCGATAAAATGATGCAGGCCGATGGCCGCTATGTGGCCGTGCCGCTGGGCGTGGCGCGTACCAACATGATGTGGGTGAATGCCGGCCTGGTGAACCGCGTCGGCGTCCGGCAGGCACCGGGTGACTGGAACAGCTTCTTTGCCCTGTGCGAAAAGCTGAAACAGGCCGGCATTCCGGCCATTGCCCACAGCGAGCAAAGCTGGCAGGTCGCCACCGTTTTCGAGGCGCTGGCGCTGGGCCTGGGCGGTGCGCAATTCTATCTGTCGGCCTTCAGCAAGCTGGATCAGTCGGCGCTGACCGGTTCGACCATGATCCGCGCGCTGGAAACGCTGAAGCAGCTCAAGCCCTACTGCACGGTGGATTCGGTAGGCCGGGACTGGAATCTGGCGACCGCTGATGTGATCACCGGCCGGGCCGCCTTCCAGATCATGGGCGACTGGTCCAAGGGCGAGTTTGCGCAGGCGGGCAAGGTGCAGGGGCAGGATTACTACTGCTGGCCGACACCGACCCAGAATGGCGAATACAGTTTCGCTGCCGATACACTGACCATGTTCCGCCAGAACGATCCGCGTTTTGCCGCCGCGCAGCGCGATTTCGTGACCCTGCTGATGAGCAAGGAAGGGCAGGAGGTGTTCAACTATCACAAGGGCAATATCCCGGCGCGTACCGATGTCGACCTGTCGCGCTTCGACGATTACGCCCGCCAGTCGGCCCGCGATTTCGCACAGGCAGCCGACAAGCAGGTACTGGTGCCAAGCTGGGCACACAATATGGCGGTACAGGATGATGTGCGCGGCGCATTCTTCGATGTGATCGGCGAGTACTGGGGATCGAGCATGAGTGCGGCAGATGCGGCCCGCCGTCTTGCCGTGGCAGCCGGCAAGCGCAGTTGAGCGCTCTGCAGACAACGTGAAGCAGGCAGCAAAAAGCCCCGGCAGAAACCGGGGCTTTTTACTGGGGCAGGGCTGGTTTACTCGACGCGGCGCGTGCTGATGCTGAAGGTGCGTGACAGCAGCGGCGTGGCGCTGTTCAGGCCGAACCAGCGATCAAAGATGGCCGCGGCCTCACCGGTTTTTTCCATGTCGGCCAGAGCTTCATTCACCCCCTTCTGCAGATCCTTTTCCCCTTTGCGCAGGCCAATGGCGAAGATGTTCATCCCCAGGCTGAATTCCGAAATTTCAAACTGGCCGCGGGCATTGGCCGGCAGACCGTTGCGCAGGGCCGCCAGCACCGGGCCGTCGCCGGCAGCGCCGTCGACCATGCCGCTCTGCAGCGCCCTGACGATGTCCGGGTTGTCTTCGAACTGGACCAGCTTGGCGTTCGGGAAATCCTTGCGGAGCACCTTGGCGGTGCTGGACGAGGCGAGCACGCCCAGTGTTGCCCCGTTCAGGTTTGCCTCGGACTTGAAGCGGCCTTTCTTGCCCAGGATGCGGTCTTCGGTGACGAAATAACCGACGCTGAAATCGATTTCCTTGTCCCGCTCGATGGTGCGCGTCAGGTCGGCCACCACCAGATCAACCTTGTTCTGTTTCAGTGCGTTGAGACGCTCGTCCGAATCGATGGTGATGAACACGGGCTTCACTTTCAGGCGCCTGGCAACGCCCTGTGCAAATTCGATGTCATAGCCCTTCAGGACGCGTGTTTTCGGGTCCATCTGGGCAAACGGCGGCGAGTTCTCCTTTACCCCGATGCGGATTTCGCCCTTGCCCTGCAGCTCGGCCAGTGTTGCCGCCGAAGTGTTCAGAGCCAGTAGCAGTACGGCTGCAAATAAGCAGGATTTCATTCCCTTTCTCCATGGATGTCCACGTCGTTCGATGCTGTCTGTATAGCCGAAGGCGGCAGCCTTGGCCTGGCTTCATTGAACACCTGGAGACTGGACGGGTGAGGCTTGCCAGGCAGGGCGGCTTCGGTTTTGCGGCGCAGCCCTGCATTCCCTGTGTTCGCATGACGGCCGAGCTTTGTTTACCGGGCACTGCATCACGATGCAAGCTGATGGTAATCATTTTGCCGCGGCAGGAGAATGCGGGTAACAGTGTACGGGCGCCTGTAATGGCAGAGGCCGCACCGCCGGCAGGCAGGGGAGAGGCCGCATGTGGCAGCCCTTGGCTGTGCGGGGTATGAAAGGCGCTGCGCTGTGCAGATATTAGCGGCCTGCCGGCAGCACCATATTGTCGCGGTGAATCAGTTCCGGCTCATCAATGTAGCCGAGCGCCGCCTCGATCTGCCCGGTGGGCAGGCGCAGGATGCGGCGGGTTTCCGCCGCGCTGTAGTTGATCAGTCCGCGCGCGATTTCCTGGCCATCGGCGTCAACGCAGCTGACCACTTCGCCGCGCAGGAATTCACCTTCGACTGCCGACACGCCGATCGGCAGCAGGCTGGAGCCGTTTTGCTTCAGTGCGCGTACCGCGCCGGCATCAAGGACGACACGGCCGGCCAGTTGCAGGTGGTCGGCAATCCACTGTTTTTTCGCCGCCAGCGGACAGGTATTGGCGGTCAGCTGCGTGCCGATGCGCTCGCCGGCGGCAAGGCGGGTGAGCACGTTTGCCTCGCGACCGCAGGCGATGATGGTCGCCGCGCCGCTGCGCGCCGCACGCTTGGCGGCGATGATCTTGGTGTACATGCCGCCGGTGCCGACACTCGACCCCGCGCCACCGGCCATGATTTCCAGCTGCGGATCGCCGGCAGTGGCATCCTGCACCAGCGTCGCGGCGGGATCCTTGCGCGGGTCGGCGGTAAAGAGGCCGGTCTGGTCGGTGAGGATGATGAGCGCATCGCCTTCGATCAGATTGGTCACCAGCGCCCCCAGCGTGTCGTTGTCGCCGAATTTGATTTCGGCGGTGACCACAGTGTCGTTCTCGTTGATGATGGGGATGACGCCGAGATTCAGCAGCGTCAGCAGCGTCGAGCGTGCGTTCAGGTAGCGGGTGCGGTCGCGCAGGTCTTCGTGCGTGAGCAGTACCTGCGCGGTGTTCAGATTGTGCTGGCGAAACGCCTTTTCATAGGCTTCGCACAGGCCCATCTGGCCGACGGCGGCGGCAGCCTGCTTTTCGTGGATGGCGGTGGGTTTTTGCGACCAGCCCAGCCGCGCCACGCCTTCGGCAACGGCGCCGGAGCTCACCAGCACCACCTGCTTGCCCTGCTTCATCAGCTGGGCGATTTCGCTGGCCCAGCGCGCCAGGGCATGCGCATCCAGGCCCTTGCCGTCGTTGGTGACAAGGCTGGAGCCGACCTTGACGACGATGCGGTGGGCGGACTGGATCAGGCTGGGCGACATGGCGATATTCCGGCAATAGCAGGGTGGTGAAAGGGGCGGATTTTTGGCCGACATCAAGCGCCGGGCAAAGCCCGGAGCCAATCACTGTTGGCAAAATCAACGATTTATTTTTTGTTTCTCATACGTTTTTCCCGGCTTTGCCGTGAAAAACGGGCCACAGGCTGATTTTCAACAGCCTGCCAATATCCGGCTATTATATCGCCGTGCTTTCTGACAGACGGCAAATATAATACATTGCCATGTATTGCCTTTTGGATCTTGTTTTTGAAGGGTCGCGGCTATATACCCTCGTTATTGATGGCAATTAAACTCGCTGGCCGGAGGTTTGACCGTTCACAAGCTCCGGCTGGCACAATTCGATTATCATTTCAGCATGTTAGCGATCAAAGCCCTTCCCGAACTGCCCCTGACCGAGGTGCTCGACCTCGCGCTGCAGGCCGGCCTCCTAGTGCACCTGTCCGGCGGCGATACCGACCGTGCCGCCGACACCATGCGCCGCATTGCGCTGGCGCTGGGCGCGGCACGCGCCGATACCGTCGTGTCCTCGCTCAATATCGGCATGACCATCGAGCGCGGTACCGAGCGCGACACGGCCTTTCGCCGTGCGCCACATGTGGGCGCCAATTTTGCCAACCTGTCCGCCATCCAGCGCCTGCTGGACGAGCTGGAAGCCGGCCAGCTCGATGTGATTGCGCTGCGCAACGCGCTGGATCACATCGCGCGCCGCAAGCCCTTCCATTCCCGCACGCTGATGGCGCTGCTGATCGGCCTGTCCTGTGGTGCATTTGCCGCCCTGTTTGGTGGCGATTTTGCCGCCGTGCTGATTACCACGCTGGGTGGAACACTGGGCGTGGCGGTACGCTTTCTGCTGCTGGCACACGGCTTCAAGCCGGTCGTCTTCGCGATTTGCGCGAGTTTTACTGCCCTGCTGGTCGTCGGCCTGCTGCGCAGCCTGACGGCTACGCCCGATGCGGCACTGGCGGCATCGGTGCTGTTCCTGATTCCGGGTGTGCCGCTGATCAATGGCGCATCCGACATGCTGGCTGCCAATTACCTCAATGGCATGGTGCGGCTGACCATGAGCGCGATGATCGTGATCGGCATCGCCATCGGCGTCAGCATTGCGCTGCGCTTTGTAGGCTAGGAGCCCGATGATGCACGCGTGGTTGATCGAACTCTGGGCCGCGCCGGCCGCACTCGGCTTTGCGCTGCTTTTCAATGTGCCGACCCGGGCGCTGGCTGCCTGTGGCATGCTGGCCATTCTGGGGCATGCCTGTCGCAAGCTGGTGATGGATGTGGGCGGCGCCGACATCGTGTTCGGTACGCTCATTGCGGCGCTACTGATCGGGCTGGTCGCCGAATGGTGGGGGAGGCGCCAGCGCGATGTGCCGCTGATGTATGCCATTACTGCGGCGATTCCGATGGTGCCCGGTACTTACATGTACAAGGCCGTGCAGGGGCTGCTCGGCATTGCCCAGCTGCAGGCCAATGCGGCCGGCGAGGAAATCCTGGTCAGTGCCGGGGTCAATATCGTCAAGGCCAGCATGATCGTGCTGGCGCTGGCCTTCGGCATTGCCGCGCCGCATCTGTTCTGGCCGAAGAAGCATCATTAGCCATCTGCCCTGGCTGCAGGCTAGAACGAGCAGGCCAGTCCCACCGAGAAACCGTGCACGTTGTTGCCGAACATGTAGCGGCCGACGAGCCGAGTGCGGGTGATGATCATCGAATATGCGCTGGAATCCAGCTCGATGCCCGCACCGAGCGAGCTGAGGTAGTCAAAACCCAGCACGCCGGCCTGATCGCCGAAATAGCGCGAATGCGACGCTTCGAGCACATAGCGGAAGGGCTTGCCGAGCAGTTGCCAGTCGCTGATCGGTGCACGCCAGCGCGCGTAGAGGTTGGCGGTGGACGAATCGGCCTTGCTTTGCATGTCCTTGCTGCCGGCGATACCTTCCAGATGCATGTAGGAATAGCGCAGCTCCAGGTCGATTTCGTGCGTAGCCTCGACGTGCTCGTAATCGAGCATGAGCGCGGCTCCCAGGCCTCCTGCCGTCATCTGTCCGCCGTCGGCAAAGTCGAAATCGATGCCGGTCCTGTTTTCCAGCCACCACTGGCCTAGCCGCACATCACTGGCGATGGCACCGAGGGCGATATTGGCGATCGGTCGGACGACCCATTCGCCATCTTCGGAGAGCGGAAAATCCCAGCCCACGCCGCCCTGCAGCATGCCGGAATTCCACTTCAGCGGGAGCGCGCGCTGTTCGTTGCCTTTGCTGGCAATGAAGACCGGATCGTAGCGGCTGTAACCAATGGCGCCTTCCAGATAGATTGGCGTTTCCTTGCTCATCGTGGCACCGCCGCCCAGCTGGCTCATGGTTACCGAAGGGTTGCCGCTTTGCGCGTTATTGATCGACAGCGAGCTGGCGGTCAGGTCGAGAATGGCTGAATAGGACAGCAGCGCCAGCACCGCATCGCCCTGCTTGCGGATGAGTTGTCTGTCAACCTGAAAACGTTCGTTGTCGGCAGCCTGTGCCGGTACGGCAAGGATCAGCGCACTGGCTGCGCAGACAGCCAGGGCAGTGGAAGCCGGGGCCAGAGAACGATGAAGGGGCGCCATACATGGTAAGCCGGAAAAGGACGGCTCAGGATAGCACAGCCCCGATTCTGCAGACCGGAACCGCGCATTCATGCGTCCGCTGTGCTGCTGGCAAGACACACCTGGTTGCGTCCGCTGGCCTTGGCTTCATACAGGCCCTGGTCGGCGCGGATCAGCGTGTCGCTGATCGCTTCTTCCGGTCGGCGCATGGCAACGCCCTGGCTGATGGTGAAGCTGAATGGCTTGTTGCTGCCGCGCCCGAACACCTGCTGGCTGACCGTCACCCGCAGGCGCTCGGCAATGCGCGATGCGGTGACGAGATCGGTATCGGGAAACAGCAGCACGAATTCTTCGCCGCCCAGACGCGCCAGCAGGTCGATGCTGCGCAGCTGCTCGCGCAGCAGGTTGGCGAGGCCGACCAGTGCCTGATCGCCAATGTCGTGCCCGAAGTTGTCGTTGATGCGTTTGAAATGGTCGATATCGAGCATGATGGCGGCAAGCGGAGTGCCGCGCCGTTCACTGCGATCCTGCTCTTCCTGGGCGCGCTCGAAAAAGGCCCGGCGATTGAGTAGTCCGGTCAGCGGATCGGTGCGGGCGCTGACTTCCAGCTGGGCGATCAGGTCGGTGTTGTCCTGCAGCACGCGCAGCAGCTGGTCGTTGGCCTGCCCCAGTGCGGCCGAAACGGCTTTTTCCTGGCTGAGGTCGGTGAGCATCTCGAAAAATACCTGCTCCTGTTCGCTCGGCTTGTGCAGGGCGACGATCAGCGAGCGCAGATGATAACGGGTGCCGTGCGGATGAACTCCGCTGAACTCGAAACTGGCCGGGCAGCCCTGTTCGGCCAGTGACAGGTAATAGCGCAGATCCATCTCGGGGGGCAACCAGCTGGCCGGCCGGCGCTGGCCCAGCAGTTGATCGGGGAGCTGGCCGACCAGCCGTGCCAGCGAGGCGCTGATGTAGGTGAAACGACCCTTGCGGTCCATGGTACTGATCAGCGCGTGATCCTGCAGCGCGCGCAGCCAGCTGTTCTGTCTTTGCTCCTGCACTTTGAGCTGGGTATCAAGCTGCCGTTCGCGCGTGATGTCGAGCATGAAGCCCTGCAGGCCGACGGGTAATCCCTTCTCGTCGAGCACCAGCTGGCGGTGGCAGCGGATGTGACGCTGCATGCCGTCTGCCAGGTGCAGCGTTACATCGCTGGTCGCACCATGCCCGGCAAGCAGTGCCAGATCGTCGCGCAGCAGGTTCTGCGCAACCCAGAGCGGCAGCAGATGGGCATCGCTGCGGCCGTAGAGTGCTTCCGGGCTTTCCAGCCCCAGCATGTAGCACCACGCTGCACTGGCGCTGGTGTAGTGCAGTTGCAGATCTTTCTGCCAGGCCGCGACGGGCAGGCGGGCAATCCAGTCGGCATGCCGCTTGTCTGCAGGCGGGAGAATCAGCGTGTCCACGGCGTCCCCTAGTCGTTCAGCTCGACGACGTAGTGGTAGTAGTCACTACGGAAGTAGGAATAGGTCAGTTCGATGATCTGCCCGTTCTGCAAGGCGCTGACGCGGGTCAGCTTGAGCAGCGCCTGTCCGGCGGCAAGCCCGCAGCGTGCTGCCATTTCCGCATCGCAGACGACGGCCTCGATTTCCTCGACGGCCCGGGCGATGTTGAGCTGGTGATCGGTCATGTACTGGTAGAGCGAGCTGCCTACCTGCAGCGGGTCGGGCAGGATGCTGGTTGGCAGGCTGGAGCGCTCATAGCCGATGATGATTTCGTTGGCGAGCCGGATGCGCTCCATGCGCGCGACCTTGTTGCCGGACTGCAGGTTGAGCCGCCATTGTTCGTCCAGATCCGGCTCGGCTACCGTGCGGGCGATCCAGCGTGACCCGGGGGTGAAGCCGCGAGCGCGCAGCATGTCGGACAGGCTGCTGAGTTTCGATACCGGTTGATCGATCTTGGGCGTGATGCGGTCGTGCCCGTCTTCGCCGGTCGCAATCCAGTTTTCCTGGCGCAGCAGGGTGAGTGCCTGCTCGACATCACGCTGTGCCATACCGGTCACGATGGCAATGGCTGCCGCACCGGGCAGGGCCTCGCTCGGCATCCAGTAACCGGCGCAGACCGCAATGCGCAGCTTCTGGAAAAATTGCAGCAGGGCGGGTTGCGGCAGCGACGGGTCGGGGGCAAGCGCCAGCAGTTTGCGATCGGGATGCAGCGAGGAAGCCATCGGGCAGACACCATGGGCAGGGATGGTTTTAACCATAGACAAGGAACCTGTCTGCAGAAAACCCCATACTCGGGGTATGCCGGCCAAGCGATTGAAAAAGCGACGGTTTTTCTGCCCTGTTTGCCTTGTTGTCGCGCGGCATGCCAGTATCGTGCAGTCCTGTTTCTGTCATTTTTGCCTTCTATCATGAAGGCGTTCTCATCCGGAGCCACTGAACATGCCCCGTCAACTGCAAGCCTATTCGGTTCGCCTGGAATTTGGTGGCGAAGCGCTGGTGCACGCCAATCTGTCGGGCGTGGCCTTCGTGAATCACGACCTCTGGGTGGCGGGGGATGAGGCGGCAGGGCTGATGCGCCTCACGCGCCTGCCCTCGGTAGCGGGTGAAACGCTGCGCTTTGGCGATTCGCGGTTTTTCCCGCTGGCCGAATATCTGGATCTGCCGGATGCGGCCGATGTCGAAGCCGATCTGGAGGGCATGGCGTATCACGACGGCTATCTGTGGCTGGTTGGCTCGCACGGCCTGAAGCGCAAGGCGCCCAAGGCTGGACGCAGCATCACGGAGAACCTGAAGCGGCTGGCGACGGTCAGCCACGATGGCAACCGCTGCCTGCTCGCCCGTATCCCCGTCATCGAAGGCAAGCAGGGCAGTGAACTGGCGCGCAAGACCGCCGACGGCCGTACCGCCGCCGTGCTGAGCGGCAATGATCGCGAGAATGAACTGAGTGCCCGCCTTGCTGACGACCCGCACTGGGGCGCTTACCTGCGGATTCCGGGCAAGGATAACGGTTTCGACATCGAAGGGCTGGCCGTACACGATGGGCATCTGCTGCTGGGCTTGCGTGGCCCGGTCCTGCGTGGCTGGTCGGGTCTGCTGGAAGTGCGGCTGAAGGATCGCGACGACGGCTTGCGCCTGGGCAAGCTGGGCGAGAAAGTGCGTTACCGCAAGCATTTCGTCCGGCTGGCCGGGCTGGGCGTGCGCGATTTGCTCTGGGATGGCGACGATCTCTTCATTCTGGCCGGCCCGACCATGGTGCTTGATGGTGCCATCCGCGTTTTCCGCTGGGACAACGCAGCCGCTGCGCTGGCCAGCGTGCCCGAGGAGTGCCCGGCCATGCTGTGGGAGACCGGCCCGCAGGAGGTGTTCAGCCTGCCGCATGGCATCGGCACTGACCGCGCCGAAGCCATCACCCGTCTGCCGCAAACCCTGCTGCCGGGGCCGGCCAGCTGGCTGGTGCTCTACGATGCGCCCAGCCCAGCCCGCAGCCCGGCCACGCATGTCGTGCTGGGCGACCTGCTGCAGCGTGATCCGGTGCTGAAAAAGGCACCGATCAGAAAGGCATAGATACAGTGGTTTGTATATTGATAAGACCTTTTTATTAAAAGGGCTGCATGGATATACCCATGTGTATTTCGCCGGGTGGCCCTCCTTGCTGCGCCTGCAGGCAGCGGCTGCTGTAGGCGGAATCACTTGTCATGCCGCAGAAAACGCTGCACATTGCCGTTTTCTTGCACAAAGATGACGAAGCCCGATGAGTTCCCCGCTTCTGCTGCTGCATGCCACCGCCGGCGCCGGCCACACCCGCGCGGCGCAGGCGATCGCCGCCGCGCTTGAACTGGCCGGCAGCCCCGGCCACCAGCTTGTCGACACGCTCGATTGCACGACGGCTTTCTTTCGCAGGATGTACGCCAAGGCCTACATCGATCTGGTGCAGGCCGCGCCGAATGTCTGGGGGCATCTGTACGAGCGCTACGATGTGGTGAAGGCGCCGAAAAGTAAAACGGCGCGCACGCGACTGGCCTTCGACAAGGTCAACAGCCGTGCCTTCCGCAAGTTGCTGGACGAACAGGCGCCACAGGCCATTCTCTGCACGCATTTTCTGCCGCTGGAGCTGCTGTCCGACCTGAAGGGCCGCGGCAAGCTGGCGACGCCGGTACACGCGGTGGTGACCGACGTCAGCCCGCACGCCTTCTGGGTGTACCCGCATATTGATCTGTACCATGTGGCGACGCCGGCCGGAGCGCGCGAACTGGAGCGCAAGGGCATTCCGGCCGCGCGGATCAATGTGACCGGCATTCCGGTCGACCCGGTATTTGCCCGGCAAACAGCGGCACCGGAAATGCGCCGCGAGCTCGGCCTGCCGGAGCGCCCGACGGTGCTGCTGCTCTCGGGCGGTTTCGGCATCGGTCCCTTGCTGGCGATGCTGGATTCCTTCGGTGACACGGACAACGGTCTGAGTCTTGTCGTGGTCGCCGGTCGCAATGCCGAGCTGGAAGCCGCCTGTCGCGAGAAAGCCGCGACCATGCCGGTGCCGGTGACGGTGCACGGCTTCGTGAGCAATATCCACCAGCTGATGGATGCCGCCGATCTGGTGGTCACCAAGCCCGGCGGCCTGACGACCAACGAGATTCTGGCCAAGGGCAAACCGATGGCTCTGGTGGCGCCGATCCCGGGGCAGGAGCAGCGCAACTGCGAATTCCTGCTGGAAGAGGGGGCCGCCGTGCGCCTCTACGATGCGGGTGATGCGGCCTGGTATTTCAGCCAGCTGCTCGGCAACACCGACAAGATCCGCGCGATGCAGGCGTCTGCCCGGCGCATTGCCCGGCCCCATGCGGCCGAACAGATTGCCCGGTGCCTGCTTGCCGAGCTGAAGGCCTTGCCCCAATGAAGTTATTGAAATCAATGAAGCCGCTGCTGACTTTGCTGCTGCTGTTGCTGGCCGGTAGCCTGCTGGCCGCAGGGCAGAACATCATCGACGACGGCTGGGCCACCGCGCAGGGCTACCGGTTTTCCGGCCGGCTGACCGAGGACACGCATCAACCGGCCAAAGCCGACAGCGGCAGCGTCACTGCGGCCTACCGCTCCACGCGCCTGCTGTTTTCCAGCGGTGCCGAGGGCGAGGTGGGCTGGTCGGTCGGCAAGCTGGTCTGGCGCAGTCGCGCGGACGATCATGGCTACTGGGCGCTGATGACCAACCAGCCCCTCACGCTGCCTGCTGGCTGGCACGCAATCGCCAGCCCGATACCCGCCAGCAGTGCGGCCAGCCTGCTGGTGCACGACCCGCAGAACCGGCTGGGCATCATTTCCGATATTGATGACACGATTCTGGTCAGCGAAGTGACGAACAAGGCGAAGCTGCTGAAAAACAGCCTCGCCGTACCGCCGGAAGCGCGGCAGGCGGTCGCCGGCGTGGCCGCCCTGTATGCGCGCACCGCGCAGCAGAATCCGAACCCGGCCGCGACGCCGATTTTCTACCTGTCCGCCTCGCCCAAACAGCTGACCGATAGCCTCCGTCGCTTTCTGGCCAAAAATGCTTTCCCGCGCGGCGTGCTGATGCTGAAAGAAGTGGGGCATGAAAGCCGCGATCCGCTGACCGACCAGCAGAATTACAAGCTGGGCCGCATCGAGGCCATCCTGCAGGCTTTTCCCGACGTGCAATTCATGCTGATTGGCGACGACGGCGAGCGGGACCCCGAAGTCTATGCCGAGATTGCGCGGCGTTACCCGCAGCAGATCAGCGGCGTCTGGATCCGCCGCGTCAGCGCCGACCCGAAACGTGCCCGCATTGCCGGCCAGCAGGATCTGGCAACGCTGCTGGCAAACTGAAACCCGGTGGATGAAAAGCAGCCAGCCGTTCAGCGGCCAGCTGCAACTGCGCGGCAGGACGACAAGGGCCGCGAAGTCGGCCGCAGTGCCAGGGCCCGACCGACTTCAAGTCGCATCTGCACGCCGATCCGGCCAGCAAGCGGGTACTCGGTGTGCCGTTCTATGGCCGCGGCTGGACAGGTGTTGCCAGTGGCAATAACGGCCTCTACCAGAAGGCCGGCAGCGCAGCGAAGGGTACCTATGAAGCGGGTATCGAAGACTACAAGGTGCTGAAAACTGCACCGGGCAAGGTCTTCGTGCATCCGGTGACCAAGCAGTCGTGGAAGTTCGACGGCAGCACGTTCTGGTCGTATGACACGCCGGAAGTGATCCAGACCAAGGTGGATTACGCCAAGCAGAAGGGTCTGGGCGGGGTATTCAGCTGGTCGTTCGATGGCGATACCAGCAATACCGAGCTGACCCGTGCGATGAACAAGGTTCGCCAGTAAGACGCATGCAGACCGCTACCTGCGGTATGCAGCAAGGAGCCCCGGCCTCGGCCGGGGTTTTTTCATGCGCCGTTTGGGGCCAGTCGGCCGGAGGGTGTTGTTGCAATGCCGCATGATCGGGCGATTGCTAGGCAAGGGCGGGCTGCTGTGCTGAACTGGCGGCTCGCAGGAGAGACGCGCAATGGATGCTGAATATGATGTGATCGTGGTGGGGGCTGGCATGGCGGGGGTGACTTACGCCCGTACTGTGCACGATGCCGGCCAGCGGGTCCTGCTGCTCGAGCGCTCGCGCGGGCTGGGCGGACGGATGGCGACCCGACGGAACGGCGACGATGTCTGGGATCATGGCGCGCAGTATTTCACGGTAACCCACCCCGACTTTCACACGCTGGTCACCGACTGGGTTGACGACGATCTGGCCGCAATCTGGCAGGGGCGGATTTATTGCTGGGATGGCGAAACCCTGCGTGAAAGCAGTCGTGCGATCCGCTATGTCGGCCTGCCCGGCATGACTGCGCTGTGCAAGGCGATGGCCGAACCACTGCCATGCCGGCTGCAATGCCGGGTTGAAGCATTGGAACGGCAGGACGGTCTGTGGCGGGTACGCAGTGGCCAGTCCATTTGGCTGGCTCCCCGGGTCGTGCTGGCGATGCCGCCGGAGCAGGCGGCACGCCTGCTGCCGGAAGAGCATCCGCTGTTGCGCCACACTACCGCCGCCGAGATGCTGCCGACCTGGACCTTGCTGATGAGTTTTGTCTCGCCGCCGCAATTGCCTTTCGATGGCCTGTTCATCAATCGCGAACCGCTGAGCTGGCTTGCCGACAATGCCAGCAAGCCGGGGCGGCCGGCATCAAACGATTGGGTGTTGCATGCATCGCCGGCCTGGTCGGCTGCACACTTGGCCTTGCCGGCGGAGGAAGTGGCGGCGCTGCTGGAGCACGCCTTTCTGGATCTGTGCGAACAGCTGGCGCCGGGCGTGCCGGTGCCGGCCAGGCAAAGCATGCAGGCGCATTGCTGGCGCTATGCCAGGCCGGCTGGCCAGGCATCAGCCCGGGCCTTTCTGGAAAGCGCTGACGGGCTGGCACTGATCGGCGACTGGTTGCAGGGTGGACGGGTGGAAGGTGCGTTCCTGTCGGGTGTGGCGCTGGCACGCCAGCATTGCGGCCTGCCAGCTACGCTCGACGAAGAAGAGGTTTGAATGGGTATGCCTCTGCAGCCATTTTAAATAAATGGCTACAGAGGTATGGAGGGTAGCGTATCAGGCTTCCGGCAGCGTCGTGCCAAAGGCGGCGTTGAATTGTTCCGCCAGCGAGGCGCGTGTGAAGCGGTGATTCTGGCAGCCGCGCTGGGCGATTTTCAGGCTGCCGAGCAGCGAGGCAAGCCGGCCGGTGGTCGGCCAGTCCCAGCCCTGCGTGATGCCGTAGAGCAGGCCGGCACGGAAGGCATCGCCGCAGCCAGTTGGGTCGACAACCGCGGCAGCAGGTACGGCCGGGATATCGTGGCAGACGCCGTCGGCGTAGATTTTCGCGCCCTCGCCGCCCAGCGTCACGACCAGTGCCTTGACCTTGCCGGCGAGCTGTTCCAGTGTCAGCCCGGTTTTCTGCTGCAGCATGGCCGATTCGTAATCGTTCAGTGCCAGATAATCGGCCTGTTCGATGAAGGTCAGCAGCTCCTCGCCATTGAACATCGGCATGCCCTGACCCGGGTCGAAGATGAAGGGAATGCCGGCGGCAGCCAGCTGTGCGGCATGTTCGATCATGCCATCGCGGCCATCGGGGGTGACAATCGCCAGCGAGACCGGTTCGCCGATCTGGTCGACGGTATTGAGGTGGCTGAAGCTCATTGCGCCCGGATGGAAGGCGGTGATCTGGCAGTCATCCAGATCGGTGGTGACGAAACACTGGCCGGTGAACTGATCGGGCAGTTCACGGATCTGGTCACGGCGGATGCCAAGTTCGTCAAAGCGTTGTGCATACGGTGCAAAATCGCTGCCGGCCGTCGCCATGATCAGCGGCTCGCCACCCAGCAGTTTTAAGCTGTAGGCAATGTTGCCGGCGCAGCCGCCGAATTCGCGTCGCATTTCCGGAACAAGAAACGAGACGGACAGCACGTGCAGCTGCTCGGGCAGGATATGATTACGAAACCGGTCCGGGTAGACCATGATGTTGTCATAGGCCAGCGAGCCGCAGATCAGGATGGACATCGGGAACTCCTTGCATGAATCCGCTGATTATAGCGACCTGCAAGGTACCCGCGCCGGGGATTGTATTCATGCTTCCCTGAATCTGGCATGCCGACTCCCAACCAGCCCCGACCAGGCAGACCGTGACGTACCAACTCGACCCCTTCACTCTTGCCGTTCTTGCCGTGTGCTGCGCCTGCCTCGGCTGGGGCGCCGTCGCCCTGCATGCAATCGAGAGCCGCAACGAGCGCGATGGCGCGGTTGCGAACCTGGCCTGGGGTATGGGTTTCCAGGCGTGTGGGAGCCTGCTGCTGTGTCTTGGTGGGATCTGGCTGCAGCCCTGGTGCATGGCGCTGGCGCAAACGCTGTTTACCGTTGCATTGCTGCTCTGGCTGGCCGGGGTACGCCGGCTGGCCCGGCGGCAGCCCCGTCTGGACTGGCTGGCGCTGCTGGCCCCGGGCTCCCTGCTGCTTGCACTCGCGCAAGCCTTGCTGCTGCCCCGCCCGGCACTCGCCTTGCTGGTTCCTGTCTTTTTCCAGCTTCCGCTGGCGCTGCTGCTGGCGCGCGAGCTCAGCCGCCTGCTGGCGGTCGATGAAATCAGCTGGGTGCGGCGCACGGCGATTACCGTCCTGCTTCTGCACGCTACTGCGCTGTGCGCGCTCGCCCTCGCCGGATTGTCCGGCAAGCTGGATTTTGCCCCACCCGGGCCGCTTGGACAGTGGCTGGACCTGCTGGTGTTCAACCTCTGCCTGCCTTTGAGTCTGCTCTTGCTCAGCGCGCACTTGCTGCGCGCGCGTCTTTCCAGCCTGGTGCGCCATGATGCGCTGACTGGGCTTCTGAATCGGCGCGGCATGGAAGAGTTGGCCTTGCGCGAGCTGCGCCGGGCCCGCAAGCGTAATGGCAAGCTGGGCGTGATCCTGTTTGATCTGGACCAGTTCCGCCTGGTGAATGATCGCTATGGTTTTGCTGTGGGTGACGCGGCGCTGAAGACCTTCAGCCATCAGCTGCGTGCAGCAGCGCCGGAAGGCAGCTGGCTTGGACGGGTTGGCGGCGACGAATTCTGCATCCTGCTCGAACTCAATGGCGGTGGCAGTCTTGCTGCACTGCGCTCTCGACTCGGGCTGCTGCTGGGTACGGTAGACATTGATAGTGGTGACGTGGCCATCCGCCAGCCGGCCTCGCTGGGCTGGGCGGTGATGGGCCTGGATGGCGAGGAATTCGAAGTGCTGCTGCAGGTTGCGGCGCAGCGCCTGCAGCAGGGCCGCAAGGGACGGGATACCGCTGGCGAGGGTGAAGAGGCAGCGCGCGACAGCTACGTCGTCAGCGAAGCCACCATTGCCCGTCTGCAAATGGAGCAGGGGCGTCCCGCACTACCCTGATTCCCAAAGAATAAAGCGGTTCATGCACAGCCCCGGTTCAGGGCATCAAACCGTTGATTTTGAGCGTGAGCTGAACGCGGTCGGCAACGCCAAGTTTTTCGAAGGCAGCGCTGAGGTGAGCTTTCACCGTTCGTTCGGTAATGCCGAGCTGGCGGGCAATTTCCTTGTTGGCCGCGCCCTGCGCAGCCAGCCGGGCCACATCCTGCTCGCGCTCCGACAACTTTGCCAGTGCGCCGGCCGGATTGGCGCCGGCAGGCACCGGAATCTGCCGGACAGTGGCAAGCAGATGCTGAACGAGTGTACGGCCTGCCCAGATTTCGCCAGCAGAAACCACATTCAGAACCTGCTGCAGCAACGCCGCGGGTGCTGCGGCATGGCAATAGCCGCGAACGCCGCTACCAAGCAGCCGCATTCCTTCGGCATCGTCCGGCAGTGTGTTTGTGGCGATCAGCAGGCCATCCAGGCTGCGCTGCTGCCACCAGGCTTCGCTGCGGTTCAGTAGATCAGGGTGGGCAAGATCGAGCAGAACCAGCGCGTGACTATCGGCAGGCCAGTCGCTATCGGCCGTGCGAATTTCGAATGCAGCGCCGGCCGCACTGCGCCAGTGCTGTTCCAGACCGGCATCCCGGGTGACTAGATAGAGCAGTTTCATTGTATTTTGCAGGTCACCGTTCGGTCAGTGCGCTGGATTTTGCGCGCAGCACCGGTTTCAGCAGATAGGCCAGAATGCTCTTTTTCCCGGTCAGGATATCGACCTCGGCGACCATGCCGGGTTTGATCGGCAGCATCTTGCCGTCCTTTTCGAGAAAGCCCTTGTTGGTTTTTACCTGCACGAGATAGAAGGCATTGCCCTTCTCGTCGGTGATGGTATCGGCACCGATCTGTACCACTTCGGCATCCAGCCCGCCATAGACGGCAAAATCATAGGCAGTGAATTTCACCAGCGCCTTCTGGCCGGGGCGCAGGAAGGCAATATCCTTCGGAACGACCTTGGCTTCCAGTAGCAGGCTGTCATCGGCCGGGACGATTTCGACGATGTCCTTGCCGGGCTGCACAACACCACCCACGGTATTGGCGTGCAGCTGCTTGACCACGCCCTTCATCGGCGCGCGGATTTCAGATTGCTTGACCCGGTCGGCCAGTGCAACGCTGCCCTCTGAGATGCTGTTGAGCTTGCTCATCGTTTCAGCCAGTTCTGACCTGGCCTGATTGCGGAAGGTCAGTTCGACTTCCTGCACCTTGCGGGTAAATTCACCAATCGCGGACTGAATGCGTGGCAGCTGGGCAGCGGCAGAATCACGTTCGCCACGAAAACGCGCCAGATCGCGTTCCAGCCGCAGGATTTCCACTTCGGAAACCGCGCCGCTTTTCAGCAGCGGTTTTGTCGCTTCCAGTTCGCGCTGCGTCAGGTCGTAGCTTTGGGCTGCCTGGTCACGGCGGGCGCGGACTTCATTCATTTCCTGGCTGCGCTGCGCCGCCTGCTGGCGCGCAACGCCAACCATGGCATCCAGTTCGGCCATCTTGGACTGGTAGAGTGATTCTTCCTGCATGGCAATGTCGGGTGCGTCGTTCTTCACATCTTCCGGCAGAACGAAGGGCTTGCCCGATGAAATGGCATCCAGCCGCGCGGCCTTTGCCTGCAGCGAGTAGTACTGCGCACGGTTTTCCTTCAGCGATGATTCGAAGCGGGTCGGGTCGATTTTCAGCAGCAACTGGCCTTTCTCCACTGCCTCACCTTCGCGTACCTTGATTTCCTGCACGATGCCGCCATCTAGGCTTTGCACGACCTGCAGCTGGCGCGACGGGATGACCTTGCCTTCGCCCTTGGTGACCTCATCGAGCTGGGCAAACGCAGCCCAGACAATCAGTACCAGAATGGCAAGCAGTGAACAGCGCACCAGAATGCGTGCGCCCCGCGGATTCTGCTCGGCGATCACCCAGTCGGCATCGGTGATGAAATCCGTCTCGTGCTGCGGATTCTTTTCGTCGCGCAGCAGCAGATAGCGGTCAAACCAGGCGCTGCTTTTCTCGACGAGGCGGTTCCACAGACGGGAGAAGCGGGTGTTGCGTTTGATCTTGATTTCCATCAGCTGGCCCGCCCTACTCGGCCCTGTTGCAGGGCTTCGACAACTTGTGCTTTCGGCCCGTCTGCGACAACCTGGCCACTGTCGATCACGATCAGGCGGTCAACCAGCTCGAGCAGCGAGGTGCGGTGCGTAACCAGCAGCACGCTCTTGCCGGCAATGTACTGGCGTAGACGGCCTTTCAGGCGTTCTTCGCTCTGGTGGTCCATCGAGCTGGAAGGCTCGTCCAGCAGCAGGATGGGGGGATCGTTGAGCACGGCCCGCGCAATCGTGACCGCCTGGCGCTGGCCGCCCGAGAGCGATTCGCCGCGTTCGCTGATCGGCATGTCGTAGCCGCGCGGATGGGCATTCGCAAACTCGTCGACACCGGCGAGTTCGGCTGCGGCCACGATAGTGCTGTCACTGGCGAAGGGGGCTCCCATGGCGATGTTCTGCTTGAGCGAGCCATAGAAAAGAATCGGTTCCTGCGGCACGAAACCGATGGCACGGCGCAGCTCGGCCGGATCGATCTGGCGGGTGTCGATGCCGTCGATCAGTACCGCCCCCTGCAGGGGATGGTACAGCCCCAGCACCAGCTTCTCGATGGTGGTTTTTCCCGAGCCGATGCGGCCGATCAGTGCCACTTTCTCGCCGGCCTTGACGCGGAAGGATACTCCGCGCAGCGCAGCGTCTTCGCGGCCCGGATAGCTGAAGTGCACATCGCGGAATTCGATGTCGCCACGGAATACGGCACGATGCAGGAAGCTGCTGTCGGCAGGCCGTTCGATCGGCATCTCCATGTGTGATTCGATGGCGGTAAGCGAGGAGCGGGCATTCTGGTATTGCATCAGGATGCCGGCAATCTGGCCCAGCGGCGCCATGGCACGTCCGGACAGCATGGATGCGGCGATGATGCCGCCCATCGACATCTGGCCCAGCGCCATCAGGTAGACACCGGTGATGATCATGACGACATAGACCAGCTGGCTGATCATCTGCGAAAAATTGACCGTGGTGCTCGACAGCAGTTTCAGCTGTCCGCCCTTCTGGGCGAGGAAGAGGGTTGCGCGCTCCCAGCGGCGCTGGAATTCGCCTTCTGCGGTGGCTGTTTTGATTGTTTCGATGCCGGTCAGGCTTTCGACTAGCGTTGCATTGCGCTGCGCAGTGGCGCGCTGGGTCTCTTCGACCATGTTCTGCATCTTGGCTTGCGCCAGTAGCGAGAACACCACGATCAGCAACATGCCGACCAGTGGCGGCAGCACCAGCCAGGGCGAAATCCAGACCAGTACCAGCAGGAATATCAGCACGAAGGGCAGATCGACCAGCGTGGAAATCGTGGCGGATGCAATGAAATCGCGGATGGATTCGAAAGCGCGCAGATTGGCGGAAAAGGAGCCGACCGACGCTGGACGCGCTTCCATGCGCAGGCCCAGTACGCGCTCCATGATGAGCGTCGAGAGCGTGATGTCGATGCGTTTCGACGCTACATCGAGAATGTAGCCGCGTGCGGTACGCAGCACGAAATCAAAGCCCAGCAGCAGCAGCGCGCCGATGGCCAGTACCCAGAGCGTATCGAAGGCATGGTTGGGAACGACGCGGTCATACACATTCATCGAAAACAGCGGGATGGCCAGCGCGAACAGATTGATCATGAAGGCGGCCAGCAGCGAATCGCGGTACAGCCGCCAGTTGTCGAAGACCACGCTCCAGAACCAGTGCCGTGCGCGGATCTTGCCGAGCTCCGGTGTGCGCAGGTCGAAGCGGAAACGCGGGCGGACATAGGCCACGATGCCCGAGTAGCGCTCGGCCAGCTCTTCTGCGCTCAGTTCGACAACGGATTCGGCGGCTTCGGTAAAGCGGAGCTGGTATTTGCCATCCGTCGTGCGGCCAAGCAACACGCAGGCATTCTGGTCGTTGAGCAGCAGAATGGCCGGCAGTAGGCGTTCGTCGAGCAGATGGAGTTCACGGCGCAGTACACGGGCGGTAAGGCCTGCCCGCGCGGCAGCCCTGGGCAGCAGCGACGGAGTAAGACGCTTGTCTTCCAGTGGCAGGCCGGCTGCCAGTGCTTCACGGGTCCAGGGGTCACCATTCAGACGGGTGATTTCAACCAGGCTATCGAGCAACGGGTCGAAATGGGCCTGATGCTCGCCGACATGCCAGTCAAAGGTTTGCGCGCGGAACGAAGCGGTGGTGGTCATCCGTGTGCCTGAAAGAAGAGTGCTGTTAGCTTACCGTGAGTGCCTGCCTGTCAGCAATCAGGGATAAGCCGGTTCATGGCAGAAACTTGCAAGGATTCAGTAAATTCTGCGGATCCAGTGCGGTTTTGATCTGCCGCATCATCGCCAGCTCGACGGGGCTGCGGTAAGTCGCGAGCAAGCGCCGCTTCAACTGGCCAATGCCATGTTCGGCGCTGAAGCTGCCCTGACGTGCGGCCACGGCGCTGTAGACCAGTTCGTTGACCGTACTTTCTTCAGCATAGACAGCTGCGCTGTGGTCAGGCAGGAAGATGTTGTAGTGCAGGTTGCCGTCACCCAGATGGCCAAAGGCAATGATCTGTGCGGCAGGGTAGGCAGCCAGCAGGCTCTGCCCGCATTCGTCGATAAAGCCGGGAATGGCCGAGAGCGGCACGCTGATGTCATGCTTGATGCTGACGCCTTCGAGGCGCTGGGCTTCGGGAATCGATTCGCGCAAATCCCAGAATGCCCTGGATTGGGCGCCATGTTGCGCCAGCAAGGCGTCTTCGCAACCGGCCGCAAAAAGTGCTTCGGCCAGCCGGTCGTTCAAGGTTTCGCTGTCGCCGCCATCGGCCAGTTCGACCAGCACTAGCCAGTCCGGAATCGGCTGGAAGGGTTGCGGCAGTGACGGAAAATGCTTGGCAAGCAATGCCATGCACGGTGCGGAAATCAATTCGAACGAGGTAATGCGGTCGCCGACACTGCCCTGCAGCCCGTGCAGCAGCTCGAGCGCGGCTTGCGGGCTGGCGATGTTCACCAGCGCGGTGGCGTGTGCAGTCGGCGCCGGATACAACCGCAGCACGGCCCGCGTGATGATGCCCAGCGTGCCTTCCGAACCGATGAAGAGCTGCTTGAGGTCGTAACCGGTGTTGTCCTTTCTGAGTCCGCGCAGGCCGTTCCAGATGGTGCCGTCGGCCAGCACCACTTCCAGCCCCAGAGTCAGGTTGCGCATATTGCCGTAGCGCAGCACGTTGATGCCACCGGCGTTCGTCGCCAGCGCGCCGCCGATCTGGCAGCTGGCGGCGGCCGCCCAGTCGGCGGGAAACAGGCGATCCGCATCGCGTGCGGCCTTCTGTACGCTGGCCAGCGTCGCTCCGGCAGCGACAGTGATGGTGTTGTTTTCCGCGTCGATCTGCTCGATGGCGTTGTAGCGCTCGAGGCTGATGACCAGCGCCGTGCCGCTGCTGTCGGGCGTTGCGCCGCCACACAGGCTGGTATTGCCACCCTGCGGCACGACAGGAACACCATGACGATGGCACAGGGCCAGCATCGCAGCGACTTCAGTTGTGTCGCGCGGGCGGGCGACCGCCAGCGCACTGCCCTGATAGCGGCGGCGCTGGTCCAGCAGGTAGCCGGCCATGGCGTCACCCATGAGGATGCCGGCGGCATCGGTCAGGGTGGCAAGCGCGGCAAGAAATTCAGCAGACATGGTATTGCCCAATCAAATACGGGTATACCAATAGCGGTATACCCGTAAGGCCGTTATTTATGAAAGGCTTCGGAGTTATACCCTTATAGCCAGAAGTCGGTGCGCTGGCGGTGGCACAGCAGTACGCGCTGGAAATGGCCCGGGTCCTTGGCAAACGTCATTTCACCGCTGGCCGGCTTGTGGAAGTCGAACAGGCGGGATACCCAGAAGCGCAATGCTGCGGCGCGCAGCATCGCCGGCCAGGCGGTGCGCTCGCTGTCGGTCAGCGGCCGCACCGACTGGTAGGCCGCAAGAAAGGCACGGGCACGCTCGGGGTCGATGTCACCGTTGCCGGTTACGCACCAGTCGTTAAGCGTGATGGCAACGTCGTAGAGCAGCGTGTCGTTGCAGGCGTAGTAAAAATCGATGAAGCCGCCAACGTGGTCGCCGTTCATCAGCACATTGTCGCGGAACAGGTCAGCGTGAATCACGCCGCGCGGCAATGCATTGCGCGACCATTCAGCCTGGAACAGCACTTCGTCGTGCAGTTGCGCGGCTTCCTCTGCAGGCATGAAGCCGTACACTTCGGCGGCGGTATGCGTCCACCAGTGCGGTCCGCGCGGATTGTCCATGTGGCCGCTGTAGCTGTTTGCGGCCAGATGCATCTGCGCCAGCATTTCGCCGACCTCGCCGCATTGTCCGGCGTTGGGATGGTCGACCACGACGCCCGGCAGGCAGTTCACCAGCAGGGTCGGGCGGCCATTGAGTTCATCCACGTACTGGTCGTCGAAATTGGCAATCGGCGCGGCGACCGCGATGCCATGGTGCGCCAGATGCGCCATCAGCTTCACGTAGTAGTCCAGCTCGTCCGCCATCAGCGTTTCGAACAGCGTCAGCACATAGCGGCCATGCGTGGTGGTGACAAAGTAATTGGTGTTGGTGACGCCGGCAGCAATGCCTTTGAGTTCGACGAGCGTTCCCAGCGCATAGCGCTTCAGAAAGGGCTGCAGATCGGCTTCGGAAACGGTGGTAAAAACGGACATGCGACTTCCAGGTGAATAGGGGGCGTGACAGGCGCTCAGCTTACCACTCGAAGAGGGTCCAGCGCGGCACGCTCAGGCGCGGGCCGTCGGTTTCGCGCCGGCTGAATTTGCCGTCGCCGTTTTCATCGACCAGATAATAGGGTTTGCCGACTTTCGGGGTGACCTTGACCATGTAAAGGCGCCCCTTGAGACGGTATTCGATCAGCGTGCGCTGGTCTTCGTTCACGATGCGCACTTCGGTTTCCGCTTCCTGCGCGGCAGGCTCGTCGGGCGCAGTGTTGACGGGTTCGGCCGGTTTTTCGTCGGCAGCCAGTACCGGCATTGCGGCCAGTGCAAGCAGCAGGCTCAGGTGATGCAGTTTCATGGTTGTATCCTCATGGGGGCTGGCCGCCTGCCAGCGCCGTGGCTGCCGCAAAAAACGGACTGCGTGCGCATTCAGCCGGTAATATGGCGTTCGCAGACTCGCTTATCGCTGGTCGCAGTGAATTTTCTTACACCGAAGTATAGAGGTTTTATCGCATGGCCACCCTGTTGCTGATTGATGGCTCGTCCTACCTGTACCGCGCTTTCCATGCGATTCGCGAATTGTCGGCGCCGGATGGCACGCCGAGCAATGCCCTGTTCGGTTTCGTGAACATGCTGAAGAAGCTGCGTGAAACCACGCCGGCCGATTATATCGCCTGCGTGTTTGATGCCAAAGGCAAAACCTTTCGCGACGACATCTATCCCGAATACAAGGCGCAGCGCCCGCCAATGCCGGATGAACTGCGCGTACAGATCGAGCCCATCCATCAGGCGGTGGCGGCCTTCGGCCTGAAAATCCTGATGGTTGACGGCGTCGAGGCCGACGACGTGATCGGCACGCTGGCGCGTGCGGCCAGCGAACAGGGCATCGAGACCATCCTGTCGACTGGCGACAAGGACATGGCGCAACTGGTCAACCAGCATGTGCGCATCGAAAACTCCATGAGTGGCGAAGTGCTCGACGAAGCTGGAGTGTTCGAGAAATTCGGCGTGCGGCCCGACCAGATCGTTGATTACCTCACGCTGGTCGGTGATACGGTCGACAATGTTCCCGGCGTACCAAAGTGCGGACCGAAAACGGCGGCGAAATGGCTGGGTGAATTCGGCACGCTGGATGCGCTGGTGGCGCAGGCCGACACCGTGAAGGGCGTGGTCGGGCAGAATTTGCGCGACAGCCTGGCATGGCTGCCGACCGCGAAGACGCTGGTGACGATCAAGTGCGACGTTGATCTGCAGCGCGAGCTGCCCGCTGGCATTGCCGATCTGGCGCCGCTGAGCGAAGACTGGCCGATGCTGCTCAATCTCTTCAAGCGTTACAACTTCCGCACCTGGCTGCGCGAGGCTGAAGCCAAACTGGCGACGCCCGCCGGTATGCCCATGACGAGTGGTGACCTGTTTGCTGATGTCAGCGCAGCCGACGTGACTGCGCAAGCGGCCGCCACACCCCAGGCACCCAGCCTGCCGGCCCCGGTCGAGCGGCATTATGTGACCATCCAGGATGAAGCGACGTTCGATGCCTGGCTTGCAAAACTGCATGCCTGCGAGCTGGTTGCGCTCGATACCGAAACGACCAGCCTGGATGCCATGCAGGCGCGGCTCGTCGGCATGTCGTTCGCGGTGGCGGATGGCGAAGCGGCGTATCTGCCGCTGGCACATCGCGGCCCTGATTGTCCCGTCCAGTTGCCGTTTGATGCCACACTGGCGAAGCTCAAACCCTGGCTGGAATCCGCTGCGCACAAGAAGGTCGGGCAAAACCTGAAATATGACCAGCACATTTTTGCCAACCATGGCATCGCGCTGGCTGGCATTCATGACGACACGCTGCTGATGTCCTACGTGCTCGCCAGCCACCTGCGCCACAATATGGATGATCAGGCCGAGCGCGAGCTGGGCGAAACGACGATCAAGTACGAAGAGGTGTGCGGCAAGGGCGCGAAGGCCATCGGCTTCGACGAGGTCGAAGTGACAAAGGCGGCAGAGTATGCGGCGGAAGATGCCGATATTACTCGGCGTCTGGCCTATACCCTGCTGCCGCGTATCACTGACCGGCTGGCTTATGTGTACCGCGACATCGAGTTGCCCAGCCGCGACGTGCTCTATGCGATGGAGCGCCACGGCGTGCTATTGGATACAGCGCTGCTGGGCCGCCAGAGCCACGAAATCGGCCTGCGTCTGGTCGAGCTGGAGCAGGAGGCCTACACGCTGGCCGGCCAGCCCTTCAACCTTGCCAGCCCCAAGCAGATCGGCGAAATCTTCTTCGAGCAGCTCAAGCTGCCGGTGGTGAAGAAAACCCCCAAGGGCGCGCCATCGACCGACGAAGAGGTGCTGGAAGAGCTGGCGAAAGACTATCCGTTGCCCAAAGTGCTGCTGGAACACCGCGCCCTGTCCAAGCTGAAATCGACCTACACCGACAAGCTGCCGCAGATGGTCAACCAGACTACTGGCCGCGTGCACACCAGCTACAACCAGACCGTCGCGGTGACCGGGCGGCTGAGCTCCAGCGACCCGAACCTGCAGAATATCCCGGTCCGTACCGCAGAAGGCCGGTGCATCCGCGAGGCCTTTATCGCGCCGCCGGGGCATGTGATTGTGTCGGCGGATTATTCGCAGATCGAGCTGCGCATCATGGCGCATCTGTCCGAAGACGCGAACCTGATGCGCGCGTTTGCCGAGGGCATGGACGTGCATCGCGCCACGGCTGCCGAGGTATTCGGCTGCAGTGTCGATGAAGTGACCAGCGAGCAGCGCCGCTACGCCAAGACGATCAATTTCGGCCTGATCTACGGCATGAGCCAGTTTGGGCTTGCCAGCCAGCTTGGCATCACGCGCGACGCGGCGAAAACCTTTATCGAGCGCTATTTCCACCGCTTCCCCGGCGTGGCCGAATACATGGAAAACACCCGCAACACTGCGCGAGAGCAGGGCTATGTGGAAACCGTGTTCGGCCGGCGGCTGTGGCTGCCCGAGATCAAGTCGCCCAACCCGATGCGCCGCGCCGGCGCCGAGCGTGCGGCGATCAATGCGCCAATGCAGGGAACGGCTGCCGATCTGATCAAGCTGGCGATGATCGCCGTGCAGAACTGGCTGGTGAACGAGAAGCTCGCCAGCCGGCTCATCATGCAGGTGCACGACGAGCTGGTGTTGGAAGTGCCGGAGAATGAACTCGAGCGTATCCGCGAGGGAATCCCGGCGTGCATGGCGGACATTCCCGGGCTGAATGTGCCGCTCGTCGCCGAGTTGGGTTCTGGTAAGAATTGGGAGGAGGCACACTGATACATCGGCGGGCACTGGCTGACAATGCTGCACTGCAAATATCGGTTGTACGGAGACAAAGCTGTTCTAGAGTAAAAACCTGACGCAGAACGAAAAAAACCGGTTTCACCGGGCAAGGAGTCGGGCATGCAGCGCAAACTGTTTCCAGGGAGCCTCAAACTACTGGCCAGCCTGATGGCCAGTATGGGCTTGTATTACAGCAGCCACGCCGCTTCGGTGGGCGATCTCCGGGTCGGCTCCTCTCTGGGTCAGCCCTTTTCAGGGCGTGTTGTCGTTGATCTGAACCCGGGTGAGGACGTGCCGGAACCCCGCTGCATCAGGGTGATTCCCGATGGCGGCGACTTGCCAAGTATCGGCCCGGCCTATGTGCAGGTGCGCGAAGGCAGGGGGCAGTCAACGCTGCAAATCCGTTCTACCGAGGTGGTCAACGAACCCGTGGTGGCGTTCACCGTTGAAATGAGCTGCGGGCAGATACAGTGGAGTCGGCAGTTCACGGTGTTTCTGGATCCCGCGCCGGTACCGCAGGAAAATACCGTTGACGCGGCCAGGGTCAGCGCGCCGGTCTTGCCACGCCCGGCGAACAGCAAGCCGCTGAAGCAGGATGCCTCGCTTTCCCAGATTGCCGCGCGCTATTACAGCGTCAATTCCAAAGCCTACGCTCGCTATCTGGAGCGTTTGCAGAAAGCGAACCCCGCCGTGCTCGACCCGGATCAGCCCCTGCCGGCAGGAACGCCGGTGGTGTTTCCGCCACGCCCCAAACCTGCGCCTGTACCCAAGCCGCCGCAGCCCGCAACTGAGGATGCCGCTCAGCCCGTCCTATCCCTTACCGAGCCCGGATCGAAAGCGGAATCCCGTCCTGATGCCTCGCGGCAGACCCCGGAAGGGCGGCAGGCCAGTTATGTGGCCGAGCTGGAGCGCAAGCTGGCGCTGATGGAGGAGTTGCACGGCAAGCTCGAGCAGGAAGTCAACCAGCTGCAGGCCCGTCTGAACGAAATGAATGCCAGTGCGGTTGCCATGCAGAGCTCAGGGATGCCGGCTTCGGTCGCCAGTGCCGCAGCCCCTGCGAAACTGAATCCGACCACTGTGGCGGGGCGCAGTGAAACCCCGCGCCGCACCCAAGTCGAGCACCGCAGCCTGGTCTGGGCCTGGCTGGGGCTGGCAGGAGTCCTGCTTGGTGGCGGGATTGCGTTCTGGATCTGGCGCATGCGTCGTCGCCAGCGCGATGAATGGGATGATGAACAGATCGGCTCCGGCTTTGCCGCTGCCAGAACCGCGGTCATGACGCAGCTGGCGATGCGTGCGGCGCGCCGTCGCGATGAGCCGGCGTCCACGCAGCAATCGCAGTTCAGGCACACGGTGATGCTGGCCGGCATCGAGGTCGATGACAGTGACGTGCCGCTGATGGATCGAGCCACCCTGCTGATTTCGCAAGGAGAAATCAGCGATGCCATCGAAGTGCTGCATGAGGCGATCAATGAAAACCCCAGCGATGTCGAACGCTGGCTGATGCTGTTCCGCCTTTTCCGCCAGCAGGCGATGAAATCGGACTATGCCATCCTGGCGCGCCGTTTCCTGGCCCAGAAGCACGAGGCGGACGACTGGGAGCTGGTCCGCAATATCGGTGCCAGGCTTGATCCGGAAAACGTGCTCTATGAACGCAAGCAGGTCGACGAACCTGCCCGTGATGAGCCACAGCAGCCTCTCGGCCCGGACGAAGCCTTTTCCGCCGCGCTCGCGGTTCCTGTTGCCGAGCCGGTTCCGGCCAGCAAGCCCGGGCATGATGAAGAGCTGATGGATTTCCTTGGCAAGCAGGAACCAGCCGTTCCGCCTCCGGCTTATGCGCACGTCGAACCGCCCGAGCCGGTTTCGCTAGACCTGCCCGAGCTGGATCTTGGTGCTCCGGTGAAATCGGACAAGGAAGTGGCTGCGATTGAAAAACTGGATGATGCGTCGAAGCCCGCCTGATGCAATGAACCGGCACCAGAAGGCGGCCATGTTAAACTGGTCGCCTTTTCTTATTTCCCAGTACGGAGCCGTACCGTGAGCCAGCCCCAGCCTTCCCGCCTTGTGATCGCCACCCGCGAAAGCCCGCTGGCATTGTGGCAGGCCAATCATGTGAAAGCATGGCTGGAAGCGCGTTATCCCGATCTTCAGGTCGAATTGCTGGGAATGACCACGCAGGGCGACCGTATTCTAGATGTGACGCTCAACAAGATCGGTGGCAAGGGGCTCTTTGTGAAGGAGCTGGAAACCGCGCTGGCGGAAGGCCGCGCCGATCTGGCCGTGCATTCGATGAAAGACGTGCCAATGGTGCTGCCGGAAGGCTTCATGCTGGCTGCCATCGGCGAGCGCGAAGACCCGCGCGATGCCTTTGTATCGACGAGGTATGAGAATGTCGATGCGCTGCCGGAAGGCAGCGTGGTCGGCACCTCCAGCCTGCGCCGCGAGGCGCAGCTGCGCGCCCGCCGCCCCGATCTCATCATCAAGCCGCTGCGGGGCAATGTCGGCACCCGCCTCAGAAAACTGGACGACGGTGAATTCGACGCCATCATTCTGGCCGCCGCCGGCCTCAAGCGCCTGGGGCTAGGTGACCGTATCGCCAGCCTGATCGACGTGAACGACAGCCTGCCGGCACCGGGGCAAGGTGCGCTGGGGCTGGAGATCCGCGCTGACCGCCTCGACCTGCTGGCGCTGCTGGCCCCTTTCAACGACGAACATACTGCCGCCTGCGTGACGGCCGAGCGTACGCTGTCACAGCGCCTCAATGGCTCCTGTCAGGTGCCGCTGGCCGCGTACTGCACGGTCGAGGACGAGCACTTCCTGCGCCTGCGCGGCCTGGTGGCGTATCCGGATGGCTGCCACAGCGTGTATGCCGAATCAAATGGCACGCTCAAGGCCGCGAGCGGCCTGGGCGGCCAGGTGGCCGATCTGCTGCGCACCGAAGGTGCGACCGCGATTCTGCAGGCGCTGGCGCACGGCGGATGAGTGCGCTGCGCGGCCGCCGCATCTGGGTAACGCGCCCAGCCGGGCAGGCCGCCGGCCTGATCGCCATGTTGCAGGCCGCAGGGGCCGACGTACTGGCGCTGCCGCTGATCGAGATCCTGCCACCCGAACAGCCCGGTGTCTTGCAACAGGCGCTGGCGAATCTGCGCGATTATCAGCTGGCGATTGCCGTAAGCCCCTCGGCCATCGCCGCGGTGCTGGCGGCTCTGCCGCAACCCTGGCCGGCGGAGGTGCCGCTCGCCGTAGTCGGCCCGGGCAGCCTGCGCACCGCGCAGGAAGCAGGGATACCCAATCTGGTATATTCGCTTGAGCAATTCGATAGCGAGGGCTTGCTGGCTATACCCCGCATGAATCAGGTGGCGGGTGAGCGGATTCTGCTGCTGCGCGGCAACGGCGGACGCGATCTGCTGCCCGACACGCTGCGCGCCCGCGGCGCCCTCGTCGATGTCGTGCAGGCCTACCGTCGTGCGCCACCGGCGATCACTGCGCCCGGATTGCTGGCGGAACTGGCGCGTGGCTGCGATGCCATGCTGGTCACCAGCTCGGAGGCCGCGCAACACCTGTTCCGGCTGGGTGGAGCCGCAGCGCTGCAATCGTTACAATCGCAGCTGTACTGTGTACCGCATCCGCGCATTGCCGAAGCACTGCAAACGGAGGGTGCCCGGCATATTCTGCTGTCGCAGACCGGTGACGCCGCAATGACGGCCAGACTGTGCCACCATTTTGAAAGCGCCTGACGTATTCGGGTGCAACGCAAGGAACTGGAACGACCATGACGGAACAAGCAAGCGATACCCTGGCCGATGCCCTGAAGCCGCCCGTGCGCCGCTCGCGCCTGCAGCCCGCCCTGCTTCTGGGAGGCGCCGCCCTGCTGGCTTGCGCTGCCTTGTGGATTCACCAGCAGCAGGAGCTGGCCGCTCTGCGTCAGGTGGTCAGCACCCAGCTTGCCAGCGGCAGCAGCCAGCAGGTCGAGCAGCAGAAACTGCTGCGCAATCTGCAGGAACAGCAGCTGCGTCTGCAGCAGCAGCTGGCCCTCGTCGAGGGGCAGCAGAGTGCGGCCGCCAGCCAGCAGGCCAATCTGACCGCCATGTATGATGCGCTCACCCGTGGCGAAACGCAGCGCGGCCTGGCCGAAGTCGAGCAGACGCTCGCCTTTGCCAGCCAGCAGTTGCAGCTGGCCGGCAATGTGAATGCCGCGCTCACCGCGCTGGCCGCCGTTGACCAGAAACTGGCCCAGCTCAACCGCCCCGAACTGATTGCATTGCGGCAGGCCATTGCCAAGGACAGTGCTGCACTCAAAGGCCTGCCCTATCTTGATGTGGTGGGGGTGAGTGCCCGCATTGATACGCTGACGGCTCTGGTGGACAAGCTGCCGCTGGCGCTCAATGAACGCCGCTCCGTGTCGCAGGCCGCTGCCTTGCCGCAGGATGCGTCGTGGCTGGAGCGTTTCGGTGCCGAGGCCTGGCACGAATTTACCCAGCTGATCCGTATTCGCCGCATGGATCAGCCCGATGCCGTGCTGCTGTCGCCCGAGCAGGCCTTCTTCCTGCGCGAAAACATCAAGCTGCGCTTGCTGGATGCCCGTACCGCACTGTTGCTGCGCAATGAAGATGCATTCCGGGCTGATATTGTGGCGACCCAGCGTTACCTCGACAGTTATTTCGACGCAAAATCACCGGAAGCCCGCCAGTTTGCCGAAGCGCTCAAGGCATTGCAGCAGCAGGAGCTGGTGATCCAGTTGCCCAGCCTGTCCGCCAGTCTGGCTGCGACGCAGGCTGCTCGTCTGGCCAGTGAAAAGGTGAAACCGTGAAAGCACTCATCTGGCTGATTGCACTTGCGGCGCTGGCGGTCGGTTCGACCCAGATTGCCGTACTCAATACAGGTTACGCCCTGCTGATCGTCCCGCCCTGGCGGATCGAACTTTCGCTCAACCTGCTCATTGTCTCGCTGATCGTTGTGGTGGCTCTGCTCTATGCACTGACCCGCATCGTCGCCGAACTGGCCGGACTGCCCGAGCGCGTGAAGCGCTATCGACAGCAACAACGCAACGAAGAGGCCCGGGCGCTGGAGCGTGGTGCCCGCATCGCTTTCTTCGAAGGCCGTTACCAGCGCGCCGAGCGCCTGTCTGCCGAGGCACTGAAGCTGGCCGACAGCGACGAGATTTTTGCCGTGAATGCTTTGCTGGCCGCGCGCGCCGCGCATGTCGTGCGCGACTACGAGCGCCGCGACGCGCTGTTTGCCCAGCTGCAGCAGCGCCTTGGCAGCGAGCATCTGGCGACCAGCATGACGATGGCCGAACTGTATCTGGACGAACGCCGCTACGCCGACGCCGACGCTGCGCTCGCGCGAGCGCGGGCCGTTTCGCCCAAGCTCACCGCAGCGCTCAAGCTTGAAATGCGCCTGCGCCAGCGCGAAGAAAAGCACGATGCCGTTCTGCGTCTGGTCGATCAGCTGCAGCGCAGCGAGGCGATCGACGAAGAGCAGGCACTGCGCCTGAAGCGCCAGACTCACCTGCTGCAGCTGCGCCAGCAGCAGCTGTCACCGCGCGAGCTGAAGGAGTGGTGGAAGAGGCTGCCGGCGATTGAGCAGCAGGATGCCCTGCTGGTGGCCGAGCTGGCGCGCGCCTTTATCGCGCAGGGCGAGGAGCACGAAGCCCGTGTGCTGATCGAAAAGGCGCTGGCGTCCGGCGAATGGTCGAGCGAACTGGCACTGGTGTATGGTCAGCTGCAGCTCAATGACGAGGAACAGATCGGTCAGCTGCAGCAGGCCGAAGCCTGGCTGAAACAGCATCCGAACGATGCCGAATTGCTGCTGACGCTGGGCCGCCTGTGCCGCCGCCACAGCCTGTGGGGCAAGGCGCAGAATTATCTGGAAGCCAGCCTGTCGGTCGCGCCCAGCGCCGTCGCCCATGCCGAACTGGCCGGCCTGCTCGAACAGCTCGAGCGCGATGACGCCGCCAACCGCCATTATCGCGCCAGCCTGCAGCTGGCCCTGCAGCAGGGTGCCATCGCACATTAAGCGATTCACCTCAATGTGTGGTACGTATGCCCGTGTAACCCTTTAATTATAAGGGCTGCACGGGCATAGTTATTTGGGTATCTGATAATCGCGTGACCAGAGTCGCCGCCGATAGTGCCGATATCGCATGACTTACCCCAGGCAGCATCTTCCTGCTGACCAGGGCAGGGGGCATCGGCTACGGAACCGCAAGGATGACCGGCAGGACCTGCAGGCCTCCGCAATGACAACAATGCCAGCCGCAAGGGCTGGCATTGTTGTCGGGAACGGGCCCCTCAGCCTGGCAGTTTCAGGCCCACGCTGGTGATTTTTCCGCCTTCGATTTCGTGCACGGTGAGCGTGACGCCACCGAGCGCAACCTGCTCGCCGACCGTGGGCTGGCGGTGCAGGGTGGCGCAGATCCAGTCGGCCAGGCTCAGATCGGGGTCGCCCGGCATGGCGCAGCCGCAGAACATGGCCACATCGCCCAGTTGTGCATCGCCATGCAGGTAGAATTCGCCAAAGAAACGCTGCGCATCAAGCTGCTTGCCGCTTTGCTGCGCGGCAAACCGCTCGCCCAGCTCGGGCAGTGCGGCTTCGTTCGCCGCCAGCAGCACCAGATCGTCCGCGCGCAGCAGCAGGCTGCTTTCCGGATGCAGCAGCATGCCTTGCCGCCAGACGCCCAGCGTTTCCGCCAGCCCCTGCCGGATATCGAGCTGCGTGCAGGGGGCATCGACGATGTCAGCTCCGGCAGCCACGCGGTACTGCACCAGCAGCCAGTGTGCATCATCCTCCCCGTGCAGCGAATGCTGCGCCAGCGGATCGGGGTAGCCGGGCACTTCCACTTTCAGCACGCGCGCGAGCCAGGCAATGCTGCTACCCTGGATCAGCAGCGAGCTGATGACGACCGCCAGCGCGGCATCAAACATCAGGAGCGCGTGCTCGACACCAGCCAGCAGCGGAAACACCGCCAGTACGATCGGCACCGCGCCGCGCAGGCCAACCCAGCTGACGAACACCAGCTCGCGCCAGCGGAAGCGCAAGGGCGGCAGGCAGAGCAGCACGCTCAGGGGGCGTGCCACCAGCATCAGGAAGAGGGCAATCGGCAGCACCTGCGGTAATTCCGGCAGCACGCGCGAGGGCGTTGTCAGCAGACCCAGCAACAGGAACATCCCGGCCTGAGCCAGCCAGGCCAGCCCGTCCAGCACCTGCAGGCTGTGTTCACGCGCCGGCAGTGGCCGGTTGCCGATGATCATCCCGGCGCAATACACCGCGAGGAAGGCACTGCCGCCCAGCTTTGCCGTTGCACCGAACAGCGCGAGGCCGCTGCCCAGCAGCAGCAGCGGATGCAGGCTTTCCGGGAGCGTGAGGCGCTTGGCCAGCCGCGAAACCAGCCAGCCGCCGGCGCCGCCACAGACGATGCCAATGCCGAACTGGCGTACGAATTCCAGCGCCATGTCCGCAGGTGACAGCGAACCGGAGGTCGCGGCAGCAATCAGCACAATCACGAGAAAAATCGCCATCGGGTCGTTCATGCCCGACTCGATTTCGAGTGTCGCGCCCACGCGTTCGTTGAGCTTCACGCCGGAATTGCGCAGCAGCGCAAAGACGGCCGCCGCATCGGTCGAGCCGACGATCGAACCCAGCAGAAAGCCCAGATGCAGTGGCAGATCGAGTATCCAGGCGGCAAATGCGCCAGTGATGCCTGCCGTGATGGCCACGCCGAAGGTCGCCAGCAGCAGTGCCGGTTTCAGTGCCACGCGGAAGGTCGAGATGCGCGTACGCAGGCCGCCGTCGAACAGGATGACCGCCAGTGCCAGATTGCCCACCGTGTAGGACAGTTCGAAATCGTTGAAGATCAGCCCGCCCGGGCCGCTGTCGCCGGCCAGCATGCCCACGCCGAGAAACACCAGCAGCAAGGGCGTACCCAGGCGCTTGGTCAGCGAGGTTGCGACCATCGCGGTCAGCAGCAGGGCACCGAACAGCAGCGCAAGCGTATTGACGTCAGCCATGCGCACAGGCTCCGTTCGCGTTCATCAGGTGCAGGGGCGAGGCAGGCAAGCGGTGTCTCTCCATGACGGTATCACCCACCGAGCTTAGCGCCTGCACGGCGTTCATGTACAGGGCAGGATTTGTTCGGGGCGCGCAGCTGGCGCTGTCGACAGCTTGCAGTTGTCAATATTTAGGGTATGCATTCGTAGCCTTTTATATAAAAAGTCTGTATGGATATACATTGGCTTGTATTGGCATTTGCAGCAAAGCTGGCTGGTGTAGCTGCATGCCAGTGCCTGTGATGACTGGCTATGGTGCAGCCAGCTACCGGCGATAAGGCGGCTTGCCGCTCTTGCCGATGAACTGCAGGCGTCGCCGGGAAAAGGGCGACGAGCAGGAAAACGAAAAGCCCCGCGCAGGATGCCTGCCCGGGGCTGGTGCTGAGAAGTGCTGGCGTTTAGGCCTTGTCCGCCTATGGCAGCAGAACCCCTGCCTTGGTAGTCACCTTCTGATGCGAGTACTCACTGCGCAGCGGGCGAGTGACAGTGGCTTTTTTCTGCACATAGTCTGCAAAAGACTGTGTATAGAGCAGGTAGGTGTTGATGTAGCGGCCTTCCGCGTATGCCTTGCCAAGTGCGGTGTAGCCATCCTTGCCGGCAGCGATGAAGTCGTTCGTGACCAGGATGTACTCGCGGTTGGCCTCAATGGGGCTCCAGATGCCTGTTTTGCGATCCCGGACCTGGACATTGCTGAAACGGCTGCCAGCCGGTTTGCTCATGTCAAGATCCCAGCGCAGGCCGGCTGCATACGGCTGCGAACCGTCGGATTGCTTGTTGTCCAGATGATTGGCGACAGAATCTTCCAGGGCCTGCACAATTTCGCTGCCCTTCAGATTCATTTCTACCAGCACGTTCGTAAACGGCAGAATGGTGAATGCCGTATTCATGGTCAGTGTGCCTGCTGCTACCGGTACGCGAACACCGCCCGCATTCTGCAGTGCAATCTGCGAACGTTTGCTGGCATCCAAGAACGCTTCGGCCACGATCTGGGCAATATCGCTGCCCCGTGCGAGGGTATTGGCAGACTCACATCCGGTCACGCCCGCAGAACGATTGGTGCTCTCGCCTGGGACGCGTACCAGGCAGAGGGCATCGGTAGTCGAACCGATCTGCTTGGCTTTTTCCTCGTTGACCTTGCTGGTGTAACCGGACAGGAGGGTGGCAGCAGCAGAATCCGGCGCAATCACCTTGACTGCCGGAACGCTGGCCAGCTTGCTGGTGAGTGTGGCCTGGTCGGTCGCGGACATTGCAACGAACTGGCCGTTTGCATCCTTGCGCTTGAACGTGCCGCCGACCAGCAGCGAGGCCTGTCCCTGGCATTGTTCAATGGCGCCCTGTGGATTGAATTTCACATTCATCAAGCCAAAGGCTTTGGCATATTCGCCGGCCTGGCCGATACATACAGTCTGGCCATCCTTGTTTTTGACCATCGACGGATAAGTGCCTGAACTGGCCACGCCGAGCGCCGAGAAATCACCCAGCAGTGAATGAGAGTCTCCGCCGATGATGACATCCACATCGGTCAGCTTCGCGGCCAGTGCCTTGTCGTTTTCGTATCCCTGATGAGTCAGCAATACAATGTGGCGGATGCCCTGGCCTTTCAGTTCATCGATATAACGCTGGGCACTTGCGGCTTCATCAAGGAAGCGCGTGCTGTCCAGCGGGCGGGATGAGTTGACGGTTTTGCCGCTGATGGTCAGCCCGATGATCCCGACCTTGATTCCTTCATAGGTCTTGATCGTATACGGTTTGAACAGGGCCTGACCGGCAGCGGGAAGCAGCGGCGTCCCTGCCGCGGGTTCGATGTTGGCCGACAGCACTGGTGTCTTGCAGCTGCCAGCCTGCAGTTCGTTGATGAACCCTTTCAGTACGGTGTCACCATCGTCGAACTCGTGGTTTCCCAGTGCAAAGGCATCAAAGCACACGGTATTCATCAATTGTGCGTCGGCCTTGCCCTTGAAGAAGGTGTAATAGAGCGTGCCGGTCAGGGCATCGCCTGCATGCAGCTTGAGCAGATTCTTCTTGCCGGCGGCCTCCTTGAAGGCGCTGGTCACCCGCGCAAACCCACCGAGATCGACCTGGGTATCAATGCCATCAAGCTTCAGCGTCTGTGCGGCAAAGCTTTCCAGCTGCGAATGGTGGTCATTGATATGGGCGATATTGATTTCCAGTGGCGAGAAGGCGACTGGTGTCGGTGTAGGTGTCGGATTGCTGTTACCGCCATTCGCCGTTCCATTGCCACCACCACATGCGACCAAGCCAGCCGAGCCCAGCAGTATCGCGCCGAGCGCCAGCGCTGTTTTGTATGAATGCATCATGCCTCCGCCATCACAAGAAAATGGCAAGACCATAGCCGATGTTTATTGCGGGGATGTTTTGCTTGTGAGGCAGTTTCATTGCAGCGCCAAGAGGGCATGCAGACTGCTACCTGGGCAATTTGCTTGCCTGCATTCGTAGCGCCGGAATCGGGATGCGTGCCTCCCTTGTGTCGGCATGCAGGGCTATTCAGTGACGGTGCTTCTGCTTTTCTTATACGGTGTGCTGTATATCCATGAGGCCATTTATTTAAAATGGCTTCATTGTTATACCCTTCATATTGCCTGTGGCTCTGGTCAGTACGGCCTGGATTCGTTACAGGGAGCTACCCGTGCTGCGCTCAGCCTGCCGGCGTGAAGAAACGTCCAGCGAGTTCTTCCAGCCCCAGCTCGTTCAGCAAGGCAGTCAGCCGTTCGCTCGGCTGCTTTTTCGGTGTGCCCTTGTATTCGGCGATGATCAGTTCGTTTTTCATCGAATGCTCCCAGCCGACCAGCTCGGTCACCGTCACCGCATAGCCGTGCGCTTCCAGCTGCAGGCAGCGCAGCACATTGGTGATCTGGCTGCCGAATTCGCGCGTGTGGATCGGGTGGCGCCAGATTTCCGACAAGGGGGCCGTGCCCATGCGCGGCTTGTTGCGCTTGAGCACGCTGGCCACTTCGGCCTGGCAGCAGGGCACCAGCACGATGTAGCGGGCCTTTTTTTCCAGCGCGAAATGGATGGCGTCATCGGTTGCCGTATTGCAGGCATGCAGTGCGGTAACGACGTCGACCTGCGCCGGCAGCTTGTCCGAGGTGATCGAATCGGCCACGCTGAGATTGTAAAAGCGCATGCCGTGCTGGAATTGCAGTTTCTGCGCCAGCTTCATCGACGACTGCACCAGTTCGTCACGCGTTTCGATGCCGTAAATCTTGCCGGCGGGCGCGCGATCCTTGAAGAAGAGGTCGTAGATGATGAAGCCGAGGTAGGACTTGCCCGCGCCATGATCGACCAGCGTGATGTCCTGCTTGCTGCTGGTGAGTTCAGTCAGCAGCGGTTCGATGAAATTGAACAGGTGGTACACCTGCTTGAGCTTGCGGCGGCTGTCCTGGTTCATCTTCCCCTCACGGGTGAGGATGTGCAGGGCTTTCAGCAGCTCGGTCGATTGACCGGGACGGATTTCGGGATGCTCGCTCATGGTGTGGTCACTTGGGTACGTATTGACGCGCAATTATCCGCTAAAACCGGGTAGCCCCGCAGGGTGATTCAAGCTTTTGCTGATAGCCGACTCAACGCTGGCGCAGCGGGACCAGGTAGGTGCCGCCAGTTAATTGCTCATCGGTGAATTGGCGCAGGGCCATCACCGGGCGAGTGGCGTCTGCAGTCCAGAAGGTCTGTTTTTCCAGCCAGTCTTCATAGATCCAGGCCGTGTGAACATGGCTGCCCTCGAAATCGAGGCTGGCATAACAACCTCCTGGCAGCAGACGGCCTGCCAGGCCGGGCGGTGGCGGCCCCTGCGCAACCATGCAGCGCTCGGAAATGAAATCGATTGGCTGGGCAAACGCACTGTCGCTCCACCAGACATCAATCCAGCTGGTATGCGCATCCGCATGGCCTTGTTGCTTCAACAGAGCGGTCAGTTGCGAATTGGTGCTCATCAGTGCTTCGCCGTTGCGAACACCGAAATGCCGTAAATACCAGACGGGCGTTGCACTGAGCTGGCGCAGTTGCACCTTGGCGCCGACATCGTAGCGGTTCGCCTGCAGGGTCTCCCACCAGGCATGCCAGTTTTTCAACCATGTTTCGGAGTCGCTGGCCTTGAAAAACGAGTGCCAGCGCCGGTTGTTCTGTTTCAGGCAGTCGCGCCATGCGCCTTGTCGCCAGTCGCGCGGGCTGAAGCCGAACTGGCGGCGGAATGCGCGTGAAAAGCTGGCATTGCTGCCAAAACCGACTTCATGTGCGATTTGCAGCAAGCTGGTCGTTTCGTGTCTGACCCGTTCGCAGGCGCACAGCATACGCCGCTGGCGCAGATAATCGACTGGTGTAAAGCCGGTTACATCGCCCACCACGCGCTCAAGGTGATAGGGCGAATAGCAGGCAATATCGGCCATGTCCTGCAGGCTCATCTCTGCGCTGAGCCGGCTTTCAATGAAGTTGGTCAGATGGATGACGCGTGCAACGCGATGATCAAGCGGCTCCATGCTGGATACTGCCTCCGGGAAAGAGGGCGTTTGGGTACTGCCTGCTCCATGTGGACGCAACACATCCGGCCGACTTGCTGTCGTCTCTGGCGGCCGAGATTTTGGCTGGCATGCTATTGCTCGAATACCAGCGCATCCGAGTTAATGTGGTAACCGATGAGCAGGGGTTTCCCATCCTTCACGTGATAGACAAATTGCTCGGTACCTTTGCCTTTGCTGAAGGTGGTGACAAAGTTCAGCGTTACGTAGGTGCCAGAGGTGTTGTAATTGATGTTCTTGCCGGTGGCCTTGCTGGATGTGACTTCACCCAGTTTCTGGTGTACTGCCGTCATGAACTTGACAAAGCGTTCTTCGGTCGTGGCTTTTTTCAGCTCATTGCCAGCCGTGCTGTAGATGGCTTTGAATTCCCCGGCATCGTAACTGCTATGGAAGCGTGGCACTGACTGTTCGGCCTGCTTGTAATCCTCGGACATCGAGCAGCTGACCAGAAAAATGGCCGCAAGCAGCAGCCAGAGTCGTGCAAGGGATGTGGATCTGAACATGAGCGTGGCCCTCCCTTCTGCTTGTGATCAGTGGGTTATACGCCTGCCGCGCTGGCCGGCTCAAGCATGCCTTTCTGCTGTGTTGCCATTTGTGGCAACTGCCGCCTTGTGCAAAATCCCGCGCCCCCCGGCACTAAATGCCCGGTCGGCGCGCGGCCGTTTCCGGTGCCTGCGTGATGTCGGGGTGGTCAGCCGCATACAGCTGTGCGCGCAGTCGGGGCAGCATGTAGTCGATGAACACGCGGCATTTGCGTGGCAGCGGCTGGCGGTAGGGGTGGACGAGAAACACCGGCGAGAAATGCCCGTGCCAGTCCGGCAGCACCGGCTGCAGCAGGCCGAGCTGGCGGTAGCGGTCGCCCACGAAATGCGGCAGCTGGCAGATGCCGTGGCCGGCAATCGCGGCCATGGCGAGCGTCGGATTGTTGTCGCTGCAGAACTGGGCCCTGAGGGGCACGGCGGTGGCTTCGCTGCCGCGATAGAGCTGCCAGAGGCGGTTGTGCTGGTAATCGTCGTTGATCAGCACCTGATGCTGCTGCAGGTCGGCCGGCTCCTGCACGGGCGGGTGCTGGGCCAGATACGCGCTGGCGGCATAGAGGCGCTCCATCGAATAGCCGACGGCATGGGCGACGAGGCGCTCGTCGCCGACCGTTCTGGCGCGCAGGCAGAAATCCAGCCCTTCCAGCACCGGGTCCTGCAGGCGGTTGAGGGCGTCGAGGCGCACCTGCAAGCCGGGGTGCAGGCGCGTGAAATCGGCCAGCAGCGAGGAAAACACGTACTGCGCCAGCGAAGGTGTGGTGCTGATGCGCAGGCTGCCTTCGATCGCATCCTGCGCGTCCTCCACTTCATCGCGCACGCGTCCCATCAGCTCGCGCATCGCCACAGCATGCGGCAGCAGGCGGGCACCGGCCTCGGTGAGCGTCATGCGGCGCGTGGTGCGCAAAAGCAGGATGCTGCCGAGCTCGCCTTCGAGCTGGCGGATCTGCTGGCTGATGTGGCTCTTGGCGCAGCGGCGTTCCGCCGCCGCGGCGGTGAAGCTGCCGAGGCGTACCAGCGCTTCGAAGCTCAGCAGGGCATCGGGAGATAGGTTTGTTTTCATATGAGAACAGTTTATTCGGGAAATGGCGCTTATCGCCAGATGGTCATGCATATAGGATGAAAGTTATCCGAATCAATGAACAATCGAGAAGCATCATGTTGACCTGGTTGAGCGAACTCACCGCCTTTCTGATCCCCGAGCCGGCCTGGGGTGGCAATGACGAGCCTGATCTGTTCTCGCATGGCTGGCAGTACCAGCATCCGGCGTGGTGGGAAAGCCAGCCGCAGGACTCAGTGCTGCCTGCGCCGGATGAAAGCGACGGGCTGGATCAATTGCGTGACCGGCTGCGGCATTGACAGGCGTGCCGCTTGTCCGGCTGCCGCGCCGCACGTTTCCTTAAATTTGATTTAGAACAATCATCTGGCTGCATTGCTGCGTAGAATGAGAAACGTTGCTATTCACATTCTCGGCATTGTCATGCAATTGGCTGAACTCGCCGCTGGCCAGCGCGGCATCATTTCCAGACTGGCCCAGGGCAACCGCAGCTACCGCCAGCGCCTGCTGGCGATGGGCATTACTCCCGGCACTCCCTTTTCCGTCGTTCGTGTTGCCCCGCTGGGCGACCCGTACGAAATTGCCATCCGTGGCTACACGCTGACGCTGCGCAAGCATGAAGCGGCGTTGCTGGAAGTGGAACTGACGGAGGCGGCAGCATGAGCGGCTTCACTATCGCCCTGCTTGGCAATCCGAACTGCGGCAAAACCACACTGTTCAATGCGCTGACCGGCAGCCGCCAGCAGGTGGGCAACTGGCCCGGCGTCACCGTCGAGCGCAAGAGCGGTTTCCTGCGCGAAGGAACCCTGCAGGTTGAGGTGGTCGATCTGCCCGGCGTGTATTCGCTCAATGCCGCGCCGGACAATTCCGCCGACGAGCAGGTGACGCGTGATTACATCCTGTCCGGCAGTGCCAGATTCATCGTCAATATCGTCGATGCCAGCAACCTTGAACGCAATCTCTACCTGACCACGCAATTGCTCGAGCTGGGGGTGCCCACGCTCGTGGTGCTGAACATGGTCGACGTGGCCGAGCGCCAGGGGGTGAGTATCGATGCCGCGCAGCTGGCCGAGAAACTCGGCTGCCCGGTGCTCGCCATTTCGGCCAGCAAGCGGCGCGGGCTGGAACAGCTGAAAAAGGCCATCTTCGCCCAGCAGGCCAGCAGCCCGGGTCTCGCGCTAGATCTGCCGGAAAGGGTCGGGTATGCCGTTGCAGCCATTGCAAACGAATTGCAAGGGCTGCATACCGCGCAGGGTTTATCGAAAGAGTGGCTGGCGCTCAAGCTGCTGGAAGGCGATCATCTGGCTGAAACGCTCTGCCCCGCGCAGAAAAACCTCGTCGCTGAACATCAGGCGGCGCTGCTGGTTGAATACGACCTCGACGCCGACATCCTGATCGCCGATGCACGCTACCGCTATGCCGGGCAGCTCTGCGCTGCCGTGCGCCATGAAAAGGGCAAGGTTTCGCGGCATGTGACGGCGCGTATCGACCACATCGTGCTCAACCGCTGGCTGGGACTGCCGGTGTTCCTGCTGATCATGTACCTGATGTTCCTGGCGACGATTCACGTCGGCTCGGCTTTCATCGACGTGTTCGACCAGACCTTCGGCGCGCTGCTGGTCGATGAACTCGGCAGCCTGCTGGCAGCCTGGCATGCGCCCGCCTGGCTGGTGGTGTTGCTGGCCAACGGCATGGGCGGCGGCATCCAGACGGTGGCAACCTTCATTCCGGTGGTCGGCTGCCTGTATCTCATCCTCTCCGCGCTGGAAGATTCCGGCTACATGGCGCGTGCCGCCTTCGTGATGGACCGCGCGATGCGCGCGCTGGGCCTGCCGGGCAAATCCTTCGTGCCGCTTTTGATCGGCTTTGGCTGCAATGTGCCGGCGATCATGGCGACGCGCACGCTGGAGACGCGCCGCGATCGCATCCTCACCGCGATGATGGCGCCGTTCATGTCCTGCGGGGCGCGCCTGCCGGTGTATGCGTTGTTCGCTGCGGCCTTCTTCCCGCGCAATGGCCAGACTATCGTGTTTGCGCTCTACCTGATCGGCATCGCCGCTGCCGTATTCACCGCCTGGCTCTTGCGCCGTAGCCTCTTGCCCGGTGACGGAGCGCCGCTGGTGATGGAGCTGCCGCTGTATCACCGTCCGACGCTGGGCACCGTACTTCGCCGCAGCTGGGACCGTCTGCGCGATTTCGTCGTCAACGCCGGCCGCGTGATCGTGCCGATGGTGATGGTGCTGTCCATCCTCAATGCAGTCGGTACCGACGGCTCCTTCGGTCATGAAAACAGCGACAAATCGGTGCTGGCCAGCGTTGGCAAGACCATCGCCCCCGCGTTCTCGCCGCTGGGCATCGAAGCCGACAACTGGCAGGCCGCCGTTGGCCTCTTTACCGGTGTGCTGGCCAAGGAAGCCGTCGTCGGTACGCTCAACACGCTGTACAGCCAGAGTGCCGGCGCTTCTGAAGGCGAGGCGTCCAAGGCGCTGACCGAAAAGCTGGCTGATGCATTTGCTACCGTCCCGGCCAATCTGGGCGCCATCGCCGACAAGCTGGGCGATCCTCTGGGAATGAATATCGGCGACGTCAGCAATGCCGAGGAGGCCGCCAGGACGCTGGAAGCCAGCACCGGCACCTTCGGTGCAATGCAGCAGCATTTCCACGGCGCGAGCGGGGCATTCGCCTTCCTGCTGCTGATCCTGCTCTACACCCCGTGCATGGCCGCTCTGGGCGCGATGAAGGTCGAACTCGGCACCGGCTGGGCGGCCTTTGCGGCAGGCTGGACACTGTTTGTCGGCTACAGCGCCGCGACACTTTTTTACCAGCTCGCCAACTGGTCCGCCGCACCGCTGCATGCCCTGACGGTGCTGGGCATTCTGCTGGCGTGCTGGGTGGCGGCGCTGCTGCTGGGTCGCCACGTCGGCCGCCAGCCGCAGTGGCAGGCGGCGCAAGTCTAGCTTCTGGAGCAAACATGGGCCTGATTGAATTGCGGGATTATCTGCGCGGCAAGGGCGAAGTGTCCGCCACCGACATCGCGCGCCATTTCGGTGTCGAACAATCGGCGGTGCAGCAGCTGGCCGGTGAATGGCTGAAACGGGGAAAACTGAGCGAATCCGGCGGTGGCGGCAGCTGCAGCAAGGGCGGCGGGTGTTCCGGCTGCTGCAGCACGCCAGTCGGGCCGTTCTATCGCTGGCTGGGCTGAGTGCGCAGCACCGGCCCGCTCAGCAGCCTTCCAGCGGGGACGGCGCACTTTTATACGCGCAGGCCTATATTGCTGTAGCCTTTTGAGATAAAGGGCTATGGCTGTATAGGTCTGTTTTTGTTATGTATTGCTGTTCTGGTGTCCGTGCGGGACGCAAGCACCGGCTCTGCGGCACAATGGCGTACCGGCAGCGCTGCTGCCCGATCCGGAATCCTGCACGATGAAACTCGAAACGGCCCGCATGGTCGTCGCCAACTGGGATACACCGCTGTCCCGCTATTTTTTCTGGTATCTGCTGATTCCGGCCAGGCTGGAAATCCAGCGTGCCGAACCGGATCGTTTTGCGTATCGCGGCTGGCGGCAGATTCCTTACCGCTGGCTGTACCTGCTGCGCTTTGCCCTTGCCGCCGTGCTGCTGGCGGCGCTGGGTCTCCCGCAATTTGGCGGCCTGCCCGCGATCCTGCTGGTGCTGCTGAAACTGGTGGTGTTTTACGACACGGCGCTGAGCCTGATCTGGGCGCTGGCCTACTGGGCAATGCGCGAGTCACGAAGCTGACGGAATTTTTCCTTCTGCTGGCGCAGGGCTTTCCCTGTCCGTAGAATCAGGGGCTCCCGCTCCCCGGATCTTCCCCATGCGCCAGAAATTCCGTCTTGCCGCCTTTATCCTGCTCGCCCTGCTGGCGCTGGCCGGCTCCGCCTTCCTGGATTACTTCCTGCCGGAAAAAACGGTCACCACGATCACCGGTGTCGAAGTCAAACTGAGCGACAAGGATGGCCCGGTCAGCAAATCCAACCCGGCCGACGGCCCGGCCAGTGATGTGTTCTACATCTACACCGCGCGTGACGTGACCGACATCCGCGTCTACCGCAACGAAGACACCCGCTGGGGCTGGCCCTTCTATTTCAAGTTCGATTCGGCCGATGTGCAGGCACGTGCCGCCGCGCTGGCCAGCGAGAAAAAACCGGCGCTGATCACGTCCTACGGCTGGCGCATCACTATGTTCTCGGTCTACCCGAATGTGACCAGCGTATCGCTCGCCGCACCGGATGACAGCAGCTGGAGTTTCTTCCGCTGGTTCTGGTTCTGCCTGTGGGGGGCGCTGCTGATCGCGCTGGCGTGGGGCGTGCACCGGCTCACGCGAGCCAGGGTACAGCTCAAGGCCTGATTTTTGCGCGATCCGGCTGGTATGCACATACTCTTCGTTCACGGCATGGGCCGCTCGCCGCTCTCGGGCTGGCCCATGCTGCACCGGCTCAGGCGGGCTGGCCACACCGTTGAAACGTTTGCCTACTCTGTGGCGCTGGATGACTTCGCGACAATTGCCGCCAGGCTGACGCGGCGGCTGGAGGCTCAAGAGGGGCGGGGCGAGTACGCCGTGATCGGCCATTCGCTGGGGGGCGTGCTGCTGCGTGCCGCCGTAGGGGGGCTGGCCGAAGGCTCGCCACAGCCGTGTCACCTGTTCCTGCTGGGCTCGCCGCAGCAGCCGGCCCTGCTGGCGAAGAAACTCCAGCGCAATGCGCTCTATCGCCTTGCAACCCGTGATTGCGGGCAGTTGCTGGCGTCATCCGCACGCATGGCGGGGATAGGTGCTCCCGGGATTCCGGTTACCAGCATCGTCGGCACTCTCGGCTGGCGGGGGCGCCTCAGCCCGTTTGGAGTCGAGCCGAATGACGGCATCGTGTCGTATGCGGAAGTCTCGGCCGACTGGCTGGATGATGTGGTGGAACTGCGAGTGTCGCACACGCTGCTGCCTGCCAGCCGGCTGGTGGCGGAGGTTGTGCTTGCCCGGCTTGATGGCCAACACCAGAATGCCGTTGAAAATTTCCAGAAAGGAATCGGGTGACTAATATGGCTTGCCTGATTGTTAAAAGTTAAAACCGGACCAAAGCAATGCGAACCTACCGAAAGCCCGTCGACCGTGATGATGTAACCCGTATTGCCAAGGAAATGATGCTGGCCGGGCAGAAGCGCTGGGAAGTGCGCGAGTACGTGCAAGGCCAGGTTGATGATGAAGCGCTGACCGCGCAGATCATGAAAGACGCCGCCAGGCAGGAGGGCAGGGAATCGCGGCGCGAGGGCAATGGCATTCTGCTGGCCGGCTTGGGCATGATTGGTCTGGGCGTGCTGCTCAGTGTGCTGTCTTTTCTGGGGGCGGCCTTGTTCGGTGCAGCCTCGTTTCCGGTGGCCAGCGGCCTGATTCTGGCCGGCATTGTCACTACGCTGCGTGGCTGCGGCCGCAGCCTGTTCGGTTAAGGCGTTTCCTGCCCGGTAACGGCTGCACTGGCTGGCGCAGCGGCTTGCGGTGCGCTTCCCGGCGCGCTGGCGGTAGCCATTCGAGCCAGCGCCGTGCCGCCGCTGACGCCCGCCGCCCCCACATCCCAGGCGACGCCGGCGACCGTGGTTCCGACGCTGATCGCAGTTCCTGCTGCGCTGATGGCCGCACTGCCGAGTGCAACGGTGGTCGTGACGGTGCCGCAGGCGGCCAGCAGCAGGGTGGCAAGAAGGCTCAAACAGGCGCGCATGGGCAGGTATCCGGCATCAGAAAGCTGAAGCATCAGGGTATTGGCCTGAACCCTTGATGAATGAATGGCTGTAGCTATTTACGTGTTGATGTATTTAATCATGCCCTGCGCAGCGGCGCGGCCGGTGGCGAAGCAGGCGGTCAGCAGGTAGCCGCCGGTTGGTGCTTCCCAGTCCAGCATTTCGCCGGCACAGAACACGCCGGGCAGCGCGTTCAGCATATAGTCCGCATTCATGGCCGCGAAGCGCACGCCACCGGCGCTGCTGATCGCCTCGTCGAGCGGGCGGGTGGCGTTCACTGCAATCGGCAGCGCCTTGATCGCGGCGGCAAGTTGCACCGGGTCGTTCATTGCGTCTTTATCGAGTATTTCGCGCAGCAGGCCCAGTTTGACGCCACCGAGGTTCAGTTTGCTTTGCAGAAAGCTCGACAGCGATTTCGCGCCGCGCGGGGCGGAGACTTCCTGCCGCACCCGCTCGGGCGAGTGGTTGGGCAGCAGGTCGAGCGTGAACGTCGCCTTGCCGTCGCGGGCGATGCCTTCGCGCAGGTGGCGCGCAAAGGCGTAGACCAGATTGCCCTCGATGCCGGTGGCGGTAACCACGCATTCGCCGGCGCGGGTCAGCACATTGCCCTCTGCATCCCTGACGCTGGCAACGACGGTTTTGAGTGGTGCCCCGGCGAATTTCTCGGCAAAAAACGTGCTCCAGCCGGTATCGAAGCCGCAATTGGCCGGTTTGAGTGCTTCGACCCCGATGCCACGGGCGGCCAGAAGCGACTGCCATGCGCCGTCCGAGCCGAGCTTTGCCCAGCTGCCGCCACCGAGCGCCAGCAGGGTGGCACGGGGCTCCGCCGTCACCTCACCGTCTGGCGTGGCAAAGCGCAAGCGCCCGGCTTCATCCCAGCCGAGCCAGCGGTGGCGCACGTGCAGGCTGACGCCGCCGGCTTTCAGCCGGGCGAGCCAGGCGCGCAGCAGCGGCGCGGCCTTCATTTCGCGCGGGAATACCTTGCCGGAGCTGCCGACAAAGGTTTCGATGCCCAGACCATGAATCCACTCGCGCAGCGCGACAGGATCAAAGCGGCGGATGCTGGCCTCCAGCGCTGCGCGGCCATCAGCGCCGTAGCGGTCGAGAAAGGGTTCCAGCGCTTCGGAATGCGTGATGTTCATCCCGCCGATGCCGGCCAGCAGGAATTTGCGCCCCGGTGATGGCATGGCGTCATACAGATCGACAGTCAGGCCGGCTTCGGACAGCACCTCGGCGGCCATCAGCCCGGCGGGGCCGGCGCCAATGATGGCTATGCGGGAAGAGGTGGAATCGTATGTCATCGCTGGTCTGGCTGGCTTGAAAGCGCGCCATTCTACGCCATCACTGCCGGGCGCGCGGGATTGCCTGACGGGTGCGGTGCTGCGCTTTCAGTCCGGCTGATGCCTGAGCGCTTCGCGGCGCGAAAGGGAACTGAGTGCGGAGCCCATCCCTGCGACGAAGGCCGTGACGGCCTCGGCGTCGTGCCGGCAATACTGGCGCAGTGCCCACCCGATGGCCTTCTGCATGAAGAAATCGGGGTGGCCGGCCTGCTGGCGGCAATAGCCGAACAGACGGGCGCTGTCGGTTTGCGCGCCGTAGCGTAGCTGGTGCAGGATGGCGCAACGCGCGTGCCAGAGGCGTTCGCCGGCAGCCCAGTCATCAATATCGGCCAGCAGCTGCGGGTGATGCCGCAGCAGCGGACCGAGCACATTGCTGGCCAGCGCATCGTTGGTGTCCCACCACGATTTGCTGCCGATCAGCGTATCGAGAACGGCGAGCATGTCCGGGCCGAAGTGGCGCGCATGGTCGCAGAGCAGATCCACCGCGACATACTGGCATTCGCGCCAGGGCTCGGCCCAGAGCCGCATGGCACAGGAAACATAATCCGCCTCGTCAAACGACTGCCGCGCCGCCCGGATCAGCGGTGTGGCGATCTGGCGGCGCGCCGGTGTTTTGACGCCGGCAAAGGCAAACTGCTTGCGCTGATAGGCATGCATCGTCGCCGCGTTCGCGGCATCGCACTGTGCGCCGAGTCCGGTGAGCAGGTCGCTCGTGAAGGATTGCGGCGTCATGATGAGCGCCGCCGTCCCTTAGGCGCTGCGCTGGTTGCCCAGCGTTTCCATGATGGCGCGCGCCTGCTCCAGCGCGTCGGTGGCATCGTCAGCCAGCACATTGAAATGGCCCATCTTGCGGCCGATGCGCGCTTCCTTCTTGCCATACAGGTGCAGCTTGCTGTTGGGCGCCGTCATCAGGATTTCCCAGTTCGGCTCGCTGCCATCCTCGCCCCACACGTCGCCAAGCAGGTTCACCATCGTCACCGGACGCAGCAGGTCGGTTTTGCCCGGATACAGGCCGCACATGGCGCGCACCTGCTGCTCGAACTGGGTCGTCAGCGTGGCGTCGAGCGTGTAGTGGCCGGAGTTGTGCGGGCGCGGCGCCATTTCATTGATGACGAGTTCATCGCCTTCGAGCACGAAGAATTCGACGGCCAGCACACCGACGTAATCGAGCCTCTCGGCCAGCGTCATGGCCATGTCGCGCGCGCGCGCGGTGACGGTATCAGCGATGCGTGCCGGCACGATCGATACGTCGAGAATGCCGTTGGCGTGTTCGTTTTCGGCTGGCGGGAAGCTGACCACCTCGCCGGCGCGGGTGCGTGTGACGATGACCGAAATTTCGGATACCAGCGGCATCATCTTTTCCAGCACACAGGGCTGGTGTTTCAGTTCAGACAGCGCAAAGCGCACATCCTCGACCGTTTTCACCCGGACCTGGCCCTTGCCGTCGTAACCCAGACGGGCGGTTTTCAGGATGCCCGGCAGGTAGGCAGAGAGATCGTCCGGCAGGTCGCCGGCGTTTTTCACCGCCAGGAAGGGCGCTGTCGCGAGGCCGGCGTTGCGGATGAAGGTTTTTTCCGCAATGCGGTCCTGCGCAATGGCGACGCAATCGCCGGAAGGCGACACGCGCAAGCCCTGCGCAGCCAGCCAGCGCATCGAATCGGCATTCACGTTTTCGAATTCGGTGGTGATGGCGGCGCAAGAGTCGGCCATCTGCTGCAGGGCGGCCTGATCGGTATAGGGTTTGCAGAGGTGCACATCGGCGAAATCGGCGGCCGGTGCCTGCGGATCCGGGTCGAGCACCATCACGCCATAGCCCATGGTCTTGGCGGCGGTGGCAAACATGCGGCCCAGCTGGCCGCCGCCCAGAATGCCGAGCATGGCAGGCGGCAGGATGGGGGTAGAAAGCGGCTTGGTCATGATTCTTCGTCTTCCTCATTCTGGCGCAGGCGCGCCTTCACGGACTGGATGCAGGCATAGCCCCAGACCGCCCAGCCATAGGCAGCGCCGGCAACAAAGCCGAGCGGCAGGGCATTGAGCATGGCGGGCAGGAACTCGGCTGCGCGTCCGGTAATCTGCTGTACAACGGCAAACAGCGCGGCAAAGGGCAGGCCCCAGCCCAGCGAGCCTTTCAGCAGCACCGTCCGCCAGAAACCGCGCGCCAGCACGCGTTGCCATTCCGGTTCGGGCGGCTTGCTGCCGGGCAGGGGCACGATAAGTCCGGCTTAGTCCACGTCCGGCAGGCTCATCGCCAGCACGGTCTGCTTCTGGGTTTCGCGGAAATCATTCAGTTGCTTGGCCAGTGCGGCATTCTGGCCGGCAAGCATCGCCACGGCAAAAAGGCCGGCATTGGCTGCGCCAGCTTCGCCGATCGCAAAGGTGGCGACCGGAATGCCCTTGGGCATCTGCACGATGGACAGCAGCGAGTCTTCGCCGCGCAGGTATTTGCTGGGCACCGGCACACCAAGCACCGGAACGGTGGTTTTGGCCGCCAGCATGCCCGGCAGGTGGGCTGCGCCGCCGGCTCCGGCGATGATGCAGGTCAGGCCGCGTTCCGCTGCGGTTTCTGCGTATTCGAACAGCAGATCGGGAGTGCGGTGTGCGGAAACCACACGGCATTCGAATTCGACCCCGAATGCCTTGAGCTGTTTGGCCGCATGCTGCATGACTTCCCAGTCGCTATTGCTGCCCATGACCACGCCTACTTGCACCATGGCGGTATTTCCTCGCGTAAAACGCGGATTTTACCGAAAAATCAGGGATTGTCAGTATCTGGCTGGCGGAAGGCGCGCTTAAAACTGTTGTTTTTTATAAATATAAGAATATTATTATTGAGCTGTTTTTAGCCCGATGGCACCATGAATGCATAGGCGTCATGCCTGTGTTTTGTTTCCATCCTAAATATTGAGCAGCGCCGCAGCTTGTTTCCTGGCGCTGTTTTTTCCTCCCCCGCCAGAATCTGATAACAATAAGTTACATTGGTAATTGCTGTGTAATTATTTGTTATGCATGTGTACACATACAGAAAGTATGTGTTGGCTTTTGCCGGGAAGATCCGTAGAATCAATGATGAAGAGTCAAGGCGATAACCCGCAGCTTTGCTGCGAGACTTTTCATTCCTCCATCTTCCTGGCACCCGCAGTCTGGGTGCCATTTTTTTCCCTCCCGATTTTGTTCCTCTGCGGGCCGATGACATGTGCACGACACCGCGCTGGGGTAAGCTGGCACTTCTCGATTGCCAGCAACATCCCGCATGACTGAACCCGTTTTCACCGTTCCCCTTGGCGAGCCCGTGCCGGGCTGGCAGCCGCCACCCTTTCCCGAGCACCGCGTGCTGGCAGGCTGGGACTGCCGTGTCGAGCCGCTGAACCCTGCCGTGCACGCCGCACCGCTGTGGCAGGCGTTCGCCTGCGCCTCTGCAGATATCTGGGCCTATCTGACCTGCGGACCCTTCACCAGCGAGAACGACTTTACCGCGTACCTGCAGCAGATCGCCGCGCAGCGCGACCCGCAGTTCTACGCGATCTGCCCGGGGGCTGCGCCGGGACAGGCGCTGGGGCTGGCGAGCTATCTGCGCATCGCGCCGGAAGCCGGCAGCATCGAGGTCGGCTGGCTGGCGTTCAGCCCCCAACTCTCGCGCTCGCGCCTGGCGACTGCCGCGATGGTGGTGATGATGAAAAATGTTTTCGAGCTGGGTTACCGGCGGTACGAATGGAAGTGCAATGCGCTCAATGTACCCAGCCGGCGGGCAGCACAACGGCTGGGTTTTTCCTATGAAGGAACGTTCCGGCAGGCGACGGTCAACCGGGGCCGCAACCGCGACACGGCATGGTTTTCGGTGCTCGATGGCGAGTGGCCGGCGCTGGCGATGGCGTATGCCAGCTGGCTGGATGAGGCGAACTTTGATGCCGCGGGCCGGCAGCGGCAGAGCCTGTCGGCGCTTACTGCGCCGCTGCTGGCCGCAAGAGACGAGCTGGTCTGAATGCCTGACTTGGCGGGTATTTGCTCGTAGCCATTTTCAGGGAATGGCTAGGGTAGTATGGGTGGCCAGGTATGTTGTCCAAGCGGGGGCGCTGTAATGCCGAGTGCCTGCTGCAGCGCTGCAGTAACCGTCGCGATCTCCACGTCATCCGGCAGCGCCAGCACGAGGCCGGGGCAGGTGAAGCGCTGCGCGCAGGCTGCTGTGAAGTGCAGGACGATCTGCCGGCCTGCCAGCGACCAGCCGGCAAAGCCGTCGTAGCCCGAGTTGGCGCGATCGCCAATCTCGAAATAGCAGCGGCCCAGTTCATCGGGCTCGCCGCTTTCGAGGATGAGGTAGTTTTCGGGATCGGGGTCGTTGCCTTCGGCAAAGGCGACGGTCAGGATATCCTCGTCACTGTCATGGCTGGCATGAAACTGGTCGACCCGGATGGGGTGAAACGCGTCCGGCATCAGCCCTCGCGCAGCCAGCGCGCCGCATCCAGTGCGTAGTAAGTCAGTACGGCATCCGCGCCGGCGCGCTTGAACGCCAGCAGGCTTTCCAGCACGACCTTCTGCTCGTCCAGCCAGCCGTTCTGCGCGGCGGCCTTCAGCATCGCGTATTCGCCCGAGACCTGATAGACGAAGGTCGGCACGGCAAATTCGTCCTTCACGCGGCGCACGATGTCGAGATACGGCATGCCGGGCTTCACCATCACCATGTCGGCGCCTTCCTGCAGATCGAGCGCGACTTCGTGCAGTGCCTCGTCGCTGTTGGCCGGATCCATCTGGTAGGTTTTCTTGTCGGCCTTGCCGAGGTTGCCGCTCGAACCCACCGCGTCGCGGAAGGGGCCGTAAAAGGCCGACGCATACTTGGCGGCGTAGGACAGAATGCGGGTCAGCTCGTGGCCATTGCGATCGAGTGCGCTGCGGATGCTGCCGATGCGGCCGTCCATCATGTCCGAAGGGGCCACGATATCGGCACCGGCCTCGGCGTGGCACAGCGCCTGCCGCGTCAGCGCGGTCACGGTGATTTCATTCAGCACATAGCCGTTTTCGTCGATGATGCCGTCCTGGCCGTGGCTGGTGTAGGGGTCGAGCGCGATGTCGGTGATGATGCCGAGCTGCGGAAAGGCGGCCTTCAGTTCGCGGATGGTGCGTGGCACCAGCCCGCGCGGGTTCCACGCTTCCTTGGCATCCAGCGACTTCAGGTGAGGCTCGATCACCGGAAACAGCGCCAGCGCCGGAATGCCAAGGCGCACGGCTTCCGCAGCGGTTTCCAGCAGGCGGTCGATGCTCTGGCGTTTCACACCCGGCATCGAGGCAATCGTTTCTTCGCGGTTCACGCCATCAAGCACGAATACCGGCAGGATCAGGTCATCGGGCGTCAGCGTGTTCTCGCGCATCAGGCGGCGCGAAAAGTCATCACGGCGCATGCGGCGCAGGCGGGTGGCGGGGAAGCTGCGATTGAAACTCATGGCCGGGCATCCTGAAAGGCAATGCCGCTATTCTAGAGCAAGCCGGTGGCATGCAGCAGTGGCAATAATGATGTTCAGGGGGCGCAGCCGGCAGGAATGCCGGTGCCCGAGCCGCTGCTGCCGAGCTGCTCAAGATGGACCGGCGGTGCAATGGGCAGCGTTTTCCACTCGACTTTTCCGCGAGCGGGCTCGAATTCATTCAGGCCGGTGGTGATCTTGCATTTGCCCGTGAGCAGGTTGTAGCTGCGTTCGCTGCGCTCGCCGCTGTTGCGCATGAATTCGCCGCTATCGATGCCGGTCAGCCGCAAGCGCCGGTCTTCGAGGCGGAAGCGGTAGGTGACCTCTGAGCTGCCCCAGCTGCCGCAACTTTGCCAGTAGTTGAAATGGATGACGAGGCTGCCACGCCGGATGCTGACGCCGCTGCCATCAAGCGGGTCGGCCAGGCAGGGGGCTTCGGCGTCATTCGGGCCTGGCAGGAACTCGGCGTTATCCACGGCCTTTTCATAGCCCTGCCCCTTGGCCAGCAGCACCAGCAGGCGGCGCGGGTTGAGGTTGAGATCCGGCTCGCCCAGTTCTTCGTTCTTGACGTGTTTTGCCGGATCGGTGCCTTCGATGACCAGCACGGCATCGCTGCGGCTATCACCGTTCAGGTCGCCGTGCTGCTGCTGCACGAGTTTCCAGCCGGGCGGTACCCAGGACTGGAAGCCGCCGGCGAGGGCGGGCGAGCAGGCCAGAATCAGCAGAAGAGGGAACGGGCGCATGGTGAAATCCTGTAGCAAGGTTTCGGCAGTGTAGCGCGGAGTCGCCCGCAGGAGCTGATCATTGCGCTGTTGTTATGGGTATATGACCCTAGCCATTTGAAATATTTGACTGCAGCCCTATACCCATGCCTTTGTTCGGGCTGTGGCTGGAGTTTGTGCGGGTGCCGGCCAGGGGCGGGCGAAGCTGAAGGCGGCCGGGCCGGGGCCATGCCGGCGGAGCTGCTCCAGCGCGGCCATTCCTTCCGTGACCGTCGGCCGGTGGCCGGCCGGCACCCACCACAGCGCCAGCATGGTGCCTTGCGGTTTGGCAAACCAGTCGCGCCGCTGTTTCAGGATGGCGAGGTGCGGGCCGCTGTACACATAGGCCTGCAGACTGGCCAGCGTGGCCCAGACTGACATGTTCACCAGCAGCAGCGGGTCGGCGCTGGCCTGGATGTTCGTGGCGTTGCCGCTGTCGTCCTGCAGGCGCCAGATGAAGCCGGGACTGGTTTCGGCCAGTGCATTGAGCGCATCAAGCTGGCCGGTGAAACCGACCATGCGCGGATCATCCAGCGGGGCGATGGCGTGGGCGACGTTGATCTGCGCCAGCTGCCAGTCGGGATGGCCGGTGGCGGACGATGCAGGGAAGAAGGGGGAATCCGGCATGGTTCAGTTTCCGGGGCGTGATTGTGTGCGGGGAAAAATGCTCAGCGGCGCGCCGTGAAAGCACAGCGCAGCCGGGCCTTCGAGCAGCAGGTGGCCACGGCCGAGCCGTACCTGCTCGCCGGCGGCCAGCACCAGATCGTCAAGCCGCGCACTGCTCGACAGCCACAGCAGGCCGCTTTCACAGGCCAGCTCGGCGGGGGCGGCCAGCTCGGCAATCAGCAGCTCGCGTTCCTGCAGGACAAGGCGAAGATAGTCGTTCATGGCTGTACTCCATTGGCATTTAATGCACTATATCGACGAATTCCTGCCGTTGCGCTGACGTTTTTTCGGGTTTTCTGTTAGTTTCATTCACATGAATACACTTCCTCCCCTTGCGGCGCTGCGCGCCTTCGAAGCGGTCTGCCGGCTGGGCAGCGTGGTCCGGGCGGCCGATGCCCTGGCGGTGACGCACAGCGCGATCAGCCACCAGCTGGCGGCGCTGGAAGATTACCTCGGCCTGCCGCTGTTCGAGCGGCAGGGACGCCGGCTGGTGCCGACCGAGGATGGCCGCTTCTACGCGATGAAAATCCGTATGGCGCTGGGTGATGTGGCCGAGGTGACGCGCGCGCTGCAGACGCGGCCTCGGCCGAACGAGCTGAAAATCGCCACGCTGCCCTCGTTCGGCATGCAGTGGCTGATGGCGCGTCTGCCGGATTTCCAGGGCCGCCATCCGCAATACCGCATTGACGTGCGTGCGGGCATCGGCTTCGATGACCTGCATAATGGCCAGGTGGATGTGGCCTTGCGCATGGGTAGCGGTGACTGGGACGGCCTGCAGGTCACGCCGCTGCTGCCTGACTGGCTGGTGCTGGTTGGGCGTGCCGATCTGGCGGATTTTCCTGCCAGTGCGGCCGATGTCGCTGCCGTGCGGCTGATCGGCACAATGGAGCCGTGGGGGCACTGGGCACAGGCGGCCGGGCTGGGCGAGTGGCAGCCCGACTACCGCTTGTCCTGCAATGACAACAATCTGGCGCAGCAGGCGGTGGCCGGGGGGCAGGGGCTGGCGCTCTTGCGGCTGTCGCTGGTGCTGGATGATCTGCTGGCCGGCCGCTTTCGGGCGGTGGCGGGTGTGGCCGTGCCGCATCCGCTGAGCTACTGGCTGGCCTGGGCCCCGCGGCTGGCAGGCAGTCCCAAGCTGCACCATTTCCGGGACTGGTGTCAGGCAGTGGCCACGCGCAGTGCGGATGAGATGCGCGACTGGGTGGCGGCACAGGAGTCCTGACGAAGCCTGTGAGGCGGCGGGTGAGCGCATCGTTGTATTAAAGAATTTGCTGATATGGCCGATGAACGGAGCCTGGAGGTATGACGAATGAATCACACAGACATCCGCCCCTTTGCCCGTTCCGGTTACTACAGCGTGGCCGAATACAATGCCCGCATCGCCAGCGCCCAGGCCTGTCGTGCCGGTATCGAGGCCTTCTGGCAGAAAGCGGCGGAAGCCGGCAGTACGGCGGACTGGGAGTATTACGCCGCCGCCGCCCGCGACATGGAAGTCTTCGCACCCAAGGTAGAAGCGCAGGCGCGCAAGCTGGCCCGCGCGCTGGGTCTCTCCGAGGCACAGTTCGGCCGCATCATCACACTGGAAGAATGCGAACTGCTCGGCCAGCGATCATTGGCAAACCTGCACGAGCCCGCTGTCGCCTGAACATTCTGCCGCCTCGCCCGGCGGCATTCTCCCGCACTATACTGGCAGCCCGATCACAGCAAGCCGCGAGCCCGCCATGGCACTCACTGCGTCCACCATGCTTCTGCTGGGCACTCCGCTGCCCGATGCCACCCTCGCCGATGGTGGCGGCACGCCGTATACGCTGTCGGCGCTCGCCGGCCAGCATGGCCTGCTGGTGGCCTTCATCTGCAATCACTGCCCGTATGTGCAGCACCTGAACCGTGCGCTGGCGCCACTGGGTGCCATCCTTGCCGAAGAGGATGTCGGGATGGTGGCGATTTCCAGCAACGATCCGCTCACCTACCCGGCCGATGCGCCCGACGCGATGCTGCGTCATGCGAAAGCCGAGGGTTACACCTTTCCCTATCTGTTCGATGCCACGCAGGAAGTCGCCCGTGCTTTCCACGCGGCGTGCACGCCGGATTTCTTCCTCTTCGACAGTGAACTGAAGCTGTTTTATCGCGGCCAGTTCGACGCCAGCCGCCCGGGCAAGGGCGAACCGGACGGTGCTGATCTGCTGGGTGCAGTGGCGCTGCTTGTCGCCGGCGGCAAGCCGCCGCAGGAGCAGTTGCCCAGCGTGGGCTGCAATATCAAGTGGCGGCAGGACTGAAGGGCGATGTCCGCAATCAGGCTAGCGCCCGCCGCCGCCCTTGCCTCCGCCATTTCCACCGCCACCGCCACCGCCTTTCCCTCCCCCGCCGGCGTTTCCGCCGCCTCCGGCTCCTGCATTGCCGTTTCCCTGTCCTGTTCCCTGACCGTTGCCCTTGCCGTGGTCTGCGCCCTTGGCTGCGGCATCGTTTCCGGCCTGCTTGCCACTCTTGTTCTGGCTGCGCTGTGCCGCGGCGGCCTGCTGGTTCTGGCGTCCGTGCCCTTTCAGCTGGCCGACGGTGGTGCCCAGTGCCTGGGCGATGGTTCCCCAGCCCATTCCGCTCTCGCGCATTGACTGGATGCCCTGCAGGGTGACGGTGCCGCTGGCGGTAAGCAGAGTGCCGCCGTTCAGCGCCGCGCTGATCTGGGCGGGACTGGGATTGGTGATGCCGTACTGCTGCAATGAGTAACTGGCCGCTGCCAGTGCCAGCGACACATTGCCCCAGCCCGTGCTCTTGTTGCTGGTAACAGAGCTGCTTTGCGTACCGTCGCTCAGCGTTGCCGTGCCGCCATTGCGCAGTGCCGTGGTAAGCGCTTTGGCATTTTCCGGTGAACCCGCCCAGCTGCTATAGGTATTGATCAGCTGCGACTGGCTCGGGCTGGTGGTTTGCACGCTGCCGGCCGTTGCGGCAAGGGCTGCGGGCAAGGGGCTGGCAAGCGCCAGCAAGGCAGAAAGAAGCAGGCGTTTCATGGCGAACCTCCGGCAGGATGCGGTGTGGATTGTTAAGCCTATGCCGCTTCCGTCATTGCCAGCGCTGCCGGCTGGCTCAGCGGAGCAACTTTTCCGCCGTGCGGTCAAGCCGCATTTCCACGTGCGCGATGCCGTCTTCGTCGTATTCCTCGCCGTCGCGTACAAAGCCCTGGCGCTCGTAGAAACGCTGCAGCCGCGCCTGTGCGCCGATACGGTTGCCTGATCCCGGGTAAAGCTGTTCCGACTGTGCCAGCCCTTCCTGCACCAGCGCATCGGCAAGCCCCATTCCGCGCAAATGTGCCGCAAGCACGATGCGCCCGAGCGAGGGCTCCGCGTATTTCACGCCGGGGGCAAGCAGGCGCAGGCCGGCCTGCACGCGACTATTGGCATCCAGCCCGACCAGATGCCAGCCATCCTCGTCAAAGACATCCATATCGGAAAAGACGCAGGCCTGCTCGACGACAAAGATGTCGCTGCGCAGGCGCAGGTAGTCGAACAGGATGCGGGGCGGGATGGTATCGAAGGTGTGCCAGTGCCAGGTCAGGGACATTGAGGAAAGCTGCAGACAAAGGAGCGACCTTAACTGGCAGTTTCCGCAGGGTCAATGCATGCCAAGTGTCGGTCATGCTGGGGAAGCATGAATATTTCGGATAAACGGTCGCAAGCATCGGCCATGGCAAGAAATCGGCTCCGATTCTGTGAAATGGCCATCTGCACGGCATGCATGAAGAATGGGCTTTGCGCAGCGGGCAAAGTGCAGGGAAGCCCTGAAACCGGCTGCTTCTTATACACCGATGGGTAATGCCCCCCATCCCAATGGAATTATCGGTCTTGGCACCATACCCTTTCGGTGGTTTTGGCATTGCTGAAATTGCCTATATAGCTGGTTACATTAGCATTTCCTACTGCCGCGTTGGTTGAACTATGCTGAACGGGTATTTGGCTGACGGGTACCTGAATGATGAATGATCCGATTTGCAATACAGCAAATGGCAGTGGTACAGCCACGATCCTGCTGGTGGACGATACGCCCGAAAACCTCATCATTCTTGGCACTTTGCTGCAGGAAGAAGGCTTCCAGGTCAGGGCGGCCACATCCGGTGTACTTGCGCTCGAATATGCACACCAGCCTCCGCTTCCCGATCTGGTTTTGCTGGATGTGATGATGCCGGAAATGGATGGTTACGCCGTCCTCCAGAAGCTGCGCAGTAATCCTGCTACCTGCGATATTCCCGTGATTCTGGTGACTGCACTGAGCGAATTGTCCGCCGAGCTGCGTGGCCTGGCCGAAGGTGCGGTGGATTATGTCCTCAAGCCCGTCATTCCGCCGCTGGTTCTTGCACGGGTGCGTACGCAGCTGGAGTTGAAACAGGCACGCGATCTGCTGAAAGACCAGAATGCCTGGCTGGAAGCCGAAGTTCGTCGCCGCATGCACGACAACGATCTGACCCAGTTGGTGGCGATTCGCGCGCTGGCGCATCTGGCCGAAACGCGTGATCCGGAAACGGGTTACCACATTCTGCGTACCCAGAGCTATGTGCAGCTGCTGGCCAGGCTTTTGCAGGAGCATCCTCGCTTTGCTGCACAGCTGAACGACGGCTATATCGATTTGCTGACCCGTTCGGCACCCTTGCACGATATCGGCAAGGTCGGCATCCCCGATGCGATTCTGCGCAAACCCGGATCGCATACGGCGGAAGAATGGAAAATCATGCAGACGCATGCGCAACTGGGCGAGGAGGCCATTATCATGGCCGAACGCGATGTCGAATTACCCGTTCCCTTTCTCGGGCTGGCCAAGGAAATTGCACGCAGCCATCACGAGAAATGGAATGGTAGCGGCTATCCCGACAAGCTGGCTGGTGACGCGATTCCACTGTCCGCACGCCTCATGGCTCTGGCCGACGTATTTGATGCTCTGATTTCACGACGCGTCTACAAACCGGCGCTGTCTTATGACGAAGCCCGCAGCATCATCACCGCAGGGCGCGGCAGTCACTTCGATCCCGATATTGCGGATGCATTTCTGGCGAATTTTGCCGATTTTGTCGCCATTGCGGAGCAATACCGGGAGGAATGACATGGAAATTCGCTGGTCGGTACACCGGACGATCATCTACATCGTGGCGGCCTATGTCGCTCTGGGCATCAACTGGATATTGTTCTCCGATCTGGCCGTACGCTTTCTGTTCTCCACGCCGGAGGCTCTGACCGTAGCCAGCATTCTCAAAGGCTGGTTTTTCATCGGCGTTACGGCGCTGGTTTTGTATCTGCTGATGAAGCGTTTCGTCTTGCGCAATGCCGAGGCGCTCCTTGCCCAGCTACACGCCAGGCAATTGCTTGAAGCAATCGCAAACAGTTCGGAAGACGCGATTTTTGCCAAGGATCTGGATGGCCGCTACATACTGTTCAACCTGGCAGCCAGCCAGTTTGTCGGTAAACCGCTGAATGAGGTTCTGGGGCTGACGGATGAAGACCTGTTTCCGCCAGAGCAGGCGGCCATGCTGCGCGAGTATGACCGCAAGGCAATCCGGGAAGGGCGAGTATGTTCGTTTGAAGAAACACTGCAGACCAGTTCTGGCACCCTCGTATTCCAGGCCACCAAAGGGCCGCTGCGCGATGGTGACGGACAATTACTGGGCACATTCGGTATTTCGCGCAATGTGACGCAGCAGAAGACTGCAGAAGCACAAAGCCGCTTATGGGTCGAATCATTTGAACGGGCTGAAATAGGCATCGCCATCAGCGATGCATCGCGCAATGTTTTTCTGGCCGTGAACCCCTGTTTTGCCAAGGCGCGGGGTTATTCCCCGGAAGAGCTGGTCGGGCAATATGTAAACATCGTTTTTTCACCGGAGCACCGCGCAGATCTGGGCCGGCTTGCGGATACCCTCGAACGGTCGGGCCATGTTTCCCTCGAATCCGAACACATTCGGCGGGATGGTCGCCGTTTCCCGGTGTTGCTCGACGCAACGCTAGTCCGTGCAGAGGATGGCAGCGGGTCACGACGCATCGTTTACGCTCAGGACATCAGTGAGCGCAAGCGGGCGGATGCCGAATTGCGAGCCAGTGAAAAACGCTTCCATGACATTGTGGAAGCCTCGGCAGACTGGATCTGGGAGGTTGATACCCTTGGCAGGTATATCTTTGCATCCACTGGCGTGAAAGAGGTTCTCGGCTATACGGCAGATGATGTGCTTGGGCGTACCGTATTCGACCTGATGTCGCAGGATGAATCCCATGAAGGCAGGCTTCGCCAGTTGGCGCTGTTCAGGCGCTGCCTGCCATTTCGGGATATCGAGCTCAGTCTGCAGCATAAGAATGGCAGCCTGCGCTACATTCGCAGCAATGGTACGCCCATGTTTGACGGAAACGGCTCATGGTGCGGATATCGCGGACTGGATCGCGACATCACCGTCAGCAAGCTGGCAGAACTTGGGCTGCGCGACAGCGAAGAACGCTACCGGACGCTGTTCGAGAATGCTGCCGTGGCCATCCTCGTGCATGACGGTGAAAGCGGCGCCATTCTTGCTGCCAATCACAAGGCAATTGCACAGTTTGGGTATGAGACGCTGTCAGATCTGCAAAATGGTGATCACTGGCTTGCCCCGCCGTTTTCTGCCGCTGATGCCCTCGCCCTGATTCACAAGGCCAGAGCGGAAGGCCCTCAGCGCTTTGAATGGCAAAGCCAGACATGCCACGGCGTACTTTTCTGGCTGGATGTTCAGCTTCAGCCCATGCGTCTTGGCAATGAAGACCGCGTGCTGGCCATTACCATCGACATCAGCGCTCGCAAGGAAGTGGAGGCTGAATTGCTGGCCCGTCATGTTGAACTGGAGCGTTTCAATCGTGCCAGTGTCGATCGGGAGCTGGACATGATCAGGCTGAAGCAGCAGATCAATGCCCTGTCACTGCAGCTTGGTTCGCCTGCCCCGTTTGCACTGGATTTCATTGCCGCCCAGTCGGCCAGCGGAGAGCATCGCTCATGAACCATCGGCTGCTTCTGGCGCTTGTCCTGCCCTTTCTGGCGGCTGCCGTACAGTGGGCGCTATATCCTTTCATTAGTCCGTATGTCTGGTTCTTTTTCTTTCCGACCGTGTTTTTCTGTGCCTGGCTGGGCGGGTGGAGGGGCGGTATTGGCGCAACCCTGATCAGTGTCGTGCTGGTCTGGTATCTGTTCGTTCCGCCAGCTTTTTCGTTCCACATGGTATCGATGGCAACCGCTTTTTCGATGGCCGGTTTTCTGTTGATGGGAACACTTTTTTCCGTGTTCTTCGAGAAACTGAGCGTTGCCCGGGACAATTCGGAAAACCGTTTTGAAGCTACCTTTGAGCAGGCAGCAGTCGGAATTGCCCATGTGGGGCCTGATGGGCACTGGCTGCGGGTCAATAACAAGCTATGCGAAATCGTCGGTTACTCCCGACAGCAGTTGCTGGAAAAAACCTTCCAGGACATTACCCATCCCGATGACTTGGAGGCTGATCTGGCTCTGATGCGGGAATTGCTGGCGGGCAAGCGTGATTCTTATTCGACTGAAAAGCGCTACTTGCGCGACGATGGTTCCATCGTCTGGATCAATCTGACGGTGTCACTGGTGCGGCGAAAAAACGGTGATCCGGATTACTTCATTTCGGTCATCGAAGATATCCAGTCACGCCGCAGCAATGAAGTTGTGCTGCAGCAAGCCCAGCACCTGGGAAAGATTGGCAGCTGGACATGGGATTTCCGCAATGATCTTACGGTGTGGTCGGAAGAGATGTTCCACCTTTTTGGGCGGGATGTCGTTTTGCCGCCAGCTGATTTTACCGAGGTGCCGAAGTATTTTGCGGAGGACAGCTGGGCGCGCTTGAGTGCGGCTGTCGAGCAGGCAATACACCAGGGTCGGCCATACGAAGTCGAAACGGAGATCATCCGCGATGATGGTGTCCGGCGCTGGCTGCTGGCGCGTGGCGAGGCGATTCGTGATCGTGACGGCAACGTTGTCGAATTGCGTGGCATGCTGCAGGACATCACCGAGAGCCGACTGGCGGAAAGGGCCTTGCGGGCCAGCCAGGAGCGCCTGCAGTTGCTGATCGATCATGCGCCGGCTGCACTGGCGATGTTTGACCGCAACATGCGCTATCTTGCGGTCAGCCACCGCTGGCTGGAGGATTATGGCCTGGCAGGCAGAAATCTGATCGGTGAATCGCATTACGTTGTTTTTCCGGAAATAAGCGTCGAGTGGAGGGAAATTCACCGCAAGGCACTGGCAGGCGAGATATTCAGGCAGGACGAAGATCATTTCGTGCGGGCAGACGGCTCGGAGCAGTGGCTGCGCTGGGAAGTGCGACCATGGCATTTTGGCGATGGCGAGGTCGGAGGCATTGTTGTTTTCTCCGAAGACATCACCCGTCGCAAACTGGCCGAAGAAGCCATCCAGATCGTACAGGCCAATGCAATGGCCGAGCAGCGTCAGGCCAGGCTTGCTGCGCTCAACCTGATGGAAGATGCGCTGGAAGCCAAGAAGAATGCCGAACGGGTCAGCCAGGCGCTGACCCAGAGTGAATTGCGCCTTCTGCTTGCGCAGGAAGGTGCGCATGTCGGCATCTGGGATTGGGATCTGAGTACCGGGCAGATCTACTGGTCGGCCGAGTGCTGGCATCTATATGGTGAAGCGCAGCCCGGAGAACTGACGCCTCAGACCTGGCGCAGCCGGATTCTGCCCGACGATCTGCCCGCCATCGATCGGCAATGGGATGACGCAATCCATCGTGGCCAGCCCTTTGAGGCCGAATTCAGGGTGCGCTGGCCCTCTGGTGAAGTTCGCTGGCTGGTCAGCAGGGGAGGGGTACAGCAGGACGAAGAGGGCCGTCCGGCCCGCCTGTTCGGCGTCAATCTTGACATTAGCGATCGCAAGCAGGCAGAAGAGGTGTTGCGTGAAAGTGAAGCTCGTTACCGCGACATGTTCGAAGCCAACCCGCATCCGATGTGGGTGTTTGACAAGCAGACGCTGGCCTTCCTCGCGGTCAATGACGCGGCTATCGATCACTATGGCTATTCTCGCGACGAGTTTCTCGGGATGACCATTCGCGATATTCGTCCGCAGGAAGACGATGAGCGACTGCAGCAGGCTCTACATGGACTTGCTGGTGCAGCGGGCTGCACGGGAGTGTGGCAGCACCGGCGCAAAGATGGCCGCACCATTCTGGTCGAGGTATCGGCCCACCAGCTCAGTTTTGCCGGGCATGATGCTGTGGTCATCCTGATCAGTGATGTCACCGAGCGGGCACGTATCGAAGCGCAACTGCAGCAGCTTTCACAGGCCGTGGAGCAGAGTCCTGAAAGCATTGCCATCACCAGTCTGGATGGCACCATCGAGTATGTGAATGAAGCCTATCTGCGCTCTTCCGGGTATGCGCGCGACGAACTGCTCGGAATGAACTCGCGCCTGTTGCAGTCAGGCAAAACTGCTGCCGCTGTCTATCACGAACTCTGGGCTACCCTGCAGGCAGGTGAAACCTGGCACGGTGAATTCTACAACCGGCGCAAGAACGGCGAAGAGTACATCGAGCAGGCCATTGTCACCCCGATTCGCCAGCCCGATGGCAGGGTGACGCACTATCTGGCAATCAAGAGCGACATTACCGAGAAAATCCGGATCAATCAGGAGCTGGAAGGTTACCGCCTGCATCTTGAAGAACTGGTTGAGCAGCGTACGATTGAGCTCAACACTGCTCGTGTGGCAGCCGAGGCTGCCAATCAGGCCAAAAGCGAGTTTCTGGCCAACATGAGCCATGAAATCCGCACACCGATGAATGCGATTCTGGGCCTGACGCATCTGCTCAGAAAAGAAATCCGGGAGCCGGGGCAGGCTGGCAGGCTGGACAAGATCAGCGTTGCAGCCAATCACCTGCTCACCGTGATCAATGACATCCTCGATTTCTCCAAAATCGAAGCAGGTAAGCTTGATCTGGAGTTGATTGATTTTTCCCTGCAGGACGTCCTCGGTGATGTGCGGGCCTTGCTGGCCGAGCAGGCGCATGCCAAGGGACTCTCCTTCAGCACCGATTGCCAGTCCGCACCTGTTTGGCTGCATGGTGATCCGACGCGCTTGCGGCAGGCTCTGCTGAATTACCTGAATAACGCCATCAAGTTTACCAGCCGGGGAGGTGTGTCACTGACCGTGCAGGAGCAGGAGCGCCGCGATGACCAGATACTGCTGCGCTTCGAGGTAGAAGATAGCGGCTGCGGCATTGAAGCAGCAAAGCTGCCAGAGTTGTTCAAGGCATTTCGGCAGGCAGACGGCTCGACAACGCGGCGCTATGGTGGCACCGGCCTTGGCCTGGCGATTACCAGCCGGCTTGCCCAGTTGATGGATGGTGCTGCAGGTGTGCGCAGCGAGCCCGGAAAAGGCAGTGTTTTCTGGTTTACCGGCTGGTTTGGCATTGCCAGTGCACGGCAGGAAGCCAGTGGTCACTGGGGATTGGGCGAGGCCGAAAAACGTCTGGCACAGCATTACGCCGGGACGCGTGTCCTGCTGGTCGAGGATGAGCCAGTGAACCAGGAGGTGATGGCCGCTTTGCTGGGCGGGATCAATATGCAGGTTGACTGGGCTCGCGATGGACGGGAAGCCGTCCAGATGGCGCATGCTGCCGATTACGACCTGATCCTCATGGATGTGCAGATGCCGAATATGGATGGTCTGTCGGCCGCCCGGGAAATCCGCTCGCGACCGGCCGGACGCAGCATGCCGATACTGGCACTGACAGCCAGCGTATTCCGTGAAGATTATCTTCGCTGCGTCGATGCCGGCATGAATGATCTGGTTGGCAAACCGGTCAATCCGGACGACCTGTTTGCCACCCTGCTGAAATGGCTGCCAGAACGACAGAGCCTGGCCGCCGCTCCGGCCTACGGGCAGGCTGAACGCGCTGCATCGGGGGCTCCCTCTGCCGAAAACCTGTCAGCGTTGCGAGGCGTTGATTTTGCTGACGGCTTGTTGCGCCTGCGTGGCAAGCGGGTACGCTATCTGCAGATGCTGCTGATGTATTGCGACAATCACCGCGAAGACGCCGAACGGCTTGGCAAGCTGTACCGGCTGGGCGATCTCGATGGCGCCAGAAGTCTGGCGCATGCGCTGAAAGGTGTTTCCGGCATGCTGGGTGTGTCGCAGATACAGCAGCTGGCTGGCGAGCTGGAACGAATGTTCGGTTTGCAGGCCGTACCGGAAGAGGCCGGACAAAAACTGGCCGAGCTGGCGACCAACCTGGCCTGGCTTGAAGAAGACCTTCGGCCGTTCCGCCAGGTGCCGGAACCGGTTGAGACGGAAAATCAGCAAGCGTTGGCCCAGCGTGTAGCCGGGTTGATGAGCTACCTGGAACGCGGCGATTTTCGTGCCGTACAGAGTTTCCATGATCATGCCGCTTCTTTGCAGAAAACGCTGGATGCCGATCTGTTTTCGAGGCTCGAGCAGGCCATGCAGGCTTTTGATTACCCGACCGCGCTTGTGTTGTTGCGGCGCGAGTTGCCTGCAGCGTCTGCTCCCTGAACATGGGAGGGACTACAGTAAAAATCCCCGCATCTGCGGGGGTTTTTACTGGGTATGTGGCTGTAGCCTTTTAATTGAGAAGGCTATGGCTATATACCTGTCAATTCCCAAGCCGTTCGCGCCACTTGGCCACCTGCACCAGCACCTGGAAGGGCGCGGTGCCGCCGATGTGGTCGCGGGCGCTGAGCGAGCCTTCGAAGGTCAGGATGCTGAAGATGTCGTCGGTGATCAGCGCCGAGAAACTGCTCAACTCGACCAGTGACAGCTCGGCCAGATCCTTCTTCTTCTGCTCGGCGTAGCGCACGGCGAGCGCGACCGCTTCGTGCGCGTCGCGGAAGGGCAGGCCCTTTTTCACCAGGTAGTCGGCCAGGTCGGTCGCGGTGGCAAAGCCCTGGCGCACGGCGCGCTCCATGGCTTCCGGCTTCACGGTGATGCCGCGCATCATGTCAGCGTAGATGCGCAGGGTGTCGGTCAGCGTGTCGACGGTGTCGAACAGCGGCTCCTTGTCTTCCTGATTGTCCTTGTTGTACGCCAGCGGCTGGCCCTTCATCAGCGTCAAGAGCGACACCAGATTGCCATTGACGCGGCCGGTCTTGCCGCGCACCAGTTCCGGCACGTCCGGGTTCTTTTTCTGCGGCATGATCGAGCTGCCGGTGCAGAAGCGGTCGGCGATGTCGATGAAGCCGAAGCGCGGGCTCATCCACAGGATCAGCTCTTCCGACAGGCGCGACAGGTGCGTCATCACCAGTGCGGCGGCAGCGGTGAATTCGATGGCGAAGTCACGGTCGGATACGGCATCCAGCGAGTTCTCGCACACACCGTCAAAGCCCAGCAGCTGCGCGGTATACAGGCGGTCGATCGGGTAGGTGGTGCCGGCCAGCGCAGCCGAGCCCAATGGCATGCGGTTGATGCGCTTGCGGGCGTCGACGAAGCGCTCGGCGTCACGGCCCAGCATTTCCACGTAGGCCAGCATGTGGTGGCCGAAGGTCACCGGCTGCGCCACCTGCAGGTGGGTGAAGCCGGGCATGACGGTCGAGGCGTTCTTCTCGGCCAGATCCACCAGGCTCATCTGCACTTCGCGGATCAGCTTGATGGTGGTATCGGTGGCGCCGCGCAGGTAGAGGCGGATGTCGGTGGCAACCTGGTCATTGCGGCTGCGGCCGGTGTGCAGGCGCTTGCCCGCATCGCCCACGCGCTCGGTCAGGCGCTTTTCGATATTCATGTGCACGTCTTCGAGGTCTAGGCTCCACTCGAAGGTGCCGGCGTTGATTTCCCTCAGGATGTCGGCCATGCCGGTCTGGATGGCCTGCAGGTCTTCCAGGCTGAGCACACCAACCTTGTTCAGCATCTGGGCGTGCGCGAGCGAACCCTGGATGTCGACCTCTGCCATGCGCTTGTCGAAATTCACGGAAGCGGTGTAACGCTTGACGAGTTCGGTGACGGGTTCGTTGAAACGACCGGACCAGGTCTTGCTGCCAGTGTCCTGCATGGGGGAAATCCTGAATGGGCAAAATGGCCTCAATTATACGGGGCAGCCGTGTCGCCTGAACAGGGGAGATCAGAAGGCAGCCAGTCCAGCGCGGAATCGGGCGCGCGGCGCATCAGCTGCAGGTGCTCTTCCAGCACGCGCTGCAGGCGTTGCAATTGCTCCGGATCGGGGGCGCTCAGCCGGAATTGCAGCGTGCTGCTGTCGGCCAAAAAACGGCATTCGCCAATCGGAAAGCGCGCGAGGCCTTGGCTGTCGTCGAAGTCGACCGGGATCTTGCGGGCGAAGTGTTTGCAGAGTTTGAAGAGGTATTGCTTGGCAAGCTCGGTATTTATTTGGGTCTGGCTCTGTACCATGGTGTGTATCCTTGAATGGTGGCTTTTTATCTTTTGGGTGAATCGCTTTTTAGCGCCTGCGGCGCGGTGTTTTGCATGCCGGTTCCGCCCGGCGGACGGGAAGGGGGATTTGTCTCGGCAAATCCCCCTTCACCCCAAAGCCGAGCCCGGTCCGCCGGCCGCCTGCGGCGGCTTCCCTGCGATGCTCGCAGGCCACAGCGCGGGTTCGAAACTCGGGCTGCGCCCTCAAACATCTCACCCGCGAAACCCTGTGGCCTGCTGTGCTTCTCGGCAGCTTCAGGGCGGGGCGTGCTAAGCAGCAGCGTTGGTTACTTGTTGGTCGACAAAGCAAAGCGTCTTCCGACGATTTTGTAGTGGGTATATGGCCATAGCCATTTATCTGATTAGACTTTGGTCTTATCTGTGCATGGGTATATGGCAAGCTAGTTAGGACGCGATGCCATCGCAGGGAACCCCGAAGGGGTTGCGGAGCGGGCGCGCCTTGGGGGTGTCGGGGGGCTTGGCAAGCGCGGGGCCCCCGCAAAGTCGCAGACTTTGTGGGGTGCAGTAGAGCCCCCTGACGTGCAGCCGGGCACCCCCGGCATGCAAACACCGCGCCGCAGGCGCTAAAACGGAATAGCCATTGCTTCATCCGGGCCTTCATCAAATCAGTTTGTCCAGCACAAACACCGGTCGCCCCAGCGAGCACTGCTCGATCTGGCCACGGATGCCGTAGACGCCGGCCAGCAGGTCGGGGCTCAGCACCGTCAGCGGCTCGCCGTCGGCGGCGCAGCGGCCGTTTGCCAGCACGATCACTCGCTCGCAGCTGCGCAGTGCCAGATTGATGTCGTGCAGCGCAAGCAGCGCGATGCTCTGGCGTTGCTGCACCTCGCTGCGGATGGCCTCGACCATCGCCAGCTGCCAGTGCAGGTCGAGCGCACTGCTGGGTTCGTCCAGCAACAGCAGGCGGGGCTGGCGTGCCAGCAGCTGGGCCAGTGCGATCATCTGGCGCTGCCCGCCCGACAGCGTGGCCAGCGGCCGTAGTGCCAGCGGGGTCAGGCGCAGCCGCTGCAGCACATCCTCGATGCGGGTTTCGGCTTCGCCGTGCGCGATGCCCAGCGTGCGCAGGCCGCCCAGCAGCAGCTCGTAAACGGTGAGCCCCGCCGCTTGCGGCAGTGTTTGCGGCAGCAGGCCGACGCGGCGACAGCGCTCGTCGCGCGGCAGTGCTGGCAGCGGCTGACCGTCGAGCAGCAGTTCGCCGCTGGCGGGGAGCAGCCCGGCGATGGCGTGGATCAGCGTTGATTTGCCGGCACCATTCGGGCCGATCAGCGCGGTCATGCTGCCCGGCGGCAGCGGTGGCAGGCTCAGCGCGTCGATGATGCGCGCCTTGCCGCGCGTGACGGAAACGTCGGAAAGCTGCAGGCTCATGACGCGCTCCTGCGGGTGAGGATCAGCGTGATCAGCACCGGCACGCCGACAAGTGCGGTGACGATGCCGATGGGAATCAAGAGGCCCGGGATGATGCTCTTGCTGGCAATCGACGCCAGCGACAGCATCAGTGCGCCGCACAGCACGCTGGCGGGCAGGAAATAGCGGTGCTGCTCGCCCACCAGCAGGCGCGCGATATGCGGGCCGACCAGGCCGACAAAGCCGATGGTGCCGACAAAGGCCAGCGCAACGGCAGTCAGCAGGCTGACTTCCACCAGCACCTGCCAGCTCAGGCGCTCGACGCGGATGCCGAGGCTGGCCGCGTGTGCCGCACCGCCGCGCAGCAGTGTCAGCGCCCAGGCACGGCGCATCGCCAGTACGAAACAGACAGCCAGCACGGTGGCGACGAGCGCGACGTGTGTCAGCGTCGCGCGCCCCAGATTGCCCATTGACCAGAACACAATCTGCTCCAGCGCGTTGGCGTCGGCCAGAAATTGCAGCAGCCACACCAGCGCTTCCAGCGCGAACAAGAGCGCAATGCCGAACAGCACCAGTGTGTCGCTGCCGCCGCCGTGCCAGCGGCTGAGCAGCAAAATCAGCCCGGTGACGCCCAGCGCACAGAGGAATGCCCCGGCGGGTACCAGCGCGTTGTGCGGCAGTGCCGGCAAGTGGTGTTCGAACACGATGGTGAGCGACGCGCCCAGTGTCGCTGCGGCGGCTACGCCCAGCGTGAAGGGGCTGGCGAGCGGGTTGTTCAGCACCGTCTGCAGCTGTGCGCCGCCCAACCCGAGCGCACCGCCGACAGCCAGCGCCATCAGCGCGTAGGGCAGGCGCACGTCGAACAGGATCACGCGCATGCCGGCATCGAGGCTGGCCGGATCAGCAAAGCCCGCGAGTACTTCACTCAGCGGGTAGCTGGCGCTGCCGGTCGCCAGATCGGTGGCCAGACTCATGCCGAGCGCCAGCACCAGCAGCACCAGCAGCACGAGTCGCCAGCGGTTCTGCCGCCGGTACTGCACGGCCAGCGGCTGCACTGAGTTGACTGCCGCCATCAGCGCACCTCCGCCCAGAACACGCCGGTGAGCGGCACGGGCTGGAAGCGGCGGTAGAACTCCTGCAGCGTGGCCTGCGGGTCAAGCTGGCGGAACAGCTCCGGATGCAGCCATTTCGCCATCTGCTGCACGGCAACGACATTGGCCGCGCTGTAGGCAAACTGGTGCGAAATCGCGTAGGCGCGCTTGTTGCGCACGGCGTTCAGCTCGGCAATGCCGGGGCGGGACAGCGCTTTTTGCAACGACGCCTGCGCCGTCGCAACGCTGATGCCCTGGCCGAGCGCGATGCGGTTGCTGCCGGTCTGCTGCGCGGTGAGCGGGTTGCCGATGCCGGTGGCGATGAAAAACTCGGGTTGCTTCTGCAGCAGGAATTCGAGGCTGACCGTGCCGGCCACGCCCGGCACCAGCGGGCGGGCGATATTGTCGCCGCCGGCGGCATCAAGGTAGGTGCCCAGCATGCCGTTGGTGAGGGTTTCGCAGCAGCTGTTGGCCAGCCCGACACGGCTTTCGAGGAACACGGTCGGCTTTTGCCGCTTGCTTGCCAGCGCGCCAGTCACTTTGGCGAGTTCCTTGCGATAAAAGGCAAGGTATTCGTCGGCAGCCTTTTCTTTTCCGAGTGCCTGGCCCAATACCCTGATGCTGGCTTCGGTATTCTTCAGCGGGTCCTTGGTGAAGTCGACATAGATGACGGTGATGCCGGCCTTGCTCAGGCGCTCCAGCGTGGCGTGATCGTTCACGTCCGGGCCGTGGCCGCGCAGGCTGAAGATGGCCAGGTCGGGCTTGAGGCGGATGGCTTCCTCGACGCTGAAGCTGTTGCTGCCCTTGCCCAGGCGGGCGATGCCGTCGAGGTTCGGGTAGACCTTGCGATACTGCGCATAGCTGCCGGGGTCGAGCTGCTCGAAGTCGCCCAGCATGCCGACCACGCGCTTGCCCGGCAGCTCGCGGTCGAGAATGGCGAGGCTGGCCAGCATGCGACCTTCGCCGAGGATGATGCGCTCGGCCCTGGGCGGCACGTTGACGCTGCGGCCGGCCAGGTCAGTGAGGGTGATCGCCCCGGCCGTGTGTGCGGCCAGCAGGGCGAAGAGGGCAAAAAGGCGTGGCATGAGAAATGCTCCAGGGCCGCTGGCGACAGGCTGGCGGCGTTCGCTGCAAGGAAAAATACCCGCCAGCGGAAAACTGGCGGGCCAGGGTGTGTCATGGAGAGATAATGCGGAGCCGATCAGAACTTCCAGCTGGCTTCGAGGCGCACGTCGCGGCCCGGCTCGGGGTAGCCGAGCGTCTTGCCCTGCCAGCCGTTCCACGCGTAGGTGGCCTGGTCGTAATACTGCTGGTCGAAGAGGTTGTTCACCGCCAGATTGATGCGCAGCGTGTCGTTTTTCAGCGGCAGCCAGCTGATGTAGATGTTCTGCACGCCGTAGCCGGCCTTGCTGCGGCTTGTCGTGCTGCCGACCGGGATGTAGTCGAGCGATTCGACAAAGCGGCCGAGCCAGCCCATCTGCACGCCATATTCGGGCAATGCGTAATCGAGACGCGTCACCCAGCTGCGGCCGGTGCTGGTGCCCAGCCCCAGATCGCCGTCGCTGAATTTGCGGCCTTCAAGCTCCGGCCGGCTTTCCGCCACGCTCAGGCCTGCGCTCAGGTTGCCCCAGCGGTAGCGGGCGGCCAGCTCGTAGCCGTCGATGACCGCCTTGCCGGCATTGCCTCGGCAGCCGCCACGGCTGGCCGGGCAGCTGAAGGTCGTGATGAAGTTCTCGACGATCTGCCGGTAGGCATTACCTTCCAGCGAGAAACCGCCTTGCCCGAAGCGGAAACCGATTTCGCTGTTGTGTGCTTCTTCTGCCTTGATGTCGGCATTGTTTTTCCACTGGGCGATGTCGAGCATGAAGGCTTCCTTCAGGCCGACACCACGCAGCGCCTGGGCATAACCGGCGCGCAACTCAAGCGATTCCAGCGCCTGCCAGCGGATGCCGGCGCTGGGGCTGACGCCGTCGCTGTCGAATTTCTGGTCGTGGTTGTCGGTGTAGCTGTAGTCATCAAAGCGCAGGCCGCCGGTCAGCGTCACGCTGCCGAAATGTGCCTCGCCTTCGACAAAACCGCCGAATACGCGCATGTCTTCGCGGCCGCTGCCGGTCAGCTTGTAGGGGTTGGCGATGTTGCGGGCGGCAGATTTCTCCTCGCGCCAGTTCAGGCCGTATTTCAAAAGGTGGTCACCGATGGCGTTCTTCAGCATCAGATCGGCGCCGCTGGTGGTCAGCGTTTCGCCCCAGTTGCGGCCTTTTTTGTCGGTACGGTCGCTGTCGACTTCAGTCCGGTACAGCGTGGCATCCACTCCGTCGACGAAGCCCAGCTGGCGGCCGCTGTATTTCAGCGTGGCGGTATCACGCTCAAGGCTTTGCGGGATCGGGTCGTTGGGCAGTACCGGATGCGGGAAGCCGACCATATTGGCGCGCGCGGTGCGCACGCCTTCGTCGGTGCTGCGCTGGAAGCTGGCGGCAAGGCGCTGGGTGTCGGTGAGCTGCACGCCGATTTTCGCCAGATAGTTGCGCTGCTCGGTGGCCGAATTGGCGACGGTCTCGCCATTGCCGTTCTGGTAGTCGCGGGTGTCCATCAACGTGCCGCTGACGAGAGCATCAACCTTGTCGCCAAAGCGTCCGTATGCGCTGCCTGCACTGCGCCAGCCCTCGTTGCTGAACACGCTGCCGGTGAGCGTGCCACCGAACTGCTGGCCGGGGCGCAGCAGGTCGCCGGCGGAAACGGTTTCATAGCGGATCGCACCACCGAGCGCGCCCGGGCCGGCGCTGGCGGCTGCCGTGCCCTTTTCCACTTCGACCTGTTTGATCAGCAGCGGGTCGAGAATCAGCGCGGTCTGGTGGTGGTAGATCTTGCTGTTGACCTGGGCGCCGTCGATGCTCAGGTTCAGCAGCGATTCCTCCATGCCGCGGATATACATCTTTTGCGAAATCGGGTTGCCGCCACCGCCGACGCTGATTTCCGGATCGGAAACGAAGACGTCGTTCAGGTCGTGAGCCTGGCTTTTCAGCAGATCCTCGCGCTGCAGTGTGTCGTCCTGCGTCGGTGTGCTGGCGCTGACCTCGACGGGTGCGAGCTGGACAGCGTCATCGGCCAGTGCGTGGGTGGCGAGGCAGAGTGGCAGCAATACCGCGAGTGCGCGGCAGGGGAAGGGCGGGGTTTGTGTCATGTCAAAGATTCCTGTAATGCCCGCTTCAGGGCCGGTCTGTCACTATTTCAATGAGAATAAATATCATTACAATGATGTCATTTTCGCAGCGCGCCACAGCGACGTCTTTTGCGCGCGGCAATTTCTTCTTTGCGGGACAAACAATGGGCAAACGGGAAGACGGCATGTTCGACAGCGCCGCGCTGCAATGGCGCCGGCAGGGCAGCGAGTGCTCGCTATGGGCCGATGGCCTGTCACGGCCGGTGATGCAGGGGCATTTTGTCGATTGCGAGTTGCGCCCGGGCCTGTCGCTGCACGGCACGAGTGTGGTGTTCGATCGGGCGTTGACCGGGCAGGGAGAAATCCCGGCCGGACTCAAGCTCATCGTGATGCTGGAAGGCGAGGCCTGCGCCTGCATCGGCAAGAATAGCGTGGCGCTGGGCGGGCCGGATGCCGGCTGCGTACTGCTGGCGGCAAGTGCACCCACGCCGTTTCGCCGCATCGTGCCGCAGGCATGTACACAGCGGCAGGTGGTGCTGACTCTGGGAGCCGAGTGGCTGGAGCAGTCCGGGCTGGCTGCGCTGGCAGACGACTTGCCGCTAGCCCGGCTGGCCGACACTGCGCTGGCGTGCCGCAGCAGCCAAGCGCCGGCAGCCCTGCGCCAGCTGGCTGAACGCCTGCTCGCCAGTCACGAGGCGGCATCGCCCTGGCTGCGTCTGCAGCAGGAAAGCTGGGCGCTGGAGCTGTTGCTCGCTGCCTTGCCGGCACTGGCGGGCAAAGTGACAGAAGCACCAGTAGCCGATGCGCGAGCCCGCCAGCGGATCGCCCGCCTGCTCGATTGCCTGCATGCCGGTGACGCCGAGGGCAAGTCGCTGGCTGAACTGGCGCGCGAATTTGGCACCAATCCGACGACGCTGCAGAAACAGTTCCGCAGCCAGACCGGTCGCAGCATTGCAGATTATCTGCGTCACTACCGCCTGGAGATGGCGCGCCGCCAACTGCAGCAGGGCATGCCGGTGACGGCCGTGGCACTGGAGGTTGGCTACAGCTCGCCGGCCAACTTCGCGACGGCCTGCAAGCGTGCCTTCGGTGTCACGCCACGCGAGCTGGCGCGCATGGGCTGATTATTGCCGGGGGGGGCTCTCCGCGCTTGCCTGTCGCTGCAGTTTTGCCGCAGGTCGCACCCGGCCGCTGATTGCACTGGCATGGGTATATCTATGTAGCCTTTTAATTTAAATGGTTGTGGATTTATACGCTGCACTGTATAGGGGCTCTGTGACCAGGGCTGGATTGCCGCAGCGCCCCTGCAGAAGGCCGCTGCGGCATGGCCTCAGCCTTGTACTGGGAAGCACATCAGCGCAGCAGCACGAGATGGTTGTCCCAGCGGCGTGCCGGTAGCCCGCTCAGCTCAAACAGCGCAGCCGTCTCCGGCGTATACCCGTAAAGGCCGCCCGCTTCACTGCTGATCCAGGCCTGCCGGCCATCGCTGGCGATGCCGGCAGGGCGCGGCACGGCGAGCGCCGGCAGCGGTGTGCCGTTGCTGCGCCAGCGTGCGAGCCGGTTGCCGCGCATGGCGCTGACGAGGAATTCGTCCCCCGCTGCGGCTATGCTCGCGCCGTAGCCCATCAGCGCCTCGGGCTGTTCGGCCAGCCGGAACACGCCGTCGCGCAGGGTGGCCAGCAGCGGTGCGTTGCGGTGCGCGGCCGCCTCCGGGTATTCCGCCTGCAGCGCGATACCCAGCGTGCCGTCACGGCATCGCGCCAGATGGCGGATGCTCAGCGCCTTGTCGTCCAGCACATGTTCAGAAAGCAGCTTGCCCGACGGCCATTCCAGCAGTACCAGCGAAGGCAGCATCTGGCCGCGGTTGAGCTTGGTGCGGCCGGTTTCCGGCAGCGTGAGGATGCCGCCGTTGGCAACGGCAAGGATTTTGCCTGGCTCCAGCCACAGCAATTCATGCGGGCCGATACCGAAGGTCGGCAGCTCGTCGATGCGCTGCAGCGTGCGGGCGTCATAGCGGCCGATCATGCCCTGGCTTGTTTCGTCGTTGTTTTCGGTCGTGAGCAGTGTTTTGCCGTCGGGGCTCAGGATGGCGTGGCCGAAGAAATGCCGGTCGAACTCCGCATCAATGCGCTGCAGCAATTGCCCCTGCCGCCAGTCGACGCGCGCGAGCCAGCGGCCCAGCCGGCGGCTGACAATGAAGGCCTCCGTCGTGCCCGGCACGGGAACGATGCCGTGACCGCGCCCGGGCAGTGCGATGCGCTTGCCATCAACGAGGCCGGCCAGTGGTTCGGCCTCGTCCCAGCTTGCGGTCAGCAGGCGCGGGAGGCTGGTGTCATTGCCTGTCGCAGCCAGGGCAGGCAGTGGCAACGCGAGGGCGGACATGCTCAGCAGAAAGCGGCGGCGATCCATGATTAATCGCCATCGCCTTCGGTAAAGCCCAGCGTCAGATCGAGTTCGACTGCGACCTCATCCTGCAGCGTGGTTTTCAGTGCCGCGATGGCCTTGCCGCAGGCCTTGCGGGCGGAATGGCTCCCGGCCCCGCTCGTTTCCAGCCTGTCCGGCAGCGTGCTGCATTGCTGGCGGGCTACGGCAAAGCGTTCCTGCATTTTGCCGGCCAGTGCCGAATCCAGTCGTGTGGCCGGGCCGGGTTTGGCGAAGAAAGCGTTGCCGAATCCGTCGATTTGCGCCAGCAGCTGGGTCTTGCTGCTGCCGCTGCGCCATTCGATGTAGTTGGCCGCTTTGGGTGCTTCATCCTTCGGCAGGCGTTTCTGCAGCCCTTCAAGCGCGGTGATCATCAGGTTGATGTGTTCCGAGAGCAGATTCTGGCGGAAAAAGTCCGATTCGCCGCCAAGCTGCGCGCGGTAGCTTTGCCAGCCGGCATCCAGTGCGTGCACGTCGCTGGCAATCTGGTTGCTGATGGCCTGCAGGGCCTGGCAGCGCGCGGGATCACGCAGGCGCTTGAGTTGCGCCGCTGGCTCCGCGTCGCCCCACAGCAGGTATTCCGCAGCGGCCAGACCGCGGGTGGCGGCATTGTCACGGCGCTCTGCCGCACTGGCGTCGAGACTGGCTTCGATGTCGGCCGGTCGGGTCGGGCGGAAGTCGATCTTGCGCCCCAGTCGTTCCAGCACCATCGGGCCGCCGGAGGCGCCATCGAGCGAGCGCCAGGCGAGGCTCGTCTGTAGCCAGGCCGTGCGCGTTTTCTCCAGTGAGGCCTTGTCGGGGTGGGCGCACAGTGTGTCGCTGGCGCTGGCCAGTGCATCGGCCGCCGTGGCCAGTGCGGCGTGGCGGGGCAGGTAGCCGGCATCCAGCCAGCCGGTGGCCCAGGCCGCGTCGGGCACCTGGGGTTCGGCATGGGCATGTGACAGCAGGCCGGCAAGGACGAATGTGGCGGAGAGGGTGAGTCGTTTCATGGGCGTGTTCTCGGCGTAGCCAGGCGGATTACAGCGATTTCAGAAAGGCGAGCAGTGCATCGCGGTCGGCCTTGGGCAGCGCGAGATACGCCTGTTTGCTGGCTTCAGCCTCGCCGCCATGCCACAGGATGGCTTCGCTGGCATTGCGCGCCCGGCCGTCGTGCAGCAGGCGCGAATGGCCGTTGACCGTCGGAACCAGCCCCAGCCCCCACAGCGGCGGCGTTTTCCACTGCCGCCCATTGGCGCGGCCATCCGGGCGGTGATCGGCCAGTCCCTCGCCCATGTCGTGCAGCAGCAGATCGGTGTAGGGCCAGATTTTCTGGCCAGCCAGCTGCGGGACCGGCTTGAATACCCCTGTGGTGTATGAGGCGGTGTGGCATGAAATGCAAAGGCTATCAGCAAATACCTTCTTGCCACGCAGCGCTTCCGCGCTGTCGGCATCGCGCCGCGCCGGTACGGCCAGCGTGCGTGAATACAGGATCACCTGCGCGAGCTTTGCATCGCTGATTTCGGGTTTGCCGCCGCTGGGGGCGCGCTTGCAATCCTTTTGCGCGGCGGTGCATTCCTCGTGCGGAAAGTGTTTCGAGGTAATGCCGATGTCGCCAAGGAAAGCGCCTGCGGTCTGATGCGCAATGCTGCCGACATTGGCCTTCCAGCCGAAGCGGCCGAGCACTTCGCGCCCGGCAAAGGCGTCGAACACATAATTCGGCTGGCCGGCGATGCCTTTGTTCTCGGCTTTCTGGCGGGCGGCATTGGCGAGAATGTCAGCTTCCGGAATCGCTTCCAGCAGGCCAAGGCCGATCATCTGCGGTGCAATGCGCGGCGACACCTGGATATCGCGATGCAGGGGGCCGTAGTTGAGCTTGCTGAACGAGTAACTGGGCTTTTGCAGGGTATAGGGCTCACCGTCGGCAAACTGCCCGTGCAATTCGGTGTATGCAATGGCGATCTCGCCCTCGGGCTGCACGCCGGGAATCGCGCGATTGTTGAACTGGCCGCCATACACCGGATCGGGCTGCGGGCCATTTTTGCCGGGAACGGACAGGCGCAGCAGCAGCGCCATCGGCTGATCCTGCTGGATGCCGTTTTCGAAATCGGGTGGCGCGCCGCGGCCATCAAGCGCATGGCAGGCGCCACAGGAGTGCGCGATGAAATGCGGCCCGAGCCCATCGCGTGCTGTGGTTGACGAGGGCGCTTCAACCCAGGGTTTCTTGAAAAACGAATTGCCAACGACGAAATCGGTTTTCTGCCGGTCGCTCAGGCCCGGCATCGGCAGCGAAAACGCATTCTTGCCAAAATCGTCCGTCGTGCCTGCTTCGCCGCCAGGCAATTCTTCGCCGGCCTCCAGCATGGCCAGCACGGCATGGGTTTCGTACGCGAGCACCGAGCCGGCCAGCAGCAGTGCAGGGAGCAGCAGTGAAGGTTTCAGACGCATTGCGGTTTTCCTGATGAACGCAAAAGCCCCGCAGCACTGCCGCGGGGCCGGGAATGAGCCGGTTTTACGGCTTAAACGCTGGTATTCAGGCGCTTGATGCCGAGTGCCTGAGCGGCTTCCACCAGTGCCTTGGTCTGCGCCTTCAGTGCGTCGATGACTGCCTGTACGCGCTTGCGGCCCGGTGCGTCCTTCTTGCCGATGATTTCCTGATCGAAGGGCGCCTGGATCTGCCCGGCCAGTGTCACGGTTTCGGCGATCTGCTGCGATACCTTGCCGGCGACGTCGGCGTTTTTCTCGGCAACCAGCGCCTTGAGGCTTGCGCCTTCAAGCGTCTTGCCATCGCGCGTCACATAGCGGCCTTCCCAGACGTTCTGGATGCCCTTGGCATTGGTTACGATGTCGCGATGGGTGTTGTCCGCGAAGCAGCTGTGCTCGTCTTCCTGGTTCTGTGTGTCCATGGCGACTTCGATGCGCTCGCCTGCCAGTTCACCACGGCTGAGCGTACCGATGCCGGTCAGCATTTTCCTGATGCTGGCTTCGCCACCGGCGACAAATTTCGCGCGGTAATTGTCCTTGTTGTCAGGCGCCCATTCTTTTTGCACGGTGGCCAGATCCTCGACGAGCATGGCGGCGACGGTTTGCAGATACAGTCTGCGGCGTTCGGCATTGGGTGCCGTGGTGAAGTCGGTGTAGGGGCGGTTGCCGGCGCTGGATTTGCTGAAATCCTGACCCCACAGCAGGAATTCGATCGCGTGCCAGCCGGTGGCAATGTTTTCCTCGCCCCCGCGCTCGTTCAGCTTGCGCAGGGTGGCGGCATCGATTTTGACCTTGGGGTTGTTGATGATGCCGGCTTTCGGCTTGCCCTTGACGCTGTCGATATAGGCCTCGTCGAGCGGCCAGGCGTTGATCATGCCCTCCGGGCCCGTGTCGCTATCGATCGGGCCGCCGTAAAAGCGGAACGCTTCAGTCTGGCCATACCATTCGCGCGCTTCCAGCCAGGCTTTGCGCGCCTGCAGAAGACTATCTTCGCTCGGCGCAGCCACAAAGGTGTTGATGCTGGCCTGCAGATCGCGGGCGGCGGCGAGGGTGTCGCTGTAGCTGCTGTATACAATGGTGGAGTATTGCTCTACAACCATTTTCTTTTTGATGTTTGCGGCAGATACCTGTGTAGATAAGCTGATGGCGAGCAATGCACCGACAAGCCAGGAGCTGGGGACGAAGGATTTCATGACGGAACGCGCCTTACTGATTTGCTAATGACATCCATTATCAAGTAGGTTTTGCCGGCAATGCAAATGGTTCGCGTTTTCGTGCGGCTTTTCCTGCGTTCGGCGGTGTGTGAGCATGCGCATGGTGGTTCCGGCGCAGGCGAGCGTATAATCCCGCGCACATCCAGCCAAGAAACGCTACGGAGATTTCTTTCGCATGCCAGCTCCTTCCCGCAAGCCCCGCTCATCCGGCCACTCCTCGGGCGGCAGCTCCATGCTCGCCGGCCTCCTGATTGGCCTGTTCATCGGCGTTGCGATTGCTGTGGGCGTAACCATCTATCTGAACCGCAGCGCCAGCCCGTTTGCCAGCAAGGTACCGGCCAGCCAGAGCGCGGCGGCATCGCAGACACCGGAAGCCAAGCCTGAAGTTATGCGCCCCAAGCGCGACAAGGATGAAGTCGCCGCGCCCGAGGTGGGCAGTGCGCCGGCGGAAGCCAGCACCACGCAGTTCGATTTTTACAAAATGCTGCCCGAGACGGAAACCAAACCAGCGCGCCCGGCTCCAACCGCGACGCCGGCTCCCAAGCCGCGGCCGGATGCCAGTGCGGCATCGCGCGCCAGTGCACCTGTTGCCAAAGGTGGCTGGTTGCAGGCCGGGGCTTTCCAGAATGAGGCAGATGCCGATAATCTGAAGGCCAAGCTTGCCCTGATTGGCGTCGAGTCGCGCATCCTGACCAGCGAAGTGCCGGACAAGGGCGTGTGGCATCGTGTGCGCATCGGCCCCTACTCCAGCAATGAAGAGCTGGACAAGGTGCGGGCGCAACTCAAGAGCAATGGTATCGACAGCACCGTGATCCGCGGCAAGTAAGCCAGCGGCATCACTGTTCATTTCACCGATTTAACGCAAACAAGGATTGGAAGATGCGCTGGTTGAGCAAACTGGTAGTGGTTTTCGGCTTGATGGCTGCCGGCACGGCAAGTGCGGCGCTGCAGCAGGGCAAGGATTACAAGCTGATGGACCGGCCGCAGCCGGTTAGCCAGCCGGGCAAACTCGAAGTGATCGAATTTTTCTGGTATGCCTGCCCTCACTGCAATTCCATCAATCCAGCTGTCGAAGCCTGGGCTGGCAAGCTGCCAAAGGACGTGAATTTCCGCCGCGTCCACATCAACTGGGAAGATCCCAGTCGCGAAGGGCATGTGAAACTCTTTCTGACCCTGCAGGCAATGGGGCTTGATACCAAGCTGCAGCCGGCTGTATTCAAGGCGATCTTCCAGGACAAGCTGGAGCTGCGCAAGGAAGACGTGCTCTATGCCTGGTTGAAAACCCAGCAGGTCGATGTCGAGAAATTCAAGGCAATCTATAACGGCTTCAGCATGGGTGTGATGCAGAGCAATCTGGCCAAGATGACGCGCGATTACGGCGTGGATGGCGTGCCGCGTTTTGTTGTCAGTGGCCGCTATATTGCGCTGCCGGCGAATGCGTCGGAAGAAGCGTCAGTATTGCAGACGGTTGATGCGCTGCTGGCTCAAGAGCGTGCGAAGGGCGGTAAAAAGAAATAAGCCATCCCGGCAGTGCAAAACGCAGGCCTTCAGGGCCTGCGTTTTGCATGATGGCTCAGCAGATTCAGGACTGCATCCTTCAGTCCCGGGTCGCTGACCTCATCGGCCAGCGAGCTAAATGCGTCGCATGCCGAGTCCGGCAGTTGCAGCTGCTTCGGCGGCTGCCAGCCTGGCAGTAGTGCACTGCTGATGCGGGGTGTGATGCCGTCGACGGCAACACCAGTTTCGTGCAGGTGCCGGATGACAGAGGGAATGCAGTGCCTGAGGCGCATCGCTGCCGCGCCGCTGCTGACCGCTACGATGAGCTGATTGCCCGACCAGCTTGCTGCAAGGCAGCAGGCAGCGACTTCAGTGGGCAAGCTCTGGCGTACCAGTGCCAGCACGCGCTCCAGCTCGGCAACTTGCTGAAGGATGGGGCGCAGTTGCTGATCCGAATTGAGCGGGTTGCCGCGGCGGATGAATTTCATCGGGTTTTCAGGGCGTGAGGTATGCCATGAATGTTATTGTGGTTTCCAGCCGTTTGGCAAAGGCAGTTTCCCTCGGCCCCTTGCAACTGGCCTTGTTTACGCTGCCGGTACTGGTTTTGCTGCTGGTGGCGGCCTTTTTTGCCGGCAACTGGGTGGCATCGCGTCCGCAAAGTGCCAGGGCGCTGACACCGGCAGACCGCGCGACGATGAACGCGCTGGCCGTGCAGATAGGCGAATTGCAGGCCAGGCTCACCCGGATGGATCAGCTGGCGGTCGAAGTGGGCAAGCGCACCGGACTGGATGTGAAGCCTTTCCTGTCGGAGCAGCCCGTGCCGCGTGGTGGTGTGTTCCGCAGTACCGACCGGCTTACGCTTGCTGAACTGACGGGAGCCCTGCAGCAGAGCAGTGCCCAGTCGCAGGGCTATCTCGATGCCCTGAGTGTTGCGCAGACCCTGCTGTTTCAGCCCAAGACCTCGCAGCTGCCGGTGCATGCCCCGATTGCGACCGGGATGCAGACATCGAGCTTCGGCTGGCGCTCCGATCCTTTCCGTGGCACGCAGGCCTTCCATGAAGGACTCGACTTTTCTGCGCCATCGGGAACCCCCATCCAGGCGGCTGCCGATGGTCAGGTGCGCTTCGCGGGCTGGCATGCCCAGTATGGCAATATGATTGACCTTGATCACGGCAATGGTGTCACCAGCCGTTATGCTCATGCCAGCGAGCTGCTCGTGAAGGAAGGCGACACGGTGAAGGTCGGCCAGGATATTGCCCTGGTGGGCAGCACCGGCCGCTCAACGGGGCCGCATCTTCACTTCGAAATCCGCTTTCTTGGTGTGGCACAGAATCCTCTGCGCTTTGTCGCGCCGGATACGCTGATCGCCAGCGCACCATGATAAAGTCATTTGCGCCGCTTGAAACCGCAGGGCTTGACGCCATATCTTACGGGGTTCATGCTGCGACGCTGCCTGATAATTAAACCCATGCCCGCCTCGGGTGAGTTGATAAAACCATGATTTCTACCCTGTTCAAAAAAGTGTTCGGCAGCCGCAATGACCGGCTGCTCAAGCAGTATCGCGCGATCGTCAAGCAGATCAATGCGCTGGAGCCGCAGATCAAGGCCTTGAGCGATGACGAATTGCGCGCCAAGACTGCCGAGTTCAAGGAACGCTTTGCCAAAGGGGAAACGCTGGACCAGCTCCTGCCCGAAGCCTTTGCGGTTTGTCGCGAAGGTTCGGTGCGCAGTCTGGGCATGCGCCACTTCGATGTGCAACTGATCGGCGGTCTCACGCTGCATCAGGGCAAGATTGCCGAAATGCGTACCGGTGAAGGCAAGACGCTGGTGGCGACGCTGCCGGCCTATCTGAATGCGCTGACCGGCCGTGGCGTGCATGTCATTACCGTCAATGATTATCTGGCAAGCCGCGATGCGGCCACCATGGGCAAGCTGTTCAATTTCCTCGGCCTGAGCTGCGGCGTAAACCTGAACAGCAAGACGCATGATGAAAAGCAGGGTGCATACCAGTGCGACATAACCTACGGCACCAATAACGAATTCGGTTTCGACTACCTGCGCGACAACATGGCCTTCCGGCGTGAAGAGCGCGTGCAGCGCGGTCTGGCCTACGCGATCGTCGATGAGGTGGATTCCATCCTGATCGATGAAGCGCGCACGCCACTGATCATTTCCGGCCCGGCCGATGACAGCACCGAGCTGTACCAGGCCATGAACACCGTTCCCTCACAGCTCACCAAGCAGGAAACCGAAGAAGGCGAAGGCGATTATTATGTCGATGAAAAAGCCAATTCGGTGCTGCTGTCCGAGGCTGGTCACGAAAAGGTCGAAGGTATCCTGACCCGCATGGGCCTGCTGCCGGAAGGTGACAGCCTCTATACCGCCAGCAACATCAGCCTGGTCCATCACCTGAATGCCGCCCTGAAGGCGCATGCGCTCTTTACCCGCGACAAGGATTACGTCGTGCTCGATGGCGAAATCGTCATCGTTGACGAGTTCACCGGGCGCCTGCAGACCGGCCGTCGCTGGTCGGATGGCTTGCACCAGGCCGTCGAGGCCAAGGAAGGCGTCACCGTCAACCAGGAAAACCAGACGCTCGCCAGCATCACCCTGCAGAATTATTTCCGCATGTACGGCAAGCTTGCCGGCATGACTGGTACGGCGGATACCGAGGCCTACGAATTCCAGCAGATTTACGGGCTGGAAACCGTGATCATCCCGACCAACCGCCCAATGATTCGCCAGGACAAGCAGGATCAGGTCTACAAGACGGCCAATGAAAAATACCTGGCCATTATTGCCGACATCAAGGACTGCGTTGAGCGCAAGCAGCCGGTGCTCGTCGGTACGACATCCATCGAGCAGTCCGAACTGCTGTCCGGACTGCTGGATGAGGCCGGCATTGCGCACAATGTCCTGAATGCCAAGCAGCACGCCCGCGAAGCTGAAATTGTTGCCCAGGCCGGCAGCCCCGGTGTGGTAACCATTGCGACCAACATGGCGGGCCGCGGTACCGACATCGTGCTGGGGGGCAGCCTTGAAAGCCAGATTCGCGCGATTGAGAAGAATGCCGAGCTGGATGAAGCCGGCAAGGCGGCAGCCATCGCTGAGGCCAAGGCTGCATGGCAGCCGGTGCATGATGCCGTGGTTGCCGCTGGTGGTCTGCACATTATCGGCACCGAGCGCCACGAATCGCGCCGCATCGACAACCAGCTGCGCGGCCGTTCCGGCCGTCAGGGTGATCCGGGTTCAAGCCGTTTCTACCTGTCGCTGGAAGACCCGCTGCTGCGCATTTTTGGTGGCGAGCGTGTTTCTGCCGTGATGAACATGCTGAAGATTCCGGAAGGCGAAGCGATCGAGTCGCGCATGGTCAGTCGCGCCATCGAATCGTCACAACGCAAGGTAGAGGGCCGCAACTTCGATATCCGCAAGCAGTTGCTGGAATATGATGATGTGGCCAACGAGCAGCGCAAGGCCATCTACTCGCAGCGTAACGAACTGCTCGAAAACGAAGATGTGGCCGAAACCATTGCCGCACTGCGTGATGGCTACTTCGGTGACCTGTTTGACCAGTACATTCCGCCGCAATCGATGGAAGAACTCTGGGATGCCGCTGGTCTTGAGCGCGAGCTGGGCGAAATGGGTCTGGAACTGCCGGTTGCCCGCTGGATCGCCGACGAAACCAGCCTGACCACCGATGCCATGCGCCAGCGTGTCCTCGATGCGGCCCGCGAGCTTTACGAAAGCAAGGTCGAGCAGGCCGGTGTGCAGGGTTTCCGTCATTTCGAGCGCTCTGTCCTGCTGCAATTCCTTGACCAGCACTGGCGCGAACATCTGGGCGCGCTCGATCATCTGCGTCAGGGCATCCATCTGCGCGGCTACGCCCAGAAGAATCCGAAGCAGGAATACAAGCGCGAATCGTTCGAACTCTTCTCCGAACTGCTGGCCAACATCAAGCGCGATACCGTCTCGGTGGTGATGAAGGTGCAGATCCGCAGTCCGGAAGATGTCGAGATGCCGGAGCCGGAAGCCGTGCCGGAAAGCGCGATGCAGTTCCGTCATGACGAAGCACATCCTGCATTTGGTGGTGAAGCCTCGCTGGCCAGCGCGGATAATGATTTTCAGCCGACCCCGGCCAACAATCCTTACGCGAATGTCGGGCGCAATGATCCTTGCCCCTGCGGTTCCGGCAAGAAGTTCAAGCATTGCCATGGCGCATTGAGCTGATCTGCTCTGGTGCCACGCAAAAACAGCGACCTTCGGGTCGCTGTTTTTGCGTGGCCAAGAGGGAATTCAGCTGGCCGGAGTCCGGGCATCCGGATGCCGCAGTGGCAGGGTGATGACGAAGCTGGTGCCTTCCAGAGGCTTGCTGTGCAGCTCGATCTGGCCAGCCAGCCGTCCACAGACCAGGGTATAGACCAGATAGAGCCCCAGCCCGCTGCCGCCCTGCCCGAAGCGGGTGGTGAAAAAGGGCTCGAACACGCGCTTCTGCAGTTCGGGCGGAATGCCATTGCCGTTGTCGCTGAACACCAGTTCGACATTGTCCTTGTCCTTGGCTCGCGCGGTGATCATGATCTGCCCGTTCTTGCGGTCGGCAAAGCCGTGAATGAGCGCATTCATCAGCAGATTGCTCAGCACCTGTTCGAGGGCACCGGGGTAGCTGTCAAATTCAAGGTTGTCGGGAATGTCGGTGCTGATGCGGTGCGTGGTGTGCTTGAAGCGTGGCCCCAGCGCAAACATCATTTCGCTGACAGTTGTGGCCAGATTGAACCGGCGGCGCAGGTCGGACGCCGTGTCGACGGCCACCTGCTTGAAGTTGGCGATCATCTCGGCCGCGCGCCAGCAATTGTGTTCGATCAGCTTCGCTGCTTCATTGGTCTGGTTCAGGAAGTCGTCCAGCTCGCTGCGCTTGATCGGGCCGGCTGCAAGCCGTTTTTGCAGGCTGCGTGCCGAGTCGCCAAAGGTAGTGGCAGTCGTCAGTGAAATGCCCAGCGGCGTGTTCAGTTCGTGCGCCACGCCGGCGACAAGGCTTCCCAGCGCCGCCATTTTTTCGGTCTGCACCAGCTGGTTCATGGCTTGCGCCAGCTCGGCACTGCGTGCCGCCACGCGAGCCTCCAGTTCTTCGTTGGCTTGTGTCAGGCCGGCGTTCAGCTGCTGGATATTCAGCTGGTCAAGCTGGCGCTCGTGATTGATCAGTGCGCGGGCTGCGATGTCGGCAAGCTGGTTGCCGCGGGCGATTTCTTCCGGCGTCCAGTTGCGCTGTTCGCCGGCGGCTTCGCACAGAAGGATGGCAACGACCTTGCGCTCGATGCGCAGCGGGTAACCCAGGAGTGAATGGATGTTATACGGCTGCAGGTATTCGTCGAGCAGCTCCCAGCTCAGCTGGTGATGGCGTGCGTCATGGGCAACCAGTGGTCCGCCGCGCTTGATCCATTCGAACAGTGCCGGGCAGGTGCCGGCGGTCAGAATGGGCAGGGCCGTGTCGCTGTCTTTCCCTTCAATGCTAAGGGTATGTGCTGATAGCCTTTGGTTTTGCTCGTCATAAAGCCATATACCCACTCGGGATACTTCCATGACCAGGCAGCCGCAGCGGGTGATCTGTTTGAAGGCCTCATCCAGCTCACCCAGATCGACCTGGCTGCTGTTGGACAATTCGAGCAGTTGCTGGCCACTGCTGGGGCGCAGTCCGGCCCAGTTTTCCAGCTCGCCCATGCGCTGTGGCGCCGCTTCGCGCACGACACTCAGCTCCATGTGATGCCCCTTGCGGTAGTACTGCAGGGCCAGCTCGCAATTGCCCGCCGCCGCCGCACATTCCGCCGCATCCAGCAGCAGCGCCGCCAGCAGATGCTGGTTGGCGATGGCTTCTGCCTGCACGATGGCCTTTTGCAGCAAGGGCAGGCCTTTTTCCGGATGCCGGTTTTGCACTTCCAGCAGGCCCAGCACGCGCAGCACATTGATTTCGGTCCAGGAGTAACCTGCCTGGCGGGCCGTAGCCAGCGCCGGCTCCAGCAGATCCCGCACCTGGGCGGTCTGACCCTGTGCCAGCCGGGTTTCGGCGAGACGGAACGCTGTCTCGGTTTCGAATTCGGTCAGTCCGTGCGTACGGCACAGTGCCAGGGTCGTGGTGTACTGCTGCTCGGCTTCGGTCAGTTCGCCGATCTGGCGCAGATTGTGGCCGAGGTTAATCCTGGCCTTGGCTTCCAGATAGGGGCTGCGGATATTGTGCTGCTGCATGCGCTGCAGTGCATTGCGCTGGATGACGACGGCGGTGGCCGGGTCTTTCAGCGCATCGTGGATCATCCCCAGCCCGATATAGGCCAGAATCTGCGTATTCCACTCCTGGGCCAGTGTTGCCACTTCAATGCAGCGTGCCCAGAACTGCAGCGCACGGTGGTATTCGCCCTGTACATAATGGCTGCGGCCGATCGATTCGAGCAGGTGTGCTTCGGCAGCAAAGAGATGCAGCGACTGGGCGATCTGCAGTGCTTCGTACATGCGGTCACGCCCGAGCACGGCGCGGCCCAGGTTGTCCATGATGTGGCCGTAATGCTCGGCGATGGCGACAAAGCCGGCGTAATCGCGCAGGAGGCGCGCCTGGGCAAATGCCGCTTCGCACAGCTCGCGCGCTTCTTCCTGCCGGTCGGCGGGGCAGGCTGCAATCTGGCCGAGCAGGCTGGCAATCGTGGTGGTGGCAGGAATGGGCATGGGCGGACTGTTTGGCTCCGGTGATTTCCAGCATAGACTGGCGTGGCGTGGACCGATATGAAAGCCGGCTGGCCAGTGGCGGATTCGCTGCAGTGCGATCGGGCTTTGCAGGCATAATGGCGGGCATTGCACGACATGGATGTGCCCCATGCTCACTCGCCAGGATTTTCCCGCGCTGACGGCCGGTTTTGTGACCGTGCTGGTCGGCTATACCAGTTCGGCCGCCATTGTCTTCGAGGCCGCGCGCAGTGCCGGCGCGACGCCGTCGCAACTGGCGTCGTGGCTGATGGCGCTGGGTATCGGGATGGGGCTGACCTGCATTTTGCTCTCGCTACGCTATCGCGTTCCTGTCGTGACGGCCTGGTCGACGCCGGGCGCGGCGCTGCTGATTACCAGCCTCTCCGGCGTCAGCATGCCGGAGGCCATCGGCGCTTTTGTCTTTTCGGCCGGGCTGATGATGCTGTGCGGCGTCACCGGCCTGTTCGAGCGCATGATGAGTCGCGTGCCCATGCCGCTCGCCGCTGCGCTGCTGGCCGGCATTCTGGTGCGCTTTGGCGGCAACGTGTTCAAGGTCATGCCGCAGCACCTGTGGCTGGTGCTGGCCATGTTTCTGGTCTATCTGGCCGGCAAGCGCCTGCGCACGCGCTACGTGATTCCACTGGTGCTGCTGGCCGGCATGCTGATTGCCGGCATGCAGGGCGAGCTGCACTGGCAGCAGCTCAGCCTGCAGCTGGCTGCACCCGTCTGGACGACGCCGGTATTCACGCCCTCCGTGCTGCTGGGCGTCGGTGTGCCGCTTTTTGCGGTGACGATGGCCTCGCAGAATATTCCGGGCGTGGCAACGCTGCATGCCAACGGTTTCCGACCGCCGATTTCACCCATTCTGGGCGGCACAGGGCTGGTGAACCTGCTGCTGGCACCCTTCGGCTGTTTTGCCCTGAATCTGGCCGCCATAACCGCCGCGCTCTGCATGACACCGCAGGCGCATGAAAACCCGCAGCGCCGCTATCTTGCCAGCGTCGCTGCCGGGGGTTTCTATCTGCTGCTGGGCCTGTCCGGCGCGACTGTGGGTGCGGTATTCGCTGCGTTTCCGCAGGCGCTGGTGATGGCGGTCGCCGGCCTGGCGCTGTTTGGCACGCTGGCGGCGGGACTCACGATGGCCATGCGTGACGAGCCGCTGCGCGAGCCGGCGCTGATCACCTTCCTGATTACCGCCTCGGACATGACGCTGTTCGGAATCGGCTCGGCCTTCTGGGGGCTGGTCGGTGGGGCACTGGCGCTGCTGGCGCTGAATGCCTGGCGCGGCAAGGCATGATCTTGTTGGGTATATTCGTTAAGCCCTTTGCTCTATTTGGCCGCACGACAATACGGTGCCAAGTATTTAGCGTTTTGCTGCGATTGCCGTGTAGATCGGCCCATTCTTGCCCGGTGTCGAGCTGAAGAGCTGCACCGGACCCAGGCTCCATTGCAGTGGCGGGGCAAGCCGGCTTTGCCAGCGCCTGGCATCGCGCAGCAGCGTCAGGTGCGGCTGGTAGGGGCGTGCTTCCACCGGGAAGCCGGCCGCTTGCAGTGCGGAGCGCAGGCGGCTTTCGTGAGCCAGCAGTGCATCCGGCGGCGTGCTGCTACCCAGCCAGACGACCACCTTCTCGCCGGCACCAAAGTGGCCGATCCGGTCGAGCTGCAGGGTGGCATCGGCAGGCGGCTGCAGCGATAACAGCTCCTGCAAGACCGGTATGCGCGCGGGTGGCGTGTCGCCCAGAAAGGCCAGCGTGAGATGCAGGTTCGTATCGGCAACGCAGCGCCCGCCAAGCTGGGTGTGCAGCGTATCGCGAATGCGCGCAACGGGTTCGTGCAGCACTGGCGGCAACGCAATGGCGATGAAGAGGCGCTGATTAGCCTGCGTCATGGTGGCGCAGCAGGAAGTCGGCGGTGACCCAGCCGGCGTCGTGCGTGAATTCGCCCAGGTGGCGGGCGGCTTCTTCCCAGTCCAGCTCCTCAAAGCCGGCGACCTCGCCATCACGATTGCACGGCGTGATGCCACTGGGTAGCAGCAGGTCGTAGCAATAGAGGATTTCGTCGTGCGTGCCATCCGGCTCGTTGCGCGTGCTGCGTACGGCACCGCAGGGTATCAGGGTGGCGGCAATGTCGGCCGGAATGCCGGCTTCCTCATCCAGCTCGCGGATGGCGCAGTCCAGCAGCGCCTCGCCGGCAGCCAGCCCGCCGGCGGCCAGATTGTCGAGGCGGCCGGGGTCGATGGCCTTGCTGGCCGCGCGGCGACCGATCCAGAGCGTCCGCTTCGCCGTGTAGCCATTGATATGGACGGCACGGCTGGTCAGGCCGAAGCGGCGAAAGGCTGCGCGCTCCAGGCGGAACAGCGGCTGCAGCGTGTCTGGCCAGCCGCGCTCGTCCGGTGCGCAGCACAGATATTCTTCGTCGCGCCAGCCGGTGACGAGGCCAGCCGTGCGCAAGGCGCTGGCTGCATCGCGCATGGCCGTCTGGACACTGCGCAGGCTCAAGCCCGCATCCAGCCCGAAGCCTTGTGGCAGCGGAGCGAAACGCGCGTCATGCTGTTGCAGAAATGCGGCGATCTCCGGACTGACCCAGCCGAGTGGCACACCGGCGGCATGAAAGCGCAGCAGACCGTCGGATTTGAAACGTGGAAGCTGGCAGCGGTAATCGGCAAGCAGGGTATGCATCATGGCGTGGCAGGCAAAGAAACAGCGCACAGGAAGGTCTGGTGCGCTGCAGGGTTGGAGGCCATCACCGGGCCGGACATCCGGCCGGGCAGGATGTCATTTGGCTTTGGCAGGGCGGCCGGTCTTGATGCGCTCGACGCGGTCGGCGGCGGCCAGCAGCGCGGCATCGTCAAGCACCGCCAGCAGCTGCAGGCCGGCACGCAGCAGCTCGCTTTTCTTGATCTCGGTGCCGTGTTTCAGCGCACGGGCCTTCAGTGCAGCCAGCAGTGCGTATTCGTCTTCCGGAATGGTGTAGCTGTCGCGGATGAGCTTGACCTTGACTGGCTTTTTCTTCTCCGCCACCTTGCTTTCAGCGACCGGCGCAGCGCTCTTCCCGGTGGCTGGCTTGCTGGCAGGCTGCACGGGGGCGGGCGCCGGAGCGGCTTTTGCGGCCGGTTTGCGTACCGGTGCACTAGTGCTGCTGGCCGTTTTGCGGGCTGCCGGGCGGGCAGTGGCCGGGGTGGCGTTTGCTGGTTTCACGGTGGCGGCGGCAGTGCTTGCCGGTGTCGCTGCAGGTTTGGTGGCCATCGTACGGGCTCCGTCAGTGTCATGAATGATTAACACTGTATACGATATATACCGTATAAACTATTACAGTTCCAAGACAGTTCTGTGTAGCTTTCAATGCGACGTATTCTGGTAGCAAACCCCAAGGGCGGCAGTGGCAAATCGACGCTGGCCGCGCATCTGGCCTGCTGGTTTGCCTGGCAGGAAGACCAGGTTCTCCTTGGCGACACTGATCGCCAGCAATCACTGGCGCACTGGCTGAAAACCCGGCCAAAGGCCTTGCCGCAGATCCGCGGCTGGGAGGTCACGCCGGGCGAGCCGGCCCGGCCGCCACGCGGCACGCAGGTGGCGATTCTGGATACGCCGGCCGGTTTGCACGGCAAATCGCTGAAAGCACTGCTTGGCATGGTCGATCAGGTGATAGTGCCCCTGCAGACCGGCGCCTTCGACTTCTGGGCCAGTGGGGAGTTTTTCGACATTCTGGCCGAAAGCAAGGCGGTACGCCGCGAGCAAATCCGGGTTGCGGCGGTGGGTATGCGCGTGAACCCAAGGACTAGTAACGGTCGTGAGCTAATACCCTTCCTTGCTCGCTATGATATTCCGCTGGTGGCGCAGCTGCGCGATGCCACCTTGTACCGCGATACCATCGCGCGCGGCATGACACTGTTCGATCTGTCGCACGGGCGCACGCAGCTCGATCGCGAACAGTGGCAGCCGCTGCTGGACTGGGTGACCGGGCCTACACGATAAATGCCGCGCAGATGGTCAGCAGGCTGAGGGCCAGAATCAGCCCCACGATGCCATTGACGACGAACAGCCGCCGCCAGAACGTCGATTCAACACGGCGGTACTGCCCGGTGCGGGTGATTGCCCAGATGGTTGCCATATAGGCGCCGACATCGTCCGGATCCACATAGATCGACGTGCGGATCTTGGGCAGCATGTCGTGGTAGTGCTCATCGACATAGTCATACAGCAGTCGCGAGAGCAGCACGTAGAGCAGGAAGCCGCCGAGGCTGCCAATAATGCAGGCGGGCAACAGTACATCGACGAAAATGCCGGAAGGAACCATCGCGAACCTCAGAGCGGAGCTGGTGAAAAACCGGTGGGCGTCGTGTCGCGCGGCGGAACCTGGCTGCGATTGATCAGCACCGGAATCAGGACTCGCGTGATGGGCGGCGTGCGTGCCAGCGTGCACTCGGTCAGCGTGATGGGCTGCGTGTCGCCATCCTCGCTGTCGAGCATGCCCAGTGCGTTGACCATGTAATCGTGCTGACTGAAGCGCAGCAGTTCGGGGGTGGCGGCCAGCTGGGTGACCAGCACGTCGCACAGGGCTTCCGGGTTGAGTGCGGCGTGAGCACGCTCCAGCTCGGCGGTCAGCGTCTGGATGCGCTCCTGCTGGCGGGCCTTGGCGGCAGCCGCTTCGGGGGTGCTGTCGCTGCCCAGGCGCAGCATCACGCGGGCATTGCCGAGTTCTTCTTCCAGCTGGGCTTTTTCTGCTTCGAATCCGGCAATCTCATGGCGTGCCTGGCTCGCTACCAGGTCAAGAATCTGCAGTGGCAGCAGTGCCTGCAGTGCTTCCGGGCTTTCAACCGGGCGGCCGAGCTGGTGGTCGCGGAAAGTCAGCAGGCGTTGCGGCACATCCTGGCGCAACTGCCCGTCCTGCTCGGACAGACCATAGCGGGTTTCTTCGCGGGGCGTCACCATCAGCAGGGTGCAGACGCTGTCGGCCAGTGGCCAGTCATAGAACCAGTCCGGCAGTATGCTGTTCTGGCTGATGATCTCGTTCATTCGCTGGGGCGTCGCGAACAGCAACTGCAGCAGGCGGTGCTGGCGCCAGTTCTCCGCCGTGAGCGCCATCGGGGCGGGCAGGCGTGTTGCGGTCGCGGTAGCGTGTGCCTCGGCCCAGCCGAGGTAGGGAGCCAGTTTTTCCTGGTAACGGCTGGCCAGCCGGATACGCGGGCTGGCCAGTTCGACCAGTTGTTCGATCAGCGCGGTATTCACTCCGGCCAGTGGGTCGGGGCGGTTCCACAGCTGTTTCAGGGTGTCCCACATGGCGCGGTGCTCCTGCCCTGTGCTCAGGGGTTGAGTTCGTAAAGGGTGGCCGGATCGGGTTCGTCCAGCTGGCGGATCACCCGGGCCGGGTTGCCGGCGACCAGCGTGCAGCGCGGTACATCCTTTGTCACCACGCTGCCGGCACCGATGACGCTATGATCGCCGATGGTCACGCCGGAGACGATCAGCGCGTCGGCGCCGACCCATACATTTTCGCCCAGCGTGATCGGTTTTGCCCAGAAAGCCCAGCGTTGCCGCTCGGCCGGATCGACGGGGTGATAGGCGGTCAGAAAGCGCACACCGGGTCCGACCAGCGTATGGTGGCCGATGGTAATCGGGGCTGCGCCATCAAGCACCACGCCGGCATTGATGAAGGCCTTGCGGCCGATGCGGATATTCTTGCCCCGGCCGATATACGTGGGGCTCAGAATGGTGGCGCCGCCGTTTTCGGCCAGCAGCTCATCAAGGATGGCCTTGGCTTCCTGATCCCAGTTATCACTGGTCAGTGCATTGTAGCGTTCGAGCAACGCCCATTCGGCTTCGCGTTCACTGCCATTCTTGCCCAGGTCGCTGAATGCGTAGCGGATCAGTTTGTCATCCTGCATGCGTATCTGTCCTCGATATCCTGCTCATATTATGGCTCTGCTTGTACAGATAAAGGGAGCTGGTAAGTAAAATAAATGTCCGCGTAATAATGCGAACGCTTTGTTTTCCGCACTTGCGCATATGCCGTTGACACGCTGGCGAATGCATAAGCAAACAATTATCCTGTATCGGATTTCAGCCCTTTATTCCCGAATTGCGTTTATGCCGGAGGCAAGCATGATGAACTGGAAACTGCGTACCCGATTACTGGCCGGGTTCGGTGCCGTGCTGGCCCTGTTGCTGGTCGTCGTGGCGGTCGGCTTTTTCAGCCTTGCGAAGGTGCGCTCCCAGCTGGCCGAGCTGGTGGACGACACGTATCCGAAGGTCGCGCTTGCCAGTGAAATCATCCAGATCAATCTGCAGAATGGTCAGCACATCCGCAATGCGCCATTGGCCGACTCGCTGGGTGATATGGACGATGTGCTGGCCAAGGCCGATGCCGGCCGCAAGGTGCTGGCCAGCAAGGAAGCCGCCCTGAAGGCGCAGCTCACCGATTCCAAGTCTGCGCAGTTGTTTGCCGACGTTGAAACGAAAGGCAAGGCGCTGGACGCCGCAACGACGGTGTTGTTCAACCAGCTGCGCATCGATCGCTCGATCGCCGGCAAGCTGATCAACGGGGATTACGCCCAAGCCAGCCTGCAGTACGAAAACAGCCTCAATGCGCTCGCGCAGCAGCTGCGCCAGGACATGGAGCAGGACCGCAACAGTGCCCGCACGGCGACAACGGCGGCGATTTCGCTGATGCTGGGTCTGGGTGCCGTGGCGGTCATCATCGGTTTCTCGGTGGCCTGGGTGATTGCCAGCAAGGTGGCCGCGCAACTGCGTGCTGCCGCAAGCGTGGCCGGCCGCATTGCCGAGGGCGACCTCACGCACGACTGGAGCGGCAGCCGCTATGGCAGCGATGAAATCGGCCAGCTGCTGGGCGCCCTGCAGAAAATGCAGGACAAGCTTACCGACATGATCCGCCAGATTGGCCGCAACGCCGAAAATGTCTCCGGTACCGCGCGACAGCTGACTGCGGTATCGCAGCAGCTTACCGGCAGCTCCGAGCAGCAGTCGGGGGCGGCAAGCGCCATGGCGGCTGCCGTGCAGCAGGTCAGCACCAGCATGGAGCAGGTTGCCGACAACACGCTTGAAGTCGAGCAGAAGGCACGCAGCGCCGGCCAGCAGGCCGCTGCCGGCAACAGCGATGTGCAGGCTGCAAGTTCTGAAATGCGCCTGATTGCCGAAGAAGTGACGACCGTTTCCGCCCGCATCGCCGAGCTGGGCCAGAATATCCGCGACATCGGCAGTATCGTGGTTGTGATCCGCGATGTGGCGGATCAGACCAATCTGCTGGCGCTCAATGCCGCCATCGAGGCGGCGCGGGCCGGCGAGCAGGGCCGGGGCTTTGCGGTCGTTGCCGATGAAGTGCGCAAGCTCGCCGAACGCACCGCGCAGTCGGCCAGCCAGATCACCGCGATGGTCAACAGCATCCAGCAGGGCGCCGAACAGGCCGTCTCCCGCATGGACAACGGCAGCCGGCGTGTGGCCGAGGGCCTGAACCAGGCCAACAAGGCCAGCGACAGCATCGACCGCATCAACCTCAGCAACCAGGATGTGGTGCAGGCCGTTACCGTCATCACCGAGCAGATGCAGGAGCAGCGCGTGGCAACGCGCGACATCGCCGTCAATGTCGAACGCATTGCCAGCATGGCCGAAGATACCTCGGTGGCCTCCCGTTCGATGGCCGAATCGGTTGGTCAGCTCGACCGCATGGCCAGCGAGCTGGCGGCGACGGTACAGCGTTTCCGCGTGCGCTAGGATATTCTGGCGTGAGAAAAGCCCGGCTTGCCGGGCTTTTCTATGGGTATGCGCCTGCAACCATTTAAATGAAATGGCTTCAGGCTGATACCCTCTAATGACTTTTCCGGCTGGCCAGTTGCACGCCGCACAGCACGATGCCCGCCCCCAGCCACTGCAGCGGCGTGAAGTGCTCGCCCAGCAGCGCCATGCTCAGCCCGATCGACAGGATGGGGCCGACGCTGCCGATCAGTGCCGTGCGGCCCACGCCGATGCGGTCCATTGCCATCGTCATCGCGTAGACGGGTAGGATGGTGCAGAACAGCGCCATGATCGCCGTATCCATCCAGACGGCCGGCGGCAGGTCAAGCAGGCGCTGCGGATTCCGTGTCACCAGATAGTGCAGCACCAGCGCGGTGGCCGACACCAGCAGGGCAAGTTCGGTAAAGCGCGTGGCGCCGATCTGGCGGATGACGGGGGCGCTGAAACACATGAAGACGGCGAAGCTGAGCGTGCTGCCCAGAATCAGCAGCATGCCGGCCAGATCGCCATGTGCCTGCCCGCCACCGCTACCGGCTACCAGCAGCGTGCCGGCCAGACTCAGCGGCAGGGCGAGTGCCAGGCGGCCCGGGATGCGCGTGCCAAAGGCCAGCCAGCCCATGATCAGGGTGAAACCGGGGTAGAGCGTGAGGATGAGCCGCTCGAGGCTGGCGCTGACCGTCTGCAGTCCCAGAAAATCGAGCAGGCTGGAGAGGTAATAGCCGCACAGGCCCAGCACCACCAGCCAGCGCCATTGCGCGGCGGTGAGCGCCGGCTTGCCAGAATCACGCCGCCAGACGCGGACAGCCAGAATCAGCGGTACGCAAAACAGCAGGCGCAGCGTGAGCACATCGAGCGCATCGGCGCCGTGCGCGTAGGAAAACTTGATGAAGACGGCCTTGAGCGCGAAACCGGTGGCGGCAAGTACCGCCAGCGCAACGCCGGTCTGGTGCGGGGTAAAACGGGGAAGGGTGGCATTCATCGCAGTGCTCCGTCATGTGGGGCGGCGGGCTGCGGTGTAAGGGGTAGGATGCACCGCAGCGTACTGGCCGCGGTGGTGGGTGCTGTTTACCTTGCTGACGCGCACACACGAACCGCGGGGCCGGGTTTCAGCCACACGATTCGGTTCAGGACGACGGATACGTCGTGTTGGTTTGTGCGTTGCATCATGATTTGACAGTAACAGCCGCTGACGAGTGCGGTCAAGCGCGGGCGGCCAGTTCGTCTGTAACCGATTTGATCAGCCGGTACGCGAGGCTCGCGCCACTCGGGATGTGCGGCAGCGCATCGAAGCGATACCAGCCGGCATCCTCGATTTCGCCGGGCTGGCAGACAATCTCGCCACCGGCATAGTCGGCGATAAAGGCCAGCATCAGCGAATGCGGATAGGGCCAGCTCTGGCTGCCGAACCAGCGCAGATTGGTGATTTCGAGGCCGACCTCTTCACGCACCTCGCGCACGGCCGCTGCTTCCAGCGTCTCTCCGGCATCGACAAAGCCGGCAATCAGCCCGTACACGCCGGGGATGAAATGCGGCGAGCGTGCCAGCAGGATTTCCTCGCCACGGCGGATCAGCACCATCACGGCCGGCGAATGGCGCGGCCAGGCGCGATGGCCGCAGGACGGGCAGATCACGGCGGCTTCATCGTGCTCCAGCGGCGCGGTGGCATGGCCGCACACGCCGCAGAAGCGGTGCTCGTCGAGAAAATGCAGTAGCTCGCGCCCGCGCGCTGCCAGTGCGTAGTGGCCATGCGGCAGCAGCTCCCAGCTCGCTCGCAGGCCATGCGCACTCAGCCCGGCCATGCTGGCGCCCTCCGGCACGCTGAGCAATTGCACCGGCGCGCCCTGCCAGTGGCCGATCAGCCAGCTGCGCGTACCAGAAGGCCAGTCAAGCTTGCCACTGGGCAGCGCCAGGCTGGCGAGGAGCAGCTCGTTGCGGCAGAACACCACCGCCAGCCCGGCCGGATCGGGAGCGGGCAGGATGCGGAAGGCGGGCAGGAAATCGTCGGGCAGTGAAGGAGAGTGCATGGTCGGATTCTGAGAAAGTTGTGTTGGCGCTGGCCGTCTGGCTACCAGAAGGCCTTGATGAAGAGCGAAATGCCGGTCAGCAGGGTTACGACTTCAAAGCAGCGCTTGACCAGCAGATTGCCCTTCACCAGCGCCCAGTGTGCGCCCAGATAGCCGCCCAGAGCGGAGGCCACCAGCAGCACCGGCACCCAGGGCCAGTAAATGCCGGCCTGCATGGCGAGCGCCAGTGCGCCGGTACCGTTCCAGAACAGGCCGACGAGTACCAGCGTGTAGGCAACGGCACGCTTGTACTCAAACCCGAACCAGTACACCAGCCACAGCGTGACAAAGAGGCCGGTGCCCGACGTCAGCGAGCCGTTCAGCACGCCGATCAGAAACAGCACCGTGGCGCCCAGCCAGAGCCGGCATCCGGACCGATTCCGGGGTATGCCTTGCAGGCCCAATTGGGGCGTGGCTAGTGAGTGAATACCTAGTCCGGTAGTGAGAATCGCCAGCGCCAGCAGCGCCCACTGATCCGGAATGTGCAGGATCAGCCGCGCGCCCAGCAGCACGCCGGGCAGGCCGGCGGCGAGGATGATGGCGGAAAAACGCAGATCGAGCGTGCCCGAGCGCAGGTGTTTCAGCGTCGCCCCGACGCCCAGCGCGACACTGGCGAGCTTGTGCGTGGCGAGCGCCACCGGAAACGCCAGCCCCAGAAACAGCAGGATGGGCAGCTGCAGCAGTCCCGCGCCACCGCCGGCGAGTGCCGAGAGCGTATTGGCGACGAGCGAAACAGCAAACAGCAGCAGCGAATCCAGCACGACAGCGATTCCGGGCAAAACACCAGCTTAGCGCGTTCGATGTCAGCTTCGCGTCACGCTTTGTTCGCCGCATGCGGCAGCCCGCCGCCCTGGCGCGGCGTCCCGGATCTGGCCTGCTGCCTGCCGGCGCTGGATTTCACTGCGGCGCGGGCTTACCATGCGCACCTTCTGACACGATTTCCGGATTCCAGCATGGCCAAAGCCCTTACCCTCGACCGTTTCCTGCAAAGCCAGGGCTTTGGCTCGCGCAAGGGCTGTCGCGATCTGGTCGACGACGGCGAGGTAACGATCAATGGCGTGCCGGCCAAGAGCTGGAAGCAGGAAATCCAGCCCGAGGAAGGCTTGCCGTTCACGGTGTTTGGCGAGGACTGGCAATACCGCAGCCAGGTGTATATCGCGCTGAACAAGCCGTCCGGCTACGAGTGCTCGCGCAAGCCCTCGCACCATCCGCCGGTACTGGAATTGCTGCCGGAAAACTTCGAATGGCGGGATGTGCAGCCGGTGGGCCGGCTGGATCATGACACGACCGGCTTGCTGCTGCTGTCGGACGATGGCGCCTTCATTCACGCGCAAAGCCATCCCCGGCGCCATGTCCCCAAGCTCTATGTGGCGACCTGCGCGGAAGCCGTGACGCCGGAGCTGGTGGCGAAATTGCTCGCCGGTGTGCAGCTGATCGACGAGCCCGCGCCGCTGGCGGCCGTGCACTGCGCACAGCTCGACGAATTCCGCATCGAAATCGTGCTGGAGCAGGGCAAATACCATCAGGTGAAGCGCATGCTAGCCGCTGCCGGCAACCACTGCGCGGCGCTGACGCGCACGGCCATCGGCGGGCTGACGCTGACTGACCTTGATCTTGGCGAGGGTGAGTGGCGCTACCTGACGCCGGAGCAGCTGGCGCTGCTCGCCGCCTGATTGGCGTGTATATGCCTACAGCCATTGCTCCCCAATGGCTGTAGGCATATACCCTTGGTTTTGTTACTGGCTGAGCGAGCAGCCGGTGCACTCGCCAGGCATGCGCTTGGTGCGCAGGTTGCTGACGATGTCCGGCAGCTTGTAGGGGCCGGCGGCCCGGCACATCTCGTCCATCAGGTCGGCCTGCCAGGCGTTGTGCGTATTGCGGACGATGTCCTTCCACTCGGTATTTTCGTTTTTCAGCCAGCTGCCATCGGCCTTGCCCCAGCCATAGGTGCGGTACTGGCTGCTGAAGCAGTCAATGCCTTCATAGATGTAGTTGCGCACCTTGCTGCGCTTGGATTCCACGACAAACACATAGCGGACGATTTCATCGTCCGGACCGATGCTGACGCTATCGAGCGCAATGCCGAAATTGTTGTTCTTCACCGGCTGCAGCACGGTAACCGTCGCCCAGTCTTGCAGCTTTGCCAGTTCGGGCAGGGTGAATTCACCTTCCTTGGGCGGGGCTTTCTTGCTGTTGATCCAGCCACGGATCAGGCCGTCTTCGCCGGGCATGGTGCCATCCGGCGCATGATTGCCGAACTCGTCAGCCAGGGCGCTGGTGGTAACGCCGGCCAGGAGCAGGCCGATAAGGAGGGACGCGCGCATGGTGTTTTCCAGAAAGCAATGGTCTGCGATGCTAACAAAGGACGGGGTGGGGCTCAATCGGCTTTGCAGCAATCAGCCCCGTATCAATCCACCCAGCATCAATTGTGCCGTGGCTGGATCGGGATTACCCGGCCGTTGGGCGGCGGGCTGTGCCAGCTTGGCTGCAGGGTAACATGGTCGATGCGGTAGCGCTCCAGCAACAGTTTGTTGAGTCGTGCCATCAGGGCGGGCCACTGCTGGCCATCCGCAATCTGCAGATGTGCCGACAGAGCCACGCGTTTGCCGCCGATGCGCCAGACATGCAGATCGTGCACCTCGCGCACGCCCGGTTCGGCTGCCAGCGCCATGCCGATTTCGTGCAGCTTGAGGTGTGAGGGCACACCTTCCATCAGGTCGTGCGTGGCCTGCTTCAGCAGTTGCCAGGTCGAGCGCATGATGAGCGCGAGCACCAGCACCGACAGGATGGGGTCGATCGGTTTCCAGCCGGTGAAATAGATGATGGCGCCAGCGGCAATCGCCGCCACCGAGCCCAGCAGATCGCCCAGCACATGGATGAGCGCGGCGCGGCTGTTCATGTTGTCGTGGTCGTGCGAGAGCTGCCACGCGGAGAGTACGTTCACGATCAGGCCGATGATGGCGATGATCATCACGCCGCCGCCGTTCACTTCCTGCGGGTGCAGGAGGCGCTGCACTGCTTCGACACCGATCCACACCACCAGCGCGATCATCGCCAGGCTGTTGATCAGCGCGCCGATGACTTCGGCGCGGCCGAAACCGTAGGAGTGATCGTCATTGGCCGGACGCTGTCCGATCAGGTTGGCAATCAGCGCCAGCAGCAGCGAGGCCGAATCGGTAAACATGTGGCCCGCATCCGACATCAGTGCCAGCGAGCCGGTCCACCAGCCGCCCAGCAGTTCGATAACGGCAAAACCGCCGGTGATCAGCAGCGCAAAGACCAGCCGGCGCTGCGACGCCGGCGCAGCGTGATGATGGTGGTGGTGACTGTGGTCGAATTCGTGGTCATGGGCGGCGTGATGGCCGCCATCGCAATCATGCGGATGGTCGTGGTGGTGCATAGTGGCTTGCTTCCTGGGCGAGTTCCGGCCAGCGGACGCTGACCGCAAAGCCGCCTTCCTGGCGATTGGCGAAATCAAGACTGGCCCCGTGCAGCGTACTGATGCGCTGCACGATCGACAAGCCCAGCCCGGCTCCGGTCTGTGCTTGCCCCGGCGGGCGGAAGAAGCGTTCGCCCAGGCGGGCGAGCACGTCCGGCGCGACACCGGGTCCGCTGTCGGTAACGGTAAAACCGCGCGACTGCAGGCTGATCACCACCGGTGCCTTGCCATAACGCAGGCTGTTGTCGATCAGGTTGCGCAGCAAGAGGCGCAGCAGGCCGGCGTCACCGACCGGGCAGAATTCGCTGCTGCCGTCGATGCGGATTTCGTCGCTGGCATCATTGGCGTCCGCTGCCTCGCGCACGAGCTGGTTCAGGTCAACGGCGCAGGTGTCAAGCTGGCCAAGGTGTTCGAGCCGCGCCAGATCCAGCAGCTGGTTGACGAGCTGCGTGGTGCGCTGCACGCCGGTCAGTGCATTCTGCAGCGCGCGCTCGCGCGCGTCGGGGCGCGGGCTCTGGCTGGCGACTTCCAGCTGGATCTGCAGTGCAGCCAGCGGTGTACGCAGTTCGTGCGCGGCATCGGCCGTGAAGCGCTTTTCACGCGCCATGGCATTGCTCACAGCAGCAAAAAGCTGATTGAGCTGCTGCGTCAGTGGTTTGATCTCGGCGGGAACCGGGCTGGTGAGTGGGGTCAGGTCTGCCGGAGAGCGTGCAGCCAGTTCGTGCTGCAATTCGCGCAAGGGGCCGAGTGCGCGGCGCACGGCCAGATAGAGTGCCCCCAGCAGCAGCAGGGCGGAAATGGCTGCCGGCCAGCCCAGGTGCTCGAGCATTTCTTCCAGCAGCTCGTCCTGCCAGTCGCTGAGTTCGCCAACGACGACGGTGCGCTCCTCGTCATGCGCCATCGCGATGTGCCAGCGTTCGCCCTGATAATCGATCAGCCGGCGCGAACGACGGTCTTCCTCCGGCGGCAGCAGTGGCAGCGGTGGCTGGCGCTTGCTGGCCAGCAGGCGGCCATCTTTGTCATAAATCGCGAAATTGAAGGTGCGGTCTTTCTTGTGCCGAGCGAGTTGCGTTGTGCCCGGGGCGTCGAAGTCCAGCAGCATGCGCGCGACGTGCTGCAGGCGATGATCGAGCATTTCACCGAATTCATCGCGCAGGACGATGAGCGTGCTGATGCTGAGAATGGCCCACACCAGCAGGGTGGCCAGGCCGGTGAACCACGCCAGCCGGGTGGTGAGCGAGCGGTTGAGCCAGTGTCGCAGCGTGCGTGTCATTCGGCATCCATGCGCCAGCCCAGGCCGCGCTGGTTGCGAATGGCATCAACCCCCAGTTTCTTGCGCAGGTGCGAGAGGTGGACGTCGAGCGAATTGCTTTCGAGTTCGCTCTGCCAGCCGAACAGTTTTTCTTCCAGCTGCGTGCGCGACAGATAGTGCGGAGCATTCATCATCAGCAGATACAGCAGACGGTATTCGGTCGCAGTCAGCTCCAGTGTTTGGTTATCAAGCAATACCTGCTGTTTTGATGGAATGAGGCGGATATTGCGCCAGCTCAGCGTTTCACTGGCATGGCCGTGGCTGCGCCGCAGCAGCGCTTGCAGGCGGGCGGTCAGCTCGCCCAGCGCGAAGGGCTTGGGCAGGTAGTCGTCGGCGCCGCTGTTGAGCCCCTCGATGCGCTGGTCGATCTGGCTGCGGGCGGTGAGCAGCAGCACCGGAATGGCATCGGGTTTGGCGCGCAGTTGCTTCAGGATGGTGAGGCCATCCATGTGCGGCAGGTTGATGTCGAGCACGACCGCGTCGAACTGGTGCGGCACCGAAAGGGCATGCCAGGCGGCCAGCCCGTCGGTGAGCCATTCGACGGTAAAGCCCGCATCGAGCAGGCCTTCCTTGATGCCGTCGCCCAGCAGGGCATCGTCTTCGACCAGCAGCAGTTGCATTGAGAGTTATTGATCCTGTTCGTGAGAAGCCGAGTCTAGCCGTTTGTAGCCGTGCACCATGGCCAGCGGCAGGTTTTCGCGGTGGCGGATGCTTTCCACGATGGCTGCCAGTACATGCAGGCCGACGCAGGCGATCAGCGTGTTGGCGAAGCCTTCGTGCAGCTCCTCCAGCCATTCCTCGCCCCAGAAGGCATCCAGCCCCATCATATATCCGGTGGCGCCCAGCGTCAGCACCAGTGTCATCAGCAGCAGCATCATGAGTGCTCCGGCAGGATTGTGCCCGAGCACGCGTGGCGGCTGTCCGCGCAGCAGCGCTTTCAGATAGGGAAACAGGCGTCCGGGGGTCGGAAACCAGTCGGAAAAGCGGGCGTGGCGTGTGCCGATCAGCCCCCAGAGCAGGCGGGTGAGCACGATGGCGCTGGCGATGTAGCCTGCCCAGCGGTGCCAGGTTTCACCGGATTCGTTAATGAAATTGCCCAGCACGCAGAGGACCAGCCCCCAGTGCAGGATGCGGACCAGCGGATCCCAGACCTTGACGCGTTGCATCGTGATTCTCCTCGGTTTGCAGTGCGGGAAACAGCAGCCATGCCGACAGCGCGGCGACAATCGCCCAGCTCAGCCAGACCGACCACAGCGTGTGCGACAGCAGGTGCGCGCCGCGCATCTGCTGCAGCCAGCCAAGCAGCAGGCCTGGTGCCAGCAGCAGGGGAGTCATCCGTAGCGCCCGGCGCGGCTGATCGGGCAGCCAGCAGGCAATCAGCCCCAGCAGCCAGAGCGCACTGGTGGCATGGCCGGCAGGGAAGCACTGACCTCCAGCGACACCGGCAGGCAGCGCGTCAAGCAGGCGCAGGAAGGGCGCATGGCCGCCCCAGCGGTCGATGTCCCACGGGCAGTGCAGGCTGCTGAAATGCTTGAGAGTGGCGATGATACTGGGTACCAGTATGATGCTGAGACCAATTACCAGTGAGCGTCTTAGGGCGATACCCTGAATTTTTTTGGTTTGCCATTGTCGCAGCATGCCAAGGAGCAGCGCGCCGCCGAGCAACTGGAAAGCCAGCTTGAGCCAGTGATGCCCCAGCTCGGCCGTCAACCAGGCGTCGCGCCAGGGAAAGCGTTGCTGGATCGTGTCGTAATAGTAGTCGGTCAGCCGGATGTCCCAGTCCGTGAACTGGTTGATCGCCAGCAGAAGCAGTGCCACCAGCAGCAAGCCAGTGGCATTGACCGCGATGAACTGCCGGCGGGCAGGATGACTGCGGGCCATGGGCATCCGGCTCCGGCTTACTTGCCGATTTCGGACTTGACGATGCTCAGGTCCTTGGTGTCGAAGTAGACTTCGGCCTTCTTGCCTTCCTTGTTCCAGCCGTAGATTTCATAGCATTCGCCGGACACCTTGAACTTCTTGATCTTGTAGCCCATTTCGGTGATCTTGGCCTGGGCCTGTGCTTCCGGCATCCATTCAGCCTTCGGGTGTTTGGTGCAGTCGGCGGAAGCCAGGGCGGAGCCGGCGATCAGAGTGGCGGACACGGCAGCGATGAGTTTCAGCATGGTCAATCTCCAGTAGGTGCGGTGGTTTTGCAGAATCTGCAGGTGTATTTGAACCGGCGTGCATGAAGCGGAACTTAAGCCTTGCTGCGGATTTTTACCGCCCGTCGGGCATGCCGGCCTTGCGCAGCGCTGCCGCTGGCGACGGAAACACCGTAAAATCATGTTTTTGCCGCTTGCCACTGCCATGTCCGATTCTTCTGCCCGCCCGACTGCCGACCTGAGCGCCGATCTGTCCGGCCTGAATTGCCCCCTGCCCATCCTGCGCACCAAGAAGGCGCTGGCAACGCTGGCTGGTGGCCAGCTGCTGCAGGTCACCTGCACCGACCCGGCCACGCCGACCGATTTTGCTGCGTTCTGCAAACAAACCGGCAATGTGTTGGTCGAGCACTGGGTCGAGGACGGCAAATTCCTGTTTCTGATCCAGAAGCGCCCCGACTGATTTCACCGAGACTTTCGCCATGCAAACCCTGACCATTACCCGCCCAGATGACTGGCACCTGCACCTGCGTGACGGTGAGTTCCTGAAATCGGTCGTGCCGCACACCGCCCGCGAATTCGGTCGCGCCATCGTGATGCCGAATCTGCGTCCGCCGGTAACGACGGTGGCTGAGGCTGCCGCCTACCGCGAGCGCATTCTGGCTGCCGTGCCAGAGGGTATGTCCTTCGAGCCCTTGATGACGCTGTATCTGACCGACAATACCTCGCCGGATGAAATTGTTCGCGCCAGGGAATCCGGTTTCGTGCATGGCGTGAAGCTGTATCCGGCGGGTGCTACCACCAACTCCGACAGCGGTGTCACCGACCTTGATCGCCGAATGGCTGTGCTGGAAAAAATGGCCGAAGTCGGGCTGAATTTCCTGGTGCACGGCGAAGTCACCGATGCGGAAATCGACATTTTTGATCGCGAAGCCGTGTTCATCGACCGGGTAATGCAGCCGCTGCTCAAGCGTCTGCCCGAGCTGAAAGTGGTGTTCGAGCACATCACCACCAAGGACGCTGCCGACTTTGTTGCCAGCGCGCCCGCCAATGTGGCCGCGACCATCACCGCGCACCATCTGCTCTATAACCGCAATGCCATGCTGGCCGGCGGCATTCGCCCGCACTACTACTGCCTGCCGATCCTCAAGCGCGAGGTGCATCGCCAGGCGCTGGTGCGCGCGGCGACCAGCGGTTCGGCCAAGTTCTTCCTTGGTACCGACAGCGCTCCGCACGCCAGGGGCGCCAAGGAAACGTCCTGCGGCTGTGCCGGCGCCTATACCGCGCACGCTGCCGTACCGCTGTATGCCGAAGCCTTCGATGCGGTGGGCAAACTTGACCAGCTCGAAGCCTTTGCCAGCCTGAACGGCCCGGCCTTCTATGGCCTGAAACCCAATGCGGACCAGATCACGCTGGTGAAGGAAAGCTGGACGGTGCCGGACGAATACGCCTTCGGTGACAGTGTCGTGGTGCCGCTGCGTGCCGGCAGCAGCATTGCCTGGAAGCTGTTGTGATGCGCGGGGCTGACTGCTGATGGCCAATTCCGATCGCATGGTCATCCGTCGCGGCACGGACAATCTGGCCTGGTGGCTCTTTGGCGCTGGTCTGCTGACGGCCGGTGCGTGGGGCCTGCCGCTGATCGAGGGCGGGCTGGAGCACAATTTCTACGGCGTGTTCTGGTACACGATGCTGGCGGCAGGTGCGTTCTTCTGGGCGCTGCCGACCGAGCAACTGTGCGATGGCGAGCATCTCATCCGGCGCACCCGCCTGTTCGGGCTGTTCGCGCTGTGGCAGCGCAGCCTGCCGCTGGTGCAGTTCACGGCGATCCGGCTGGAGCAGGAGCCCAATCTGTTCCGGCGCGACAGCGTCTGGGTGATGGTGGTCGGGGATGAAGAGGGCGCACCGCGCTTTGCGTTTGCACAGTTTCCTGCATCGAAAGCCGGCATCGCCAAAGCCGCCGCGCTGGCGGAAGCACTGGCTGCGCTTGCTCGCTTGCCGGTACGCAGCGGCGACTGAAGCGCTCAGCCGGCACGCTGCTGCAGGTATTCCTGCAGCAACTCATAAGCGGTGCGGGCCGGCAGGTGGAATTCGTGGCTGATGCCGCGCACGATGTCCATGGCTGAGGCGTTGGCAGCGAGATGCTGGTCGATAAACTGGCGAATCTGGTTTGGCATGATTTTCTCCTTTTTTATCATGCCTTTATCATCTCGCCTGCGGCCCCCGCGTGTTGTTGCAGTAATGCTGGTGGCATGGCTGCAATATTACCCTTGCCCGCCCGCCTGCACGATCAAGTAGCCGGGGCCTGATCGAGCAGCTCCCGCGCTTTCAGCGATTCCTTGTCGCCTGCCCGGATGAAGGCGCAGGAAGTGCTGAATGGAATGTCCAGTATTTCGCGCAAACTGCGGCGGCGCGAAGCGGAGAGTCCCTGACTGCTTTCCTGGTCCGGCTTTGTGTGCTGGTGCTCCATGATGCACTCCTTGTTTGGCATGAGTGCTCATTTTCCTGCCCTCACTGGGGCGAGTGCGCGGCAGTATTCCCGCATTCCGCCGTAATAAATGCCAGCCGGGTTTGCCCCGCCGGCGTTTGTGCCGGATAATCGGCCGCGCAAAGCAGGCCAGACTGTCGCCGCCCCGGTAACGGGGGGGAGGAAAGTCCGGGCTCCACAGGGCAGGATGCCGGCTAACGGCCGGGCGTCGCGAGGCGACGGAAAGTGCAACAGAGAGCTGAACCGCCGATGATCCGGGTTGAAAGCCACACTGAAGGTGGCAGGACCGGGTACAGGTAAGGGTGAAAAGGTGGCTGCGTCGGCAGCGTCCGCAAGGATCGGTAAGAGCGCACCGCCGGGGTGGCAACATTCCCGGGCAGGGTAAACCCCATCCGGAGCAAGACCAAGCAGCAGACGTCGAGGCGGCCCGCCGAGTCTGCGGGTAGGTTGCTTGAGCCGTCCAGCAATGGCCGGCCTAGAGGAATGACAGTTGCCCGCCTTTCGGGGAGGGAGACAGAACCCGGCTTACCGGCCTGCTTTGCCTTTCCTTTTCAAATACCCGCTTATCTATAAAGCGGCAGCCCTTTCTTGCAAAGGGTTGTCGGGCTATACCTGGCTTACCCAGCGCGGGTTGGCTTCGTAATCGATTACCCATTGCGGGAACAGGTCTGCCGGCATCGGGCGGGCAATGCCGTAACCCTGCACATGCGCACAACCCAGGCTGAGCAGCAGGCTGCCGTGTTCGGCGGTTTCCACGCCCTCGGCAATCACCTTGCGCTCGAAGGCTTCGGCCAGGCTGATGACCGCACGCACGATGGCTTCATCATTGGGGTCGGACAGCATGTTGCGTACGAAGGACTGGTCGATTTTCAGCACTTCGGCCGGCAGGCGCTTGAAATAGGTCAGCGAGGAATAGCCGGTGCCGAAGTCGTCCAGCGCAAAACGTACACCCATGCCGCGGCAGATGTTGAGGATGCGGATGGCCCGGCCGATGTCTTCCAGTGCGGCCGACTCGACGATTTCGATTTCCAGCAATGCCGGGTCCACTGCGTCGTGGCGGGCCAGCGCCTTGGCCAGCAGCAGCGGGAAGTCGGCATTGGCCAGCTGGCGTGGCGAGACATTCACGCTGATGGGCACATGCAGGCCGACGGCCTGCCAGCTCTGCATCTGCGCGAGTACCGTGCCGATGATCCAGTAGCCAACGTCGCTGACCAGTGTCGAGCTTTCGAGCACCGGCAGGAATTCGCCGGGCATCACCATGCCGCGCTCGGGGTGCTCCCAGCGCAGCAGGGCTTCGGCGCCGATCACGCGACCGGTAAGCATGTCGATCTTGGGTTGGTAATACAGCCGCAGCTCGTTGTCGGCCTGTGCGCGCGCGATGCGGTCGAGCAGCTGGCGCTGGCTGCGCACCTGCAGATCCTGGGCCGCGTCGAAGAAATGGAAGCGGTTGGCGCCCGATTGCTTGGCGGTATACATCGCCTGGTCGGCGTGGCGCATCAGCCCTTCGGCGTCGGCACCGTCCTGCGGATAGAGCGTCACGCCGAGGCTGGCCGACACGTTCAGCACATCGCCCTCGTGCAGATAGGGTACGGCGATGACATGCAGGATGCGCTGCAGCGCCTGCTCGCATTCCTCGGTGGAAGTGTGGTTGCCCAGCAGCAGCACGAATTCGTCGCCACCCAGCCGCGCGACGGTATCGCCACCGCGCACATTGTCGATGAGCCGCCGGCTGATTTCGACCAGCAGGTCGTCGCCGACTTCATGGCCGTAACGGTCATTGATCGGCTTGAAATCGTCCAGATCCAGATAGCACACCGCCAGGAGGAGGCCGCTGCGCCGCGCCAGTGCCAGCGCCTGCTCGAGCCGGTCGGCGAGCAGCACGCGGTTGGGCAGGCCGGTCAGCGCGTCGTAGTGAGCCAGCAATTCGAGCTTCTGTTCCTGCTGCTTGAGCTGCGTGATGTCGGCGTAGACGCCGACATAGTGGCTGATGGCCTGGTCGGCATTGCGTACGGCGGAGATGGTCAGCAGGTCGACGCACAGCTCACCACTCTTGCGGCGGTTCCAGATTTCACCCCGCCAGAAGCCGTTGCGGGTGATCTGCTCCCACATCGCGTTGAAGTAGTCGCGGTTGTGGCGCCCGGAGCGCAGCATGGTCGGTTTTTGGCCGATCAGGTCGTCGCGGCTGAAGCCGGTCAGCTCGTTGAAGGTCTGATTCATGTCGATGATGCGGTTGCTTGCATCGGTGATCAGAATGCCCTCGTGCGCATATTGAAAAACACTGGCAGCCAGCCGCAGCTGTTCCTCAGTTTGCCTGCGGGCAGTGATGTCGATAATCAGCCCGCGCAGTTGCAGTACGCCAGCTTCATTGCGCTGCAAGGATGCCCGGTCATGTAGCCACAACCAGCGACCATCTGCAGTCTGCAGGCGGTATTCGAGTTCATAATCCTTGCCAGCGGCGACATTTTCCTGGGCTATGCGCAGCACATTCGTACGGTCATCGGGGTGGATGCGGGACAGCCAGAATCCCTCCTGCATCCAGTTGTGCAGTGAATAGCCCAGCAGGCGCTCGCATTGGCCGCTGACAAACGTCGTATTGTGCGTTTTCGGGTCGGCCTCCCAGACGATGCCGTCCACATTGTGCAGCAGCTCTTCGTAGCGGCTTTTGGTGTCGTTGATGGCCTGGCTGATGAGTTTCTGCTGCGTGATGTCCTCATGCGCCAGCAGAATCTGCCCGCCGAGCTGGTGCACGCGCTGCATGCGACACAGGAACCACTGGATTTCCTGCTCGCAGGGCGCGGGAATTTCCATTTCGAAATAGTCGAGTTCGCCGCGCAGGACAGTATTCAGGCCTGCCTGGTAGGCATCGTGCAGCTCGGCATACTGGTAGCGTGCGGCGCTGTCATGGCGCTGGCCGATACGCAGGCATTCATTGGGGGCGATGCCATAGCGGTTTTCGAAACGCTGCCATGATTCGTTGGCGGTAACGACATTGCCGCGCTCGTCCAGGATGGCGATGCAGGCCGACAGCGCATCAAGCATCGCACGGGCCTTGGTTTCCGAGCGGATCAGCTCACCCAGCGATTCCTGCTGGGCGCTGAGGTCGATGATGGTGCCCGTCATCCGGATCGGGCTGCCATCCTCCGCCCACTCAATCACCTTGCCGCGCGACACGCACCAGTGCCAGCTGCCGTCGGCCTGCTGCAGGCGCCACTTGCCTTCGAATTCCGGCGTTTTGCCTTCCAGGTGCGCGAGCAGTGCCGCGTCGGCATTGGCTTCGTCGAGCGGATGACGGATCTTGCGCCAGTCGTCGATGTGCGTATCCAGCGTCGCAAATACATGGCCGTAATTGCGGTGGAACTGCTCGTTGACATGGATGATGCCGCTGACGATGTCGTAATCCCAGGCGCCGATCTGCGCGTCGCGCAGTACCATGTTCATGTGCTGGGTGAGGGCGGCGATTTCCTGGCGCGCGTGGTGGGAGGGCGTGATGTCGGTCCAGAGCGTTGCCAGCATTGCCTCGCCCTGCACCAGTACCGGCCGGCTGCTGATGCGGACGTTGATGCGCGAGCCGCCCTTGGAATTAAGCAGTGTATCGTGGATGGTGCATTGTCCGTCCTTGGCTTTACGCGTATACCCTAGCCATGTATTGATTTCATCGCCGCTGCCGAGCTGGCTCAGGGACAGCCTGCCGAACTCGGCCGGCGTATAACCGAGCATGTCGGCTGCCGCCGGGTTGAATTCGATGATGCTGGCTTCGTTCGGATTGATCAGCACGATGGCGTCGCGTGCCTGGGTGACGAGCGCGGTATACAGCTCGCGGCGCATCTGTACCTCATCGCGCAGCGCCGACAATTCGCGCTGATCGAAGAGCAGGCCGATCTGGTGCAGCTCATCCAATGACCAGATCACCCACTGCACGCGCATTTCGTCGAGTGAGCGGTCGAGTACCCAGCCTTCCAGCATCAGCGGAGGCTGCTCCGGTTGCAATTGCTGCAGGCGGCTGCTCAGGCGGAAGTGTTCGCTGACTGGCAGCAATTCATTCAGGAAGTGCCCCTGCAGGAGTTCCTCATCGCGTCCCAGCAACTCGGTCGCCGCAGGCGAGGCCTGCAGCAGGCTCAGCTGCCTGTCCCAGACCAGTACCGCTAACCGGCTTTGCTCGATGAATTGCCATGCCCCCGGCATGGTCAGGTTCGGAGCCGGTTCGGCAGGAAAGGTGGGAGTCAAAACGCAATCGCCTGAAAGGTTGGTGACAACATAATGCTAGCGAATATCGCCATGTTTGCCAGTTACTTGCCGTCCTTCAGGTCAGGGCAGGTGCCGGGCGGTATCAGGATTATTGTGTATTGCACCCGATACCGCACCATTATTGCACGTTATGCCGCATCAAGCGCCTGAGCGAGGTCGGCCAGGATGTCATCAATGTGCTCGATCCCGATCGACAGGCGCACCATGTCCTCGCTGACGCCCGCCTTCTTGAGTTCTTCCGGCGAGAGCTGGCGGTGCGTGGTACTGGCCGGATGGGTGGCCAGACTCTTGGCGTCGCCAATGTTGACCAGCCGGGTGACAAGTTGCAGCGCATCCTGGAAGCGTGCGCCAGCATCGCGGCCGCCCTGCACGCCAAAGGTCAGCAGGCCGGAAGCCTTGCCGCCGAAGTACTTGTCAACCAGCGGACGGCTCGGGTGATCCGGCAGACCGGCGTAATTGACCCAGTTCACCTTCGGGTGAGTCTTGAGGAATTCGGCGACCTTCAGCGCGTTTTCCACATGCCGATCCATGCGCAGCGCCAGGGTTTCCAGCCCCTGCAGAATCAGGAAGGCGTTGAACGGCGAAATGCACGCGCCCATATTGCGCAGCGGCACGGTACGCGCACGGCCGATGAAGGCGGCCGGGCCGAGTGCCTCGGTATAAACCACACCGTGGTAGCTCACTTCCGGCTCGTTCAGACGCTTGAAGCGCGCCTTGTGTTCGGCCCACGGGAATTTGCCGGAATCGACGATGATGCCGCCGATGCTGGTGCCATGGCCGCCGATGTATTTGGTCAGCGAATGCACGACGATGTCCGCACCGTGCTCGATCGGGCGGGTCAGGTACGGCGTCGGCACGGTGTTGTCGACGATCAGCGGTACGCCGCCAGCGTGTGCCACTTCGGCGAACGCGGCGAAATCGACGACATTGCCCAGCGGGTTGCCGATCGATTCGCAATAAATTGCCTTCGTGCGTCCATCGATCAGCGCTGCCGCCGCTTGTGGATCATTGGCATCGACAAATTTCACCGCAATGCCGTACTGCGGCAGTGTGTGGGCGAACAGATTGTAGGTGCCGCCATACAGCGCGCTGGTGGCGATGATGTTGTCGCCCGCTTCGGCAATGGTCAGGATCGCATAGGTGATCGCCGCCTGGCCGGAGGCAAGCGCCAGCGCACCGATGCCGCCTTCCAGCGCCGCGACACGCTGTTCGAGCACGTCGGTGGTTGGATTCATGATGCGCGTGTAAATATTGCCCTTCACTTTCAGGTCGAACAGGTCGGCGCCATGCTGGGTGTCGTCGAAGGCGTAGCTGGTGGTCTGGTAAATGGGTACGGCCACTGACTTGGTAGTCGGGTCGATTTCATAACCGGCATGGATGGCAAGCGTGTCGAACTTCATGCAGAACTCCCTGTTGCGCTAAAGGTTGAGTGGGCCAGAGCTGACTCTAGCATGTCTGGTTATTGCCAAATTGCACTTTTTGATCTGACTTTAGATTGAATCAAGATATGGGGCCGCCATCCGGGCCGGGGACTGTACTTCAGTACAATCGAGTTTGCGCTTGTCATGCCTTATCGTGCACATCAGAAAAATCTAATTCTGGAGTACACCATGGCTGAGCAAACCTCCCAAGCTGGCAAGTCCGCACAAAACCTGATGGTCATCGAAGGTCGCGCCTTCCTGCGCCAGCCCGATGGCTCGCTGCTGCCAGTCAATAATGGAGAGGCGCTGCAGCAAGGGCAAGTGCTGGTAACCGGCACCGACGGCAGCGTCACGCTGCTGTTGCCCAACGGTCAGCTGCTCGAACTCGGTCCCAACCGGAATGTACTCATTGATGGCGATCTGAGCGGCCTGCAGCCGACCGACGCCAGCGAAGCCATGGTGGCCAATGCCGACCAGAGCGTTGAGCAGATTCTCGCCGCGCTGGATCAGGGCAAGGATCTATCCACTGAACTGGAAGCCACCGCCGCCGGTTTGAATGCCGGCGGCCAGGATAGTGGGCACGGCTTTGTACAGCTGCTGCGCATTTCCGAGGCCGTTGATCCGATCCGTTTTGGTCAGACAACAGAGGGCGGTAGTCCGGCTCAGGAAATTCAAACGCAGGTTGTTGATTCCAATAGTGCACCAGTAACAAGTCCGACGTTTGCTTTAGCCACCGAGGGAGGCGAGATCGTTGCAGGGAAGGTGCTTGCGACAGATCCCAACGGTGATTTTCTGACTTACCGTGTCATCGGTTCTTTGCCAGATGGACTGACTTTCAATGATGATGGCACTTACTTGTTTGACCCTAGGCACCCCAGTTACGACCAGTTGGCAAGCGGGGACAAGCAAGATGTTGTTCTTACATATCAAGTCAGCGATGGTAAAGGAGGCTCTGAAACTGGTTCATTGACAATCACTGTGACAGGCGTGAATGACAGCGCAGAGATTGGTAAAGAGCTTGGTGACACTGATTCCGGCTTTGTGAAAGAGGATATTGCAGATCAGAGCGTGGCCTCAGGTCGTTTGACTGTCCGGGATGTCGATCATGACCAGAGCGTTATGCAAACCCAGCAGGTGCGCAACAACTATGGCACTTTCTCGATTGATGCAAAAGGAAATTGGACCTTTGCCATCGATAATTCCAGTCCCGACGTGCAGGCATTGGCCGAAGGAGAGATTGTCCGGCAGGAATTCCAAGTGTACAGCGTCGATGGCACACCGGCCTTGGTTACTATCACCATCATTGGCACCAATGATCTGCCCATCTTTTCCGTAGGCGATGGTCAGGATGCGGGCACCGTTACGGAGGATCAGGGGGTCGTCGATGGCCTGCTTCGAACAGCGGGCGTCCTGACCATCGTCGATGCAGATCGCGGGCAGTCAGGCCTTGATATCAGCAAGGTGCCACAATCGAGCAAAGATGCGCTTGGCACATTGACCATCGATGCCGATGGGAAATGGCAATACGCGGTCGACAATAGCAAGATCCAGTATCTGGCAGCTGGTGAAACAAAGGTCGAAGTGTTCACGGTGACGGCAAAGGATGGAACTACCCATCCGATCACGATCACGATTATTGGCACCGCCGAACAAATCACAGGTGATGACCTTGGCGCGGTCAAGGAAGACACTGTTCTGGCTGACAGTGGTCAGCTGGCAGTGACGGGAGGGCTGACTTTCGAGGCTGATGCAAAGCAAGGCACCTATGGGTCGCTAAGTATTGATAAGAATGGGGCTTGGACTTATACACTTGATAATGGTTCTGCGAAGGTACAATCCCTGAATACAGGGGATGTTCGACAGGACATCTTTACAGTCAAGTTGAGCGACGGCTCCACAAAACAACTCACCATCAATATTGCAGGTCTTGATGAAACGCAGACCGGCGGCAATCACAAGCCTGAGGTTGGGAACTACAGCCACACGGTGAAGGAAGATACCAAGGTGGATGGCCGCGTAGTGGCCACGGATGTGGACAAGGACACGCTGACCTACAGCCTCAAGGATCAGCCGGCTCACGGCACGGTCACGGTGGATGCGGATGGCCAGTACCACTACACCCCGAATACCGACTATGTTGGCACGGACCGCTTCACGGTCCTGGTGGATGACGGGAAGGGCGGCACGACGGTTGCCACGGTCGACCTGACCTTCACGGCCGGCGATGCACCGCAGGCCAATCCGGACACCTTCAAGACGGACGAAGACCGCGCCATCACACTCAAGGC
>NZ_KE387259.1:444984-490356 GCF_000430805.1 Chitinilyticum aquatile DSM 21506 | reverse complement strand
GAGTGCGACATGCAAACAGTTATAGTCTGGTGACCTTAGCGAGGTGGTCCCACCCCTTCCCATCCCGAACAGGACGGTGAAACGCCTCAGCGCCGATGATAGTGCGGAATGCCCGTGTGAAAGTAGGACATCGCCAGACTCCCCATGGAAAGCCCCGATCAGCAATGGTCGGGGCTTTTTGCTTGGCGCTTGGCAGCGCAGGGTGAGGCGCAGAAGAGGGTATCGCGCTGGGGTTTATGCTGGGGAAGGGGGCGAGAACATACCCATTCCTGCTCACTTTTCCTTGTGCATTTCTTGGCCTGCACTCCATACTCAAGCATCTGTATCGTATTGAGTAAGGGGCTCTTAATGTTCGAATCCGCCGAATTGGGTCATGCCATTGATAAGCAGACCTATAAAACCGAAGAGGGATTGCTGCGAGAGGCACTGCTTTCCGCTCAGTACGACCTCAAGGAGCGGGGCGATTTCCCGGTGGTCATCATTCTGGGGGGGGTGCCGACGGCTGGGCGTGGCGAAACGGCCAATCTGCTTACAGAGTGGCTGGATCCCCGGTATATACGTACCGATGCATTTGGCGAACCGAATGATGAGGAGTCACAACGTCCTCCATTTTGGCGCTTCTGGCGCGTTCTTCCTCCCAAAGGTCGTATAGGTGTGCTGTTTGGCGGCTGGTATGCGGACCCCTTCTGGGGTTGGAATGGCGCGCAGGATCCGGGGCAACTGGATCGCCGGATCGAGCGGATTGTCAGACTCGAGAAGATGCTGGCCGATGAAGGTGTGCTGGTACTCAAATTCTGGCTGCACCTGTCCGCACAGCAACTGAAAGAGCGGCTGAAAAAGTTCGAATCAGACAAGAAGACGGCCTGGCGTGTTACCGAAAGCGACAAGCAATTCCAGAAAAATTACGACACCCAGATCGAGCATTATCGCGATCTGCTGATGAGAACCAATCTGGCCGATGCGCCCTGGCGTGTGGTCGAGGCAGCCGATACCAATTATCGCAATTTGACGATTGGCAGGCAGCTGCTTGAAACGATGCAGCATCAGCTCGCCCGTCCCAGTGTGAAGCAGCGGCGTGTTGATGCGCCTCCCCTGGTTTCATCCATTGATGGGGTTCGCCTGCTGGATCGTTTGCAGCTTGATCATGATACCGACAAGGACGCCTACAAAAAGGAGCTGGAATCCTTGCAGGGGCGTCTGAACGGCTTGTCCCGGCATCCGCGGTTTGCTGATCTGGCCGTGGTTACGGTGTTTGAAGGCATGGATGCGGCAGGGAAGGGGGGAAGTATCCGCCGCATTACTGCTGCGCTGGATGCCCGGCAGTACCGGATTGTGCCTATCGCCGCCCCGACTGAAGAAGAACGCGCACAGCCTTATCTCTGGCGCTTCTGGCGACATCTGCCCCAGCACGGGCAGATTACGGTGTTTGACCGCTCATGGTATGGTCGCGTGCTGGTTGAGCGCATCGAGGGCTTTGCCGCGCCGGCGGAATGGATGCGCGCCTATAACGAAATCAATGATTTTGAAGCACAGCTCGATGACGCCAATATCGTGGTGCTGAAATTCTGGCTGGCGATCAGCAAGGATGAGCAGCTTCGCCGTTTCGAGGAGCGCCAGCAGATCGAATGGAAGCGTTTCAAGATTACCGATGAAGACTGGCGCAATCGTGAAAAGTGGGAGGATTACGTTCAGGCTGCCAGTGACATGATTGAGCGTACGAGTACACCCTATGCGCCCTGGCACATGATTGGTGCCAATAATAAATACCATGCCCGCTTGCAGATTCTGCGCCACCTGTGTGACGCGATCGAGGCGAAGATCAAGGGCAAGGATAAGGACAAAAAAGCCTGAAACTCCCCTTCCCGCAATGCATGGCGTGCACCGGGGTGTTGCTTCGCGCTACACTCCGGTCTCGTTCATGTTTAACCGGGAGTCAGCTGTTTGCACGGCTAGGTGCAACCCGGCAAGGATAGAGGAATGGCCGACTGGAGTATCTGGCGAGCACTGGAAGAATGGCGCAGCAAACGTCATGAACTTGATCCGATTTTTGCCTATGCAGGGATCAACTCCGGTCTCGAGAGTCTGGTAAACCGCATCTGTGTAGATCTCAAGCGTACCGCGCCGACCCCCCCTCTGGTTTCTGGTGACCCCTCCCGTGATGGCGAAGAACTGGCCCGGTATCACGAAGGGTATTACCGGCATTTCGACGAGGCCCTTTACAAGACTGAAGGATTGTTGCGCCAGCCCTGGGTGCCGGAGGCCGCCCCTCAGGTGGAGGCGATCCAGCAGGAAATCCTGCGCCTGCGGCAGCACATGCGCGAGCACCCGGGCAAGAATCCGGGTTTCGGTGAGCTTGAACAATTGCTGCTGCATTACGTCAATCTGGACAATCCCCGGTTTCCAGTTGACAAGGCCATGCTGCAGGAGCGGCGTGATCAGTTGATCGACATCGCGGGCTTTCCCTTGCTTGTCCAGCATGCCTTGACTGATCCTTACAATGATCAGATTCCACCGCTGATCAGTGCCGACTTCAGGCAGATGCTAGTTGACAAGACGGCTGCCTATCTGGCCACACCATGGCTGCAAACCAAGGTGGTTACTCACTGGTATATCACGCTGGCTCTTGATGCCGCCTTGGTCAGCAAGAAAAGGGATGCGACAGACGATCAGCGCATTCGCAGTCAGCTCAAGCGGCGCTGGCCCAGTCTATCTGTAATTCTGCCGGATTTTCAGCATGCGGATCAGCTCTGGTATCTGTTGCTGATTTGTCTGTCACTGTTTGCAATGTTCACCGAAACATGGTGGGCGGCAGGGGGCTTGATGTTCTGGCTGTATCTGTCTCTGGGGGCGCACCGCCGTGAGCGCAAGCATATCGAGATACGCCGCGAGCATCTGATCGAGCGGGCGCAGACCATGAAAAAGGTGCGTGATCGTTTTGCGAGCGGGCAGATTTCACTGAGCAAGCTGGGGTTCATGTTCCGGCAGCTGGACGAGCACGGCGAGTATTTTGATGCCGTGACCTTTGATCTGCTCCACTTGCACCCGCAGGACGAGGGCTGATCAGGAGGCGTGCGCGGGACTAATGCGCTCGCCGTTGCGGAATAGCGCCACTTCGCCTTTGCCCAGTGCCGTCCACTGCTCGTTGTCGGTGAGTGGCTGGGTCGCAATGATGGCAACCCGGTCGCGTGGTGCGGTGTGTTTGGCAAAGTCCACCTGGATATCGGCATCGGCCAGATGGGCGATGCTGAACGGCGCTTGCCGTACCAGATAATGCAGATCCGTGCTGCAGTGAACCAGCAAGACGTCGTTCATGCCGAGCAGACAATTGAACGTGCCATGGCTGCTCAGTGCCTGGCAGCACTCTGAGAAGGTTTCCTCAAGAGCCGCAAGTTCGGGAGTGCGCTGGAACTTGCTGGCAAGCCGGTCAAGAATGAAGCAGAGCGCCTGTTCGCTGTCCGTATTGCCAATGGACATGAAGCGCTGGCCGGCATAACTGAAGCTGGCCAGGTTTCCGTTGTGCGCAAAGACCCACTCCTGCCCCCAGAGTTCGCGGCGGAAGGGATGGGTGTTGGCCAGGCTGATTTCACCATGTGTGGCTTTGCGGATGTGGGCGATGACATTGCGGCTTTTGATCGGGTAGCTGCGAACAAAATCGGCGACCGGCGAGGTGGCCGATGGCAGAGGGTCGAGAAAGACCCGCCAGCCATCCGTTTCAAAAAACGCGATCCCCCAGCCATCCGCGTGCTGGTCAGTCTGACCGCCGCGACGGCGGAAGCCTTCGAACGAGAAGGTGATGTCGGTCGGTACATTGCAGTTCATGCCCAGTAGCTGGCACATGGAGACCCCTTGCTTGCGTTGTATGGTCCGGGCTGGCGGATTACTCGGCCATGAGGCCGGCACCATGGCTGAAGCCTGCATCGGCCATGATGACTTCGCCAGTCATCGCCGACGCCAGCGGCGACAGCAGGAAGGCGGCGATATTGCCGACTTCCTCGATCGTGACATTGCGCTGCAGTGGTGTTGCCTCTGCAGCGCGCTTGAGCATCTGGCCAAAATTGCCGATTCCTGCCGCAGCGGGCGTCCTGATCGGCCCTGCCGAGATCGCATTGACGCGTATCTGTTGTTTGCCCAGCGCCATGGCCATGTAGCGTACATTGGCTTCCAGTGATGCCTTGGCCAGACCCATCACATTGTAATTCGGGATCGCCCGTGTGGCGCCGAGATACGACAATGCGAGCAGCGAGGCTCCTTCGCGCAGCATCGGACGGGCCGCTTTGGCCAGACCTGCGAAGCTGTACGAGGAAATATCGTGGGCGATCTGGAAGGTGTCACGGCTGATTGCATCAAGAAAATCGCCCCTTAATGCTGCGCGGGGTGCAAAGGCAATCGAGTGCACCAGACCATCAAGGCCGTCCCATTGGCTGGCCAGCTCGCTGAAGACGGCAGCGATTTCCTGATCGCTAGCGACGTCGCAGGGCAAGACGAGGTTGCTGTCGAACTGACGGGCCAGATCGGTCACGCGATCTTTCAGGCCCTCGTTTGCACAGGTAAAGGCGAGCGTGGCACCTTCACGGTGGCAGGCCTCGGCAATGCCGTAGGCAATCGAACGTTCGGACAATAGTCCGGTAATCAGGATTTTCCGGTCGGCGAGAAATCCCATGCGCACAGATCCTTCATGGTGAAACGGATGGAATCCATGCCTGCGCTGCTGGCAGGCATGGACAAGGCATTATTCCGGGGCGTAGGGGAGCGGGAGCAATTGCAGCGCAGGGCCATCGACGGCGCCCAGATGCAGTCCTTCTTCAAGATGGTCGATGCGGGCGACAACCAGCGCTTCCCATTCGCCATGGCCGCTGGGGGCGGCCAGCATGATGGTGCCGGCCGACTGATCGGCAAGGCTCTTGCTGTAGACATGCTGCCCGGCCTGGATGCTGCTGCAGCTGGCCTGCATGCGGAACATCCGGCGTTTGGTCTTGCCCAGATACTGGGTGCGGGCGACGATTTCCTGCCCGGGGTAGCAGCCCTTGTTGAAGCTGACACCACCGATGAGTTCCAGATTGCTCATCTGCGGCACGAACTCTTCCTGCGTAGGCAGGCTGATCCAGGGGGTGCCGCTGCGAATCTGGCTGAGTTCCCAGATTGCGGTGCTGCCGGCACATGCGCCAGCCTGCAGCAGCGCCTGCCAGACCGATGCCAGCAGCGTGCGCGGCAGGCAGAGCTGAAATACATCGCCTTGCTGGCTGAGAATCACGATACCATCGTGGGTATTGCTCTGGGTGAAATCACCGGAAAGGGTTGTATTTGCATACATGCCAGCCAGCAGGCTTCTGGCTTGCGGGCCGGCCAGTGCAATGCAGGCAAGATCTGCGCCGCCATCCGTGGCTTTGGTCTTGCTGCGCAGGATGAACATGCCGAGACGTTTCTGGATGGCCGCCTGCAGGTTGCCATAGACTTGCAGCAGGTAGTCATCGTTCTGGCGGAAAGCCAGGAAGGAGGCCAGCATGCGGCCCTTGGGCGTGGAATAGCTGGAGAGCTGGATTCTGCTGCCGTTGAGTTCGCGGATATCGCTCGAAAGCTGGCCCTGCAGAAAGGCCGCGCTGTCCTCGCCACTGAAGCGGATCAGGCCAAGGTGGCTGAGCGGAATAGCCACCGCGCCGGTTTCAAGGGCTTGTAGCGCCAGGGCGGCATCACCGAGCTGGGTGATGCGGCCGTTGTCGTGCGTGGCGCCTGCGAAGTCGAGAAATGCGTGCCAGTCCATCGGCAAAATCCTGTGCGGGTCATGATGCTGCCAAGTATAACGCCCCGGCTGGCGGGGCGTTGTCGTTTTACTGCGCTGCGATTTCCTCGTCCGCTGCCGGCGCCTTTTCACCGCTACTGCCCGGTCGTGCCGCGCCGCCGGTGCTGATCTGGGGCGTGCTGAGCGTCCCGCCCAGCGTGGCCCGGCCGGACAGGGCGACTGGCCCGCTGATCAGCTGGGTGCTGGCACTGCCGGCGAGTTTGTCATTGACGATGCTGGCCGAGCCGCTGGCACGGAATTTTCCGGAGTCCAGCGATAGTCCGCTGAGCGTCACGCCAGCCGGATTGATGCTGACTGCGCCGCTGAGCAGGTTGAAGGCCGTTTGCCCGCCATGTGTCGACACGCTGTTGCCCTGTGCCTTGAGTGGCGAAACAAGATCAATATTGTGCAGTTGCCCTTCCTTGATCTCGAAACGGCCCTGGATTGCCGGATTATCCAGCAGGTTCTTTACTGCCTCAGCCTTGAAGCTGAAGTTTGCAGCACCGTCCATGCGACCGCTTGCGCGGGTGACCGGACTGAATACCGACAGGAATGGGCCGGCGTTGAGCTGCTTGCCTTGCAGCTGCCCTTGCAGGGCCCAGCCCTGGTCCCAGCTCAGGCGGCCATTGCCATTGACTGCGCCGCCGTACAGCGTGGCCTGGATGGCATCGATATCAATACCGTTCTGATTCGTTCTGCCTGCCAGCCGCACCGTATCGAGCTTGACTGCGTGCGCTAGTGGCAGTGTCCAGTTGCGGGCCTGGAATTCGACCATGAAGCCACTGTCTTGCGCGGGAGTGATGCGCATGGTATTGAGGCCTTCGTTGGCCGTCAGGGTGATTTCAGAAAGACGACCGTCCTTATAGAATGTGATCTGCCCTGACAGGGGGCCGATTTCGCCCTTCTGGAGGGTGATCGTGCTGTTGCTGAAGCTCAGGGTTTCAACGCCGGCACCAGCCGGGTCACTGTGCAGGCGCTGCGGCAGCCCCTGGGCAAATTCCGAAGAAATCCGGGCCGATTCCGCGTGCGCCCCCTTGAGCATGTAGCTGTCACCCAGCAGCATGTCGATGCCGAGCGGAATTTCCAGTGTACCGATTGTTGCCGTATCGGCCTTGTCGATGACCACGCCGTGCAGTGTCAGAATCGGTCGCGGCGCATAGCGGAACGTGATGTTGCCTATCGTGGCCTTGCCATGGACAAAGCGCCCGAGCTTCTGTTCGATCTGCGGGATGACCATTGTGTAGGGAAACACCAGCGGCGCGGCGGCGAGAAGGCCGACGAGAATGATGATTGCAATCAGTAGCTTGTTGATTATTTTCATTGCAGATCCACGCTGTTCGCCAAAATTAATGCGGCTTTGGTGTTGACAGATAAAAAGGGGGTAACTATTATAGCGCCCATACCGATTCCCCGATAGCTCAGTCGGTAGAGCAACGGACTGTTAATCCGTGTGTCCCTGGTTCGAGCCCAGGTCGGGGAGCCAAAGAATAGCAAGGGGCTGGCCCCTAAAGCCAGCCCCTTCTTATTCCCCGATAGCTCAGTCGGTAGAGCAACGGACTGTTAATCCGTGTGTCCCTGGTTCGAGCCCAGGTCGGGGAGCCAAAACTCAAGGGTCAGCCAGCAATGGCTGACCCTTTTTCTATGCGCACGCCACGCTGCATGCGTGCTGCAGCAAGCCTTTGCTTGCGCTATGCTGGCTACAATTCGCTTATCCGGTGATAGAGCGAGCTTCCGGAGCCCGTCATGTCTGACGTCGAAACACCTGCCGTTGAGTCCGTTTCATTTTTGCAACGTTTCCGCCTGCATCTGCTGCTGGCCGCAGGTGTTGTGCTGCTGCTGATTGCGCTGCTGGGCGGTATTGCCGCCGGGATGGCAAAGCGCAATTTTGAAAAGCAGTTCTATCTGGAGCAGATCGACAAGCTGAAAAGGGCGCTGGAAAAGTCGACCGAGCGTTATCAGGAAGTGGAGCAGGAGCTTTCCGAGGTCAAGGTCCAGCTGCGCGCCCGCAAGGAGCATGTCGAAGAGCTTGAGTTCAAGTTGGAGTCGCTGGAGAAGCGGGCGCAAATGCAGGCTGCACCCGCTGCGCCGCAGGCCGCCCCGGCAGAGGGGGGGCATGCTGCCGTGCAAGCCGGAAAGGCGGAAAAGGCTCCCTTGCCGCGCCTGGCCGGTGATTGCACCATCAAGTCGGGAGCTTCCGGTGTGGTCAATCTGCAGGACTGTCTGCGTCCGGCTCCGGCCCAGAAGACTCCTGCGGCTCCTGCCGATGTCCATACTGAGAAGCCGGCCAAGGCGCATTGATCTGCTGCCGGGTCTGCATTGCCGGGTACATTACAAGAACAGCAAATCCTTATTTTTTTGTAGCTGTTTTCACCTGACTACATCCGTTTTATGATTGATGGCCGCCGCAGTAAGAGACGGCTCAAAAACAATCAGGAAGATGGAGAAGATGGTGAAAAAAACAACGCGAATGACTGCAACACTCCTGGCCTTGCTGGTGAGCTCCACGCTGTGGGCGGCTGACTGGCAGGAAGGAGCGACCTATAGTGCCGGTACGGTGGTTACGTATTCGGGTAAAAGCTATCAGGCTCTGGTGACGCACACGGCCTATGTGGGCGCCAACTGGAATCCGGCGTCGACGCCGACCCTGTGGAAGGAAGTGAGTGGCGGAACGGCCACGCCGACCCCGACCGCAACCCCGACGCTTGTTCCGACCGCAACCCCGACCGCTACTCCCACTGCCACACCGACGGCCTCGCCGGTTCCCACTGCTGTGCCGAATTGCTTGCCGGCCTGGGAAAGTGGCAAGGCCTACAGTGGTGGTGCGCGTGTTTCCTTCAACGGAACGCTGTATGAAGCCAAGTGGTGGACGCAGGGTGATGACCCCAGCAAGTCGACCGAGTGGGGTGTATGGAAGAAGGTGGGCACTTGCGGTGGTATGATTACGACTCCGACCCCTACAGCAACGGCTACTCCGACCGCCACGCCAACGTCCACTCCGACGCCGACAGCAACCCCAACGGCAACGCCGACACCAACCGCAACTCCGACGCCAACAGCCACGCCGACGGCGACACCCACGCCGACCGTGACCCCGACTACCACCCCGACAGTCACTCCGACTCCGGTAGCTGGCGATCTGCCCAAGCATGCGCTGATCGGTTACTGGCACAACTTCACCAACCCGGCCGGTGACACCATCCGCATCCGTGATGTATCGGATGACTGGGACGTGATCATGATCTCGTTCGCCGACGACGCCGGCAACGGTGCGGTGGCCTTCAACCTCGACAAGAATGCCGGCACCGAGGCCGAATTCATTGCCGACGTTGCAGCCAAGCGAGCCAAGGGCAAGAAGGTCGTGCTGTCGCTGGGTGGCCAGGAAGGCCGCATGACACTCTCCAGCAAGGAAAATGTCACCAATTTCGTCAACAGCCTTTACGCCATCATCACCAAGTACGGCTTTGACGGTATCGATCTGGATCTGGAAAGCGGCGCCGGTGTCGTTCTGGGCTCCAACATCATTCCGAATCTGGTTGATGCGGTGAAGCAGCTGAAGGCCAAGGTCGGCCCGACCTTCTATCTGTCGATGGCTCCGGAGCATCCGTATGTGCAGGGCGGCTATGTGGCCTACTCCGGCATCTGGGGCGCTTACCTGCCGATCATCGACGGCCTGCGTGATGACCTGAACATCATCCATGTGCAGTACTACAACAATGGCGGCCTCTACAGCCCGTATTCCAACAGTGCGCTGAACGAAGGCACTGTGGATGGTCTGGTTGGCGGCTCGCTGATGCTGATCGAGGGCTTCAAGACCCAGGGTGGCACAGGCTGGGAATTCAAGGGCCTGCGTCCGGATCAGGTGGCATTTGGCGTACCGAGTGGTCCGAAATCGGCCAATACCGGCTTCGTGACCAGTACGACCGTCAACAATGCGCTGACCTGCCTGACCCAGCTGAAGAATTGCGGTACCGTGAAGCCGCAGCAGGCTTATCCGACCTATCGCGGCGTGATGACCTGGTCGATCAACTGGGACCGTTACGACGGCTACAACTTCTCCAAGCCGGCCAAGGCTTCGCTGAGTACGCTGCCGTAATTGTGCTTTGCTGCAACAAAAAACCCGCGCCTGGCGCGGGTTTTTTGTTGCATGACAAACCGTTTACACGCTGAAACGGCCTGCACTGCAGCCCGCTGCTGCAACGTGCTAGACTTCGCAACTGATTTTGACCTCGGCAGGGCCTCGCTCTGCCTTTCAAACTGGATGGAGCACAGGATGACCGCCTCGATTTTTGCTGCCGTGGAAATGGCGCCGCGCGACCCGATTCTGGGTCTGAATGAAGCCTATAACGCCGATACCCGCACTACCAAAGTGAACCTGGGTGTCGGCGTTTATTACAACGACGAAGGCAAGATTCCGCTGCTGGCCGCCGTGAAGGCTGCCGAGGCCGCCCGCCTGGCAGCCCAGCCGCCGCGCGGCTACCAGGCCATCGAAGGCAATCCGGCTTACAACAGCGGCGTGCAGAACCTGCTGTTCGGTGCGGGCAGCGACATCATCGTGGAAGGCCGCGTGATTACCGCCCAGGCGCTGGGTGGTACCGGCGCGCTGAAGATCGGTGCCGATTTCCTGCAACGCCTGAACTCGAACGCGACCGTTTACATCAGCAACCCGAGCTGGGAAAACCACCGCGCACTGTTCGAATCCGCCGGCTTCAAGGTGGAGGACTATCCGTACTACGACGCGTCCACCCGTGGTGTTGATTTTGCTGCGATGAAGGCCAAGCTGCTGAGCCTGCAACCGGGCTCCATCATCGTGCTGCATGCCTGCTGCCACAACCCGACCGGCGCCGACATGAGCGACGCGCAATGGGGTGAAGTGGTCGAAGCCTGCCGCGAACGCGGTCTGGTGCCGTTCCTCGACATGGCTTACCAGGGCTTTGCCGAGGGCATCGATGCGGATTCGGTTGCCGTGAAGGCGTTCGGTGCCTCCGGCCTGCAGTTCTTCATTTCCAGCTCCTTCTCCAAGAGCTTCTCGCTGTACGGCGAACGTGTGGGCGCGCTGTCCATCATCACTGCCAGCAAGGAAGAATCCGGCCGCGTGCTGAGCCAGCTCAAGCGCGTGATCCGTACCAACTACTCCAACCCGCCGATCCACGGTGGCGCCGTGGTTGCTGCCGTGCTGGGCAGCACCGAGCTGCGCGCCCAGTGGGAAGAAGAGCTGGCTGGCATGCGTGTGCGCATCCGCGAAATGCGCGCAGGGCTCGTGGCCAAGCTGCAAGAGCGTGGCGTGGCGCAGGACTTCAGCTTCGTGATCCAGCAGCGCGGCATGTTCTCCTACACCGGCCTGACCGCCGATCAGGTGGAAAAGCTGCGTGCCGACTACGGCATCTACGCCGTGTCTACCGGCCGTATCTGTCTGGCTGCGCTCAACAACAAGAACATCGACTACGTCGCTGATTCGATTGCCAAGGTGCTGTAAGCAGACTGCGGTTTTGCCCAACAAAAAACCCCGCTGATGCGGGGTTTTTTGTTAGGTATATAGCTGTGGCCCTTCATTTAAAATGGATGTGGCTGTATACCGTGGTATTGGTGTCTATTTCGACGCCTTGACTTCGCGGTCGTTCAGCGCCTGCACCGGGCGGGCATTCATCGGGAAGATTTTCTTGAAGGCGTTGAGCTGGGCGCGCGATACGGTTACCGGCTCTTTCATGACCTGCCAGCGCACACCCTCGGTACACGGCGGCGTGGTCAGCGAGCCGCTGAAGGCGAAATAACCGTGGTTTTCCGGCAGCAGGTCAAAGGCGTTGATGCTGCTGCCGTCATCCAGTGTGCCTTCCTTCGCGGGCAGCTTGCCCCAGAAAGACTTCAATGCCTTGTTCTCTGCACCGACCTTGAACAGCACGGCGACCACCGCCAGCTGGCCCTGCTCGTTCTTGTGTACCAGATGCACGACCATGTCGGCCGGCTTGCCGTTGATCTGTTCTTCGCTCGGCGTGTGGAAATGGAACTGCAGCAGCTCGTACACGTCGTCGCCGATGCGGATGCGGCTGCCCGGTGCGACATTCTGCTGAATGGTGTGGCCATTGTTCACGAGTTGCAGCGGGCTTTCCTGATACTGGAATACCAGCGGTGGCAGCTCGGTGCTGACGGTCTTGCTGGTCACGATATTGATCGGTGACTGTGCGCGGCCCATCTGGCATTCGCCTTCCCAGTGCTTGGGGCCATGCTTGCCGTGATAGCCCCAGTGCGGGCCGGATGCCCAGGCGCCTGCCGTCAGCAGGGTGGCGGTGATGGGAAGTAGGTGCAGCAGTTTCATGCCAGTCTCTCCTTGCTGTGAACAAAGCGCCCAGCTTGCCTGCCCGCCCGATGCGGGAAGATGATCAAGCGCAAGCGCGGTCGGGGTTGGAATGCCGCTTTGCCTTAAGGATTGTTAATGTAATGTGGTGATGGGTATTGCCATGCAGCCTTTCCATTTGCTGGGTTGTATGGCAATACCGTGCTACTTATTGCTTCTCTGCTTTGGCTGGTGCCGGTGCCCGCATCGACTCGGGAACGAGTTTTTCCTTCTCCGGGTCGGCTATGTAATGCGGCGACATGATCTGCACGCCGTAATGGTTGAAGGTGTCCTGCACGCAGCCATTAAGTTCGTTGATGATCTCGAACTTGCGGCGCGGCTCGTCAACCGCGATGCGCAGCTGGTATTCGACATACCAGTCCGACAGCGCCGTCTGGTAGACCACCGGGCGCGGGTCGCGCCGGATGCCGCGCGTATTGCGCGCCGCCTCCAGCAGCATGGCTTCCACCTGCCGCCAGGGCGTGTCATAGCCGATGGTGACGCTGATCGTGGTGATGACGCCGCCGCCTGATGCCAGCCGCGAGAAATTCTTTACGTTCTGCCCGACCAGCCCGGAGTTCGGAATGCTGATTTCCTCGCGCAGATTGGTGTGGATCTTGGTGGCAAAAAGGCCGATGTGCATGACGGTGCCTTCCACGTCGCCGATCTGTACATACTCGCCGACCTTCAGTGCACGCGAATAGATGATGATCATGCCGGAGGCGAACTGTCCGACGACGCTGGATGCTCCGAGAGACACCATCAGGCCGACCATGACCGACAGACCCTTGAATGCCTCGGTATCGGCGCCGGGCAGGTAGGGGTAGATCATGGCGAACGCAAAAATCCACACGACAAACGACAGTAGCCGCCGGGTGGTGGAGGCGGTGTCGCGGTCGAACATCGCCAGTTGCAGCTCGCCGCGTTCGATGCGGCCGAACAGGTAACCGATGAAGCGCGAAATGTAGCGCGCCACCAGCAGGATGAAGGCGGCAATCAGCAGGCTTGGGATGGCATCCAGCATCGCCAGTATGCTCTGTTCCAGAAAGCCGAACAGTGCGGTGTTCAGCTGCTCGCTCCAGGCACGGGTATAAGGAATTTCGTAGAGCACAACCGACAACCAGCTGTGCAGCGCGGTGAGGCCCAGCAGGGTAATCAGCAGGTTGATGAGCGTGCGCAGCAGTCCGGCCAGCGAGCGGACATTGGTGCCCGTGTATTTGCCGGCACGACGGGCGATCGGGCGTGCGATATAGCGGCGGGTGCGCACCAGTATCCAGCGCCTGGCCCGATACAGTGCCTTGAGGACCAGTGCAAATATCACGGTGGCGAGCAGGACGATGGCGGCCGATTTCGCCATTTCCTTCGGGTCGTGCAGTGCACGCCGGTCGTCGCGCACTTCCTCGACCGCCTTGATGGCGTCGCTGGTGCGCTGCGCCATCGTTTCCCCGCGCAGCGTGTTGATGTCGCCTTCGCGCAGGTAGAAGGCCAGCTTGTCGCCGATCTTGATCGCAGTGCCCAGTTCGGTTGCTTCGCTGCTGACCTTGCCCAGCGGGTTTTCCTCCAGCAGGCGCCGGATGCGCTGTTCGCCCGAGGCCGCGCGATCCAGCGACGAATAACCGCCGATGCTGCTGCTGAATGTGGTGATCAGGCGGTTGTAGACACGCAGTGCATGGGCTTCTTCGCCATCCGGTGTGGCTGGCTGGCTGGCTGCGCTGCTTGCTGGTGGCGTCGTGGCCGCCAGAGCGGTGGTTTGTACTGCGGCAATCGCGAACAGGAAGGTCAGAAACAGGCGACAGAGCACTTTCACCGGACATCTCCGCAAAGTTTCCTGCAATCATAGCGCAAGTGAGTGCCCGCAGCGGTGCTCATCACGGCAGGGTATAATCGCGCACTCGAAAATCATGATGACGGGGATCGCCATGCGGCAGATTCTGCTGGATACCGAAACGACCGGCCTGCGGGTGGAAGATGGCAACCGCATTCTGGAAATCGCCGCGGTGGAAATGGTCAACCGCAAGCTCTCGGCACCCGAGCGGCATTTCCATGTCTACATCAACCCGGAGCGCGATTCGGAAGAAGGCGCGCTCAATGTGCATGGCCTGACGACCGACTTTCTCGCCGACAAGCCCAAATTTGCCGCGATTGCGCAGCAGTTTCTCGACTTTGTTCGCGGCGCCGAGATCATCATCCACAACGCGCCGTTTGACGTCGGCTACCTCGACATGGAGCTGGGCCGGCTGGGCCTGGGCAAATTCCGCGATCATGTCGGCAATGTGGTCGATACGCTGGCGATGGCGAAGGAGTTCTTTCCCGGCAAGCGCAACAACCTCGATGCACTGTGTGACCGCTATGAAATCGACCGCAGCAACCGCGTGCTGCACGGCGCGCTGATTGACTGCGAGCTGCTATCTGAGGTCTACCTGGCGATGACGCGCGGGCAGGATAGCCTGCTGATCGACTTCCACGGCGTGGATGATGCCGACGGCAGCGGCGCCGGCCGCCGCCTACAGGGCGTACCGCTGATCGTCAGCCAGCCCAGTGCCGAGGAGCTGGCCGCCCATCAGGCGTATCTGGATGAGCTCGACAAGATTGTGAAGGGCGATTGCCTGTGGCGCACGCTCGAACCGAAACCCGCTGCGGGTGATGCGGCATGAGCCGCGTCGCCGAGCAGCTCGCAGCTGCCCATGCCGCCTGGGATGCGGGCGATCATGCCGCAGCCGAGCAGCGGTTTCTTGCTGCACTGGCACAGGCCCCTGATCATGCCGTCGCCCATTATGACCTGGGCCTTTTCTACAAATACGAAGCGCGCTGGGCTGAATCGCTGAAGCATAATCTGCGTGCCACCGAACTTGCGCCCGAGGACGAAGGCGCGTGGTGGAATGCCGGTATTGCCGCCACGGCGCTGCATGACTGGGCAACGGCGGCGAGGGCCTGGCGCTTCTTCGGGGTCGACATGCCGCTGGATGTCCTGCCGCCCGATCTGCGGCTCGGATTGGTGCCGATCCGCATCAGCAGCGACGACCATGCCGAGGTACTGTGGGCCGAGCGGCTCGATCCGGCGCGGGCGCGTATCGTGAATGTGCCCTTTGCCGAGAGCCACGCCCACTTCGGCGATATCGTGCTGCACGACGGTGCCGCCAATGGTTACCGCGAGCGCAACGGCCGGCAGGTGCCGGTGTTCGACGCGCTGGCGTGCTGGGAAGAGGGAGGTTTTTCCACTTTTGTCGTCGAATGCGAGGTGGCCAGCGCCGCGCCGTTGGATCAGCTGGCGGAGCTGGCTGAAGCCCAGGGAATGGCTGCAGAAGATTGGACCGGTAGTGTACGAACCCTGTGCAAGGCGTGTAGTGAAGGCACGCCGCACGAACACCACGATCAGGAACTGGATGCCGGCTGGCAGACTGAGCGCGAAGTGGCTGTGGCGGCGCGCGATGCCGCCCAGCTCAATGCATTGCTGGACGCATGGCAAGCCGGCCACCCCGCTGTGACCGTGCGCGATATCTATGAAGCTGTTGCCGCGGACGATGCCGAGGCGGAGCAAACCCCATGAGTGTGTGCATGAATACAACCGAACTGAAAACCGCCGCGCATGCTGCGTGGGACGATGACAACGAACAGGAAGCCGAGGCGCTCTTCAAGCAGGCGCTGGCGATCGACGAGCAGGACGCGCAGACGCACTTCGATCTGGCGCTGCTGTACAAATTCCAGGACCGCTGGGCGGAGGCTCTGGCGCACAACCGCCGCGCGGTCGAGCTGAAGCCCGACGATACGGCGGCCTGGTGGAACCTGGGCATTGCCGCCACTGCCTTGTCGGACTGGGCGGCGGCCGCGCAAGCGTGGCAGGTGTTTGACATTGAATTGCCGCTGGACTCCCTGCCACCTGCGCTGCCCGCGACTCCTGCTGCCGTGCGTGTGCGCAACGGCAAGCAGATTGACGTGCTGGCAGGTGTTCGGCTCGACCCGGCGCGCGTGCGCATCACGCAGATCCCGGTACCCGATTGCGGCGTGCGCTATGGCGACATTCTGCTCAACGATGGTCTGGGCAATGGCGTGCTGAAGACCGATGGCGGCGAGCTGCCCGTACGCGAAGTGCTGGGGACGTGGCAGGTGTCAAACCATGCTACCTATGTTATTGAGGCCGTTGTAGATAATAGGCTACCGCTTGATACCCTCCTTGACTTGGCGGAAGAGGCTGGTATTCCGCTGCGGGACTGGGGCGGCAAGGTGCGCTATGTGCTGCCGACAGAGGGCAAGGATGCCCCGGCCGACCCGGAATGGCAGAAGGTGCGTGAAATCGGCATCGCCGCGGAAGACGACCAGCCGGTGGCCGATCTGATCGACGCCTGGCAAGCTGCGTGTCCCGATGTCGAAATCCGCGAAGTTTATGTAGCGCTGACGCCGGAAGATGCGCGTGACGGCGCCAGCGGAGCCAGCGAATGAGGGCGCTGGCGCTGCTGCCCGCTGCCGGCTCCGGCAGCCGCATGAACTCGGCGACGCCCAAGCAATACCTCGACCTGAACGGCAAGCCGCTGATCTGGCACACGCTGGCCGCCTTGCATGCCGTTCCCGCGCTCGATCGCATCGTTGTGGTGATCTCGGCCGGTGATGAATGGTGGGGCAGTTACGACTGGTCGGTGTTTGACCGGCTGAGCGTGCTGCGCTGTGGCGGTGCCAGCCGCGCCGAGTCGGTACAGAATGGACTGGCTGCCTTGCTGGCGGCGGGCGAGCCGGCCAGCGACTGGGTTCTGGTGCACGATGCGGCGCGGCCGTGCCTGGAGCCGGCACTGGTGTCCGGCATGCTGGCGACGCTGGCCGATCATCCGGTCGGCGGCATTCTGGCCGTGCCGGTGGCCGATACGCTGAAGCTGGCCGGCGTAGGCCAGGCGATTGCCCGCACGCATCCGCGCGATGGGCTGTGGCAGGCGCAAACGCCGCAGATGTTCCGCCTCGGGCTGCTGGCCGAGTGTCTGGCATCGGGCATGGGGCCGGACATCACCGACGAGGCGAGCGCGCTGGAGAAGGCGGGCTATGCGCCGCAGCTGGTGATGGGCAGCCCGTGGAACCTGAAAGTGACCTACCCGCAGGATGTGCAACTCGCCAGCCTGATTCTGTCTGCGCACTCTGGGAGGCGTGGTGAAAATGGCTGAAACACTGTCGATTGCCACGGGTGACAAGGCTGGCCGCTATGCCGAATTGCTGCCGCAGTTGGCCAGTCTGCTGGAACACGAAGCCGATCTGATCGCCTGCATGGCGAATGTGTCGAGCGCACTGGCAAGCACCTTCGGCTGGCATTGGGTGGGGTTTTACCGCGTCGCCGGCAAGGAGCTGGTACTGGGGCCGTTTGCCGGTCCATTGGCCTGCACGCGGATTCCGTTCGGGCGTGGTGTGTGCGGCACGGCATGGGCGCAGAACGCTACGCAGCTTGTTCCCGATGTCGACGCCTTTCCCGGCCATATTGCCTGCTCCAGCCTGAGCCGCAGCGAGATCGTCGTTCTCGTGCGCAATGGCACTGGCAAGGTGATCGCCGTGCTGGATGTCGATGCCAGCGAACTGGCGGCTTTTGATGCCGTCGATCAACAGTATCTGGAACAGCTCGCAGAGCTGTTCGCCAACAAGGAGTAAACGCATGCGTATCGGACAAGGCTGGGACGTGCACCGCATGGTGGAAGGCCGCCCCCTGATTCTGGGGGGCGTGACGATTCCGTTCGAGAAGGGCCTGCTCGGGCATTCGGATGCGGATGCGCTGCTGCACGCGATTACCGATGCCATTCTCGGTGCGGCCGGGCTGGGCGACATTGGCCGGCATTTCCCGGATACCGCCGAAGAATTCCGGGGTGCCGACAGCCGCGTGTTGCTGCGCGAAGCGCTGCGTCGCGTGCAGGCCGCTGGCTGGCGCGTGGGCAATGTCGATGCCAGCATCCTGATCCAGCGCCCGAAAATGGCGCCGCACATTCCGGCCATGGTCGAGAACATCGCCGCCGATCTGGGCATCGCGGCCACGCAGGTCAATGTGAAAGCCAAGACCTATGAAAAGCTGGGGCCCGTGGGCGCGAGCGAGGCGGTGGAAGCACAGGCGGTGGCACTGCTGCTGCCGTGCTGACCCGCTGGCTCATCCTGCCTGTGCTGGCCTGCCTGATGGCAGGCTGCAGCACTATGGCATCGTTCGAAGTGGTTAATCGCAGTTCTTCGCCCCTGCTGATCGTGTTGCGCTGGGATGACCAGGCCAGCTTTCCCGCCGTCTGCCAGATGCGGGTCATTGCGGCCGGTGGACAGGTTGAAGACCGGCCCGCCCGCTGCGAAGGACGCCGCATGATGCTGGCTCTGGCGCCGGGTGAGCGCAGTCTGGCAAATATCCGGATGCACAACTCGGGCCCCTTGCCGCCCTTGCCGCTTGCCAGCCTGCAGTTGCAGGGCGAGCTTGGCGATGAGTTTCTGGAGGGGGACGTACTGCAGGCACGTTTCGTGAGTCACGGAAATGGCTATCGCCTGATCTATGCCGGTCGGCAGAGTCTGCCAGGGAAAGCGTCATGAAGGGTACCCGATGGATTACCGGATTGGTGCTGCTGGCCGCTTCCGTTTCTGCCGCCTTGGCGGCGCCAGCATGCAAGCCGGCATATGGCGAGGCCCGCTATCAGGATGCGGATGGCAGTACCGCGCTGTTTGCCGGCCAGCCTTTTGTGGTGAAACGGCAGAAAGATGGCAAGGTGCTGTATCGCGGCAAGATCGATGCCAGCGGCGTTGCCCGCTGGCGGGCCGGCTGCAAGGGCGAGGCGCTGATCATCCAGTAACGATCCGCTGGCATGGGCTGCGAACCGTGCCGGAGTGGGCGTTGCACTCCTGTAACACGCAGTAATGATTGCGTGCTGTGGCGATGACTGGCTGTGTGCTGAAATCAGGATTGTCCAGATTACAGGAAGCTTGCCATGCTGCGTTTGCCGGGAATGCTGTGCTTTACCTTGCTCCTGCTGCTGGCGGGATGCAGCAGGGCCGAGCTGTCCGAGTATCGACAGGGGTATCTGCTGGCGCAGCCGCATGGCTGGATTGAACTGTCCGTTGCCCTGCCACGCACATCCCTCACTGAAACGGACCTCGACAAGGGTTGTTCACTCGGAGTGATCGTGAATGGTGAAACATACCTCCACGAACCCTTGCCGTTCCTGCGTGATGGGCAGGAAGTAATCCGCAGCGGCTTCCTGTTTCCCGTTGCTGCGGGCAAGAATGAACTCCAGCTTGCACTGACCTGCGCAAAAGACAGCTCACTGCCCCTTTTGCAGGTCGATGTGCCGGAAGGCCAGTTGCTGCCCGCCAGTCTGGATGGCCGGACCGTTAGCGCCGGTGAGCCGCGTGCTTATGATGAAGTCAGCATCCAGCAACTGGCAAAACGGCTGGATGCCCTGGAAAATGCTGGCAATGCGGCGGCCGGGCGCCAGCAAGAGCAGTGGCAGGTCGTACTGCTGGTTGTGCTGGGCGTTGGTGGTGTGCTGCTGATCCTGTTGCTGGCGCTCCTTGGCGTGCTGCTGTGGCGTACCCGCCGGCGCGCAGCCTGAGCCGGATTTATTCCAGATCCGGCAGGAGTGATGCAGCAGGGGCAACCTGGAACCACTGCCATTCCCGCGCCAGCTTGATCGCCGTATCGCGCACCAGCTCATAAGCCGCCTGGCGATCGGTATCGCCATTGATCAGTTGCGCGACTGCGGCGAAATCATCGGGCAGTGCGGCATCGTGCCAGCCGTTGGCCAGATGCCTGGCCAGGGCATTGGCTACCATCACGGTACGCACGCGCGCCTCGTCGCGGAAGGATTCATCCATGAGGTGCGTGATCAGCTTCGGGAAATGCCATTCGTGCGCCAGCGCGATCTGCAGCTCCAGAATGGTGACGCCAAAAATCTGCCGCTGGGCATCGCGGCTGCGCAGCCCCGGCGTTTTCTGCTGCAGCAGCATCACCTGCGCCGCCATTTGCGGCGCTTCGTACCAGATCAGGATTTCGGCTGTGTCGTGCAGCAGTGCCGCCGCCATGACTTCGGCAGGGTCGATGTCGTAGCGCTGGCTGCAGATGGCTTCAGCGTATTTGCTGGCCGAATACGCACGGTAGCACGCGGCATGGCAGCCGTAGAGCGCCGGCGGCAGGCGTTCGAGCTGCTGCTCGACCGTATTGCCGCTGGAAATGGCCCCCAGAAAACCCTTGATGCCCAGCATCATGACCGAGCGTTCCAGTGTGGTAACGTCGGTGATCTGGGTGGTGTGGCGGTGCGCCTGCAGGTAGCGCAACACCTTCAGCGACAGCAGCGGGTCATGCCGGATCACCGCGGCAATATCGCGAACACTGATTTCCTCCATGCGGCCATGCAGGTCGCGCAAGGCATGCAGGGTGTATTCCAGCAGGGGGATTTCCATGCGGGAAAAATGGTCAACCCAGCCGGCAAGGGTTTCAAAACGCTGTTTCAGCATGGCTGTCGCTTTGCGGGTGAGGTTCTACCATTATGGCATGCGATCACGCACTGGTTGCGATTGATACCGGTTTGCGTGCAGGGTGTCGCCAATATGCAAGGAGAAGCCGCATGAAGTGTTATACAAGTGGTGTTCTGCTGGCGCTCTGCCTGTGTCTGGCCGGGCCGGGGCAGGCAGAAGAAATGACAACGCTGTCGCCGCAGCACAAGACGGCCAGCGAGCTGGCACCGGTTTTGCAGGCAGCCTTTCCGCAGGCCGGCGTTTCGGCGTTTTACCAGCAGCTGATCGTGCGGGCACCCGATGCGGCGACACTGGCGCAGATTGAAGCCATGCTGGCCCGGCTCGATACGCCGGTGCGGCAGATCACGCTGACAGTCGAGCAGCGGCAGCTTGCGAACACGCAGGGCTGGCAATGGGATGCGGACGGCCGTCTGGTGATCAGCGATGGCAAGGCCGGCGGCAGCCTGGCGCTCCGGATGGCGCAACTGCACCGCGACAGCAGGCTCCTCAACCGCAGCATGGCCAGCACGCTGGAAGGCGGGCCGGTGTGGATACAGCTCGGGCAAAGCCGCTTCTATCCGGTATGGCAGGCGTGGCCGTCACAGGGTTTGCTGGTGCGGGGCGGGCAGTGGGTAAGCACGGGAACAGGGTTTTATGCGCGACCACAAGTGCAGGGCGAGCAGGTGCGGGTGCTGCTCTCGCCACAGGCTAGCCGTTTCCAGCGCGATGGCAGCATCGCGCAGGCCGGGGTCGAGGCCGAAGTGCTGGCGCTGCCCGGCCAGTGGCAGCTCATTGGTGAGAGCCGGCAGGACGGCAGCAGCCAGCAGGCGGGCTTGAGCGAAAGTGGCCAGCAGTCGGGCAGCCAGAGTTATCAGGTCTGGCTCAGGGTGGATATTCAGTGATGGGTATTGCTCTGCGACCATTTTCTCTGAATGGCTACAGCGTAATACGTTACTGGGTTTGTTTGGCGGCCAGTTTCCTGCGCAATTCGGGCATCAGCGCCAGCATGGCTTTTTCGCCTTCAAGAATGGCGACATTCTTCTGGTCAAAATCCGCCGCGCCGATCTTGCCGACCTTGGGGCGGACGACCACATCAGCACGCGTCATTTCCTGCTCGCCCAGCTTCTGCCCCATGATGATGATGGCCTGATTCACATTGCCGACCATGCTGGCCGGCTTGCCGTTGGCGGCCTTGCTGGAAATGTCGACCGCAATCACGAAATCGGCGCCGAGCTGACGCGCAGCATCGACGGGCACCGGGCTGACCACACCGCCATCGACATAGCGTTTGCCGCCAATCAGTACCGGCTCGAACACGCCGGGAATGCTGCTGGAGGCGCGCACGGCCTGGCCGGCATTGCCGCTGCCGAACACCATGCGCTCGCCCGTATCGAGATTGGTGGCGACCGCCGCGAAAGGCTTGGGGAATTTCTCCATTGGTCGGTTGCCGACGAGCGTATTCACGTAATCCTGCAGTTTTTGCCCCTTCACCAGCCCGCCGGAGAGCAGGCTCACGTCGCGGATCTGGCCTTCATCGAGCGCAAAGGCTTTTTCCTGCAGCAGGAAAGGGTCGATGCCGCTGGCATAGAGGCTGCCCACGACGCTGCCGGCGCTGGTGCCAGTGACGACATCAACCTTGATGCCGTTGGCTTCCAGCATCTTGATCACGCCGATGTGGGCAAAGCCCTTGGCCGCGCCGCCACCCAGCGCAAGGCCGATGCGGATTTTCTTCGGAGCGGGCGGCGGTGTCGGCTTGCTTTCAATCACCGGTTCGGTGGTGCCGCAGGCAGTCAGCAGCAGGGCGGAAGCAAACAGGGCGCTCAGCAGGGTACGGCGTTTCATGGCAGGGTAATCTCGTCTACAACGGCGGTCTGCCCGAGGCAGCGCCATTTCACATCGAAAGAAAGAAGCCGGACGCCATACTGGCGTTGCGGGTCATTGGCGTAAGCCGGGCGCGGGTCCTGTGCCAGCACTTCGGCAATCAGTGCCGGCAGTTCGGGGTGGCTTGCGCCGAGTTCGGCCAGCGTCGCGGCTGCCGGGGCGGAAAATGTCACATCCAGTTGTGGTGGCGGGCCGTCGACAAAGCCGCCGCGTGCGTCCGGCCGGCTTTCCACAAAGGGAATGTAGGGTTTGATGTCGAGGATCGGCGTGCCGTCGACCAGATCGATGCCGGCAAAGGTCAGCACAACGCCGTCGCTGGTGTCGATATCGAGCAGTTCGACCAGTGACAGGCCGAGCGGGTTGGGCCGGAAGGGGCTGCGGCTGGCAAATACGCCGACGCGCTGGTTGCCACCCAGCCGCGGCGGGCGCACGGTGGGGCTCCATTGTCCGGCGGTATGGTGAAACACCCAGCTAAGCCATACGTGCGAGAACGCATCCAGCCCGCGCACGGCCTCTGCCCGGTCGTACGGCGGTTCCAGCCGCAAGATGCCGCGAGCATGCTTTGCCAGCTGCGGCTGGCGCGGAATGCCGAACTTGTCCGGAAATGGCGTGCGGATGTGGCCGATGGGTGTAAAGGAAAAGTCGGAACGGGTCATGGCAGGCCGGAAGGATGTCGCAGGCATTGTGCCAAAGCCCGCGCCTGACCGCTTGTGATTTTCTCACAGCCGGAATGTGAAACAGGCCACCCGGAGGGTGGCCTGTGGGCAGGAGTGGACGGAATTTTACAGCCCGTGAATCCAGATGTATCCGATCAGAATGGGCGCGACAAAGCCGCAGATCACGCGGAAGGCCGGCAGAATGGCGGCCGCACCTTCATTGCGCAGCTCGGTTTCGATGCGCGGCCAGATGGCCCAGCCGACGAATACGGCCGCGAGCAGGCCGCCAGCCGGCATCAGCACGTTGGACGCGGTGTAGTCCATCAGGTCGAACGCTGTCTTGCCAAAGAGGGTGTCTTTTTCCATGACGCCAAACGACAGTGCCGCCGGGATGGAAAGAGCAAAGGAAGCAATGGTGACCGCGATGGTGGCGGGCTTGCGCTGCCAGTGGAATTCGTCCATCAGGAAGGCAACGATGGGTTCGAGGATTGAAACCGACGACGTCAGCGCGGCGAACAGCAGCAGCAGGAAGAATGCGACAGCCAGGCCTTGCCCCATCGGCATCTTGGCGAAAATCGCCGGCATGGTGATGAAGGTCAGGCCCGGGCCTGCAGCGGGATCAACGCCGAAGGCAAACACGGCCGGCAGCACCATCAGGCCGGCCAGGATGCACGCCAGGGTGGCCAGTGCGGACACCCACAGTGTGGCGCCGACAAGTTTGGTATCGGAAGACAGGTAGGAACCATAGGCAATGATCATGCCGCCACCGATCGACAGCGAGAAGATCGCCAGGCCCATCGCTTCCAGCAGCATGCTGGCGCTGACCTTGCTCCAGTCCGGCGTGATGAAGTACATGACGCCGTCGATGGCTCCCGGCAGGGTGAGTGCACGGGCAATCAGCAGCAGCATCAGGATGAAGAGCGTGGGCATCAGAATCTTGCTCATGCGCTCGATGCCAGCCTGTACGCCACCGAGCACGACGCCCATGGTAATGCCGAAGAAGGCTGCGCTGTAGGCGATGGCTTCCAGCGGGTTGGCGATGAAGCTGCCGAAGGCAGCCTTGAGCGCGCCGGTGTCGGCGGTGATGGCTTCACCGGTAATCGAGCGCAGGATGTAGGCAATCGTCCAGCCGCCCACCACCGAGTAGAACGACAGGATGATGAACACGCACAGTACCGACAGGCGCCCGGCCCAGGGCCAGAGCTTGCCCTTGAGCTCGCGATAGGCGGTGGTGGCCGACTTGCGGGCGGCGCGGCCGATCAGCATCTCGGCCAGCAGCATGCTGATGCCCAGCGTGAAGACGCAGACGAGATAGGCGATCAGAAAGGCGCCGCCGCCATTCTTGCCGGCAACATAGGGAAATTTCCAGATGGCACCCAGCCCGACGGCTGAACCCGATGCGGCAAGAATGAAGCCCAGTTTTGAGCCCCAGTTGGCACGAGACATGACTACTCCGGTTACAGTTGGACAGCGCTCAGTGTGCCCAACTGTAATGGCGAGGCCTATTGGCGATAGCCCCGATCAGCGGTCTTCAGCCATTTTCTTGAGCGTTACGTAGTCGGTCTTGCCGGTGCCCAGCAGCGGAATGGCATCGAGTACGCGGATGTCGCGTGCGATGGCCAGCTCCGGCTGGCCGAGCGAGCGGGCGGCTTCTGCCAGCTGCTCGCGGCGTAAATCGCGGTCGGTAGTGAACAGGACGATCGCTTCGCCCTTGCTGGGATCAGTCCGCGTACTTGTGGCGTGGCTGTGCTCGGGACTGGCCGTGCTGGCCAGTTTTTCGGCGACCTCCAGCGAGATCATTTCGCCGGCAATCTTGGCGAAGCGTTTCACACGGCCAACGATGCGCACGTAGCCATCGTCATCCATGGCTACCACATCGCCGGTGGAATACCAGCCGATGCCGTTCTCGGCGTGCGGAAATTCGAGCACACCGGGCTTTTCATAACGCAGGTATCCCAGCATCAGGTTTGGTGCGCGCACTTCCAGCAGGCCGCCGTTGTCGATGCCCGGCACTGGAACCAGCCGGCTTTCGATGCAGGGCAGCAGCTGGCCGACGGTATCGGCGCGGTTGGCCATCGGTGCATTGACCGCGATTACCGGCGCGCATTCGGTCACGCCATAGCCTTCGAGAATGCGGATGCCGAATTTTTCCATCCACAGCATGCGGGTGTCGTGATTGAGCTTTTCCGCGCCGGCTACCACGTAGCGCAGGCGGCCAAAATCATAGGGGTGGGCATATTTGGCGTAATTGGCAAGGAAGGTGCTGGTGCCAAAGAGCACGGTGCAGTTGCGGTCGTAGATCAGTTCGGGGATCAGGCGGTAGTGCAGCGGACTGGGGTAGAAGAATACCTTGCAGCCGGACATGATCGGCAGCAGTGCGCCGGCGGTGAGTCCGAAGGAATGGAAGAGTGGCAGCGCCACCATGAATTTGTCGAGCGGGTTGAAGTCACCCACCGCACGGATCTGCGCCACATTGGCCAGCAGGCTGTCGTGGCTGTGCACCACGCCCTTGGGTTTGCCTTCCGAGCCGGAGGTAAACAGGATCACGGCGGGGTCTTGCGGGCTTTGCTCGCTGATGCCCATCCAGCGCGGGAAATTGCTGGCAACAAGGATGCCCAGCTTGTCGACAAGATTCAGTTCGCTGCGCAGGTCTTCCAGAAAAATCACCCGGATGCTCGGCAGATCGGCAATCAGGTCGTCGAGCTTGCCCTTGCTGATGAAGGCGCGTGACGTGAGTATGGTCTTGATGGTGGCGGCGGTGCAGGCGGCAATCAGCCCGTCGCGGCCTGCGGTGTAGTTCAGCATCGCCGGAATGCGGCCACGCGCGCTCAAACCCAGAATCAGTGCGACCGAGCCGACGGCATTGGGCATCAGTACACCGACATTTTCGCCTCTGCCGGTGTGGCGCTCGGTCAGGCGGGCGAGGGCCGCGATCTTGGTGGTCAGCGTGCCGTAGGTTTCCTCGACCATGTTGATGTCTTCGGCCAGGCGGAATTTGCGGCCGAAGCTGTCGCGTGCGTCGTTGAACGCCTGGTAGAGTGTGCGGCGCGGGCGGGTCTGAACCAGCATGTCGAGCAGGATGCGGCGCATGGCTTCCCCGGCACGGCGGCGGCGGGCTTTTGCATTTACGCCATCGGGCATCGGCAGCGAGGTGACGGGCTGCACGTGCAGGCTGATCTGCGGCAGCAGATGCAGCGGGTAAAGGCCGGAGAGCCGCCCGAAATAGCTGCGTGCCGCGCCGCTGATGCGCACCGGTACGATGCGGGCTCCGGTTTTGGCAGCGACAAAGGCCGATCCATCGTAGACCTTCATCAGCGAGCCGGTATCGGTAAGTCGCCCTTCGGGAAAGATCACGACCGTTTCGCCTTTTTCCAGCAGACGGATGACGGCTTTCATGGCGAGCGGGTTGGAGGGCTCGACGGTCAGGTGCGGCACATTGTTCAGGGCCATTCTGAACCAGCGGTTATTCATCACCTGCGCATGCACGACAAAGGTGGCCCGAACCGGCAGAAACAGGCCGAGCAGCAGGCCATCGAGGAAGGACTCGTGATTGGCGACAATCAGCGTTTTAGGCGGCCCGAAAACCGACTGGTCTCCCTGTACCTCAACCCGGAACAGGATGCGCATGATGATGCGCAGGACGTATTTGAGCATGGCAGATTCCGAAAATGACGACCGGTCAGGTCATGATTCTAGTCTGCATGAAAGCAGCATGACATGGAAATTGCACCGCGCTGGTGGCAATTCCTGCACTGACAGGGATCGGCATTTGCGCCTTGCCTGACTGTGAACATGTATGCGCAAATCCGCTATGGCCGCGCAATTTGGGATGTTTCTAAAATGCAACGGGTATGTGCTTCAGGCCATTTGCAGAAAATGGCTTTGAGTAGATAGGCTGCCGGGTATTTCTTTGCTAGAGGTAGCGGCGCAGCTCTTCGGGCGTTTCATCGTGATCGCCGTGCGGATGATGCTCCCACACCCTGACATAGACATCTCGTGTTTTCACATTGTGCTCAGGTATGTCGAGATTATCGCGCTGCACCTCTTCCGAGTAATGAGCCAGTGCCCGCTTGATTCTCTGCAGGATACTGCCGTCGAGATGAAAACCAGCTTCGGTCAGGCAGTTTTCCAGCTCCTGCAGCGTGTGTTCGGTGATCTGGTACGTCACGCTGATGCTGCGCTGTTCAGGGTGTGCCTGCGCAATGACGCCCGGCAGTCGCCCGAGATAGCGGGCTGCCTGCACGGCCTGATCGGTCGGCAGGGAATAGAGAACGATGTCCCGGTGCTTGCTGTGTTCTGCGGCTGTTTTCATGGCGAACTCCTTCCGCTGCCCCGTGCGGATTCATGAGTCAATGTAGGCCGTCGTCGCGGAAAATGCACGCTGCAATGCAATAAGGGATATCGATTTTCCAGATGGAATGGCAATAAAAATGCCCCGGCAAGCCGGGGCATATGAGGCGGGCGGCGAACCGCTTATTTGGCAGCAGCCGGCACTGAGGCTGCTTTTTGCATCAGCAATTGCTGCACCTTCAGTACGCTGATGGCTTGCTGCAGCTGATAGTCACTCTTGGACGCCAGTTCACGGCTACTGGTGAAGTCGTCCTCGGCGGCCTCGCTGGCCTTGGTTTTGCCCGGTTTTGCCGGTGCCGGCAGCGGTGTAGGCTTGATTGCCGGCTTCTTGCCGGCTTCGCCGTCGGTCGGGTTGTCCAGATGGCGTTCCAGATCGGCTTCGCGCAGGCGCCAAGGGTTGGCTTCCTCACCCTTGCCATTGACCGTGGCTTCCTGAACCTCGATATCCGGCACGATACCCTTGGCCTGGATTGAACGTCCTGCCGGGGTGAAGTATTTTGCCGTCGTGAGTTTCAGCGCCGATTTGCTGTCGATCGGCAGGATGGTCTGTACCGAGCCCTTGCCGAAGGATTGCGTGCCGACGACCAGAGCGCGCTTGTGATCCTGCAGCGCGCCGGCGACGATTTCCGAAGCGGACGCCGAGCCGCCGTTGATCAGCACGACCAGCGGCACGGATTTCAGATCAGGGGGCAGGCCGGCGAGTTCGTCCTTGCCGCCGCGGTTGTAATACTCCTTGCTGGCATAAAGCTTCATCTTGGCGTCCGGCGTGCGGCCATCGGTATAAACCACCAGCGCGTCTTTCGGCAGGAAGGCGGCAGAGACGCCTACGGCACCATTGAGCAGGCCGCCCGGATCATTGCGCAGATCGAGCACCAGACCTTTCAGCGGCGCCTTGTTTTCCTTGTAAAGTGCATTCAGGGCGTCGGCAAGCATCTGGGTCGTGTGCTCCTGGAACTGGGTGACGCGCACATAGCCGATGCCCGGTTCGGCCAGCTTGGATTTAACCGACATCACCTTGATGATGGCGCGCTTCAGCGTGAAGGTCAGCGGTTTGCTTTCTCCCTTGCGCAGGACGGTCAGCGTGACCTGGGTGCCCGGTTTGCCGCGCATCTTGCCGACCGCTTCGTTGAGCGCCAGCCCCTGTACCTGGGTGTCGTCGATCTTGACGATGTAATCGCCGGCCTTGATGCCGGCTCGGAAGGCCGGTGTGTCTTCGATCGGGCTGACAATGCGGACCAGCCCGTCTTCCATGTTCACTTCAAGGCCGAGCCCGCCGAATTCACCCTGCGTGCTTTCCTGCAATTCCTTGAAGGCAGTGGCATCGAGGTAGCTTGAGTGGGGGTCGAGGCCGGAAACCATGCCCTTGATGGCTTCGTTGATCAGCTTCTTGTCTTCAACCGGCTCGACATAGCTCTGCTTGATCAGTCCGAAAACAGTCGAGAAGGCACGCAGTTCGTCGACCGGCAGTGCATTGCTGTTTTCCTTGTCGGCAACCGCCGTGAAGGACAGGCTGAGCACGGTACCCAGCCCGGCGCCAGCCAGTACGAGAGCGATTTTGCCGAAACGGCTGCGGGAAGGCGCGGACTTGCTTGCTGACATGCGTGTTTTCCTAATGGTTCATCCAGCCCAGCTCATCGGGTCTAATGGCCGGCCGTTCTGTCTGATTTCGAAATATACACCGGTTTCCCCCATTCCACCGCTATTGCCGCTGGTGGCGAGTGCGTCACCCGCCTTGACGGCGTCACCGGTCTGTTTCAGCAGGCTTTCATTGGCGCCGTAGAGACTCATGTAGCCGCCGCCATGGTCGACAATGACGAGGTTGCCAAAGCCGCGCAGCCATTCCGAAAAGACGACTTGTCCAGATGCAACGGCATGGACAGGCTGGCCGCTGCCGGTCCGGATGAAAATGCCTTTCCAGCTGCCGCCTTCACCGCGGCTGCTGCCGAAGCGGCCGGTGATTTCACCCTTGACCGGCAGGCGCATCTTGCCTTTCAGCGCAGCAAAGCGCTGGCCGGCCTGCGAGCTGTCGGGCACTTCGGTGACCAGTTCGGGAGGGGCGGAGGGCTTCGGTGGTGGCGCCTTGCCTGCCTGTTTGGCGCGTTGCTCCGCGAGTGCCTGCTCGCGTGCCCGCTTTTCGGCTAGAGCCCGGCGTTTGGCTTCTTCACGAGCCCGGGCAGCTTCCTGCTGGCGCAGGATGGCATTCAGCCGATCGACCAGCTGGCTCAGGCGTTTTTCATCGGCCTGAAGCTTTTGCAACTGGTTGCGCTGGCTGTCGATACGCTGCGACAGCTGTTGCAGCAGGGCCTGTTTGCGGGCTTGCTGCTCTTCCAGCGAGTTTTTCTGCTGGGCCTTGTTCTGCGCCAGCTCGCGCAAGGCTTCATTCTTCTGGCGGATTTCTTCTGCCAATGCATTCAGCTGTTCGAGTTGTTGCTGGAGCTGGCCTGCGAGCTGCTGTTGTGAACGGGCCAGATAGCGCAGGTAGGTCAGGTCCCGGTTGACCTGATTGGGGTCCTGCTGGTTGAGCAGCAGGCGCCAGGCTTCCACGTTGCCGGCCTTGTAGCGGGTACGCAGCAGCTCGCCTAGGCGTTGCTGGCTGTGCTCGATGCTTTTGCGCGTGCGGCTGATGTCCTGGTTCAGGCGATCCAGCTCGGCCTCGGTCAGCTCGCGGGCGCTGGCCAGCTCATTGAGAACGCGGTTGGCTTCGGAAATGGCCGTTTCCGAATCCTTGAGGGCATCCGCAGCATCAGAGCGGCTGGCCTCGGTTTTGGCCAGGTCTTTTTTGATCTGGTCCATCTGTCCGCGCAGTTCTTTCAGTTCCCCCTGTTTGGCGCTGGTTTCTTGCCTGGAAACGGCAAACACCGCCGGGCTGGCCAGCAGCGCGGCGGTGCAGGTGAGCGCAATAAAACGACAGCGCACGTTTACAGGAAGTGGATCAGCGAATGACCGGTCATCTCGCTCGGTTGCGGCAGGCCCATCATGGCCAGCAGCGACGGGGCGATGTCCTTCAGTGCGCCGCCGGGCGCCAGGCGGGCAGGACGACCGATGTAGCAGAACGGCACCAGATCGGTGGTGTGCTGGGTGTGTGCCTGGCCAGAGCTCGGGTCATACATCATTTCGCAGTTGCCGTGGTCAGCCGTAATCAGCACTTCTCCACCGGCGGCCAGCATGGCGTCCACGACGCGGCCGACACAGCCGTCCAGTGTTTCGACGGCCTTGATGGCGGCCGGGAGAATGCCGGTGTGGCCAACCATGTCGCCGTTGGCGAAGTTGCAGAAGATGGCGTCGTACTGCTTGCTCTTGATGGCTTCGATCAGCTTGTCGGCGACTTCGTTGGCGGACATTTCCGGCTTCAGGTCATAGGTGGCAACCTTGGGGCTGGGAACCAGTACGCGGTCTTCGCCGGCAAATTCCTTTTCTTCGCCACCGGAGAAGAAATAGGTCACATGCGGGTATTTTTCAGTTTCTGCGATGCGCATTTGCTTGAGGCCCAGGCTGGCCAGGTATTCGCCGATGCCGTTTTTGACCTTCTCCTTGGTGTACGCAACCGGGTGGTTGTAGGCGGAGCCGTAATCGGTAGCGGTGCAGAAGTAACCGAATTGCACGCGGCGTTGCTCATGTTCGAAGCTGTTGAAGGTCGGCTCGGTCAGTGCGGTGGTGATCTGGCGGGCGCGGTCGGCACGGAAATTCATGAACACGACGGCATCGCCATCTTCCATGCGGGTTGGTTCGCCAACGACGGTGGCGGATACGAATTCGTCATTTTCATCACGTTCGTAGGCGGCTTTCAGGCCTTCGATGGCAGTCGCTGCGCTGTACAGACCCTGGCCGTCGACGATCAGGCGATAGGCCGGTTCGACGCGTTCCCAGCGGGTATCGCGATCCATGACCCAGTAGCGGCCGACGATACCGGCGATTTTCGCACCGTTGGCATCACAAACGGTCTGCAGGCGGTTCAGATAGAGTTCGGCGCTGCGCGGCGGCGTATCGCGGCCGTCGAGGAAGGCGTGGACGCGGATGTCCTTGACGCCGGCGGCCGCAGCCGCTTCGATCAGACCGTGGATGTGGTTCTCATGGCTGTGCACGCCGCCATCGGACATCAGGCCCATGATGTGGAGTGCTTTGCCGGATTGCAGGGCCGAATCAATGGCGGCCTTGAGTACCGGGTTCTGGCCGAGGGTCTTGTCGGCAACGTCACAATCGATGCGGCTGATATCCTGTTGCACGATCCGTCCGGCGCCAATATTCAGGTGGCCGACTTCGGAGTTGCCGAACTGCCCCGCCGGCAGACCCACATGCTGCTCGGAGGCATTGATGGTGGTGAGCGGGTACTGGCTGAACAGGCGATCAAAATGATGCTTGCGCGCAAGCAGAATGGCATTGTCGTCGCCGCCGGTGCGGTAACCGAAGCCATCAAGAATCAGGAGCAGAACGGGAGTAACTTGCTGGGCCATTGTTTTTTTCCGAAGTTGGGGCAAATAGCTGACAACCAAGCTGACAGGGTCATCGTAAGGTTGCGAGCCGATTTCAAACACGGGTAGTATTCTACCGCATTGTCCGAATTGACAATGCGGTTTGCGCAGTATTGCTGATTTGGCTCAGACCTGTTTGTTTCTGCCAGTCCCATCTTTGCCGGAAGATGGCCAGGCTGTGTGTTATCGCCCGTTTAGAAAGACTTAAAAAAAGAACTAAAACCATGAACACGCTGATTGATATCCAGGATGACGCCCACATCGAGCAGGCCTCCCGCGCGATGAAGGCGATGTCGCACCCCCTGCGGCTGAAGATCGTCTGCGTGCTGGGCGACCGCGAGGTCAGCGTGCAGGACATTGTCGAGCAGGTCGGCACCACGCAGTCCAATATTTCCCAGCACTTGGCGCTGATGCGCGAGAAGGGCGTGCTGCGCACACGCAAGGATGCCAACCGCGTGTATTACCGTGTCGGTGATCTGCGCACACTGGAAGTGATCGCCATGCTGCGGGACGTGTTCTGCGGCTTCTAGGGCTTACGGTCGCTGCATCTTCTCAAGATCACGTTTGAGCTGGTCCAGTCCGGATTTGCCCTGATAGCTGGCGATCTGCCGTCCCCTGCTGTCGTATAGCACCGTAAACGGAATGCCCTTGCTGGTATTGCCCTGCGATTGCATCAGCGCGCGGATGCGCAGATTGTCACCCAGAACGACGTCATAGTGCACCGGGGTCTCCCTGATGAATTGCCGGACGGCCTCCGGCTCGTCCATCGCCACGCCCAGAAAGCGGACCTGCTTGCCATGGTTGGCATGCAAGGCGTTGAGCTCTGGGATCTCATCCCGGCAGGGGCTGCACCAGCTCGCCCAGTAATTGATCAGCAGTGGTTGCGCAGGTGCGAGCGTCAGCGTCTGCCCATCCAGCGAATGCAGGCCGCTTTGCGCGAGTTCATCCCGGATGCCTCCGTTGCCGCCGCAAGCGGCAAGCAGGAGGAAAACGAGCGGCAGCATGCGCTGCATCATGGCTGTGTCGTCCTGGCAGGGAGCGCGGCCACGAATTCGGCGGGTTTCAGGAAGCCGATGATCCGTTCTTTCTGCAGCGTGCCAGTCGCATCGTAGAACAGCAGTGCCGGCGGGCCGTACAGGCCGAAACGCTGCAGCAGGGCGTGCGATGCCGCGTCATTGGCCGTGACGTCGGCGCGGATCAGCGTGTAGCCCTGCAAGGCCTGTTTTACCTCTGGTGCGGGGAAGGTATTGCGCTCGAGTTCGATGCAGCTGATGCACCAGTCCGCATAGAAGTCGACCAGAACCGGAGTGCCACGCGCAGCCAGCAGGGCCTGATCCAGTTCGGTTTCTGATTGCACCAGCGTGAATTGCCCGGCCGCACTTTGATTTACCGCATGGCCGGGCAGATAGCGCAGCCACAGTGGCTGGGCCACCCAGACGGCAACTCCCAGCAGGATGATACCGAAGCCGCGGCGTACCCACACCATGATCCGGCCCGAAAGGCGCGGAAGGATGGAGGCGCCGAAAGCGCCGATCAGCAGCAGCGGAGCGCCCATGCCGAGTGCCAGCGCGTAGAGGCTCAGGCCGCCAAACAGCAGGTCGCCAGTCTGTCCGATGTAGGCCAGTGCGGCGGCCAGTGGGGGCGCCATGCAGGGACCGACCAGCAGCGCGGAGAGCGCGCCCATCACGAATACCGGGGCGATGTGTCCGCCGGGCAGTTTCTGGCTGATCAGCTGGATCCGGGATTGCAGTCCGCTGGGGAGTTGCAGTTCGAATGCGCCGAACATGGCGAATGCCATGATGACGAAAAAGCCCGCAAACAAGGCAATCACCCAGGGCTGCTGCAGGGCGACGACCAGCAGTGTACCGCTGGCCGCAGCAAGCAGTCCGGCCAGGGTGTAACTCAATGCCATGCCCTGTATGTAGCTGAAGGTCAATAATAGCGAGCGCTGCCGTGATATACCCTGTTGCCCGAGGATGATTGCCGACACAATGGGGATGAGTGGATACAGGCAGGCCGTCAGTGACAGCCCCAGCCCGCCAAGAAAGAACAGCCCCAGCGTGAGCCAGAGCGTGTCGCCGGTGAAATCCGGATCCGTCGCGCCGGTGCGGTCGGAGCGCGGGCCGAACAGCGTGCCGAGTCGGTCGCCGGCCGGCGAAGAGCCGTCAAGCCTGAGTGTGACCTTTTGGGGCGGGTAGCAGACACCGGCTTCGGCGCAGCCCTGGAAACTCACTGTGATCTCGTCGCTGGGTTGCAGGGCGCGCGGGCTTTGCGCCTGCACGGCCAGATCATGAGCGTAAACCTCGGTCTTGCCGAAATTGGGGTCATCCTTGATCTTGCCTGCGGGGAAGCGCAGCTCGAGCTTTTCCTCGCCGTGGCTGGCATGAATGCGCTCGCGGTAGAGGTAATATCCGTCCGCGACCTGCCACTGCAGGTTGATGTGCGTGCCATCAATCAGGCGCGCGTTGGGGATGAAGGCTTCTTCCGGAGGGAGCAGCGAAGACGGGTCTGCTGCCAGAATGGTGCCGGCAGGAAGCAGTGCCAGCAAGAGCCAGCCCAGCAGGAGTTTCAGTGTGTGCATGTACGAACCCAGTCAAGATAGGCGGGCAGGCCGGCGGCAAGCGGAAGGGCGACGATCTCGGGGACATCATAGGGGTGCCCGTCTCGCAAGGATGCTTCCAGTGCGCCGTAGCGGTTGGCGCATGTCTTGATCAGTAGCGGAATTTCCGTGGCGTATTCGATGCGGCCTTGCCAGCGGTAAATGGACTGCACCGGAGGCAAGAGGTTCACGCAGGCCGCCAGTTGTTCAGTAATTACCCGCTCGGCCAGTTGCTTCGCCACCGATTCGTCGGGACAATTGCAGATTACCAGCCAGACTTCCTCCGAGGTGTTCATGCCTTATCTGATCCTTGCTTTACTGATTGCCTATCCCGTTGCCGAATTCGCCCTGATGTCTGCAGTGGTCGACTGGATCGGCTGGGGCTGGGTGATCGGCTGGATTGTAGGGAGTTTCCTGCTCGGTGTATTCATGATCCGGCAGTACAAACTGGCCTTTGCGCTGACACTGATGCGTGATATGCGCAGCGGCCAGGTTGGCCCCGGCACCCTGTTTGCCATCGCCCGCTATTATATTGCCGCCATCTTGCTGATTTTGCCCGGTATTGGTGGCGATGTGCTCGGACTGGTACTGCTGCTGCCCTGGCGCTGGAATGGCCCCGCTGCCACGCGTGCTCCGGTTCCGGACGATGTGTTCGAGGGCGAGTACCGCCGCGTTGACGAACCGCGGCCACCGCTTGAAGATCGCCGGGACTGAATGCCGGTACCTGGCAGGCTGTTAACGCGCGGATTCTTGCCGGCCGCCAGTGCCGGGTGCTGCCGGGTTTCTACCGATCTCCATCCAGCAGTCGCTCCGGATCGACGCGACTGCCGTGAATGGCTACCCGTTTTTGCCGGGATGTCTGGCCGCTGACCAGCTCGACATGCCGTTGCGGTACCGCGAAGAAATCGGCCAGCCAGACCAGCAGGCACTGATTGGCCTTGCCATCTACCGGTGGGGCCGCCAGGCGGATTTTCAGTGCCGTGCCATGAAGCCCGGCGACGCTGGTGTGCTTGGCTCCTGGCTGGACGTGAAGTTGCAGCGTGATGCGCTCATCCTGCTGCTGATACCACTGCACCGGCATGTCAGTCCGTCACAGCCGGACCTGCATGAGCAGCAGCTTCTCGAAATCGCCGATAAAAACGTTGAGCAGCAGCTGGATGAGCAGGATGAGGATCAGCGGCGTGATGTCTACACCACTGATGGGGGGGATGATGCGGCGCAATGGGCGCAGGAAGGGCGCGGTGAGACCATTGAAGACCGGCATCATCGGATGGTAAGGTGTCACCCAAGACAGGATGGCCTGGCCTGCTGCTGCGGCAAACAGCAGATAGAGCGACATCTTGAAGAGTTCCAGTAGGGCGGCGCCCAGTATGGCCAGCTGCGAGAACACGTCGGCAAAGACGTAAGGCCATGGAGATATCCAGAGTAATACGAAGTGCATGAGGTATGCGATCGCAAGCGCCAGAATCATTGAGCTGCTGTCGTATACCCCGATGGGTTTTATGAAGCGGCGGACTGGTAGTACCAGCCAGTTGGTTAGTGCAAGCACAAACTGGCCGATGGGTTGGCGAAATGGAATCCGTGCCGCCTGCAGATAGAAGCGGCTCAGTAGCAGCAGGATCAGGAAATCACCCAGCGTGTGGGTCAGAAAGGACAGCGTGTTGCGCAGAAATTCGGGCAAAGGCATGGTCACTCCTGCGGATCGCGGCCCAGCTCCTCGCCCAGCTCGCGCGAGCGTGCGGCGGCGGCAGAAGCGGCGGCGATGATGGTGGCGCGAACCTGGCTGGTCTCCAGTGCGTTGATGGCGCGTTCCGTGGTGCCCCCCTTGGACGTCACTTTCTGGCGCAAGGTTTCGGCATCATCCTCGCTGCCCAGTGCCAGCTTTATCGCGCCGGCAAAGGTCTGGTAGGCCAGTTTGCGGGCGACTTCCGGGTTGAATCCCTGCGCACGGGCGGCAGCCTGCAGGGCTTCCATGAAATAGAACACGTAGGCCGGGCCGCTGCCGGAAATGGCGGTAATGCCATCCAGCTCGCTTTCCTTCTCCACCCAGACCAGATCGCCAACCGAGTGCAGGATTTCCGCAGCCAGCTCGCGATCAGCGGCGCTCGCTCCGGGGCTGGCCAGCGCACCGGAAATGCCGGCCTGAACGAGGGCTGGCGTATTGGGCATCACACGGATGACGCGGGCGTAATTGCCCAGCCAGCGGCTAAGCGTTTCCAGCTTGATGCCGGCTGCAATCGAAATGACCAGCGCTTTGCCCAGTTGCGGCGCCAGAGCTTCGGCAACTTGCCGCAACTGTTGCGGCTTGACCGCAAGGACAATCAGCTCGCTGGCTGGCAGCGGAGTGCCCGGTTCGGCAACATGAACTCCCCATTGTGCCTGCAGATCTGCCCGTTTTTCCGCATCCGGCTCGACCACCAGAATGTCCTGCCCCTGATAGCCGCGCTGCAGCAGTCCGCCCAGAATGGCGATGGCCATATTGCCGCCACCGATGAATGTCAGTTTCATTGTTCTTGTCCCTTGGTATTGCGAGCCCCGAAAATGGCCGTCCCGACTCGCACAAGCGTCGAGCCCTCGGCGATGGCAAGCTCAAGATCGGAGGACATGCCCATCGACAGCGTGTCGAGCGGCAGTCCTTCCGCGCGCAACTGCTGCTGCAAATTGCGCAGCATGCGGAACTGGGCCGCCAGTTGTTGCGTATTAGCCGCAGGGTCGGGGATGCACATCATTCCGCGTAATGCGAGATTCGGCAAGTGGCAAATCGCCTTTGCCAGTTCGATGGTTGCGCCGGGTTCGACCCCGGACTTGCTGCTTTCGCCCGAAACATTTACCTGAATGCAGGCCTGTAGCGGAGGCAGGTGCGCTGGACGTTGCTCCGAGAGGCGTTCGGCAATCTTTAGCCGGTCAATGGAATGCACCCAGGCTGCCGTTGCCGCGACAATTCGTGTTTTATTGCTTTGCAAAGGGCCGATGAAATGCCATACCAAATCAGGGCAATCCTGCAAGGCGTGTGCTTTGGCTTGCAGCTCGGAGACGTAATTTTCGCCAAATTCGCGCTGACCGCAAAGATAGAGTTCCCTGACTGCCTCGGCAGGAAAGGTTTTGCTGACGGCCAGCAGTGTAATTTCATTCGCAGTACGCCCGCTGGTCGTTGCAGCTGATGCGATGCGCCTTTGCACGCCTTGCCATGCCGTAAAAATCGTTGTCATAATGGGTCAGACTGCTTCCTGCTTGACCGCATTGCCGGTCAGTTTTGCGCCTTGATGGGGCGCCATGAGAAAGAGATTATAAATGGATATTTCCGAACTCTTAGCGTTTTCCGTCAAGAACAAGGCATCCGACTTGCACCTGTCATCCGGTTTGCCGCCGATGATCCGTGTTCATGGCGACGTGCGCCGCATCAATTTGCCGCCCATGGAGCACAAGGAAGTCCACGACATGGTGTATGACATCATGAACGATGGGCAGCGCAAGACTTACGAAGACACTCTGGAATGTGATTTCTCCTTTGAGATTCCCAATCTGGCGCGCTTCCGGGTCAATGCCTTTGTGCAGAATCGCGGTGCCGGTGCCGTTTTCCGGACCATTCCATCCAAGGTGCTGACGCTGGAAGAGCTGAATGCCCCACGGGTGTTCCAGGATATTGCGATGAATCCGCGCGGACTGGTGCTGGTCACGGGGCCAACCGGTTCGGGCAAGTCGACCACGCTGGCGGCGATGGTCAATTTCGTGAACGAGAACGAATATGGTCATATCCTGACCGTTGAAGACCCGATCGAATTTGTGCATCAGTCGAAGAAATGCCTGATTAACCAGCGTGAAGTTGGCCCGCACACGCTTTCGTTTGCCAATGCGCTGCGATCCGCATTGCGGGAAGATCCGGATGTGGTGCTGGTCGGTGAAATGCGTGACCTGGAAACTATCCGGCTGGCGCTGACCGCAGCGGAAACCGGCCACCTTGTATTCGGCACCTTGCATACATCTTCTGCCGCGAAAACCATCGACCGGATTGTCGATGTGTTTCCCGCAGCGGAAAAGGAAATGGTTCGCGCGATGCTGTCCGAATCACTGCGCGCCGTTATTTCTCAGACTCTGCTCAAGACTAAGGATGGTTCCGGCCGGGTTGCCGCGCATGAAATCATGATCGGGATTCCCGCAATCCGTAACCTTATCCGCGAAAACAAGGTCGCCCAGATGTACTCCTCTATCCAGACCGGTCAGCAATACGGCATGCAGACCCTGGATCAGTGTCTGCAGGGGTTGGTGCAACGTAATATCGTGTCGATTGCCGAAGCTCGTGGCAAGGCTACCAATCCTGATAACTTCAAGGGATAAAATCCATCATGGAAAAAGAACAGGCGGCGAAATTCATGCATGATCTGCTGCGGCATATGCGCAGCAAAAACGCATCGGATTTGTTCATTACTGCCGATTTTCCGCCAGCCATGAAGATTGATGGCAAGGTGACCCCTGTCTCCAATCAAGTATTGACCGCACAGCATGCCAAGGAGTTGGCACGCTCGATCATGAATGACCGTCAGGCTGAAGATTTTGAGGCGACCAAAGAGTGCAATTTCGCCATCAGTCCGGGCACGCTGGGACGATTCCGGGTCAATACGTTCATGCAGCAGGGGCGAGTTGGCATGGTGCTGCGGACGATCAATTCCGAGATCCCGAAGCTGGAGGAACTGGGTTTGCCGCCCGTTCTTGAAGATATCGCCATGACCAAGCGCGGACTGGTGATCTTTGTTGGCGGTACCGGCTCGGGTAAGTCGACGTCGCTTGCGGCAATGATTGGTCATCGCAACGATAATGCCTACGATCACATCATTACGATTGAAGATCCGATCGAGTATGTGCATGAACACAAGAAATCAATCATCACGCAGCGTGAAGTTGGGGTTGATACCGATAGCTGGATGAATGCGCTGAAAAACACCTTGCGTCAGGCGCCGGACGTGATTCTGATCGGCGAAATCCGTGATCGCGAGACCATGGATTACGCAATCGCTTTTGCGGAAACCGGCCACCTCTGCATGGCGACCCTGCATGCCAACTCGTCCAATCAGGCGCTGGACCGGATCATCAACTTCTTCCCGGAAGAACGTCGTTCGCAGTTGCTGATGGATTTGTCGCTGAATCTGCGCGCATTCGTTTCGCAGCGTCTTGTTCCACACCGTTCCGGCAAGGGGCGTGTGGCGGCGGTCGAGGTGATGCTGAATTCCCCGCTGATTTCCGAGCTCATTTTTGATGGCAAGGTGCATGAAATCAAGGAAGTCATGAAGCGCTCCCGTGAATTGGGGATGCAGACATTTGATCAGTCCTTGTTCGACCTGCATGAAATTGGCAAAATCAGCTATGAAGATGCGCTGCGTAACGCAGATTCGGTCAATGATCTGCGCCTGCAGATCAAGCTGCAGGGCAGCGATGCCAAGAATAGGGATGTTCTTGGTTCCGGCCTTGAGCACTTGGATATTGTCTGATCTATACATCCGATTCCGGCGCGCACCCATTCTCAAACAACACAGAAGATTTCAATTTGGCTCGCTGGCGTAATACTGCCGTTTTATCGTTTGCCGCATTATGGCTTGTGCAGGGTCTGCAGGCGGCCACGCTGGGAGACATCAGGGTTCTTTCGGCACTTGGTGACCGTTTTTCTGCCCAGGTTCCGGTCGTGCTTGTGCCGGGCGAAGAGATCAGTGGTAATTGCTTTCGACTGGTTCGCCCTGTGGGGGCTGCCGACGATGCGACGACCATCCTCGGAGCGGCCAGCTTGCGTTTATTGCCAGTCTCGGATGATCTGGCAATCCTGCAGATTCGCAGTGAAGAATCCATCCAAGATCCACTGCTGAAGCTGGCGATACGCCTTCGCTGCCCAGGGGCAGAGATGCATGCGTTCCATCGTGAGTACAGCGTACTGCTCGATCCGCGTGATTACAGCAGCTATGTCGTGCAGGAAGCTCTGCCTTCTTCCCGTGTGCTTGCTTCGCCAAAAATGTCTTCAGCGAAAACTGGCGCAGATCGCAAACGAACACTTCCTGCTCGTGGTGGTACATGGCTGACGAGAGAGGGGGATACGGTTAATGCGATTGCTCGAAGCTACGTTTCGGGGGCGGGTAAGGCGAGGCAGGACTTCATTCAGCGTCTGTATGACCTGAATCCCGATTTGCCACAGTCTGCTAATGCCTCGCTTGGCATTGACATCCCAGTGCGTATTCCGGAACAAATCGAGCAGTCTGCGTCAGAGCGCTTCGCTCCATCTGTGACACCCCGCCCGGCGGCTCCCCCGCCTCCCAAGACTGAAGAGCGTCCCAGCTTGTCTCTGGGCTCGTCTGCTGTGCCAACTGATTCTGCGGTTCGTTCTGATTCGGGTAATTACGCCTTGCAGTTATCGGCTCCTGTCCTTGGTCAAGGGGGAGGTAAACTTTCTCCCGAACAGGCCTTGCTGTTGCGAGAGCAGCTGTTGGCGCTCGACTCGGATGACCAGGCCGCTCAAACCCTGCAGCTGAAATATCAGGTTTCACAGCTGCAAAAGCAGCTCGCAGAAATCCGTCAGCGCCAGGCGCTGGCTGATGAAGGCCAAGCGGAGCCCCCAAAACTGGCATCATCCGGATTGCGATACTGGCTCTGGATTCCACTGCTGCTTGTTGTGTCGTTTCCGCTGGCATTTCTCTACTGGCGTCGCCGCCAGATTCGCGAGCAGGCAAATAGTGATGCCTTCAGCTCGGCAACAATGACTTCGGCCATGTCTCGCCTGCCGACCAAGCCGATTGAACGCGGTGACATGAACACCCAGATGCCGGACTATGTGTCGCTCAGCGGTTTTGATATTGACGAAATTGCTGTTCCGGTTCATCGCCCGGCAGGAGATGACTGGCAGGCTGATAGCAGCCAGATGGATGTCGTACAACCCGGTAATGTCGGGGAGGAGGCGCAGCTGCTGCTGGATCACGGGCTGAGTCAGCAGGCCATCAATCTGCTGGTTCATGAAATTCAGGCCTATCCCGCAGCACTGGCGCTCTGGATGAAGCTGTTCGCAGTCTATGTGCAGCAGGGCATGAAGGACGCTTTCCAGGAGCGTGCGGTTGCGTTCAGACTGCAGTTTTCCAGCGACAGTCTGTGGCAGCAGGTGCAGGAAATGGGTCGGCAGATTGATGCGGCCAATCCTCTTTACCGCTCTCTGGATGTGCATCAGGAGGAGCATTTCTCAATGCTTCAGGCCAATTCGACGGCTCCGGTTCAGGAACCCGCTGACATGGGGGATGCACTTTTCGCTTCGGCAATGCATGACCAGGCTGGCTTGCCCCGACCTGCCGAGACAATCCTCCTGGGCGCGGCTCGTCCAAGTGTATCTGATGATATGGCGCTTGAATTCTCTCTGGATCTTGCCGTCGAGCAGGAGCTGACGGCCTCGCCGGTGCCTGATGCGCAGGATGAGCCGGTGCTGGACTTTCTGGGCGAGGCTGAAAATCGTCCACCAGTATTCGTGAGTGATGATCCGGCCATGCAGGATATTGCGCGCCTGCTTGCTGCAGGCGAGCGTGATGAAGCAATGTCTCGGCTTGAGCTGATGCTCTACAAGGGGACGATGGAGCAGAAGCTGCAGGCGGCCAAGTGGGTTGATCTCCTTGCTCCGCTTTTGCCTCCGGGGCAGCTGAACGAATAATTCCGACTCGCCGCCCTTTCCGCAGAATGCCCGTGACCGCCAAGGCAAAAGCGTCGGGAGTTATCCGGTGGCGAGTGTTTTGGCCAGATAATGCCCGGTATGACTCAAAGGGTTTTGGGCGATCTGTTCGGGAGTGCCACAAGCGATGATCTGCCCGCCGCCACCGCCTCCTTCCGGGCCGAGGTCGACCACCCAGTCTGCTGTCTTGATGACGTCCAGATTGTGTTCGATCACCACCACGGTATTGCCGTGCGCCGTCAGGCGCTGCACGACGGATAGCAGCAGATCGATGTCGTGGAAGTGCAGGCCAGTGGTTGGTTCATCGAGAATGTAGAGTGTGCGACCAGTGTCGCGTTTGGAAAGCTCCAGAGCCAGTTTCACCCGCTGTGCTTCGCCGCCGGAAAGCGTGGTGGCGCTTTGGCCGAGCTTGATGTAGCCCAGTCCAACATCCATCAGGGTCTGCATTTTGCGGGCAACCGTTGGCACGGCACTGAAAAACTCCAGCGCCACTTCCACGGTCATTTCCAGGACTTCCGTAATGCTCTTGCCCTTGTACTGCACTTCAAGGGTTTCGCGGTTGTAGCGTTTGCCGTGACAGACATCGCAGGGAACGTACACATCGGGCAGGAAGTGCATTTCCACCTTGATGACGCCATCGCCCTGGCAGGCTTCGCAACGGCCACCTTTTACATTGAATGAGAAACGTCCGGGACCGTAGCCGCGTTCGCGGCTGGCCGGTACGCCTGCAAACAGTTCGCGGATCGGGGTGAACAGCCCGGTGTAAGTAGCCGGATTGGAGCGTGGTGTGCGGCCAATCGGGGACTGGTCGACGTTGATCACCTTGTCGAAGTGTTCCAGGCCGAGAATTTCACGGTAGGGGGCCGGCTCGCACGAGGCCCCGTTGAGTTCGCGCGCGGCAATATTGTGCAGGGTGTCATTGATCAGGGTTGACTTGCCTGAGCCGGAAACGCCAGTCACGCAGATCATCAGCCCGACCGGAATGCTCAGATCGACGTCTTTCAGATTATTGCCGGAGGCTCCTTTCAGGGTGAGCCACTTGTCCACTTGCGGCTGACGGCGCTGCCCGGGAATGGCGATCCGTCGCTGTCCGCTGAGGAACTGACCGGTAATCGAACGAGGCTCGGCCATGATGTCGTCGGGATGACCGGCGGCGAGCACTTCGCCGCCATGCACTCCTGCGCCGGGGCCGATGTCGATCAGAAAGTCGGCGGCTCTGATCGCATCTTCGTCATGTTCGACGACGATGACGCTGTTATCCAGATCACGCAGGTGCATCAGTGTGCCAAGCAGGCGATCATTGTCGCGCTGGTGCAGGCCGATGGATGGCTCGTCCAGTACATACATCACGCCGGTCAGGCCCGAGCCGATCTGGCTGGCGAGCCGGATGCGCTGTGCTTCTCCGCCGGAGAGCGTATCCGCACTGCGTTCGAGGCTCAGGTAGTCCAGCCCCACATTGACCAGAAAGCCGAGGCGCTCACGGATCTCCTTGATGATTTTTTCTGCAATCTGCGCTTTGGCTCCCTCAAGGTGCAGGGTATCAAAGAAGTGAGCCGCTTCTTTCAAGGGCTGCAGGTTGATACCATGCAGGGTTTTATCCCCGACCATCACGTGACGAGCCTCGCGGCGCAGCCGTGAGCCAGCGCAATCAGGGCAAGAGGAATTGTTCTGGTATTTGGCGAGTTCTTCACGCACCGTGGCGGAATCGGTCTCGCGGTAGCGCCGCTCCAGATTATGGATGATGCCCTCGAAGGTATGCAGCCTCTCGAAGCGGCTGCCCCGCTCGTTCATGTAAATGAAGCGGATTTCCTCATTGCCGGAGCCGTACAGCACGACATGCTGAACGTCCGTAGCAAGCTCGTTCCATGGGGTGTTCACGTCAAAGCCATAATGTTCGGCGAGATTCAGCAGCAGCTGGAAATAGAACTGGTTACGCTTGTCCCAGCCCTTGATTGCCCCTGCAGCAAGGCTGAGCTCCGGGTGGGCGACAACGCGCTTCGGGTCGAAGAAGGTGATCTGCCCCAGGCCATCGCACTTCGGGCAAGCCCCCATCGGGTTGTTGAACGAGAACAGCCGCGGCTCCAGCTCCGGCAGGCTGTAGCTGCACACCGGGCAGGCAAACTTGGCCGAAAACCAGTGCTCCGCGCCGGAATCCATTTCAAGCGCAATGGCTCTGCCATCGGCGTGGCGCAATGCGGTTTCGAATGATTCGGCCAGACGCTGCTGCAGATCGGCCCGCACTTTCAGTCGGTCGATGACCACATCGATATTGTGTTTCTTGTTCTTGTCGAGTTTCGGCAGCTCGTCGAGCTCATGTACTTCACCATTGATGCGCACCCGTACAAAGCCCTGGGCACGCAAATCGTCAAACAGATCGCTGTTCTCGCCCTTGCGCCCGATTACGGCTGGGGCCAGCACCATCAGCTTGGTGTCTTCCGGCAGCGCCAGAACATGATCGACCATCTGGCTGACCGTTTGCGCCGCCAAGGCCTGTCCGTGTTCGGGGCAATACGGTGTGCCGACACGGGCAAACAGCAAACGCAGGTAATCGTGAATTTCGGTCACCGTGCCGACCGTCGAGCGTGGATTGTGGCTGGTTGCCTTCTGCTCGATGGAAATTGCCGGGGAAAGCCCTTCGATCAGATCGACATCGGGCTTTTCCATCAGCTGCAGGAACTGGCGGGCATAGGCCGACAGCGATTCGACATAACGGCGCTGGCCTTCCGCATACAGCGTATCAAAGGCGAGTGACGACTTGCCCGAGCCGGACAGCCCGGTAATGACCACCAGTTTGCCGCGCGGAATGTCCAGATTCACGTTTTTCAGATTGTGCGTGCGCGCACCGCGGATGCGGATCAGCGGGATATCGGCAGCGTGATGCGGGGCAGGGCGGTACATGGCGCAAGGTTCCGGCACAAAGATAAAGAACCGGTGATTGTAACGCCTCACTGCAGGCAAAGTTAACAATTTGATTTGACAGGAAGTCGGCTGGCCAGCTCAGGAGTGCCCAGGCGCTGCGTGAGAAAATTATTGGCGCAACAGTTGACGCCCCCTTGATCTCCATTCATAATGCGCCTCCTCTGATGCTTCAGCAGTTTTGAAGTGAGCGCGGGATTAGCTCAGTTGGTAGAGCGATACCTTGCCAAGGTATAGGTCGAGAGTTCGAGCCTCTTATCCCGCTCCA
>NZ_KE387259.1:0-444734 GCF_000430805.1 Chitinilyticum aquatile DSM 21506 | reverse complement strand
TGCGGGATTAGCTCAGTTGGTAGAGCGATACCTTGCCAAGGTATAGGTCGAGAGTTCGAGCCTCTTATCCCGCTCCAGTTTCCAAAGAAAAGCGCCAGCTTTTCTCTGGCGCGATAGCAAAGCGGTTATGCACCGGATTGCAAATCCGTGTAGGTCGGTTCGACTCCGGCTCGCGCCTCCAGTTTTGAAAAGCCGCTCAAGCAGCGGCTTTTTTCGCATCTTCTGCCTGCCGTTGGCAGGTCGGAGCATGCAGGCCGCCATGGTGAAATTGGTAGACACAAGGGACTTAAAATCCCTCGCCTTTTGGTGTGCCGGTTCGACCCCGGCTGGCGGCACCAGTATTCTGCCTGCGTTGAATTCCATCATGCAAAAAGCCCCGCCAAGGCGGGGCTTTTTGCATGTGCCGGACTTTACAGCGCGGCAGCGAAGATTGCGCTGATTTCCTCGGCAGTCGCCTGCTTCGGGTTGGTGAAGCCGCAGGCATCCTTCAGTGCGTTTTCGGTCAGCGTCGGAATGTCTTCGGCCTTGGCGCCCAGTTGCGCTACACCAGACGGGATGCCGATGTCGGCAGACAGCTTGCGGATGGCGGCCAGGCAGACGTCGGCGGCGGCATCATCGCTCAGGCCGTCGACCTTCTCACCCATTGCCCGTGCCACGTCGCCGAGGCGCTTGGCAGCAACCTGCTTGTTGTAGGCCTGCACGTGCGGCAGCAGGATGGCGTTACACACACCGTGCGGCAGGTCGTAGAAGCCGCCGAGCTGGTGCGCCATCGCGTGCACATAGCCGAGCGAGGCGTTGTTGAAGGCCATGCCGGCGAGGAACTGGGCGTAGGCCATCTGTTCGCGGGCTTCGATGTTCTTGCCGTCGGCTACGGCGGTGCGCAGCCACTGGCTGATGATTTCCACGGCCTTCAGGGCGCAGGCGTCGGTGATCGGCGTGGCAATGGTCGATACATAGGCTTCGACGGCGTGGGTGAGGGCGTCCATGCCGGTGGCGGCTGTCAGGCCGGCCGGCTTCAGCAGCATCAGTTCCGGGTCGTTCACCGAGAGAATCGGCGTGGTGTGCTTGTCGACGATGGCCATTTTCACGTGACGGCTTTCATCGGTGATGATGCAGAAGCGGGTCATTTCGCTGGCGGTGCCGGCAGTGGTGTTGATGGCCACCAGTGGCAGCTGCGGCTTGGCCGATTTGTCGACGCCTTCGTAATCCTTGATGCTGCCGCCGTTGACGGCAACGAGCGCGATGCCCTTGGCACAATCGTGCGGCGAGCCGCCGCCGAGCGAGATCACGAAGTCGCAGCCATTATCGTTCAGCAACTTCAGGCCCTCGGCAACATTGCCAGTGGTCGGGTTCGGCTGCACGCCGTCAAAAACAACCGCGCCAACGCCGGCGCCCGCCAGCTGATCGGTGACAGTTTTGACAATGCCGATCTGCACCAGCGGTTTGTCGGTGACGATCAGGGCCTTCTTGAAGCCGTAGGACTGGATGGTCTTGACGGCGTCGCTCAGGCAGCCGGCGCCCATCAGGTTGACACAGGGGATGAAGAAAGCGGTGGTGGTCATGGAGTTGCTCCCGAGTTGAAATAAACCGTTACCGGTTGTTGCAAAGGAAGCTACGCCAAAATTACCTGTAAGAAATTGCGAAAAATCAAGCCGGATTCGGGCTGGAATGTTACGGGGAACGGCCTGCGGGATACGGTTCTGCAAGTGCATGAATCCGCATGATTTTCATGCCCGGTCTTGCCGCTACGGTCTTTCCCGTACAGCGCTGTCATCTTGAGGGTTGCAGCGTGGCACTGCTTTCAGTTTCAGTAACAGCGGGCTAAGCAGTGCACCGATGGTCGCCAGCAGCATGTCCTTGTGGGCGTCCCACATATCGCCCTGCTGGCCGTTGTAGCCCTCGGCATCCTCGGCTGACAGTAACAGGGATACACCCCACTCGAACCATTCGTAGATCAGGCTGCTGACCATGATCCACAGGATGGCCTGCAGCCAGCTGTCGCGCCTGCTGCGGCCCCGACGCAGGAACAGCTCGGCCAGTGGCAGCGTGAAGCACAAGCCGTAGACCAGATGCACCAGCCGGTCGTAGTGATTGCGCGTCCAGCCGAAGAGCTGCCGTGTGTCTGTTGCGCAGCAGGCCTGCAGCCAGCGGTCATAGGGCACATTCGAATACAGCCAGCGCGCGCCGAAGATGTGCAGCAGCAGGAAGGTTGCGATCAGCAGGGTGGCAAGCCAGCTGAGGGCGAAGCGCTTCTGGATGATCGCCCAGCCAGCCAGAAAGGCAACGGTGAGGCAGTGCTGCAGCAGCAGGTCGCCCGGCCAGGGGGCGCGAATGCACGAGAGCAGCATCGCTGCGGTGAGCATGACCAGCAAGGCGCGGAATGAGGCAGGAGAAGGTGGAGTATGCATGCCGGCAGGCTACTTTACTTGCGGCGCGCTGCCTGTGAGCGCCGGTTGCGGCGGGTAACAGCGATGAGCATCAGCCCTGCCCGAAATCAGTGCTCTGCAGCGTATCGGTGTTGCACGGGGGGCACGGGCACATTCAGCCCGATGAGTCAGCCCGGACTATGGATGGTTGTGCAAGACCACCGCGAGAATGTGTGTGGGTATGCGTCTGTAGCCAATGTTTTTGTTGGGCTATGGCTTTGTACATGCATGAGTATGTATGGCGGGGCGTTTTGCGTGGCGCCTTGCTACAATCGCGGCTGACTTGTGGATGATCCTGATGACGCTGGACGAGATTTTTGCCGACAACGGCCCCTTTGCCGATGCCTTTCCCGGCTACAAGCTGCGCACGCCGCAGCTGGAAATGGCGAAGGCCGTGGCGGAAACGATTTCTGAGCGCGGCCAGCTGATCGCCGAGGCCGGCACCGGCACCGGCAAGACCTTTGCCTATCTGGTGCCCGCGTTGATGTCGGGCGACAAGGTGATCGTTTCCACCGGCACCAAGACGCTGCAGGATCAGCTGTTCGCCCGCGATCTGCCGGCGGTGCGCGAACTGCTGCGCGTGCCGGTGACGATTGCGCTGCTGAAAGGGCGCAGCAACTACATCTGCCACTACCATCTGGCGCGCGCGGAAACCGAAGGGCGCTTCCTGCGCCGCGAAGACGCGGTTGATCTGCAGAAGATCAAGCGCTACGCCAAGATTTCCACCAGCGGCGACAAGGCCGGCTGCCCCGGTGTCGATGAAACGTCGACGGTCTGGATGCAGGTCACCAGCACGCGCGACAATTGCTTAGGACAAGACTGCCCCAACCACAGTGAATGCTTCGTGCTGAAGGCGCGCAAGGAAGCGCAGGAAGCCGACGTGGTGGTGGTCAATCATCACCTGTTCTTCGCCGACGTGTGGCTGAAGGACGAGGGCGCCGGCGAGCTGCTGCCGGCGTGCAACACCATCATTTTCGACGAGGCTCACCAGCTGCCGGAAATCGCCAGCCTGTTTTTCGGTGAGTCGCTCGGCTCCGGCCAGATTGTCGAGCTGGCGCGCGATGCGCGTGCCGAGGCGATTGTCGTTGCCAAGGATTTCGTCGCGCTGCCCAGCGCAGCGGAGGATCTGGAAAAAGCCGTGCGCGATCTGCGCCTCGTTTTCAAGGAAAGCAACCGCCTGCCGCAGCATCAGCTCGATCAGGTCGAGGGTTTTGCGGCGGGGCTGGACGAGGTGCTGGGCAAGCTGGAAACGCTGCACGAATTGCTCGCGAAACAGGCCGAGCGTGCGGAAAGCTTGCAGAAATGCCAGGAGCGCGCGTTCGAACAACTGCAGATGATCCGCAACTGGCAGAAATCCGACCGCGACGATTACGTACACTGGATTGATGTATCCACGCACGGCTTCATGCTGCACGCCACGCCGCTGAACATTGCGGAATTGTTCAGCAAGCAGATCCGTTTCAACCCGCGTGCGTGGATTTTTGCGTCTGCCACGCTGGCGGTGAACGGCAAGTTCGAGCATTTCAAGCACGAGCTGGGCCTGTGGGACGCGCGCGAGGAATGCTGGGACAGCCCCTTCGACTACAAGCAGCAGGCGGTGCTGTATGTGCCGCGTGACATGCCCGAGCCGAATTCGCCGGGCTTCACGCAAAAGGTGATCGACCGCGCCTGGCCGCTGCTGCAAACGACGCAAGGCCACGCCTTTCTGCTGTTTACGTCCTTGCGCGCCATGCGCGAGGCGCACGAGCTTGTCGCCGAAAAGCTCAAGGAAGCCGGGCTGGACTGGCCGCTGCTGCTGCAGGGCACCGGCTCGCGTACCGAATTGCTGGACAACTTCCGCCGCTCACCGAACGCCATCCTCGTCGCCAGCCAGACCTTCTGGGAAGGCATCGACGTGAAGGGCGAGCAATTGTCGCTGGTCGTCATCGACAAGCTGCCCTTTGCCAGCCCGGGCGACCCGGTGCTCTCCGCGCGCATCGACAAGGTGAATGCCAGCGGGCGCAGCGCCTTCATGGATCTGCAGCTGCCGCACGCCACCATCACGCTCAAGCAGGGCGCGGGGCGGCTGATCCGTGATGAATTCGATACCGGCATCCTGATGATCGCGGATAACCGATTAGTTGATAAGCCCTACGGCAAAACCATCCTGCACAGCCTGCCGCGCATGTACCGCACGCGCGAGCTGGGCAACGTCAAGAAATTCTTCGAGGTAAAACGCCAGCATGGCCGCCCCACGCAAACCCCGGAACCCGCCAGCCAGCAAAATGACGCTGGAGACGAAGCCTCGCAGCAAGGCCGTGACTAAACCCGCTGGCCGCGTGCATCCGCTCAGCCGCCTGATGGCCATGCTGCTGGTGCTCCTGTTGCTCGCGGCGGTAGTCGGCAGCGCTGCCTTCTATGCCTGGGCGAACAGGCCGCTGGCTGTCGCAACACCGAAGGATTTTGTGCTCACGCCCGGCTCGCTGAAAAATGTGGCCGGCCAGCTGGTCACGCAGCAGGTGATCGACCAGCCCGATCTCTTCGTGCTGCTCGCGCGCATCACCGGCGAGGCGGGCAGCCTGAAGGCGGGCAGCTATCATCTGTCCATCGCGCCCAGCCCGCTGGAGCTGCTGGAGAAAATCGGCAAGGGCGACACCAGCATGGTGCGTGTGGCGATTGTCGAGGGTCGCAACTGGCGCGACATCCGTCGCCAGCTGGAAGGCAATGTGCAGCTCAAATCCGACATTCGCGGCATGAGCGATGCCGACATTGCCAGGGCACTGAATATCGATGCGCCCAGCCTGGAAGGGCAATTCTTCCCCGACACCTATCAGGTCGACAAGGGCAGCTCGACGCTGGAATTGCTGAAGCGCGCGCATGCGCTGCTGCAGGAAAAACTCGATGCCGCCTGGGCGGCGCGTGCGCCCGGCCTGCCGCTGAAGAGTGCGCAGGAAGCCCTGATTCTGGCCTCGCTGATCGAAAAGGAAACCGGCAAGGCCGAAGATCGCCCACTGATCGGTGGCGTCTTCATCAACCGCCTGAAAACCGGCATGCGCCTGCAGACCGACCCCAGCGTGATCTATGGCGTGGGCGAAGCGTTTGACGGCGACCTGAAGAAAATCCACCTGCAGACCGATACGCCGTGGAACACCTACACCCGTGGCGGCCTGCCACCCACGCCGATTGCGATGGTCGGCGACGCGGCGCTGCTGGCGGCCACGCAGCCGGCGCAGACCAAAGCCTTCTATTTCGTCGCACGCGGCGACGGCAGCTCGGAGTTTTCCAATACACTCGACGAGCACAATGCGGCGGTGCGGAAGTACATTCTGAAGCGCTAGCCGGCTCCGGGTGAGGGTGTGCTACTTGGGTTCCTTGTCCGGCTTGTGCTTGGGGTCGAGTTTTTGCAAGGCCTTGATTCGCTCAATACCCTGCCTGTAACGTTCGGTGTCGTTTTCGCCATCGAGCTGCTTGCTGACCAGTTCGATGGCGGGCCAGATGGCCTCTTTCTGCCCCAGCCGTGCGGCAGCCTCATAATGCTGCAGGGCTGAATCCGGATCGGGCTGGGCTAGCCCATATCCTTGTTGCATCATTTCTGCCAATAGGTAATGGGCAGTGCCGTTGTTGAGTTGTGCGCCGCGCTTCAGCGCCTCTAGCGCAGGTGCGTAATCTGAATTATCGGTTGTGCCACCAGCGCGATTGACTTCTTTCAGCAGTAGTACGCCGTAATTCGACCAGGCAATGCCCTCGTTGCGCTGCATGCCTTTGGTCAGCCAGAGCACGGCACGCTGTCGCAATACCGCGGCGTCGTAATTTGCTCGAGTGAAGTCCGCTGCGCGCAGGTAATAGAGGTAGGCGCGCTGATATTGCCGGGCTGCGTCGTTTTCCAGGGAAAAGTCATCCGGCCGCAGCGCCAGGGCGGCGGCGTAATAGTCGCCCGATTTGCCAAAGTCATCAATGGCATTGCCATCGATCAGATCGGGTGATTCTCCGGGACTAACGGCGCTGGCAAGGCTCAGCAGGGTTGGCATCTTCAGGCCGCGTGCCAGTGCTTCTTCCAGCAGTGCAATCCCTTTGCGCTTCTGCCCCTCATCAATCAGCAGCAGCCCCAGATTGTGGCTGGCACGGGCGGAACCCTTGCTGCGTGCCTGCTCGTAATACGTCTGTGCCAGCTGCCGTTCTTTTGCTTCGTCGTAATCCGGTGCGTCAGGTGTTTTGATCAGGTGAAGATGGTGCATCTTGCCAAGCAAGAATAATGCTTCGGCATCACCTTGCCGGGCGGCGGTCTTTGCTTTGGGCAGAAATTCGGCAAACTGTTTCTGCTCGAAAAGCTGCTCCAGTGTTGTGGCGTGAGCGGGGGCTGTCAGTAATAAGATTGGCAGGCAAAGTGTGCGGACTGCGTGCATGGTGTCTCGTCGGGTTTGCCGCCCTTGTTGATGCGGGCCTGGCTCGATTAATTGCTCAGGCGGCTGGTTGGCCCGGGCTGCGCAGTGTTTTCTGGACTTTACGCTGCGCGCGGATGCCGCCTTTGTTGCTGATTCTGTATCCTACGCCGGGTTTGCTTGGCTCGTCCATTCGCTGGAATGCCGCAATCCGCCAGGCCTGGGTGTGTGCTGCGCAGGGCGCAGGTCGGCGCGATCCGTCGTGTTTAGCCAGTGCATGGCAAATAAAAACGCCACACTCTGCCGGAGTGTGGCGCGAAGGAGGAATGATGAAGCTCTTGCAAAAAACGGTACTGCAAATCTCCCTTTCCGCTGGCCGTGTTGCCGTGGCTGGCGGTTAAGCTGCGAAGGTCCCGCTTCACAGATCGCTGAAACCGTCACAGATCAGTGTGACGACCCGGGGCGCCCGGACGGGGGACGATGATGATTGTCCCGAGGCGAGCGCTGCTCTAGCCGTACTACCGTTGGAGCGCGGAGCCCGGTGCAGCGATGAACGTAATGTAGTTATTCTTCGCTCGCGAACATATACGGCGTTCACCCTAAGGGTTTTGCTGTGCCGCAGCAAAGATGCTCTGATGCTTACTATTTGATGGGTATATTCATGCAGCCATTTAATTTAAGTGGATTGGTTAATATACATTTAATGGTATGCTCAGGGTGAATGTAAGAATTATGATTATGGCATGCGCATGGGCCGATGAGCGGTTTGCTTTCGAGCGATTTTCGCTTTTTTTCGCTATTTGAGCAGCGCCTGCAGTGGCAGCAGCAGGGTGGCCAGCCAGCAGGCCAGAGTCAGGACCGCATAGCGGCGCAGCAGCACGCGGGTACCGCCGATTCGCTCGGCCAGGCTGCGCGGCACGGCAGGGGGCGTACGTCCGAAGACGTGATGCAGGTGCTCATCCAGCCCCGCCAGCGTCACGGCATCCTGCGCAAGCAGGCGGAAATAGCCGGCATCGAGCCACAGGCGCCAGCCGTGCACCAGCTGCGCCAGGGCAAGCGGCAGCAGCATGAGCCAGCTCCAGCGCGGGGCACCGTCGGCCAGCAGGCTGGCGACACCCAGCAGCAGCGGGGTAAGCAGTGTAAGCGGGCGAACACTCTCCAGCAGTGCCGCCATCAGCGCGGCGGCTTCGCGCGCATTGCGCTCAATCATGGCTGCTCTCCGCGGGCGGGCAGGGAGGCCAGCTCCTGCAGATGATGCTCGCGCAGCGTGACACGCTGGCGGCGTTCGCGCAGCAAGGCCAGCGCGGCAGGCGCGTCTTCGACGTGACGATAGTGGATCAGCCAGGCAGCAACGATCGCGGCGCTGCGTGACATCCCCAACGCGCAATGCACCAGCAGCGGCTGGCCGGGATGGCGCAGGCGCAGTTCCTCCAGCAGCTGCGCGCCGTGCAGCAGCTCGGCGGGTGTGGGCGGCAGCAGATCCAGCAGTGGCAGGCTACGGTAGTCGGCGGCGGGGTGTGCCAGCGCGTTGTATTCGGCGGTGAGGTCCAGCACGCCGGCAAAGCGCGCTTCCCGTGCGGCGGTAATCGGCCCGAGCCAGACGCCGGGAACGACCTCTTCCGCGCCGGGTAGCGCGTTCAGGAAATAGCGTCGCACCAGCTTGGCGCCCCAGCGGTACGGTGCGGTGAGCCAGCTGGCGGCGATGCGCAGCCGGCCGCCGGTTTTCTGGAACACCGCCGGGCCAGCCACGGCATAGCCGAATGCGACAACGGCCAGTGCGGCAGCCGGCCACAGCAGCAGCCAGCCCCAGCCTTGCCACCATCCTGCCAGCATCGCACAGCTGGCGCTGCCCAGCAGGTAGCGCAGTGCCAGACCGCGTGCCCGTGCCGGCGCGGCGGTATGCCAGCGCTGCCAGCGTACTGGCGCAACCGGCAGCAGCCAGCACACCAGCACGCCCATGGCGATGCCGGTGGGTATATCGAGCAGATGGTGCTGCCAGGTGGTGAGCACGGATAGCCCGATCAGCACGCACCACAGGTGCAGCAGCGGCAACCAGCGTGCCGGCAGATGGGCCGCGGCACGCAGCCAGATGATGAACAGCAGGCTGATGTGCAGTGACGGTGCCTGATTGAATGGTTTGTCGAACAATCCCAGTGCCGCAAACATCTGCCCGAACAATCCGCCGACTTCGGGGCGGTCCCAGCCAAAACGCAGCGGCCAGAGCACGAAGCACAGCGAGGACAGCGCGGTGGCCAGCAGCAGCCGGCAGGCCTGCGTACGGATCTCGCTGCGGGTGGTGCAGATCAGGATCGAAATTCCGTACATCAGATCGATCGACCAATAGGGCAGGATGGTCCACGGCCAGAAGGGAATCCATTCCCGCTCCCACGCAAACGCAATATTGCCGACCGCACTGGCCGGCAGGGTCGAGGCGTAGTGGTTGGCTTGCCCGTAAAAGAGGAAAAAGCCGGGCGCGGCGATCAGCAGCCACAGCAGGGCATAGCCCCAGGGATGTGCGTGCGTGCGTGTATTCATGTCAGGGCTTGCCAAAGTGGGCGGGCGCGTCAGTGCGGCGGAAACGCGCAAGGCTGGCGTACGGCAGAGTGAGGTCGAGCCCGCAGGCCTGTTCTGCGTGTGCATAGCCGAGGCTGACGATCACGCCTTTGCCATCGATGCCGTTCAGCCGTAGCCAGGGGTATTCCGTTCCGGCCGGGTCGGCAAGATATGCGGCGTAGCACTCGTCGCCACGCTCATCCTTGCTCAGCTGCCGCTTGAGCGTAGCCGCGACGAGCTGGCGGAATGTCGCCTGCTGTGGCCCGTCGATTTGATACACCTGCTTGCCCAGCGCAATCTCCTGGCCGCTCTGCCGGTCATAAACGCTGCTGCCGTATCCCGCGTTCGGATGCGGGCCGCCGCAGTTGGATTCCGTTTGCGTTTGAATATTCAGGTAACGGGTACTGGCATAAGTGATCGTGCTCTTCAGCTGGAAGTCCTGAAAATCCCCCGCCACCGCCGAGCAGTATTCGGCGTCGACAATGCTGCCTTGCAGCAGCAAGCGCAGTGCCGCATTGACCGCGGCATCACCGGGCTGTGCCGGCTCAGCCAGCTGCACGCTGGCGGCGACCAGCGCTTCGCCGCGTTGCCAGCGCAAGGGGGTGATTCGCAGGCCTGCCTGGCTCTGTGTCTTGCCGGTGCGAATGGCCAGTGCCGGGCTTTGTGCCAGCAGCAGGTTGAAGAGTTCCGGGCGCAAGCTGGGCTGAATGGTTTGCCCCAGGGCCTGCGTCGTTTCCTCGGGCAAGGCCGCGGGTTCTAGGTGTAGCGGCAGGCCGTTTGCCCCCGGCTGTTTCAGCCACTGTCCCTCCCAGCCCCGGCCGGCGCGCCGCAATGACCAGTAGCCGCTTACTACCTCGTCACCGGGTGATTTGACGCGATATTCTTCCAGCAGGCCAGCGCGCTCGCTTTTGCGCAGCAGCAGTACCCGCCCTTGCGACAGATAGCCGTACTGCCCGCCATCCGGCTGGCCATGCTGATCGGTCGAAAGCTCGACCACCACCGGCTTGCCGCCCAGTGTGCCGGTGAAGGTGTCTGCCAGCGCGCTTGCCCCGAGCATGAGCTGCAAGCTGGTCAGAATGGCGATGGGTATGCGTCTGCGGGTCATTGTTTTGATGGGGTGTGTCATTATGGGGTGACGGGTATCAAAGCCTAGCGGCCGCACACCTCGGCGCGCAGCTGCAACTCGTTGCACAGCATCAGGTACTGGGTAATTTCGCTGCTGCGCACCAGCACGCACTGCCACGGTTCTTCGGCGTTCACCGGCTTGCCGAAACTGGCCAGCGCAAACTGCGGGCCGAGATCCTGCTGGATCAGCTTCAGCGCCTTGTCGGTTTTCAGGCCGGAAAGCTCGTCCGGGTCGAGCTCCAGCCCGTCGTCAAAGCTTTCCCAGATCTGCGCATACAGATCGTCGAGCTGCGGTGCACAGAACAGCAGGTCCGGCGGCAGCAGATGGATCAGCACCCATTGCCACAGCGGCATGCCGGATTCCTCCGTGTAGCCGTACACATCGTATTTGGCCTGATAGTCGGCCGGATTCTCGCGCGCGGCGTCCACGGCGGCGACAATCGGGCGGGCGTCATCGGCGTCCATGAAGCCGCCGGAAATCAGGTTGATCAGTTCGGAAATGCTTGCGCTCATGCGGGGGCCTGTATGGAAAGGGGTGAGGAGGGCATGCTAGCCGAGTTTGGCCGGGTCGGGGTAGCGGGCGACGAGGCCGAGGCCAAGCGAAAAATTGGCGATGCTGTCGTAATCGTCGTCATGCCCGATCCAGCCCAGATAGGCGTCGTCACCGGTATCCCAGTGCCACAGCGCATAATCCCGCTGCTGCAGCTGTTCATGCGCGAGCAGCATGATCTGGCCGACCTCCAGCTCGTCTTCCGGATTGTCGCAACCCCAGTCGAATTCGATGTCGATCTTCAGATTGCTGCACAGTGTTGCCAGCACGTCGAGCATCGATTCGCTGTCTTTCCAGTCGACGAAGAACACCAGCTCCCAGTCGGCGGCTTCCTTGAAGCCGGTGGCGATCAGTTCGTCCTCCTGCTCCTCGTATTCGTCCTTGTTGTCTGCGTCCTCGATGAAGGCCTTGAATTCGGCGCTGCAGCGTTGCGCGAGCGCCGTATTGCCATTGCTGATCAGCGCGTACAGCTCGCGCGCGCAGCGCAGGATGCGCTGGTGGCGCGTTTCCTGCGCGGCGGTTTCGCCCGGCGTGGCCGGCTGGTAGCCCTTGTTGAGCTTCTCGGCAGTGGTCTTGTCGGCGACTTTCAGCATGGCTTCGATGCTGTCGAAGTGCTGTGTCTTGCTCTGGCCATTGGCGCCGATGCGGCCATAGCGGCTGATCAGCGTGCCGTCGTCGTTGAGCGTCAGCTCGTAAAATTTGTGCTCGCCGGTCTCTGCGCTGGAAAGCTCGAAATAGCGTTTTTGCAGGATGCTCATGGGTATGTCTCTGTTGCTTTGTGTTTGCAATGGTTTTGGTTCTATGGGGTGTTGGGTATGTTATTTCCCGCCCAGCCAGCCCTTGATCTTGCTAACGAGGCCGCCTTGCTCTGGCGGGGGCGGATTCAGCTCGGCCCAGCGCTGGCGCCACGGTGCGCCGGCCGGATCATCCGCAGTGTAAAAGCGCGTGGCCAGCGTGCGGATGGCATCTTCGTCGTCGGCTTCGGCGGCTAGCGTCAGCCAGCTTTCGATGTCAGGGCGTGATGCCTCGACGTAACCATCCAGTGCCAGTTGGGCCAGTTCGCCGCCGACCCATTCCGGCGCGTCGCCCTGCTGCCAGCTGTAGCGCAGATTGGCGGCGGCCTTGTGAAACAGCGCAGCATCATTACTGGCGCGGGCCTGCAGCACCTGCGTGTAGCCAAGCGACGCCTGCGCATTGGGGAAATTTGCGCGCATGGCCTGGTCGAAGTGCCGGATGGCGCGATCGAGATCAATCTGGCCAGCCGAACCGTTGCGCCAGTTCACACCTGCGTTGTAGCTGCCGTAAGGGTTGCCCAGCGCCGCTGCGCGTTCGTAATACTGCGTGCCCAGTACGGCGTCCGCTTCGATTCCCATGCCATGTTCGATCATGTAACCGGCGTTGTTCATTGCGCGGCTTTTGTCGCCCTTGTAACGCTCGCTTATCAGTTCGGCGGCCTCGCGCAGCAAGGCCAGCATGCTGGCCGGCTTGTCGTGTTCTTCCATGGTGTCGATGCCGACCCAGGCCAGACGAAGCAGCGCCCGGCCACGCCAGGAATCCGGGGAGTCAGAAGGTGCGCGCTCAGCCAGCTCGCGCCACAGTGCGCGGGCGAGCTCCGCATCTTCTGCAATGCCCTCTTTGGCGTATTCCACCGCGTCGGCCAGCTCGAAACCGGCCGCCCAGTCACCGGTACTGAAACGCTGCCGCAGGTGCTCGGCATAGCTCTGCGTGCAGCCATCGGCAAACAGGTATTCCACGCGGTTGTGTCGAGCATTCCACGCTTGTGCGCCAGCGCCCTTGCGCCACAGCGCCTCGATCTCCTCGGCAATCGTGTCGCCGAGTTCTGCGATGCTATAGGTCTTGCCGATCCAGGCGTAATCCTCGGCGAACAGCGCGCTGCCGTCGGCACGCAGAATGCCCATGCGCTGGTCCTGCCCCTGGCCGGGCTCGTCGGGATGAGCCGGGCGCTCGCAGATGAACACTGGCTCGGTGTTCATGCCCGCAGCAAAAATCGGCGCGATGGCGCTGTACTGGCAGGGCAGCAGCTGGCTGGCGCTGTCCAGCAGCCAGACGCCGTAGCGTTCCTCGGCGCGCGCTTTACGCTTTTTCTGTGCGGTTTTTTGACCAACCTGCAGCAGCCTGCGCCAGCGCGGGTGCTGGCGGATGGCTTCACGCCAGGGCGACAGCAGTTCGATGCTGGAAAAACCGGCAGGCAACTTTGCCACGCCATCCAGCGTCAGCAGATTGGCAGCGCCGTCGCGAGTCACATTGAGCAGGCGCTCGCCCAGTACATCCGCCTGCAGTGGCGTGATGTCTTCATACTGGCAAGGCAGCAACTCCTCGCCACGATCGTCACTGACTCCGTAACCGTGTTTGCCACGGCGCAGAATCAGCTGGCGTCCACCCGGCAGATGATCAAACAGCGTGCCGTGCACCTCTCCCTCGGAAGGCAGCATGACAATGCGGCCATCGGCATGCATCAGGCTGAAGAGTTCAATGCCCTCGGCATCGGTCTGGCTGAGCTGCCACAGCCGACGATCTTCATCCCAGCTGATGCTGTTGTAAACGCAGGGCAGCAGCTCGCTGCCGTCTGCCGCCAGCAGGCCCCAGCCATTTTCATTCTGTACGCGGCGCTGGTCACGGATCGGTTTTTCGTCTGAGCGCAGCATGTCCAGATAGCGATGCGGCACGACCAAAGCGCCGTTGTGGTCGATCAGCCCCCAGCGATCATTCTGCAAGGCGCCAATCAGCTTGCCGTCGTAATTGCCCAGTTCCTGATACTCAAGCGGGACAACGATTTGCCCAAGGCTGTTGATGAGTCCTTCGCGGTCAGCGCGGCGCACGGCGGCATGCCCGTTGGCTGCGAAATACCACATATCGTCGAATGCGGCGGCGGTGAGCCGTTGCGCCGGGGTGCTGCGGCTATCGGCCAGCCCCCACAGGCCGTTTTCCTGGTAGGCAAACAGGTGTTCGAATTTGCCACCGGCTTCGTCCAGGCGACTAATGTTCTCGAATTCCGCTGCCATGACGAGGGGCGCATCGGCATCCTGCCCGCGGCGCAGGCCGTAGTGTTCGCCATCCTGAAAGCGCCAGCAATCGGCTGTGATGTGATCCTCGTCGCTTTCCGCTTCGTCTTCGTCTTCGTCTTCGTCTTCGTCGTAGTCGCCATCTATCAGGCCGGTGTATTCAACACCGTCGTCCGGATCGGCAGAGAAGAAGGGATGATCAAGACCGCCCAGGCCGAATACCCACAGCCAGGATTTCCATTCCAGCCAAGCCGCCGGGGTCATCCAGTCGCCGGTGAGCGCGACGTCAAACCGGGCATGCTGGCCATCGCGCAGCGCTTGCAGTGCCTGCTGCCAGCTCAGGTTAATGCTCTCCATTTCGCTCGCCGCCCAGGCCGGAACGGCGGTCTCGAAATAGCTGTAATCACCCGGCTCGTAGTCGTCCGGGTCGTAGCCGCTGCTACTTAGGTGAAACAGCTCGTCAATGTCGGCACTCAGCTCGGCCTCGTCGCCATAGCGTTCCTGCAGGTCAGCCAGAAACTGCCGCGCGGCGGCAATAAAGCGTGGCAGCTGCGGCAGGCTGGCCACTGCCGGATGCCGCTGCAGAAAGTCGAAAACCAGTTCGGCGCGGGTGCGCGCCGCTATCAGCGGCACGACCAGATTGTCACTGCCGCAATCGGTGAACACGCGCTGGATGTCGATAGCCGGCCCGGTATAGGCCTCGGCCAGCAGCACTTTCCACAGCGCCGGAATGCCGTTTTTGGCTTCGGCGATCTGTTCCTGTCCATCGTCGTTCTGGATGTAGAGATAAATGCGGTGACCCATGCTGGCTTCCGGATTTTGAATGGGTATATAAATACAGCCATTGAAAATCAATGGCTGTAATCGGATACATTGACGAGTATTGCGGAGTGCGTCAGAGCGCCGGGCTGATGGGCAGGTTCAGCTCGCGGCAAACCGCAAGGAAACTTTCCAGCTTGGTGCTGCGCACCAGCACCATCTGACGGCGGGCGTCGATGGGCTGGGCAAAATTGACCAGCGTGTAGGCCGGGGCCAGCTCCTCCAGCACGAGCTTGAGGGCGGCGTCTTCATTATGGCCAGCCAGTGTCTCAGCAGCGAGATCGAGCTCGCCCTCGCCGAAGGCGTCGAGAATGTCATCGTACAGCTCGGCGATGCGGTTGCCCCGGAACACCATGCCGCCTTCCAGCTGTTCCAGCAGCACCCATTGCCACAGCGGCATGGCGGCGTCGCCATTGCTGGCGGCAAAGGCCGGATAGCCGCTGGCGCTGTCCGCGGCCAGATAGGCGTCGGCATCGGCGGCGGCCTTGCCGACTTCGGCAGTCAGTGCGTCGAGGTCGGCGGCATCCAGCCCGCCATCGGCGAGGATTTCAAAAAGTTCATGGATCTGTTTCTGCATGGGGTGTGTTTCCTGTTCGTAATCGAGTTCGTAATACTGGGGCGTTGGCCAGAGGGCGCAGCTTACGCGCTTTCGCGCCGGCCGTCGGCATAGAGACGTTCCCGCTGGCCACTGCCGGCGTTGAGCGCAATCACGGCTTCTGCTTTGCCCCAGTATTCCTTGAGTTTCATCACCAGGCGGGCCAGTTCGCGCGCCGTGCCGCTGGCCTCGTTGTCCAGCCAGGCGTAGTCATCGGGAAACAGCCTGCTGCCATCGGCGTGGTAGAGCGCGAATCGCTGCGGGTGTTGCGTTCCATCTTCGTCGGGCTGGCAGGGCCGCACCGCGAGAAAGAACAGACACGTGGGTTCGTCCAGCAGCACCGGCTGGATGGCGGTATGGTTGCAGGCAATGCGCGGCGCGGGTTCAGCAACATGCCAGATGCCTTCCAGCTTGCCGCGCAGCCGATCCTGGCCTTTTTCATTGACGCGCAGCAGGCCACGCCAGTCCGGATGGCTGCGAATGATGTTGTATTCGGTCAGCAGCGAAATCTGGCGGAAGCGCTCCGGCAGCAAGGGCTGTGCCGCGCTGTCGAGCAGCATCCAGCCGTTCTTGTTTTTGACCAGCAGGGTAGGTTCGCCAGTTGGCGGGAAATCACAGCGCTCGATTTGCTCATGTATGCAGGGCACCAGTAGCTGGCCATCCGGCGTCATCAGTCCCACGCGGTTGTCGGCAGTCACGCTGAGCAGCACGTCTTCAATCAGCCAGTCGCCCGGATCATGGCGGCTCGCGGGCAGCCACGGCGTGCCGTCCGGGCGGTAGAGTGCAAACTGCTCATCCTTGCTGGTTTTCCACGCGTAGAGGCTGCGGCTCCACTCAATTTCGTCAAATGCGCAGGGCAGGATTTCCCGGCCGCTGGCGTCCAGCAGTCCGAGCCCGGCATCGCTCGTGGCCAGAAAAACCGGAGGCAGCAGTTGCTCGTTCACCCAGATATGCTGATCGAGCAATTCGAGCGAGGCATAGCGCGGGGCACACAGCTCGCGGCCATCACGATGGCGCAATCCCCAGAGCTCGTTCTGCTCGACGGGATAGAGGCCGTCGCGGCCTTCGCCAATGTAGTCATAGATGGGCGGAATGATCTGCCGGCCCTGCAGATCAAGCAGGCCTTCGTGCTCGCCGATCCGCATGATGGCCAGTCCATCCTCGTAGGCCCACAGCTCATCGATGCAGGCATCGACCAGGATGCTGGCCGGGGTCTGGCTGCAGTCGGCAATGCCCCAGCGGCCATTTTGCCGGAAGGAGACCAGATGCAGCGCTGCATCATCATCCTCGCTCATGCTGCTGATTTTCTCAAAATGCGGTGGCAGTAGCGGCACGGTGTCCGCGCCCGTGTCGCGTTGCACCCCGAAGCCTGCGTCGCTGCGGATGCGCCACAGGCCACCGCCCAGATGCTGCTCATCCGGATGCTGGCTGTGTTCACGGTGCGTGCGCTTGAAGCTCAGATAGTCGCCCGCAAAATCGGCATTCGCCCGCCAGAAAAACGGGTGGATGGCGGCCCGCTGGCCGATTACGTTTTCCCAGAACACCGCTTTTTCCGGATCTATGACCCCTGCCACGGCGCAGAACGCCTCGTAGTCACCGCTGGCTATTGCCGCACTGAGCGCCTGCCAATCGTCCCGCAATTCCTGTGCGGTGTACTCTGCATCGTCATCTTCGGCAACGACCGAAATCCAGCCGTCTTCGCCATGGCGGTTCAGTACATCGGCCAGCCATTGGCGCATGCCTAGCGTATAGCGTGTCAGCACCGGATCCCCGGCAACCCTCGGGTGCTGGCTAATGAAGGCGAGCACCAGTTCGGCACGCTGGCAGGCGGCTGGCAATGACGCGCGCAGCTCGTCCTCTTCTGTTGGTACGGCATCGGCTAGCAGCACGCGGAAGAACGTGGGATAGCGGTGACTGGCCCCGGCGAGTGGCTCTCCGCCGTTCGGGTTTTCAACTCCAAGTTCAAGTAGTTCTGGCACAGCAATCCTAAGGGTATGTTTGTATGGCTATTTATTTTCAATGCTTATGCGTTTATGGGCTTAGGGGTATCCGAATCGGCGCCGGTGTCTGTGCTGGCGCTGTCCGGTGAGGCCACACTGGCGCGACGCCTTGCCAGTGACACGGTAAACACGCCCCATTCGTCGATGCGCTGTTCGAGCTTTTCAAAGCCGGCGGCTTCGACGAGCTGATCCATTTCCTGTTGCGTGCGCCGGCGCATCACCCAGGCTTTGCCGTCCTTGTGGCTGGTGAGCGTGCGTGCGATCAGTTCGATCTGCGGGTGCCAGGGCTGGTTGGTGTAGACCAGATAGCCGCCTTCCGGCACGGCATCGGCAAGCCCTGCCAGCGAGTCGCGGATCGGCCCGTTTTCGGGGAATAGTTCGTACAGGCCGGAGACCACCGCCAGCGTGGGTCTGGGTTCCAGCGTGGCCAGGCTCTCGCGATCGAAGGCGTTGCCCTTGGCGAAGCGGGCGATGTGCTGCATGCCGCGGTCGATGATCATCTGCTGGCCAGCCTGCACATTGATGTCGCTGTAGTCGCGCAGCAGGATGCTGGTGACGGGCAGGCGGTTTTTGGTGATGGCATCCATGATGTAGCGGCCATGGCCGGCGGCAATGTCGACGATGCGGATCTCGCGGCCTGCTTCGTCGAGCTTGCGGATGGCCTTCGCGATCAGTTCTTCCAGATTGATCTTGCGCTGGCGGATGCCTTTCCAGCCGACGCTATCCAGATACGCCCGGTCGCCGAGCTTGCCCAAGAGCGTGGTGCCCTTGGCTTCATTGCGGTACACGTAATCGAGCGTGCTGCCCGAATCGAAGCCGGTTTTCAGGCCCAGCTTCACGCCTTCCGACAGGCGACCCAGTGTGGCGAGCGAGCGGCGGCTGATGCCGAACTGCCAACGCTTCGGGCTGGTGATCGGCAAGGGCTGCTGCAGGCTGGTGTATTCCTTGTGGGTGTAGCCCTGCTGGTCGGCGCTGGTCAGGTCAGGGGCGGCAATGCCCTGTTCGACGCGGTTGATGAAGTTGCGGATCAGCACGAAGGCCTGTTCGCGGTTCAACTCGCCCAGCGTGTCGTGGTAGAAGCCCGGCAGTTCGTGCTTTTCCTTTACCGGGCTGCCGAGGCGATCATAGAACTCGTGCTGCGGGCCGTGATGCACGACGAAATCGGCGCCGGAAATCAGCACCTGCGTCGGCACGGTAATCGCACCGGCGTCGGCAATGATGCGCTCGGCGGTTTCATAGAGCGCGAGCAGGATATTCACCGAGATCGGGCGGGTGATCAGCGGGTCATTGTTGTAGCTGGCGATGCGTTCGGGGTCGTGCGTGAGGAACTTGGCCTTCACATAGGAATTCACGAAGAAATTGCCGCGCAGCTTTTCCATCAGCTTCAGCCCCGGCCGGGCGGCAGGAACGTAGAGCTTCACCTTGAAGGCCGGTGCGGCAAGGATCAGCGCACGGATTTTCGGCGCGTAGTCGTGCACCCAGGTCGCGGCGAGCACGGCGCCGACACTCTGCGCGATGACGATGATGTCTTCCGGTGCGTAGCCGTAGGTCTCGCTGATGTACTTGATAAAGCAGTCGAGGTCGCGGATGGTGGTGCCGAGGCTGGGTGAAAAGCCACGTTCGCCCTCGTTCAGGCCATGACCACGGCAGTCCCAGGCGAACACGGGGGTGTCGGCGTAGCCCAGTTCATCGACGATGTGCTGCAGGCGGCCGGAGTGTTCGTGGCCGCGATGCAGCAGCACGATGGCGCGGCGCGGGCCGTTGTCACTGGCGGCTGGCCAGTGGCGGTAGAAAATGCGGCTTTCGTCAAAGGTGGTAAAGCGGTTTTCGATGGCAGTGCGCATACGAAGGTTTACTCCTTGGGTGAAATCGATGGGTATTGCTCAGTAGCCCTCTTCTTCATTGGGCTTGACTGGTAATACCTTGTCACGTAATTGCAGCAGGCAATCACGCAGATCCTGTTTGAAAGCCTGGCGGTTTTCCTGCCAGAAATGTGTGCGGCCCACGGCCACATCAACGAAAAAGGGGATGGGCAGCCACTGGCCACGCCCCAGCGCGCGGCCGAGGCCGTGCATGTAGACCGGAATCACCGGCGCATCGCGGAATTCGCCGGCCAGATGCCAGATGCCGGATTTCACTTCTGAGAGCACCTCCGGTTCGCCGCGCGTGCCTTCGGGAAACAGAATCAGAATGCGCCCGTCAGCCAGCGCTGCACGGCAGCCGGCGAGCGGATCATCACCTTTCTTGGTGCCGCGCTTGACCGGAATGATGCCGACCACCTGCGTGGCAAACCACGCCATCAGCCTGTTTTTCAGAAAGTAGTCGGCCGCTGCCGCGGGCTGCACATTGCGGATGACGGCGAGCGGAAACAGCGAATACAGCGTCAGGATGTCCAGATGGCTGTTGTGGTTTGCCACCACAATTGCTGGGCCGGTCAGCGGCAGGCGCTCCTGATGACGGATGGTGAGCCCGAGCCAGAGCTTGACCACCGGCCGGGCAACGAGCAGAACGAAAAGGACGCGGAGCCAGGGCATGATCAGAAGTACAGATAGCGCACGAAGTGGAAAAACAGCGGCGCGGTGTAGGTGAGCGAATCCAGCCGGTCGAGAATGCCGCCGTGGCCGGGCAGCAGGCTGCCGGAATCCTTCACGCCGATATCGCGCTTCACCGCTGAAATCACGATGTCGCCGATAAAGCCGGTGATGCCGATCAGGAGACCCGCGAGTGCGCAGTGCAGCGGACTCATCGGTGTGAGGTAAGGGCCGATCAGCCAGGCAATCAGCGTGGTGGTGGCCGCACCACCGAGCAGGCCGCCGAGTGTCTTGTTCGGGCTGACCTTGGGGGCGACCTTGCGGCGGCCGGTGCTCTTGCCCCACAGGTATTGCGCCACATCATTGCTCTGCGTGAGTGCGACGACAAAGAACAGCAGCATCGCGCCGGTGCCGATATCGCCCTTGCCGACGGTTTCCGGCAGGATCAGCAGTGCCGGCAGGTGCGAAATGCAGAAGACGGTAAGCATCACTGCCCATTGCAGGCTGGACGCCGCGCGCAGAAAGCCTTTGGTCTCACCGATCAGCACCATGCGCATCGGCAGGAAGAGGTAGACATAGACGGGGATGAAAATGATGAACATCCCGTACCAGGTTATGTGTATCCAGTAATACTGCAGCGGGATGGTCAGGTACGCCCAGAACAGCACCACATGGTCGGCTTCGCGCGTGCTGGAGAGCGTGAGGAATTCCTTGAGCGCCAGAAAACTCACCAGTCCGAACACCAGCATGGCGAGCGTCTTGTTGCCCAAGAGCGCCAGCGAGAAGAAGGCAACGATCCACCACCAGGTGCGCACGCGCAGTTTGAGTTCGGTCCAGTTCTTTTCCGGCTTGCGATGTGCCAGTAGTGCGATGGTCAGTGTGGCGATGATCAGGATGACGACAACGCCACCCAGCCCCCACTGCAGTGGCATGGGAAGCGACAATTGAGTGATCCAGTCAGGCATGTTGCACCTCGTTGAGCATGGCGCGGATGCGGTTCAGGCAGGTGAACACCATCAGCAGTACGCAGCCGCCCATGAGATAGGGGAGGGGGCGTTCGGCTGCTGGGATGAGTGCATAGGCCAGCGCAAAAGCACCGAAGATGAAGGCCCGGTCGCTTTTGCCCATCGGGCCGTCGTAGCGGCGGCTGGCGCCGATCAGCGGGCCAATGAGGCCGACCAGCTCGGTCAGCATTGCCATGAACACGGCGGCAATCACCCAGAGGGCGGCTTGCGGATTGATGAAGGCAAACGGCAGGAAGAGGGCGGTATCGGCCAAGACATCACCCAGTTCGTTCAGTACGCCGCCGAGCGCGCTTTTCTGGTTGTGTTCGCGCGCGAGCATGCCATCGATGGCGTTGAGCGCCATGCGGATGAACATGAAGACGGGAACAATCAGCCAGGCGAGACGGGGCAGCGCAGGCAGGCACAGCAGCCCGCCCACCAGAATCGAGGCGAACAGCGCGCTCAGGGTGACCTGGTTGGCCGTGATGCCGTGGCTGGCCAGCTGCCGCACGATGGGGCGCAGCAGGCCCTGAAAGCGGGATTTGAGTTGATAGATACTGGGCATGGCATGAGTGTGGCTGGTTCAAAACTGACGCCATTCATACCATGCGCTGAATCCATGCTGCAATCAAAGTCCGGAATTTGCCGGAAAAGCAGCTCGGGATGACTGTTGCGGGCGCAAAATCCGAGCTGTTCATGCCAGTGTCACCCGGTTTCAGTGTTCCTCGTCATCGTCGTCGCTGCTTTCGCACAGCAGGGCGGACTGCACGACCTGCCGCGTCAGGTGCGGGGCAAACAGTTCGATGAAGTCATAGGCATAGCCGCGCAGATAGGCGTCCTTGCGGATGCCGATGCGCGTGGTGGACGGCTCGAACAGGTGGCTGGCGTCGATGGCTTCGAGGCCGGTGTCGCGGTCGGGCTCGAACGCCATGCCGGCCAGAATGCCGATGCCCAGCCCCAGGCCAACGTAGGTCTTGATGACGTCGGAATCGATGGCGGTCAGCACCACATTCGGTTCCAGCCCGGCATCTGCAAATGCCCGGTTGATTTTCGAGCGGCCGGCAAAGGCAAAATCATAGGTAATGAGCGGGTAGGCGGCGACATCGGCCAGCGAAATCGGGTGATCCAGCTGCGTGAGCGGGTGGCCGCTCTGCACGACGATGCTGCGGTTCCATTCATAGCAGGGCAGCATGGCCAGTTCGGGATAATGATCGATCCCCTCGGTGGCAATGGCGATGTCGGCCATGCCTTCAACGACCATTTCGCTGATCTGGGTCGGATTGCCCTGTTTGATTGACAGGCTGACTTTCGGGTACTTTTCCAGAAAGGCATGTACAACCGGCGGCAGCGCATAGCGTGCCTGGGTGTGTGTGGTCGCGATCGTGAGGCTGCCGCCTTCGACGTTGACGAATTCCTCGCCGATGCGCTTGAGGTTTCTGGCCTGCATCAGCATCTGCTCGGAAATGCGCAGGATTTCGCGCCCCGGGGCGGTGACATCGACCACTCGCTTGCCGTTGCGGATGAAAATCTGCACGCCGAGCTCGTCTTCCAGTAATCGAATCTGCTTGGAAATGCCGGGTTGCGAGGTGTGCAGCTTTTCGGCTGCCAGCGAAACATTCAGCCCTTGTTTGGCGACTTCGACCAGATAGCGTAGTTGCTGCAATTTCATGGTGGACCTCTAAATAAGCGCTAGTGCTTAAAAGGTAACGACAATTTATAACGGAGTATAAGCCTGCTTTGATATGATGTCAGCAGGCCGCACGAGACGGCCGTTATAATTTTTGATTACTGAAAGGCCTCCATGGAATACGCGTACATCATCGCCGGTTTTGTTGTGAGTTTTATCGTGGGTATGACCGGGGTGGGGGGCGGCTCGCTGATGACGCCGCTGCTGCTGTGGATGGGCGTTAATCCGGCAACGGCTGTTGGTACCGACCTGCTGTATGCCGCAGTGACCAAATCGAGCGGGGTGGTGGCGCATCAGCGCAACCGCAATATCGACTGGAGCATTACCGGCTGGCTGGCGCTGGGCAGTGTGCCGGCGGCGGCGATTACCGTGTATGCCCTGCACATCCTGCACGCGGACACCAAAACCATCAATCTGGTCATCAAGCTGTCGCTCGGGATGGCTCTGCTGCTGACGGCGGCTGCGCTGGTGTTCAAGCAGACGCTGCTGGCCTTTGCAAAAAAACATGCCTCTGACTGGCTCGACCTGCCGCAGGGCAAGTTGGGCGTGGCCACTTTTGTGGTGGGGATTTTTCTGGGCGTGATTGTCACCCTGTCGTCGATCGGCGCCGGCGCGCTGGGAACGCTGGCGCTGTTTCTGCTGTATCCACTGTTGCCGACCAACCGCCTTGTCGGTACCGAGATCGCGCACGCCGTTCCGCTGACGCTGGTCGCTGGCCTCGGGCATGCCGGCTTGGGTAATATTGACTGGGTATTGCTCGGAACCCTTTTGATTGGCTCGATTCCAGGGATATACCTCGGTAGCCAGTTGACGGGGCGTATTCCTGATCGCTGGCTGCGCCCGGCTCTGGCGACGATGCTGGTATTTGTCGGCGTGTCCATGGTGAAGCCGGCGCTGGCCGCGCTGGCCTGAGTACCATCTTTATATATATTAGATCACCCCCCCCATCCGGAGAGATGCATGGATTTGCAAGCCAAGCTGGCCCAGACGCTGGACGTACTCAGACAGGTTGCCGATGAATTCAGCCCTGCTGTTTTTGCCAATTCCTTCGGCGCGGAAGACATGGTGCTGATGGATCTGATCGCCCGGCATCGCCTCGATATTGCCGTGTTTTCCCTGGATACGGGGCGCTTGCCGGCCGAGACCTATGCGCTGATGGAGGAAACGGCCAGTCGCTATCCGGATACGCCCGTGCAGGTGTTTTTCCCGAATACCGCCGCGACCGAGCAGTATGTGAATGCGCATGGCATCAATGCCTTCTATCAGTCGATCGAATTGCGCAAGGCCTGTTGCCATGTGCGCAAGATCGAGCCGCTGCAACGTGCGCTGAAAGACAGGAAGGCCTGGATTACCGGCCTGCGCCGCCAGCAGTCGCCAACGCGTACCGACTTGGGTTTCCGCGAGTTTGATGCCGGTAACGGGCTGGAGAAGTTCAATCCGCTGATCGAATGGACCGAGAAAGAGGTCTGGGCGTACATCAAGGAAAACGATGTGCCATACAACGCGCTGCACGATCAGCACTACCCGTCGATCGGCTGTGCCCCCTGTACGCGTGCGATTGCGATGGGCGAGGATGTTCGCGCCGGTCGCTGGTGGTGGGAGGATCCCGAAAACAAGGAGTGCGGTCTGCACGTCAAGCGCTGAACTGCGCAGCTTCACCCGACAACAACGCCCGGAAATCCGGGCGTTGTTGTATTTCTATTGATGCAAATCGAGGCCAGCCTTCTTTGGCGCTGACTTGATGATGCGATTGCATTATCGTGTACGGGTTGTGCGGCGTGTCGCACTGGTGACAACAAAATAAAACGTGGTTCGAGAGTCGAGAGGATAAATCCATGAGTGAAGTGAAATACCTGATTGGTGTTGATGGTGGTGGTACCGGTACGCGCATTGCCATCGCTGGTCTGGACGGCGTCGAACTGGTGCGCGCCGAAGCGGGGGCTTCCGCGCTGGGGCAGGGTATCGACAAGGCCTGGGCGAATATCACTGCGGCCATCAAGGACGGCTTTGCGAAGCTGGGTCTGGGTGAGGTTGCCTTCGCCGAGTGTGCTGTCGGGTTTGGCCTCTCGGGTGTGACGGTCAAGGCCTGGGCTGAAGAGTTCGCCAGCAAGAACCCTGGCTTTGCCCGCATCGAAGTGGAAACTGACGGTTTTTCGACATTGCTTGGTGCCCACAATGGTGCGCATGGCGGCATTATCGCGATTGGGACCGGCTCGATTGGTGAGGCCTGGCTGCCCGATGGCACGCGTCTTGAAGTGGGCGGCTGGGGGTTTCCGACATCCGATGAAGGTTCTGGTGCCTATCTGGGCCTGAAGGCGATCAATCATGTGCAGCGCCTGATGGATGGTCGCCGCGAGTTGACCGATTTTGGCCGCAAACTGCTCTCTATCACTGGTGACAGCCGTGAAAAGGTGTTCGAGTGGATGGGCAAGATGAAGCAGGGTGAGTGTGCGTCGCTGTCGCCGGTCGTGGTCGAGTTTGGCGAGAAAGACGAAGTCGCCAAGTCCTTCCTGCTTGATGCTGGTCGTGAAGTCGAAATCATTGGCCAGGCCTTGCGCAAAAACGCACCAGAACTTCCGCTTGCCCTTTGCGGTGGCGGTTTGTCCGAAGCACTGCGTCCCTATATTCCTGCTGCATTCCTTGCCAGTACTTCCCGCGCGCAAAAAGATTCCTGCGCTGGTGCACTGATCCTGATTCACCGTGCGGTCAAGGCTTGATGAAGCTGGCAGCTCCGGGGCTGGATGACGAGCGCTTGCAGGTTCTGAAGCCCGATGTCGATAGCCCCGTTCCCTTGTATCTGCAATTGAGTGAGCGCCTTGCCGCCGCCATTCAGGCCGGTTTCTGGCGAGGCGATGAGGCGCTGCCTTCCGAGCGCGCGCTTACCGAGCTGCTGGGCGTCTCCCGGGTAACTGCTCGCAAAGCACTGGATCTGCTTTGCGAGCAGGGGCTGATTACCCGGCGCCACGGCTCCGGCACTTATGTCACTGCAAAAATGGAAGTGCCGCTGGATGTCTACCAGCCATTGCCGCAGCGCCTGATGGCACGGGGTCTGCAATTGGAAGTGCTGGAGTGCCGGCATGAGGTCGATATCGCTGACCAGGATGAAATGCTCAGGCTACAGCTCGCCGCCAATGCCAGGGTGTTGCGCATCGAACGCCTGTTTGCAGTGGGCGATGTGCCATACATGTTCGAACGAATTGCCATTCCTGCTACATCATTACCCGAGTCACAGGAAGGAAATGCGGTCGTCTGGGCTGACGAGCTGCGGGAAGGTGTTGTACGCGTGCTACAAAAAATTACAGCCAGCCTGCCGCCGGATTTTTTGAAAGAACGACTGGTTTTTGGTGATTGCGTCCCGCTGCTGATGATTGATCAGCAGGATTTTGCAATCGATGGGCAGGTTTTGTTGTGTTCGCGAAATTGGTTCAAGGGGGACGACTACACTCTGCTTGCCGAATTGCGCAAGTAAGGGCTTGATCTGCCTTGCAAACAACGCTGACGATCTTCCTGTCATGTAGTTGAGTGCTCTTCATGTCGCCCGCTTTGCTACGCGGACTCCCGGGAGTGGTCAAGAAATGGGTCGCCAGGAAAAAGGGTGATGCCAATCGCGCTTGTTATTACGTGCTGTCTTTTAGCTTACGGTTTTTTCTTGTGGCGGGTTTCTTGTTCACGCTGGATTTGAAATCCGGTAGTCTCGTCGTGTAATGTCTTTCACTTATGTATCGGGCATGCTGTTGCGAATTGACGTTGCTGACGCTTGTGTTTTAGTGTGAAGCCGGTTTCGCGCTCGGCATTGATCTAGTGGTACTGCAGCCCGCGGGCTGTCTTCAAACATAACGAGGGAGTTGGCATGAAAATCAAGAGTTCCGTTCTGGCTGGTGTTGCCCTGTTTGCTGCAACCATCATGTCTGTGCAAGCTGCAGAGAAAGTGAAGGTTGAGTACTGGTCTAACAGCCTGTCGCCAAAGTTTGATGCTGTCATGAAAGACCTGACCACGAAATTCAATGCGTCGCAAAACGGCGTTGAGGCTGTCTGGGTCGATGTGGGTTGGGATGCTTTCCAGGCTCGCGTAGTAACCGCCGTTGCTTCCGGCAAGGTTCCTGGCCTCGTTAATCTGCCGAAGCCGTGGATGGATGACTTCGCACAGAAAAAAATGATTGTGCCGATCACCAAGGAGGCTGCCTCCTTCAAGAATGTTTACACCAAGGGTGCTCTGGCCGATGTGACCTACGAAGGTCAGATGTACGGCCTGCCGTGGTACCAGGTTACTGGCGTGCTGTTCTATAACAAGGACCTCTTTGCCAAGGCTGGTGTCAAGGCTGCGCCGAAGAGCTTCGATGAACTGCTCGCTTCCGCCAAGCTGGTCAAGGAAAAAACCGGTGTTGCCGGCTTTGCTCCGAAGCTGAATGACGGCTTTGCTGGCTGGTTCCTGTATGAAGGCCTGCCGCTTGTGAAGGATGGCAAGGCGGTCTTCAATGGGCCGGCTTATGTGAAGTTTGTCGAGAAGTTTGCTGCCGCCTACAAGGATGGCTCGATGCCGAAGGACGTCTTCAAGATGGGCTTCGAAGAGCAGATCGCAGCGTACAACTCCGGCAAGATCGCCATGTTTGCCGAAGGTGCTCATGCCCTGAAGCGCACTCAGACTGATGCGAAGAAGATCTACGAAACGACTGGCGTGACCGGCTTCCCGCAGGGCGCTGGCAAGACTCCGTTTGGTGGCTTCCTGTTCCTGTGGTCGGTTCCGAAGGGTTACAAGGATGTCGGCGCTGCCGTCAAGCTGGGCCAGTTCCTGACCAGCGACGAAGCCCAGCTGGCATTTGCCAAGGCTTCCGCTACCTTCCCGTCGACCAACAAGGCTCTGGATGATGCCTACTTCCAGGCCGGCGCCAAATCGGCTGATCCGGTCGAGCAGGCTACCGCTGTTGCGGCTACCAACATCAAGGCTTCGCGTACCCTGACCATCTCCGGCCTGCCGGATGAAGCAGCCATGAACAAGAAGCTCAACGATGAAGTGGAAGCAGCCATTACCGGCCGCAAGTCCGCCAAGGAAGCTCTGGATTCCGCTGCTGCCATGTGGAACGAAAAACTGGCTGCCAAGAAGTAATTATTGTAAAGAAGTGTGTCGCAAACATGCCATGTTATGCGGCACATCAAGTTTTGTGGCGGTAGTTTTCTGGTAGACTGCCGTCACAATTAAAATCCGCAAAGCCTTAGGGCGTAAGTGGGTAGCAATAAGCAAGGAAAGTAATTTCCGAGCAAATTTGTCGATAACTCAAGAGGAAGACAAAATGAAGCTGAAGAAGATGTTGACCGTTGGCGCCGCCGTTTTTGGCCTGGGTCTCTTTGCTGCACAAGCTCAAGCTGCTGACAAGGTCAAGCTCGAATTCTGGACCATGAACCTGGCTCCGAAGTTCGACCCGTACTTCAAGCAAGCCGTTACCAAGTTCAACGCTGCTAACCCGACTCTGGAAGCTGTATGGGTTGACATGAACTGGGACCAAATCCAGCCGAAGCTGATTGCCTCCCTGGCCGCTGGCAACCCGCCGGCTCTGGTTAACTTCAATGTACCTTGGGTTCACGAATTTGCTGCTCAAGGCAACATCATCCCGCTGGATCAATACCTCGGCGCTGACAAGGCTATCTACAGCACCCAAGCTCTGGCTGACGTAACCGTCAAGGGCAAGGTTTACGCTTTCCCGTGGTACAACTCCGTTTCGATCCTGGCCTACAACAAGACCATCTTCGACAAGGCTGGTGTCAAGGTTGACCAACTGAAGTCCTTCGATGCTCTGCTGGCTGCCGCCAAGCAAATCAACGAAAAGACTGGTGTTGACGGTTTTGCTCCGAAAATGTCCGACCCGATCGGCATGTTCTACTACCTGGGTCTGCCGGTCGTAGAAAACGGCAAGGCTGTATTCAACTCGCCGAAGCACGTAGCTGCCGTTCAGAAGTTTGCTGATCTGTACAAGGCTGGCGCTATTCCGAAAGACATCTTCAAGATGGCCTTCGAGCAAGAAATCGCTGCGTACAATTCTGGCAAGATCGCCATGATGACTACCGCTCCGCAAGCTCTGAAGCGCACTGAAACCGATGCCAAGGCCGTTTATGACGTGACTGGCGTTGCTCAGTTCCCGCTGGACGCTGGCAAGATGTCCTTCGGCGCCTGGATGATGGACTTCGTTGTACCGAAGGGCTTCAAGAACCCGGCTGACGCTGCCAAGCTCGGCAAGTTCCTGACTGGCGATGAACAGCAACTGCTGTTCGCTAAGGCTACTGAAACCACCTTCCCGACCACCAAGAAGGCTAACCTGGATCCGTACTTCCAGGCTGGTGCCAACAGCAAGGATCCGATCGAGCAAGCTCGTGCGGTTGCTGCCAAGGCTATGGACGGCGCTCGTACCCTGACTCTGACTCCGGGTACCCTGACCGACGAAGCTGCAGCTACCAAGGTTCTGGCTGACAACTTCCAGGCTGCCGTTGAAGGCCGCAAGCCGGTCAAGGAAGCTCTGGATGCAGCAGTAGCAGTTTGGAACACCAAGATTGCTAAGTAATAGCTTTATTACTAGCTCGCTGCTCTAAAAACGGGGCCGTCTTTCGGCGGCCCTGTTTTATTTCCGACAAGATCAATAATACACAGTGAGTTACGCCGTGAAAAACTCCAGCAGTTACACCGCCGTTGCCTATCTGTTCTTGGCACCAGCCTTGATTTTGATGGGTATTTTTACCTTCTGGCCGGTCGGGTACAACACCTATCTGGCTTTCCATGACTATGCGATTGCCGATGGCACCGCAACCTGGAACAACTTCGAACACTTCAAGTACATCTACCACGAAGATCTGTTCCATAGCGCGCTGAAAAACTCGCTGCTCTACCTGCTGGTAGTGCCGTGTATCCAGCTCGCCGCACTGGTTATTGCCAAGCTTGTGAACAACAAGCTGCCGGGCATGACCTTCTTCCGTGCGACCTATTACATTCCGGTAATTACTGCGATTTCCGTGGCTGGTGTGGCTTGGGCGTTTGTATACAAATACGACGGTATGCTCAACGGCTTCCTGACGTGGGTATCGCATTTCATTGGTTACCATTCCGGTTTCGAGCGCGTGGAAATCGACTGGATCGGCAATCCTGACATTGCCATCTACTCGGTCATGGTCTTCACGTTCTGGAAAGGTCTGGGTTACTACATGGTGCTCTATCTTGCCGGTCTGCAAGCCATCCCCACAGAAGTGGAAGAAGCTGCGATCCTTGACGGTGCCAATGCCTGGGACCGCTTCTGGAAAATCACCGTACCGATGGTCAAGCCGACCATCCTGCTGTGTACCCTGCTTTCCACCATTGCCGCGATGAAGGCCTTCCAGGAAGTGATCGTGCTGACCAAGGGCCAGTCCGATACCTACACTGCACTGTTCTATGTGTATGACCAGGCATTCCGCAATTACAACTTCGGCCGCGCAGCTGCTGCCGGTCTGGTCGTAACGTTCTTCTGCATGATCCTGGCGATCATCCAGTTCCGTTTCTTCGGCGACAAGAAATAAAACAGCGAGGAATCCTGATCATGGCAATGAGTAAATCCGTACGTAATGCGTTGGGTCTGTCCGGCCACTATGCCGGCCTGATCGCCTTCGCGATTTTTACGACCTTCCCGTTCTTGTGGGCTCTGTCGTCCGGTCTGTCGTCCGACGCCTCCAAGATGTATCTGTTCCCGGATGGTTTCTGGCCGCATGAGGCCAGCTTCATGTGGTTCGAGCGCGTTTTCCAGGAAATGCCGTTCCTGACCTACCTGAAGAACTCGACCATCATGTCCTTCTTCACCATTATCGGTGTGGTGGCCATTTCGGTTCTGGCCGGTTATCCGCTGGCGCGCATGAAGTTCCCGGGCCGTGGCCTGATCTTTGTTGCAATCATTGCAACGATGATGCTGCCGGGTGAAGTCGGTATCGTTCCGAACTTCATTACCCTGAAGAACTTCGGTGATTTCGCCAACTGGATTCAGGAAAGCATCGGTCTCGGCTCCAGCTGGAATATGCGCGAGTGGATCGGCCTGAACAGCTATTTCGGCGCGATCATCCCGAACTTCGCCGGTGCCTTCGGTATTTTCCTGATGAAGCAGGCATTCGAGCAGATTCCGCAGGATCTGATTGATGCTGCCCGCGTCGATGGCGCTACCGAAATGCAGATTCTGTGGAAAGTCATGGTTCCGGTTACCGCTCCTTCGATTGCGGCTCTGGCGATCTTTACCCTGGTAAATGCCTGGAACGACTACCTGTGGCCGTCCATCGTCATGAACTCCAAGGAAAAGCTGCCGCTGGCCGTGGGCGTGTTCAACGACCTGACCGGTCCGTTCGCAACGTCCGACAACATCCTGATGGCTGCGATTGTGATGACCGTAGTACCAGTGCTTGTCTTCTTTGCCTTCACCCAGCGCTACTTTATCTCCGGCATGGACGGCGCTGTGAAGTAAGCAGGTTACTTACAGAATCCAACACATATAAATAGCAAGGAATCGAAAATGGCTTCGGTTACACTCAAGAACATCAAAAAGAACTACACCAAGGACGTTACCGTAATCAAGAACGTCAGCCTGGACATCCAGGACGGTGAATTTGTGGTTTTCGTTGGTCCCTCGGGCTGCGGCAAGTCGACCATGCTGCGCATGATCGCCGGCCTGGAAGACATCACCGCCGGTGAACTGTATATCGGTGATACGCTGGCCAACGACGTACACGCTTCCAAGCGCGGTATCGCGATGGTGTTCCAGTCCTACGCCCTGTATCCGCATATGTCCTGCGCCGAAAACATGGGCTTTGCGCTCAAGCTTGCCGGCACTCCGAAGGCAGAAATCGACGAGCGCGTGAAAAAGGCCGCCGAAATCCTGGAAATCACCCACTTGCTGGACCGGAAGCCCAAGGCCCTGTCCGGTGGTCAGCGTCAGCGTGTGGCCATCGGTCGCGCGATCGTGCGCAACCCGAAGGTCTTCCTGTTCGACGAGCCGCTGTCCAACCTGGATGCCGCACTGCGTCTGAACATGCGTGTTGAGTTGTCCAAGCTGCACCAGGAACTCAAGACCACCATGATCTATGTAACACACGATCAGGTGGAAGCGATGACTTTGGCTGACCGCATCGTGGTCTTCCATGCTGGTCTGATCCAGCAGGTTGGCACTCCGCTCGACATGTATGACAATCCGTCCAACCTGTTCGTGGCAGGCTTCCTCGGTTCGCCGAAAATGAACCTGCTGGAAGCCGAAGTGGTTGCCGCTTCCGCCACTGAAGTCACCGTCAAGCTGCCGAAGGGTCTGGTCGTACGCTCCGCGGTTGATGGCAGCAATGCCAAGCCGGGCGACAAGGTGACCATGGGTATCCGTGCCGAGCACATGCGTCTGGTCGAAGAGGGTACTCCGGAAGCGCTGCCGGCTCGTGTTGACCTGATCGAACATCTGGGCGACATCGTTCTGGCCTATATCGAAATTCCGGGTATCAACCAGATCCTGTGCATGAAGCTGCCGGCTTCCATGACCAACCTGAAGTATGGTGATGCGATCAACCTGGTTTTCCCGAAAGAAGAAACCATGCTGTTCGATGCCGAAGGCCTGGCACTGAAGCGTATCCGCTAAGTGCTGCAAGCCTGGCAAACAAAAAACCCGCGCAAGCGGGTTTTTTGTTTTTCATGGGTATATGACGGAGACCCTTTTGCCATAAGGGCCATGTGCGTATACCCGTAAAAAAGCCGCAGCCTCTTGCGAGGGCTGCGGCTTTCCTGGGTGTTTCGCGCGGATTTATTGCTGACCCGAGAACGCGATCTTGGTGCGGATGAAGGCCTTGACCTGGCGGACATCGGGGTCAAGGATGTCAAAACGCTGCTTGAGCTCTTCGATGCCATTGAGGTGTTCGGGACGAACCGGTGCCCGGCCCAGGGCTTCGACCATGGTTGCTTCAAATTTGGCTGGCAGTGCCGTTTCCAGAATCACCATGGCGACAGCCGGATCGCGATGCGCTTTGGCGGCCTTGTAGCCATCGGCCGTGTGCGGATCGATTTCCACGCCGTATTTTTCGAAGACTTCGCGAATGTGTGCAACGCGATCGGCGTGGCTGCTCTGCTCCGACACAAAGCCGAAGACATTGTGCATGCGCTCGAAATCCGGCGAGGGCAGGGTAAAGCCTTCGCCCTTTTCCACGCTGGCCCACAGCTCAGCCAGGCGTTTGCTGTCGCGGCCGACCAGATCGAACACGAAGCGCTCCAGATTGGAGGCCTTGGCAATGTCCATCGACGGGCTGGAGGTCTCCAGTGTTTCGTCGATGGCGCGCGGGCGGTAGGCGCCGGTCTTGAAGAACTCGTCGAGCACGTCGTTTTCATTGGTGGCAACGACGAGCTTGCGGATCGGCAGGCCCATCTGGCGCGCAATGTGGCCAGCGCAGATGTTGCCGAAGTTGCCCGACGGCACGCAGAAATCAACCGGATCACCGACCTTCTTCGCGACCGCAAAGTAGCCCTTGAAGTAGTACACCACCTGCGCGACGATGCGGCCCCAGTTGATCGAATTGACAGCACCGATCTTGTGGCCGGACTTGAATTCCGCGTCGTTGTTGATGGCCTTGACGATGTCCTGGCACTGGTCGAAGAAGCTCTTCACCGCCAGATTGTAGATGTTGTCGTCAGTGAGACTGTACATCTGTGCGCGCTGGAAGGGGCTCATCTTGCCGTACGGGCTCAGCATGAAGACGCGCACGCCTTTCTTGCCGCGCATGGCGTATTCGGCCGCGCTGCCGGTGTCGCCCGATGTCGCGCCGACAATGTTCACTTCCTCACCGCGCGTGGTCAGTACGTGTTCGAACAGGTTGCCCAGCAACTGCATCGCCATGTCCTTGAAGGCCAGTGTCGGGCCGTTGGACAGTTCCTGGATGTAGAGGTTGTTTTCCAGCTGCAGCACCGGCGTGATTTCACGCGCCACCAGCGGATCGCGGCCATTGCAGTACACCTCGGCGGTGTAGGTCTTGTCGATCAGCTTCTGCAGTGTGGCATGGTCGATGTCGTCGACAAAGTGGTGAATGATCGCAAAGGCCAGGTCGCGGTATTCCAGATCCGCCAGTTTTTTCAGTGCTTCCAGCGAGAAGTGCGGATAGATTTCCGGAACCGACAGGCCGCCATCGGGAGCGAGGCCGCCAAGCAGGATGTCGCTGAACGGAAGCGGGGCCATGCCGCCGCGAGTGGAGATGTAACGCATGGGTATGTGCCTGTAGCTTAAAGGGCGGGAGGGCTGCAGACCCATACCCGCCCATGTTGGGATTGCGGAATTAGCCGAGGTGTTCCAGTCGCAGCTTCACGACCGGGCCGTTGATCGTTGCCAGCGCTTCGATCTTGGCAATCGCCGCGTTGACGTGCTTTTCGATGGCGAGGTGCGTGACGATGATGATGTCGGTGCGGCCGGCTTCGCCAGCTGCCTTCTGCAGCATCGCGTCGACCGAGATGCCGCCGTCAGCCAGAATGCGGGTTACGTCGGCCAGTACGCCCGGCTGATCCTGCGCGTTCAGGCGCAGGTAGTAGCAGGTCTCGATCTCGTCAACCGGCAGGATGGGCAGGTCGGCCAGCTTGCTCGGCTGGAAGGCCAGATGCGGCACGCGGTGCTCCGGGTCGGCAGTGTGCAGGCGGGTGATGTCGACCAGATCGGCAATCACCGACGAAGCAGTTGGTTCAGAGCCGGCCCCCGGGCCGTAGTAGAGCGTGGCACCCACGGCGTCGCCCTTGACCAGCACGGCATTCATCACGCCATCGACGTTGGCGATCAGGCGTTTCTGCGGGATCAGCGTCGGCGCGACGCGCAGCTCAATGCCGTTTTCGCGGCGGCGGGTCACGCCCAGCAGCTTGATGCGGTAGCCGAGTTCCATCGCGTACTTGATGTCGGTGGCTTCGAGCTTGCTGATGCCTTCCAGATAGGCCTTGTCGAACTGAACCGGGATGCCGAACGCGATCGCGCTCATGATGGTGAGCTTGTGCGCGGCATCGTGCCCTTCGATGTCGAAGGTCGGGTCGGCTTCGGCGTAACCGAGGCGCTGCGCTTCCTTCAGGACGTCGGCAAAGGCCGCGCCCTTGTCGCGCATCTCGGTCAGGATGAAGTTGGACGTGCCGTTGATGATGCCGGCCACCCATTCGATCTTGTTGGCGGTTAGCCCCTCTCGCAGTGCCTTGATGATGGGGATGCCACCAGCCACCGCCGCTTCGAAGGCGACGATCACGCCCTTTTCCTGGGCGCGCGCGAAGATTTCATTGCCGTATTCGGCGATCAGCTTCTTGTTGGCGGTAACGACGTGCTTGCCGTTTTCGATGGCTTTCAGCACGAGTTCTTTCGCAATCGTGGTGCCGCCGATCAGTTCGACGATGATGTCGATTTCGGGGTTGTTGACCACCAGCATGGCGTCATCGACGACCGTGACGTCTGGGCCGCAAATGGCGCGGGCGCTGTCGAGATCGCGGTTGGCGGCCATCTTCACCACGATGGGGCGACCGGCGCGGCGGGCGATTTCTTCCGCGTTGCGTTTGAGTACGGTTGCAGTGCCGCCGCCGACAGTGCCGACGCCACACAGGCCTACATAGATCGGTTTCATTGCTCTGTTTCCTGATTGCCAGTGATGTTGATTGATACGTTCTAGTGTATTGCTCTGATTGCTTTTATTTGTAACGGCTGTCGAGATATACGCTCAGGTGCCGTGCCGCTTGCGCCAGCCGTCCAGGAAGCGCGCGAGACGGGCAATGGCATCCTGCAGGTCGTCGCCCTGCGGCAGGAACACGACGCGGAAGTGGTCGGGCTGGTGCCAGTTGAAGCCCGTGCCCTGTACCAGCAGCACCTTTTCTTCCTGCAGCAGCTCCAGAATCAGCTGCTGGTCGTCGACCACCGGATACATCTTCGGGTCGAGTTTCGGGAACATGTAGAGTGCCGCCTGCGGTTTCACGCAGGAGACGCCCGGAATGCTGGTGATCAGATCGTGCGCGATGTCGCGCTGGCGTGCGAGCCGGCCACCGGGGCGCACCAGATCGTTGATGCTCTGGTAGCCGCCCAGCGCGGTCTGGATCGCGTATTGCGCGGGCACATTGGCGCACAGGCGCATGGTCGAGAGGATGTTGAGCCCCTCGATGTAGTCGCGCGCGATTTTCTTGTTGCCCGAGACGATCATCCAGCCGGCGCGGTAGCCGCAGGCGCGGTAGTTCTTCGACAGGCCGTTGAAGGTGACAAACAGGATGTCATCGGCCAGCGAGGCAATCGACGTGTGCGTGCGGCCGTCGTAGAGCACCTTGTCGTAGATTTCGTCGGCGAAAATGATCAGGTCGTTCTGGCGCGCGATTTCGATCAGCTCGCGCAGCATGTCGTCGGAGTAGAGCGCCCCGGTCGGGTTGTTCGGGTTGATCAGCACCAGCGCGCGCGTGCGGTCGGTAATCTTGGCGCGGATGTCGTCGAGTGCCGGCATCCAGTCCTGCGCTTCGTCGCACAGGTAATGACGCGGCTTGCCGCCGGCGAGGCTTACCGCGGCGGTCCACAGCGGATAATCCGGCATCGGCACGAGCACTTCGTCGCCGTTGTTGAGCAGACCCTGCATCGCCATCACGATGAGCTCAGAAGCGCCGTTGCCAATGTAGATGTCGTCCACCGTGACATCGGCAATTCCCTTTTCCTGCGTGTAGTGCATGATGGCCTTGCGCGCGGGGAACAGGCCTTTCGAATCCACATAGCCGGCTGCGGCAGGCAGGTTGCGGATCACGTCCTGCACGACTTCTTCCGGCGCATCGAAGCCGAAGGGGGCGAGGTTGCCGATGTTCAGCTTGATGATGCGGTGGCCATCTTCTTCCATCTGACGCGCTCGTTCCGGTACCGGGCCACGGATTTCGTAGCAGACGTTGAGCAGCTTGTTCGACTTCAGAATCGCTTCCATAAGTGGCCTACAACCGGGGTCTAGGGAAAACCCCGTATTCTAGCGAATCTTGCCGTGTTCCGGCGTATCAAAGTGCTGATTTTCCATGCACCGGAGCTGCTAGAATGCGCGGATTCTTCCTGCGGGGTCTATCCATGAAGTTGCATCAGAGCAAGCTTGCCAATCTGAACCAGTTCACCGGCTATGGTGAGGGCTATGTGATGGTGAACCAGGAGCGTTTTGAAGGCAGCGTTCTGGTTGCTGCGGATCGTGTCGAACCCTGGTCGGGGCAGCGCCTCGAGACACTTGGTAATGCTGATTTCGAGCCGCTGCTGGCGCTGGCGCCCGAAGTGGTGCTGATCGGCACCGGCAGCAAGCTGCGCTTTGCGCATCCATCGGTCTATTCCGCCTTGCTGCAGGCGCGTATCGGAGTCGATTTCATGGACAACGGCGCGCTGTGCCGCACCTTCAACATTCTGTGCGCGGAAGAGCGCAGGGTGGTTGCGGTCATTTTGCACGACCAGTGATCATACATTGCGCCGTATTGGGCTGCAGCCATTTATCTTGAATGGTTATGGTGTGATACCTATGTGATTCTGGTTGGCGGAAAGGTTGTGACGGCATGGCCCGTGTCCGAGAAGTGTAGGTCGAGCGCAGGCGCAAGAAAAAACCCCCGCACGGGGCGGGGGCGAAAAGTCTGCCGTGAAAGCAGTAAAACTCGTGTCGGAGAGTTTTAAATGGCGCTCTGACGCAGTTGCTCCAGAATCGCCGGATTTTCCAGCGTCGAGGTGTCGGCGGTGATTTCCGCACCCTTGGCGATGTCACGCAGCAAGCGGCGCATGATCTTGCCCGAGCGGGTCTTTGGCAGGTTGTCGCCGAAGCGGATTTCATCCGGCTGGGCGATCTTGCCGATTTCGTGGGCGACCCATTCGCGCAGTTCCTTGGCGATCTTCTTCGCATCATCGCCTTCCGGGCGGCTGCTCTTGAGCACCACGTAGGCCACCACCGATTCGCCCTTGATGTCGTGCGGCTTGCCGACTACGGCGGCTTCGGCCACCAGCGGGTTGGCCACCAGTGCCGATTCGATTTCCATCGTACCCAGGCGGTGACCGGACACGTTCAGCACGTCGTCGATGCGGCCCATGATCCAGATATAGCCATTCTCGTCGCGGTGCGCGGAGTCGCCGGCCAGGTACAGCTTGCCGTTGTAGTCTTCCGGGAAATAGGTCTTCTTGAAGCGGTCCGGATCACCCCAGATGGTGCGAACCATCGACGGCCACGGCTTGCTGATCACGAGGAAGCCGCCCTTGCCGGCTTCGACCGGTGCGCCGGATTCATCGACGATGTCGGCCATGATGCCCGGCAGTGGCAGCGTGCATGAGCCCGGCTTGGTGGCGGCAGCGCCCGGCAGCGGGGCGATCATGTTGGCGCCGGTTTCGGTCTGCCACCAGGTGTCGACGATCGGGCAGCGTCCGCCGCCGACCACTTCGTGGTACCACATCCAGGCTTCCGGATTGATCGGTTCGCCCACGGTGCCCAAGAGGCGCAGGCTGGACAGATCGTACTGTTTCGGTAGGTCTCCACCCAGCTTGATCAGCGAGCGGATTGCGGTCGGCGCGGTGTAGAAGGTGGTGACTTCGTGCTTCTCGATCATCTGCCAGAAGCGCGAGGCATCCGGATAGGTCGGCACGCCTTCGAACACGACCTGCGTGGCACCGATGCCCAGCGGGCCGTAGGCGATGTAGCTGTGGCCGGTAATCCAGCCCACATCGGCCGTGCACCAGTACACATCGCTGTCCTTGTAATCGAACACCCACTTCATGGTCACTTGCGTGCCGAGGAAGTAACCGGCGCTGCTGTGCTGCACGCCCTTGGGCTTGCCGGTCGAACCGGAGGTGTAGAGGATGAAGAGCGGGTCTTCGGCGTTTACCCATTCCGGTTCGCACTCGTCGGCCTGGTCTTTCACCAGCTTGTGCCACCAGATGTTGCGCTCTTCGCTCCAGTGTTCGGGCTTGGCGCTGGTGCGCTGGAAGACGACAACTTTTTCGACCGAATCGCAGCCGCCCAGGCCCAGCGCTTCGTCGGTGATCGATTTCAGCGGCGTGGTCTTGCCGCCACGCACGGTTTCATTGGCGGTGATGACGACCTTGGCGGCGGCATCCTGGATGCGGTCACGCAGGGCTCCGGCGGAGAAACCACCGAAAACGACCGAGTGGATCGCACCGATGCGGGCGCTGGCCTGCATGGCGATGATGGCTTCCACGCCATGCGGCATGTAGATGACCACGCGGTCACCCTTCTTCACGCCCAGGCTCTTGAGGCCATTGGCGAACTGGCAGACGCGGTGGTAGAGCTCGCGGTAGGTGACACGCGACACCGAGCCGTCGTCGGCTTCGAAAATGATGGCAACCTTGTTGCCGCGGGCTTCGAGGTGGCGGTCCAGGCAGTTGTAGGACACATTCATTTCACCGTCTTCAAACCATTTGAAGAACGGTGCGTTGCTGTCGTTGAGCACCTTGGTGAACGGTTTTTTCCAGCTCACCAGTTCGCGGGCCAGCTCGCCCCAGAAACCGGCGTAATCGCTGTTGGCCTTTTCGCACAGGGCGTTGTAGCCGTCCATGCCGGACACATTGGCCTTGACGCGGAAATCGTCGGACGGCGGGAAGAGACGGTTTTCTTTCAGAACGGAATCGATAGTGCCCATGTGTGCTCCTTCTTGCCCAAACAGTAAGGAAATAGTCGGTGAGCAAACTTTATGATTTGCCGAGCGGCAAATCCAATTGTCTTTTCTGATGCCGCAAATCAGTCGCACTGATAGTGGGCCTGTCCCCGGCGCAGAGCCTCAAGTGATGCGCTAAGCTAAAGCTGCACATCTGATCGGGCAGGACACAGGAACCCAGGGTATTCATGCAGAAGACACTAATCGATGCCATCCTCACTGCCCAGGCGGGCTTTGTCAGTGACGAAGCTGACGAACAGTTTTTTCCTCTGCTGCTGCAGGACGTACTGGCGCTGACTACCTGTGAGGCGGCAGCACTGCATGTGGCCATTGATGGCAGACTGCAGCCCGGTAAGGGCATATTCATGGCTGGCGTGGGGATGCCGGCAGGACTGGATGAGCTGGCCGGACGGGTTGTGCTGCGCGGTGAACCCGTTGCGGTGCAGGTGGGTGAGGGCCGGGAGTGCCAGGCCTTGCCTGTCCGGCTGGAAGGCCAGGTACTCGCCGTCTTGCTGCTGTTGGGCCTGCCCGTGCGAACAGCCACCGGACAGGCAGACTACTTGCATCCCCTTCTTTTGACCATTGCCCGTTTGCTGCAGTATCGCCACGTTGATTCGCAGCGTGCTGCGCAAGCGTTTCGCGAGGCGCTTCAGGCCAAGGAGGGGCAGGAGTCGCTGCTGCGCCTGCAGAAAATCGGTGCGCAGCTGCCCGGTGTGATTTACCAGTATCGCCTGTATGTCGATGGCCGCAGCTGTTTTCCTTATGCCAGTGAAGGGATGCGTGATATCTATGGGGTCGAAGCGGATGCCGTGCGTGAAGACGCAGCCGCGGTTTTTGCCGTCTTGCATGAAGAGGATTTGCCGCACGTGCGGGATAGCATCATTGCCTCGGCGCAGATGCTGACGCGCTGGCATGACACGTATCGTGTTCACCATCCGCAGAAAGGGCTGATCTGGGTGGAAGGCATGGCTAGCCCGGAGCGGACTCCGGAGGGCGATACGCTCTGGCATGGCTTCATTTCCGACATTTCCCAGCAAAAAACCGCCGAGATGCAGCTGCAGGCCCGCGACGCCGAGGCTCGCATGCTGTCGCTGGTTGCCAGCCGCACTTCCAATGCCGTTGTGATTACCGATGCGCGAGGTAATGTCGAGTGGGTGAACAAGGGCTTCGAGCGACTCACTGGCTATGATCTGGCCTTCATGCAGGGCAAACGTCCCGGCTCAGTGCTGCAGGGGCCGCTGACCGACCCGCTCGCAGTCGCGCAAATCACGCAACAAATCCGGCTGGGCGAGCATTGCTACACCGAGCTGATCAATTACCGGCGTGACGGCTCGCCCTACTGGATTTCGCTCGATATCGAGCCGGTGCGCGACGGCAATGGTGTCATTACACATTTCATCGCAATCGAAAGCGACATCACCGCGCGCAAGGAAGCCGAGCTGGCGCTGTCTACCGAACAGGAGCGGCTGAGCAACATCATCCAGGCGACCAATATCGGAACCTGGGAATGGAATGTCCAAAGCGGCGAGGTCTATTTCAATGAGCGCTGGGCGGCGATGCTGGGATATACCCTTGCTGAACTGGAGCCAGTCAGCATCGAAACCTGGTTGCGCCTGGTCTGCCCGGACGATTTGCCTGTGTCGGAACAGGGGCTGCAGCGGCACTTTGCCGGTGAGCTGGAATACTACGATTGCGAGTGCCGCATGCAACATCGCGACGGGCACTGGGTGTGGGTGCATGACCGTGGTCGGGTGCTGGAATGGTTGCCCGACGGCCAGCCGCTGCGCATGTCGGGAACGCACGAGGACATCACCAGCCGCAAGCTCGCCGAGGATGAGCTGCGCGCCGCCAAGCTGGCGGCTGAATCCGCGAGCAAGGCGAAAAGCCAGTTTCTGGCCAATATGAGCCATGAAATCCGCACACCGATGAATGGCGTGCTCGGCATGGCCGGCTTGCTGCTCGATACCGAGCTCACGCCGCTGCAGCGCGAATACGCGGAAACCATCCGGCAGAGCGGCGATGTGCTGCTGGGCGTGATCAATGACATCCTCGATTTTTCCAAGGTTGAAGCCGGGCGGATGGAGCTGGAACAGGTCGATTTCGATCTGGCCTCGCTGCTGGACGGTGTGACAGCCATCATGGCATTGCGACCCAGGGAGAAGGGAATCGGACTGGAGTGCATCCGCCAGCCCGAGGTGCCGGTCTGGGTGCGAGGTGATCCCGGTCGTTTGCGGCAGGTGCTGATCAATCTGATCGGCAATGCCATCAAGTTTACCGAGCATGGTGGTGTGACGATCAGGGTCAGCCTGGAGGCGCAGGATGCTGCTGGCTATCACCTGCGTTTCAGCGTGCGTGACAGCGGTATGGGCATTCCGCCCGACAAGCTTGACCGCCTGTTCGACAGCTTTACCCAGGTGGATGCGTCGACGACCCGCCGTTTCGGCGGAACAGGCCTGGGGTTGGCCATCAGCCGGCAGCTGGTCGAATTGATGGGCGGGCAGATCAGGGTGCACAGCACCGTGGGACTGGGCAGTGAGTTCTTTTTCACGATCACCTTGCCTCCGCCCGCGCAGACCGAGGGGACACCCCGCGAAGGGCGGGCGCAGGATGGCGTGCGCATCCTGGTGGTCGATGACAGCGTGTCGCAACGCGAGTATTTCGATCAGCAGCTGCGCAGCTGGGGGCGGGTGGCCGACCTGTGCGCCAGCGGCGCCGAGGCCTTGCAGAAGCTGCGGCATGCGGTTGAGCAGGGGCAGCCGTATGGCATGGTGCTGATCGATCTTTACATGCCGGGCAGCAGCGGGCTGGAACTGGGCCGGCAGATCAGTGGCGATGCCGCGCTGGGGCAGCCCCTGTTGATCCTGATGACGGCGGCGGGAACGCGGGGGGATGCCTTGCTGGCGCGCGAGGCAGGTTTTTCGGGCTATCTGAGCAAGCCCCTGCAGGAAAAGGCCTGGCGGGCCATCGAAAACATGTATGGCAAATCCCCGCCCGATCCGGCCTTCCTGACGCGCTATTCGCTGGAAGACGGTGGCGCGCCGCTGCGCGTGCTGCTGGCGGAGGATAATCAGGTCAACCGCATCGTTGCCTGCAAGATGCTGGAGAAGTGGGGTTGCTGCGTCGTCGCGGTTGATAACGGCATCAGGGCCGTTCAGGCGCTGATCGACGAAGAATTCAATCTGGTGCTGATGGACATGCAGATGCCGGAAATGGACGGGGTCGAGGCGACACGGCGCATCCGCCAGCCCGATACCGGTGCGCTCTGGCCGGAAATCCCCATCATCGCGCTGACTGCCAATGCCACGTCGGATGACCGTCGCGCGTGCCTGGAGGCCGGGATGGATGATTATCTTGCCAAGCCGATCAATGCCGAGCAGCTGCAGGCCAAGCTGCTGCAGTGGGGCAGAGTACGGCAGGCGCCGGCCTTTCCGGAACGGGGCGCGCACTGATGGCTGTCTCTGCAATGGCTTTATGGGTATATGGCTGTAGCCGTTTTAAATAAATGGCTTTGGTCTTATACGCCATGGTGTATCTGTGTCATGCCACTCGGTGGGAGCGTGGCGCCAGCTTCAGGAAAATCATTGCGGCCAGCAGTGCATCATTGAGCGGATCGTGACGCGGCAGCCGGGGGAGCGACAGCGTGGCCAGAATGGCATCCAGGCTGAGATCGACTTCCGGCCGGTAGGCCGTCACCATGCGGTCGTAATACAGGCCCGACACATCGATACGCCGGTTGGGCAGACCGATTCCCAGCCAGGGGCGCAACTGCCGGTCGATCACCGCCAGATCGAATTCCAGGTAATAGCCGACCAGTGGCCGCGAACCGATGAAGGCCAGCAACTGTGCGAGTGCCTCGCGCACTGGCAGTCCTTGCGCCACATCCTGTGCGCGAAGACCGTGGATCGGAATGCTGCTGTGGGCAATTGCCCCCTCGGGGCGGACAATCAGCTTCAGTGATTCTGACAGGGCAATGCGCTGGCCGATGATGCGCACGGCGGCGATGCTGAGGATTTCCGCGCCCCCGGGGTCAAGGCTGGTGGTTTCGCAATCGAGGCTGACATATTCATCCGCTGGTGGTGCTGCGAACAGACAGGTGAATTCCGGCACGCGCAGGCGCCGCCGGGCAAGCCGCCGCTGCAATTCCTGCCAGCAATTCGGCCAGCTGGTCATAGGGCCCCCAGCCGGAAGTGATGCCGCAAGAGCTGGCGGAAGCGCTTGACGACGCCGAGCGCGTCTTTCAGCAGGTCGCGCTCCAGCGTGGTCAGCTCGCGCGGGTCGATCAGATTGCTGGCGGGCTGTTTCTGCGCCAGCTGCTGCAGGCCGGATTTCAGCTGCAGCCCCTGCAGGAAGGCCAGTGCCTCGCTCACATCCTGTGCCAGTGCCGGCGGCAGCACCGGCAATCCGCTCAGCGCATTGATACGTTCATAGGTATTGCTGAAGGAAACGCCGTTCTCAAGGGCTAGGCTGCGTATACCATGCACGATCGGGAAAATGCCACCTTTCTTCAGGTCGAGCTGCTGGCGATCATTGCCGGCATCGGTGACAAGGCGCGAGAACAGCGTCAGTGGCGGCTCGAACAGTTCGATGGGCCAGGCAAAGCGCGCCAGAAACGCGGCATTACCATCCAGCCAGCGGTGCAGGTGCTGTTCGAGTTGCGCATGCAGGCTGCTGTTGCCGCACACTGGCCTGGCGTCGATCCAGATGGCCAGCTGCATCATGTTTTCGCCGCTCGGGTCGCCGGTCCAGGCATTGATCTGCTGGCGGAAACTGCTGGTACTGCGGCACCACTGCGGCGTGTTGAGCATCACGCCGCCGGGGCAGGGAGGATAGCCCATGCCGATCAATTCCTCGCTGAAGCGCTGACAGATGGCGGTCAGATCGGGATGCTGATAGCCGTCGGCAATGATCAGCGCATTATCCTGATCGGTACGCAGGATCTGCTCGCCGCGCCCTTCCGAGCCCAGCACCAGCAGGCAGACATGCCCGAGCATGTCTTGCGGTGCGAGCAGGGTGAACAGGCGCGCCAGCAGCTTCTGCCGCAGTTCGCTCATCAGTGCGGCAATCAGCGTGACCTTCATGCCGTTACCGTGCAGCTGGCTGACCAGTTGCTGCATGGCGGCGGCGGCGGCGTGCAGTTCGCTCACATGGCTGGCGCGCTCGATCTGCCCCGTGATGCTGTGCGGGTTGTTGGCAAGACTGGAGAGCAGGTCGACCTGTTCGAGGATGCCGCAGATCTCGCCGGCCCGCAGCACCACCAGGCGCTGGATGGTGTAGCGCACCATAAGCAGCATGGCCTGATGCAGGTAATCCGTTTCGTTGATGGTGTAGAGGTGATAGTTGGCGTGCCATTCCACCGGCTCGGTATTCGGGTCGAGCCCGTCGATCACGAAGTTGCGCAAATCGCTCTGCGTGAAAATGCCGGTGCCTTTTTCGCCGCGCACCAGGATCGATGTGGCGTGCTCGCGTTTCATCGTGCGCGCGGCATCCATGACGGTGGCGTTGTGGTCCAGCCAGCAAGGTGCGGAGTAGCGCGTCTGATTCACGCGCGTCAGCATCAGCGAGGGTTGTTCTTCGCGATAGGGCTGGTGGGCCAGTGCCGCCAGGCGGCGCGCCACGTCTTCGTAGAAATAGGCCGCAAAGCGCGGGTTGCGGCGGGTGAGGTCCAGAATGATATCGCGGGGTATACGCCAGAGCAGCGTGTCTTCCCTTGCGTGCAGCGACATACCTGCAGTGCCGTTGACCAGTGCGCGCGAGTCGAATACCTCATGCTCGCTGTAGTACACCGTGCCGTTCGGCCCGCCTTCTTCCTCGACCGCACCCTTCATCATCACATGGAGATGCTCGACCGCATCTCCGGGCTGCAGGATGGCTGTATGGGCGGGATAAAAGAGGATGTCGAGTGTGGCTGCCAGTTCCTGCTGTTCAGCTGGCGTCAGGGTATCGAAGGGTGAATGCTGGAAGTCGAAGGCAGTGGTCATGTGCGGGCTCCTTGGGCTCTATTGAGGCGTGATTGGTTTTTACGCAGTCCCGCCAACTTGTCGGGGCGCGAAGCCAAGCGCAAGGAAATGCGAGCATTTTCGAGCATTGGCGACAAAGCATCCGGCAAGAATGGAGGGACTGCCCATCGCGTAAAAAATTATTCATGCCTCAATAGAGCCCGGTTTCCAGTGTAGGCCATGCGGGGATGCGACAACGCCCTGCTGGGCAGGGCGTTGTCGTGCTGCTGGAACTCTTATGTTGCTTAATGCTTGGACGCGCCTTCTGCGCCAATGCCGGTCATTGAGCGGATGAACTGTGGCAGGAACAGGGCACGTTCATTCTGTGCCTGTTCGCTGTTGTCCATGACCGAAATCAGCCAGGTGAAGAAGAAGGCCATGGTCATCGAGAAGATGGCCGGGTTGCTGTAGGCAAAGGGTGCGCTGCCTTTCGGATTGCCGAGCGTTACTTCCCAGACGGCCGGGCCGAGAATGATGAGCACCACTGCCGAGATCAGGCCGATTGCGCCGCCGATGACCGCGCCACGAGTGGTCAGCCCCTTCCAGAACATCGACAGGAACAGTACCGGGAAGTTGGCCGACGCGGCGATCGAGAAGGCGAGACCCACCATGAAGGCAATGTTCTGTTTTTCGAACAGGATGCCCAGTACGATGGCTACTACACCCAGGAAGAGCGTGGTGATCTTCGAAACCCGGATTTCATCGGCTTCGTTGGCCTTGCCCTTCTTGATCACGCTGGCGTAGAGGTCGTGCGATACGGCCGATGCGCCCGAGAGCGTCAGGCCGGCCACGACGGCCAGAATGGTGGCGAAAGCTACGGCCGAGATGAAGCCGAGGAAGAAGTCACCACCCACCGCGTTGGCAAGGTGAATCGCCGCCATGTTCGAGCCGCCGATCAGACCGCCTGCCGCTGCCTTGAAATCGGGATTGGTGGCAACCAGCGTGATGGCGCCAAAGCCGATGATGAAGGTCAGGATGTAGAAGTAACCGATGAAGCCGGTGGCGTAGAACACCGATTTGCGCGCTTCCTTGGCGTCCTTGACAGTAAAGAAACGCATCAGGATGTGCGGCAGGCCGGCGGTACCGAACATCAGTGCCAGACCCAGCGAGATTGCGTCGATCGGGTTCGATACCAGACCACCCGGCGCCATGATATTCACTTTGGCGGCGGCATCGGCAGCTTTCGCTGCTGCGGCTGCGCTGGCAACGGCAGCGGAGGCGTCCGCTGCATTGCTGGCAACGGCAGCAGCGGCAACTTCCGATGCCGTGGCTGCCTTGGCTGCCAGAGCCTGTGCGGCCATGTTTTTCACTTCGACTGCCTGTGCAAACATGTTTTCGAAGCTGAAACCGCTGTGCTTGAGCACCATGAAGGCCATGAAGGACGCGCCGGACAGCAGCAGGATGGCCTTGATGATCTGTACCCAGGTTGTCGCCAGCATGCCGCCGAACATCACGTAGAGCACCATCAGGATGCCGACCAGAACCACGGCATAGGTGTAATCCATGCCGAACAGCAACTGGATCAGCTTGCCGGCACCGACCATCTGTGCGATCAGGTAAAGGGCAACAACGACCAGCGTACCGGTGGCGGCAAAGCTGCGCACCGGAGTCTGGCCAAGGCGGTAGGAGGCCACGTCGGCAAAGGTGTACTTGCCGAGATTGCGCAGGCGTTCGGCCACCAGGAAGGTGATCACCGGCCAGCCGACCAGGAAGCCGATCGAGTAGATCAGGCCGTCGTAGCCCTTGTCGAACACCATCGCGGAAATGCCGAGGAAAGAAGCGGCCGACATATAGTCGCCGGCAATCGCCAGACCGTTCTGGAAGCCGGAAATACCGCCGCCAGCTGCGTAGAAGTCTTTGGCAGAGCGGGTGCGGCGTGCGGCCCAGTAGGTAATCCCCAGGGTAAACGCCACGAAGATGAAGAACATGATGATGGCGTGCCAGTTCAGGTCGCGCTTGGTGACGGCGCCATCAATCGAGCCGGCGGCCCAGCTCTGGGCTGATACCAGTGCCAGCAGCGCCGAGGCGCTCAGGGATTGCAGGGTTTTGCGGATCATTGCTTGGCCTCCTCGACCACTTCGCGCGTCAGACGGTCGAACTCGGTATTGGCGCGGCGCACATAAATGCCGGTAATCACGAATGCCGACAGAATGATGAGAACGCCGACAGGAATGCCGACCGTGGTTACCGAGCCTGCAGAGAGCGGGGTGCCCAGTGTTGCGGGAGAGAACGCGATTACCAGAATGAACCCGTAATAAATCACCAGCATGACTACCGCCAGCAACCAGGAAAAGCCGCCTTTCTTTTGGACCAGCTCCTTGAATTTCGGATTCTGCTGAATGCGCTCGACGAGTGCTTCATCCATGCCTGACCTCCTTGCCCTTGAATGGAATAGGTATCTCCAGCCCTTGCGAGCTGCCGGTTGTAACTTTATGAGAGGTTTTGTTACGAAGGCTAATTGCAAATTCTGATGCGGAGAATCATTGCGCCTTATGCTGCATTGCTGCAGCCTTACTCCATGCGGTGTAGCGCGAGAATGGCGACTACATTTTTCGGTCGCAGGCAAGACAATCCAGTGGCTTTGCCCTATGATTGGCGGCATGGAAATCTACCAGTTGCGTACCTTTGTTACCGTGGCGCAGCAGGGGCACCTGACCCAGGCGGCCGAACTGCTCCACCTGTCCCAGCCGGCCGTCACGGCCCAGATCAAGGCGCTGGAAGAAGAATTCGGCATGCCCTTGTTCGAGCGCTATCCCGGAGGTGTCCAGCTCACCGAGGCGGGCAAGCTGCTGCTGCCGGATGCGGAGAACATCCTGGCGCTGGGGCGCAATCTGCTGCACAAGGCCAAATCATTGCAGGGCGAGCCGCGGGGCAAGGTGAGGATCGGGACGATCGGCGTCGCCGCGCGCCTCAAGATCGGCCCCTGGCTGGCGCTGCTGCGCCAGCGCCATCCGCTGATTACGGTCGAAACCACGCACGGCGTTTCGGTGAGCGTGCTCAATGAGGTGCGCAAGAAAACCATCGACGCCGGGTTTTATCTGGGGCGCAATCCTTACCAGAACGTCAATACGCTGCCCTTGTCCGAGGTCGGCTTCTGCGTGGCGTTGCCGCCGCAAATGGCGGTAGAGCTGGCCAACGCCGACTGGAAGGTGCTGGGCAAGGCACCATGGCTTGGTGTCTCGCAATTCAGCAGCTTGGCGGACATCACGCAGGAACTGTGGCGCAGCCAGAATATCGCGCCGCTGAAGGTGGGCGAGTTCGATGAAGAGGCGACACTGCTGGAGCTGATCAAGGCGGGGGTTGGTGTTGCCGTGCTGGCCGAGCGCACGGCGCGGCGCTATGCCGCGGACGGCTCGATCGTGCTGTGGCGTGGTGGCGAACTGGCTACGCGTGCGCCGTTGCAATTCATTTATTCGGCCGAGCGGGAAAATGACCCAGTAATCGGCATGCTCAAAGCCAGTCTGCGGCAGGTTTGGGATTTGCCTTAGAGGGTATTGGCTTGCAGGCCTTTTACTTGCAGGGCTGGGGAAGTATCCCTTGATGGGTATGATGCTTGGTGCTGACTATGTCACGGATATTGTCAGTGCTACGTGCAAATGGAATCAGTGCCCGCTGCTTGCTTGCCGGGGATATCCGTTTCCCGGCGTCAAAAAGAAAAACCCCGCCGTGGCGGGGTCTTCGAGTATGGTCACCAGCAACTGAATTACTTCAGCTTGGTTTCCTTATAGATCACGTGCTTGCGGGCAACGGGATCGAACTTCTTGATTTCCATCTTTTCCGGCATGGTACGCTTGTTCTTGGTCGTGGTGTAGAAATGACCGGTACCAGCAGTGGATTCGAGCTTGATCTTGTCACGCATTTGGATTTACCTCTGATTACAGCTCGCCACGGGCGCGCAGATCTGCCAGAACAACATCGATGCCAACTTTATCGATGGTGCGCAGGGCGGCGTTGGATACGCGCAGGCGTACCCAGCGATTTTCGCTTTCAACCCAGAAACGGCGCGATTGCAGGTTCGGGAGGAAACGACGCTTGGTCTTGTTGTTGGCGTGGGAAACGTTATTCCCTGTCATCGGGCGCTTGCCGGTGACTGTACATACTCGTGCCATGATGCTTTCCTGAAATTCTGAAGCTGGGAAAAGACGGCATTTATACCACGTTCTTGCCGTGGTACTCAAGCCCGTCGTCGGGTTTGCCGTCGGAAATGTGCAAAAGTGTGGTTTTGCACGCTATTCCTGTGGAGGGGCAAGCACGGAACGGTTGCCGTTGGTCTCCATCGCGCTGACCAGTCCTGCCATTTCCATCTGCTCGATCAGCCGTGCGGCGCGATTGTAGCCGATTCTGAGCTGTCTTTGCACGCTCGAAATCGATGCGCGGCGGCTTTTCAGTACAAAGGCCACGGCTTCGTCGTAGAGCGGGTCGCTTTCGTCGCCACCCTCGCTGCCGCCGGCCGATCCGCCCCCCGCGCTTTCGGCGTCAAAACCACCGTTGAGAATGCCGTCGACGTAATCCGGTTCGCCGAATTGTTTCAAATACTCGACGACGTGATGCACCTCATCATCCGCGACAAAGGCGCCGTGCACGCGCTGCGGGTAGCCGGTGCCCGGCGGCAGGTAGAGCATGTCGCCCTGCCCCAGCAGGGCTTCCGCGCCCATCTGGTCCAGAATCGTGCGGCTGTCGACCTTGCTTGATACCTGGAAGGCAATCCGTGTCGGGATATTGGCCTTGATCAGCCCGGTGATCACGTCCACCGACGGCCGCTGGGTGGCGAGAATCAGGTGGATGCCGGCCGCGCGCGCCTTTTGTGCCAGCCGCGCGATCAGTTCCTCGATCTTCTTGCCGGCCACCATCATCAGGTCGGCGAACTCGTCGACCACCACCACGATAAACGGCAGGTGCTCCAGCGGCTCGGGATTATCCGGCGTCAGCGTGAACGGGTTGGTGAGCTTCTGGCCCAGCTTTTCCGCGTCCTTGATCTTGGCGTTGTAGCCGGCCAGATTGCGCACACCCAGATGGCTCATCAGCCGGTAACGCTTTTCCATTTCCGCCACGCACCAGTTCAGCGCGTTGGCGGCGAGCTTCATGTCGGTGACGACCGGCGCCAAGAGGTGCGGAATGCCTTCATAGATCGACAATTCGAGCATCTTCGGGTCGATCATGATGAATCTGACCTCGTCCGGCGTGGCCTTGTAAAGCATCGACAGGATCATCGCGTTCACGCCGACCGACTTGCCCGAGCCGGTGGTGCCGGCGACCAAGAGGTGCGGCGCCTTGGCCAGATCGGTGACGATGGGCTTGCCGGTGATGTCTTTGCCGAGCGCGAGTGTCAGTTTCGAGGCCTGACCGTGGAAGGGCTCGGACGAGAGAATTTCGGAGAGGCGGATCATCTGCCGCGTCGGGTTCGGCAATTCCAGTCCCATGCAGGTCTTGCCCGGGATGGTTTCGACGACGCGGATCGATACCAGCCCCAGCGCGCGTGCCAGATCCTTCATCAGGTTGACGATCTGGCTACCCTTGACGCCGGTAGCGGGATCAATCTCGTAGCGGGTGATGACCGGGCCGGGGTAGGCTGCAATGACCTTGACCTCGACGTTGAAGTCACCCAGCTTGCGCTCGATGAGCTGCGAGGTGAATTCGATGGTTTCCTTGCTGACCGACTCCTGCGCTGCAGGCGCGGGCGCCAGCAGCTTGAGCGAAGGCAGGTCGGGGCTGCTGCCCAAGGGAAGGTCATCGAACAGCATCGGTTGCTGGGCCTGTTTTCTGGCTTCGACAACCCGTTTTTCTTCCGCCTTGGTGACTGCCTTGGCAACGGGGACTGCCAGTTGCGGCTCTTCGATGATCAGCGGCGCCTTGTCTTCCTGGCGCTTTTTCTCGACGGTGACTTTCTTGTCGCGCTGGCGGGCAGCGGCCTTGCCAATGTGGCGGTCGCGTGCGGCCTGAATGCGCTGGATCAGCCAGACCCCGCTGATTTCAAGCGCTGTGCCGAGAACTTCCATTACGCGCAGCCAGGACAGACCGGTAAACAGTGAAACACCGACGCAGAACATGACGATGGCGGCGAGGGTGGCGCCACTGAAGCCGAGTCCTTGCAGCAGAATGCTGCCGATCCAGAAGCCGATCATGCCGCCGGCCGACTGGGGGAGAGGTGGTGTCAGCGTATAAAAGCGCAGCGCTTCGATGCTGGCGCTGGCGCAGAGAATGAAAAGAAAGCCGGTGCAGCTGAGGAGCAGCACCGGACGCGACGACTCGGTTGCAACACGGTCGATGCGCCGATAGCCCCACCAGATTGCGGCAAAACAGAAGGGAATCCACCACCAGGCCGACATGCCGAACAGTGACAGGAGCACGTCGGCAATCCAGGCGCCAAGACTGCCGCCCCGGTTCTGTATGGGACGTTCCACGCTGTTGGACCAGCCCGGATCGCCGGGGTGATAGGTGAACAGGACAATGCAGAGATAGACGACCGCAGCGACCAGCAGCAGCCACCAGGATTCGCGCAGCACATTGGCAAGCTGGGGAGGCAGTGCGGCGCGGGTTGAGGCGTTTGCGACGTTTTTCTTGCGGAAAAGGGCCATCGGTACTCGGGCGCGGTCTCGGTAATGGGCTGATTATACCGGCAGGCCGATACAGTTCGAAGAAAACTGCATATTCATGGGTATGAGTCTGCAGCCATTTGAAATCAAGGGCTCTGGATATATACGAGCTGGATTTCTTGCTGATGAAACACAGCTGGGCAAACCCGCCATGCAGAGGCTCTAGTGCTGCAGGTAGCCGGCCAGGCGGTTTTCCAGCAGGCGCGGGTTTTCACCATTGGCAATGCTGACCATGCCATCCATGAGCATCTCGCGGTAAGTGACTTCACGCTGGATATGCGTCTTGAGCTTGTTGGCGATCGGCAGGAACAGCAGGTTGGCAATCCCGATGCCATAGATGGTGGCAACAAAGGCGACCGCGATGCCGGCGCCGAGCCTGGACGGGTCGGAGAGGTTTTCCATGACGTGAATCAGCCCCATGACGGCACCCAGAATGCCGAAAGTGGGCGAATAGCCGCCGGCTGATTCCCAGATGCGCGCACTGGCGCGTGCCTGCAGGTCAAAGGCATCGACTTCCAGCTCCAGCGCCTTGCGAATGGTTTCCGGCTCGGCGCCGTCGACGACCATTTGCAGTGCACGTTTCACGTAAGGGTCTTTTTCGCTCTTGATGTAGGCTTCCAGTGCGAGCAAACCGCCGCGGCGGGCCTGCTGGCCCCAGTTGACAAGAATGCCGAGCTGGCGGCGGAAGTCGTGTTTGGGGGCGACGAAGACCCATTGCAGCATGCGCAGGCCCGCCAGAAAGTGACGCGGCTGGGTTTGCAGCATGACTGCGCCGACGGTGCCACCGATCACGATCAGGAATGCCGTGAGTTGAATCAGCGACGAGATGCTGCCGCCTTCCAGATACTGGCCGAGCAGGATGGCTGCAAGGCCGAGGATGATGCCGAGGATGCTGATCTTGTCCATGGGTGGAAGCCTAGCGGGAGGTGAGCCAGCCCTGCAGCCTTGCCCGCAGACGGGCAACGGCCTGGCTGTGTAACTGGCAGACGCGGGATTCGGTGACGCCAAGGACGGCGCCGATTTCCTTCAGGTTGAGCTCTTCGTCGTAATAGAGCGCCATCAGCAGCTGTTCGCGTTCGGGCAGCAGCTTGATGGCGTCGATCAGCTGCTGGCGAAAGCGCAGGTCGCTCAGCATGTCCAGTGGATTGCTGCTGTCATCCGCGGTGTACTGGTCAAGCTGGTCATTGTCTTCGCTGTCGCCGAAGTCCTCATAGTGGACGAGCTGATGGCCGCGGGCGTCGTGCAGCATGTCCTGGTATTCGGTCAGCGGGATGCCCATGGCCTCGGCGATTTCGCTTTCGCTGGGCGCGCGGCCAAGCGCGTGTTCGAGCTTGTGCAGGGTCGCCTCGATCTCGCGCATGTTGCGGCGGGCCTGACGTGGCAGCCAGTCGGCACTGCGCAATTCATCCAGCATGGCGCCGCGGATGCGCTGCGACGCATAGGTTTCGAATTGCACGCCGGCATCCGGATCGAAATTTCGCGCGGCTTCCATCAGACCCATCATGCCGACCTGGATCAGGTCATCGACCTCGACGCTGGCCGGCAGCCGGCTGATCATGTGATAGGCAATGCGCCGCACCAGTGGCGCGTGCTGGCGCACCCGTTCGTCTTCACTGGTGAGCTGGGTGCTGCGATAGAGAGATAAGGCTTTATGAGCCATGCTGGGTTGGCGGTGTCCGGTCTTGTTCAGGCAGTTTAGTCGAGTGTTTCGGCCCGGCGCTAGTTTGCCAGGCGTGTCTGCCCGAGTTTTTCTTCAAGCTGCATCAGTGCGCGAGCCAGCGCCCGATCGAGTCCCTGCACGGCAGGGTCTGCATCAGCGCTGGAAAGTGGCTCGCGTATCTCCAGCTGCCAGCTGGCCAGCGTCTTGTTGTCACCGCTGCCCTGAAGCAGCCTGATCTGCAAGCCGAGAACCGCTGCGGGAGCCTTCGGTTGTCGCACATCGACATACATGGCGTCAATGCGGGCTTGCAGCAGCCGATGGCTTTGCGTGCCTTCGCCGCCGGGGCGCGCCAGGGTGTAGCCGGCCTGCTGCAGCCAGCCCTGCATGCGCTGTCCGATGTTCTCGGTCGGTGGTGCGAGGAATACGTGGTAGAAATCCTGCACGAATCGCTGGTCGCTTTCGCGGTACACCAGCATGCGGTCACCGAAGGGGCGTGCGCTTTCCAGCGGCATGAGCACCAGTTCGCCGTGCCCCGTTGCTGCCGTAGCTGGACGGGTTGCGGTGAGCAGGTAGCCGCTGGGTTCAGCCGCCGGCGGGCGCAGGCTGCAGGCGATCAGCAGGCTGAAGAGCAGGGCGAGTAGCGAGAGCTTTAGTGGTTTGGTCATTTTGGAGGCTGATAGACGGGGGGCGGGTTGGCCAGCAGGCTGCCCGGATAATGATTGAGCTGTTCGGTCAGCCCTTTGAGCTGGATGCTGGCTGTGCGCAGATCATCCAGTGTGGCGCCGAGCTCGGCCTCACGGCTGCCCAGCAGTCTATCCAGTCTGGCCAGCGTGCTGTCCAGCCGCTGGATGGCGGATTCCAGCTCGGGCTTGTCGAGCAGCTGCCGCGTGCGGCGGGCGGCCGCGGCGATGTCCGCCGGGGCGGAGGCCAGTGCGGGGTCGGCCAGTATGGTGTTGAGCCTGGTACTGCTCTGGCGCAGGTCGGCCATGACGGCGGCCGTATCGCTGGCAATGCTTCTGACCGGTACTTTTTCGAGCTCGGCCAGAATGCGATCGGTGCGCTGGGTGATCTGTTCCAGTGGCATCTTGTCGAGTTTCTGGTTGGTTGTGCTCAGGAGCCGGTTCAGGTTGTCGACAGTCTGCTCCAGTGGCAGGCGCTCCATGCGCCCCAGCAAGTCCTGTGCCCCGCCAAGAATCTGCTGCACGGTGCTGCGTGCCGACGGAATATAGATGTTGTCCGGCGTCCAGCTCACAGGAATGGGCGGGTTGCTGGCCGGATTCAGGTAGTCGATTTCGAGGTAGGCCGTTCCGGTCAGCCCCTGTGGCGTCAGCTTGACGCGCAGGCCGCGCCGGATTTCGCTGGCAAGCTGCTGTTTTGCCACCGGGGTGTTGGCAAACATCGCGTTGTTGACCTTGGCCTGGATCATCACGTACTGCTTGCGGTCCTGCGGAGCCAGATTCTGCTGGTAGCGTTCGTAGCTGAAGCCGAGCGCGGTGACCTCGCCGACGACCACGCCGCGAAACTTGACCTTCGAACCGACATCGATGCCCTGCACGGACTCATCAAAGTAGCTCTCCAGCAAGACCGTATTGCGGCCCAGCTGGTTGCCACCGATCAGGAGCAGCAGCGCGCCAAGCGCCAGTGCGGCGACCAGCACGAAAAGGCCCAGCTTGAAATGATTCGCTTGTTCCATGGATCTCTAGCTGGCAGTCAAAGACAGCCTGCGCTCCGTTTTCACCGGCAGAGCCGGGGGAAATGTATGGGAAATGCAATATATCGCATTGATTTTTCGGTGCCCTGTTTGCGCCGGGCTTGGCCCGGTTCACGCTGCTGGTTGATAAGCATGTTGTTCATTTCGGGCTAGTCTTCGGGCTTGCGCAGGAAAAAACCGCTCACGATCGGGTTGGCGTGGCGGGCGAGCTCGTCGGGGGTGCCGCTGGCAATGATACCTTGCACAGACCTGTCCAGCATAATTGCCCGGTCGGCAATTGCGTGGATGCTGGCAAGTTCATGGGTGACAACCACAAAAGTCATGCCCTGGCTTTCTGCCAGCCGGCGGATCAATGCATCAAGTCCGGCCGAGGTAACCGGGTCGAGGCCGGCCGAGGGTTCGTCGAGAAAGAGAATCTGCGGGTCGAGCGCCATGGCACGCGCGATGGCCGCGCGTTTCTGCATGCCGCCTGACAATTCGGCCGGGAAGAGGGCGGCAAAATCTTCCAGTCCGACCAGGCGCAGCTTGAGGCGGGCGATCAGCTCGATGGCGGCGGCGTCCAGCCGGGTGAAGGTTTCCAGTGGCAGGCGGACATTGTCGAGCACCGACATCGAGCCGAACAGTGCGCCGGACTGATACATGACACCGATGCGGCGCAATATACATTGACGTGTATTGGCGTCAGACCCAATGAATTCATCACCTCCAATGCATATACCTCCTGATGCCGGGGAGATGAGGCCGATCATGTGCTTCAGGAGCGTCGACTTGCCGCAGCCCGAGCCGCCAAGGATGGTGACGACCTCGCCGGCGGCGATGTCAAAGCTGACGTCGCGCAGGATGGTGCGGCTGCCATAACGGCAAACCAGATCGCGCACTTCGATCAGTGCCATGGCAAGAACCTGTTCATGATCTTTTCGCGCCAGCGTTCATGGCCGTGCCGGCAAAGGACAAGGCACGGGACGCGCCGTGGTGCAAGTACCACCAGCGGCTCGTAACGCGGTGATTTGCCGGCAATGCCACGAACCCGAAGGGCCGGCCCGTAAAACGGTCATTCACTGTGTTGCACTCCTTGCCAATAACGCGTTATTGGCTGTGTCGTACGCCGTGTGCCTGACCGTTTTACGGGGCGGCGCTGGCGTGAAATGATCATGAACAGGTTCTTACCACCCCATCAGGTAGTAGATGAAAGCAAAGATGCCGTCGGTGACGACCAGCGTGACCAGCATGTAGACCACGGCACGGGTTGTCGCATTGCCGACGGCGCTGGCGCCATTGCCGGCCGACAGGCCGAACAGGCAGCCGATGCCGGCAATTTCCAGGCCGTAGACCCCGGCTTTCAGCATGCCGCTGGCGAAATCGCCGAGATCGACAGCCCCTGAAATCTGGCCCATGAAGGTGCCGAAGGGGATGCCGAAGCCCTTCATCACCAGCGCTCCGCCGGTCAGTCCGATCAGCTCGGCAAAGATGGTCAGCAGCGGTGCCATGAGCGTGCAGGCAATCAGGCGCGGCAAGACCAGAAAACGCAGCGGGTCGATGCCGAAGGTCAGCAGAGCATTGATTTCCTCGTTGACCTTCATGGTGCCGAGTTCGGCAGTGTAGGCCGCGCCGGTACGACCGGCCAGCACGATGGCCATCATCAGCGGGCTGAGTTCGCGGATCAGCGACAGCCCCAACAGGTTGGCGACAAATACTTCGGCGCCGAACTGCCGCATCGGCAGTGCCGACTGGAAGGCGAGAATGACACCCAGCAGCAGCGAAATCAGCGCCATGATCGGCAGGGCATTGGTGCCGCAGTCATTGCACAGCCGCCAGATTTCGGAGCTGCGCAGCGTGCGCGCCTGCGGCGCGCTGTTTTTCAGTGCCAGCAGCAGGCCGCCGATAAAGGAAACCTGGTTGCGCCATTGTCCGATCAGCAGTGCGACCTGATGGCCGAGCTGGCTGATCGGGCCGGCCTTGCGCGCCGTGTGCATGACGGGCAGCGCTTTGTCCGGTTGCAGGGCGGCGAGCTGGCGGGCATTTTCCTCGCCCAGGCCCTGCAGTGTGATTCCGCGCCGCGAGAGATCGAACAGCAATGCCGTGCCTGCACCATCGCAGTGGGTGAGGCCGGCCAGATCAAGGATGTCGCCAGACTTCAGCTGTGCACGCAGTTGTGGCCACAGCGTTTCGATGGTGGTGAGCTGCAGCGGGCCGCGAAGCTGCCAGCCTTCGCCGTCCTGATGCAGGGTGGTGACCGGAGTGCTTGCGTGGTCATTCATGCCTGGCTCGCCGTGCTGTCATAGTGGTCGAAGCGCTGCCGGCTGGATTCAATCAGATGATAAACAAAGCCGGCAGGTGAAATCGCCGGAGAAGCCGGAGGTGCCCAGCGCAGCATGCTGTCTGCCAGCTGGCGGAAGGCGACGCTGCCTTCGCTGTCGGGGAAGGCGCTGATGACGCTGCAGCCCATGCGGTTGGCCTGGGCGATGCAGTCATCTTCGGGGACAAAGCCGATCAGGCGCAGTGTCAGGCTGTCATCCAGATATTGCAGTGCAACGGTTTTCAGGCGCTGGAACAGCGCGGTGGCTTCGGCCAGCGTCTCCACCCGGTTGACCAGAATGCGGAAATCGCGCCGGCCGTGTTCGGTTGCCAGCAGTTTGATGCTGGCGTAGCTATCGGTGAGCGAATCGGCCCGGTTGTTCAGGACGATCACGACGTCATCGGCAGCCATCGACAGGCTGGTGATGCCGTGGCTGGTCGACGGGCGGGTGTCGAGCAGCAGGTAGTCGGCATGGCAGGCCAGTTGCTCGAATTCGGCGGCCAGCCAGCGCTGTTCACCGTCATTCAGGCAGGCGAGCGCCGCCGGAGGGGCTGCAATCGGCAGCAGGCCGAATCCCTCAGGGGTGAGCTGCAGCAGGGTGGTCAGCTCGATCTGGCGCTGCAGGACGTGCTCGAGATGGAATCGCGCCGGCATGCGCAGGCGTTGGCTGATGTTGTGATTACCGCCAAATTCGTCGAGTACCAGTACTTCGCGCTGGCGCTCGACCAGTGCCGCAGCCAGATTGATCACGGTGGTGGTGGAGCCGGCCGAGCCCAGGCTGCCGGTGATGCTGATACTGCGAACGGGCGACGGGGTGACCAGCTGCCGCAAGCCCGCAGCCTGATCGACCTGGCGCCTAGCCATTGCCGCCACTCCATTTCAGCGAGAAGTCGCCGGGCGTATCCTGCGCACCCATGTAGAGCGGGTACTCGTCATTGTGCAGCTGGTAAACGCCATTATCCTGCTGGTTGCGGAACGCACGGTCGATCAGGTAATCGGTGTTCGGGCGGTGCAGGTCTTCCGGCACGCGTTGGCCGTTGGTGACGAAATGCAGCGGCAGGCGATGGCGGATGGCGACGTCGAGGCAGCCACCCAGATTCATGGTTTCATCGAGCTTGGTCAGGATGCTGCCGACCAGTTGTCGGTTCTTGTAGCGGCGTGCCACGTCGTCCAGTGTGGCCGATTGTGCGTTGGCTGACAGCAGCAGGAGCGTGCCGACATTGTCCTGGTTGAACAGCGCGAGCTGTTCGCTGATGCGCAGGTCGCGTTGGCCCATGCCGACGGTGTCGATCAGGATCAGGTGGCGCTGCGAAAGTTCGCCCAGAGTCAGTTGCAGGTCGGTTTCATCCTTGATTTCATGTACCGGCACGCTGAGGATGCGGCCGTAAATGCGCAGCTGATCGTGCGCGCCGATCCGGTAACTGTCGGTGGTGAGCAGTGCAACGGATTGCGGTCCGTGTGTCAGCGCGCAGCGCGCGGCCAGCTTGGCAACGGTGGTGGTTTTGCCCACGCCGGTTGGCCCGATCAGGGCATAGATGCCGCCGCGCTGAACCAGGTCGTCCGTCGAGCTGACGCTGCTGAGGTTGTGCGCGAGTGCGGCTTTGACCCATTTCAGGCTTTGCTCGATCGACTGGCCTGCCGGCAGCTTGTCGATCAGTTGGCGCGAGAGCGCCGGGCAGAAACCTGCACCCAGCAGCTGGCGCAAGACTTCCAGTTTTTCCGGCGCATGCTTGGCAAGCTCTCCCCAGGCCATGCCGGCCAGCTGGCTTTCCAGCAGTCCACGCAGCATGCGGACTTCACGGGCGATATCACTGACCGCTTCCTGGCTGGCGACATGGGTATTGTTCTGTGGCCGTTTCGATTCGGGTTCTTCGAAGGTGAAACGGGGTGGGGGTATGTGAGACGGGGCCGGTTCGGGCTGGCGCTGGACGGGGCGTTGTTGCGGTGCACTGGCTACAGCGGTGTAATCGTTCCGGTCGATGACGGGGCGGTTGCGGTTGCTGCGCAGTACCGACGGCGTTTCAGGTGGCAGATCGTCGAGTGTTGGCTCGTCGTCTTCATCGGCAATGGCGTAAGAGCGCGCCAGGGCGCGGGCAATCGGCGCCTCGGCCTGCGCATTCTGCATGAGGCGCGCACCATTCTGGGCGGCCCGCGTGGCGGGTTTCGGGCTGGCGCTTACGGTCTGGATGCTGGTCAGCGCGGCCACATCGGCGTCGGCAACCGCCATGATTTCGATGCCGCCACCGGCCACCTGCCTGTTCGACAGGATGAGCGCATCCGGGCCAAGTTCATCCCGAACTTGGCGCAGTGCGTCCCGAGTGCTTGCTCCGAAAAATTTTTTTACCACCATGTTGTCAGTGTCGCAGCGTGTTCCGTTTGGTTCGGGAGGTTCGGCAAGGCTTCCCAATTCTGCCATGCCTGCCCAGTCTGGCGACAGGGGCGGCGCAGATATTAGCACTTAATGTTGCTGAAACGATCAGCCAGCCCCCAGTAAAGCCACGATACGGATGGTTTTGGTGTCCGGAATTTCGGTGTGGGCAATGACGCGCAAGCCGGGAACGGCTCGCCGCAGGAAACGGCTCAGCATGGGGCGCAGCTGGGCTGGGGTGATCAGAACCGGATTGATACCCTGGTTTTCCACCTGCTCGGTAACGCTGGAGGCCTGCTTTAGCAGGCGCTCGGCCAGACCGGGTTCCAGCCCGCCCTGACTGCGCCCCGAGGCGGCCGAGAGCAGGATGTTCTCGAGTTGCGGCTCGAGTGCGACCACTTGCAGCTCATCTTCACCCGGGAAGAGCTGGTGAACGATGGCACGCCCGAGCGCCACGCGCACGACGGCGGTGAGTTCGTCGATATCCTGCATCTTGGGCAGGTGCTCGCCGAGTGTTTCCAGGATGCTGCGCAGGTCGCGGATGTGCAGGCCTTCTTCCAGCAGGTTTTGCAGCACTTTCTGCAGCGTGCCAATGGGGACGATCTTGGGTACCAGATCTTCGACCAGCTTGGGAGATTCCTTGGCGAAGTGGTCAAGCAGGGCCTGTACTTCCTCGCGCCCGAGCAGCTCGGCGGCGTGATTCTGCAGGATGTTTGAGATGTGCGTGCCTACCACGGTCGAGGCATCGACAACGGTATAGCCCATGGCCTGCGCCTGATCGCGCTGGCTGCCCTCAATCCAGGTGGCGGGCAGGCCGAAGGTCGGGTCCTGGGTCTGCGTGCCATTGAGTTTGCCGCTGGCATTGCCGGGGTTGATGGCCAGCCACTGGCCGGCGTAGGCGTCACCCTGGCCGATGTCGACACCCTTGAGCTGAATGCGGTACTGATTCGGTTTCAGTTCAAGATTGTCGCGGATATGGACTGCCGGCATCAGGAAGCCCAGATCCTGCGCGAGCTTTTTCCGGATGCCGCGGATGCGGCGCAGGAGTTCTCCATCCTGATTGCGGTCGACGAGGGGGATCAGCCGGTAGCCGACTTCCAGTCCCAGCAGGTCGACCGGTTGTACATCGGCCCAGCTGACTTCCTGTAGCGGTGCAGCTTCCGGTGGTGCTGCACCTTCTGCTGCCCCTGGTGCACCGGCCTGACCGGCTGAGGCTGCGGGTCGCAGCTCGCGTTGTTCCAGCCACCAGGCAAGGCCTGCGGCGATGGCGGCCATCAGCAGGAAGGCGAAGTGCGGCATACCGGGAATCAGCCCCAGAATGCCGAGTACCGAAGCGGTAATGTAGAGCACCTGCGGGCGGGCAAACATCTGGCCAAGAATCTGCTCGGACATGTCCTGCTCGGTGCCGACGCGCGAGACGACAATACCGGCTGCAACCGAGATGATCAGACCGGGAATCTGGGCAACGAGGCCGTCACCAATTGTGAGCATGGAGTAGGTCTTGCCGGCTTCGGCAAAGCCGAGGTCGTGCTGCATCATGCCGATGATCAGTCCGCCGACCAGATTGATGACCATGATCAGGATGCCGGCGATGGCATCGCCTCGCACGAATTTCGACGCACCATCCATCGAGCCGAAAAAGTCCGATTCCTGGGCGATTTCGGTGCGGCGGCGGCGGGCTTCTTCTTCGCCGATCAGGCCGGCATTCAGGTCGGCATCGATGGCCATCTGTTTGCCTGGCATGGCATCGAGGGCGAAACGGGCGCTGACTTCGGCGATCCGGCCGGCGCCCTTGGTGATTACCATGAAGTTGATAATAGTGAGAATCACGAATGCAATGATCCCGACCGTGATGTTGTCGCCGATCAGAACGTGGCCGAAGGCTTCGATGACCTTGCCAGCCGCGTCGCCGCCGGTGTGGCCTTCGGTCAGGACCAGCTTGGTTGATGCCACGTTGAGCGACAGCCGCAGCAGGGTGGTGATCAGTAGTACGGTCGGGAAGCTCGAAAACTCAAGTGGCTGGCGGGTATACAGGCTCACCATCAGAACGATGACGGAAAGCGCGATATTGAACGTGAAGAAGAAATCGAGCACGAGCGGTGGCAGCGGCAGAACCATCATGCCGAGTACCATCAGGATCAGTACGGGGCCGGCAAGCCGGCTGAGATTGAATTTGCCCACGATGCTTGATCTGTATTTCAGTGTTTTGCGCGTTTATGCCGGCATGATTCAGCCGTTGCCGGATTCCGGATCCAGCTCGCTGGGGACTGGCAGGGTATCGTTCAACTGCGGTTCGGTACCGCCATAGCGGTGATACAGGCGCAGCTGATAGATGTAGGCCAGTACTTCGGCTGCCGCAGTATACAACGACGCCGGAATCTCTGAGCCGAGTTCGGCATGATGATAGAGCGCCCGTGCAAAAGGCGGGGTGCGAACCACCGCGACCTTGTGTTCACGCCCCAGTTCGATTATCCGCTCGGCCAGCAGAAAGGCCCCCTTTGCTACAACTTGCGGAGCCCGCATGTTTTCGGTGTAGCGCAGTGCGACGGCATAGTGGGTCGGGTTGGTGACGATGACATCGGCCTTCGGGATTTCGGCCATCATTCGCTTGCGGGCTGCTTCGCGCTGCAACTGGCGGATGCGCCCCTTGACCTGAGGGTCCCCTTCGGATTCCTTGGATTCCTGCCGGACCTCTTCCTTGGTCATGCGCAGCCCCTTGTAGTAATCCCAGAGCTGGAAAGGAACGTCGATCAGGACAATGGCAGCCATGGCACCCACGACACTCAATAGCGTAAAGCGGATCATTTCCCATAAATAGAGAAAGCCAGTATCGGGAGGCATGCTGACCAGTGCGATGAACTGGTCCTTTTCTTTCCAGAGTACGAAGGTGGCGACGCCACCGATCAGTGCGGATTTGAGAATGGTCTTGATCATCTCGACCACACTGCGAACCGACAGCATTCGGCCTATGCCGCTCACTGGGTTCATGCGGCCGAAGTTGAAGGCTAGCGACTCGAATGTGAATAGCCAGCCGCCTATCATCATTGGAGCCAGAATGGCAGCCAGAGCCGTGGCGGTGAGCACCGGAATGAGTGCGAGCAGGGAGGTCTGCAGCATGCTCACAAACAGTTCGAGCATGATCTGGGTGTCGTTCAGTTGAGTCCGATTGAATGTGAACGCTTTGCGGGTGATGGTCGCGAGGGTTTGGTAGAGCGCAGGCCCCTGCATGAAGAGCATCAGCAGGCCGGCCATCAGTGTGGCAAAGGTGGTGAGTTCGTGCGAACGGGGAATCTGCCCCTTGTTTCTGGCCTCTTCTAGTCTTCGCGCCGAGGGTTCTTCGGTGCGTTCGAGATCGGAGTCTTCAGCCATGCCTTACCTGATGCCGTCATGTGAGCCTGTTGCTTGGCATCATACTTGCTTTATATGGGGCGTAACGTACTTTCGAGGTGTTCCATGTCCATGCCCCTTGGTTCTTCGCCCCAGATTGTGGCCGTCCGGCCCGCTGCTGATGAGCCGGCTCCGTCGCGCTCCGAGCGGCCTGACAATGCTGCTGGCAATTTCGGCAAGGCATTGGCCGAGCAAGTTGCCAGGCAGCGTCCCGAAAGTAAGCCCGGGCGCTCGGAAAGTGCTGATGATGAGCTGGACGATGGGGCCGAACAGAGCTCCTCGCTTGCCGATACGAATGCTGCTGTTCTGGCGCTGCTTGCTGCACAGGCCCAGCCGGTGCTGGCTGAAGTTCGTAGTGACGTGACGGTCGATACTGCACAGGCTGGAGGGACGCAAGCTGAAAATGGTTCGAGCGGGATGCTGGCTGCCATGATTCAGTTGCAGCAGGCTGCGGTAGTACCTGCTGAGGAGGTTGCACCAGCAGGAGGCGTACCCCAATCGCCTGTTTTGGATGGTGGCCTTGATGGCATGCTGGCTCTTGGTGCGGACAAGGCAGACAAGCCTTTACCCGGAGGGCGGTCCCTTGCAGCAACTCCGGTGCCAACTGCCCAAGCTGGTGTTGTACCGGATGCGGGGGGCAGGGCGGCAACTATTGCCGCCGCGGCGACCTTCGAGTTGCCGCTGCCGGCGGAAGAAGGGGCTGATGTCGTGCCTGCGGCCTCCGGTTTTGCCGGTTTGGGCGAGATGGCTGCGAAGGGGGCAGGTCATGCTGCTGCAACCGCTGCACCTGCTCATGAAGTGCCTCGCGTGTCCGAGCCAGTTGGTTCCGGGCGCTGGGGAGATGCGGTTGCCCAGCGCGTCGGGCTGATGCTGGGACGCGGGGAGCAGCAGATCGACATGCAACTCAATCCACCGCATCTGGGTCCGATGGAGGTGCGCCTGAATCTTGGTAACGAACAGGCAAGTGTTGTATTTACGTCGCAGCATGCCGCCGTTCGCGAAGCGCTTGCTGCAGCTACGCCAAAGCTCACCGCCCTGCTTGCAGACCAGGGAATCCAGCTGGTTGATGTGAAGGTTGCCAGCGACAGTCTGCAGCAACAGCACCATCAGCAACAGCAGGCTGCCCAGCAACAATCCTATCCAAATGAACAGGGTACGGCACGTGCGGCGGCATCCTATGCCTTTGCCGGTCAAGATGCTGTAATGGCGAATGTGTCGGAAGGTCTGTCGGTGCGCCTCCCTGTTGCCAGGGGTGGGGTCAGTCTCTACGTCTGAGTTGGCCGCGTCCATTCTTAGGGATTACCTGAGCTAACGCAGCTTACTGCTTGTTTCAAGAGCGCTTTTGTTTTATAAACAACGAGCCGTATCAGGATTTGCTGGTGCGGCTCGTTTGCGTCCGGGTACGCAAACCGGATTCTATTGCCGTTCCGGCGCCAAATTGTGGGTGAACTTATGTCCGACGCCAAGGCTGATGCCGCTCCTCCCTCCAAAAAAAGCAAGCTTCTGCTGATCATCGTGATTGTGCTGCTTCTGGCTGTGCTTGCTGTTGGCGGCCTGCTGGCGTACATCCTGGCCAAGCCGGCTGATGGCGGTGCCGATGAAGCGGTCGCCGAGGCACAGGGCGGCCATGGCGAAGAAAAAAAGAAAGAAAAAAAGAAGGACGCCAAGGAGGAGCACCCGCCCATCTACGAGAAGCTGCAGGCTGACCCGTTTACCGTCAATCTGACGGGTGAGGCTGATTCTGTGTTGCAGGTCGAAATTTTTGTCGAACTCGCTGACGAACAGCAAAAGGAAAAACTGAAAAACTTTCAGCCCAAGATTCAGGGCGCGGTCATCAAGCTCATTGGCAGCAAGACTCTGGAAGAGGTGCGCACATCCAAGGGGCAGGAAGATCTGGCTCGCGAAATCCGCGAAAGGATCAACGAAATTCTCGGAGCCGAAGGCAAGGACGAGGGTGTCCTCAGCGTGAATTTCACTAAATATTTCTATCAATGATCCGATCTAGCGATTTACCAGAGGCTTTCACTTAGTCAAGAGTCATGGCAGACGATATCCTTTCCCAGGAAGAGGTCGACGCGCTACTGCGTGGTGTGACCGGCGAAGAGGACGATGGCGATGAAGTCATCGACACCTCGGCTGTCCGCGACTATGATATTGGCCGCCAGGAACGCATCGTTCGTGGCCGGATGCCGACGCTCGAAATCATCAACGAGCGTTTTGCCCGCAATCTGCGCATTGCGCTATTCAATTTCATGCGTCGCAATGCCGAAATTTCCGTCGGCCCCGTGCGCGTGCAGAAGTACAGCGAATTCATCCGCAATCTGGTGGTTCCCACCAACCTGAACCTGATCCACATGAAGCCGCTGCGCGGCACTGGCCTGTTCATTTTTGATCCGGATTTCGTGTTTCTCGTTGTGGATAATCTGTTCGGTTCCGACGGGCGCTATCACGTCCGCGTGGAAGGCCGTGACTTCACGCCGACCGAGCAGCGCATCATCCAGCGCCTGCTGGAAGTGGTGTTCGAGGAATATCAGAAGGCTTGGAAGCCGGTGTTCGAGTGCGAGTTTGCCTATGTGCGCTCCGAAATGAACACCCAGTTTGCAAACATTGCCACCCCTACCGAAGTGGTGGTCGCCTACACCTTCAAGATCGAGCTGGGTGCCGGCGGCGGTGATTTCCACGTCTGCTTCCCGTATTCGATGATCGAGCCGATCCGCGATACGCTTTACAGCACCATGCAGGCCGACCGCATCGAGGCGGACAACCGCTGGCTTTCGCTGCTGAAAAAGCAGATCCAGCAAGCGGAGGTCGATCTGGTCGCGAATCTGGGTTCGACCAGCATTACGCTTGGCGACATTCTGGAGCTCAAAACCGGCGATGTGATTTCGCTGGATATCCCTGAAGCCATCATTGCCGAAGTCGACGGCGTTCCGGTTCTCGAATGCAAATATGGTATTCTCAACGGCCAATATGCACTGAAAGTAAACAAGCTGCTGAGCTCCAGCGAATTGCTGGGGGGCTCGGAAGAGCTTGGCCAGGGAGAGAATAATGGCTGAAGAAAATGGCAGCGGGCAGGACGACGCCGACTCCGTGATGGACGACTGGGCGGCCGCGCTTGCCGAACAGGAAGTCGCCGACAGCGCCTCCGCCACTGCGAATGCCGCTACACCGCAGCCGGCAGACATTTTCCAGAGTTTCGACAGCAAGCCCAATCTTGCCGGTGCTCCGAGCAATATCGACATGATTCTCGATATTCCGGTGTCGCTCACGGTCGAACTCGGGCGCACCAAAATTGCCATCCGCAGCCTGCTGCAACTGGCGCAGGGTTCGGTTGTCGAGCTCGATGGCCTGGCCGGCGAGCCGATGGATGTGCTGGTCAATGGCTGTCTGATTGCACAGGGTGAAGTGGTGGTCGTCAACGAAAAATTCGGTATCAGGCTCACCGACATCATCACCCCGGCAGAGCGCATCCGCCGCCTCCACAAGTAGGCACACGTTCATCATGCGCCTGAAAGCAGGGCTTCTGCCATCGCTATTCGCCATGCCTGCCTGGTCGGCAGCATCGGCCCCCTTGCAGCTTGCCGCTGGCGGCGGCTCGTCCTTTGCCGCCATGCTGCAGGTGGCACTTGCCCTTGTCATTGTCCTTGGTCTCATTGTCGTTGGCGCCTGGCTGATGCGGCGTTTTTCCCTGTTGCCGCGCGCAGCCAATGGCCAGCTCCGCGTCGTTTCCGGCGTGATGGTTGGCACGCGCGAGCGCGTGGTGATCGTCGAGCTGGGCGAAACCTGGCTTGTGCTCGGCGTAACGGGCGAGCAGGTCAATTTGCTGCATACGCTGCCGCGCCCTGATCATGCCGATTCGCCTGCGGCGGCGCCTCTGCCGCCGTTTGCCCAATGGCTGCAGCAGGCAATGGCAAGGCGCAAGCTGGCCAATGGCAGCGAGGTGGAACGTGCGCAGTAAATGGCTACTTGCGGCAGGTATGCTGCTGATGCCCTTGGCAATGGCGGCAGACCCCGGCATACCCTTGATGAATGCCGCGCCGAATGCCGGCGGTACTGCGTATTCGCTCCCCATCCAGACGCTGCTGTTCCTCACGGCGCTGAGCTTCCTGCCGGCGGTGCTGCTGATGATGACCGCCTTCACGCGCATCATTATTGTGCTGTCGCTGTTGCGCCAGGCGCTGGGTACCATGCAGTCGCCACCCAACCAGGTGATCGTCGGTCTGTCGCTGTTCCTGACCTTTTTCGTGATGGGACCGGTGTTCGACAAGATGTATGTCGAGGCTTACCAGCCGTATTCTGAGCAGAAGCTGACCTTCAATGAAGCACTGGCCAAGGGGAGCGTGCCGCTGAAGGAGTTCATGCTCAAGCAGACGCGGCAGAAGGATCTGGCTTTCTTTCTTGAAGTCTCCGGCACGGCGCAGCCGCAGGGGCCGGAAGATGTCAGCCTCAAGGTGCTGGTGCCGGCCTTTGTGACCAGCGAGCTGAAAACCGCGTTCCAGATCGGCTTCCTGATCATCATTCCCTTCCTGATCATCGATCTGGTCGTCGCCAGCGTGCTGATGGGCATGGGTATGATGATGGTGTCGCCCATGATCATTTCGCTGCCCTTCAAGCTGATGCTCTTTGTGCTCGTCGATGGCTGGACGCTGCTCATGGGCTCGCTGGTGCAGAGCTTTTACCTGAGCGGTTAGAATGACTCCGGAAGCCGTCGTCACGATTGTCCAGCGTGCGCTGGAAGTGGTGGTCCTGCTGGGCGGGCCGGTGCTGCTGGCCATGCTGGTCACCGGTCTCATCGTCAGCATTTTCCAGGCCGCCACCCAGATCAACGAAGCCACGCTTTCTTTCATTCCGAAGCTGCTGATCGCCTTTCTGGTGCTGGTGCTGGCCGGGCCATGGATGATTGAAACCATCATGGATTACACCATTCGGCTCTACCAGAGCATTCCGCAGCTGATCGGCTGATGCCTACCCTGCATCCTGAACAACGGGTACAGCGGCATGTTTGAATTTACCGATGCCCAGATGAATGCCTGGCTGAGCCTTTTCTGGCTGCCATTCCTGCGCATTTTCGGGGTGTTCCTCACCGATCCAGTCTTTTCCATGCGCGTCATTTCCATGCGCGTGCGCGTGTCCTTCACCATCCTGCTCTCGGTGCTGGTGGCCAGCCAGCTTGCCACGGTGCCGATGACCGTGCCGCTGGTATCGCCGCAGGGCATACTGCTGGCCGTGCGCGAATTGCTGATCGGCCTGTCGCTCGGTTATCTGATGCGGCTGATCTTTACCGGTATCGAGCTGGCCGGCCACCTCGTCGGCCTGCAGATGGGGTTGGGTTTTGCCACGCTCTATGATCCGCTGCACTCGACCAATACACCGGTACTCGCCCAGTTCTACAGCCTGATGACGCTGCTGATTTTCCTCTCGCTCGATGGCCATCTTGTGGTGCTGCGTGCGCTGATGGAAAGCTTTGTCACCCTGCCGCCGGGGGATTCGCACGGCGTGCAGGCGTTGCAGGTACTCACGAACTACGCCTCTACTATTTTCCGCACTGGTGTGATGCTGTCGCTGCCGGTACTGGCGGCGCTGCTGATTACCAATCTGGCCATTGGCGTGATGACGCGTGCCGCGCCGCAGCTCAATGTATTTGCAGTCGGCTTTCCACTGACGCTCGGCATCGGTCTGGTGGCGATGTACCTGTCCCTGCCGTATCTGGCGCCCTTCATGGATCACATGCTGGGTGAATTCACCCGTATGAGCCTGTTGCTGGTGAAGGCTTGGGGCGGGCGATAGCGGGTAGCTACTGCTGCCATAGGTGCGCCTAATTCCCGACTGGTTTACTCGGGTATCGCCCGTCGGGTATAATCAGCCCCTGATTTCGACTGGAGTTTCAGCCATGACTGTGGCGATTGCCGACGTACAAAGCACCCCGGATACCCGCAATATCGCGATCAACAAGGTGGGCATCAAATCCATCCGGCACCCGATCCGGGTCGCCGATCGCAGCGACGGCGTGCAGCATACGGTCGCTGTTTTCGACATGTACGTGTTCCTGCCGCAGCATTTCAAGGGCACGCACATGAGTCGCTTCGTGGAAATCCTCAACAGCCACGACCGCGAAATCTCAGTCGAGTCGTTCGAGACCATCCTGCGCCAGATGTGCGAGCGACTTGAGGCCGAATCGGGCTATCTGGAAATGCGTTTTCCCTTCTTCATCAACAAGTCCGCCCCGGTATCCGGTGTGCAGAGCCTGCTTGACTACGATGTCACGCTGATTGGCGAGCTGAAGAATGGCGTGTTCGAGCAGCGTCTGAAGGTACTGGTGCCGGTGGCCAGCCTCTGTCCGTGTTCGAAGAAGATTTCCGAGTATGGCGCGCATAACCAGCGCAGCCACGTCACCGTCACCGCCACGCTGGCCGACCATATCTGGATCGAGGAAATTGTCGAGCTGGTGGAAAAGCAGGCCTCGTGCGAGCTGTACGGCCTCTTGAAGCGTCCGGACGAAAAGTTCGTGACCGAGCGCGCCTACGATAATCCGAAGTTCGTCGAGGACATGGTGCGCGACGTGGCCGCCCAGGTGAATGCCGAGGCCCGCATCAGCGCCTACGTGGTCGAGGCGGAAAACTTCGAGTCGATCCACAACCATTCCGCCTACGCACTGATCGAGTGCGACAAGCGCGCCTGATCATTGGGTATATGTCTGTAGCCATTTTATATAAATGGCTGCAGGCTGATACCTTGTCGAGTATTTCGTGTATATCCTGCTGATTGCCTACCTCTACGTCATCCTGATGTTCAGCGCCGCGCTCGTGGTCGACAAGGGCGTGGTCTATGCCCTGCTGGTATTTGTGCTGCTGGGCGTTCTGCCAGCCTGGCTGCTGTTCTGGATCAAGCGCCGCGGCCAGATCGTGCGTGCGCGCAAGGCGGAGGAAGTCGCCGCCGAGTCGCCGGATAAGACATCCTCTGCGGAATAAGACAAAACGCCACCGAAAGGTGGCGTTTTGTTCTGGGCAGGCTAGCAATACTCAGCAGGGGCACTTGTTGACATTGCCCGCGCCAGGGAAGCGCGCGTCCAGGCAGTAGCGGTAAAACTCCTCGCGCGTGAATGGTGTGGCGCTCGGGTGCTGGCTGCGCATGTGATCAACGTAGTACTCGTAATCGTGGATGCCCACCATCAGGCGGCAGGTCTGCACGACCTTTTTCGCTGTGTCTTTCAGATCGCTGAACCAGTCGGAGCCCAGACTGTAGCGCCGGAAGTCGTCTGGCGACATCAGTACACCGTAGGGGTTCGTTACCCGCTGCTCGGCCACGTAGCGGTCATACGCATCCTGCAGTGCCTCGTCGCTGGCCGGAGCCACCCGCGTGCTGCGGGTGGACTCCGGGAGCAGGAAGCTCAGGTCAAGCACGGCTACCCTCGGCAACGGCATCGGCACCGATTTCATTCACGGTTGGATGGGCGTGGGCCAGCGCCTTCCGGATGTGAATGATGGTGGCGATCAGCATGGTAAATGCCACCAGCATGAAGAAACCGCACAGCACCGCGTTGATCTGGTTGTTGAACACAATGCGTTCCATGTCAGCGATGCTCTTTGCCGGTGCCAGCAGCGTGCCGTCAGTGATGGCATTGCTGAAGCGTTTGGCCTGTGCGAGGAAGCCGATCTTCGGGTTTTCATGGAAAATCTTCTGCCAGCCGGCCGTCATCGACGTGATGAACAGCCAGGCGGTCGGCAGCAGCGTTACCCAGGCATAGCGCTCCTTCTTCATCTTGAACAGCACCACGGTACCCAGGAGCAGCGCCATCGCGGCGAGCATCTGGTTGCCGATGCCGAACAGCGGCCACAGCGTGTTGATGCCGCCCAGCGGATCCGTGACGCCCTGGTACACAAAGAAGCCCCAGCCAGAGACCGCCACAGCGGTGCCGATCAGGTTGCCGGTCCAGGAGTGGCTCTTGGCCACGCCCGGGATCACCACGCCAACGGTGTCCTGCACCATGAAGCGGCAGGCACGCGTGCCAGCATCGACCGCAGTGAGGATGAACAGTGCTTCGAACAGGATGGCGAAGTGATACCAGAAGCCCATCATCGCCTTGCTGTTGAAGATGTCGCTGATGATGTGCGACATGCCCACCGCAAAGGTCGGTGCGCCACCGGCACGCGACAGGATGGAATGCTCGCCGACGTCCTTGGCCATCTGGCTGAGCATGTCCGGCGTCACCACAAAGCCCCAGCCATTGATGACCTGCGAGGCGCTCTCGACGGTCTTGCCGATCACGGCGGCCGGCGAGTTCATCGCGAAGTACACACCCGGATCAAGCACCGATGCGCAGATCAGCGCCATGATGGCGACGAAGGATTCGCACAGCATCGAGCCGTAGCCAATCGCGCGCATGTGGCTTTCCTTCTCGACCAGCTTCGGCGTGGTGCCGGAGGACACCAGCGCGTGGAAGCCCGAAATCGCGCCGCAGGCAATGGTGATGAACAGGAAGGGGAACAGCGAACCCGAGAACACCGGGCCGGAACCGTCGATGAACTTGGTGATGGCCGGCATCTTCATTTCCGGCGCGGCAAACACAATGCCGACGGCCAGACCGGCAATCACGCCGATCTTCAGGAAGGTCGACAGATAGTCACGCGGCGCCAGCAGCAGCCACACCGGCAGCACGGACGCGATGAAACCGTAGATCACCAGCGCAATGGTCAGCTGCGGGCCGGTCATGGTGAAGAACGGCCCCCAGGTCGGGCTGGCGGCGATGTCTTCGCCGTAGACGATGGCGAGCATCATCAGCACGAAACCGATAATCGAAATTTCACCGATGCGGCCCGGGCGGATATAGCGCATGTAGATGCCCATGAACAGCGCGATCGGAATCGTCGCGGCAATCGAGAATACGCCCCACGGGCTTTCGGCCAGCGCCTTCACCACCACCAGTGCCAGTGCGGACAGGATGATCACCATCACGCCCAGCGCGCCCACCATCACGATCACGCCGGCAACCGGCCCGAGTTCCTGCTTGGCCATTTCCCCGAGCGAGCGACCATCGCGGCGGCTGGAGATGAACAGGATCAGGAAATCCTGCACCGCGCCGGCCAGCATCACACCGATCAGAATCCAGATCGTTCCCGGCAGGAAACCCATCTGCGCAGCCAGAATCGGCCCGACCAGCGGGCCGGCACCGGCAATTGCAGCGAAGTGGTGGCCGAACAGCACCCACTTGTTGGTCGGAACATAGTCCAGACCATCATTGCGCCGCACGGCAGGCGTTTGCCGCTTGTCGTCCAGCTCGAACACCTTTTCGGCGATGAATTTGGAATAGAAGCGGTAGGCAATGCTGTAGCAGGACACGGCGGCAAGCACCAGCCACACGGCATTTACATGCTCGCCGCGTGACAGTGCCAGCATGGCAAAGGAGAACGCACCCACCAGTGCGATCACCAGCCACACGCCCCATTGCTTGATCGGGTTCATGGCAAACCTCGTAAGGGATTAATGACGGGGTAATGCTAGCGAGCTGCCGACCGCAAGAGATGCGGGATGCTAGTGAGCGGTTGCAGGAGGATTTAAGCGGTTGCCAGGCGGGGGTGAGTGGCGGGCACATTGCCATAAGTCATAAGGATCCGTTCGCTAGCCGCATTGGGTGAATTTGCGTGCATGCGCTGCTTGGCAACTGTATACACTTAGATTGAGTGGAATGAAATGAATCCCGACACATACCCAGTCGGGTTTTGCTTAGGTCTCAGTTCAGGACTCTCTCTCAAGATTGAGCGGTCGGGGCACAAACAGGCTGCGCTGCAGCGCCTTGCCATTCCAGACGAAATACGAAATGCCGCGCAGGCGTTCGTCTTCGTTGATGCCGCCGATCACCAGCAGCAAGCGGCTGTCCGGGCGGTATTTCACCATGGCGAAGCTGTCCGCAGGCGGGAGAAAGTCGAAGTCCTCGAACGCGACGTTGAGGTTGTCGACCGCCTGCAGGTTCTCCGGGTGAAACACCTGGCCGCTTATTGCATCGACGATTGCCAGCCCTAGGCAATTGGTGCCGCAACCCCAGAAGACCAGGGTGTAATGCCCGGCAAAATTCGGCCCGGCCTTGGCGCCCTGGCGGATCATGGTGCGAAACAGCCGTGAGCGCGGGTGCGTGCGCACGTCCGGCGCGGCCAGCTTGCCTTGATACACGGGCACGGCATAGTCGGTAAAGGCAGGGGCATGGCTGGGCAGATCGCGGGCACGCAGGTAGTCGGGTGGGTAGCCATCATCGGGCGGATCGCCTGCGGCTGTTGCGGAGGGTGCGGCGGGCAACGCGCTTGCAGCATCGGCGGCATGGAGGGTGCCCTGGCTGCCCAGCAGCAGAATCAGGGCGAGGGCGGCGGAGCCTGGCAGTCTGGACATGGCTGGTTCGCGGAGACGAAACGGCCAGTGTACGGCGGCGTGGGCGGGCGGTGCTGTGAAGGGGCCTACAATGTGGCGCACCGGCTTAAGCTTTGCCTGTTGAATATAGGGTATCTGTTGATGGCCATTTAGTATGAATGGCTGTGGCGATATACGTGTCGGTGTATTTTATGGGTGCGTTTGCTGCCGACATGACGATGGCGCAAGCTGTTACCATCGCGTCTTTGCGAATATCTCTCAAGTAAATGTCTGCTGCTCCCCGTCTGTCTGCCCTGGAAATGCGCGCCACGCTGGGCCTCTCCGGTCTGTATGCCTTGCGCATGCTGGGCATGTTCCTGATTCTGCCGGTGTTTGCCGTGTATGCCGGCCAGTTGCCGGGCGGGGACAATCATGCACTGGTGGGGCTGGCCTTCGGTGCATATGGCCTCACGCAGGCGCTGCTGCAATTGCCGTTCGGCATGTGGAGTGATCGCATCGGTCGCAAGCGGGTGATCTATATCGGGTTGGCGCTGTTCGTCATCGGTAGCCTGATCTGCGCGCTGTCCGAGCATATCGTGTGGCTGATTGTCGGTCGGGCGGTGCAGGGCGCCGGGGCGATTTCGGCGGCGATCACCGCCTTGCTGGCCGATCTGACGCGTGAAGAGCATCGCACCAAGGCGATGGCGATGATCGGTGCCAGCATTGCCTCGACCTTCGCGATTTCGCTAGTCGCCGCGCCGAAGCTGGCCGCATGGATCGGCCTGCCGGGGATTTTCCTGCTGACGGCCGTGCTGGCGCTGGCCGGTCTGATCGGTGTGTGGCGCATCATTCCGAATCCTGCCGTGACGCGTTTTCATTCGGATGCGGAAACCAGCCGCAGCCGGTTGCCGATGGTGCTGCGCGATGGCCAGCTGCTGCGCCTGAATTACGGTGTATTTGCGTTGCATGCCGCGCAGATGGCGATGTTTACCGTGATGCCGCTGGTTCTGACCAGTGTGGGCGGGCTGGAGGTTGCGCATCACTGGTGGGTGTACCTGCCGGTGGTGCTGGTGGCCTTTGTGCTGATGGTGCCTGCGATCATTTATGGCGAGAAAAAGCGGCAGCTCAAGCGCGTCTTCCTGTTTGCGATTGCGCTGATGCTGATCGCGCAGCTGGGCATGACGCTATGGCTGCCGAATCTGATGGCCATCGTGCTGTGGCTGGGCCTGTATTTCATCGCCTTCAACATTCTGGAAGCCACGCAGCCCAGCCTGATTTCCAAGATTGCGCCGACTGCGGCCAAGGGCACGGCGATGGGGGTTTACAACACCTGCCAGTCGGCCAGCATGTTTCTGGGCTCGGTGCTGGCGGGCTGGCTCTACCAGCATTACGGCAGGCCGGAGCCGGTATTCGCGCTGTGCGCGCTCCTGATGGGGCTATGGTTGCTGGTGTCCTGGGGTATGCGGCCACCGCTGCCGGTGCGGACACAAATGTTCCATATCGGCGAAAAATGGCAGGGCGATGCAGCACTGCTCTCTGCTAAACTCTCCGCCATTGACGGCGTGAAAGAGGCCGTTGTACTGATTGACGAGCGCGTTGCCTTGCTCAAGGTCCTGCAGGATGGCTGGGACGAGGCGGCGGCAGAACAGCTTATTGCGGAGACAAACTGAATGGCATCGTTGAACAAAGTGCTGCTGATCGGCAACCTCGGGCGCGACCCGGAAACCCGCTTCCTGCCTTCGGGCGGTGCGGTGTGCAATTTCTCGATTGCCACGACGGAATCCTGGAAAGACAAGGCCACCGGCCAGAAGCAGGAAAAGACCGAGTGGCACAACATCACCATGTACGGCCGTCTGGCCGAAATCGCCGGCCAGTACCTGAAGAAGGGCAGCTCGGTCTACATCGAAGGCCGTCTGCAGACGCGCAAGTGGCAGGACAAGCAGACCGGCGCTGACCGCTACACCACCGAAATCGTGGCCGATGAAATGAAGATGCTCGGTGGCCGTGGTGACGGCGGTGGCATGGGTGGCGGTCAGGGTGGCGGCTACAGCGGTGGCAACGAGTACAACCAGGAATACAGCGCACCGGCCGCACCGCAGCAGGCCGCCGCGCCGCGCCAGGCTGCTCCGGCTCCTGCCGCCAAGCCGGCACGCAGCTTTGACGATTTCGAGGATGATATTCCGTTCTGATCGACCGCAGTACGATTTACTGCCTGTAACCGGCGGCAAAAAGCCCTGAGCAATCAGGGCTTTGTTGTTTCTGGCGCCGGCGCCGCTCAGTGCCCCGGCTTGCTGGCGTCCCAGGCGATGAAGGTTGCGGCATTGTCACGGGTAACCAGCGTGGTGCCGAGCAATTCGAGTTCGGCTTCCGGCCTGGCGCCTTTGAGAAGGGCGACGCCCATTTCGATTGCGCGGCGTCCCATGGTTTCGGGGGACTGGCTGGCGGAAACGACGATTTGCCCACCAGCAGCGATTTCCTTCACGGCCGCCGCCGAGCCATCAACGGAGCCGATCAGGGTGTGGGTCTGCCCCGCTTCACGCAGGGCCTGCAGGCTGCCGAGCGCCTGCCGGTCGTTGATGGTGAACAGTGCATCGATCTGCGGGTAGTGCTTGAGCGATTCCTGCAGTGAGGCATGCCCGCCCCAGACGGATGCCTTGCCATCTTCCTTGTCGCTGAGCAGCCGGATTCCCGGATAGGCCGCCAGCGCCTGTTTGCAGCCGCTGACCCGGTCCAGCACGGAAGAAACCTGCGGGCCATTCTGGATCAGGAATGTGCCTTTGCCGTTGATGGCTCTGGCGAGGTAGTCGCAGACTTTTTGTCCAGCCTGCAGATTGTCGGTCAGCACGGTCTGGCTTGCGCCTTTGGCCCGCACATCGGCGCCGATCACCACGATGCCTTTCTTGCGCGCTTCCTGCAAGATTGCCGCGAGCCCGTCTTCCGTCGAAGCGCTGACAATCAGCAGATCGATGTTGAGACCCATCAGCTCCCTGATCTGGGCGATCTGGCGGGGGACGTCGTATTCGGCCGAGCGCGCCGTCAGTTTTACCTGTGGGTTCAGTTGCCGGGCGCGCTCCTGTGCGCCGCGCGTCAGGGCGACAAAGTAGGGGTTGGCTATGCTGGAAATGCTCACGCCGATGTGTTCCGGCCTGGGCTTGTCAGCGGCAAAGGTGCCTCCCGCCATGCTGGCGATTAGCAGTGTTGCCAGTACAAGAAAGGGGTTCATGGTGATGCTCCGGCAGTAAACGGGTGAGGTCTGGTACTGATGTGCTGTCAGTATTGGCTGCCTTGCAATGGTGCGCGACGGCAAGCTGACAGGCGGTGGCCATGATATTCCGGCAATGACCGGGCGTGGCGCATTTGTTAAAGTCACTGTTTGCCCTCTTGCCCGGAGATGCTCATGCTGAATTTTTCCTTCCATGCCCCGACCCGCATCCATTTTGGCCGTGGCCAGGTCAGCCAGCTGGCGCGCGAGATTCCTGCCGGCAGCAAGGTGCTGCTGACAGCAGGCGGCAACAGTATCCGCAACAATGGCGTGCTGGATGCGGTGCTGGCGCAACTGGAGCACTGCACCGTGATCGAATTTGCCGGCATCGAGCCCAATCCCGAATACGAAACCCTCAAGCGTGCCGCCGAACTGGGCCGTCGCGAGGCGGTGGACTGGGTGCTGGCCGTCGGCGGCGGCTCGGTGATCGACGGCAGCAAATGGATTGCCGCCGCACTCTGCCTCGATGAAGGCATCGATCCCTGGCTGCTGGTGGGCAACCGCACACCGGTGCAGCGTGCCGTGCCGCTGGGCGTGGTGCTGACGCTGCCGGCTACCGGCGCCGAGAGCAACCATGTCGGCGTGATTTCACGCCGCGAAACACAGGACAAGCAATCCTTCCGCAGTGAGCATGTGTTTCCGCGCTTCGCCATCCTCGACCCCTGTTTCACCTTCAGCCTGCCACCGCGCCAGGTCGGCAACGGCGTCGTCGATGCCTTTGTGCATACGCTGGAGCAATACCTCACCTATCCGGTCGATGCCCGCGTGCAGGACCGGATGGCCGAAGGCATCCTGCAGACGCTGGTCGAAGTCGGCCCGCAAACGCTGGCCGAGCCCGACAACTACGATGCCCGTGCCAATTACATGTGGGCCGCCAACCAGGCGCTGTTCGGCCTGATTGGCGCGGGTCAGCCGCAGGACTGGTCCAGCCACGCCATCGGCCACGAGCTGACCGCACTCTACGGGCTGGATCATGCTCGCTCACTCTCTGTTGTGGTGCCGGCGCTGCTGCGGTATTGCCGCATGGACAAGGCCGCCAAGCTCAGGCAGTACGGCGAACGTGTCTGGGGGCTTTCCGGTAGCGACGGTACCATCATCGACGGCGCCATTGCCGCCACGCGTGATTTCTTTGTCCGCATGGGGCTGCCGGTGACGCTGGCTGAAGCAGGTATCGATGCGGCAGAGGCGGCTACCCGTGTCGAAGCCAATCTGCCGCGCCACAAGCCGCAGCCGGTGGGCGAGCACGGCAAGCTCACCGCCGCCGACTGCGCCGCCATTGTGCGGATGTCAGTGTAGTTGCCCGGATTGTGTCGGGGTATGGGCTGAAAACCATTGATAAATAAGGGCTATGACGATATGGGTTAAGGTGTATCTGGCTGAGGGCGCGTGCATTTGCCATGCCGGCCTTGCGCATTCCCGGCATTCCTGTGTTAGAATCGCTGCCTCTGCGGGCGTCGTATAATGGTAATACCTCAGCTTCCCAAGCTGATGCCGTGGGTTCGATTCCCATCGCCCGCTCCAGAATGCAAAAGCCAGACCTCGCGGTCTGGCTTTTTTCTTGCGCGTTGCGCCCGCAATCAATCGGCGGGCGGCGACGAGGTCTGCCAGACGTGCTGCAGCCTGGCTAAACCCTCCTGCAGTTCATTCATGGCCTTGGCGGCAGCTTCCGGGCTGCCTGTTACGCTGAATTCGATGTGCGGGCCGGGGTGGCGTTCGTTGCCGTAGCTTGGCAGGCTGCTGAAGGCGATGCCGGGATTGCGCAGCACCACCTCGTCCATCAGGCCGACGAGTTCGCCTTCGCGGGCATCCGGGACGATAAGCGACAGTACGGTGTCACGCACGCCGTCTTCATAATGCTGCTCCAGCACCCAGTCCAGCATCGGCCAGGCCATTTCCGGAAAGCCTGGCAGGAGGGCGTGATTGCGGAAGAAGGCGCCGGCAACCTGGTTCACCGGGTTGGGAATCAGGCTGCTGCCGGCCGGAAAGTCAGCCATGTGGATGCGATAGGGCAGGGCCGCCGCGCCGAAGCGCTCATGGATCAGTCGTGCAGCCTCCCCGTGCTGCTCCAGCGGCACGTCGGCTGCCATGGCCAGCGCCTGCCTGGTGTGGTCGTCCGGCGTGGCGCCGATGCCGCCGAAGGAAATGACATTGGCGTTCGCCGCCAGCGTGCGGCGGAAGGTGGCGATCAGTTCCTGCGGCTGGTCTGGCAGGTAGTGTGCGCTGGCGATGGTGTGGCCGTGCTGGTGAAGGCGCGACTGCGCGGCAGCGAAGTGCCGGTCGCTGCGTCGGCCGCTGAGGATTTCATCACCGATGATGAGAAGCTGGAAACGGGCCATGGTGGTGTGTCCGTGATTATTGCGGGTTGCAAAGTGCCGGGGCTGCCGGTCTAATTCCGCTGTAATGATAAGCCGGAACATCCGTACAATGGAGCTCCGGCTTTGTTGATTCCACTGGTTGAGAATGATGATCTATCCTGCGCCCGCTTTCGAAAACAAGATCTGCCCGCCTGCCGAACTGGCCGGCCGGATCGCCAGCCTGCCGCGGCCGCTGGTGTTCACCAACGGCTGTTTCGACATCCTGCACCGTGGCCATGTCAGCTATCTGGCGCAGGCGCGCGAACTGGGTGCGGCGATGATTCTGGCGATCAATACCGATGCGTCGGTGCGCCGGCTGGGCAAGGGCGATGACCGCCCGATCAACAGCACCGAAATGCGCGCGGCAGTTCTGGCCGCGCTGGCTTCGGTCGATCTGGTGACCTGGTTTGACGAGGACACGCCGTATGAGCTGATCATGCAGATCAAACCTGACATTCTGGTGAAAGGCGGTGACTGGACAATCGACCGTATTGTCGGCAGCAGCGAGGTGCTGGGCTGGGGCGGGCAAGTTCATTCGATTCCTTTCCTGCATCAGACTTCAACCACGCAAACCCTGAACAAGATCCGTACAAGCTCATGATCGAAAAGCACAATCTTCTTGCCGAACTGATTTCGGATATTCACCAGCACGGCCTGAACAGTGCCCTGTTCTGGTGGCAGGTTGCCGTGATTGCGGTGGCGCTGCTGGTGGCCTGGCTGATCAGCCGGCAGGTGCGGCGCAAGATCGCCGCGCAAGGGGAAACCGGCTCGTCGGCGCTGCGCTTTGGCCGCGAAGGACTGGCGCGCGTCTGGTTTCCGCTCAATGCCTTTTTGCTGGTAAAGGTGGGGCAACTGCTGCTGCAGCAATGGCTCAGCGGGCCGTTCAAGCCACTGGCCATGGCCAGTGTCCTGCTGATGGCAATGGCCAATATCCGCGTACTGGTCTATGTGCTGCGCCATGTGTTCAACAACGCGCTCTGGGTGCGGCGCTGGGAGCGCCGCATTGCGCTGATGATCTGGTGCCTGTACGCGCTGCACATCGTCGGCATCCTGCCGGAAATTACCGAATACCTCGACAGCCTCGCCTTCAATGTGGGCAAGACGCACATTTCGCTGCTGACCATCCTGTACGGCCTGTTCTCGGTGGCGATGACCATGCTGGTGGCAATGTGGATCGGGCGCGAAACCGAGCGCCGCCTGATGAAGAGCGAAACGCTGGACATGAATGTCCGCGTGGTGCTGGTGAAGATCATCCAGTCGGCGCTGGTGGTGCTGGCCGTGATTGTTGCGCTGCCGCTGGTGGGAATCGATCTCACCGTGCTGTCGGTGTTCGGTGGCGCCATCGGTATCGGTCTGGGTTTTGGCCTGCAGAAAATCGCGTCGAACTATGTGTCGGGCTTCATCATCCTGCTGGACCGTTCGGTCAAGCTGGGTGACATGATCCAGGTGGATAACCGTACCGGCATTATCCGGGGACTGACCTCGCGCTACGTGGTGCTGCGCTCGGCCGACGGCACCGAGGCGCTCATTCCGAATGAAACACTGGTGACATCGACGGTGGTGAACCAGTCGTATTCGGACAAGTCAATCTGGGTAGGCTTGCCGGTGCAGGTGGCTTATGGCACCGATCTCGAGTTGGCAACGAAGCTGCTGGCCGATATTGCCAGTGCCCATCCTCGCGTATGCGATACACCGGCACCGGGCGGCTTTGTCGCGGCGTTTGCCGACAGCGGCATCAATCTCACGCTGGGTTTCTTCCTGCGTGACCCCGAAAACGGGCAACTGGGACTCAAGCACGATCTGAACATGGCGATCTGGAAAGCGTTTGCCGAACACGGCATCGAAATTCCATATCCGCGCCGCGATGTGTACGTGCACCAGGCATCCGATGTACGGGAGGCGCCCCAAGCGTAATAAGCGTACGCGCAAGGCCCCTGCGATTTAGACTTACATTTCAGTCCGCCTATTCGGGGTGGGCCGGCTGTTGCTGCAGTGGAGGTGTTTTGCGATGGAAGAGGTTCTGCTTGCCATTCTGACGGGGGCCGTCGATCTGCCCTGGTGGGGTTATGTGCTGGTCGCGCTGACGCTAACCCACATCACCATTGCCGGCGTCACGATTTTCCTGCACCGGCACCAGGCGCACCGCGCGCTGGATCTCCACCCGCTTGTCAGTCATTTTTTCCGGTTCTGGCTGTGGCTGACCACCGGTATGGTCACGAAGGAATGGGCTGCCATCCATCGCAAGCATCATGCGCGCTGCGAGACGGCCGAAGACCCGCACTCTCCCCAGGTATTGGGGCTGAAGAAAGTGCTGTGGCAGGGAGCAGAGCTATACCGTACTGAGTCGAAGAATGCCGAGACCCTGGAAAAGTACGGTCACGGCACTCCCGCTGACTGGATCGAACGGCATCTGTACACCCCGCACAGCAGCTGGGGGCCGACTCTGATGTTCCTGATCGACTTCGCGCTGTTCGGGACCAACGGCATCTGGATCTGGGCCGTGCAGATGGTGTGGATTCCCTTTTTTGCCGCCGGCGTCATCAATGGTGTCGGACATTACTGGGGTTACCGCAATTTCGAGAACGAAGATGCCGCCACCAATCTCGTCCCCTGGGGCATCCTGATCGGCGGGGAAGAGCTGCACAACAACCATCACACCTTCGGTACATCCGCACGCCTGTCCTACAAGTGGTTCGAGTTCGATATCGGCTGGATGTATATCCGCATCATGGAAATGCTGCATCTGGCAAAGGTGCGCCGTGTTTCACCGCAGCTCAGGCTGGCTGAAACACGGGTACAGCTTGACGAGCAGGCACTGGCCGCCATTGTCGCCAACCGCTACGCCATCGCCGCCAATTATGCCCGCAGCGTGCGTGCCACGGTCGAGGCCGAGCTGGAGCGCCTCGGTGGAACGGCGCGGCTGCCGCAATGGAACTGGCGCAGCATGAAGGTCTGGCTGAAACAGGACGCGAAGGATACCCCGCCTGCCGAACGCGACCGGCTGGCCGCATTGCTGGCGCAGTCGCAGGTGCTGGCACAGGTGTATACGATGCGGCAGGAGCTGTGCCGCCTGTGGGAGCGTTCCAGTCTTAGCCGCAAGGAACTGGTGCAGCACTTGCAGGACTGGTGCACGCGCGCCGAAGCCAGCGGTATCCAGGCCCTGCAGGAATTTGCACATCGGCTGCGTAGCATTGCTGCCGTTTGATACACTGAATACATCGGTGCAGAAGCGGGCTGCGGCCCGCTTCTGTCGTTCAGGTTTCTGTCATTCCATTCATCCGGAGAGCGTTCATGTCCTCGATCCAGCGTTACCACGTCGGCCCGCGCCTGTGTGAAATCGTCGTCCACAACAACACTGTCTACCTGGCCGGCCAGATCGCCGAAGATCTCAGCGGAGATGCCCGGCAGCAGACTCGTGAAGTCCTGGGCTTTATCGACCGCCTGCTGCACCAGGTTGGCTCGGACAAGAGCAAGATTCTCACTACGACCATCTACCTGGCAGACATGGCTGACTACGACGCCATGAACGAAGTCTGGGCTGAATGGGTGGCGCATGGCCATCCACCGGCTCGTGCCACCGTCGAGGCCAGGCTGGCCGACCCGCGCTACAAGGTCGAAATGACGGTTGTGGCGGCGCTGTAAGAAAACTTTTCCGCGCTTGCTCGATTGTTCCCGGTGTGAAAAAGCTGCTTTGCTCCCGGCAGGGCAGCGATTAGCATGAGCTTTTGCCCGCACCGAAGGAAATGGCATGAGCAAGCCCATCCTGCTGGCGTATGTCGCCAGCAACCGCATCGGGAATGTCGCCGACATTCCCGCTGAAAAACTGACTCATCTCTGCTTTGCCTTTGCGCAGGTACAGGATGGAGATGTGGTGTTTGCCGAGCACGAGCCGGGCGATGTGGCCCGCCGCAACGCCCTCTGTGCCGAACTGCCCCAGCTCAAGGCACGCAATCGGGCACTGAAAACGCTGATCTCGGTGGGCGGCTGGAGTGCAGACGGCTTTTCCGACGCCGCCCTGACCGATGAAAGCCGCGCCCGCTTCGCCAGATCGGCGGTGGCATTCATGCATGAACGTGGTTTCGACGGCATCGACATGGACTGGGAATACCCGTCCAACGACATGGCCAGCATCAAGGCCCGCCCGGAAGACAAGCAGAATTTCACGCTGATGCTGCGCGCCGTGCGCAGCGAAATGCAGGCGCTCGCCGTGCGCGAAGGGCGTACAGAGCCGTATCTGCTGACCGCCGCAGTGGGTATCGAGCAGTTCTATCTCGATGGCGTGGAAATGGCCGCCGTGGCGGCGGAGCTCGATCTCGTCAACATGATGAGCTACGACCTCTACAACGGCTGGGCCGTGAAGGCCGGCCATCACACCGCGCTCTTCGCCACACCGCGCGACCCCAAGGGCTGGTGTGCGGCAGACGGCATCGAATTGTTTGCCAGAGCCGGCGTGCCGGTCGAAAAGATGGTACTGGGAGCCGCCTTTTACGGTCGAGGCCTGCACGGGGTAGTCAATGTCAACGGCGGGCACGGCCAGCCGGGCACGCCCAAATCCAATACCACCCACTCGTATACCTCGATAGCCTCCGAACTTATTCCCTCCGGTCGTTATACCCGCTACTGGGATGACAACGCCAAGGCGCCGTGGCTGTTCGACGGCGAGCATTACATCACCTACGACGACCCCGAATCACTGGTCTGGAAATGCCGCTACGCCCATGCACGAGGGCTGGCTGGCGTGTTTTTCTGGGAGCTGATGGAGGACGCTACCGGCGAGTTGCTGGATACGCTGGTTAAGGGGATGGCCGGCCAAGGATGAAGATGCTCGCGCACACGGTTGAATTGATCTTGCCGGCGCCCGGCTTGTGCCTCAAGGATGCCGCCTTGGCCGTGTTTGGCATGCTTGGTGCGCAAGAGGCCGGCTATTTCTTTCGCCCGCTTGCGAATCAGGATTACGACTTTGGCTGGAGCGCGCGGCTTGGTGACGTGCAGCTCCAGCTCAAGGGCTCGATCCGGGAAGAGGATTTGCCTGATACGTGCTTTCGCGTGGAGTTCGCAGGAAAGGGCGGGCTTGCTGAAGCGGAGCGCCTGAGCCTGTTGGAGTTGAAGCTTGGGCAAGTCACACTGCTGCGCAAAGGTCAGAAATCATCATGAAGAAGTACGAGCTTACCCTGCGGATTGACATGAGCCTGAGGCCGGCTTTGTTGCACAAATCGGCACGCATCCTGCTTGATCTGACCACATCGCCGCCCAATTCGTCTTGCCTGATCTGCTGGCACAAATTCCGAGCGATGAGATGCTGGTTTCTGTTGTTGGCGACGGCGCCTATGACACTAAGGGCTGCTATGCCGCGATTGCCAGCCGCGAGGCCGAAGCCATCATGCTTGTGCGCAAGAATGGTAAGCCCTGGAAAGAAAACACCGCCGGCGCATTGGTTCGCAATGAGGCATTACGGGCGACGAAATATCTCTGGCGCGCTCTCTGGAAGAACTGGAGCGGCTACCATCGACGTACTTTGGTCGAAACCAAGATGCGGTGCTTCAAACTGCTGGGCGAACGCGTGATGTCGCGCGACTTTTTATCGTCAGGTTGCCGAGTTGCAAGGCCGAGCGGTACTGCTGAACCGTTTTACGCAGCTCGGGATACCGGAAACGGTGCGCGTAGGATAATTCCATCTGGGGCTAGGGGAAGTCTGGCCCTGATTTGATTTGTGTAACGCAGCCCAAAACCAAGACACCCTCCATTTCTCCGCATAGTATGCTTCTCGCGAAGAAAACATCTATCTCACAATTATGGAGCGGCTTTCGCGCATGTTTCATGCATGTATTGGTTCCAGCCATTCTCGTTAAACGGTTGCAGACGTTACAATTGCTACAAAATCATGGCCGCAATCCAGCCGAACACCAGCAGCGGGATGTTGTAGTAGATAAAGGTTGGCACCACGGTATCCCACATGTGGTCATGCTGGCCGTCGACATTCAGGCCGGAAGTCGGACCCAGCGTCGAATCGGATGCCGGCGAACCGGCATCACCCAGTGCGCCGGCAACGCCGACGAGGCAGACGATGGCGACGGGTGAGAAACCCAGCTGCATTGCCAGTGGAACGAAGAGCGTGGCAATGATGGGGACGGTGGAAAAGGACGAGCCGATGCCCAGCGTGACGATCAGGCCGACCAGCAGCATCAGGAATGCACCCAGCCCCTTGCTGCCGCCAACGAATTCGACCGAATGCGCCACCAGCCGTTGCACGTCGCCGGTCGCCTTCATCACCTCGGCAAAGCCCGAGGCGGCAATCATGATCAGGCCGATGGTAGCCATCAGCTTCATGCCGCTGGTGAACGTGGTGTCGGCATTGCGCCAGTTCACTGCGCCGCCGGCCACACACAGGATGAAGCCGGCCAGCGCACCAAGCAGCATCGAATCCAGCCACAGCTGCACCGCAAAGGTGGCAACGACCGCAGCACCGGCCACCGCCAGCGAACGTGGTGTGTAACGACGCTCTTCCTGCTCGACTTCAGCGAGTTTGCCCAGGTCATAGTCCCGCGGCTTGCGGTAGCCCACAAACACGGCCAGCAGCAGGCCGACCAGCATGCCCAGCGCCGGGATCAGCATGGCGTGCATCACATCGACACCGGCGACCTGCAGCCCCGCTTTCTCGATATTGCCCAGCAGGATCTGCTTCAGAAAGATTTCGCCAAAGCCGAAGGGCAGCCACATATAGGGCGTGATCAGGCCGAAAGTCAGGATGCACGCGATCATGCGGCGATCGACCTTGAACAGCGTCAGCGTGTACAAGAGCGGCGGCAGCATCAGCGGGATGAAGGCAATGTGGATCGGCAGCAGGTTCTGCGAGGCAATTGCCATGGCGAGCACCGCCAGCAGGATGCCCCATTTCACGCGGGCGCCGGCACCCTGGCGCTTGACGAGTGCCGCCAGTTTGTCAGCCAGTGCATGTGGCAGGCCGGATTCGGCCAGTGCCATCGCGAACGCGCCCAGCAGGGCATACGAGAGCGCAACGCCGGCACCGCCGCCCAAGCCGTTCTGGAAGGCGGTGAGCGTTGCGCCGATGGTCAGCCCGCCGGCAATGCCGCCGACAACAGCACTGACAATCAGGCTGATCACAACATTGACACGCAGTAGCGAGAGGCCGAGCATCAGTGCGACGGCAAGCAGGACGGAATTCACGACGGCAATCCGGATGGTTGATGGAGTACCCTGCACTCTACGGGGTATTGCGCTGGCCGGCATCGGTGATTTCCGTAACCACAGTGCCGCTGTGCCGTTTCCTTGCACTGCAACAAATCTGGCAAGATACGGCAATGCAATTGGCATACATGGAGGCTACACGTGGATTTCATGCAGCTTGACTGGCAGGGCAAAACCCTCGCCGGCAGTATCGACGTACCGGCAGGCGCAACCCAGGGCCTGCTGCTGTTGCACGGGTTTACCGGGAACCGGCTTGAGTTCACCTACTTTTTTGTCGAGCTGTCGCGCCGGCTGGCCGAGCGCGGCATTGCCACCTTCCGCTTCGACTTTCCGGGCTGTGGCGAAAGCGACGGCGAATTTGCCGACATCACGCTGGCGCAGCAGGCGCTGGTGACGCGTTTTCTGCTGCGCGAGCTGGCGGCACGCTACCCGCAGCTGGGCTGGCATCTGTTCGGGTTCAGCATGGGCGGACGAGCTGCAATGCTGGCGGCGCAGGAGCTGCCGGTGCCGCTGCGCTCGCTCAGCCTTGCTGCGCCGGCCCTCAATCTGGCCAGCGTGGTGGCCCAGGCGGCCGCGCAGGGCGAGAGCCTGCCGGATGGCCGCAGTGATTTTCTCGGCATGGAAATCGGGCTGGCGCTGGTCAACGAGCTGACCCAGCTTGATCCGCTCGCCGGCCTGCATACCCTTCGCCTGCCGGTGCTGATCGTGCATGGCGGGGCCGATGCGGCCGTGCCGCCGCAGGAAACCCTGCCGCTGCAGGCAGCGATACCGCATGCCCTGCGCGAAGAATGGCCGGGCGTCGACCACACCTTTTCGCGCCGGCCGTGGCGCATGCGTCTGGCCGACCGCTTGGCGCAATGGGTTGAACTCCATGCCGCTGAATGATCATGGTATGGGTATTGGCCTGGAGCCATTGAAAAATAAAGGCTTTGAGGTAATACAATGGCGCGTATAAGGCGGCGGCCATCAGGGGGCATGGTAATTTTGCCTTCCGCGGTGTGACTTTCTGCCGCGACGCGGTGAGGGCATGTCCGGATAATGGTTTCCATGGCAAGCACGCAGAACACGCTGCTTTCTTGCTATCTCTCCTAGATTGATCTTGAGGCCACCCGCGCGGTGGTCTTTTTTTGTCCGGAATTTACCTGGAGTTGGCTGGCGCAGCGGCGCACAATATCGCCTGTTCATTCCATCTGCTCCGGGCTGTGACCATGCTGTTCGCGATATTCACCACCATTTTCGGCACCCTGATGGCACTGCTGCCGATCTGTAATCCACTGATTTCTGTCGGCGTGCTGCCTGGCCTGACCGCGCATCTGAGCGAAGCCGAGCGCGCCCGCCAGGTGAAGCGTGCGTGCTGCTACATGGCCGGCATCCTCACGACCTTCCTGCTGGCTGGCGCGCTGATCATGGATTTCTTCAGCATCTCCATTCCCGGCCTGCGCATTGCCGGCGGGATGATCGTCAGCTTCATCGGCTTTCGCATGCTGTTTCCGGCCGAGCGCCCGGCAGGCCTCAGCAATGCGGCCGAAGAAGAAGCGCACAACAAGGACGACATTTCCTTCACGCCGCTGGCGATGCCCTTTCTGTCAGGCCCCGGCTCGATTGCTGTGGTGATCTCGATGTCCTCCGGTCTGCACGCGCAGCACGACATGCCGCTGCTGCTGGGGTATGCCAGCGTGGTTGCCGGCATCGCGCTGACGGCTTGGATATCCTGGCTCACGCTGCGTGCAGCGGCGCCGCTCTACCGCGTACTGGGGGAAAACGGCATCAGTGCGGTCGTGCGCATCATGGGTTTTTTCCTGATCTGTATCGGCGTGCAGTTTTTCATCAACGGCGTGAGCAATCTGCTGCACGACCCGACCTTCATGCCGCAGCGGGTAGCCGCCAGTCATTGAGGCAGGCCAGCGTGTCCTGATTTCATAGTTTCAGGCAATCGCTACGCTTGATTTGTTTGATTTTTGCCAGACCGGACGGCGGCCTAGACTAGGGCTTCATCGATCCTTTGCGGAGAAGCCCATGTTCAAACCCGAATCCAAGAGCTGGCTGAGTTGCCGGCAAATTCTGCTGTGGTTTGCCGCCGAATACGCGGCAAGCCACTGACTCCGGTTCACCATGGCCGGACAAGTCAGCCTGGTCCAGTTGGCTTTGCCAGGGTATTGCCTTGTATCCATTCATGCGAAAGGGATACAGGCCGGTAGATTGGTATGTATCAGCACAGGGCCATGATGCGTGCGGCAATCGCAGCGGGAACGCCGGACTGCAGACAATCAATGCGCTCGACATCATCCATGCCGCGCAGCCAGGTGAGCTGGCGCTTGCAGAGCTGGCGTGTCGCGACGATGCCACGATAGCGCATTTCAGCATGGTCGTACGTGCCATCCAGATGCTCCCACGCTTGCCGGTAGCCGACGCAGCGCATCGACGGCAGATCGAGCGACAGCGTGTATTTCTGGCGCAAGGCACTGACTTCGTCCAGCAGTCCGTTCAGCAGCATCGCATCGAAGCGCAACGCAATGCGATCATGCAGCACCGCGCGGTCCGATGGCTCCAGTGCGATTTTCAGCAAGTGGTAGGGGAGCGGCGCTGCGCCGGGTTCGGCCAGAATTGCCGACATTGGCCGGCCGGCCAGCAGGCAGATTTCGATGGCGCGCTCGATGCGCTGCGAATCGGTCGGTTTGAGCCGCGCAGCGGTTTCCGGGTCGAGCGTGGCCAGTCTGGCATGCAGATGCGGCCAGCCGAAGCGGGCTGCCTCGGCTTCCAGCTCCGCACGCAAGGCGGCATCACCCTGCGGCAGATCGTGGATGCCGTGCTGCAGCGTGTTGTAGTAGAGCATGGTGCCGCCGACCAGCACCGGAATCTTGCCGCGTGCGGTGATTTCCGCCATCAAGCTCAGTGCATCGTCGCGGAACTGGCCAGCCGAATAGCTTTCCTCGGGACTGATGATGTCGATGAGCTGATGCGGCGCACGCGCCAGTTCATCCGGCGTCGGCTTGGCCGTGCCGACGTTCATGTCGCGGAACACCAGAGCGGAATCGACCGAAATCAGCTCGACGGGCAGGCCGGATTCGATCAGGTGAATGGCGGCGGCAGTTTTGCCTGAAGCGGTCGGGCCCATCAGGAAGACGGCGGGCGGCAGTGGGAGCATGGTTCAATCCGGCGAAACGCAGAAGCGGGCGGCGGTCTGCCGCTCGTAAGGCGGCAAGTATAGCGGCCTGCCGTACTTACGGCGATGTCACCAGCGTGGTGGCAGCTGCCATCTGGGCAGCCAGCCAGCCGCGCGCGTCGTCCAGCGTGCCGAACCAGCCAAACGGCAGCCCCTGTCGGGCATAGATGTCCGCAATGATGCTGCGCATCAACACGGCGCCTTCCGCATCAGGGTCGACAACGAAGGCCACGGCGGCGCTGGCCAGCCCGGCGGCATTCTGTGCCGCGAGCGAGGCTTCGAGCGCCGCCAGCGCATCCGGTGTGGCTGCGATGCTGCCGGCAAATTCGGCGAGGATGGCAAACGGGCCCTGCGCGGCAGTGGCGGCCATCAGGCCGCGGTCGGCCGCATCGAGTGCCTGCAGCAGTTCGAGATTGAAGGGGCCGGTGGCCTGATAGCGCAGCAATTGCCCTTCGGCCCAGATTTCGACGTGGCCGTGCGGAGCGAAGCGGCTGCCGCCGCTATGGTTGCGGGTACTGATCTTGTTCATGCCGCGCAGTATGCCTTGCCTGTACCGGTTTGATGTTGCATTGCCGCAAACTTGCAGGGAGGGGGCGTGGTACTTTTACCAAAATCACGCGCCAGGCAAAATTCATTGCGATTTTGTCATTGCAAATCAATGTCTTGTTGTCTTGTGCATCTTTCAGGTCTGACGAAGAGCGGGTCACACCGCTGTTTCCAGCGGGAGCCTAGCGTGGGGGGGCAAGTGCGCGGGCGATGAAGTTGCGTGACACACGCGGTTTCGGAATGTGGCTGTCGACAAATTCGGCAAACCAGCCGCGCACGTCGTCATCCAGACACAGCCCGTGCATGTAATTGTAGAGCGCCTTGTTGAGCGCGCGACCGAGCGCATCGTGATCAACGCCGGTCGGATCGATAAAGCCGACGTCGTTGGTGGCGAAGGTGATTTCCGGCAGCGGAATCAGCTGCACACCGTATTCTTCCGGATTCTTGCCGACCGGCGAATGCACGGTACAGGCAAAGCGGTGGAAAAAGCCGGACTGGATGCAGCCTTCAGAAAACAGTTGGCGTACGTATTCGAGCGCATCGACGGTATCGTGCAGCGTTTGCGTCGGAAAGCCGTACATCAGGTAGGCGTGCACCAGAATGCCGGCCTGCGAGAAGCCGGCGGTGACGCGCGCGACCTGTTCGACGGACACGCCTTTTTTCATCAGCGTAAGCAAGCGGTCACTGGCGACTTCCAGTCCGCCGGAAATGGCGATGCAGCCGCTGTCAGCCAGCAACTGGCACAGCTCGGGCGTGAACGATTTTTCGAAGCGGATGTTGCCCCACCACGAAATCGTCACGCCACGGCGCAGCAGTTCTTCGGCCAGCGCCTTGAGCATTTTCGGCGGTGCGGCTTCATCGACGAAGTGAAAACCGGTTTGCCCCGTCTCGGCGATGATGGCTTCGATGCGGTCGACCAGAATTTCGGCCGACGCGGTTTCGTAGCGTGAAATGTAGTCGAGCGTGATGTCACAGAAGCTGCATTTTTTCCAGTAGCAGCCGTGCGCGACGGTCAGCTTGTTCCAGCGCCCGTCGCTCCACAGACGGTGCATGGGGTTGAGCATGTCCAGCAGTGACAGGTAGTCGTGAATCGGCAGCCCATCCCAGGTTGGCGCACCCCATTCCTCGAAGGGAACGTCGGGCTCGGGGAAGTTGATGTAGCGGACCTTGCCGTTCTCTCGAACAAACGTGCGAACCAGCCGCTCGGCCGAGCGTTTGCCTTGCAGATGGTCGATCAGTGCCAGCAGCGGGCGTTCGCCCGAATCCAGCGTGACGAAGTCGAAATAATCGAAGACGCGGGCTTCTTTCAGCTCGCGCAGCTCGGTATTGGCAAAGCCGCCACCCAGCGCGATCCTGATCTGCGGATGGTTTGCCCTGATTGTCTGCGCGATGCGAAACGCGGCGTACACCGCGCCGGGAAAGGGCACCGAGAGCAGGACCAGATCGGGCTGGTGGCGCGTAATCGTTGCGAGCGTCAGTTCCGCCAGTTCGCGGTCGATCAGATTGGGCGGCGCAGCGAGTGCTTGTGCCAGCGGCTCGAAGGTCGGCTGGCTGATCGCCAGCGAATCGGCGTAGCGCACGAACTCGAAGCGTTCATCGATGCCATCGCGCAGCACATCGGCGAGATCGTTCAGATACAGCGTCGCCAGATGACGGGCACGGTCATGCGTGCCCAGCGCACCGAAGGCCCAGGCCAGCGGATCGTTGCTGTCGTCAATGGTGTAGGCGTCCACCGCTGCGAAGCGCGGGCCTTCGGGCAGGAAGGTCCGGCTGACGATGCGGTGCGCCAGTGTGGTATCGCGCCCTTGCAGGAAGGCGATCACCGGCGCGATGGTGCGCTGGTAGTGTTCGTAATGGTGGATGAAGAAGCGCAGTGCCGGGCTGCGCTGCTTCTTCGGAATGTCGAGCACCGCGTCGAGCACGCGCGCAAGGCCGTCCTTTGACAGCAGCCGCAGCACCAGCGCCAGCGCCAGGTCTTCCTGTTCCGAGGGTATGCTTCGCAAGCGCAAGAAGCCGGTGATGTAGGCGGTGGATGGGTAGGGGGTATTGAGCTGTGTCATCGGCGGGATGAGCGATAGCACGCGGAGGGTCGTCATGTCATTGCCCCCTCATGAACAGGCCGTCGAGGTCTTTCATCGTCAGCCGGAACCACGTCGGACGGCCGTGATTGCACTGGCCGCTGCGCTCGGTTGCTTCCATGTCGCGCAGCAGCGCATTCATTTCCGGCAGGGTGAGCTGGCGGTTGGCGCGCACTGCACCGTGGCAGGCCATGGTGGCGAGCAGCTCGTTCCTGCGGCCGGCCAGCATCTGGCTGATGCCGACCGTTCGCACGTCGGCGAGCATCGCGCGCGCCAGCTCGACCACATCGGCGTCTTTCAGCAGCAGCGGCACCGCACGCACCGCAAGCTGCGTCGGCGACATCACTGACAGCTCAAGCCCGAGCTGCGCGAGTTCCGCGCCGTGATCTTCCACGGTGGCGACATCAAGGCGATCAGCGGCGAAGACGTGCGGAATCAGCAAGGGCTGGGTCGGCATCTGGCGCAGGTCGAGCGCGGTTTTCAGCTTTTCATAGACGATGCGCTCGTGCGCGGCGTGCATGTCGACGACGATCAGGCCATCGGGCGCCTGGCTGAGGATGTAGACGCCGTGCAGCTGGCCCAGCGCAAAGCCCAGTGGCGGAATCAGTGGTGCGTCATCGGCAGGCATGCTGGCCGCAGGCGCTGGCTGGGGGGCGGCGGTTTCCGGCCGCGTTGCCGCTACCGGTTCACCCAATGGCTGCCAGGGCAAACTTGAGGGTATTGGGCTGGAGTCTTCTGATTTATTGGGTTGTGGGGTACTACCAGTGCCCGTATCACGGCGCAGATCACCAATCAGCTTGTCGTAGAAGCCCAGTCCTTCGCGGGCGCTGGCGAGCGGGATGGCTTGCTGGCGCGCGGCGAGCTCGGCGTAAGTCGGCGCGCGCGGCGCGCTTGCCGGCGCTGCCGCTGCAGTGGAGGCTGGCTGTGGTGTCGGGCGCGCGAGCACTTCGCCGGTGTCCGGGTCGATGCCTGCTGGCACGGTTGTCTGTTCTGGCTGCACCTGCCCGTTGCCGGCGCCCGCACGGGTGCCGGCCAGTGCCTTGGTCAGGCTGGTGAGCAGGAAGCGGTAGACGGCCTGGCTTTCGCGGAAACGCACCTCGATCTTGGTCGGGTGCACGTTGACGTCCACCGTTTCCGGGTCGAGTTCGAGGAAGAGGCAGTAGGCCGCATGGCGGTCGTGATGCAGCACGTCGCGGTAGGCTTCGCGCAGCGCGTGCTGGATGACCTTGTCGCGCACGAAACGGCCATTGACGAAGAAATACTGTGCATCGCGGCTGGCCTTGCCCAGCGTCGGGCTGCCTGTGATGCCGTAAAGGCGCAGCGGGCCGAAGCCTTCATCGACATGGACTCCCGATGTGACGAATTCTTCGCCCAGCAGCTCGCCCGCGCGGCGCGCCAGATCGCCGGCAACGAGGCGCAAGGCGGCGCGGCCGTTGTGCAGCAGCGTGAACTGCTTGTCCGGATTGGCGAGCGCCAGGCGCTTGACCATCTCGGCGCAGTGCGCGAATTCGGTGGCGTCCGATTTGAGGAATTTGCGGCGTGCCGGCAGCTGGTGATAGAGCTCGTGCACTTCGATGGTCGTGCCGTGGCTGAGTGCGGCGGGCTCGATCTCGCCCAGATTGCCGTGATCGGCCTCGACACGCCAGGCGTGGCTGTCATCCTGATAGCGGCTGGTGAGCGTGAGCCGCGAAACGGACGCAATCGACGCCAGCCCTTCGCCGCGAAAGCCCAGCGTGGCGACACGCTGCAGATCGTCGAAGCTGGCGATCTTGCTGGTGGCGTGGCGGTGCAGCGCAAGTGGCAGGTCGTCGCGGGCAATGCCGCAGCCGTCGTCGGTGATCCTGATCAGCTTGGTGCCGCCATTGAGCAGCTCGATGTGCAGATTGCTGCTGCCGGCATCCAGGCTGTTTTCCAGCATCTCCTTGAGTGCATTGGCCGGGCGCTCGACCACTTCGCCGGCGGCGATCTGGTTGACGAGCTGGTCGGGAAGAACCTGGATACGTGGCATGTCGGTCTTGATGAACTAGTATTGAAAGAAATGTCTTGGGCCGTGCTGCAAACAGTATATCAGCCTGCCCGTCCGGAACTGCCCTGAGGTGACCTTCAACATGCCCCGCAAACAGACCTGCATCCTGGTTGATGACGACAGTGTGCTGCGCAGCCTGATGTCTTCCATCCTGCGCAGCGTGGATTTCGAAGTGCTGGCCGAATCGGCGCACGCCGACAACGTGCTCGATCTGGTCAAGCAGCATCACCCGCAACTGGTGCTGCTGGATATCAACCTGCCCGAGGCCAACGGCCTGGATCTGCTGCCTGAAATCCTGAAGCAGCAACCGGCGCCGAAAGTGGTGATGGTCACGGCCGAGGCCACAGTTGAGCGGGTGCGCGGTGCGCTGGGCAAGGGGGCTGCCGGGTTTGTCGTCAAACCCTTCACGCCGGCCAAGCTGCTGGCTGCGGTGGGGCATGCGCTGGAGCTCGATGGCTGAGTTTGCCCGGGCAGATAACGAAAAACCCGCAGCGCGTGCCTGCGGGTTTTTTCATGCTGCATGGAGGGGGCGTCCTAATTGCTGGCCAGTTTCGTGCGCGGTTGCGGCGGGTATTTGGCGAAATACTTGCGGATGCCGCGCTGCAAGGCCTGCGCCATTTTCTGCTGGTATTCCTCGGTGACGAGCTTCTGTTCTTCGGCCGGATTGGAAATGAAGGCGGTTTCCACCAGCACGGAAGGGATGTCGGGCGCTTTCAGCACGGCAAAGCCGGCCTGCTCGACATGCGGCTTGTGCAGGCGGTTGATGTCCGACAGCTCTCCGAGCATCACCTTGCCGAGCTTCAGACTGTCGTTGATGGTCGAGGTCATCGTCAGGTCCATCAGGACGCGGGCGAGCTCCGGGTTCTTGTTGTCGATTTTTACGCCGCCGATCAGGTCGGCCGCGTTCTGGCTTTGCGCCAGCATCCGCGCCTGCACGCTGGTGGCGCTCTTATCAGACAGCGCAAACACCGATGAACCGTTGGCATCCTGCCGCAGGGCCGCGTCGGCATGGATCGACATGAAGAGGTCGGCCTGCACGGCTCGCGCTTTCTTGACGCGCGTGCCCAGCGGCACGAAATAATCGCCGTCGCGCGTGAGCACCACGCGCACGTTGGGGTCTTCTTCCAGCAGGGTTTTCAGGCGGCGGGCAATGGCCAGTACCACGGTTTTCTCATAGGTGCCGCCCGGACCGACCGCGCCGGGGTCTTCGCCGCCGTGGCCGGGGTCGAGCACCACGGTAATCAGGCGGTCCACTTTCAGCGTATTGCGATCAACCGCGTCAGGCTGGGCCTGCTTTTCCGCCTGCGGCCGTTCCGCAGCTTTGGGTTTCTCTGCGGGCTTTGCGGCGGAGGCGTCGTTCTGTGCCAGCGTTTCGGATTTGGTCAGCGCTGGCGTGTCGCGCTTGTCCTGGTCGCTGAGGAAAGCCAGCAGCGGGTCATCCTGATGTGCCGGGTAGAGGTCGATCACCAGCCGGTGCTGGTATTCAGCCACCGGCGGCAGGGTGAAGACCTGCGGCTTGGTCTCGGTTTTCATGTCGAGCACCAGACGCACCACGCCCGGCTTGTTGCGGCCCGCGCGCAGCTGCTGGATGTACGGGTCGTCTGGCAGTACCTTGCCGGCCAGGCTTTGCAGCTGGCTGTTGATGTCGATGCCTTCGAGGTCGACGACCAGGCGCTCGGGGTCTTTCAGGGCAAACTGCTTGAAGGTGAGCGGCGCGGTGGATTCGATGGTGACGCGGGTGTAGGCCATGGAAGGCCAGACGCGGACAGCGACAACGCTGGGTGTGCCATCCGCAGCCATGCCGCGTGGGACCACGCTGAGCAGGAAGGAGGCGGCAGCCGCCTGCAGTATCCAGCGCCTTGAGGGTATGTGCTCAGGGGCTTTCAATTCATTGGGCTGTGGAGTGATACCCTTGTTGCGCATGCCTTGCCTTGTTCGCTGAAAACGTCGAGTCGTGCTCTGCGGCCTGTGCCTTCCGGAACCAGCGTGATGCGCCAGTCGGGTTGCGGCAGCAGGCCGGCGGCCTTGTCGGCCCATTCGATCAGGCAGACGCTGTCCGGATTGAAATGTTCCCGGAAGCCGGCGTCTTCCCATTCTTCCGGGTCGTTAAACCGATATAAATCAAAGTGATATAAGTATAAGTTAGAAATTGTATAAGGTTCAACCAGCGTATACGTGGGGCTTTTCACACGGCCGGCAAAGCCGAGGCCGCGCAGGATGCCACGGGTGAGCGTGGTTTTGCCGGCGCCGAGATCGCCCTCCAGCTCGATGACCAAACCTGGCGCGAGGGCGGTGGCGAGCGCCGCACCCAGCGCGAGCGTGGCGCTCTCGTCGGCAAGGAGGAATTCCTGGCTGAAGGCGGTATCATCGGGCTTATGCATGCAGAACTCGATTATGTTGAACTGGCGAAAACGGTAAAGGACTGGGCGGTCGAGCTTGGCTTTGCGCGTGCGGCGATTTCCGGCGTTGACCTTGCGCACGCTGAACAGGGGCTGCTCGACTGGCTGGCGGCAGGTTACCACGGCGAGATGGATTATATGGCACGCCACGGACTCAAGCGCGCCCGCCCGGCCGAGCTGGTGCCGGGCACGCTATCGGTGATCAGCGTTTTCCTGCCCTATTTGCCGCCCGGCGCCGCCGCTGCGGAAGAAAACCTCGCCGATGCCGAGCGCGCCTATCTGTCGCGCTATGCGCTGGGGCGCGATTATCACAAAGTGCTGCGCAATCGTCTGCAGCAACTGGCCGAGCGGCTGGCGGCGCGCATCGGGCCCTTTGGTCATCGCGTGTTCGTCGATTCGGCACCGGTGCTGGAAGTGGCGCTGGCAGTGAATGCCGGGCAGGGCTGGCGTGGCAAGCACACGCTGCTGCTGAACCGCGAATATGGTTCCTTCTTTTTTCTGGGCGAGCTGTTTACCGATCTGCCGCTGCCCGCCGATGCGCCCATGCCCGATGAGCATTGCGGGCGCTGCACCCGCTGCATTGATGTCTGTCCGACGCAGGCGATCGTTGCGCCGTATCAGGTTGATGCCCGTCGCTGCATTTCCTACCTGACCATCGAGCTGAAGGGCAGTATTCCGGTCGAATTCCGGCCCATGCTCGGTAATCGCGTGTATGGCTGCGATGACTGCCAGCTGGTCTGTCCGTGGAACCGCTTTGCGGTCACAACGGAGGAGGCCGATTTTCAGGTGCGGCACGGGCTGGATGCGGCCACGCTGGTGGAGCTGTTCGCATGGAGCGAAGCCGATTTTCTGGCCCGCATGGCGGGCAGCCCGATTTACCGCATCGGTTACGAGCAGTGGCTGCGCAATCTGGCCGTGGGGCTGGGCAATGCGCCGCGCAGTGCGGCCGTGATGGCAGCGCTGCAGGCGCGCGCTGACGATGCGAGCGAGCTGGTGCGCGAGCATGTGACCTGGGCGCTGGCGCAGCATGCCGGCCGGACTGACTTGGGCTGATCCCCGGAATGCTTCAGCCGCCAAGACGGTGCGCGGCCAGCATGTCATCGACCAGCTTTACGACAACGTCGATATCCAGCGGCTTGGTCAGGTAGCCGGCAAAGCCGGACTCCAGCGCTGCGGCGGCCTGCTCGATGCCACTGTCGCCGGATAGTGCAATCACCGGCAGCGTCCGCCCGGAGGGCGAATGGCGGATGCACTGCAGCAGGCCCAGGCCAGCGCCATCGGGCAGGTGCAGATCCAGCAGCAGCAGATCGGGATGCGCCTGCTCCAGCAGTTGCAGGCCGTCGCCGAGGCTGCCGGCCATGATCAGGCAGAACTGCGGCCGCAGCCGCGCGAAGACGCTCTGCAGTACCCGCTGGTTGAGTTCGTCGTCCTCGATGTAGAGCAGCGTCGCCATCTGGGGTGAACTGCTGTCCTCATGTTCGGCCTGTGGCGGGCAGCGGTCCGCAAGCGGCAGCGAGCCGGCCGGCAGATCGATCCAGAAGCGGCTGCCAGTGCCGGCTTCGCTTTCCACGCCGATATTGCCATGCATCAGCAAGGCCAGCTTGCGGGTAAAGGCCAGGCCGATTCCGGTTCCCTCGATGCTGTTCTGATGCTTGCCGACACGGCTGAAGGGCTGGAAAAGCTGCTTCAGCTCGGTATCCGTCATGCCAAGGCCGGTATCGGTCACGGATATGCGCCACATGCCATGGTCGGTATAACTGACCGCAATCGAGACACTGCCGTGCTCGCGGTTGTATTTGACGGCATTCGAGAGCAGGTTGATGAGCATCTGCCGGAGGCGGCGGGCATCGGCAATCACGCAGTACTGCCCGGCCGGCGCACCCTGCAATGTGATAGTGATGCCGCGCGCCTGCGCCAGCGGGCGGACCAGCATCAGGCAATCTTCGATGACCGGAGCGAGATCCAGTGGCTCCAGGCTGATCCGGAGACGGCCGGCTTCGATGCTGGCGAGATCGAGCACTTCGTTGATGAGCGCCAGCAGATGCTGGCCGGCAGTCAGGATATGGCCGACCATTTCACGGCTGCCTTCGTCAGTGTCTTCGCGCAGCAGATGGGCAAAGCCGAGGATGGCATTGAGCGGCGTGCGCAGCTCGTGGCTCATGTGCGAGAGGAAATCCGATTTGGCCTGGTTGGCTGCCTGTGCCTGGTCGCGCGCTTCCAGCAAGGCCGTTTCATGCTGCTTGATGCGCGTCATGTCGTGAAAGCCGGTGACGCGGCCAATGGGGCGGTCGTTCAGGATTTGCGGGCGCGAGGACAGCTCGATTACCCGTCCGTCGCGCAGCACGCAGGTGAAGCTGTAATCGTGATGCGGGTGCTCCAGGGTTTTCAGCCACCACAGCTCGAAGGCGTGCCGGTCCACCATCTGCTGCAGCATGGCCTGGCGGATTCCTTCCGCGCTGCCTTGCAGCAAATCGGGCGAGAGCATCCAGAATTCGGCAAAGCGGTGGTTGAAATGCTCGATGCGGCCATCGAGTCCGGTAACCAGCAGGCCATCAACGGTGGCCTCCAGCGTGGTCGAGAGCAGCGCGCTGTTGCGTGCATTGAGCTGCTCCTGCATCAGCATGCTGCTGATGTCATGACTCGAGATTACCAGCCAGGTGCGCCCCTGCCAGCTGACCGGGCGCACAGATCGTTCGACCGGCAGGGTGGAGCCATCCCTGCGCTGGTATTCGCTGCGTACGCCGGTCAGCGTACGGTATTCGCCTGCGCTGACTTCTTCCCAGTAAAACAGCTCGGAGAGGCCCGATTCGACCTGGCTGACCGGCAGGCCGGCGAGAGCGCCGGGCGGATAATGCAGCATGACTTCTGCCGCCGGATTGGCCGCAGCGATGCACAGGGTCTGTGCGTCCACCAGCAGCACACTTTCCTGACACGCGGCCAGCAGCAGGTCGGCGGGAGGCGGCTCGGCTGCCGGCGGCGTCGTGTTCATGCTTCAGCCTTCCTCGTTCGGACGGAAGTAGTAGGTCGTGCGCTTGCGCGGGCTCAGGTAATCGGCGGCCGTACGCGGCAGTTGCACGGGCTTGACCGATTTGCTGATGTTGAGCGAGTCGTCCTGCTCGAGATTGATGATGTTGGCAATGTCGCGCGGCAGCTCGGGGTCGTACACCAGCACCGAGGGTTTCAGCGGCCGGCTGGCATTGACGGATACCACTATGGCGTATTGCCCGCTTGATAACTGGATGCAAGAGCCTGGTGGATATACCCCCATGCTGCGTACGAAAGTGCCGAGAATCTGGCTGTCAAACTGGCTGCGGTGCTGGGCAAACATCTGCGCGAGAGCTTCGTGCGGCGTCAGCGATTCCATCGGGTTGATGCGGTTGCAGAGGTTGTCGTAATAGTTCACCACCACCAGCACGCGCGCCAGCGGGTCGATATCGGCCAGCTTGTGCTGCTGCGGATAGCCGCTGCCATCGGCCAGCTCGTGATGCTGCAGGATGATGCGCTGGATCTGCTCGGACAGGCCGGCCGCCTTTGCCGCCTCCATGCTCCATTCGCAATGCTGGGCCAGCAGCTTGCGTTCGGCCAGAGTGAGCGTGTCGGTTTTCAGCAGCACGCGATCGGGAATCCGCGTTTTGCCTACGTCGTGCAGCAGGGTGGCCAGCCCGAGCTGGTGGATGTCGTCGCGCGGCAGGCCCAGTGCCTTGCCAAGCAGCAGGGCCAGCACGGACACATTCAGCGAGTGGAAATACAGCTCGTCGCTGCCACCCTTGTCATTCATCAGCTGCAGCGCGATATCGCTTTCCACCAGCAGCGAATCCAGCATGTGGCCGAGCAGACGGTCGGCCTGTGCTGCGGTTTCTTCCGGACGCGAGTAGATTTGCTTGTTGATCTGGCGGACGACTTGCGCGGCCTGGGTGAAATCCCGCTCGCAGGCCTGCAGCAGCGCTTGCCGGCGCGCGGCCTTTGCCTGGGCCTCGCGTTTGGCCGCCAGTCTTGCCTGCAGCTCGGGGTCGGGCTCTGTCGGCGGAGGCGGCGCGGGACCGGCATCGCTGGCTGGTTCGGAAAGGGGCGGGCAGTCGCTCTGCTCGGGCGAATAGCGGATGCGCTGCAGGCCGAGCTGCCTGATCGTGGCAATCTGCGCCGGCGATTTGATCTTGAAGCTCCCCAGTGCAAAGGGGTGATCCATCCAGCCCAGGTCAAGATGGATGTAAATCCCGACCTGCAATTGGTCAGGGTGCAGATAATGGGCTTCAGCGGGTTGGCTTTGTAGGATCATGACGTTTTTTGTAGTTTGCTGGTCAGCTGCGCTCAGCAACCAGTATGGATGCTTCGTCGTCATTTTTCAGGAGATTCCGAATAGTGGAAGACACCGCAGTGCCGGACTGCACCGGCGTGATCGTGTTCCCCGTGGGCGAAGGCATGCTGGTGCTGCAGACTCCGCCGCAATTGCAGTGCCAGCAGCGCTTGTGGCAGCTGGCGGATGCCCTGCGGGCAAGCGGCTGGCAGCCTGTTCTGGGGGTGTATCACCTTGGCCTGTCGTTTGATCCCTTGGTTTGCCCGGCGGACGAGGCAAGCGAGCTGTTGCTGGCGGGCTGGCAGCAGGCGGAAGCGGTGGAACGTGCCAGTGCCGTGCTGCATCTGCTGCCGGTGACGTATGGCGGGGCGCATGGCCCCGACCTGGATGTCGTGGCCGAATGCTGTGGCCTGTCGCCGGCGGAAGTGATCGAGCGCCATGCGGCAGCCGAGTACCAGGTGTATTGCCTCGGCTTCCTGCCCGGTTTTCCCTATCTGGGCGGCATGGATCCGTTGCTGGCAACGCCGCGCCGCGCCGAGCCCCGTCTGTGCGTACCGGCCGGCAGTGTGGGAATCGGCGGTGGCCAGACCGGCATCTACCCGCAAGCTGCGCCGGGCGGCTGGCAGCTGATCGGCCGCAGCAGCAGCCGTCTGTTCAACCCCGCCCGGGACCCGGTTGCACTGTTGCAACCCGGGGACCGCGTGCGTTTCGTGCCGGAGCAGGCATCATGTCGCTGATCGTTCTGAAATCCGGCATCCAGACCACGGTACAGGATCTCGGCTCGCCTTGCGCGATGCAGGCCGGGATTGCCGCTGGCGGTGCCGCTGACCCCCTGTCGTGCCGGCTGGCCAACTGGCTGGTGGGTAATCCGGGCTCAGCCGCCGTGCTGGAAATCACGCTGGGCAATGTGCGCATCCGCGCCGGGCAGGATCACTGGCTGGCGCTGACCGGTGCGCCGTGCAGCATGCGGGTGAATGGCAGGCCAAGAACCATGGCGACGGCGTTTGTGCTGCACAAGGGCGAGGAGCTGCACATTGCTGCGCCACATGCCGGGCTGCGCAGTTATCTGGCGGTTGCCGGCGGGCTTGATGCTGATGAATTCATGGGTAGCCGCAGTACCCGTCTGCAGGCCGCATGCGGTGGCTGGCAGGGGCGTGCGCTACGGCCCGGTGACGAGCTGCCGGTTGCGCCGGGAGGGCGTAGCGCGGCCGGACGGGCCATCCGCATGCCGGCACTGGCCGACTGGGTGCGCATCCTGCCGGGGCCGCAATGGCCGTGGCTAGACGACGTTGCGCGCCACACCTTCCTGCAGACAGCCTGGCAAATTGACTCGGCCAGCAACCGCATGGGGGCTCGTTTGCAGGGGGCGGCCCTGGAGCGGTTCACGGATGAAAGCCTGTTCTCGCATCCGGTCCTGCCCGGCAGCGTGCAGCTGCCGCCTGCCGGGCAGCCCATTGTGCTGCTGGCCGACGCGCAGCTCACCGGTGGTTATCCGCTGATTGCCCAGGTGATCGCGGCGGATGTCTGGCGCTGTGGCCAGTGGCGTGCCGGACAGAGCGTGCATTTTGTCAGGGTCGATCAGGCCGAGGCGCTGACCGCCTTGCGGCTGCAGCGTGAATGGCTGGCCCGTTTGCAGAAATCGCTTGGGGTATGTTCTTGAGCGATTTTTATTTGTTTGGCTGTGGCGCTATATGCCGCAGGGTATGGTGTGGTGTGCGCTGGGTTTGGCTCAATTTTCCAGCAGCATCTGGTAGATGTAGTGTTCGAGGATCAGCCGCTCGGCCATTGGCAGATCGACAAATTCAACGCCCCAGCCGCGCGCGTCCGGATTGATTTCCGGATCATGGATATTGCGGATGACCGCGTGAATGCTGATGGTGTGCGATTCACCCGCCGCGGGGATGCGCATGCCCAGCTGCAAGCCGTCGCCCTTGCTGCCCAGTGGGTCGGCGCTTTCCAGCATTGCACCACCGGCGGAGAGATTGACCACACGCGCTGAAAAATTGCCGGGCTGCGCGGGCGCCGCCCGGCTGGCGCTGGCGATCAGGCGGGTATTCACGCGCAGGCTCTTGCGCAGCTGGTGGATCTGCAGCTGTTCCGGCCAGGCCAGATGCAGCAGCGGGTAGGGCGTGTAGCTCATTTTCACCACGCGGGCGAAAAAGGAAATGATGTCCTTGCCGGCAATCGCCTTGAACTGCACGACTTCATCGTCGCGAAACGGCAGTACCGCGCCGTTGGCACCGACGGCGCTGACCAGAATCGCCGTTTTCTCCAGCCAGCCGATGAGTTTGACCGCTGCCTTGGGCTTGAGCGCATCGCCGGCCGATTGCAGGTAGACCACCATGCCAGGCTGCAGCTTGGTCTGTGCCAGGGTTTTCTGTACCTGCGTGCGTTCGCCCCGCGCTTCGTTGTCCGGGGCTTCGGGCTCGGGCGGGGGCGCCGGGCGATGCACGCGCGCGCCGCCTGCTGGAGCTGCGGCGCGAGGGGCGTTCCACTGCGGATTGCAGAAAAAGCCGATGGCGGTGAGCGTTTCGATCTGTTTTTCGTTCTGGATCACGTCACCGGCGGCGATCAGCAGCTTGCGCTGACGGTCGTAGACAGGATAGGGCAGGGCAGCACCGACCTGCAGATCCTGTTTGCGCAGCGGTAAGAGATCGTCCTCGGGCATCGGGAGCCGTTCTATTAGCAGTCGTTAATGCTTGCATTTGTAATCTACTTTTCCGGTCCTGCCAATCACCGGACGCTGCCACTGTGCACGTGCTAGAATCGCGCCCTCGCAAGACACTGATCTATCGGGCTTTTCATCCATGCTGCATCTGCTCAACCCCGCGCAACGCGCCGCCGTGCAATACCTGAACGGGCCCTGCCTGGTGCTCGCCGGCGCCGGTTCCGGCAAGACGCGGGTAATCACGCAGAAAATCGCCTACCTGATCGAACAGGCCGGCATGGACGCGCGCAATATCGCCGCGATCACCTTTACCAACAAGGCGGCGCGCGAAATGCAGGAGCGGGTTTCCACCTTGCTGCCCGCGCCCATGTTGCGCGGCCTGACTGTCTCAACCTTTCACAGCCTCGGCATGCGTTTCCTGCGTGAAGAGGCGAAACATCTGGGCTACAAGCCGCAATTCTCGATTCTGGACTCGGCCGACAGCTGGAAAATCCTCTCCGACATCCTGCAGACCACCGACAAGGGGTTGATCCGCCAGACGGTCAGCCAGATTTCGCTGCTGAAAAATGACCGCATCGGCCCGGACGACGCCATCCGCAATGCCGCCAGCGACGGTGAAATGCATCTGGCGCGACTCTACCGCCAGTATCAGGACACGCTCACGGCCTATCAGGCGGTGGATTTTGACGATTTGATCCGCCTGCCGGTCGATCTGCTGGAGCGCAATGACGAAATCCTGCAGAAATGGCGTTCGCGGCTCCGATACCTGCTGATCGACGAGTGCCAGGATACCAATACCACGCAGTACGATCTGGTGAAGCTCTTGTGCAATGTTTCGGGCCAGTTCACCGCCGTGGGTGACGACGACCAGTCGATTTACGCCTGGCGCGGCGCGAACATGGAAAACCTGCGCACGCTGCAGGACGATTTCCCGCAGCTGCGCGTGATCAAGCTCGAGCAGAATTACCGCTCGGTGGCGCGAATCCTGCGCTGTGCGAATGCGGTGATCGCCAACAATCCCAAGCTGTTCGAGAAAACCCTGTGGAGCGAACTGGGCGTGGGCGATCCGATCCAGGTGGTCGAAACCAAGAACGAGGAGCACGAGGCCGAGCTGATCGCGATGAAGCTGCTGGCGCACAAGTTCGAAGCGCAGACCGACTTCAAGGATTACGCCATCCTGTATCGCAGCAACTTCCAGGCGCGCATCATCGAGCAGGCGCTGCGCGAGCACCGGATTCCCTACCAGATTTCCGGCGGGCAGTCGTTTTTCGACAAGGCTGAAATCAAGGACATCCTCGCCTACCTGCGCCTCTTGGTGAACGACAAGGACGACCCGGCCTTCATTCGCGCGGTGACGACGCCCAAACGCGGTGTCGGCAATGTCACGCTGGAGAAGCTAGGGGTATATGCCCAGCAGCGAAATATATCGCTGTATGCAGCGGTATACGAGGAAGGGTTCATTCATCAGGTGCAGGCTGCGCAGTACACGCCACTGAAAGATTTTGCCGATTTCATCGGCCGCATGCAGTTCCGCGCGCCACGCGAGCCGGCTGGTCCTCTGTTGATGGAAATGCTCAAGGCCATCGACTACGAAACCTGGCTGTACGACAGCGAGGAAGCGCGCCCGGCCGAAACCAAGTGGAACACGGTGATGGATTTCGTCGACTGGATCGCCAAGAAGGGCGAGCGCGACGGCAAGGACCTGCTTGAACTTACCCAGACGATTGCGCTGATCACCATGCTCGAAGGGCGCGACGAGGAAGAGGTCGATGCGGTGAAAATGACCACGCTGCACGCGTCGAAAGGCCTGGAATACCCGCATGTGTTTCTGGTTGGCTGCGAGGAAGAAATCCTGCCACACCAGAATTCCATCGAGGCCGGCACCGTCGAGGAAGAGCGCCGGCTGATGTACGTCGGCATCACCCGGGCACAGCGCACGCTGACCATCACCTGGTGCGGCAAGCGCCGCCGCGCCGGCGAATGGCAAATTACGCAGCCCAGCCGTTTCCTCAGGGAAATGCCGGTTGAGGATGTGCGTTTCTCGGGGCGCCTGGCTCCCGACAAGAACACCCCGGCGATCACCAAGCAGGAAGCGCGCGGCATGGCGGCCAGCATTCTGGCACGTCTGGGCTGATGCCGTCTGCTGCCTGCGGCTGGAGCGGGCTGGCTTCTGCAAAACGGACATTCTATCCGGCTTCTCCATATAGGGTGTAGGGTATGTTTGTTTGGCCATTTATTTCAAAAGGGTAGGTGTATATACCCATGCTTTTGTCCGGGTGCCGCTGGTAAGGCCGGGCTGAATTTCTGTCGAGGTTAATCTAGACTTGAATCAGCTTAACGTCAGGATTTGGCCATGAGCACCATTCTCCCTTCGGTTCAGCTGGAAGACTTCATTTTCACCTTCGCCCACGCGATCGATCTGGTCGGGCTGGACGACGCCTGGCATGGCCGCCGGGTCGGCTTGCTGGCTGCCGAGCTGGCGCTGGCCGCTGGCGCCGACTGGCCGGCACGGCAGCGCGCCTACCGGCTTGGCCTGCTGCATGACTGTGGTGTTTCCTCGACGGTGCAGCATCGTGCCATCGCGATGGAGCTGGAATGGCAGGGAGCCGAGGCGCACTGCATCCGCGGCGAGGCATTGCTGGCGCGCTGCGCGCCGCTGGCCGATCTGGCGCCAGTTGTCCGTCATCACCACACGCGCTGGGAAACCTTGCAGACACTGGACTTGCCGGATACGGTGCGTACAGAAGCCGCGCTGGTGTTTCTGGCCGACCGCATCGATACGCTCTCCCGCGCGAGCTACGCTGACCGCAGCACGCTGGCCATCTCGAACATGCTGCGCGATCAGCTGCTGGCCCTGTCGGGGACACTGTTTTCACCGTACTGGATCGGGGTATTTGCCGAAGCATCGCGATGCGAATCGTTCTGGCTGATGCTCGACAGCGAATGCGTGCTTGATTACCAGAATGAAATGCGCGCGCAAGCGGGCAACGAGATCATGAGCTGGGCGGATTTCAAGCAGGGCGCCTACCTGCTGGCCGACGTGATTGACGCCAAATCCCCCTTTACTGCCGAGCATTCGCTGGGCGTGGCACGTGTTTCACGCTATCTGGCGGCGCTGGGCGGGCTTGATGACGAGCGCTGCGAAATGGTCGAAGTTGCCGGCCTGTTGCATGACATCGGCAAGCTGCAGATTCCCGACGATATTCTGGATAGCCCGTGCGGACTGAATGAGCACGATGCCGGTGTCATGCGCGCGCACAGTTTTGCCACCTATATGGTGCTAAAACGCCTGCGTGGCATAGACGACATGGCGCGCTGGGCCGCCTGGCACCATGAAACGCTGGATGGACGCGGTTATCCCTTCCATCTGCAGGATGCGCAGATGCCGCCAGAGGCCCGCATCATCCATGTGGCCGACATGTATCAGGCATTGGCGCAGAACCGCCCTTACCGCAATGCCATGTCGCCGGATGCCATCCTGCGGCTCCTGCGTGCCCGGGCTGACCGGCACTTGCTCGATTCGGGCCTGTTCGAGCAGATCGAACGCCATCTGGGGGCCGTTGACCTGGCTGCGGTGGGGGTGCGGAAAACGGCGCTTGTCGCATAGGAATTCAGGCAGATGCGCGTTGACGCCCGGCTGGCCTGTGGATAGCAGGCATGAAAAAACCCGCTTGCAGGCAAGCGGGTTTCGGGCTGTCGACGCAGCGTATTACTTGACGTCGGCTTTCTTGGTCAGCTCTTCGACCTGCTTCTGCGCTGCTTTCTGCTGCATCGACTGGGTCAGCTGTTCCTTCACGTCCTTGAATTCCGGAACCTTGTTCTCCTGCACGTCATCGGCCTTGATGATGTGGAAGCCGAATTCGGTCTTCACCGGTGCCTTGCTGATCTGGCCCTTGGCCAGCGCGTTCAGTGCATCGGCGAACGGCGGAACGAACTGCTTCGGATCAACCCATTCGCCTTGCGGGCCACCCAGCGAACCACCCTGTACGGCGCTGCCCTTGTCCAGCGACTTGGTCTTGGCCAGTTCTTCGAACTTCTTGCCCTTCTTCAGGTCGGCCAGGATGGCATCGGCTTCAGCTTCGGTCTTGACGAGGATGTGGCGAGCCTTGTACTTCTTCGGGCTCATATTGGCCTTGATCAGGTCATATTCTTTCTTCACATCGGCATCGGAAACCTGGGCCTTGCTCATCAGGTCATTGCCCAGCGCGCCGATCAGCAGCTGCTGCTTGGCCATGTCGAGGCCAGCCTGGTAGTCGGCAGTCTTGTCCAGACCGCGTTTCACGGCTTCCTGCGCCAGGATTTCGTCCTGAATCAGTTTTTCCTTGATGCGGGCGCGCAGTTCCGGGGTGTCTTTCTGGCCACGCTGGGTGACTTGCTTCACGACCGCGTTCATGCGGCTGTCCGGAATGGCAACACCATTTACAGTGGCAACGGCAGCACTTGCAGTGATGGAGGTAACGCTCAGGGCCAGCATGCTGCCGGCGATGGCGAGAGTAATGCGGTTGGGCTTGAACATGCAGTTTCCTTCTGTATTGCACCCGGCAGCAGCCGGGCGGGTTATAACTCGTCCGGGCTGAGTGCGCGGATGCTGAGTGCGTGAATCGCGTGCGGCATCAGATCTTTCAGCAGATCCTTGACCATGCGATGCCGGTCAAGCAGGCGTTTGCCAGCAAACTGCGGCGAAATGATCAGGAGGTTGAAATGGCCTCCACCGCCACTGCCGGCATGGCCGGCGTGGGCAGCACTCTCGTCGTCCAGTTGCAGGGTTTCGGGCTGCAGTGGGGCCAGGCGGGAGCGGATTTCTGCGTCGAGATCAATCATACCAGACAATTATGGCAGTACCTGTTTGAAGGGTTTGATGACGACATCCTGGTAGACGCCGCCAGTTTGATACGGATCGGCCGCCGCCCAGGTGCGGGCTTCGTCGAGCGAAGCGAATTCGGCGACGATCAGGCTGCCGGAGAAACCGGCCGGGCCGGGGTCGACGCTGTCAATGGCCGGAAACGGGCCGGCAAGGACCAGCCGGCCGGCTTCCTGCAGCGCCTTGAGGCGTTCGAGGTGCGGCGGGCGGTTGGCGAGCCGGCGTTCCAGCGAATCGGGAACGTCGGTGCCGATGATACTGTAGAGCGGCATGGTGCTGTCCCTTAACGATTATTCAGATTCTGCCTTGCCTGCCGTCGCCGTTTCCGGCTCGATGTGCCTGGCCAGATAAATGCTCTGGGCGATGACAAAGGCGAAGGGCAGGGCGATATTGCCCCAGATTTTCAGGTTGACCCGCATGGACTGGTCGAAGCCGAAACAGTTGAGCGCGATTACCAGGGTGTTGACGGCGGCCATGGCGGCGAAAAACAGCGCCCAGCCCCATAGCATTTGCAGCCAGACCGGATCGGGCAGCGTGATCTGCTCGCCCATCAGTTTTCTGATCAGATTGGTCTGCTTCAGATACCAGCCGGCCAAGAGCGCCAGTGCCATGAACAGATAGAGCGCGGTTGGTTTCCAGAAGATGAAGGCGTCGTTGTGCAGGTAGATTGTTGCGCCACCCAGCAAGGTGATGAGCACCAGATTCACCCACAGCATCGTTTCGACCTTGCGGTGCCGGATCAGGCAGTAGACTACCTGCAGCACGGTCGCAGCGATCGCACCGCCGGTTGCCCAGTAGATGTCGCCGCTGAATTTGTAGACACCGAAAAACAGCAGAATCGGAAACAGATCAAACAGAAACTTCATGAAGGTCGCCTGAAGAGGGAGCGCAGATTATGCGGCCGTAATGGGGGGCGAGCAAGGTGTGCGCGGTGTGATTAATCCAGCCTTCTGCTGTTTCAGATGTCAGAGGGCCGGATCAATCATCGTGTGCAGCAAACGCTGCTTGCCCAGACTCGCCCGGCCAGATGCGGGCCGGCTACCGGTGCTTGTTTAATACATTGCCATGTATGCCTGTGCAGCCTTTTTACTTAAATGGCTGCGTGGCTATACCCTGTTTATCGTCGGGTCAGCTCATCCCAGATCTTGTTGAGCCGCTTCACTGAGACCGGGTAAGGGGTACGCAGTTCCTGTGCAAACAGTGAAATGCGCAATTCCTCCAGCATCCAGCGGAAGGGCAGCAGGGGCGCCGTGTCGCGGCCTTCGCGCTGCCATTTGGCCAGCTCGTTTTCCCAGCGCTGCCACAGTTCCTGGATTTCCGCTCCGCGTTGTGTGTCGCGCGCCGGATTGCTGACGCGCTTTTCAAGCCGAACCCGCATGGCTTTCAGGTAGAGCGGCAGACGGGGCAACTGTTCCCACGGAGTCTGCTGCATGAAGCCCGCATAAACCAGCTGGCCGAGCTGGGTTTTCAGTTCGTGCGAGAGCGCGCCGGCCTTGGCGATGATGCTGCAGAGTGGCATGTATTCCGCGGCCACGTCACTGAGTGCGCGCAGCGCCGCATCGCGCACCGATGGCAGCCGCACCTTGGCGCGGTTTTTCTGCTCGTCGAAATCCTTTTTCCGGCGCGGCGGCTCGTCTTCGCCCAGAAAGGCGCGGTTGCAGATGCAGCCGACCAGGTCATCCATCAGCATGTCGGCATTGCCGAGCGCGCGCAGCTGAATGGCGAGCTGGCTGAAGTTCGGCAGGCTTTTCGGCAGCTGTTTCAGGTGCTCTTTCAGCTCGAGCTGCAGCAAGCGCACCACACCCTCGCGATGCGCGGCCAGTGCGGCGTGCTCGGTATCGAACAGCCGGATGGCGAGCGCCTCTTCGTCGGGGATCAGGGCGGGATAACCGGTCATGCTGCGCCCGTTGCGCTTGAAGTTGAGCTTGGCGGGCAGGTCGCCGAAATCCCATTTCACGATGCCGGATTTTTCGATGCCGGTACTTTCTTCGTCGGCGTCGCGGAAGGTGAGCTGCGCGGCTTCGCCCAGCTGTGCACGCAGGGCAATCAGGTCGCGGCCGTGCGCGAGTTCCTGCCCAGCGTCGTCGATGATGCGGAAGTGCATCAGCAGGTGGGCGGGTAATTCGGCGCTGGCGAAATCATCGGCGGACACTGCCTGGCCGATGCCGCGCGTGACGGCCTGCGCGAGCTGGGGCAGCAACGGTTCTTCGCGATTGGCGCGCTCAAGTTCGACCATCATCCGTGTGGCAAACTCGGGAACAGGCACACATTGGCGGCGGATTGGCTTGGGCAGCGCCTTGATCAGCAGGGTGATTTTCTCGCGCAGCATGCCCGGCACCAGCCAGTCGAAGGTGGCGTGATTCACGCGGTTGAGCAGGTGCAGCGGCAGCGTGAGCGTGACACCATCGAGCGGATGGCCGGGCTCGAAACGGTAGGCGAGCTTGAGTTTGGCGTCTGCCAGCCTGAAGGTTTCCGGGTATTGCTCTTCCGTGACTGCCGCCGCGCCGTGACGCATCAGGTCTTCACGGCTCAGAAACAGCAGTTGCGGACTGGTTTTCTCCGCCTCCTTGCGCCAGGCCTCGAAGCCGGCTGCGTTGACGATGTCAGCGGGCAGGATGGCATCAAAAAAACGGAACAGGGTTTCTTCATCGACGAGGACATCCTGCCGGCGTGATTTGTGCTCCAGTTCTTCGATAGCGAGCAGCAGGGCCAGATTGTGGTCGTTGAATTTGCCGCGCGTGTTCAGGTTGAAGCGCGCCAGGCCTTCGCGGATCAGCAATTCACGCGCTTCAACCGGATTGATCGCGCCGTAATTAACCTTGCGCCGGTTCACGATGGGCAGACCGTACAGGGTGACGCGCTCGCTGGCAGTCACCTGGCCCTGGTCTTTTTCCCAGTGCGGGTCGAAATACTGGCGCTTGACCAGATGCGGTGCGAGTTTTTCCACCCATTCCGGCTCGATCGCGGCGACAGTTCGCGCAAACAGCTTGCTGGTCTCGACCAGCTCGCCCGCCAGCAGCCATTTCGGGCGCGATTTTTTCAGCCCCGAGCCGGGGAAAACATGGAACTTGATGCCGCGCGCGCCGAGGTATTCGTCTGACTCCTGCGATTTCATCCCGATCTGGCCCAGGAGACCGGTGAGCAATGCCTTGTGGATCTGCTCGAAGGTGGCGGGGGCGGTGTTCAGGCGCCAGTTCATGTCATCGCTGATGTCGGCAAGCTGGCGGTGCAGGTCGCGCCATTCCCTGAGCCTTAGCCACGACAGGAAGTGCTCGTGGCAGCGCTGGACCAGCTGGCGGTTGGATGACTTTTCGGCGGATTCCTTTTCGAACCAGTGCCACAGGTGCAGGTAGGACAGGAAGTCCGATTTTTCGTCATTGAAGCGCTGTTGCGCACGATCGGCGGCGTCGCGCGCGTCGAACGGACGCTCGCGCGGATCCTGTACCGACATCGCGCTGGTGATGATGAGGATTTCAGCCAGGCAGTGCTGCTCGTGGCCGGCCAGCAGCATGCGCGCCAGTCGTGGATCTACCGGCAGGCGGGCGAGCTGCTGGCCGATAGGGGTTAGGGTATCGCTCTCGTCAACAGCACCCAGTTCGCGTAGCTGTGCATACCCGTCGGCAATCAGTTTGCCCGATGGCGCTTCGATAAAGGGAAACTCGTCCACGCGGCCGAGCTTGAGAGCGGCCATGCGCAGGATGACGGCGGCAAGGCTGGAACGCACGATTTCCGGGTCGGTGAAACCGCTGCGCAAATTGAAATCGTCTTCGCTGTACAGCCGTACGCAGATGCCCGACGCCACACGGCCGCAGCGGCCTGCGCGCTGGCGGGCGCTGGCCTGGCTGATTTTCTCGACCAGCAATTGTTCGACCTTGGCGCGCGGGCTGTAACGGTTGACGCGCGCGAGGCCGGAATCGATCACATAGCGGATGCCGGGTACGGTCAGCGAAGTCTCGGCGACGTTGGTTGCAAGAACAATGCGGCGGCCGTTGCTCGGCCGGAAGATGCGCTGCTGGTCTTCGTTCGACAGTCGTGCGAACAGCGGCAGGATTTCAGCATCCCTCAATTTTGCCTTGCGCAGTTCTTCGGCGGTTTCGCGGATTTCGCGCTCGCCGGGCAGGAAAACCAGTACATCACCATTGCCATCACGCAGCCACAGATTTTCCACGGCATTGACGACGGCTTCTTCCATTTCGATTTCAGCGTCGTCTTCGTCGCGTGCCGATAGCGGCGCATAGCGTACTTCCACCGGATAGGTGCGACCTGAAACTTCGATGACCGGTGCGCCGTTGAAATGCTGGCTGAAGCGTTCCGCATCAATCGTCGCGGAGGTGATGATGACCTTCAGGTCGGGACGGCGCGGCAGCAGTTGTTTCAGGTAGCCGAGCAGAAAGTCGATATTCAGGCTGCGTTCGTGCGCCTCGTCGATGATGAGCGTGTCGTACGCAGCAAGGAATTTGTCCGACAGGGTTTCGGCCAGCAGAATGCCGTCGGTCATCAGCTTGATGTAGCTGTCGCCACTGCTTTTTTCGTTGAAGCGCACCTTGTAGCCGACATGCTGGCCGAGTTCGCTTTCCAGTTCCTGGGCGATGCGCTGCGCGACCGAGCGGGCGGCGAGCCGTCGTGGCTGGGTGTGGCCGATCAGGCCGTGCACGCCGCGCCCCAGTGCCAGGCAGAGCTTGGGCAGTTGCGTGGTTTTGCCCGAGCCGGTTTCGCCACAGACGATGACGACCTGATGTTTGTCGATGGCGGCAAGCAGCTCGTCTTTCTTCTGGTTGACCGGCAGCGCGTCGTCGAATTTCGGGCGTGGCAGGCGCTCGCGGCGGCGAACTGTTTTCGCTAGCGATGCGGCGAGCTGCTGGTCGAGCTGGGCTTGCAGGCGATTGCTGGGTTGCTTGCGCTGCAGGCGTTCATGCAGGCTGCGCGCCAGTTTGCCGAGGGCAAAGCGGTCGGCGCTCTGGCAATCGGAGAGAGACTGGGCGAGTGCGGCGGAGAGGCGGGACATCAGGTGTGGGCTTGTCGCATGGAGGAGCAAGCCGCGGATTTTAACACGCCGGAAGGGCTAGCCGCCGAGGACGATCAGGTGGGCCGGGCGCGAAGCGCGCTCGACCGGATGAATTGCGCAGGGGATGCTGGGAGCGTTGCTGCGTTCGAGGCTGGCCGCCCCGGTCTCGCCGCTGATCAGCCGGTCTGCGTTGCTGGCCAGCCGGTCAAGCGGTTCGCCGATCAGTTCGTTCGGCGTCATTCCCAGCAGATCGCAGGCCGCGTAGTTGGCGAACTCGACCATGCCTTCCTCGATCAGCAGGAAGGGGTGAGGCAGTGCATCGGCCACGGCATGCAAGAGGCTATCGCCGCTGGCGAGTGCCGTTTCGGCGGCCTTGAGGTGGGTGATGTCGATGGCGATGTTCAGGATGTAGGTTTCATCGTCACGCACCAGTGGCTGCTTGGTGACGTCGAACCAGTGCACCTGCCCGTTCGGCAGCGTCCACTGATCCAGCAGGCGGATGGTGCGCTGCTCTTCCAGAACTTCGTCATCGCCGGTGGCAAACGGGCGGTCAGGATCCATCCAGGCCATGTGCGATTGCACCAGTAGTTCATGTCCCAGTGAATTCTGGGTGGCGCGATTGACCAGCAGGAAGCGGCCGTGACGGTCGCGCACGAATACCAGTGCGGGGCTGGCGTCGATGATCTGATGTACGAACAATTGCTGGTGGAAGAGAGCCTCTTCCATGGCCTTGATGTGGCTGATATCGCGGATGAGCGCGAGGCAGCGGTTGTTGGCCAGCGGGATCAGTCGCGCTTCGAAGGTGCTCTGCTCCCCATCATTCTGGCCCAGCTGGTATTCGAAGCGCTGAGGCGTGTTGTCGCTGTGCAGGGCAATCAATGCCTCCAGGTATAGCCGGGCGGCCCGGCTGGGCAGAATGGCGCTGAGGCGATCCTTTTCTCCGTTGCCACTCGGGTGGTTGCCAAGTTTGCTGGCATTCAGCGGTGTGATTATGCGATTGCTGCCTTCGATCAGCCAGAGCAGGTCGGGAATGTCTGCCAGCAATTCGCCGTGACTCGGAGGCGGGCGATGGATTATGGTCGTCGGAGCGGCGGACAGGCGGGCAGGCTTGCTGCGACGGCGGCGTTCCAGTTCGAGCGAGGAAAGGTTGCTGATCAGTGCTGCAGCGAGAAGCAGGGTGGCTAGTGGCAGGGCGCTGGCAAGCAGGCTGATGAGGGCGGCGGCGAGTAGTGCCGTGGCGGCCATATTGCACAGACAGGGCGGGCGTCTATACCAGGGAGAGGGGGGCTGTGTTGTCGTTGCCCTTTCGGCCATTGTCGAATTCCTGTCGTTTTTGGACCAAGTCGCAGAAAACTGGAATGCAAGTGTAACCGCAAAGCAGACCAGTGAGTGGTTTGCAGGGCTTGCTGCGTGGTCATGCTGCAACAGGTTGGGTGTGACAAGGGGGGTGGCGGAGCGGACGGGGCTCGAACCCGCGACCCCCGGCGTGACAGGCCGGTATTCTAACCAACTGAACTACCGCTCCGCAGCGGTGGTGGGTTGTGACGGGATCGAACCGCCGACATTCTGCTTGTAAGGCAGACGCTCTACCAACTGAGCTAACAACCCATATTGAGGTACTGCTGATTTACTGCTGTAGTGCTGGCGGAGCGGACGGGGCTCGAACCCGCGACCCCCGGCGTGACAGGCCGGTATTCTAACCAACTGAACTACCGCTCCGCAGCGGTGGTGGGTTGTGACGGGATCGAACCGCCGACATTCTGCTTGTAAGGCAGACGCTCTACCAACTGAGCTAACAACCCATATTGAGGTACTGCTGATTTACTGCTGTAGTGCTGGCGGAGCGGACGGGGCTCGAACCCGCGACCCCCGGCGTGACAGGCCGGAATTACAACCAACCAAACGTCTGCTTCAAAGGGGTGGTGGGTTGTGACGGGATCGAACCGCCGACATTCTGCTTGTAAGGCAGACGCTCTACCAACTGAGCTAACAACCCTTCGTCTGAAGAGGGGCGCATTTAATCATGCGTCCTTGTGAGCGTCAAGCCCTGAAAGCCAAAAAACATCCGGCTTTACGGCCGTGGTCACGCTGTTTGGGATTAAGTTGCTGTTTGTGCTGCGTATTTGCGATTCAGACAAAAATATCGATACGCTGGCGCTGCTCGGCATTTTTCTCGGCAATCGCGTTGCTTTGCTGGACACGTTCCAGTCCCGCTTCGGCGATATTGCCTTTCTTGCGGTCGAGGCGTTCTGCATTTTGCAGAACTTCGCCCATGGTTTGCTGCGCGCCCTGAACCAGGGTCTGGGACATTTGTGCGCTGAATGCGCGGATGCTGCTGATGTTGCTCATGGCGCCCCCGTTGGTCGAGCGAAGGGTGAAAATCAGTATCGGCTTATGTACGCAGGCCGTCCTCCATTATATGATTCTGCGGTCATGGATGGAGCTGGAAACCGATGAAGCGCAGGAATTCTCCCGGCATGTCACCGCAGGACCAGCGCTCGGCACTGCGCGTGCCGGTAAGCTGCAAGGTAAAACTGCGCCTGCCGGATCTGGGGATGTCTTATTACGGTGAATGCACCGATCTGAGTGTGCAGGGGCTGACGGTTAAAACCAATTATGTGCCGCGTCCGCAGGAAGAATTCGAGGTCTATGTAATGCCTCCATCAGCCCCGGGGTCGCCAAGGGAGCCTATGGCGCTGCATGTCAGGGTCATGCGCTGCCATGCCTTGCAGCAGAAGGAGATGTACGAGCTCGGCCTGTCCATCGTCACGGTGTTGCGCTGAAGGGCTGGCTCCGGCGAGTCTGGCCCGGACATGATAAGCTAGCGGCCCCGGCGTGACCGTGCCGGTTTGTGATTCGCCTTTTCATCTGCGCCCATGACCGCTATTGCCCTGAGAATCGATGTAAGCCATCTGGCCGGTGCCGAACGTGCCGTCCCCGCTGCCCTGTCCCTGCTGCAAGAGCTGGAGTGTTCGGGCAGTTTTTTCTTCAGTCTTGGTGCTGACCGTTCAGGCCTGGCCTGGCGGGATAGCTGGTTGCGGCGCCGGGAGCTTGGCCGTGCCGCGCTGGCCTACGGGCGTTTCTGGCCGGCTCCCGTCCTTGCCCGTCGCTGCAGTGGCGTGATTCGGCAGGTCAGGGATCTCGGCTTCGAATGCGGCGTCATGCCACCATCAAGTGTTGACTGGCTGCGTCTTCTGCAGGGGGCTTATATACCGGAGAGCGATTTCGAGGCTGAAATCCTGCAGGTCATCGATGCTTACCGGCAGATTTTTGGCGAGGCTCCCGCACTCTTTGCTGCACCGGGCAACCGCATGAACCGCATGGCGTACCGTCTGCTGCAGCGGCATGGTTTCTACTGTGTTTCGGCCACGGAAGGCTCCGGGCCATTCTGGCCCGTGGCCAACGCGGAGCTGGCGCAGTGCCTGGCCATGCCGGTCAGCCTGCCAGCGTTCGATTTGCTGCGGGAATCTGCCCAGTTGCGCGATTCACTACTGCAGCAAAGCGCAGGCTGGCAGGAAAATGATTATGCCTTGCTGATGCTGCGTGCCGAGTCGCTGCTTTGCCCCGGGGCGCTGGATGTGCTGCGCGGCCTCCTGCAAGCCTGGCTAGCGCAGGGGCACAGTCTGGTCGGGGTCAGGGCACTGGCGGAAAGCTGGCCGATTACGCAGGTGCATTATCACTCTGTTGCCTGGGCGCAGGGTGCGGCGGGCGATCAGCAAGGGCCGCTTTTCCCCTGAGCAGAATCCGAAATGCACAAGCGCCGCAATCGCGGCGCTTGTTGCATCAACCGGGCTGACCGGGGTGTTCAGCCATCGGCGGTGATCTGCAGGATCAGCTCGCGCAGCCTGTCGGATGCTTCTTCGTTGCTGACCTGGCAGGTGCCGGCATTTTCATGTCCGCCGCCGCCGTATTTCAGCATCAGCTCGCCGATATTGGTCTGGGACGAGCGATTCAGGATCGACTTGCCGGTGGCGAACACGGTGTTCTGTTTCTGCACGCCCCACAGCACGTGGATCGAGATATTGCACTGCGGGAAGAGTGCGTAAACCATGAAGCGGTTGGTGGCGTAGATGGTTTCTTCTTCGCGCAGGTCAAGCACGACCAGATTGTCGTAAATGCGGCTGCAGCGCTGCAGTTGCTCCTTGGCGGCGGCAGCGTGCTCGAAATACAGCTCGACGCGTTCCTTCACATCCGGCAGCGCCAGGATGTCCTCGATGCCATGGTCGCGGCAGTATTTGATCAGATCCATCATCAGCGTGTAGTTGCTGATGCGGAACTCGCGGAAACGCCCCAGCCCCGTGCGGGCATCCATCAGGTAATTCAGCAGCACCCAGCCTTCCGGGTTGAGGATTTCCTCGCGGGTGAAATTGGCCGAGTCGCCCTTGTCGACCGCTTCCATCATGTCGGTGCTGATGTTCGGGAAGCGCTCCGCGCCGCCGTAATAGTCATACACCACGCGGGCGGCCGACGGCGCATCCGGATCGATGATGTGGTTGTTGCGCTCACCGGTGTTGCGGATGGTTTCCGACAGGTGATGGTCGAATGCCAGATGTGCGCCGGCCACATAGGGCAGGTTGGTCGTGATGTCGCGGTCGGAGATGGCGATCTTGCCATCCTGCATGTCCTTCGGATGCACGAACAGGATGTCGTCGATCAGCTCCAGTTCGTTCAGCAGCACCGCGCACACCAGACCATCGAAGTCGCTGCGCGTGACCAGCCGGTATTTCTGTTCTGCCATGCCTTTCTCCCTTTCTGAAATCGCTGCCCTTGTTCGATCAGGTTTTGTTTTAGCCGGTTTTTGCCGACTTCACCACGTTCATTGCGGTGGCGACGAGGCCTGCCACATCGCCGACATTCTGCGGCAGCAGGATGGTATTGCCCTGTTTGGCGAGGTTGGCAAATGCGGCGACATACTGCTCGGCCACCTTCAGGTTGACCGCTTCGATGCCGCCCTGATGCCCGATGGCCGCTGCAATGCGGGCAATCGCCTCCGCATTGGCCGTCGCCATCAGGCGAATGGCTTCGGCCTCGCCGGTTGCGCGATTGATCGCCGCCTGCTTTTCACCTTCGGATTCGTTGATGGCCGCCTGCATGTCGCCCTGCGAGCGCTGGATGGCCGCCTCGCGCTGGCCATTGGCGAGGTTGATCTGCTCCTGGCGCACCCCTTCCGATTGCGCGATGCGCGCGCGCTTTTCGCGTTCGGCAGTGATCTGCTGCTGCATGGCGTGCAGGATTTCCTTCGGCGGGGTCAAGTCCTTGATTTCATAGCGCAGGACCTTCACGCCCCAGCTGGTGGCGGCTTCGTCCAGTGCCGAGACCACTGCGCGGTTGATCTCGTCGCGCTCTTCAAACGTCTTGTCCAGCTCCAGCTTGCCGACCACCGAGCGCAGCGTCGTCTGTGCCAGCTGGGTAATCGCCAGCACGTAATCGCTGGTGCCGTAAGAAGCCAGCTCCGGCTGCATGACCTGGTAGTAGAGAATGCCGTCCACCTGCAATTGCGTGTTGTCGCGCGTGATGCAGATCTGGCTGGGCACATCGAGGGGTACTTCCTTCAGCGAGTGCTTGTAGGCCACGCGATCAATGAAGGGAATCACCAGATTCAGGCCCGGCTGCAGCACGGCATGAAAGCGGCCCAGGCGCTCGACCACCCAGGCGCTCTGTTGCGGAACGATCTTGAACGTTTTGGCGACGAATATGACGACCAGCAGAAACAGGGCAATCGGAAAGGCGTACATCGGAAACCTCCTTGCTGCCGGCAGGAGCAATGCGGTGCCGGCCTGGATTATTGATGGGTATGTCTCTGGATGTTTTTATTATCAATGGCTGCAAGCTGATGGGGTGCTATGTATTTAGTTCGGTACTGGCGGTTCGCGGCTGATGGTGAAGTGCACGCCGTCGCGGCCGGCAATGTAGTAGTGCGGTAGTGCATCATCGCGCGCCTCGTTGGCGGCCAGCTCCGCATCCCATTGTGTGCCGCGGTAATGGATGCGCGCATGGCGCTCGTCCAGCCAGCTTTCGATCTGCACACGCTGGCCGGTGTCTTCATTGCGCTCGGGGCGCAATGGAATCAGGCGGGTTTTCCATTTGCGGATGACGGCGAGGCTGACCAGACAGCCGAGCGCACCGGCAATGAGCTGGCTGGTCAGGTCGCCCTGCAGCCAGGCGGTCAGCGCTGCCGGGAGCAGGCCGACAGACAGTGCCAGCAGGTAGAAGGTGCCGGTGGCCATTTCAAGACCGGCAAGAAGAAGGGCGGCAATCAGCCACCAGGCAAGCAGGGACATGACGATGACTCCCTCGCCGGTTGTTCCGGCATCTGGCAAACATACTGGATCGCTTGCGCGTCACGCTGGCTGCGGCCGGCCGGAAAAGACAATGGCAGGCCAGTGCCAGTACAGTGCTACTGTAATTGACTCGTCAGGGTTTGGGTAGTCTTGTGCGCCATCGTGAGGCATCGGGGTAACGCGGACTTGCCTCCGCAGGTGCCATTATGATGATGGCATGTTGCTTTGATGGGTATATGGCAATGGCCCTTTTTATTAAAGGGTTGTGCGCATATACATTGCTATGTATTTTCCTGCTGGCTTGCCGTGCCCAGGCTGCCACCGTGGAAGAGCGTAAAGCCGGCATCAATGACCGGCGTGGCGAAATGCTCGCCGTTGATGCGTGCCAGCAAGCGTTCGGCCGCCAGCCGGCCGATCTGCTCGCGGGGCGTGACGATGCTGGCGAGCTGCGGGCTGAGTGCGCGGCCGATGTCGAGCGCGTTGCTGCCGGCCACAGCCAGATCCTCCGGTACCCGCAAGCCGTGCGCCTGCGCGGCGAGCAGGGCACCGGCGGCGATGTCGTCATTGGTGCAGAACACGCCGTCGAGATCAGACAGTGCCTGCCGTGCCTGCTGCAGCAGCTCGCCGCCGAGCGAAAAGCTCGACGACGCTTCGCTGGCAATCACGCAAGGGACAAGCCCGGCGGCGGTCATCGCGGCGCGGTAACCCGCTTCGCGCAGCAGCGTGCGGCGGTCCAGTCGTGCGGCCAGATAGGCAATATGACGTTTGCCGCAGGTCAGCATCGCATTCACCATCGCCGTGGCGGCGGCTTCGTGATCCATTCCCACCGCCTGGTCAATGGGGCGCGCCGGCAGCTCCATCACTTCCACCACCGGAATTCCGGCGACGTCCAGCATGCGCAGCGTGGTGTCGGTGTGCACCGTTTCCGAGAGGATCAGCCCGTCGATGTGGAACGACAGCAGCTGGCGGATCTGTTCTTCCTCGCGCAGCGCGTCGTAGCCGTAGTGGGCATACAGGCAGTGATAGCCGGCCGGCTGCGTGATGCTTTCGATGCCGCGCACCACGCTGGCAAAAACCTGGTTCGACATCGACGGCAGCAGCACGCCGATGGCGCGGCTTTTGGCATTGGCGAGCATGTCGGGAACACGGCTGGGGATGTAGCCCAGCTCGGCCATCACCGCCGCGATCTGCTCGCGCGTGGCTTCGGCCACCTGCTGCGGGTCGCGCAGGTAGCGGCTGATGGTCATTTTTGATGTGCCGACACGGTCGGCCACGTCCTGCAGTGTGGGGCGGCGCGGCCTGTCGCCGCTGCTGCTGCCCTTAGCCATGCCGGCCTCCGCACACCGGGCAGGCCGGATCGCGTTTGTATTTCATTTCGCGCCAGCGCATCTCGCGCGCATCGAGCAATTGCAGGCGGCCAGTCAGCGGAGTGCCACAGCCGGACAATATCTTGAGTGCCTCGGCAGCCTGTGCGGCGCCGATGATGCCCACCAGCGGTGCAAATACACCGAAGGTCGCGCACGGGCTGTCGCTGGCGTCGCCATCTTCGCCGAACAGGCAGTGGTAGCACGGCGCATCGTTCTGGCGTGGGTCGAATACGGTGAGCTGCCCGTCGAAACGCACCGCCGCGCCGGACACCAGCGGCACCTTTGCGGCCACGCACGCACGGTTCACCGCATGGCGAGTGGCGAAGTTGTCGCAGCAGTCGAGCACCACGTCGGCGCTGGCAACCAGCGCGGCGAGTTCCGCTGCAGTGGCGCGCGTAGTAATGGCGTTGATGGTGATATGCGGATTGAGTGCCGCGAGCGTGGCCTTGGCCGACTCGGCCTTGTTCACGCCGACACGATCTTCGGTGTGCACGATCTGGCGCTGCAGATTGGTCAGGTCGACATGGTCATCGTCGACGATGGTCAGAGTCCCCACGCCGGCGCTCGCCAGATAGAGGCTCGCCGGGGAACCCAGGCCGCCCGCGCCGATGATCAGCACGTGGCCGGCGCAGATGCGCTGCTGGCCTTCCACGCCCAGCTCGTCGAGCAGGATATGCCGGCTGTAGCGCAGCAGGCTGTCATCATCAAGGTCGACATCGGCGGTACGGGTGGGGCAGAACGTCATGGCAGTCGCTGGCTGGTGCGGGATTAAGGGCGATTATTCCAGAAAAACGCGCCGGGCAAGAGCTGGCCGCAATGACTACTGCGCCGGGTCAAGCGCGTGTGACTTGCGTACGCCGCGCCGCACGAATGCCTTGCGGCCTTCTTCCAGAATCCCCATCAGGACAGCGAAGCCCAGCATCAGCAGCCAGAAGCCGGGTGTGAAGGGGGCCGTGGCAAACAGCGCCTGGCCGGCGGGCAGGTAGACAATCGCCAGCAAGAGCAGCAGTTCGAAGGCGATGCCGGCCAGCAGCAGCGGGTTGCTGGCCAGGCCGAACTGCCAGGCCGCGCGCTGCGGGTGGCGGCAGACGAAGACATTTACCACCTGCGCGATCACGATGGTGGCGAGGCAGGCCGTGGTGGCCTGCAAATAGAGCGGGTTGAACCGGGCCAGCTCGCTGCCGTACTGCCAGCCGCCCAGTTGCAGCACGGCAAAGAAGACCGTGAGCGATGCGGCGGCTTCCAGCGGTCCCAGCCACAGATAGGCGCGCGCCAGCAGCGGCCACGACAACAGGCGCTCGTCGCGCGCGCGGGGCGGCTGGCGCATCAGCGCGTGCTGCGGTTTTTCCGCACCCAGCGCCAGCGCCGGCAGCATGTCAGTGCCCAGATCAACGGCAAGAATCTGGATGATGGTCAGCGGCAAGGGAATATCCAGCAGCACAAAGCCCAGATAGGGCAGCAACTCGGGGATGTTGGAGGTGAGGATGTAGGTGAGGAATTTGCGGATGTTCTCGAACACCGCGCGCCCTTCCTCGACGGCGTTGACGATGCTGGCAAAATTGTCGTCGAGCAGGATCAGGTCGGCTGCGCCCTTGGCCACATCGGTGCCGCCCAGCCCCATGGCGATTCCGATGTGCGCGGCCTTCAGCGCCGGCGCATCGTTGACACCGTCCCCGGTGACGGCCACGATTTCGCCCTTGCGCTTGAGCGCCTCGACCACCAGCATCTTCTGTTCGGCGCTGATGCGGGCAAACACGATTTCCGGCGCCTCAAGGGCAATCTGCAGCTGTGCCGGCGTCATCAGCCGCAGTGCATCGCCCAGCATCACCACGGGGGTATCGCCACGGACCAGGCCGATTTCCCGGGCAATCGCCGTGGCCGTGTGCGGATGGTCGCCGGTGACCATGATGACCTTGATGCCGGCGCTATGGCAGCGCGCAATCGCGGCTGGCACTTCCGGGCGCGGCGGGTCATGCAGGCCGATCAGGCCGGAAAACACCAGCTCTTCCTCGGCGCGATCAGCCTCATCATTCAAGCGCCGCCAGGCAAGGGCCAGTACCCGCAAGCCCTGTGCGGCCATGGCTTCCTGTGCCGCGATGATCCGCTGGCGTGCGGCATCATCCAGCGGCTGCGTGCCCGCGGCGGTGTCGTGGGCGCTGCAGAGCGCCAGCACGCTTTCCGGCGCGCCCTTGCAGTACAGCCAGTCGGCTGCGTCATGCCGCAGGATCACCGACATGCGGCGGCGCTCGCCGGTAAACGGGATTTCATCGCGCACTTCGGCCGATGGGACGGGCGCGCTGGTGGCAAATTCGACCAGCGCGATTTCCATCGGGTCGCCCAGCCAGCGCGGCTGGCCTTCCTGCACGACGAGCTTGAGCTGATGGCAGTAGTGCGCGTTGGTCGCGAGCCGGACAAGGCCGCTGGCTGTCGCGCCATCCGTTGTCAGCAGGTGGCCACCGGCGTAGAGCTGGCGCACCTGCATGCGGTTCTGCGTCAGCGTGCCGGTCTTGTCACTGCAGATGACGGTGGTCGAGCCCAGCGTTTCCACCGCCGGGAGGTGGCGCACCAGCGCATTGCGTCTGGCCATGCGCTGCGTCGCCATCGCCAGCGATAGCGTCACGGTGGGCAGCAAACCTTCGGGAACGTTCGCCACGATGATGCCGATGGCGAACATCAGATTGGTCCAGAACGGCAGCCCCATCAGTGTGCCGATGCCGAAAAAGACCACGCCCAGCGTCAGCGCAAACAGCGCAACCAGTTTCGAGAGGCGCCGGATTTCACGCTGCAGTGGCGAGCTGGTTTCCCCGGCGGTCTGGGTCAGGTGGGCGATGCGGCCGAATTCGGTGCGCATCCCGGTGGCAAACACGATGGCGCGGCACTGGCCGGCAACGAGCGAGGTGCCGGCAAACAGCAGGTTGCTCGCGTCCAGTACATGGCCGGGCTGGTCGCTGCCGGTGCTGCGGCCCTGCGCCTCGGCTTCGCCGGTGAGGGTGGACAGATTCACGCGCACGGCGCTGGCTTCGATCAGCCGGCAGTCGGCCGGCACCTGGTCGCCTTCTTCCAGCTCGATCAGATCGCCCGGTACCAGCGCCGCGGCCGGCAGCGTCAGCCGTACGCCGTCGCGGAACACCTTGACCTGCAGCGGCAGCAGCTCGCGCAGTGCGGCCAGTGCCTGCTCGGCGCGATATTCCTGCCAGAAGGAAAAGATGCCATTGATGATGATGACCAGCACGATGGCAAGCCCGAGCTGCCACATGCCTTCACCGGGCGCACGCCATTCGGCGAAAAAGGCCAGGGCGGCTGCCAGCCAGAGGATCAGCGCAAAGAAATGGCTGAATTCCTGCGCCAGCCGTCGCCACAGCGGCACGCCGGCGACCTCCTCGACGCGGTTCGGGCCGTATTCAGTGAGGCGCAGCCGGGCGGTGGCGCTATCGAGGCCGTCGGCCGAACTGCCAAGGCTGGCCAGCGCTTCGGCATCAGCAAGATGGGTGACATGCATGAGAAGGCTGCCGCAATGTTTCTATCAGCATAGGCAGCCCCTGTCACGGCGGGGTGCTGAAGCCATGTTGGATGGGGTGAATGGTATTGCTAGTGGGTATATGCCCACAGCCATTCAGGGTAAATGGCTATGGGTATATACCGTGTTGCCTATATTTGCTCGCCAGAGTGGTGGTGAAGTGGCGTGCCAGCCGCTTCCCGCTACTTTGCCGCAGCTGCCGCAGCGGGGACGCCGGCGCAGGGCTCGTCACGCGGGCTGGCGGCAATCAGGATTTGCCGGTCGACAATACCGGGAGGCTGCGCGTTTTCCAGCCAGGCCATCGTCTCGACCTGCCCGGCTGGCAGCCAGCGTACAGCTCCGATATCGCGGCGGACGTGACCATTGCCGGCAATCAGCACCGCATCGCGGCCGGCATTCTGCAGCGTTTCGGCCATCATCACGTCGCGGGCAATCTGTGCGCGCGCCATGCCGGGCAGCAACGCTTCGGGCAGCTGGTTGCAGTGCCCGAGGCGGACGGCATCGATCTGGCCGGCCAGCACATCGGCTGGCAGCGCATCGAGCTGATAGCGCGCGATGATGCGTTCATCCAGCGCCGCCGCAAAGCCGCCGCGCACGATCTTGCCGGCGTCCGCACGGGAGAGATTGGCGGCCAGCAGCGGCAGCTGGTAACGCTGGGCCAGTTCCAGCAGCGGCAGATAGAGCGGCCAGTCCCAGCGGGCGTTGCCGGCGGCGGTGTCGACAATGCACTGCGCATCGCTGCCGCAGCGGGTTTGTGCGACCGTCAGTTGCGGCTGCTGGGCAAGGTCGAACTGTTCCAGCGCCAGCGCCGGGCGCCAGCCGGCAGCCAGCCGTTTTTCCAGTTCGGCCACGCGCAGGCGGTGCCCTTCGGCGTTATCGTGGACTTCGCCCAGCAGCAGATAGCGTGGCGCGGCGGCGGAGGGCGGTGCCAGCTGGGCGCAGGCGGCGAGCAGGGCGGTGAGGGCAAGCAGGAAGAAGCGGTGCAGCATGATGTATCCGGATGAATGGATGGATTGAATGAGGGTCTGAGCCGTTCTCGGTTCATGTCGACCCGTTTTGCGGGGACCATTTCTGCACGGCAACTCAGGCAAACAGCACCAGCGGGCGTGACGGCTGCTGCGGGTGTGGCATTACCGTGCAGGATAGCTGATAGGTTTGTTCCAGCGCGGCGCCCTGCAGCACGTCGGCAGGCGGCCCGCTGGCGACCAGCCGGCCCTGCGCGAGCAGCGCGATGCGGTGGCACCAGCGCGCCGCCAGATTGACATCGTGCAGCACGACGATCACGCCGGTGTGTTCGCGTTCGGCCAGCAGGCTCGCTACCTGCAGCAGGCTGTGCTGGAAGCGCGGGTCGAGGCTGGCGGTGGGTTCGTCCAGCAGCAGGTAGCGCGCTTCGCCGGGCTGGCGGCCGGCGCGCACCTGCACCAGCACGCGGGCAAACTGCACGCGCTGCTGTTCGCCACCCGACAGCTCCGGATAGGCGCGGGCGGCCAGATGGGCGATGCCGGCATCGTGCAGTGCCTGGCTCACCAGTACGTCCAGCCCGGCGGGGCTGAGTTCGGGGAAGGGGTAGGCACCCATTGCCACCACGTCGCGCACCGGCAGGGCAAAGGCTAGCGTGGCCTGCTGCGGCAGCACGGCGCGCTGGCGTGCCCGTGCCATCTGGTCGAGACGGGCGAGCGCTACGCCATTGAGGGCGATCTCGCCGCTGGCCGGTATTTCGTCACCGGCGAGCAGTGCCAGCAGCGTCGATTTGCCGGCGCCGTTGGCGCCGAGAATGCCAAGCACTTCGCCAGGAAAAACCGCGCAGTCGATGCCGTCGAGAATGGCCTTGCCGCGCCGGTGGAAGGCCAGCGCCCGGCCCGTGAGCGCAGCGCTGGCCGGTGGAGTGGACGGAGTGTTCATGCGGCACGTCCTTTCAGCAGCAGGTAGAGGAAAAACGGCCCGCCGATCAGGCTGGTGACGATACCGATCGGCAGCTCGGCCGGAACGACGGCAATGCGCGCCAGCCAGTCGGCAGCGACCAGCCCGCAGGCGCCGCCCAGCATCGCCGCGGGCAGCAGCAGGCGATGGTCGGCCCCCAGCAGCAGGCGCATCAGGTGCGGCACGACCAGTCCGACAAAGCCGATCCCGCCGGTGGCGGCGACCAGTGGCCCGATCAGCAGTGCCATCAGCAGGATCAGCGTGCGGCGCAATGCCTTGATCGGAAAGCCGAGATGGCAGGCTTCGCGCTCGCCCAGCAGCAGGGCATTGAGTGCGCGCCAGTAGCGCAGTGCCAGCAGCGACAGCAGCAGGAGCCAGGGTGCGAGAAGCGAAAGCTGCGGCCAGCTCGCGCCAGCCAGCGAGCCCATCCCCCAGAAGGTCAGGCTGCGCAGCTGCTGGTCATCGGCCAGATAGGTAAAGAGCCCGATCAGGCTGCCGCAGATGGCGTTGATCGCCACCCCGGCCAGCAGCAGTCCGGCCATGCCGGGGTAGCGCCGGCCCAGATGATAGGCGCAGGCGGTTGCCGCCAGGCTGCCGGCAAAAGCGGCCGGCCCCAGCACCAGCAGGCTGCCGCTGCCCAGCACGATGGCAGCCACGGCGCCCAGCGCGCCGCCGGCAGAGATGCCGATCAGGCCGGGTTCGGCCAGCGGGTTGCGAAAGAGCGCCTGCGCCATCGCGCCGCTGAGCGCCAGCACGGCGCCGGCCAGTGCGCCGAACAGCACGCGCGGCAGGCGCACGTCGAACAGGATGTCACGCCAGAGCTGCATTTCCGGATCATTTGCAGGTATGTCGCCAAAGCCTATGCGAATAATGGCTTGCAGCGGTATACCTAGCGCACCGATGCTGAGCGACAGCAGTGCCAGCAGCATCAGCAGCGCCGCCAGCAGGCCGAGCATTCCGGCCGGGCTGCGCCATGGGCGGGAGGGGGCGATGGCGAGGGTGGCGGTGTTCATGGCGCCTTGCCTGCCGCAGCCTGCTGCAATTGCTGTAACGCCTCGGGCAGTCGCGGGCCAAAGCCGAGCAGCAGCAGGTCATCGAGCACCACGACACGCCGCTGGCGGGCGGCGGGGGTCTGGGCAATGCCCGGCATGGCCAGCAGCTTGTCGATGCCGCCGACGGCCTGCAGCGACATGGTCGAGGTGACGATCAGCTCGGGGCGCAGTGCGGCGATACCCTCCTGGGCCAGCGGTTTGTAGCCTTTTTGTCCGGCGAGCACATTCTGCAGCCCGGCGAGCTGCAGCGTGCTGTGCGCCGCCGTGTCGCGGCCGGCGCCTTCCGGGCGGTCGCTGCGGCTGATCAGCAGCAGGGTTCGCAGCCTGCTGGCGGGAAGCCGTTGCTGTGCGGCGACTTCGCGCTGCAGGCGGGTAACCAGCTCCCGCCCGTCGTTGCGCAGCTGCAGTGCGCCGGCAATGCCGTAAATGCGCTGCTCCAGTGCCGCCAGCGTGGGGGCGGCCGGCAGCACGATGACGCGTTTGCCGAGCCGGCGCAGCTGTTCGATGGCGGCGGGCGGGCCAGCCTGGTCACTGGCGAGAATCAGGTCGGGCTTCAGCGCCAGTACGCCTTCGAGCGAGAACGCGCGGTAATAGCCGACCTTGGGCAGGGCTTTGGCGGCAGCCGGGTAGATGCTCGACTGGTCAACGCCGACCACGCGATCGCCCGCGCCCAGCGTGAAGGCGATTTCGGTCAGCGACCCGCCCAGAATGACAACGCGCTGTGGTGCTTCGGCGAGTGCCTGACCGGCCAGCAGCAGCAAGGGCAGGAAAATCAGACGAAGAAGGGATTTCATGCGGACTGTCCCGCCAGCGGCGTGCTGCACAGGCTCTCCAGCAGCGCCCGCCAGGCGCGGTCTTCCGGGATGCCGGGCTTGCGCACGCCGAAGAACTGCACGATCAGCTCGCCGGTTTCCGAGTACAGCTCGAGCGAGGTGACCCAGCCATCGCTGGTCGGCTTGTTCACCACCCAGCTGCTGGCAACGGCGGTCGTGTTCAGGTGCAGGTTGAAATCCGGGTCGAGCACATTGAACCAAGGGCCGGTTCGCATGAGCTTCCTGACCGGGCCGGAGTGAATCTGCACCATGCCGCGGCTGCCGACGAAGCACATGATGGGCAGCTCCTGAGCCGCAGCGGAGTTCAGCATGGTCTGCACCGCATCGCTGGCGACCTGCTGTGCCAGATCGGGGCCGACCGCCTCGAGCGCGCCCAGGCGCTGGATGTCGAATTTGCGCAGCATGGGGAAAAAGCCGTGCGTGTCGGTGAGTGCCAGCCATGCGGAGCGCAAAGCTGCCGGTGCAGCGGCGTGGCGGGCGGCACTTTCCGGCGGATAGGGCACGACCGCCGGCAGTGTCGTTTCCGCTGCCTTATGGGTCTCAAGGTATCTGTCCCAGTAGTCCGTATTGCTTTGGCTGGTGAGATATACCTTGTGGACAGCTTCGCCGTCGGCGGCAAAGAACTGGATGCTGCGGCGTACGTCCTTGCCGCTGTCGCCGCCTCCTTCGGTCACGGCGTAGGCGAACTGCCAGTAATTGAAGAACATGCGCAGGTCGATGTCGCTGCCCAGCACAAGGCCGATGGCTTTCTCGGCTTCGACCTTTTCGTACTCGCCGTGGCGCTCATGTACGCACCAGTCGTTGCGGGTGAGCACCATCACGCGGCCGAAGCCGGGCAGGTCACGGAACAGTTCCTGCGGCGTGCCGGCCAGTGCGACGCTGTCAACGCCACAGCCGGCGGCCACGAGTTCGGCTTCGCTGGCGTTCAGGCGACGGGCAATGTCGCGCAGGCGCAGTTTCGGTTCCTGTTCGCATAGGGCGGCATGGCTGGCGCGCAGTGTGCTGCGCAGCTCGGCGGTATTGATGGCATTCATGATGTTTCCTTGCGGCTGGCGGGCTGCGGTAGGCAGCCTCCTGGTTGGTCTTTCCCGGTCTGGCCTGACCGGGAAAGGAAGAAGGGCAGGACGTTCTTGCCCTGCCGGCTGACCAGCGCCCGCCGGCGGGCGGGCGCGGCGGTTTAGAACTTCCAGTTCACATTGGCGCGCAGGCTGGTTCCCGGCTGGCTGTAGCGGTCGACAACGCTGCTGGTGGCGGGGACGCCGACCACGTCGCTGGCGAGCCAGTATTTCTTGTTGCCGAGGTTGAAGAGGCCGGCATTCAGGCGGACATCCTTCACCGGCTCCCACCAGGCGGTGAGATCCAGCACGCCGTAGCCCGGCGCCTTGAAGTAGCTTTCATCCGAAACACGGTGGTGGCTGTCGGCTGCGCTGAGCGTCAGGGTACTGCCCCAGTTGCTCTGGCTGTATTCCAGACCCAGTGCGCCCTTGAGCGGCGCTACGCTGTCGAGCCACTGGCCAGTGCTTTCGTTTTTACCGACGGCGTAGGCCACGCTGGCCCAGCTGCGCCAGCCCGGGCTGAACTCCCAGTGCGCGCGTGCTTCCGAGCCGTAGATGCGAACCCGCGCCTGGTTCTGCGACTGGTAGAGCAGCGCCGTACCGGGTACGCATAGCGGGCTGCCGGGGCAATTGATCGAAACCTGCTCGATGAAATCCTTGTAGCGGTTGTCGAACACCGTCACGCTGCCGCCGGCAAGCCGGTTGCCAAAGCGTGCGCCAAGCTCGTAGCCGCGGCTGGTTTCGGGCTTGAGATCCGGGTTGGCGACGGCACCGTAACCCATGGCGTAGTTGATGTAGCTGCCGTTGAGTTCCATGGCATTGGGCGCGCGGAAACCGTGGCTGTACTGCGCGAAGAGCGTCAGTGCCTCGCTGGCCTGCCAGCTGGCCATCAGCTTGGGCGAGAGCTTGCCGTCCGAGAGGCCGACGGCGCTGCCGCCCTGCTTGTCGAAGGCTGCGTCGGTTTGCGGATCAAGCTCGTAGCGGTCGTAGCGCAGGCCCGGCGTCAGCGTGAAGCCGCTGTTGCCGAAGCGCATTTCATCCTGGGCGAAGAAGCCCCATTGCGTGGTGCTGGTCTTGGGTACGTCACGCACGTCAAGCGCCGCGCTCGCCGGCGTTCCGGTGCGGAACTGGGTGAGGTCCGAGCGCAGGATTTCGGTGCCGATCAGCAGCGCATGGCTGAGCGTGCCGCTTTGCAGCGTCTTGCCTGCCTGGGCGGAGAAGCCGAGCTGGTCCTGGCTGTACTCGGAGGTACGGCTCCAGTTTGCTGCCGTGGTGCGGGTCTGCAGCGTTTTCTGCACCGTGTCTTCCTGCTGCGCATACACGCGCACGCTGGCGCTGTCGATCAGGATTCCGGCACCGGGGGCGGCGAAATCGTATTCGCCGGAAATGCGCCAGCGTTCGGTCTGGTCTTCGGCGCGGCTGGCGCGAACCGAGGGCGTCATCGGGTTGCCGAGGTCGGTGTAGAGGGTGGAGTCGGTGTCACGCCGGAAAAAGTCGGCGGTCACCCCGAGGGTATGTCCGCCATCAAGCAGTGTGCGCACCTTCGCCAGTGCACTGGTGGTTTTGTAGTCCTGCGGATTGGGCGTGGTGCGGGCGGACGATTTGCTGTCGTTGGTGCCCATATTGTCCAGCTCGTGGCCACTGCGGATGCCGGCCTGCAGTAGCCAGAAATTGTGATCGCCCGCCATTCCGGCGACGGTCGCGCGCGTGCCGGCGCTGTCGTCGCTGCTGTCGATATCGGCGCTGACCTGGCCGGCAAAATTGCCGCGGCCACGCAGCAACTCGACGGGTTCGAGTGTGCGCAGGCCGACCACGCCGCCGAGTGCATCCGAGCCGTACAGCGTGGATGCCGGGCCGCGGACGATTTCAATCGCGCTCAGCGTGTCGAAGTCGACCAGATCGCGACCGCTGTTCTGGTAGGGCCCGAAGGCGAAGGCATCGGGCAGACGGATGCCGTCGACCAGCATCAGTACGCGGTTGCCGTCGAGGCCGCGGATGTTCACGCTGGAGAGGCCGTAACGCGGGTGGCGGCTCATGCTCAGATCAGGTTCGGTCTTGGCGAGATCGGTGTAGTCGCGGATGAAGCCCTCGTCGAGTTGTTCGCGACTGACTGCCGATACCGAGGGCGGCAGCGTATCGATCTCCGCCTCGCTGCGTGTCGCGGTGACGACCACGGTGGGCAGAGTCTGGGCCGTGGCCAGTGTCCCGGCTTCATTGGCATAAAGTGTCTGCATCGCGCCAGCGAGCAGGGTGAGGGCTAGGTAGTGGGGGGCAGCTTTCATTCCGGTTCTTCTCTGGCAAAGTGATAGCGGGTGCTGTGCCCGGGCGGGCACATGTTGCGGCTGGCTACCACGCCAAGAAGGCGGGACTGGCTGGCTTGCAGGTTTGTTTTGCGGCTACTTGGTCAGGATGAGCTTGCCCTGACTGGTTTCGCGCAGGATGTAGCGCTCGCCGCGATGCTCAATCACGACCTGGCGCTGGCCGTTGAGCAACTGATGACTATGCAGTGTGGTAAGTGCAGCGGCAGCGGGCAGCGGTATGATCGGCGTCTTGTTCATGGGTCAAGATAATAACGAGAATGATTCTTGATATCAAGATGTGGGAATGAATTGAAAGCAAGATTGCCGATCAGCGGCCCTGTTGCGGATGACCGAATACCGTGATGGTCTTGCCGATGGCATCGGGATCAGCCAGCAGGTTGCAGATGGCCAGCGCCACATCGCTGCGGGCGAGATAAGACGGCGCCCGATCCTGCGGAGGCGGATTGAGTGTGTAGTGACCGCAGCCCGCAGCATTGCTGAGGCCGCCGGGCCGGATGATGGTCCAGGCCAGCCCGCTTTGCCGCAGAGCCTGCTCTGCCTGCGTTTTGGCGGCCAGAGCCTCGCCCCAGTGCCTGTTGTGCTCCCGCGCCCAGCTCAGCGAACTGCTCGCCACAGCCATAGGAAGTAACCAGCAGCAGCCGTTTGCAATCCGGCAGAGCCTGCATGGCCGCGATGACATGGCCGTTGCCGGTGGCATCGACGCGGCGCCCCTGACCATCCTTGCCGCCCAGCAGGCTGACCACCGTGCCGGGACGGGCATTGCCGATGGCCGCGCGGCAGTCTGCCGCGTGCAGTGCGTCGCCGCGCAGGATCACTACTCCCGCCCTTGCCAGTTCGCTCGAATCACGCTCCGGGTGCAGCATGGCGGCGACAGTCAGCCCGCGTGCGCGGGCGTGCTGCACCAGCCAGCGGCCGGTCTGGCCACTGGCGCCGAAGATCAGCAGATCGCACGCCGGTTTCATGCGCACACTTTGCAGCGATGGGCTTCGGCAAAATCCAGCAGAGCCTGGTGCTGCTGTTCCAGCAATTCACCCGTTTCGCCCCGTCCCACGAAAATCTTGAACATGGCCTGGCCAGCTGTATTGCAGAACAGCAGGCTGACGGTGGGTTTGCCCATGAAGGGGCGCTCGACCAGATAGATGGCCGCGCAGTGCTGGTAGCGCAGATGACCATGCAGGCCGCTGGCATTTTCCAGGTTGTAGAAGCCATGACCGAGCGATCCGGGTGGCAGCGGGCCGGTGAACTCCAGAATGGCATCGTCGCTGTGTACCAGCAGTGTTACCGGCGTCTGCCAGCCATGGATTTCCTGCAGCAGCGGCACAAAGCTGGTGCCGGGCAAGCGCTGCCACATTCCAGCGGGCAGGCATTCGATTACTTCCATGATGCTGCAGCCGTGCGTCGCGGCCAGCTGTTCGAGAATGATGCCGGGGTTGTTCGCCAGGCGAGTCGTGAGTTGCTGGCGTGCGCTTTCGTCCAGCCGGCTGACTGTAGTGGGAGATGTCATTGTGATGCTCCTGCGGAGGTGGGGGTGGTAGTGGCGGATGTCGCGAGCATGACCAGCTCACGGGTAATGGTCGGGCCCCAGAAGCGGCCGGCGGTGGTCAGGCTGGCCTTGCCGTTTGCAAGGCGCAGCAGCGATTGCTCTTGCCACTCTGCGAGGCGGGCAAGAAGCCCGGGCTGATTGGCCAGCAGATTGGTGTCCAGCTCGCCTTGATCCAGCGCTCCCTGCAGCTGGCCGATCAGGGCATGCTGCGGGCTTTGCAGCGCCATGTGTGAAAGCGGTTTTTCTGTAGCCGGTGTGGCGAGGTAAGTGGCCAGATCGCTCTGCACCTGATAGCTGACCCCGCCCAGCTTGCCGCCTGCACCCGCGCCGAATGCCAGGCAGTCGCGGCCGGCCTTGATCAGCGCGTTGTAACGGTTCTGCTCCCTGCAGCCGCTGGCGAAGTGGCTGTTGCTGAGCTGCTGCCAGCCTGCGTCGCGCAGGGTATTGACGGCCAGCGCATAGTGCAGCGCCTGTTCCGGCAGGCCCGGCAGCGGGTCGAGTGCTTTTTTCTCGATCATGCGCAGCATGGGCAGCCCCGGATAGGCATTGAAGGCGTAGAGGTCCAGCCCGTCCATGCCCAGTGTTGTGGCGATGGCCAGATCGTCGAGCAGGCTAAATTCATCCTGGCCCGGCAAGCCGAACATCAGGTCAACGACCAGCGTGGCGTCGGTTTGCCCGCGCAAGCTGCGCAAGTAGCCCGCAACCTGTTCACCATCGTGCTTGCGGCCAAGCCGGCGGCGCAAGGCCGTGGCAAAGGTCTGCACGCCAAAGGAAAAACGGGTCGCACCGGCCTCTGTGCAGGCCGCTACCAGCTCGGCCGAGCGGGCATCCAGCCGGCCCTCGATGGTGATCTCGCACTGTTCCGCCAGTGGCAGATAGCGGCGCGTGGCAGCAATCAGCTTCGCCAGATCGGCAGGCGGCAGCAGGGTTGGCGTGCCGCCGCCGAAATACACCGCGTCAATCCGGCCGCCAGCCGGACGCGACACGGCCTCATGCGCCAGTTCGGCAATCAGGCGCTCGACAAACAGGCTGGCTTGGCTTTCCAGCCAGCCATTGCGGTAAAAACCGCAGAACACGCAATGGTTCGCGCAGAAGGGGATGTGGATATACGCGAGGCTGCCCGCTGCGGGGAGAACGGATTGCCGCGACTGCCAGGTGGCCGGCCAGTCTGCTGCGGCAATCGGCTGCGCCCCCCACATCGGCATCAGCGCCTGCCGCCGGGCAAAGGCGCCGGCCTGCACGTCTTCCGGCGGAAGTGGCAGCCGGTGGCGCGTCAGGTTTGAACCCATGGTAATGTCCTTTTAGATAATGATAAACATTAACATTTAAAAAAGGGGCAGGGAGTTGTGCAAAATCAAACCGCCGGCCGGCAGGGGGGAAGTCATCCTGCGCTACACTGGCTGCTTTGCCGTGTGGAGCCTCCATGACCAACGATCTGCACCTGACCGAGCATCCCGTCGATTCCTCCCGCGTATTCGATGGTAATCTGCTGCACATCAACCGCGACACCGTACGCCTGCCCGATGACTCGCTCGCCACGCGCGAATACGTCGTCCATCCCGGCGCGGTGATGATCCTGCCCGTGCTGCCTGACGGCCGCATTCTGATGGAGCGGCAATACCGCTACCCGCTGCACCGCGTGTTCATCGAATTCCCCGCCGGAAAACTGGACGATAACGAAGGCCCGCTGGCCTGTGGCCAGCGCGAGCTGCTGGAAGAAACCGGCTACACCGCTGAATCGTGGGACTGCCTGGGCGTGATCCACCCGCTGATCAGCTACGCCAACGAAGAAATCCACGTATTCCTCGCGCAGGGGCTGCAGGCGGGCGAGGCGCAGCTTGACGCGGGCGAGTTTGTCGAATGCATTGCCATGACGCTGGCCGAGCTGACTGCCGCCGTGCTCGATGGCCGCATTACCGATGGCAAGACCATCAGCGGGATTTTCTGGCTGCAGCAGAAGCAGGCGGCTATAGCCTGAGCAGGCTGGGCCGCTTGTGAGACTCCACGCGTTTTTTGGTTACGACTATCGCAGGAGCTTGTTGAAGGCCGGGAATCGCCCTCCGGCAAGGAGGCCGCTTGGTCTACAATGCTGCTTTTCCTGTCCGGCCAGACCTGAGTGAGCGACTCCCCGCATTCCATCCTGCAGCACGTCTTTGGCTACCACGCCTTCCGTGGCGAGCAGGAAGCCATCGTCCGTCATGTAGCAGAGGGGGGCGACGCGCTGGTGTTGATGCCCACCGGTGGCGGCAAGTCGCTGTGCTTCCAGGTGCCGGCGCTGCTGCGCCCTGGTTGCGGCGTGGTAGTGTCGCCGCTGATTGCGCTGATGCAGGACCAGGTGGAAACGCTGCGCGAGCTGGGCGTCGAAGCCGCCTTTCTCAATTCGACGCTCGATGCCGACGCCGCGCGGCAGGTCATCCGCGATTTCGTTTCCGGCAATTTGAAGCTGCTGTATGTCGCGCCGGAGCGCCTCGTCACCCCGCGCTTTCTGGAAATCCTGCGCGATGCACCGGTGAACCTGTTTGCCATCGACGAGGCGCATTGCGTGTCGCAATGGGGGCACGATTTCCGCCCCGAATACATGGGCCTGTCCGTACTGGCCGACGAATTTCCGCGCATTCCGCGCATTGCGCTCACCGCCACGGCCGATCACGCGACGCGTGAGGAAATGCTCGACAAGCTGCGCCTGCGCTCGGCGCGGCAGTTTGTCACCAGTTTCGACCGGCCGAACCTGCGCTACACCATCGTCGAAAAGCAGAAATCGAAAGAGCAGCTGCTGAGCTTCCTGCGCCGCGAGCACGAGGGCGAATCGGGGATTGTGTACTGCCTGTCGCGAAAGCGTGTCGAGGATACGGCGGCATGGCTCAGGACGCAGGAAATCCGCGCCTTTCCCTACCATGCCGGGCTTGATGCCAGTACACGCGCCAAGCACCAGCAGATCTTCCTGCGCGAAGAGGGCGTGGTGATGGTGGCGACGATCGCGTTTGGCATGGGCATCGACAAACCCGATGTGCGCTTTGTCGCGCATCTGGACCTGCCCAAATCCATCGAGGGCTATTACCAGGAAATCGGCCGCGCCGGCCGCGATGGCCTGCCGGCGAATGCCTGGCTGGCCTATGGCCTGAACGACGTGATTCTGCTCGCCGACATGATCGCGCAGGGCGGCTCAAGCGAAGAGCAGAAAATCGTCGAGAAGCGCAAGCTCGACGCCATGCTGGGCCTGTGCGAGGCGACGGCCTGCCGGCGCCAGACGCTGCTCGCCTACTTTGGCGAGAGTGCTCAGCCCTGTGGTAATTGCGACAATTGCCTGAATCCGCCCAAGCTGATCGACATGAGTGATGCGGCGAAAATGGCGCTGTCGTGTGTTTATCGAACGGGCAACCGTTTCGGCGTCGGGCACCTGATCGACGTGCTGCGTGGCAAGAAAACCGACAAGGTGGCCGAGTTGTTCCATGATCGCGTTTCGACGTTCGGGATTGGTGCCAAGGTGCATGAGGCTGACTGGCGTGCCGTGTACCGCCAGCTGCTGGCCTGTGGTGCCTTGCAACTGAAGCCCGGTGGCATGGGCGGGCTGGAGCTGACCGATGCTGCCCGCGCCATTCTGCGCGGCGAGCAGGCGGTTTACCTGCGCGAGCGCACGCAGAAGTTCAGCTACAAGGACAGGGACGCCGAATTTGATTCAGTGGCGGATCGCGAGCTGTGGCAGGCGCTGCGCAAACTGAGAAAGCAGCTTGCCGACGAACAGGATGTGCCGGCCTATGTGATTTTCAGTGATGCAACGCTCAAGGAAATGGTGCGAGCGCGCCCGGCGGATCATTATGAGTTTGGCCGCCTGACCGGTGTGGGTGACCGCAAGCTCGACAAGTACGGCGATGCCTTCCTGGCGGTGATCGCCGGCTGATTTCCGCATGCAGGCAGGAAAAGTAAGGTGATTCCCTTATGCCTGATGCTGCTTTTTCCGGGGCTTATGCGTTTATGTTGCACTGTTGCGACGTCAATTTGACGGCGCTCAAGCTGACGCATAAATTGCTTGAAGTCGTTCCGGATTCGGAACCCACAGTGTAACCTGCTGGCGTGTCAAACACGCTTTTGTTATCCGCCTCCTTGTGAGGCGGATTTTTTTTGTGCTGCTTTCGTACTGTTCACTGCCTGCTTCGAGCAGGCTGACCGCCATTAAACGCCAGTCAGCCCGTTCAGAGTTTGCGCTGTATCAGGCAAAGATCGCGCGCACGTCATCCTGTTCGGACAAAACGTACTTTTTCTCGCTGGCAACCAGTTGCTGGCCGTCGAAGCGGTCGATGCGGTAGATCGTGCCGAAAGAGAACGACGGCGCGGCAACACCGGCACCACCGACGACTTCGGCGCCACGGCGCACATTGTCGGCCATCCACGAAGTCAGGCGCAGGTGGTAGGGGTTGCGCTGCACTTCGCCCACATGGCAGGCCAATGCCGCGATCAGGTCGGCGGTATCGACGCTGTTGCTGCCGATCAGCGCGTTCGGCGTCGCCATCGCGCGCCAGAATTCAGATTGCACCACGAGGCAGGCGTGACCAGCCTTCTTCAGCGCATCGAGCACCAGATAGTGCGTGCCGATGTGGGCGGCGTGGCCGTCGTTGTCGTTCGGGCAGACTACGACAGCCGGCTTCAGTTCGTTCAGGATGCCGACAATCACGTCGACCTTGGCAGCCCACGCGGCGGCATCGCCGTCACGGGTCTTGCAGTTCACGCCTTCCAGACCGCCGGGGATGGTTTCGCGCAGGCCCCAGGCCAGGTAGTCACAGGCATTTTTCAGCTCGGCCCAGCGCTCGGCCTTGCGCGGCACGTTCGAACCTTGCGTGACGGCCACATTCACCACGCGGTGACCGGCTTCGCGCTGCAGGCGCAGCGGCAGCGCGCCGATGATGCACTCGTCGTCCGGGTGCGGTGCGAAAATCGCCACGACCGGTGCATCGGCAGCGGCTGTGTCCTTGGCCGGCGTCAGCGTGGAGAGGTCGGCGAACAGCGGTGCATCGGTTTTCTGCAGCAATGCAGCGTGGGTTTCTACAAGGGCGAGGTAAGGGTTGGTCATGCGGGTCTCCGTATTCGGTCGCGTAATGCGTGTTCAGACAAACATCAGGGAGTATAGCAGGACGCTGTCAAACGGCCTGCGCCACGTTTTCTCCGGTGTCGCCGGGGAAAAACGGATTGCGGCTTGCTCTATGTTCCGGACTGGCGCATCTTCCCGCAGCCCCGTACTCCGCGCCCTGCGCCAGATCAGCTTTCAGGCTGGGCGCTGCCCGGCGCATAATGCGTTTTTTCCGCTATTGCCGGCCCTTCCGCATGCATTATTTCCGTTCTTCCTTTCTCGTGACCCTGATCGGGCTGGCGCTGGCCGCCTGGATCGGTGGCTGGGTCGGTGTCTGGGCCGCATTCAATCTGGCGCTGCTGGAAACGAGCCTGTCGTTTGACAATGCCGTGGTCAATGCCTCGGTGCTGAAGCACTGGGACGAAAAATGGCGGCGGCGTTTTCTGGTCTGGGGCATGCTGATTGCCGTGTTCGGCATGCGCATGCTGTTCCCGCTGCTCATCGTGGCGGTGATTGCCGGCATGGCGCCGATGCCGGGGCCGATGGCGCTGTGGCACTGGCTTGCCAATGGCAGCTGGGCCAGTCATGACGTGCTGTCGCTGGCCATTCTCAACCCGGCCAGCTATTCGCACATCCTGCAATCAGCGCATACCGAGGTGACCGCCTTCGGCGGCACCTTCCTGCTGATGGTGTTCTGGAATTTCTTCATCGATGCCAACAAGGACGAGCACTGGTTTGCGCCACTTGAGCAGCTGCTGTCCCGGCTCGGGCGCATGCAGATGGCCGCCTTGCTGCTGACCCTGCTGGTGCTGCTGGTGCTGGCCTCGCTGCTTGATCCTGATGAAGGTTACCGCTTCCTCACCGCCGGCCTGTGGGGTGTGGTGGTCTATACGGTCGTCAACAGCCTGGGCTCGCTGATGGGCGACGATCAGGCGGCCGCCAAAACCGGCTGGAGCGGTTTCATCTATCTGGAGCTGCTCGACGCATCCTTTTCCTTCGATGGCGTGCTGGGCGCGTTTGCGCTGACGAGCAATATCTTCCTGATCGCGATTGGTCTGGGCATCGGCGCGATGTTCGTGCGCTCCTTCACTTTGCTGCTGGTCTACAAGGGTACGCTCAGCACCTTCCGCTATCTGGAACATGGTGCCTTCTGGGCGATCGGTGCGCTGGCAACGGTGATGCTGCTGGCCACGCACATGCATATCCATGAAGCGGTGACCGGCGGCATGGCGGCCTTCCTGATCGTGCTGGCCGGAGTGCATTCCTGGCTGGTGCGGCCGCAGAAGAAACTCGACCGCCAGCGCGAAGATCGCTGAGCCGCGCTGCGAAATGACAAGGGCCAGTGCAATGCACTGGCCCTTGTTGTAGGTATCAGGCGGTAGCCCTTTTATCAGAAAGGCTGCCTGCGCATGGGGTTGGCGGTATATGCCGCCTTATGCGTCGCGCCTCATTCCTTTTCCGGAATCGGCTCACCGCGAGTCTTGTGCAGCGAATACAGCACGCCGGCCAGCAGCAGGCCGAAGGTCACCGTCAGCGAGATCAGCGATGGAATCTTGACGCCGATGTAGACGAGGCCGATCTTCACGCCGATGAACACCAGCACGATCGCCAAGGCGTATTTCAGGTAGTGGAAACGGTGCACCATGGCGGCGAGTGCGAAATACAGCGCGCGCAGGCCCAGAATCGCGAAGATGTTCGAGGTGTAGACGATGAACGGGTCCTGCGTGATCGCGAAAATCGCCGGAATCGAATCCACCGCAAACACCAGATCAGCACCCTCGACCATCAGCAGTGCCAGGAACAGCGGCGTGGCCACGCGGCCGGCTTTCTCGCCGATGCTGCTGCCTTCGACAAAGAACTGGTTGCCGTGCAGTTTCGGCGTCATGCGCAGATGGCCTTTCAGCCACTGGTAGAGTTTCATGTCCTCGACACTGGGCTCTTCATCCTTGGCGACCAGCATCTTGATGCCGGTAAACACCAGGAAGGCGCCGAAAATCAGCAGAATCCAGCTGAACTGGTGCACCAGCGTCGCGCCTAGGCCGATCATGATGGCACGCATCACGATGGCGCCCAGAATACCCCAGAACAGCACGCGGTGCTGGTACTGGCGCGGGATGGCCAGTGCGGTGAAAATCAGCGAAATGACGAAGACGTTATCCATCGACAGCGATTTCTCGACCAGAAAACCGGTGTAGTAATCCATGCCGGCGCCGGCGCCCTTGCTCCACCACACATAACCGCCAAAAGCCACGCCGGCGGCGATGTAGAAGGCGGAGAGTTTCAGGCTTTCAGACACGCTGATTTCGTGGCTGTCCTTGTGCAGCACGCCGAGGTCGAATACCAGCAGCGTGATCACTACCACGGCAAACACGATCCATGGCAGATACATTGCAAAATCCATTGGCTCATTTCCTGTATTGTTGTCAGTCTCCGGCCTCCGGGCAGAAGGCCGCCCGCCGGATTCAGGCCTTAATGATATAGAAGAAATCGAAAGGTTCCGCATGGCATGTAACGAAGCGTGGATTGACAGCCACTGTCATCTCGACGCCGCCGAATTCTCCGCCGATCTTGTCGATGTCATTCAGCGCTCGCGCACGGCTGGCGTGGGCAACTGGGTGGTGCCGGCGGTCAGCCGGGCCACCTTTGCGTCGACCAGAGCGGTCGCGCGGCAATATGGCGCCTGGCCGGCGTACGGCCTGCATCCGGTGTATGTGAACGAGCACCGCGATGCCGATCTGGCGTGCCTGGTCGACTGGCTGGCGCGCGAGCCGGCGGTGGCCGTGGGCGAAATCGGGCTGGACGGCTTTGTGCCCGGTCTCGACATGAACCGGCAGATTGCCTTTTTCGAAGCGCAGCTCAAGCTCGCGCGCGACCTGGATCTGCCGGTGATCGTCCACATCCGCCGCTGCCAGGACCCGGTGCTGAAATACCTGCGCAAGTGGGGCGTGAAGGGCGGCATCGCACATGCTTTCAATGGCAGCCTGCAGCAGGCCGACGCCTTCATCCGGCAGGGCTTTGCGCTGGGCTTTGGCGGCGCGCTGACGTACTCCGGGTCACTGCGCATCCGCAGGCTCGCTGCCGAATTGCCGCTGGAGTATCTGGTGCTGGAAACCGATTCCCCCGATATGGTGCCGGCCTGGCTCGCAGGCCCGCCGCCGGCGCGCAATGAGCCTTCTGAACTGCCACGGATTGCCGCATGCCTGGCGGAATTGCGCGGCATCTCGCTTTTGGAACTGGCGCAGAGCAGCAATGCGGCAGTCCGGCGCGTACTGCGGATTACAGAGGGATAAGGGTATTGCCTCGTAGCCCTCTGGATAGAATACTTACAGCCATATACCCGAATACAGGAGTGAATCATGCCGAACTGGCAGACCCGGATTGCCACGCAGGATGACCTGCCGGCGATTGTCGCTATCTATAACAGCACCGTGCCTTCCCGGATGGTGACGGCGGATACCGAGCCGGTCACGGTGGCCAGCCGGCAGGGCTGGTTTGCCGCGCACCAGCGGCCCGAGCGCCCGCTGTGGGTCGTGGAAGAGGAGGGCGCACTGCTCGGCTGGCTGTCATTTTCCAGCTTTTATGGCCGGCCGGCGTACGACGGCACGGCAGAAGTCAGCATCTATCTGGACGAGCGCGCACGTGGACGCGGGCTGGGGCGCTGGCTGCTGGAGGAGGCGATCCAGCGCGCGCCGAAACTGGGCCTGCACACGCTGCTGGGCTTCATTTTTGGCCATAACGAACCGAGCCTGGCGCTGTTTGCCCGTGCCGGCTTTGCGACCTGGGGCAATCTGCCGCGCGTGGCGGTGCTCGATGGCATTGAGCGCGATCTGCTGATTCTGGGGCTGCGCCTGCCGGATTCGAACTGAAAACGTGGGATGGGGGAAGGCTGGAGCCGTTGGCGGGAATTGAACCCGCGACCTCTCCCTTACCAAGGGAGTGCTCTACCCCTGAGCTACAACGGCGTGCCATGCAGCCGGACGACTGCAAGAGGGCGCGAGTATAGCGATGCCAGCGAGAATGACAAGCCCGGTCCCCCGGTTTATGGCTGCTCCGGTGCCTGGACGAGCTTGCTTCGGCATGAAAGACTGGCGGATTACACAGTACAGTTCGGATATACAGTGCGCTGTATTTTCATGTGGCCCTTTTGATTAAAGGGCTGCAGATCGATACCTATTGCTTTGTTCTGCCGTGCAGCGGGTTAACCCAGCCGCTCCGGCGCAATGCCTTCCCGCCGCAGATAGTCCGCGAGATTGCGGCCGGACACGCGCGGGAAGCGCTCAGCCAGCACCGTTACCCCCTGCATGCGGTCGAGCCGGAAATGGCGGTAATCGTCGCGCAGCTCGCACCATGCCACCAGCGTCCAGCAGGATTCCCAGTAAAACAGCCCCAGCGGGTGAATGCGCCGCGTGCTTGGCGTCCCGTCCGCGCGCACATAGTCGAACTGCACGACGCGCTCCTGCCGGGTGGCATCGCGCAAGGGGGACAGCGCCGGCAGGCCGGATTGGCAGTCCAGTGGCGGCACATACAGCGGCGTAGCGTTCATCGCATGTCCGGACTGTTTCAGCGCCAGCTCGATACGCGACAGCGCCAGCTTGGCCGCGCGCGCGAGCTCGGCGTCGCCCCGGCCGCTGACCAGGCGGCAGCCCAGCCGCAGCGCGTCAAGCTCGGCCGTGCTGAAGGTCAGCGGCGGCAGTTCGTCGCGCTGGCGCAGCCGGTAACCGACGCCGGCCTCGCCTTCGATATCGAGCCCGGTGCACATCAGATCGGCCACATCGCGATAGATGGTGCGCTCCGAAACATTCAGCGCATCGGCCAGCCAGCGTGCGGTGGTCAGCGGGCGGCTGCGCAGGAACAGCGTGATCTGGTAGAGGCGGTCGGCTCGGCGCATGGCAGGGACAGGTGACAGGATTGCCACAGTATGCCGCAGAATATACACCTTGCTGATCTCGCCCTGCAGGCGGCGGGATCAGGACTGGACTTCGATACGCCCGTCGCTGACCCGCACGGCATAGCTCGCCACCGAGTAATCGCGGTTTTCCAGGCACAGGCCGTCGCGCAGGCGAAAGCGCTGTTTTTTCAGCGGGCTGGCCACCCACAGCTCGCCCTGATGCTCGCAGATCAGCCCGCGCGAGAGCACGCTGGCTTCGGCGAATGGGTCGATGTTGGCGATGGCGTAGACGGTGTCATCCGCATGCGGGCGGAAGATGGCGATTTGTGCATCGCCCACCAGCGCACACACGCCAGTGCCGGGGACGATGGCCTTGAGTTCACACACGGTGGTCCACATTACACGGTCTCCACGGGTTTGATCGGGATGATCTTGCGTTCTGCCGGGCTGGCCGGGCGGTGCTGCTCGCGTGCGGGTACAAACGCGACGTTCGGATCATGCGCCGGGCTGTTGATGAAGTGGGCGAAGCGGGCGTGCTGGCTTGTGTCTTCGACGGTCGCTTTCCACTCGCATTCGTATTTGGCGCGGACCTCCATCATGTCGGCTTCCAGTTGTGCCCCCAGCCCTAGCCTGTCGTCCACGATCACTTCGCGCAGGTAGTCGATGCCGCCGTCGAGGCTTTCCAGCCAGGTCGCGGTGCGCTGCAGCTTGTCGGCGGTGCTCGCGTAGAACATCAGGAAGCGGTCAAGGTAGCGCAGCAGGGTGTCGTGGTCGAGATCGCTCGCCAGCAGATCAGCGTGGCGCGGCTTCATGCCGCCGTTGCCGCCGACAAACAGGTTCCAGCCGGCATCAGAAGCAATGATGCCGACGTCCTTGCCCTGTGCTTCGGCACATTCGCGGGTGCAGCCGGATACGCCGAATTTCATCTTGTGCGGGGTGCGGATGCCCTTGTAGCGGTGCTCCAGCTCGACGCCCAGGCCAACGCTATCCTGCACGCCAAAGCGGCACCAGGTGCTGCCGACGCAGGTTTTCACCATGCGCAGCGATTTGCCGTAGGCCTGGCCGGTTTCGAAACCGGCATCAATCAACCGGCGCCAGATTTCCGGCAGATCGCCCTTGTGTGCGCCAAACAGGCCAATGCGCTGTGCGCCGGTGATCTTGGTATACAGCTGGAAGTCTTTTGCTACCTGGGCTACAGTCATTAACCCCTCGGGGGTAACCTCGCCACCGGCCATGCGCGGGATCACCGAATACGTGCCGTCCTTCTGCATATTGCCGAGGAACACGTCGTTGGTGTCCTGCAGCGGGGTGTGTTCGGGCTTGAGGATGTAGTCGTTGTGTACCGTCGCCAGAATCGAGCCCACGGTCGGCTTGCACACCTCGCAGCCGTAGCCGTGGCCGTGCCTGGCCAGCACTTCGCCGAAGGTTCGGAGCCCGCCGACTTTTACCAGATGGAACAGCTCCTGCCGCGAATGCGGGAAGTGTTCGCACAGGTGATTTTTCACCTCGAAGCCCTGTTTGGCCAGCTCGGCATTGAGCACCTGGGCAATCAGTGGCACGCAGCCGCCGCAGCCGGTGCCGGCGCCGGTTTCCGCCTTGATTGCGGCCACCGTATGGCAGCCAGCGGCGACCGCATCGGCAATGCGCTGTTTGCTCACGTCAAAACAGGAGCAGATTACGGCCGAAGCGGGCAGGGCATCGACGCCCATCGCCGGCTTGGCGCCGGCATACGAAGGCAGGATCAGCGTATCCGGGTGTTCGGGCACCGGCAGATCGTTGAGCTTCATCTGCAGCAGTTGGCCGTAGTCGTCCACGTCGCCGACCAGCACCGCGCCGATCAGTTTCGTGCCATCGGGCGAGACGACGATTTTCTTGTAGATGCCCGCCTGGTCGTCCTGGAAGATGTAGTTGCGGCTGCCCGGCGTTCTGCCGTGCGCGTCGCCGATACTGCCGACCGATACGCCCAGCAGTTTCAGCTTGGCGCTCATGTCCGCGCCGGTGAAGTTCAATTCCTTGCGACCCAGCAGGTGGTCGGCGGCGACCTGCGCCATCTTGTAGCCCGGCGCCACCAGGCCGAAATACTGGCCGTGCCACGACGCGCATTCGCCAATCGCGTAGATGTCCGGATTGCTGGTCACGCACTGGTCGTTGATGACGATGCCGCCGCGCTCGGACACAAACAGCCCGCTGTAGCGCGCCAGCGTGTCCTGCGGCCGGATGCCGGTGGAAAAGACGATCACATCGGTATCCAGCGTGCTGCCGTCGGCAAAGTTCAGCCGGTGCAGGCCGGTGCGCCCGCCGTGCATGGCGATGTTCACCGTATTGCGGCTGGTGTGTACCGAAACCCCCAGCGAATTGATCTTGCGGCGCAGCATCTCGCCGCCCATGCGATCCAGCTGCTCGGCCATCAGCACTGGCGCGTATTCAACCACGTGGGTATCCAGCCCCAGCGCCTTCAGCGCGCCGGCGGCTTCCAGCCCCAGCAGGCCTCCGCCGATCACCACGCCGCTCTTGCCCTGCTTGGCGGCGGATTCGATGGCGTTCAGGTCTTCGATGGTGCGGTAAACAAAACACTCGTGGTGCGCGCTGCCGGCAATCGGCGGCACCCACGGATACGAGCCGGTGGCCATCACCAGCTTGTCATACGGCAGGATCTTGCCCTTGTTCGAGTGCACCTGTTTTTGCGCGGTATCGATCTGCTTGACCGCCTCGCCGACCAGAACAGAAATGCCGTACTTCTCGAAAAAGCCCGGTTTGACCAGCGACAGGTCTTCGTCGGTGTGGTGCGAGAAATAGGAGGACAGGTGCACGCGGTCGTAGGCGACGCGCGGCTCGGCACAGAAGACGGTAATGTCGAAGGCGGCCGGGTTGCCTTTCTCGCACAGCTCCTCGAGAAAACGCTGGCCGACCATGCCGTTGCCGACGACGATAAGGCGGGTTTTTGCCATGCTGCGGCTCCGGAATCAAATTGAATGCCACCATGCTAGGCGTGCGGGAGCGCAGAAAAATTGACCGAAGCCAAGGTCGGGAGCGGACTGTACTTCGTGCCTAGTCACTTCGGGCTAGGCGCTTGCTGAGGGTGTTCGGTTGCGACAGGCAAAAAAAAAGGCCACCGCGAAGGTGGCCGGAATTCGTGTCAGGAGAGTGGCGGGAAGCTGCGTAATGCCCGTCCGCCATGGAAACCATTATCGGCCGGCAGGCCGGGCAAGGCACGGCAGGAAGTCGCACGCCCGGCGTGTAAAATTACCGCAGTGCATCAGGCGGTGCGGGCTGCGGGCAAAAAAACAGCCGCGCTGAGGCGGCTGGAATTCTTCAGAGGAGAGATGCGGGATAAAGCTGTTTATCTGCGCAGGACCCAGTGTGCCGTGGTCCGGGCGCACTTTCCGTGACTTAATTACCGGATGCGGCGGGAATTCTCTGCTTCTCCATTGCAGAACAGCCTGCCTCGCTTGTGCGCAGCTGGATACAAGGGAAACCATCATTCTTCATGCTTTGCGATCGGCAAGGGTATGTTGATGAAGCCATTTATATGAAAAGGCTTTGGGCTTATACAGGGGTGTGTATTTGATGTTTGTCGATCTGAACTCCGATCTGGGCGAGGGCTGCGGGCAGGATGCCGCGCTGATTCCGCTGCTGAGCTCGGCCAATATTGCCTGCGGCGGCCATGCCGGCAGTGATGTCACGATGCGTGCCACTGTGGCACTCGCTCTCCGCCATGGCGTGGTGATCGGTGCGCACCCGTCCTATCCCGACCGTGCCGGTTTCGGCCGGCAGGCGCTGGTCATGTCGCAGGAAGATCTTCAGGCCAGTCTGGTGCAGCAATTGCAGGCGCTGCAGCGGATTGCCGCCGCGCAGGGGGCGGGTGTGAGGTATGTAAAACCGCACGGCGCACTTTATAACGAAGCCATGCATGACGCAGCGCTGGCAGCGCAGATCATCGCGGCTGCGCAGGGTGTTCTGGGGGCGCCGGCCATCATGGGCCAGCCCGGGTCAGTGCTGCTGCGGCAGGCTGCCGCAGCCGGGCTGCAGCCGCTGGCCGAAGGCTTTGCCGATCGCGCCTACCAGGCCGATGGCAGCCTGCGTCCACGCAGCCAGCCCGGTGCGGTGCTCGATGATGCGGCGGCGCTGGATCAGGTGCGCGCGTTTGTGCTGCATCAACAAGTGCGCAGTTATGATGGCAAATGGGTGAAATGCCGAATCGATTCGCTGTGCCTGCACGGTGACAATCCTTCAGCAGTAAGGCAGGCCGTGCAGATCCGCGGCCTGCTGGATGAACTGTCCGTAGAAGTGAAATCCTCACTTGTGTAAAAAGTCCGGCGCAGCAGACCGGACCATGCGGGCAGAATAATGACAGATCGATAAGATGAGGTGCCCGATGTTATCCAGCCATCCACGCGGTTTATACCTGCTGTTCGCCACGGAAATGTGGGAGCGGTTTTCCTATTACGGCAACCGGGCACTGCTCGCGCTGTTCATGATTTCGGCGCTGGCCTTCGACAAGCAGTTCACCGCCGCGCTCTATGGCCAGTACACCGGTCTCGTTTACCTCTCGCCGCTGATCGGCGGCTATGTGGCCGACCGCTTCTGGGGCAACCGCCGCTCGATCATGGTGGGTGGCCTGCTGATGGCAGCCGGCCAGTTCTGCCTCTTTTTTGCCGGCAGCGTGTACCAGAATCTCTCGCTGGCCGTGCCGCTGTTCTATCTGGGTCTGGGCCTCATCATCGCGGGCAACGGCTTTTTCAAGCCCAACATCTCCAGCATGGTCGGCCAGCTTTATCACGCGGGCGATGCGCGCAAGGATGCGGCCTACACGATCTTCTACATGGGGATTAACCTGGGATCGTTTCTGGCGCCGCTGGTGTGCGGCACGCTGGGGGATACCGGCAATCCGGCCGATTTCCGCTGGGGTTTCCTGGCTGCGGGGATGGGCATGCTGATTTCGCTGGTGGTATTCGGTACGCTGCAGCACCGCTATCTGCATACGCCGGGAGGCGAGCCGATCGGCCTGCCGCCCAAGCGCCTGACGGCCGAGGAGAAGAAGCAGGTCGACCAGTCGCTGACGACCATCGACATCGACCGCATGCTGGTCATCGGCGTGCTGTCCTTTTTCGTGATCTTTTTCTGGTCGGCCTTCGAGCAGGCCGGCGTGTCGCTGACCTTCCTCGCCAGCGAATCGACCGACCGCACGATCTTTGGCTGGACAATGCCGACATCGTGGTTCCAGTCGCTCAACCCCGTATTCGTGCTGCTGTTTGCGCCTGTGCTTGCGCAATTGTGGAGCTCGCTGGCGAAAAAGGACCGCGAGCCGGCGTCGCCGACCAAGATGGCGATCGGCCTCTTGCTGCTGTCGGCCGGCTTCCTGGTGATCGCGCTGGGTGTGAAGCAGATTGCGCCGGGCGTGAAAATGTCGATGCTCTGGCTGGTGGCCATGTACTGGCTGCACACGCTGGGCGAGCTGTGCCTGTCGCCGATCGGCCTGTCGCTGGTCAACAAGCTGGCGCCGGCCAAATTTGCCTCGCTGCTGATGGCCGTGTGGTTCCTGGCAAACGCCGCCGCCAACTGGTTTGCCGGCGTACTGGCGGGCTTCTACCCCGAAGCCGGCAAGCCGCTGCCGGTGTTCATGGGCTGGCAGATCACCGATCTGGCCGATTTCTTCACGCTGTTCGTGGTGATGGCTTTCGTGGCAGGTGCGCTGCTGCTGCTGCTGACCGGGGTGCTGCAGAAACGCATGCATGGTGTTCGGTAAGCAGGGTATGTCACTGCAGCCATTTCCCTGAAATGGCTGCAGGATCATAGGTATGAATGTATAAAGCCGCAGCCAACGCTGCGGCTTTATTGCGTTCGCTAGTGTGTAGCGGCGCCGCTCTGTCGTTCCCACGCGCTGAGAATGCGATCCATACGCTGGGCTTGTTCTTCCTGTTTGACAAGAAGTTCGGCCATGTGTTTTTGTTGCCGCTCACTTTCGGCCAACATCGCATTGGAGCGTTTCAATTGCTCTTGATACGCACTCAGTTGCGCCTCATTCGCCCCGGAGTCGCTCCCTGCATCCGTCAGGAAAGGATGAATAACAAAGCCATAGATTGACCAGATGCAGAGCCCATATGTAATACCCCGTCCAAGTGTGGCGAGCATGCGCAGAGACAATGAAGGCGGTTCGATTTGCGAATCACTGACTGAATTGGCGGGTGATGCATAGGGGTTGGGCTGCTGCTCCATGATTGGCTCCAGAATGGTTGATTCCGGTTGATCTTTGCGCAATCCGCATCGAACCGTCAACGCACGGGGTAGCCTGCAGTAATGTTTAATCCATAAAAAAGCCACCCTGCTTGGGTGGCTTTTCAATGCGTGGCGATTCTATTCCAGTGGTTGCCCGCCTTCTTCCCACGGCATCGGTACCGTGATGCCGTTGAGGATGAAGACGCCTTTCGACAGGCTGGCCTTGGCCGAGAGGATGCCCTTGTCTTCCTGCAGCAGTTTCTGCTCGGTCAGCTTGGCGATCTGGCCTTCGACAAACTGCGTGGCAAGGAAGTCGATGTCGTCCTGGTTGGCCTGGCTGTTCAGCCCGCCCAGCATGGCGCGGAATTGCCAGATGGCGATGGTCTCGGCGGCCTTGCGCGGAATCTTGAAGTCGGCGCTGGCGTCGAGGCGCTTGAAGAACTGCAGGCCGTTGTTCAGGTCTTCCGGCTGGAAGCCCTTCAGGCCGACGCCGCCCACGAATTGCAGTGCACCATCGGGCATTTGCACTTCCAGCTTGCGGATGGCCAGATGCGGGTCGTGCGTGAGCAGCGGCATGCCTTCGGTCTGTGCCAGCTTCATCAGCTCTTCGGTAAATTTCTCGCGCGGCAGCTGTTTTTTCTGCAGTGCGGTGAAGGAATCCGCCAGCTTGGCCAGCGTCGGGCCGTGCAGGTGCGTAGCTTCGGTCTGCAGCGTGGCCGGACCGTAGGGCTGCTCGTCGAGCTGGAGCTTCTGCAGGGTGATGTCGGCATTGGCGTTGATGTAGTCGCCTTCTTCCCTGATCTGGCCGGTGTAGCCGAGTTGCTCCAGACGCAGCTGCAGCGGCGTGCCGTCGAGCAGCTTGAGATCAAAGCTGGCAACGCTGGCTTTTGAATTGCCGAGCATTACGCCGGTCTTGCCGCGATGGTTGTCGAGACTGATCCGCACGTCCTTCAGGCTGGCTTCGAACACCCCCTTGGCCTGGCTTTCCAGCAAGGGCGCGGTGGCGTCAAATTTCACGCGGTTGAAATCACCGCCGTAGTCCAGTGTGGCATCCAGCCCGCCCCAGTTGACCTTCACGCCGGACAGCGCTTCCGAGTAGTCCTTGACAGCAGGAACGCGGATTTTCATTACGCCATCGTCGTTGAAGGCGATGCGGTTTTCGATTTCGATCGGTGCCTGATCGCCAAAAAACTGCTTGAGCAGCTTTTCGGTTTCCGGGCTGTACTTGAATTCGGTGGTGACCACGGCCTTGTACGGCGTCGGATTGAAGCGCCCCAGCAGCGGCAGCGGACCATGCTTGACATGGTTGATGTAGGTGAATTCGATCTTCGGCAGCGGGTGGCCTTCACGCTCCAGCAGGAAGGCGTACATGCCAGGGTCGATCTGCAGCGTGGTGGTTTCGGTCGAGCTGAACCAGCCCGGCGCATAGCTGTGGCTCTTGACGATGAAGTAGGGCAGGCTGGCGATCCAGTCATGCTGTTTCTTCATGGTGTCCTGGACTTTCACACCGGCATACCAGCTGCCGCCGACATAGGTCGTGGCCAGTACGGCAACCGCTGCGCCGGCTGCGATCATCAGTTTGCGTTTCACTCTCTCTGCGCTCCTGCAGGATGTTTGGGCTGCGTGGGTTCTAGCATATAAGACTTGAGGCACAGTGCGAAACAGTACTATTGCCCGCGAGTCATTTCGCGCACTGGGTACTGTCCCGGCTGTGCCTCTTGCCCGGTCTGTCACGATGACAGCAAGTCAGTTCAGACTCAGATGCGGCGCGCCAGTTCCTCGGCAATGCCCAGGTAGGACGACGGCGTCAGTTCCTTCAGGCGCACCTTCTCGTCGGCCGGAATGTCCAGACCGTCGATGAAGACCGCCAGCGTTTCGCGGGTAATGCCGCTCTTGCCGCGAGTGAGTGCTTTCAGCTGCTCGTACGGATTGGCGACGGCGTAACGGCGCATCACGGTCTGGATCGGCTCGGCCAGGACTTCCCAGTTGGCGTCCAGATCTTTCAGCATCGCGTTGCGGTCGGCCAGCAGCTTGTTCAGGCCCTTCAGGCACGAAACATAACCCAGCAGCGAGTACCCGAGGCCGACACCCATATTGCGCAGCACGGTCGAGTCGGTCAGGTCGCGCTGCCAGCGCGAGATCGGCAGCTTCTGGCTCAGGTGCGTGAGCAGGGCGTTGGCGATGCCCAGATTGCCTTCGGAATTTTCGAAATCGATCGGGTTGACCTTGTGCGGCATGGTCGACGAACCGACTTCGCCTTCCTTCACTTTCTGCTTGAAAAAGCCCAGCGAGATGTAGCCCCAGACGTCGCGGTTGAAGTCGACCAGAATCGTGTTCACGCGCGCGAAGTTGTCGTAGAGCTCGCTCATGTAATCGTGCGGCTCGATCTGGATGGTGTAGGGGTTGAAGGTGATGCCGAGGCTTTCGACGAAGCGGCGGGCAAAGCCTTCCCAGTCAAAACCCGGGTAAGCCGACAGATGAGCATTGTAGTTGCCAACGGCGCCGTTGATCTTGCCCAGCAGCTCCACGCTTTCGATGCGCTTCAACTGGCGTTCCAGACGATAGGCCACATTGGCGAATTCCTTGCCCATGGTGGTCGGGGTGGCCGGCTGGCCGTGCGTGCGGCTCATCATCGGCGCGTCGGCCAGTTCGTGCGCGAGTTCCTTCACGCGGGCGATGATGGCGGTCAGTTGCGGCAGCAGCGCCTTTTCGCGAGCGCCCTTGAGCATCAGCGCATGGCTGAGGTTGTTGATGTCTTCCGAGGTGCAGGCAAAGTGGATGAATTCGCTGGCGGCGGAGACTTCCTGATTGCCTGACAGGCGCTCCTTCAGCCAGTACTCGACCGCCTTCACATCGTGGTTGGTGGTGCGCTCGATGGTTTTGACTTCCAGCGCGTGATCCGGGTTGAACTGGGCTACGACGGAATCCAGCTCGGCGATGGTGGCGGCGGAGAAGGGCTTCACTTCGGCGATGGCCGGCTCGGCAGCCAGTGCTTTCAGCCAGGCGACTTCAACGGCGACGCGGTTCTTGATCAGCGCGAATTCGCTGAAGTGCGGGCGCAGCTCGGCAAGCTGCTTCTCATAGCGGCCATCCAGCGGGGACAGCGCGGTCAGTGCGGAAAGATCCATGGCGTATTCAGGTCCGGGCAGGCAAAACAAAAACGGAATTCTAGCATCCCTTGCCGCTTCGCGACCAATCACGCTCCGGCGTTGGCCATGGCAGCGCCGGACGGCAGGGAAATGCTGTAAGAAATCGCAACGCCTCCTTGATAACGATAACAAATCTCGTTTATCATATACGAATGCTTATCAATAACAAGTTTACTTTGCTGGGTGTGCTGGCATTGCACGGCGCAGCCATTTACGGGCTGGCGCAGTTTGCCCTGGTGAAGGCAAAGGCCGAGCCGGTCATGCTGCAGCCCATGGTGCTCGCCATGGGCGAAAAGGCGGCCGAGCCGCAGGTTCAGCCAGCGCCGCAGCCGCAAGCCAGGCCGAAGGTCAAAACGCCGCCGGTTGCCAGGGTTGCGCCGCGCAAAACGCCACGCGAGGTACTGCGCGCTCAGCCGGATAGCACTGCGCCCAGTCAGGCCAGTCTGACTGTTGCCAGGTCGTCCGAGCAGGCAGCAGAGCAGCCGGTTGCTGCCGGTACAGCTGCTCCGGCTGCAGGGCAGGCCGGGCAGGCGACGGAGTCCCGTCCGCAGCCCGAGAGTGCCGCGCCAAGTTTTCACGCGAATTATCTGAATAATCCGCGCCCACCGTATCCCCCCAGTTCGCTGGCGCTGGCGGAGGAGGGCACGGTGCTGCTGCGCGTGCAGGTCAGTCGGGAAGGCGAGGCAGCCGATGTGGCGCTGGCCCGCTCCAGCGGTTATCCGCGTCTGGATGCCGCCGCGCTCTCTACGGTAAAGCGCTGGCGTTTTGTTCCCGCCCGGCTGGGCAATGAAGCTGTGGCCGGCACTGTTCTGGTGCCGGTGAATTTTTCCATCAAGAAGGCGTGATCCAATGAATCTGGCTTTGGTCCTGCAGTCCGGTGATCCGGTGCTGCTGTCTACATTCTCCCTGCTGGTGCTGATGTCGGTGATCAGCTGGTTTGTCATCGCGGTGCGGGTGCGCCAGTCCTGGCTGACTGGCCGCCAGCAGCGCAAGTTCACGCGCGCGTTCTGGGACGCCAAGAACTGGGAAGAGGCCATCAGTCTGGCTGCCAGCCATGACTCGCCAGCTGCGCGCATTGCCCATGCCGGTGGCGAGGGCCTGCGTCATTACCGCGCCCAGGAAGGCGCTGCGCTGGGGAGGTCCGTATCACTGGACGACTATCTGGTGCGCAAGTTGCGCAATCATCTACAGCAGGAAACTGCACGGCTGGAGCGCGGCCTGACCTGGCTGGCGACGACTGGCTCGGTGGCGCCTTTTGTGGGCCTCTTTGGCACGGTATGGGGCATCTACCATGCATTGCTGGGCATTGCGCAGGCTGGCAATGCCTCGCTGGCAACCGTTGCCGGTCCGATCGGCGAGGCATTGGTCGCCACTGCTGCCGGCCTGGCCGTCGCGATTCCGGCTGTCGTTGCCTACAACGCCTTTGTCCGCATCAACCGGCGTTTCGGACAGGAGCTCGACGGTTTCACGCATGACCTGCATGCCCAGCTGCTGACCGAGGTGAATCATGGCGTTCGGTAGTTTTGGCGGTGGCGAGCAGGCGCCGATGGCAGAAATCAATACCACGCCGCTGGTCGACGTGATGCTGGTGCTGCTGGTGGTGTTCATCATCACCGCCCCCGTGATGACGCACGCCGTCCGGGTCGAATTGCCCAAGGCCAGTGCCAGCAAGATCGAAGACAAAAAGGAAATCATCAGGCTGACCGTGACCGCAGATGGCACGCTGAAGTGGGGCGAGGACGATGTGGCTCGTGCCGACCTGCCTGACCGCTTTGCCGCTGCCTTTGCCAGGGATGCACTTACTGAGGTGCATGTGTATGCCGACAAGGAGGCGCGTTACGAACACATTGCACAGACAATGGCCGCAGCACAGCGCGCCGGCCTGAGCCGTATCGGATTGATGACCAACGGTAGCGAATGATGCACCACACCTGTTTGCTTCATTAGTTCTGGCGGGGGAAACCCCGCTTTTTTTACCCTGGAGAGTAAATAATAATGAGAAGTAATACTAAAAAGACTGGCGGAGTCCGCCATCTTGCCCGCCTTCCAGCTGCGATTGCGCTGTTTGGTGTAGTCGCCGGTGCAGCCAACGCCAGTGACACGGTGCTGGCTCCCGTTGAAGTAACCGGCGAAGTGGCACGTGATCCGCAAGGCACCGCCCATACCTATAGCGCCCCGGTCGTGTCCGTCGGGCGCAGCAAGGAGGCACCGCGTGATGTGCCGCAATCGGTGACGTCCATTACACAGCAGCTGATGCAGGATCAGGACGCCAATACACTGAAGGATGCCCTTCGCAACGCAGTCGGCGTTACCTTCAATGCTGCCGAAGGCGGTGCTAGCGGCGATGGTGTGCGCCTGCGCGGGTTCAACACCTCGAACGATCTGTATCTGGATAATTTCCGCGATGCCGCGCAATACAACCGAGATACCTTCAACCTGGATCGTGTTGAAGTGCTGCGCGGTTCGGCGTCCATGCTGTATGGCCGCGGTTCAACGGGTGGCGTCATCAACCAGGTCAGCAAAACGCCTTTCTTCAGCAACTGGCATGAAGTCAGCGCCACTGTCGGGACGGATGACTATTACCGGGTCGAAGCCGATCTGAACCGCCAATTGAGCGAAAATGTTGCGGCCCGCCTGAATGTGATGGGGCAGAATGCGGGGAGCTTCCGTGAAGGTGCGGAAATGAATCGCTGGGGTGTGGCGCCGAGCTTCGCAATCAAGGCGGGTGACAAGGCCCGCATCAACCTGTCGTATCTGCATTATGAAGAAGACAATGTTCCCGACTATGGCGTGCCGTATTTTGAAGGCAAGCCTCTTGGCCCCGCCGACCGTTTTTACGGCCTGAACAAATTCGATTACGAAAAAACCAAGTCGGATGTCTTCACCGCCGACATCAGCTATGACATCGCTCCGGGTCTGCTGCTGCGCAATATGACCCGCTATGGCGAGTACGAGCTGGATCTGTCCGCGTCGGCGCCGGGGCTGAATCTTGCCAGCACCAGGGGCATGCTGACGGATAACACCGAAATTCGTCGCAGCCGCAAGTTGCGCATGCGTGACCAGGACATTCTGGCCAACATTACCGAAATAAGCGGCCAGTTTGATACCGGTTCGGTCCGCCACAAGCTGCTGGGCGGCATGGAGGTCAGCCGTGAAACCCTGCTGACCACTGCGCGCTCGTCGCCGTGCACGCTGCCGAGCACGACCTACGGCAAGCCCGACCCGTTCCGCGATTTCTCCTGCGGCCCGACCACCAAGACCGGTTATTCCGATCTGTCCGGTGATACTCTGGCCTTTTATGCACAGGACACTATCGAGCTGACGCCGCAAATCAAGGTAATTCTGGGCGCGCGCTGGGACGATTTCACCGTGAAATTCAGCCAGCAGCCGCAAGCCACAGGGCGTGACCGCAACGACAAGGTATGGAGTTATCGCACGGGCTTCCTGTATCAGCCGGATGCCAAGCAATCGTATTACGCTTCCTATGGCACATCGTTCAATCCGTCGGCCGAGTCCTACTCGCTGGATCCGCGTGGCTCCAATACCCCGCCGGAAAAGAACCGCAATATGGAAATCGGCGCCAAGTGGGATCTGTTCGACAACACGCTCGCCTTGCGCACTGCGATTTTCCGCAGCGAAAAGACCAATGAGCGGGTGACCGACATCGAGCCGGGTGGTCCGGCAGATCAGCCTTACCTGCTTTCCGGCAAGCGGCACACTGACGGGATCGAATTCGAAGGCGCGGGCCGTTTGTCCGACAGGTGGCAGATTTTTGCCGGTGTCGCGCTGATGGATCCGGAAATTGATGCCGTGGGCGCCAGCGCCAATCCGAACGAGGTTGGCAACATGCCGGAAAATGCACCGAAATACACCGGGAATCTGTGGACGACGTACCAGATCGACAGCAGCTGGAAGGTCGGCGGCGGTTTTACTGCGGTGGGCAAGCGCTATACCAGCAATGCCAATACCACTTACCTGCCTTCGTATGTCCGTACCGACGTGATGGCCGAGTGGTCGTATCGTGATTATTCGGTACAGCTGAACGTCTACAACCTGTTCGATACCGATCACTATGAAGGTCTGTATCGTGGCTTTGCCGTACCTGGTACTGGGCGTTCCGCCAGGTTGACTGCGAAGTATGCCTTCTAAGCCATTATGAAATAATGCCCATGGAGTTATAGGGCGTGGGGTATGCCGGCGCAGGCTCGTATTGCGCCGGCAGCCTGTTCAATCCGACCAGAACCGAGGTTTCAGATGCTGCTGCACATCCCCGGCGTGCTTGACGCCGATACCGTCCGTGCCTGTCGGGCGCGGCTTGACCGTGCCGGCTGGCTCGATGGCCGCATCACCGCCGGCAGCCAGTCCGCCAAGGTGAAGAACAACGAGCAATTGCCCAATGATGATCCGGAAGCCGACGCAGTCCGGGCGATCATCCTCGCCGCGCTGGAAAAGAACGAGCTGTTCTTCTCGGCCGCACTGCCCAGACGCATCTTTCCGCCGCTGTTCAACCGCTACGGGCCGGGGCAGACCTTCGGCAATCATGTCGACAATGCCTTTCGCCGCATTACGCTCACCGGCGAATGGGTGCGCAGCGATCTGTCGGCGACGCTGTTTTTTGCCGAGCCGGACGAATACGATGGTGGCGAATTGATCGTCGAAGACACTTATGGCCTGCACGAAGTCAAACTGCCGGCGGGCGACATGATTCTCTACCCGTCATCGAGCCTGCACCGGGTCGAACCAGTCACGCGCGGCGCGCGCGTAGCCTCGTTCATGTGGCTGCAGAGCATGGTACGCGATGTGGGCGAGCGCCTGCAGTTATTCGAGCTCGACTGTGCCATCCGTCAGTTGCGCGCGGAGCAGGGCGACACACCCGTCGCCGTGCAGCTCACCGGTGTGTATCACAACCTGCTGCGCCGCTGGGGCGAGGTGTAATTTTCACCGTCTGCGGCCAGGCGCTCAGAACAGGCTTTCCTGCGCGGGTGCCGGCGCATCGACGCGGATGCCGACCTCGCCATCGGCCAGATGCAGGGTGGCGTGCGTGCGTGGCGGCAGTTGCGTGACGCTGCCGGCCAGTTGCCCGCCATCGAGCGTGACATAACCATAGCCGCGTGCGAGTACGGAGCGCGGATTGAGCGTTTCCAGCCGGATGCGTGCATAGGCAAGGCGCTGCTGCCGCTCGCCCAGTTGCTGGCGCGTAGCGGCCTGCAGGCGTTGCTGCAGGCGTTCCAGCCGGAATGCGGCACCGGCCAGATCGGGCTGTTGCCGCAGCAGGCGCCGTTCCAGTTGCGCCAGCTGCATGCTGGTTCTGGATACGTGGTTGCGTATTGCGTTGCGGGCTTTTTCTGATAATGCTTGCAGCTCGATACCCTGTGTGCACAGTGTTTCACCCGGGTGGCGTAGACGCCTGCCCAGTTGATCGAGCTGCTGGGCGCGATCTTGCAGGATGCGGGTGATGCCGCGCGCCAGCTGGACGTCCAGTGTAGTCAGCCGCTGCAGCCAGTGCGCCCGGTCCGGGCTGGCCAGCTCTGCCGCTGCCGTTGGCGTGGGCGCGCGCACGTCGGCAACAAAATCGGTGATCGTGAAATCCGTTTCGTGGCCGACTGCGCTGATGACCGGCATGGGTGCGGCGGCGATCGCGCGCGCAAGCGGCTCGTCATTGAAAGCCCACAGGTCTTCCAGACTGCCGCCACCACGGCCGACGATCAGTACATCGACTTCATTGCGCGTACTCGCTGTCTTTACCGCAGCCAGCAGCTCGGCCGGTGCCTGGGCGCCCTGTACGGCACTCGGATAAAGGATGATGCTGATGCCGGGCCAGCGTCGGCGCAGTGTACTGAGCATGTCGCGCAGGGCGGCGCCGGACGGCGAGGAGACAATCCCGATGCGACGGGCAAAGGCGGGCAGCGGGCGTTTGCGGCCGGCGGCAAAGAGGCCTTCTGTCTCCAGCTTTTTCTTCAGCGCCTCGAAAGCTGCAAACAGTGCACCGCTGCCGGCCGGGCGCATGGCTTCGACGGTGAGCTGGAAATCGCCGCGAGCCTCGTACAGGCTGACGACTGCACGGATTTCCACCTGCATGCCATCCACGGGGCGGAAGTCGATCAGGCTGGCCCGGTTGCGGAACATCACGCAGCGAACCTGTGCGCCGGCGTCCTTCAACGAAAAATAGCAATGGCCGGAATCGTAGCGCTTGAAGTTGGAAATCTCGCCCGCCACCCAGAGTACAGGCAGGCTGCCTTCCAGCAACTGGCGCACCGTGCGGTTCAGTTCGGTGACACTGACTACAGCTTGCGAGGGGCTTGACAAATGGGTGAACAAGGCAATTTCCCTTCGAGTAATCCACAAAAACAAGGTTTGTTGCGCCTTGGCGGCAAATTTGCACCTTGTAGTTGATAATGTGTTTGCAAGTTATTGAAAAATAAGGATTGTTTGTGTTTGTCGTTTTTTGCGGCAATCCAGAAAAATGCAGGCAGAATGCGGGTTTGTCGCCATTTACATGGACTTCTTCACAAAGTTATCCACAGCAATTGTGGGTAAGCCGAAAAAGCCCTTACGCAACACGGATTTGCCGCATGCGGGCTTGCACGGCTTCCACCGCTTCGTCATTCCGTTTAAAGTTACGTGATTCTAAACGATCCCCTTCTCAGGAAACGCATCCATGTTGTTGCTTGACGTCATCGAGGCCGCCGGCTGGCCCATCTGGTTGATCATCGCTTCTTCCATTGCCGCCGTGACCATCATCATCGAGCGCCTGCTCAGCTTGCGGAAAAAACTGGTGTTGCCGCATGGCCTGCTGGCCAATGTGGTGCAGGAATACCGCGCCAATGGCGTATCCGGCGAAATGCTGCAGAAGCTGGCCTCCAGCAGCCCGCTGGGCCGCGTGTTTGCCGCAGGCCTGAAGAATGTGAAAAGCTCGCGCGAAGTGATGAAGGAGTCGATCGAGGAAGTGGGCAGCGCCGTCGCGCACGACCTGAATCGCTATCTGAATACGCTGGGCACCATCGCGTCGATTACCCCGCTGCTGGGTCTGCTGGGTACCGTGATCGGCATGATCGAAATCTTCGGCGCACAGACCCCGGCCTCCGGCACCAATCCGGCGCAGCTGGCCCACGGTATCTCGGTGGCGCTGTACAACACCGCTGGCGGCATTATCGTGGCCGCACCGGCGCTGCTGTTCTACCGCTACTTCCGTGGCAAGGTTGATGGCTTCATCGTCGAAATGGAGCAACAGGCCGTCAAGCTGGTGGAAGTGGTCCACGGCGATCGCCACCACTAAGCGGGGAGCTGCAATGAATTTCCGTAAAGGGCGTGACCGGGAAGAGCCGGAAATCAATTTCATCCCGCTGATCGACGTCATTCTGGTGATCCTGATTTTCGTGATGGCCACCACGACGTATTCCCGCTTTGCCGAGCTGAAGATCAATCTGCCCAGCGCGGATGCCGATGCAGCGGCCGAGCAGCCGAAAACCATCCAGGTGGCTGTTACCGCCAGTGGCCAGTATGTGATCAACGGCAAGCCGGCGGCCTTCCTCAATGCCGAAGCGTTTGCCAGCGAGCTGCGCAATGCCGCCGGCAGCGACGACGCCGACCCGATGGTGGTGGTCAACGCCGACGCGCAGGCGACGCACCAGAGCGTGGTCAACGTGATGGAGGCCGCGCGCATTGCCAACTACAGCAAGCTCACGTTTGCCACGCAGACGCAGTCTCAGGCCAAATGAGGCAGGCTGGCATCAACTCAAACGGGGCTGCGGCCCCGTTTTGCTTGCCCCCGGTATCGCTTCCGGCCGAAACCTGCTTTTCTGTGATGTTCTCATTGTCTTTTGATGACGTCCTAGCGTGGAAGACGTTGTGTGCCAGGAACGCCTTTGCGGATGATTCCTGGCGTGATTGGGCGTGCAATGCATTCAATGCGCTGGGGGCCATTGCCTTTCTGGTCTGTTGTGGCCTAGCCCTGTTTCATTCTCCCGAGTCAGTACGGCTGCTGATGTTTGCGTGTTTTTTCCTTGGGTGGGGCTGTCTGATGCTGGTGCAGTTTTTTCGCAGGCAGCAGGCCATGAAAACCATCGTGAAATCGGCTGGCTTGCGCGGCCCGCATGTCCTGCATGCCACTGTGGATGAGCTTTGCATACAGAACCAGAACGGTTATAGCCGGATCAAGAATGCGGCCATTGTTCGGGTTGAGCAAGATGAGCAGCGGCTATTCCTGTTGCTGGATGAGTCTTCAGCAATCATCATTCTGAAGTCTGCACTTGATGATGCAGGCTTGCAGCGCCTATTGGAGCTTGATGGTGGCCGTTGAATCATTCTGGTATCGCCGCCATTCCTGGCAAGCCTTGCTCCTGCTGCCTTTTTCGCTGCTGTTTGCCTTGCTGGCCGCAATCCGTTGCGCCCTGTTCAGATTCCGCCTCAAGCGCATAGTGCGCCTGCCGGTTTCGGTCGTCGTCGTCGGTAATATCAGCGTAGGCGGCACCGGCAAGACGCCGCTCACGGTCTATCTGGCGCAGGAGCTGCAGCGCCTCGGCTGGCGAGTCGGCATCGTTTCCAGGGGGTATGGTGGTACGGCCAAATCTCCTGCTGAGGTTATGGCTGATAGTGCCCCGGGGTATGTGGGCGATGAGCCGGTGCTGCTGGCGCGCGCCAGTGGCGTGCCGGTGTTTGTCTGTCGCGATCGCGCCGCGGCCGGCCGCGCCTTGCTGGCGGCGCATCCCGATGTGAGTGTGATCCTTTGCGACGATGGCCTGCAGCATTACCGGCTGGCGCGCGATGTCGAAATCGCGGTGATTGATGGTGCGCGCGGGCTGGGCAATGGCCTGCTGCTGCCGGCCGGCCCCTTGCGCGAGGGGCGGTCGCGACTGGCTGCTTGCTCGGCAGTGGTTGTCAATGGTGGCGGTGCAGGGCAATGGCATGCACGCCAGTACGCCATGCAGTTGCAGCCCGGCTTGGCTTACCGGCTGGATGATCCGCAGCTGCGGGTGCTGGCCACCAGCTTGCCGCAGCCGCTGACCGCGCTGTGCGGCATCGGCAATCCGCAGCGCTTCTTTGCGACTCTGCGGCAGATGGGCGTGCCATGTGGCGAGCTGGCTTTTCCCGACCATCACGCCTTCGCACTGGCCGATATTCCGCCCAGTGGCACCCTGATCGTGACCGAAAAGGATGCAGTGAAGCTGGCGGCCTTGCCCGATTTGGGGGCGGCCGGTGCTAGAATCTGGGTTTTGCCGGTGCAGGCGCAGTTGGCGCCCGATCTGGCCAAATGGCTTAACGAGGAATTGCATGGACGCCAAACTGCTGGAAATTCTGGTCTGCCCGGTCTGCAAGGGCCCGCTGGTGTATGACAAGGCCAAACAGGAGCTGATCTGCAAGGGTGACCGTCTGGCTTATGCGATCAAGGACGGCATTCCGGTCATGCTGGAAAGCGAAGCGCGCGAGCTGGCTGCGGACGAGGAGGTCTGATATGGGCTTTGTCGTGCTGATCCCGGCGCGTCTGCAATCGACCCGCCTGCCGAACAAGCCGCTGGCCGACATCCATGGCAAACCGATGGTGGTGCGGGTCGTCGAGCGTGCGCTGCAATCGGATGCGGAGATGGTCATGGTCGCGTGTGACGACCTCGCCATCCAGGATGCCGTGGTGGCGCACAACTATGCCTGCATGCTGACCAGCAAGGGGCACCCGTCGGGCACCGACCGCTTGGCCGAGGCTGTGGACAGGATGGCCTTGCCCGATGATGCCATTGTCGTGAATGTGCAGGGTGACGAACCGCTGATCGATCCGGCGCTGATTGATGCGGTGGCCGGCCTCCTGGCGCAGCATCCGGACTGGGCAATGGCGACAGCCAGCCATGCCATCGAATCGGCCAGTGATTTCTTCAATCCCAATGTGGTGAAAGTGGTGACTGCCGCTGACGGCCGCGCGATGTATTTCAGCCGCGCGCCGATTCCCTGGGATCGTGACGGTTTTTCAGACGACAACGAAGACAGTGACTGGATGCTGGACGCCGCACTGGGCGCGCAGCGCCATATCGGCATCTATGCCTACCGTGCCGGCTTTCTGCGCGCGTATTCAAAGTTGCCCGCTTCGCGGCTGGAAGACATCGAGAAGCTCGAACAGCTGCGCGTCCTGTGGCATGGTCATGCCATTGGCGTTCACCAGACCGACCTTATACCCGCACCCGGCGTCGATACGCCGGAAGACCTGGAAAAGGCGCGTGCCGCTTTTGCCGAGCAAGAGGCAAAGGCATAAGTTGTAGTTTTGTATTCAACCCACAGGAAAGAGACGATGCGATTGATTCTTCTGGGCGCTCCGGGCGCCGGCAAGGGCACACAGGCCAACTTCATCCGTGAAAAATTCAACATCCCGCAGATTTCCACCGGCGACATGCTGCGTGCTGCGGTAAAGGCCGGCACGCCGCTGGGCCTGGAAGCCAAGGCGATCATGGATGCCGGTGGCCTGGTGCGTGACGACATCATCATCGGTCTGGTGAAGGAGCGCATCACCGATGCCGACTGCGCCAACGGTTTCCTGTTCGACGGTTTTCCGCGCACGATTCCGCAAGCCGAAGCCATGATTGCTGCCGGTGTGGATATCGATTATGTGGTCGAAATCGACGTGCCCGATGCTGCAATTGTCGAGCGCATGGCTGGCCGCCGCGTGCACGTGGCTTCGGGCCGCACTTACCACGTCAAGTTCAATCCGCCCAAGGTCGAAGGCAAGGATGATGAGACTGGCGAAGAACTGATCCAGCGCGCCGACGATGAAGAAGCGACGGTGCTCAAGCGTCTGGCCGTGTATCACGAGCAGACCGAGGTGCTGGTCGGCTTCTACGGTCAGCGCGCGGCTTCGGGCGATGCCAAGGCACCGAAGTATGTGAAGATCGACGGTACCCGTGCCGTCGATGTGGTGCGCGACGATGTGCTGAAGGCGCTCGGCGCCTGATTGTCCGGTCGGCAGACATGCAAAGCCCCGCTCCGGCGGGGCTTTGCATGTCTGCCGTAGCATGTAATGCGGGCCCGGCAACCCAGGTACCCGCTATCATCGTTTTGCATATGCCGGTACGTTATGATGCCTGCCTGTTGTTCCTCTAGTTAGGGAATTCCTGATGCCTCTTCCGCTTCGCTCGTTCGCCCTTGCCTCATTTTTCGCAACTGCGCTGGTGCATGCCGCAGACGGCCAGCTCAGTGCCGCAGCTACTGCCGGCTGGATTCCCGATTTCAGCCTGGATTCGGGCGGCAAAGCCAGTGCCACTATCTGGCAGGCCTCGGTTAGTGGCAGCAAACAACTTGATCCGCAGCAGCGGCTCGGCTTGGCAATGGGCTTTGGCCAGCAGTCCTGGTCATTTGAGCAAGCGACTGCCTGGGGTGGAGTGTCACCATGGAAAACACTTGGGCGAGCCACTCTCAGCATGCCGTACAGCTATGCCACTGGTGGTGGCTGGGTTTACGCAATTGCCCCCGGCGCGGAGTATGCCGCTGAATCCGGCGCCAGCCAGAGTGACAGCCTGAGTTACGGTGTCAGTGTATCGGCGGCGCATTATTTTGCGCCTGACCGCATGGTCGGGCTTGGTGTGGCCGTCTGGCAGCGACTCGAGAGCACGGAGGCTTTTCCTTTTCTGGTCGTGAACTGGAAGCTGGCTGACCAGTGGAGGCTGGCGAATCCCTTTGCGGTAAGCCCCGTCGGGCCGGCAGGGCTTGAGCTGAGCTGGATGCCGGCGCCGCGTTTCGAGCTTGGCTTCGGTGGTACCTGGCGCAGCTATGAGTACCGGCTTGCCAGCAACAACAGGCTGGCCGCCAACGGGGTGATGCAGGACAAGACCGTGCCGCTGTTCGTGCGCGCCGGTTATGCCATCAATGACAGCATGCGGCTGGATGCGTATGCCGGCGCGGGTGTCGGTGGCGAATTTGTCATCCAGAATGCCAATGGCGACGATGTGAGTACGGAAAAACACAGTGCCATGCCGATTCTCGGCTTGACCCTGTCCGGCCGCTTCTGAGTCCGCCTGTTCATGCAATCGGAGGCTGGTCGGCAGGCTGGCCTGTTTGCTGTCTGATCGATTAAGCTGCAGTTAGCTGAAAAGGAAAGGGAGTCGGCCATGCGTTGGGATGAAATGCGCGAGAGCAGCAATGTCGAGGACAGGCGCAGCGAGGGCGGCGGCGGAGGCGGGCTGGGCGGCGGCATCTTCATGCTGATCAACTTTCTGGGCTTCAAGCGCGTGCTCGTGCTGATTGTTGCCGTCATCGGCATCGGCGTATTGATGGGCAAGAGCCCGGTCGACATGCTGCGCATGCTGGGTCTGGTTGGTCCGGCGGGCGAGCGCCCCGCGTCGTATCAGCAAGGCCCGCGTGGAGCGACCGACAACGACCAGCACAAGCAGATGGTCGCGCGCATTCTTGGTGACACCGAAGACACCTGGGGCCGGATCTTCCAGCAGAATGGCAGGACCTATCAGCAGCCGGCGCTGGTGCTGTTCCGCGACCAGGTTCGCTCCGGTTGTGGTGGTGCATCTGCGGCGGTCGGCCCCTTCTATTGCCCGGCTGACAGCAAGGTTTACCTTGATCTGAGCTTCTTTGACGAGCTGCACAAGCGCTTTGGTGCGCAGGGCGATTTCGCGCAGGCCTATGTGGTTGCGCACGAAGTCGGCCACCATGTGCAGAATCTGCTCGGCACGTCGGGCAAGGTGCACGAGCGCCAGCAGCAATTGCCCAAGGCGCAGGCGAACGCACTCTCGGTGAAGCTGGAATTGCAGGCCGACTGTTTTGCGGGCGTGTGGGGCCACAGTGCGCAGCAGCGCGGACTGCTGGATGCGGGCGACTTGGACGAGGCGCTGAATGCTGCGCACGCCATCGGTGACGATACGCTGCAGAAACATGCCGGCGGCGCGGTGGTGCCGGATTCCTTCACGCACGGCAGCTCGGACGACCGCAAGCGCTGGTTCAAGCGCGGTTTCGAGTCTGGCGATCCGGGGCAGTGCAACACCTTCAAATCCTGACCATTTCAGCGGGCAAGCTGCGGCCGCGATTGCGGACCGACCGTGGCCGTATCGGTTACAATCCGGCATGCCTGCCGAATTCCTTCCCCCCCATTCCGATTTTTCCGCCATTCATGCCGCCTTTGCGCGCGATGGCGTGGTGATTCTCCGTGCCTTTGCCGCCCCCGAGCGTCTGGCCGCGATCCGCGCTGCGGCGATGGACGAACTGGTCCGGCGCGTACCGCCTTTCGAGCTCGAAGCCGAGCTGGGTTATCCCGGTGCGCCGCAGCAGGAAGGCGAGGGTGCGGCGACGATACGCCGGCTGCGCAATATGGCTGCGCGTGGCGAGGTCTTTGCCGGCTGGGCTGGTGATTCGCGCTTGCTGGCGCTGATCGGCGCCCTGCTGGATACGCGGCACATCACGCTGACGCAGGCACACCACAACAGCCTGATGACTAAACAGCCGAGTTTTTCCAGCGACACGCGCTGGCATCGGGATCTGCGTTACTGGCGTTTCAGCCGGCCCGAGCTGGTGTCGGTGTGGCTGGCGCTCGGTGAGGAATATCCGGATAACGGTGCGCTCGGTTTCATTCCCGGCTCGCAGCATGCCGAGCTGCCCGATGCGGCCTTCGATGCACTGGAGTTTCTGGATGCCACGCATCCGGCGGCCGTGCCGCTGGTGGCGCGGGCGGAATTCCCCAGCCTTGCGCCGGGCGATGTGGTGCTGTTCGATGCACGTACCTTCCACGCTGCCAGCCGCAACCGCAGCAGCCAGACCAAGTATTCGCTCGTGTTCAGCTATCACGCCAGCGACAATCTGCCGCTGGCCGGTACGCGCTCGGCCAGCCTGCCGGGTATTGCCTATCATCTTGAAGACTGATTAGATATACCAGATTGGGTATATCGTCATGGTCATTTCATTTAAATGGCTATGGCTGTATACCCATGGTTATTACGGTTCAGGCCGCAGCATCCAGCCTGCCGTTTGCTGGCTTTTCGTCGTGGCCGAGGCGTCCCAGATCGACATGGCGCGGCCCGCCTGGCAGGTCGAGCAGCTTCAGTGCCAGATCGCCCAGTAGCCTGAGCGGCTCCTGGCCGTCATTCGGTATGCTCATGCTGAAGGGCTGGCGCACGGGTTCGGCGCTCAGGCTGTCGAGCAGTTCGCTGGCGATGCCGGCAAACTGGCTGCGCAGATTGTCGAGCGCAGGTGTGGCAGCCTTGTCCTGATCTGCGGCAGGCAGCGCTTCAGAACCGCCGTTGTTCTTGCCGAGGTTTGCCGGTGTGTTGCGGCTGGCGGTGGCAAAGGCGCTTTCCTGTATCGACTGGTAGCGCACTTCGATTTCAAACTCGAAGACCTGGCCGTCGGCGGTGGTGAGCTTGCCGCGGCCGGTGAAGCTGCTGGCATCCTCCAGCCGGAATGCCGCCGCCGCCGTGCTGCCAGAGGCGCTTTCTGATCGATACGCTGCCGCGCTGGCTGTCGATTCGGCCGACAGAGCAAAGCTGTCGAATTCGACCTTCATCCCTTTGGCCGCGTCGCCGAACAGGTTCTGTGCGAAGCTGCCCAGCAACTGCTGCGCCAGATCGACCGTGTTGCGACCAAGCTGGCTCACGCGTTCCGCGAGGGCGTTGGTTTTCTGCGGTGCCTGCAGCGGCGAATCGCTGTTTCTGGCAGGCACGAGGTTGCGTGGTGCGGCGCTGCCCGTTTGCAATGCAGTGCTGCCAAGCGCGGGGAGGTTGCTGAGGCTGTTCATGGCGATCATCCGGTTGGCCGGCCCTTGTGGCCGGGGTGAGGGGGCGTCGCGGATGCGGCGGGGTAAACGCCGTATCGGCCATGCTGCAGCGGCCTTGAGGCCGTCCGTCATTTCGGGCTGGCGTTGGCAATAAAAAAAGGACGACGGGTATCGTCCTTTTCTCGCGCGGTCGGGGATTAAGCCGCGAAGCGAGCAGCAACCACGTCCCAGTCAACCAGCTTCCAGAAACCTTCCAGGTAGTTCGGGCGGCTGTTGCGGTAGTCGATGTAGTAAGCGTGTTCCCAGACGTCACAGGTCAGCAGGGCGACGTCGCTGGTGGTCAGCGGGGTGCCTGCAGCGCCGGTGTTGACGATGTCGAGCGAACCGTCAGCCTTTTTCACCAGCCAGGTCCAGCCGGAGCCGAAATTGCCGGCGGCGGAAGTGTTGAATGCCTTCTTGAATTCGTCGAAGGAGCCCCACTTGGCGTTGATGGCGTCAGCCAGGCTGCCAGCCGGTGCACGATCGGCACCTTCGGCGTTCGGCTTGAAGCCCAGCCAGAAGAAGGTGTGGTTCCAGGTTTGTGCAGCGTTGTTGTAGAGGCCGCCGGCCGGAGCAGTCTTGACGATCTCTTCCAGGCTCTTCGACTCGTTGTCGGTGCCCTTGATCAGGTTGTTCAGGTTGGTGATGTAGGTCTGGTGATGCTTGCCGTAGTGATAGGACAGGGTTTCGGCGCTCATGTAGGGAGTCAGGGCGTCCTGGGCGTACGGCAGTTCGGGCAGCTTGTGTTCCATTATGGGTATCTCCGGATGGTTTGGCGTTAGAACGGGATGAAGATAGGGGGGCGTAGGCCTTTTTTCAAGACCCTGTCGCGAATCCTGCCGCCACGGAGCGGTGATTTTGGGCATCCGGCAGGGCTATGGTATCGTGCAGGGCAGGGCGCAGCGGTGTTGCGCCACGTTTTACGGAATTGTGTGCCCATGAGTCTTCTCGTCCTCATTCTTGCGCTGGCGCTGGAGCAATTGCGCCCGATCAGCAACCGCAACCCGCTGTACCTGGCCTTCGTGCGCGGTGCCAACCGGCTTGAGCGCAATCTGAATGCCGGCGAATACCGCAATGGTGTCTATGCCTGGCTGATTGCCGTGCTGCCGCTGCTGCTGGTCGCCGCACTGGGCTACTGGCTGCTGAACATGGCGAGCGTGTTTCTGGGGCTGGCCTGGAGTGTGCTGCTGCTGTATTTCACGATGGGATTCCGCCAGTTCAGTCACGCCTTCACCGGCATTTCGAAAGCGCTGCAGGAGGAAGATCTCGCGGCCGCCCGCGAGTTGCTGGCCGACTGGACCGGGCAGTCCACTTCCGAGCTGACACCGGATGAAGTGGCGCGTCTGGCGATCGAGCAGGGTGTGCTGGATTCCTTCCGTTTCGTGTTTGCCACGCTGTTCTGGTTCCTGGTGCTGGCCTGGGTGGCTGGCCCGGCGGGGGCCGTACTCTACCGCGCGGCAAGCCTCCTGCAGCAAAAGTGGGGTGGGCGTGATGATCTGTTTGGCCGTTTTGCCGATGGCGTGCTGGCCGTGCTGGATTATCTGCCGGTACGTCTCACCGCTGTGGGCTACGCCATCATGGGCAATTTCGAAGATGCGATTTACTGCTGGCGCACGCAGGCTGACCGCTGGAGCCATTACAGCAGCGGTATCCTGCTGGCTGCCGCCGGTGGCGCGCTGGGCGTGAAGCTGGGCGAAGCGCTGCATCAGGATCACACCATCAAGCTGCGCCCGGAAATCGGCGTGGGCGAGCCGGCCAGCGCCGATTACCTGCCGAGCGCCGTGGGTCTCGTGTGGCGTACCGTGTTGCTGTGGGTGGCTGTCGTGCTGCTGTATTCGCTCGGCCAGTGGCTGGCGTAAAGTCGTTTTATCCCTGGCATTTTCCTGCGGAGCCTGCCATGCCTGAAATTCTGATTGCCGGTACAGCACTGCGCGTTGCGAATGTCTTCTGCGTCGGGCGCAATTACCTTGAACATGCCCGCGAAATGGGGTCGACCATCGGCACTGAACCCATGGTGTTTCTCAAACCGTCGAGCGCGCTGGTGTTTGCCGGCGAACCGCTGCAGCTGCCGGCCTGGTCGCAGGAAGTCCACCATGAAACCGAACTGGTTGTCGCCATCGGGCGCGGCGGGCGCAATATTGCCGCCGCCGATGCGCTCTCGCATGTCGCCGGCTATGCGCTCGGGCTGGATCTGACCGCGCGCGACGTGCAGGCGGCCGCAAAAAAGGCCGGCAACCCGTGGACGCTGGCCAAGGGCTTCGCCGGTGCGGCGCCGCTGACATCCTTTGTCGCCGCAGATGAAATTACCGATCCCCAGGCGCTGGAATTCACCCTGCACCGCAATGGCGAGCTGAAGCAGCATGCCCGCACGCGCGACATGGCATTCGGCGTGGCCACGCTGATTGCGTGGATATCCGCGCGCTTCGGCCTGCAGTCCGGTGATCTGGTCTTTACCGGTACGCCAGAGGGCGTGGGGCCGATTGTGTCCGGCGATGAGTTGCTGCTGACCCTGCCCGGCCTGATCGAAAGCCGTTTTCAGGTGGCGTGAACATGAGTGCTTCACCCATTAAAAAAACCCGCCTTGGCGGGTTTTTTTAATGGGTATGTAGATATAACCATTTTAATAAAAGAGTTGTGGCTTTATATCTGTGTGGGTATATATCAGGTGGCCGGCAGGCTGGCCAGATCCCAGCGCGGCTGTACTGCGAAGCTGCCAGCGGTCTGTGCAAATTTCAGTCGCTGTGCGCCGGCAAAGGCGATCATCGCGCCGTTATCGGTGCACAGATGCAGCGGCGGGTAGAAAACCTGCCAGCCGCGCTTGCTGCAGGCGTCGTTCAGTCCGTCGCGCAATTGCCGGTTGGCGCCGACGCCGCCGGCAATCACCAGCCGGTTGAGGCCGGTCTGCTTCATGGCCTTGATGCACTTCTTGCTGATGACCTCGACGATGGCTTCCTGGAAGGCGGCGCAGATGTCGGCGCGTGTTTGCTCGTCGAGATTGTCCTGTGCTTTCACGAGATTGAGCACCGCCGTTTTCAGGCCGGAGAAGCTGAAATCGAGATCGGCCGAGTGCAGCATCGGGCGCGGCAGCGTGAAACGGGCCGGGTCGCCCGACTCCGCGAGTTTCGACAGCGCTGGCCCGCCCGGGTAACCGAGCCCCAGCAGTTTGGCCGACTTGTCAAAGGCTTCGCCGGCGGCATCGTCAACCGTTTCGCCCAGCAGTTCATAGCGGCCGACACCATGCACCGCCATCAGTTGCGTGTGGCCGCCGGAAACCAGCAGTGCGACAAAGGGAAATTCGGGAGCCGGGTCGGCCAGCAGCGGCGAGAGCAGGTGACCTTCGAGGTGGTGCACGGCGATGGTTGGTTTCTTGAGCGCAAACGCCAGCGCATTGGCCACGCTGGCGCCGACGAGCAGCGCGCCCGACAGGCCGGGACCTGCGGTGTAGGCAATGGCATCAATATCAGTCAGCGTGCGTCCGGCGTCCGCGAGGCAGGCCGTGGTGAGCGGCAGTACGCGGCGGATGTGGTCGCGCGAGGCGAGTTCGGGCACGACGCCGCCATATTCGGCGTGCATGGCGATCTGCGAGTGCAGCTGATGTGCGAGTAGCCCGGCGGAAGTGTCGTACAATGCGACGCCGGTTTCGTCGCAGGAGGATTCGATGCCCAGTACCAGCATGGCGTAGCGTCTTGTTGCGATGGAAGAGACCGAATGGTAGCCGCATGAATGCAACAGGGGAAGAGAGGGCTTTGACATGCCGGCTTCTTTCATGGATAATCTGCCGCTTTCCCCATGAAGCCGCCTGCGGCTCATCTGCCAAGACAACAGGATTCGATCCATGCCATCTGTACGCGTTAAAGAGAACGAACCGTTCGAAGTAGCGATGCGCCGCTTCAAGCGTTCCGTAGAAAAAACCGGTCTGCTGACTGAACTGCGCGCCCGCGAGTTCTACGAAAAGCCGACTGCAGAACGCAAGCGCAAGCTCGCTGCTGCCGTTAAGCGCCACTACAAGCGCCTGCGCAGCCAGCAACTGCCGCCGAAGCTGTACTGATCAGCTGCGTTGTACGAAAAGGTCGCCGATGGCGGCCTTTTGTCGTTTATGCTGCACTGATCCGTTTCTCCCCCTTAGCCCGATAGCCGAACAGGAACTGCGATGTCCTTGAAAGCCCGCATTACCGAAGACATGAAAACCGCCATGAAGGCGCGTGAAACCGACCGCCTGGCGACGATTCGCCTCTTGCTGGCGGCGATCAAGCAGAAGGAAGTCGACGAGCGCGTCGAGCTGGACGATGTGGCGGTGGCTGCTGTCATCGAAAAGATGGTCAAGCAGCGCCGCGACAGCATCAGCCAGTATCAGGCCGCCCAGCGCCCCGATCTGGCCGAAAAAGAGCAGGCTGAAATCAACGAGCTGCAGGTCTACATGCCGCAGCAACTGTCTGCCGAGGAAGTGGCCGCAGCGGTTGATGCCGCAGTGGCGAAGCATGGTGCAGCACCGGCCTCCATGGGCAAGATCATGGGCGAGCTGAAGGGCGCGCTGGCTGGCCGTGCCGACATGACGGAAGTGAACAAGCTGGTCAAGGCCAGGCTTGCCTGAGTGAGGTGTCTGCCGCAGGGGGCCGGGCTTCCTGCGTTTGCCGCATGTCTGTGCGTTTCCTCTTAATCCGCTGATTTTCCCGCAGAGCTGCCTTGGCCCGCATTCCCGAATCCTTCATTCAGGACGTTCTCAACCGCGTCGACATCGTCGACGTGGTCGAGAAGTATCTGCCGCTGAAAAAGGCCGGGCAGAACTATCAGGCCTGCTGCCCTTTCCACAAGGAAAAATCGCCTTCGTTTACCGTCAGCCCCTCGAAGCAGTTCTATCACTGTTTTGGTTGCGGTGCGCACGGCACGGCTATCGGCTTCGTGATGGAGTATGAGGGGCTGAATTATCCCGAGGCAATCCGCAAGCTGGCCGAGGGGCTGGGCATGGCGGTGCCGCTGGAGGATATGGGAAGTGCTCCGGCGGACAAGGCCCAGCCCGGCATTCTCGATGTGCTGAAAGGCGCGTTCGATTTCTATCGCGGCGCGCTCAAAAAGTCACCGGAGGCGATTGCCTACTTTCGCAAGCGAGGCGTCGAGGGCAAGACGGCTGCGCGTTTTGGTCTTGGGTATGCCCCCGGTGGGGAAGACTGGCAAGCGCTTAAGGCCATATACCCTGATTATGACTGGAGCAAGCTGCTGCCCGAAGCCGGCCTGGTAATCGAAAAGGAAGATACCAAGCGCCGTTATGACCGCTTCCGTGATCGCGTGATGTTCCCCATCATGAACCAGCGCGGTGCGGTGATCGGTTTCGGCGGGCGGGTACTGGGGCAGGGTGAGCCCAAATACCTCAATTCGCCGGAAACGCCGGTGTTCGAAAAGGGGCGCGAGCTGTATGGCCTGCCGCAGGCGCGGGCGGCGATTCGTGATCGCGGTCGCGTGCTGGTGACCGAGGGCTATATGGATGTCGTCATGCTGCACCAGCATGGCATCGAATACGCCGTGGCCAGCCTGGGGACCGCGTGTACGCCCGAACACGTGAAAAAGTTGCTCAAGCTCGCGGATGAGGTGATTTTTGGTTTCGATGGCGACAAGGCCGGGCGCCGTGCGGCCTGGCGGGCGCTGGAGAATGCCTTGCCGCTGGTACGCGATGGCAAGGAAGTGCGCTTCCTGTTTCTGCCCTCCGAGCACGACCCGGATTCCTATGTGCAGGAATTTGGTCGCGAGGCATTCGAGCGGCTGATCGATGACGAGGCCTTGCCGCTGTCGCAGTATCTGCTGCGCGAACTGGCCCTGCAGGTGGATCTCAGCAGTGAAGAGGGGCGCGCCAAACTCTGGCATATCGCCCGTCCGTATCTTGAGCAGTTGCAGGAGGCGCCGGTGCTGCGCCTGCTGGTACAAAAGCGGCTGGGCGAGTTGTGCGAACTGACGCAGGCCGATATGGCGCAGCTGCAGGCGCCGCAGGGCAGTGCTGAGTCACCAGAGCCGGGGCGCTACGATGACACGGAGCCGCCACGCTATTACCAGGGGGGCTATTCCTCGGTGCAGGAGTCGGATGGCTCGTTCCGGGGGCGGGAAAGAAAATCCGGGCGTGCCGTGCGTCCAGGCGCTGGTGCTTCAAGGCGCACAGGCGACTGGCGCGCCCAGCGCGAGCTGGAAGAGCGCGAGGCCAAGGGGCTGGTGGCTGCGCCGCCAGCGCAGCGTGCACAACTCGACCCCATGCTCAAGCTGTTCCGGCTGGTGCTGTGTGATCCTTCCGCGGTGGCGGAGCTTGATCCGGTTGAAGCGCGCTGGCCGCAGGAAGGGCGGCTGGCCCTCCTGTCCGAATTGCTGGCGCTGGCGCGCAGCCAGCCACAGCAACCGGGAGCTCTGCTGCTTGAGTTCTGGCGTGATCGCCCCGAATTTGACTATCTGGACCAGTGCCTGCAGGAAGGGCTTCAGCTCTATGGGCGTTTCCCGCAGGAAGAGCGCGCGCAGGAGTTGCGCGATACCTGCATCCTGATCGAGCGGCGCATCATTCAGCCGCGCCGGGTGGAGCGTCGTGCAGAGCTGGATTACCGTCGTGAAAATGGCGGATTGACCGAACAGGAAAAGCAGGAATATTTGCAGCTGCTGCAGGCTGCTGCCGGCGCTTGAGCTGGTTTGCGGCTGTTTTTTGCTGGAGTGTCTGGGGTAGTACAGGACGGAAAGTGCGGGGGCGGCAGGAAAAGCCCTGAATTTTCTGATATAATTCTACGTTTTTGCACGTTACGCTGAGCGTTGTACCGACATGGCGACTGATAAAGATTTGGTAAAAGAAGATATCAATCCTCGCGCCCAGGGAGAAGAGGAAGCAAGCCTCGACCCCGAAGTCCGCAAGGCGAAATTCAAGCTGCTGATCGTGCAGGGGAAGGAGCGCGGCTACCTGACCTATGCAGAGATCAACGATCACCTGCCGGAAGACATGCTCGATGCCGAGCAGATCGAAGGCGTGATCAGCATGATCACCAATATGGGCATCCAGGTCTATGACGAGGCACCCGATGCCGAAGACCTGCTGATGTCCGACGCTACACCTGCCGTGGCCGACGAAGATGCCGTCGAAGAGGCCGAAGCCGCGCTGTCGTCGGTGGATTCCGAATTTGGCCGCACGACCGATCCGGTGCGCATGTACATGCGTGAAATGGGTACGGTCGAGCTCCTGACCCGCGAAGGCGAAATCGAAATCGCCAAGCGGATCGAGGAAGGCCTCAAGCACATGATTCTGGCCATTTCGGCCTGCCCGACCACCATCCAGACCATTCTTGATCTGGTGGACAAGGGCCTTTCCGACGAAATCCGCATCGATGACGTGATTGATGGCTTCATTGATCCGAATGCGCCGGAAGAGGAAGAAGCACCTGCCCCCGAATTGTCCGAAGAAGAACTGGACGACGAAGAGTCGGATGACGAAGAGGAAGACGATGGTGGCGCCGCTGCTGCCAGCGCGAATCTCGAGCTGCTGAAAACCCAGGCTGCCGAGCACTTCGACGTGATCCGCAAGCTCTTCGACAAGATGGTCAAGGCGCTGGCGAAAGAAGGCGTGCAGGGTAAGACTTACCTCGCCCAGCAGGCTGCCATTGCCGAAGAATTCCAGAAAATCCGCTTCTCGGCTCGTCAGGTGGAAAACCTGTGCGACCAGCTGCGCAGCATGGTCGATGACATCCGCAGTCACGAGCGCGAAATCATGGACATCTGTCTGCAGAAAGTCCGCATGCCGCGTGATCACTTCATCAAGACCTTCCCGGGCCGTGAATGCGATACCAACTGGGTGCTCGATGAAATTTCGGCCGGGCATTCGTATTCCGAAATCCTTGGCCGCTATCAGCACGCGCTGATGGAAAAGCAGCAGAAGCTGGGCGAGCTGCAGGACAAGGCGATGCTCCCGATCAAGGAGCTGAAGGAAATCAACCGCCAGATGTCGACCGGTGAAGCCAAGGCTCGTCGCGCCAAGCGCGAAATGATCGAGGCCAACCTGCGTCTGGTGATCTCGATTGCCAAGAAGTACACCAACCGTGGCCTGCAGTTCCTCGACCTGATCCAGGAAGGCAATATCGGTCTGATGAAGGCGGTGGACAAGTTCGAATACCGTCGCGGCTACAAGTTCTCGACCTACGCCACCTGGTGGATCCGTCAGGCGATTACCCGTTCGATTGCCGATCAGGCGCGCACCATCCGTATTCCGGTGCACATGATCGAAACCATCAACAAGATGAACCGCATCCAGCGGCAAATCCTGCAGGAAACCGGTGTCGATCCGACTCCGGACATCCTGGCCGAAAAGATGGAAATGCCGGAAGACAAGATCCGCAAGATCCTCAAGATCGCGAAAGAGCCGATCTCGATGGAAACGCCGATCGGTGACGACGACGATTCGCATCTGGGTGATTTCATCGAAGACCAGAACAATATGGCGCCGGCCGATGCCGCCGTCTATGCCGGTCTGCGTGAAGCCACCAAGGAAGTGCTCGATACCCTGACTCCGCGCGAGGCCAAGGTATTGCGCATGCGCTTCGGCATCGACATGAATACCGATCACACGCTGGAAGAAGTCGGCAAGCAGTTTGACGTAACGCGCGAGCGTATCCGCCAGATCGAAGCCAAGGCACTGCGCAAGCTGCGTCACCCGACCCGCTCGGAGCGCCTGAAGAGCTTTGTCGAAAGCAACAGCAATCCCGAATCCTGATCGCAGGATCGGCATTCAGCAAACATGGCGCCTGCGGGCGCCATGTTTGTTTGTGCGAACGGAAAACGGAGCATGATTTCCGGCGGCTTTCAAAGGATGACAAGTGAGAGTGCCCGTTTTGCGTTATAGTGCGCGCCATTCAAGGTGCCTGCCGGCCATCTGGCCAGCGGGATAATCGGGAAGCAGGTGAAACACCTGCGCTGCCCCTGCAACGGTAAACCAGTGTGGATGCATCCACGCCAGCACGCCCTGTGCTGCGAGCCACTGCCAGAGTCCTGGCGGGAAGGCGATGCATCAAGTCTGGCAAGCCCGGAGACCGGCCTTGATGCGTTCCCGGCAATTTTGCCGGGGTGTCCTTACTGCGGCAGGGGAAACCGCAAGAGTCTGCCGCGCCAAAGGGCGCCGGCTGCTTCGCCGTTTCCTGCCGCGCTTTGCAATACACATGGGGTGTATTGCCAGGAAAGCCAATGAAACCGCGTTTTACCAGCATATACCTGCTTGTTGCTGCAGCCTTTTCTCCTTCTTTTGCCTTTGCCGAAACTCCACTGCTCGATGAAATCGTCGTTACCGCCGCACGCCAGCCACAGCAGGCCGGCGCTGTGCTTGGCGATGTGACGGTGATCGAACGGGAGCAGATCGACTCCTTCGGCAATTCGGACCTGAATACCCTCCTGTCGCAGCAGGCAGGTGTCCAGCTGCGCAGCAACGGTGGTGCCGGCAAGGTCAATTCGCTGTATCTGCGTGGTGCCAATGGCAACCAGATCGTCGTGCTGATCGATGGCGTGCGCTACGGCTCGGCCACAACGGGAGCCGCAGCACTGCAGAACATGCCGCTGGATCAGATCGAGCGCATCGAAATCCTGCGTGGCCCGGCGGCGAGCCTGTACGGTGCCGACGCCATCGGTGGCGCCATCCAGATTTTCACGCGGCGTGGCAGTGGCGCGATCACGCCGAGCGTTAGCGTTGGCTACGGTACACAGAACACGGTGGAAACCAGCGCCAGCGTTGCCGGCAGCACGGGCGCCAGCCGTTTCGCGCTCGGGCTGGCATACAGCAGGACCGACGGGATCAGCGCGCTGGCTGCTCCGGGCAATGCCCCCAACAACACCGACAAGGATGGCTATGAGAACCTGAGCCTGTCGCTGTCGGGCAGCCACCAGATCAATGAGCGCCATGAATTCGGTGGCAGCCTGCTGATGGCATGGTCGGAAAACCATTACGACAATGCCTGGACGACCGCCCCCTATGACTACCGCGACGAAAGCCGTAATGGTGCAGCAACTGTCTGGACCCGCAACACGATTACCGATATCTGGACCAGCAAGCTGCAGTACGGCATCAGCCTGGATGACAGCGACAACTATCAGCTGCCGTCCGCATGGAGTGCGGAAAAGAGTACGTTCAAGACGACCCAGAACCAGATCGGCTGGCAGAACGACATTGCGCTGGGGGCCGGCTCGCTGCTGCTGGCACTGGAATCGCTCGAACAGCGCATCAGCAGTACCGAAAAGTACGCGGTCGACCATCGCCGCATCAACAGCGTACTGGGCGGCTATCAGGCCCAGCTCGGCACGGTTAATCTGCAGCTGAATCTGCGCAGTGACGACAATTCCCAATTTGGCCGCAACAATAGCGGCAGTGCCGCGCTGGCCTGGCAAATCACGCCAGGCTGGCAGCTCGGAGCCAGCTATGGCACCGGTTATCGCGCGCCGAACTTCAACGAACTCTACTACCCGGGTTTCGGCAATCCGGAACTCAAGCCGGAGGAGTCGCGCAATACCGAGGCCTTCCTGCGCTACCAGAGCGCACGCCTGCAGGCAGGCGTAACGGCGTATCACAACCGCCTGACCGACCTGCTGCAATACAATCCGGCGACGTATACCACCGACAATATCGGCAAGGCGACGTTGCAGGGCGTGACGCTGAATCTGGACTGGCAGGGCGAGGTATTCAATGCCGGCGGCAACCTGGACTGGCTTGATGCCACCAACACGACCCAGGGGCGCGATTACAACAAGCAGCTGGCTTATCGCGCCGAATTCAGCGGCTTTGCCTATGCCGGCCTGCACGGCAACGACTGGACTGCCCGTCTTGAACTGCAGGGCATGGGCTCGCGTTATGATGACCCCGCCAATACCATCCGGCTGGCCGGCTATGGCCTCGTGAACGTGGCAGCAAGCTGGCAGGTCGCACGCGACTGGTCACTCACAGCGCGGGTCAACAATCTGCTGGACAAGGACTACGTCCAGGCCACGGGCTACGCAACGCAAGGCATCAACGGGCTCCTGAGCGTGCGCTGGCAGCCGAAATAATCTCTGTCCGTCCCCGGCTGGCGTGCTGGCCGGGTTTTAACCGTTTTTATGCAGGAATACGCCGCATGTCCGACCTGGAACGCAATGCCCGCCACGCTGCCCGCATGGCACGCAAGAAATCGCTGATCGACGCCAGAATTACGGAGGCCAGTATCGATACCGGCATCCTGATCCTGCTTACCGGCAACGGCAAGGGCAAGTCTTCGTCGGCCTTCGGCATGGTGGCCCGCGCCATCGGTCACGGCATGAAGGTCGGCGTCGTGCAGTTCATCAAGAGCCGCACCGATACCGGCGAAGAGGCGCTGCTCGGCAAGCATTGCGAATGGCATGTGATGGGCGACGGTTTCACCTGGGATACGCAGAACCGCGAAGGGGACACGCGCAAAGCCGAGGAAGCGTGGACGATTGCCAGCCGGATGCTGGCGGATGCGTCCTATGACCTGGTCGTGCTCGACGAGCTGACCTACTGCCTATCCTACGGCTACCTCGACAAGGCCGTGGTGCTGGCTGATCTGGAAAGCCGGCCGGAGATGCAGCATGTGGTCATCACCGGGCGGGCGGCGATCCCGGAGCTGCACGCCATCGCCGACACCGTGTCGGTGATCGACAACGAAAAACATGCCTTCAATGCCGGCATCCGGGCGCAGAAAGGCGTGGAGTGGTGAAGCAATGCTGATGCTCCCGGCTCGATCATGGCTGCGGCGGTCCATCATTTGCAGCGGAATCATGACCTCACTGCTGCCGGTGGCTCAGGCCGCAGTGTCTGTCCGGGATGACCGTGGTACGACCATCACACTGGCACAGCCGGCCCGGCGCATCATCAGCCTGGCGCCGCACGTGACCGAGAACCTGTTTGCCATCGGCGCGGGCGGGCAGATCGTGGGGGCGGTCGATTACAGTGATTACCCGCCCGCTGCCCGCCAGATCGAGCGTGTCGGCGGCTACAACGGTTTTGACCTGGAGCGCATCCGGACCCTGAAGCCCGATCTGGTCATCGCCTGGCAAAGCGGCAACCCGCAGCGCCAGCTTGATCAGATACGGGCAATGGGTATTCCTGTCTATGTCAATGAATCAGGAAAGCTGAGCGACATACCTTCAAGTCTGGAGCGCCTCGGTGTGCTCGCCGGGCAGTCTGCCGGCGCGTCTCGGGCGGCGGCGGCTTATCGCACGCAGCTTGCCAGACTGGAAAAAACCTACTCGCAGCGGCAGCCGGTGCGCGTGTTCTATCAGGTATGGAAGCAGCCCTTGCTGACGATCAATGGCCAGCAGTACATCAGCGATGCCTTGCGGGTGTGCGGAGCGGTCAATGTGTTTGCCGGGCAGCCTGTGCTGGTGCCCACCGTTGATATTGAAGCGGTGCTGGCCGCGCGCCCGCAGGCCATCATTACCAGCGGTGGCGAAGAGGGCAGGCCGCTTGCGCAATGGCAGCAATGGCGCAGTCTGCCGGCTGTGCAGAATAGTCAGCTGCATGTGCTGCCGCCCGATATTCTGGTGCGCATGGGGCCAAGACTCGTGGAAGGCACCGCGGCCCTGTGTGAAGCGGTCGAGCAGGCCCGCAAGGGGGGCCGCTGAATCTGGCTGGGTGTTATTCAGTACCCTGTGCTAGGGCTTGGGCCGGGTGAGTTTGTCGGGGTCGCTGCGTCCAGGCGAACCGTATTTCTGCCACAGCGGGCGCAACACGCCGGATTTTTCAAGTTCACGCAGCAACGCAGCCAGTTCGGCTGCGTTCGGCTCGAAATCGCTGCGGACGAGTATGGTGTGGCGGTATTCCTGGTCGAGCCGGTCGGAAATCATAAGGCGGGAGCGCAGTTCGGGGTTCGCCGCCAGATACTGGCTCAGGTAGGCCGAAGTCACGACTGCCACATCGCCCTTGCCATCCAGCAAGAGGCGAAGCGTGGCTTCGTTATTGGTGGTACCGATCATGCCGAACTTGCGGCGCAGGAATTCCGGGTCGCTGTTGAAGCTGGCAAAACCGTAATGATAACCACGCATTCCGAGCATGCGCTTGCCGCTGAAATCATCGAAATAGCGCTGGGTCCGGCCGGGGCGTTGCAGCGCAACATACTGTTCACCTCCTGTCAGGTACACCGGGCTGACCTCGACCGGGTAGCGTTGCCATCCCCAGTCGCGGTTTTCATAGAACATCACGTCGAAGGCATTGCGGCTGAAGTCGTAATAGCGCCGGCTGGGGCTGGTGGTGACGATCCTGAATTCGTACCTGTCCTGATGGCGGTTGAGCAATTCCACCAGTTCGATCTGTGCTTCGCCGGCGGCATCAATCGTCACATACGGCGGGAAGCTGTAAGCCCCCACGCGGACGATCTGGCGTGCCTGGGCCGCGCCGATGGCGCAGAGCAGAGCCAGAGTGGCCAGAATGCTCAGCCAGGTTCGCACGGGCAGTATCCTTCGACAGCAAACGGGATAGTCTGTTTATAGGGATGCGTGCGGCATAAGGCAAACCAGCCTGCGTGCAAAGGTACGGATAGGAGTGATGCTGGTTGGGTCATGCGGCACGCGGTGCTATGCAGTGAATAAAACTTGATGGGTATCGATGTGCAGCCAAATAAAATAGTGTCTTGGATATCGATACCCTTGGCTGTATTTAGGTCAGATAGCTGCTGATGTCGACTTCGTCAATCTGCGCCGGCTGCATGAAGCGCTCAGCATAGCGGCGATAGATCCCTGTACGCAGGAACAGGTCGAACAGCTCCGGATCGATGTGCTGGTCTTTCTTCATGAAGCTCATGATCTTGATGGCTTCCGAGAGTGTCTTGCCTTTCTTGTAGGGGCGATCGATGGCGGTCAGCGCCTCGAAAATGTCGGCAATCGCCATCATGCGTGCGGGCAGGCTCATTTCATCGCGCTGCAGCCGTTTCGGATAGCCGCTGCCATCCATCTTCTCGTGGTGGCCGCCGGCGATTTCCGGCACGCGCTGCAGATGGCGCGGGAAGGGCAGTTTCTCCAGCATGATGATGGTCTGGATGATGTGCTCGTTGATCTTGAAGCGTTCTTCTTCCGAGAGCGTGCCACGGGCAACGGCGAGATTGTAGAGTTCGCCGCGATTGTACAGATGCTCCGGGACGGTGACGCGGAACCCCCAGGGATTGTCGTCGCCTATGCGGTCGCGCTCGCGGCGCACGATGATGTGCTCCGGCTTGTCGGACAGCAGCGGCTCGGTCGCGGGCAGTGCTGGCTCCGGCGTGCGTTCCTTGCGTTCCTTTTCTTCGTGCGAGATGCCGATGCGGTCGGACAGCGTGCGCTGCCACTGGCGTGCAGCAATCTGCTGCAGTCTTGCCACTTTTTCCGCCGCCATGAATTCACCGCCTTCGTTGCAGGTGGCGACAAAGGCGTAATCCTCATCCAGCTGTGCCAGCTCGGTCATCAGTTCGGTTTTTAGCGCATCGGGATCGCCGCCATTGGCAATGCCCTGCCAGCAGCGGATTTCAGCATCCCGCTTGAGCACTTCGAAGCGCATGCGAACTTCGTGGATGCGGTCGTATAACGTTTCCAGCTTGGTGGCCTTGTCCACCACGTATTCAGGCGTCGTGACCTTGCCGCAATCGTGCAGCCAGGCCGCGATGTGCAGTTCTTCCCATTGTTCTTCGCTGAGATGGAAATCGCGGAATGGGCCATCCTTCTGCTCGCAAGCGGCTTGCGCCAGCATCTTGGTGAGTTCCGGCACGCGCTGGCAGTGGCCACCGGTGTAGGGGCTCTTGGAGTCGATCGCGCCGGCAATGAGCTGGATGAAGGCTTCCAGCAGGATTTTCTGTTCGTTCAGCAGGCGCTGCGTATAGAGCGCGGTGGCTGCGGTGCCCGACAGCGCGCTGATGAAGGCGAGCAGGTCGGGACCGAGTTCCTGCTTCTGTTCGTCGCTGATCAGTGCCAGTACGCCGAGCAGTTCGCCATCCTTGCTGCGCAGCGGCAGCGTCAGCAGTGTAAGCCGATCGCCGCCATCGAGTGGCAGCAAGGGGAAAGCCTGCTGCAGATCGCAGCCGGAGGTGGCGCTGGCCAGACGCGATTCGCGCAGGGCGTTGCTGAGCAGATGCTCGTCGTGCAGGTCGATCCCTTGCGGTGTGTCGAGGGCCAGCAGTTCGTCCTGCCAGCGTGCCTGGGCCGCCTGCAGCGTGTGGCCGTCGGCTTCGAGCAGGTAGATGATGCCGCCCTCGGATCGGGTGATGCCCTGCATTTCCCGCAGGATGCGCGAGAGCAGCCGATCAAACCGGGTTTCGCTTGCCAGAGCCTGCGACAGCTCCATGAAGCGGTGTACCGTATCCTTCATGTTGCCCAGCGCATTGCCAAGCCGCGCAACTTCCAGAATGTGTGTTTTCAGGCGTACGGGCTCGTCGAACTGGAAGCGCTCGATTTTCTGCATTTCGCCCGAGAGCGCATCCAGTGGCCGCGCTGCCAGGTGCGCAAGCCACATTGCCAGTGCCAGCCCGAATGTGACACTGAGCAGTGTGACAATGATGCTGCGATTACGGATCCGGATGGCATCGACCAGCAGCTCGTTCATTGGCGTGGCCATCATCAGTAGCAGTGACTTGTCCCCGAGCAGCGGAATGGCACTGGTCATTCCCTGCCACTGCTGCCCCTCAACGTCCAGCACGAAGGGCTTGCCGGGAGCGGTGGCTCCTTGCTGGCGCATGGCGTTCAGCAAAGGGGTATCCAATTCATCCAGCCTTGGCAGTCGCACACTGCCGTCAGCTTGCTTTACCGTTTGCACCTGTCCCTGATGCGAGCCGAGTATGTTGCCATTGGGGCTGACCAGCAGGAGGCGTGAATCGGGCGTCGTGCGTGATTGCTGCAGCAGTGTGCCGATGCTATGCAGATTGATGTCGATCCCGGCCACTGCCTGACCGTTGCTGCTGCGTTGTGCCAGTGTGACGCCGGCAGACTGGGAGGTAAAGAAATAATAGGGCGGCGTGATGATGACATCATCCTGCTTGATGGCCGCTTCATACCAGCCGCGCGGACGCGGATCATAACGGTAGGCCGGGTCGAGCTGCCTGCCGAGCTGGCGCAGTTTGACGTCGAAAAAAAGGTATTCGCCCCGAACGGTTTCTCCGTCGCGGACAATGCTCTGTACAATCCAGCGGGTCAGCGCAGGCGGATTGAATTTCTGCTTCAGATCCGCTTCGTCCAGATAGCGGCGCAGCATGAAAAAATCGCCGTTGGCGTAGCCCATGTAGATGCTGCTGCTGGCCGGCTGCTGTGCGATGGCATTGACCAGAAACTGCAGGCTGTCGAGGCGTGCTTCCAGTGTTCCGGCGTTCATCAGCCGCTCGTTGGCCAGCAGTGAAACGCTGACTTCGGCCGGGCGGTAGAGGCTCTGCACCTCGCTGGCCGTCATCCGTGCGATCTGCTCGAAACGCCCCTTGGCATTGTCCTTGAGCAGTTGCGAGGTTTCGCGGTACTGATACCAGCCGGTGATGGCGGCATAGCTCAGCAGCAGACCGATGAACAGGTAGGAAATGTGGATGTAGAGCGGAATGGGGTGCTCTTTTTTCAGCGCATCGTTCACGGCGGGCTCGTTTTGTTGGCTGGTCTGGCTTTATCGTAGCAAGACTGGCACGAATTGACCGGAGGCTTTTTTGTAATGAAAGAAGAAGTGCATGGCCGCTGAGCGATTGCAGCGGGGCCGCTTCGGCCTGGTGCTCGCCGGCCTGCTGCTGCTGGTGCTGCTGGCCATACTGCTGAGCCTGGCGATTGGCAGCAGCAGCCTGCCGCTTGGAGAGGTGTTGCACTCCGGTGAAGCTGGGCAAGCAGCGCGCGATGTGATTATCAATCTGCGGCTGCCGCGCACGCTGGCGGCGGTGGCGGTGGGGGGCTTGCTGGCGCTGGCTGGCTGCCTGCAACAGGTATTGCTGCGCAACCCGCTGGCCGACCCCTACATTCTTGGTACTTCTGGCGGCGCCAGTGTCGGCGCCTTGCTGGCCATGCTGCTGGGTGGCAGCGTGCTGCTCGTGAATCTGGCGGCGGGCGCTGGTGCGCTGGCGACGATTCTGATCGTGTTCTGGCTGGCTGGCAGCGACCATTCGGCCACGCAGGCGCGATTGTTGCTGACCGGTGTTGCGCTGGCTGCCTTCTGTGGCGCCCTGTCGTCGCTGCTGCTGAGCATTGCGCCGGACGGTCTCCTGCGCGGCATGGTGTTCTGGTTGCTGGGCGATCTTTCGGGCGCGGGCTGGCAGCTGGCACTGATCGGGCTGGCCGTGTTCCTGGTGCTGGGTTTTCTGCTGGCGCCTGCATTGAATATTCTGGGTATAGGTCTGCAGCACTCGCATTCATTGGGATTGAATGTGCATACTCTTCGCTGGGTGGTTTATGTGCTGGCCGCGCTGGCGTGCGCGCTGGCGGTGACAACGGCCGGCATGATCGGCTTTGTCGGACTCATCGTGCCGCACGCACTGCGGCTGCTGCTGGGGCAGGATCTGCGTCTGCTGCTGCCGGCTTCCGTCCTTGGTGGCGGGCTGGTGCTGCTGCTGGCCGATGTGCTGGCGCGTACGCTGTTGGCTCCGCAGCAATTGCCGGTCGGCGTGGTGATGGGCCTGCTCGGTGTGCCCGTGTTTCTGTGGCTGTTGCAGCAAAAGGGTGGACGCTGATGCTGGTGACCGAGTCGCTCTCCCTCGCGCGCGGCGCCCGCTGCCTGTTGACCAATCTGTCCATCACGATCCGCGCAGGGGAGTGCTGGCTGGTGCTGGGTGAAAACGGCTGCGGCAAGAGCACGCTGCTGGCCACGCTGGCCGGCTGGCAGCTCCCGGCGGCCGGCAGGATCATGCTGGCCGGCAGGCCGCTCGATCAGACCCCGCGCCGCGAGCGCGCACGGCAGATGGCCTGGCTGGCGCAGCAGGATGAGCAGGCCTTTCCGCAGACGGTGCTGGAGCGTGTGCTGACTGGCCGTTTCCCGTATCTGGCACGCTGGCAGTGGGAAAGCGAGGCTGATGTGGCGCTGGCGCGCGCGCAGTTGGCCCGCCTCGATCTGGCCGGGCTGGCCGGGCGCGATCTCGCGGCCTTGTCCGGCGGCGAGCGCCGCCGCGTCGGGCTGGCGACCGTGCTGGCGCAGGAGGCGCCACTGCTCTTGCTGGACGAACCACTGTCGCAACTGGATGTGCGCCACCAGCAGCAGGCGCTGCAGGTGCTGCAGGACTGCGTGGCGCAGGGGACTGCGGTGCTGATGGTGTCACACGATCCGAACCATGCGGTGCAGATTGCCAGCCACGTGCTGCTGCTCTTTGGCGATGGCCGCTATCTGGCCGGGCCAGTGGGCGACGTGCTCACCGCTGCGCATCTGGGCGAGCTCTATCGGCACCCGGTCAGGGAATTGCAGGACGGCGGACGGCGCTGGTTCATGCCGACCTGAGGCGTGCCCGCCACTGCGGGATGGTGTTAGAGCGCGTTGCCGATGATGATCAGCAGGATGGTGCCCAGCAGCGTGATGCCGGCAAAGGCGGTGCCCAGCGCTGCGAACAGCTTCTTGTGCTCGCTCTGTACCAGTCCGCCGATCCCCAGGCCGACGGCCAGCAGGTCAAGTGCCAGCAGGCCAAGAATGCACAGGCCCACGATGATGGCGGCCGGCGAGTTTTCGTCGATGCCGCCCGGCGTGGTGCTTTCCATGACGCCGGCGATGATGAACATCAGAAAAATCAGTCCGGCGGTAACGACGCTGGTGACGAATGAGGCAATGCCCAGTCCCGAGTGTTTTTGTTCTTCCAATTATGATCTCCCTGATTGACGGTATGGCCGGCCATCCGGCACAAGGCCGGAGGCGGCATCGCCAGCAGTTTAGCTGCACGGCGCACGAGCTGTCAGCATGACGTCATGTTTCGGGGCGTTTGTCGCCACAGCGACCGTGACATGCATCACAGCCCGCCACCGTGGCGCTTGATGTCACCCGAATCGGAGCTTTTCAACCGGCTGCTAGTGGGCCGGACTGGGGCAGCGGCGATGGATCGCCTCGATGGCGGCGAGCAATTCGTCCGGCAGTGCGATATCGCAGACCGACAGGTTTTCCTGCAGCTGCTCGATGCTGGTGGCACCAATGATCGTGCTGCCGACAAACCAGCGGCTTTTCACCCAGCCCAGCGCCAGTTGTGCCGGTGTCAGGTCATACTCCTGCGCCAGTGCGGAATAGGCGGCAACGGCCTCGTTGACGTAGGGCTTGAGGTAGCGCACGCCGAAATTGGCGAAGCGCGTCATGCGGCCGTCCGCGTGCGGGTTGGTGACATATTTGCCGGACAGCAGGCCAAAGGCCAGCGGGCTGTAGACCAGCAGCATCACGTTTTCGCGGTGACAGACTTCCGCCAGCCCCAGCTCGAAACCGCGGTTGATCAGGTTGTAGACGTTCTGGATGGTGTTGATGACCGGCACACCCAGTTCGCGTGCGAGGCGCTTGCACTCCATCACGCCCCAGGGCGTTTCGTTCGAGACGCCGATATGGCGCACCTTGCCGGCACGGACCAGCTCGCCCAGCGCCGCCAGCGTATCGGCCAGAGCCGGTGCATCCGTGTATTCATTGGCCGGGTCGAAATAGGTCTGCCCGAACATCGGCACATGGCGGGCGGGCCAGTGCAGCTGGTAGAGGTCGATGTAATCGGTCTGCAGGCGACTGAGGCTGTCATCGCAGGCCGCGTGGATCTGCTCCTTTGTAAATTGCGGCCCGCCACGCATCCAGTCCATGCCGCGGTTCGGACCGGATACCTTGGTGGCCAGCACGATTCTGCTGCGCTCCTGCCGGCGCAGCCAGCTGCCCACGATCCGCTCGGTGCTGCCCTGCGTTTCGGCGCGTGCCGGCACCGGGTACATTTCGGCGGTGTCGATGAAATTGATGCCGGCGTCAAACGCCAGGTCAAGCTGGGCATGGCCCTCGGCTTCGCTGTTCTGTTCGCCGAAGGTCATGGTGCCCAGGCAAAGGGTGGATACAGCCAGATCCGTGCCGGGCAGGGTGCGATAGTCCATCGTGATTGTTCCGCTTTGCAGATGATGGGGAAATAGTGCCAGAGTCGCCGCCGCCTGTCGTCCCGGTGGCCGATGAAAACTCGGCGGCCAACCTGTACTTGCAAGGTTTCTTATGGGTATATGGCTGCAGCCCTTTCATGTGAGGGGCTGTGGAATTATGGGATGGTGGGTAAATAAAAACGGCAGGCGATTGCCTGCCGTTCCATGGGCGGGAGCGTTACGCTTACTTGCTCTTGACCGGTGTGACCTTGTAGCCGGCCTTGCGCAGGCGCTGCAGCACGCCGGCCTCGCCGGACAGGAACTGCGCGCCGATGCCGATGAAGGCATCGCCCTTGTCGGCTGCCTTGCCGATGCGCTCGGCGAGTTGCGGAGCACGGCCGGAAATCTGCTCGCTGCGCCATTTTTCATACCAGGCGAGTTCAGAAGCCGGCAGCTGCGGGTATTCCTGCTCATACAGCTTGGGCAGTTGCGACGCATTCTGCTTCAGGTAGGCTGCCATATAGTTCTGGTCGTTTTTCGCCAGCTGGTCCTGCTGGTCGATCAGCGCATACAGCAGCGGAATCTGCTTGGCTTCTGGGATGCTCTCGAAACGCTTGAGGACTTCGGCCATGCTTTCCAGGCCGAAATATTCCTTCTGGCTTTCGATGGCCATCTTGGAGAAAAGCAAGTCCATCGGAATCTGGCCGGTCTGCTTTTTCGGCACCAGCATCAGCATGATCGCACCCCAGGGCTTCATCTTGGCGGTAGCGACTTCCGGATAGCCGCGTGCGTCGAGTTCCGGCACCAGGCGGGCATAGTATTTCGGGTCCATTTTGGCGGCGAGGCTGGGCTCGGGCGTCAGGATCTGCTTGCCCATTTCCATCATGCTGTTGAAATCAAGCTTGACCTCGGTACCGATGAGCTTGCTGTCGATAAACGCTTTCTTCATCGCCGGCGAGAAATCGGTCGCGTGCGGGTCGGTTACATAAGCCAGACCATACACCCAGGTGGGGGCCACGCCTTTTTTCTCGATTTTCCACAACAGCGTGTTGTCGGCCTTGCCGGCGGACGCGGAGGGAGCCGCGAGTGCCGGCAAAGGGGCGAGCAGGGCAGCGAAGGCGGCGGCAGACAGCCACGGACGAAGACGATGCAGCATGGGGTGGAACCTCCTTGAACAGGCTGTGTGCAACAGCCTGTGACCCGTTTTCAGCGGCGCAGCCGGTGAAAATGTATGAAAGACAATAGATATGCCGTTGATTGCTTCAGGCGCCGGTTGGTTCCGGGCTTTGCCCGGTGCCGGGTGGCGGCGGGGAAAGCCTGCCGGTCCAACAAGGCCCGGGCGAGGGCGACAGTATAGTGCCTTTGTCCGGCTGGCTGCGAGTGAATCTGTCGCAGCCTGGTCTGCCGTGTCAGAAGCGCATCAGGGTACGGATTTCATCCACTAGCGCCAGCGCCTGCGCGTCGCTCTGGTGCGATTCGCGCATGGCAATGTGCCAGCGGCCGAAGACCTTGCGCAGTGCTGCCTCCGAGTCGATGCCGGCGATTTCGGGCAGCAAGCCCTTGCCGAAAATGCCCAGATACAGTTCGCAGCTTTCCTGCATCAGCATGCGGATCATGCGGATGCGGTGCTCGCTGAGTGCGGCGGGTTCTACGGCTACAGCGGCCGCAGCCGGGATGGGGGCAGTGGCAGGCGGGGCCGCAGCAAGGCTGTCGGTGGCGATGGGTGGGGAGGCAAGACCGCTGACCGGTGCACGTTCACTGTGCGGATCAATGCCTGCCGGCATCACGAAACCGGCGGTTTCCAGTTCGCGTAGCAGCGGCACCACTTCCAGCCCGACCAGCAGGGCGGCCAGCGCGCCCACCGATTTGGCACCATCGACCAGAATCAGCAGGCGGCGCAGACGTTGCGGCAGGCCGTGGCTGCGCGCATCGATTTCTTCCTGCCCCTTGCTGGTCTTGATGAAAACGAGATTGCCCGGTAGCTGTACCTGTGTATCCAGACTCATGCCATGTTTTCCCGCTGCGATGATCGGGCAGTATAAGCAGCATGAATGACATGAATAAGACAATGCTGATTCAGACGTCAGCATCGTTTTACAGGGGAGCGGCCAGCGATGGCCGGCGTGCCTACCAGCCGAGTGCGCGAGTGCGGGTACGGCGCACGTTCTCGTCCCTGTCATCCGCCGAGTTGCCGGCGACGCATTCCAGATAGACCGGGCCGCTAAAGCCGCCGGCGCGCAATTGTCTGAAAATCTGCGGGAAATCCACCAGTCCCTCGCCGGGCGTCACCATCACGTCGGGGCCACCCGGGCCTAGTACGCAATCCTTGATGATGGCGGTAGCACAATGCGGGGCCAGCGCATCGACACAGTCTTCGGGGCGGATTGCTCCGGCGCTGTAGTAGATGAAATTGCCGGGGTCGAAACACAGGCGGAAGGCCGGATGCGCCACCGTGCCGTACAGTGCCAGCAGATCCGCAGCGGTAAGGGCGATACCGCCGTGGGGCTTGAGCGTGATCGTGATGCCGGCAGCCTCGGCATGCGGTGCAACAGCCTGCATCAGCGCCAGATAATCCGCCCGCAGCTCGCGCTGATCGCAGCCCAGATCCAGCAGCCAGCAGGCACCGAGCGCTGCGGCGTTGTCGATCAGGCGGCGGTAATCGTCAATCGCCGCCGCCAGCTCCAGGTCCGGCTGCCAGCCACCCAGCAGCAGCGAGGGAGTCAGCCCCGCTGCGCTGGCCGCCTGCCGCGCCGCCGCAACATCCGCCGCCGTGCTTTGCGCCGTGACGGGGATGGCCGGAGTTCCTGCTGCGCTGGCGTTGTAATACACCGCCACTTCGCTGAATCCGGCCGCAGCAATGGCCGCGCAGGCCCGTGGGAAATCCAGCTCCTGATAGGGGCGGGTCGTGCAGCCTGTATTCATGCCGGATCCTGTTCGCAGAAGTTGACTGCTTTCATTCTGGTTCAATCCGCGCCGCACAATCATTCCTGTCTTGCGCTTTTGTGACCCCTTGGGCCGCTGCTCTGTCCGGCTTATGTGGGGCAGCCCGAATGCCCTCGATTTCTGCTTTTCAGTGGCGTGTGGCAGTTACTGGCCATTTCTGGGCTTTCTTACCAGCTGGTTTCACGCTCGGGCGAGGCGGTGATCTTGTGGATCGACAGGTCGGCGCCGTTGAATTCTTCTTCTTCCGACAGGCGCAGCCCCCAGGTCTTGTTCAGCAGGCCGTAGACGACATAGCCGCCGGCAAAGGCAATCACGATACCGAACAGAGTACCGGCCAGTTGCGCCGCGAAGGTAACGCCGCCGGCGCCACCGAGTGCCTGCAGACCGAAAATTCCGGCTGCAATGCCGCCCCAGGCACCGCACAAACCATGCAGCGGCCACACACCGAGCACGTCGTCGATCTTCCATTTGTTCTGGGTGATGGTGAATAGCCAGACAAACAGCGCACCTGCCACGCCGCCTACTACCAGTGCGCCCAGCGGATGCATGATGTCCGAGCCGGCGCATACCGCCACGAGACCAGCCAGCGGGCCGTTGTGGATGAAGCCCGGGTCGTTTTTGCCCAGTACCATGGCCACCAGCGTGCCGCCGACCATGGCCATCAGCGAATTCATCGCCACCAGGCCGGAAATGCCTTCGACCTTCTGCGCGCTCATGACGTTGAAGCCGAACCAGCCGACGATCAAAATCCATGCACCAAGCGCCAGAAAAGGAATGGATGACGGCGGGTGAGCCGAGACTGCTCCATCCTTGCGGTAGCGGCCGCGGCGCGCACCAAGATGGAGCACGGCGGCCAGGCCGATCCAGCCGCCAACGGCATGCACGACGACCGAGCCGGCGAAGTCGTGGAAATTCGCGCCAAGCGCGTGCTTGAACCAGTCCTGCACGCCGAAATTGTTATTCCAGATCATGCCCTCAAAAAAGGGATAGATGAAGCCGACCAGCAGGAAGGTGGCGACCGATTGCGGGTGAAATCTGGCGCGCTCGGCAATGCCGCCCGACACAATGGCCGGAATCGCCGCGGCGAAGGTCAGCAGAAAGAAGAACTTAACCAGCCCGAAACCGCTGAACTGTGCCAGTTCGCTGACCGGGCCAAAGAAATGCACGCCATAGGCGATGCCGTAGCCGATGAAGAAATACGCCAGCGCCGAGACGGCAAAATCGGTGAGGATCTTGACCAGGGCGTTGACCTGATTCTTTTTGCGCACCGTGCCCAGCTCCAGAAAGGCAAAGCCGGCATGCATGGCCAGAATCATGATGGCCCCGAGCAGAATGAACAGCACATCGGTGCTGGTACGGAAAGCGTCCACGTCATCTCCAGTGTTTTTAATTGTGACGCGTGCTTTAGCAAACGGCATGCCATGTGCGCGTTTGGTGCGGAAATGTTGTGTAGCCGAGGGATATGGCGCGATTTGGGTGCAAATGCCTGCGCTAATGTGGTGCGGATTGCCGGCATCTCGCATCAACTTGGTGCGTATTGTATTTTTCTGGGTATGTGACTGCAGCCTTTACTTTTAAATGGCTCTGCATTTATACCGTGTTGGGTATTTGTGCCGGAATGCGGTGCTACCTTTACGCGTCCGACAGCGCGGACGAAAAAAACGCCGGTAGCGTGCGCTCCGGCGTTTATTGCTACATGACCGGCAGGGCTTACAGCTTGAAGCGCTGCACCACGCCCTGCAGCGAGCCGGCAAGCTGGTTGAGGCCGGCCAGCGTCTGGCGGGTATGCTGCAGCGCCTGATCGGTGCTGCTGACCTGCTGGTTGATGCGCTCGGCAACCTGGGCGATCTGCTCGGTCGCCAGCGATTGCTCGCGCGTTGCGCCGGAAATTTCGTTCATCTGTCCCAGCACCGACTGCATTTCCTGCTGCATGGCGGTAATGCGCTGGTTGACGTCGTTCACCAGTGCCTCGTTGGACTGCGCGGTGTGGGCGGTGCCTTCGGTCTGCGAGGCGGCCTTGGCGGTTTCCGTGCAGATGGTGCCCAGTAGTGCTTCGATTTCGACGGTCGCACGCGCGGTGCGTTCGGCCAGGCTGCGTACTTCATCGGCCACGACGGCAAAGCCGCGGCCCTGTTCGCCGGCGCGTGCGGCCTCGATTGCGGCATTGAGCGCCAGCAGATTGGTCTGGTTGGCGATGTCCTTGATCACATTGGTGATGTTGTTGATCTGGCGGGACTCCTGCTCCAGCTTGGTCATCGAGCTGCCCAGCGCGCCCAGGTCGGCACTCATCGCATGCGTCTGCTGCTGCATGTCGTGCATGGCGCTCACGCTGTCGCGGGCGCCACGGTCGGCCTGGCTGACGGCGGCTTCCACCTGCGAAGCGCTTGAGGCGATGTGCGAAATGCTGACGGTGACTTCTTCGATGGTGGCGGCGGTAGCAGAAACCAGATCGGCCTGCGCGCGCGATTCGGTGGCCAGCTGTTCGGCCACGCGTTCGATGTCGCGCACGCCTTGTGTCAGCCGGGTCGACTCGCTCTGTACGGTACCCATCAGGCGGTGCAGCTCGGCGATGAACTGGTTGAAGGCTCCGGCAATCGCTCCGGTTTCATCCTGGGTGCTGGCGTCCAGCCGGATGGTCAGGTCGGCTTCGCCGCTGTTGAGCTGTTTCATGGCTGCGAGCAGGCGCTCAAGCGGGCGGGTGACCAGATTGCCCAGCCAGAAGGCGGCCAGCACCGAAATCAGGATCAGTGCGAAGCCGGTGCCGGCCGACTTCAGCAGCACCGTGCGCAGTGTGGCGTTTACCTCGGCCATGTCTGCGTCGGCAACGGCCACGATGGTGGCACCGTTGGCGGTGCGGAAAGGCTGGTAGATCGAGCGGAAACTGCCATAGCTGCTGTCGTATTCCGCCCAGGTACGCTTGCCGTCGCGCAGGGCCGCGAGCAGTTCGGCATTCGGCGTTTCGTAGGCTTTCAGGTATTGCTCCTGTGCCGGGTCTTTTTCTTCATCGGCAGAGAGCGACGAGAGAACATAGTGTGGCTTGCCATCACGCATCACGAAGCTGTAGACGTAGGGAACGCCGACGGATTCGGCAAAGCGGGTCAGTTTCACGCTGAGGGCGCGCATTTCTTTCAGATCGGCCTGGTCGCGCGGTGTGAGCGTGTCATGCAGGGAGTCGGGGATGATGAAACGATAGCCGTTGGCTGCAGCGATCAGCTTGCCATCGATGGCGTTCAGTGCACTTTCGCGGGTCTGCAGATAGCTCACGATACTGAATGTCACTACTGCCAGTGAAGTAAGCAGAATGAGAACCAGACGGATTTTTGCTTTCAGTGTTTTCATTGTTATTGTGAACCCCGGAGTCATGAACGGTTAAGTGTTCATTCTAGATCAAGCTGACTGCAGCAGGCATGCGGATTATCCCTGCTGCAGCCTCGGGTGGTGTGTGTAATGCAGTCAGGCTGGCATGGCGCAAAAAAAGCCAGCTTCACAGCTGGCTTTTCCCGTATCCGGACATCCGGGCAATCACGCTTTCTGCGCGCGCTCGAAGCTGGCCATGATTTCGGCATGGGCAGCAGCCTTGTCGCCCCAGCCGGTGACCTTGACCCACTTGCCGGCTTCCAGATCCTTGTAATGCTCGAAATAGTGCTTCACCTGTGCGAGCAGCAGTTCCGGCAGGTCTTCCAGCTTCTGGATGTGCTTGTACATCGGGCAGATCTTTTCCACCGGAACGGCAATCACCTTGGCATCCTGGCCGGACTCGTCTTCCATGCCCAGTACGCCGATGGCGCGGCACTTGATGATCATGCCCGGGCCCAGCGGGTAGGGTGTGTGGACCAGTACATCCACCGGATCGCCATCCAGCGACAGGGTGTGCGGCACGAAGCCGTAGTTCATCGGGTAGGACATCGAGGTGCCAACGAAGCGGTCAACGACAATCGCGCCGGCTTCCTTGTCGAACTCGTACTTGATCGGCGCGGCATTGGCCGGGATTTCGATGATGACGTTGAAATCGTTCGGCAGGTCCTTGCCGGCGGGAATCTTGCTTACGTCCATGACGCTCATTCCTGAAGTGGAGTGGAAAACCCGCCGATTATAGCGATCACGCCGATGTGTTGGTAGCGATGGCCCTGCCCGGCAGATAAAGTGCCATGCCATTGACACAAGTCCTCACTGCCAGCCGTAGTTTCGCGTTATACAATGCGGATAACTCCATTTTGTGATGCGGTGCACCATGAAACCCCACTACCTTTCCCCCTTGCTGGACCCGCGCTCGATTGCCGTGATCGGCGCCAGTGATACCGAAGGCTCGGTCGGGGCGGTAGTCTTCGGCAATTTGCGCGAAGCCGGTTTTGTCGGCCGTGTGTATCCGGTCAACTGCTATCACAATACCGTACAGGGCGTGCCGTCCTTTGCGGCAATCGGCGATGTACCTGGCCCGCTCGATCTGGCCATCATCACCACGCCCACTGAATCGCTGGCGCACGAAGTGGAAGCCTGTGGTCGTGCCGGCGTGAAGGCCGTGTGCATCATGTCGCAGGATTTTGTCGGCACCGATGCGGCCTCGCGCATTTTGCTGGACCGCCTGGTGGCGCTGGCGCGACAGTTCGGCATGCGCCTGCTCGGGCCCAGCGTGTTCGGCATGGCGCGTCCGGTCAGCCGGCTGGCTGCCGCCAATTTCCAGGGCAAGATCCAGGCTGGCGGCCTCGCGCTGGTGTCGCAATCGTCGTCGGTGACCTCCGCCATCATGGACTGGGCCGAATCGCATGACATCGGCTTTTCATCGGTGGTGTCGCTGGGATCGGCGGCGGATGTCGATGTCGGTGAGGTGCTCGACTATCTGGTGGCCGATCCGAAAACCAAATCCATCCTGCTTTATATCGAAGATCTGAAAGACGCGCGCATCTTCATGTCGGCGGTACGCGCCGCCGCGCGCTCCAAACCGGTGATGGCGCTGAAGGTCGGGCGCTATGACGAGGGTGCGCGGCTGGGGCGCACGCATTCCGAGCGACTGATCGGCCGTGACGATGTGTTCGACGTGGCCTTGAAGCGTGCCGGCGTCTTGCGGCTCAGGTCGATCAACCAGCTCTTCATTGCGGCGCAGGTACTCAATGGCAGCTACAAGACCAGGGGTCGCCGGCTGGCCATCATTACGAACGGCATCGGCGCGGGCATGATGGCGGTTGACCGTGCCCGCGATCTGCACATCGAACTGCCCCGGCTGGACGAAACCACGCAGGCCGCACTGCATGCCCTGCTGCCGCCGCAATCCGAGGTGACCAACCCTGTTGATGTGCTGGGCGATGCATCGAGCGAACGTTTCCGTGCCGCCACCGAGCTGGTTTTGAAAGACCCGAACGTCGATGGTGTGCTGGTGGTGTTCACCCCCCAGACCGGCACCGACGACCAGAGCACCGCACAGGCCATGATCGAGTTGCGCAAGACCAATGAGAAACCCATCCTGCTGGCCTGGATCGGCGGCAAGAAGGTGGAGGCCAGCCGCAAGCTGCTGGCCGCCAATCACGCCGCCTATTTCCACACACCAGAACACGCGGTGGAGGTCTTCTATTCACTCGCCTCCTGGCAGTACAACCAGCAATTGCTGCTGCAGACCGCCAGCCCGCTGGGCGAATGGGAGGCTCCGGATATCGAAACGGCCCGCATGATCATCGACAGTGCGGTGGCCGGCGGGCGCACGGTGCTGGATGAACTCGAATCCAAGGCCGTGCTGCGTGCCTTTCATATCCCGGTGACGCTGACTATGCGCGCCAATTCGGCCGATGATGCCGTGAATGCCGCAATGGGAATGGGCCTGCCTGTGGCGCTCAAGATCGATGCCGTCGGCATTACGCACAAGACCGACATTGATGGTGTGTCACTGGGGCTCAACAGCCTTGTCAATGTCGCGACGGAAGCCAACCGCATGCTCACGCGCGCACGCAACCTGCTGGGCGAAAACATGGTGCGTGGCCTTACTGTTCAACCCATGCACGGCAAAAAATCAGGCCGCGAGCTGATGGTGGGCGTGACCACTGACCGTGCGTTTGGTCCGGTGATCACCTTCGGTTCGGGAGGCATTGCCGTTGAAGTGTTCAACGATGTGAAAGTGGCGCTGCCGCCGCTGAACGAATACCTGGCCGATGCGCTGATCCGCCGCACGCGCGTGAAAAACATGCTCGGCGCCTTCCGCAACCAGACGCCAGTCGATCTCGACGCCATCAAGCATGTATTGCAGCGCGTGTCCGAGATGGTATGCGAGCTGCCGCAGATCGAGCAGCTCGACATCAACCCGCTGGTGGCCGATGAAAGTGGCGTGATCGCGGTAGATGCCCGCATCATTATCGGCAAGGTGCCCGATGGAGCCCGCCGCTATGGCCATATGGCCATCCATCCCTATCCGGCACAGCTGATGCAGGTTACCTCGCTGAAGAACGGCCTGCCGCTCACGCTGCGGCCGATCCGCCCCGAGGATGCCGAAATGCTGGCCGCCTTTGTCGCCAGCCTCTCCGAAGAATCGCGCTACAACCGCTACATGAACACGCTGAAAACGCTGCCGCAGGCGATGCTCGCGCGCTTCACGCAGATCGACTACGCCCGCGAGATGGCGCTGGTCGCTACCGTCGAGGGCGCAAAGGGCGAGGAAATCATCGGTGTCGCGCGTTTTACCGCCAACCCGGACAAGGCCAGCTGCGAGTTCGCCGTCGTCACCAGCGACCAGTGGCAGGGCAAGGGGCTGGGCAGCCGCCTGATGGAAGCCTTGTTCGCCGCCGCGCGCGACATGCGCCTCACCGTCATCGAAGGTGAAGTGCTCTCGAGCAACAAGACCATGCTTGCCTTCATGAAACACCTCGGCTTCAGCATCCAGAAACACCCGGATGACGACGGGCTGAAGTGGGTGGTGAAGCAGCTTGTCTGAAGGGTATGTGGCTTTAGCCATTGTTTGAAAAGGGTTGTGGCTGTATACGTAGCCTGGGCCTGGTTTGACCGTGCATGGCTATGGCTGGTTTGGTCAGGGGGGGATTAGCCGGTCGCGAACTTCCTGTTGCGTGGCGGGAGAAAGATCGTCGGTCGTACTGGCGCGCAGCAAGGCCTGGCGGCCGGTTTGCCCATCAGCCTCAGGGTTCGATGCAGGTGAGCACGGTGACATGATCCGGGTCACGCAGCATGGCTTCCAGCGCCGGGGTGTCCTGCGCAGTAACGGCCTTGCGCAGGGCATTGATCGTGTTGCTGCTCATGCCGCGTATAGGTGGGCGTAGCCGACATTGCGGTTGATGATGACGGATTTCAGCTGTCTGATCCGTTTTGCATTGGATTCGGCGCTGGCGGGAAGTGCAAACGACATTGCCACGGTTGCCGGCGATAATGTCATAAAAAAACGGCAGCCTTGGCTGCCGTTTTTTAATTTGATGCCGCATTATTTGCTGGCATTGATGATATAGAGAGCTGCCGCCTTGAATTCTTCGTCAGAGCCAGCAAAACCGCCCTTGGGAGGCATCGCATTCAAGCCCTTGATGCCGATTGCCACCGCCGCATCCGCGCCATCCTTCAGGCGTGGGGCCCAGGCAGCCTTGTCACCGAATTTCGGCGCACCACTGAGCCCTGTCGCATGACAGGCAACGCACAGTTGCTCATAGATTTCCTTGCCCCTGGTAGCCGGATCAACGGCAGCGGCCGCGCCGGAAGCGGCGCCAGCAGCCTTCGGCTCTTCAAACTTGGCGCCTGCGGCATTACCCATATAGGCAACGGCACGCTTCACTTCATCGTCAGTGAGGTCGGCACCACCACCACGCGCCGGCATGGCGTTGAAACCATTGATCGCATGGTTGACCAGAGTTTCGAAACCCTTGCTGATACGCGGAGCCCAGGCAGCGACATCACCGAATTTCGGCGAACCCTGCGCGCCCGTGGCATGACAGGAGAAGCACAGGGAGTCGTAAACAGCCTTGCCGCTGCGTGTACCGGGCGCGCCACCTTCAACCACCTTTTCAGAGCCTACTTGCGCGATGCGCGCGGTGACCGCCGATGCCGTCATCGTCGGGCTACCCGGATTAATGCCACTCCCGCTGGTAAACAGCTTGAAAAGCAGGTAAGCAAGAACCACCAATCCTGCTACCAGTACCACAATCAAGCCCATCAGGCCCTTGCTTGCTGCTCCGCTGGAACCGCTCATGCTGCATCCCTTTATATCTTTATTAATCGTTCGTTATACGGGGGCATGAATACCCCCGCGTGGCAATGGGCAATTATACTGGTAATCCTGTTGCGTACAAACCGCCAAGGCGGTGGACGTATCTCCGCAAACACGCTAACATCGCCCACCTTGCTGTTTAAGAAGCACCCATAGCTCAGTTGGATAGAGTGTCAGTTTCCGAAGCTGAAGGTCGCAGGTTCGATCCCTGCTGGGTGCGCCAAGCTTCTTCTGGTCTTGCGGAGACTAAAAATACCGCTCGGCCATCATGTGTGCGTATTCTTGTGCGTACACCAGCAGGAAATCCGGCACGTCCTGCCCGCCTGCATCACTCCGGTTCTTCTTACTTCTTTCGCGTGCGTTTACCGCATGAAGTCTCCAAGACCGCGCACTTCACCATCTCCCTCTGCACGTCAAACCGTACTATTGCCCTTGAGCGACTTCGACGGATTGCGCTTCACTTCTCACTTGTCAGAGAAGTTGAGGTCGATTCAATGGAAGTCAGCGTTTACCGCAAGCGATTAAAGGAACTGGCGCAGGAAGTGTTGCAAGATGGTCTGCAATCCGTTGAGGCGTTGCAAAATGCCGTACTGAATGCACAGGCATATATCCGCTACGCCACCGGGGAGTCACTCCGGGAGGTCCGGGAGACCCAGCAAGCCGTCCTTGATATTTCCAAAGCACAGCTTGAAGCCCACCGCACAGGCTCACTTAATGAGATTGCAGCGATTGCCAAGCCAGACGCCCCGCATCAGGTAGCCGCCCCTCCTGAGCCAGCCATCAAGCAGGAAAAGCCATCGGCAACCCTTGAGCAACTCTTTGAACAGAAAGCGGCTGCCGAGCTACGGGCAGGCAACTGGAGCGAGGGAACCCACAAGGGCAAGCGTCAATACGTTGCCAGTGTCAGCAAGGTAATGATTGATACCTGGGGAAACACTGACTGCTATTCACGGAGTCTTGCGGATTGGGAACTGTTGCAAACGGCCTACATAGAGAACGGCAATAAGCCAGCGACCATTAACAAGTACATGAGCGAATGCCGGGCAATCCTTGAGCACGCAGGGAAACAGGCAGGAGAAAACGAGCTAACCCGTCTGATAAACCTGAAGGATGAAGAAGCCGGGACAGCCTACACGCCAGAACAGACAATTGAACTGGTGAAGCACGCCAAAGAAGGCCGGGGCAACTTCCCCGAACTGGAACAGGCCATCATTATTGCAGCCTATACAGGTATGCGTCTGAATGAAGTCATTGGCCTCAAGGCGGATGATTTCATCGTGAAGGATGGGTCGGTACAAGGAATTGTTGTCCGAGATACCGACAGGCGGACCCTCAAGAACAAGTTTTCAACCCGTGTCGTGCCTACACCAGTTTGGCCTGAAGGCTGGCAGCCCAATACGACGCTGTTTGAATCCATGACGGATTACCGGGGGGATTCCTCCAAGTTTTCCACGGAATACAAACGCTATATTGACCGACACTTGCCCCACCTTAGGACAGACGCAGAGGGCAAGCGGCTTGTTTTCCATTCGCACCGACACGCGGCCATTACGCGATGCTGGCGGGTGTTCCCGGTGGAAACCGCAGAGGCAACCATCACCCCCATCATGGGCCACAGCTTCAAGTCTGAGTCAGGTAAAACCTACCGACAGGCTCCGAGTAGGCTTGAGGATGTGCAAGGGCTCATTGAGCCTGTTCGGCTTATGAACGCAGCTATCAGCGGCTCCTAACGTACTGCCTGCGGAACTGTTCAGCCAATCGGTCAGCCATTGCTATAGAGCCGGTCTTAGCCAGCCCCTGACAGGCCATTCGGATTGCCGCTTGGTTGTTCTGAATGAACGCCTCTCGGGCAGAGGGCAAGCGGCTTGTTTTCCATTCGCACCGACACGCGGCCATTACGCGATGCTGGCGGGTGTTCCCGGTGGAAACCGCAGAGGCAACCATCACCCCCATCATGGGCCACAGCTTCAAGTCTGAGTCAGGTAAAACCTACCGACAGGCTCCGAGTAGGCTTGAAGACGTTGCGGGACTGGTCGAGCCAGTCAAACTGATGAATGCGGCCAGTATGGTGCCCTGCTGATTCCGCAGAGTGTTGCATTTCTGCCTTACGAAGAAGGAGACCAAGCATTTCCAGGAGAACCATGTAGCCTAAACAACAAGGTTAGCGTAATTTTATCGTGTTATTTTCAAACAGGCCTCGCAAGCAAAAAGCAATGGCCACACTCTAATCTGAAGTTGCTCATAGATATAATTGCATCGGTGGCTCGTCGTCCGTCATGTGTCAACATTGTTGCCACGTAAGCCATGTTCAAGCCACCAATCGCTAAGGCATCTCTGCCCGCTTCGTATGATTAGCTGGCAGCTTATTGCCTATTAAATTTGTTCAAGCTACCGCAAAACAACTCAAACATGAGCTCTCCCACTTACCATCCTGGCCCCGAGCACCCTACGCCTGAAGAGCGCCTACTTTTAATGGATGATGAAAAGTGGGAAGCATTTATCGAACAATGTGTACGGCAACTCATGAAAGAGAAGCAGTACATCCAAGTAATCCATCTTGGTGGCGCGGGAGACAAAGGTAGGGATGTTTGCGGCTATTCTGAGCATTTACCTGCCGAAAACTCTTGGGACCTTTACCAAGGCAAGTACTATTCCGGCACTCTATCTCCAAGTAGCTTTGCTCCTGAGCTTGCAAAGTTTCTTTGGTGTGTTTTTTCTTCAGAATACACACGCCCTAAAAATTACTACATTTGCGCACTAAAAATCGGCCCAGCACTTTATGATTTAGTTCTAAATCCTGACAAATTAAAGCTATGGATTCTTACTGAATGGAAAAACAAGAATGGCAATTTCGGGACATTTAATAAATCCCTTACACCAGAACTTGAAACATTCGTTACTAATTTTCCATTCGCAGTCATTAAGGTCAAGACTAGTGCCGACCTACTCGAAATCCATTCTCGTTCCAACAAGCATTGGGAGTTGTTTGGCGTATTAGCTGCCCGGGGACCAAATCCTACAATGCCAGAAAACCCGGAAGCAAAAGAAAATCAGTATGTCAGAGCCCTTCTGGATGTTTACCAAGAGATGACACAAGTTGCAATATCTGAAGCATCTGAAGTGCCACAAAAATACAGAAAGCATTTCAAATCCCAGCGCATGCTTTTTTACAGTGCAGAAGGACTTAACCGATTCAGTCGAGACAAACTCCCAGGGGCTTTCGACGACTTGGTGAATCAGGTCGAAGTCGGCATAGGCAGCGACCTCAGCCTCCCCGACGTGAACGGACTTACCAGACTTACAAAAGTGCTGGACACGGCAAACGCTCTGCAGGTGTCCTCAAATCCGCTACACGCGCGCTTGCAAGCAGGCGACCTTGGGGGAACCTGCCACCATCTAGCAAATTTGGGGCGAGCCACATGGGTAGATAATGATGAGTGAGGTATTCAATACGTCATTCGAACTCGGCATTCGGATGGTATACCTATTGATGGCACTTTATCCGAGAAAGGTCGACCTTCAGCGTTTGGTTTATTTCGACTATGCGGCCATATACTCCGCCGACCTTAATGGCCCAGAAAGTCTGCATACTCCTGTTCCATTGCGGGGAGGTGAATACGCCAGCCGCCGACAAGTGATTGAAGAAGGCCTTTATTTAATGGCACAGCGCTCTTTTGTTGAGGTAGAAGCCGGCCCTAACGGCATCAGTTTTCAACTGGGTGAAAATGGACCCACATTGGTCAGCCTCATTGGCAACGAATATTCCCGCGAATTATACAAACGCTGCCAGTGGGTAACATCTGTCTTGGGTGACAAGGATGACAAAGCTCTTGAAGCTCTTTTCGGCGTCCGGGGTGCGCTATGGGGCGCCGAGCTCGTATCTTCTGAATTTACAGAGGAATCCGAATGACAATTAGTTTACATGAATTGGTGGTTACAGGCCCCGGCAAGCAGGAGGCCAAATTAAAGCTGAATGGCGAATCCCATCTTATTTTCGGCCCGACCGACACTGGTAAATCGTATATTGTTGAGTGTTTCCGGTATTGCTTAGGCAGTAACCAGAAGCCCAAAGATGTAGGATACTCGGAAGGATATACGCTTGCTGCGCTCCAACTAATCCTCAAAAACGGGCGCAAATTCACATTGCTCCGAGACCTGACTGATGGGTCTGAACTGGTCTACGAGGGATTCCACACACGCCCACCTCAGAATGGCCCGAAGGTTCTTGAGCAAGGTATAAGCGACCTACTGCCAATCTGGTGTGGCAGTGTCGGTATGAAAATACTGGCAAAAACCGGCCAACTAGGGAATCTGACCGCTGGTGACCTTCGTCGGGTCAGTATTTTCGATGAAATCGAGACGCTAGATAACGTCCCGTTTGAAGGCAAAGATACCAACAATAAAACTAGAAACAAGTCCGCTCTGGCTGTGATATTGCGGGGCTCCGATGACTCCGAAATGCCCCTTCCTCCATCGACTAGCGAGCGAAATGTTGCAAAAGGCCATGTAGAAGCCATCAATGAGCAAATTACCAGCTTGCTTGCTGATGTTCCTGAGGGGCTGACATTACTGGATGCTCAAGAGGGGCTATCAAAAGTTACTGCTGAAATTGATTCAATCAACCAGTACATAAAAACTCACTCATCGGAACTTTCCGAGCTAAAACAAGCACGGCTAGAAATTGATAGAGAAAATAGGTATTTATATCGTCAACTTTCCGCCTTCAAAGAAGCAGAGAATCGGTTTCGACTCCTCGATAAAAAATACATAAGCGACCAGCAACGGCTGCAAGCAATTGCTACGGCTGCCTCTGTCGCATCAAGCTTTGAGACTCGACCGTGCCCGTTATGCCGAACGGACATTCAACACCAAGTACGGCATCAAGAGCAAAATGAGCAAGCACCAATGCTACGTCAAGCTGTGCTTGCAGAAATCGAGAAGATTTCAAGTCTTCGGGATGGCTTGAAGGATGCCTTGGATGATGTTCTTGGCGAGCTAGCAGAGGTTACTGAAGCGTTGAAAAAATCGGAAGAAAAAGCACGCGAAAATGACAACAAGCAGAGCGCTCTTCTGGCCCACAAGGATATTGATACGACAAACGGACTTGTAGCTCTTTCTGAAAAGAAAACTGTGCTTGCAGTTGCAATCAACAATCTCACAAGGGCGGATAGCCTCAAAGTCCGACTTACTGAGATGAAGGAGAAAAGCAGGCGGAAAACGCAGGTCGTTGAACGTGACATGTCTGATAGTGCGACAAGTCTATGTACGCGAGTCAAACAGCTCTTAGGTGAGTGGGGGGTGCCGGGTGTTGACTCGGTCTACTTTGATGGTGGCGTGTCAGATATTGAGATTAACCAGCGTAAGCGGACATCGTACGGCAAGGGCAAACGGGGCATTTTCCTGACGGCTTACATGGTTGCCCTGATGGAAAGAGCTCTTAGTAATAACTACCCCCATCTGGGAGTGACCATCATCGATTCCCCAGTGGTTACCTACAAAGACCCCAAGCACGCCAAAGGCAGTGACAAGGATGAACTGCTTGATGAAAGTGTCAAAGACCGCTTCTATACTTGGTTAGCCACACGTTCGGAACCCGGACAAATTATCATCCTCGAAAACGAGGAACCGAATTCTGCTACCTTGAGTAAATTACGTTATACAGAATTTGTCGGCAAGAGTAACTCTAAAGGCCGACAAGGTTTTTTCCCCATGAAGTAAGTAAATACCACTTAATTCCATCAGCTAACACCCCATCATTCCCAAGACCACACAGGCCATCTGGACAACACCTCGGCCAACTTTGAATGCCGTCGCTAGGGTCAGGTAGTTTTCGCCCTCAAGATGCCCCCAGCGGATAAAGAAGACCCCGGAAGAAACACTTGCCGGGGGCCTCAGATTTACCACTCTGTCGGGGCAATGGACGTAATGACGCCAGCCTGAGATATGGCATAGGGGTCTTGTGGAACCATGGGGAGGTACTACGGGCGGGACCTTTTGGACATTTTTGTCCAAAACTCAGTGCTGGTCAGAACTCATCCGCAAGGGCCAGTCCGAGATACGGGCCGGAGTCGACACGGAGCTTTTTGTTCTGCGACAGGAGGCTCTTTACAACTGACCACTTCAGACCGGCGCGAATCAGGTTCACTACAAAGGCGTAGGCGTCCTGATAGCGTGCTTGGTCGGTCAGGCTCATTTCGTCCCGTGGACGCTGGCCGGTGTGCTGCTCCCATTCGGCAGGGGTCAATCCGGTGACAATCTGGCAGAGTTCCCGGTGGACCAGCTCGGTTTTGCCGGTGAATCCACGCTTGGCAAGTTCATGCTTCAGCTCCTTGTCCAGTTCGGTGAAGCGGCCAGCACGGATGAGGTTGTATGGCTGGAACTTGCGGGCCACTCTCTCGCACCAGATGAAATACGAACGAACGACCATACCGGCGTCCGTGCCTTCCATCATGGCGATGTGCTTGGACAGCTCAGGGGTCAGCAGGTAATCGTCCAGCGTGATGCTCCCGGTACTACCGGCCTTCTTTCGGATTTGCTTCACAAATTTGTGATTCAAATAATCTGAGCCTTCCACGGGCTTGAGCTGGTCGAAACGGTACGCAATCCAGTCCGTAAACTTCCGTTTGCTGTCCAATGCCTTGTGCAGCTCCCGTGCGGACACTGTGCAGCCGTCTTGAGCATCATCCATAAAGGCCAGCTTGCAGCGGTACTTGCGGAGGTTGTCCCAATCGGCGGCGGTCCCAAGGCCCTCCTGCACGAATCGGCGCTTGGTGATGTTCCGAGAGAGGACGGTCAGAGTCTTGCCGGTTTGAGCGTGTTTGCGGTGTTGCATGGTGGTGTTTCTCCTAAAGTAAGCCCGTGCGAAGTCCACTCCGTATCCGCTATCCAGCTCCCCACCACGGGGAACGGACACGGCAACGAACGGGCTTGCTTTAACAGGCTGGAATGATTGAATGCAGCGTGGATGCTGTTATAGGTACTGCAAGGGGTCGTCCTGGGGGTACTTGAGGTAATACGCTGTGATGCCTGTCAGGACCACACCACAGGCTGCAACGTACATCCGGGCAAGGCGGTCTGATACTGGCGTTCCGGTTACGCGCTGGAGGTACTCAGCGACGTCTGCGGAGGTAATGCGGGAGAGGTTGGCAAGGATGCCGATGATGCGTTTAACGCTGAGGGGGTTTGCTTGGGTGCTGCTGGTGGTGAGGTTGGCGGCTCCATTTACTTGGTCGTCCCAATAACAGGGAAGCCGAACGCCGGATTCGATGTGGTCGAATATAAAAGTAGTGTATGCGTTGGGGATAGTCCGCGCTGGTCGTGCTATGTTGGCCTCCTTCTATGGTGGGTTGGTCGGTAGCGTTTTCTGCCCTAGCGTGGGGGTAAATGCCATGCAGCGGAAAATTAGTCTGGGCAGTGGGTTCCCTTCTGCTATGCGTGGGGATATTAAAAAGTTACATAGACAGCCGAGAAAACAGCAGAAGTAGTCAAGCAAAGGGATAGCGTTCCCTTATATCCTTACGTGGGGGTATCTCATGTCATAGGACGTAGGCATAGATACTCTGAACCAGCCTCCTAGAGGCCTCCCGGTGGTCAGAAGACACATGCCTATCAGCGCACAATCAGCCAAGGAATCTACCAAGGCGATAGTGTCTGAGCCGCTTTAGCTGGTCTTGGTGTCCCCGTACCTGTGGAATTGATGCTTGGTGGTGAACTGGTCTCAGAGAACCACTCACAGCCTTCTCCAGTGTTCTCCCGGCCCCCTTATATATTGTTTCCGAAACTCAGGGATTGCTTCTAGGGGTGGAGACCGGGGTGATATACGCTTCTGTACACCTCCCCGCATCCCTTGCCAACTGGCCTTATTCAGATAATCGTCTGGATGTCATTGTGGGGCTGGCTGGCGCTGATGAAGGAGCCGTGTGTCCCGTTCGGCCTTCAGGATTTTTGCCTGCTGCATGAGCGGCTCCATGAACTTCAAGGGGTCGCTAAGAAACTCCTCGACAGCATTGCGATGTACAGCCACACCGTCAGTAGCCAAGCGGTCATAGGCCCGGATGACTTCCACATGGAACTTGGGAGAAATCCACATTGCGTAGGCGTAAACGAGTTCCTTGCAGACGTAGGTTCCACCATAGCGACCACGTTTCTGGATGAAACTTTTAAAGGCGTGATTTCCCGCAAGTTGGGCTTGAAAGTCGATTTCGGCTGCAACTTCAGCCCCCCGACCATAACGCTTGTCAAAATAGGCGTTGCAGTCCCGATGCACCGACTCTCCAGCAAGCCCAGATACAATAGCTGCCTTATGCAAGTCATTCAGGCAGTAGCGGCCATCGGCATCTTGGCGAATTGTGGCGTTGGCAATGGTCAGAGTGTTAGCGGTAATCAGGGCGTTGGTAGTAGTCATGTGGCGGCTCTCCGTTCAAGTTGAGGCCGGACTATGCCACAGCAGCGGAGCAGGTAAAACAGCGCCCCTTTTTGCTGCGATTTCTGCCGCGTATTTACGTGGGGGCATTTCTATAACACTGTTTACAAAGGATATTTATCTTGTGTAACACAATGTACAGGATGCCATTTTTGCCTGCATCAGCCAGCTTTTGCCGCCGCACATACCCTCTTTACGGTCGCCTCTGAGACCCCGAACTGAACCGCTGTCTGCTTGATGCTGGCCTTGTTCTCCTGCTTCCACGTCACCAGCTCGGCAGCATCCACCTTTGCCGGTCTCCCCATAGCCTTTCCTGCTGCCTTGGCACGCTCAATGCCAGCCATTTGCCTTGCCTTCAGGTTGGACAACTCCAGCTCTGCAACAGCCGCAAGCATGGTCAGCAGGGCCTTGCCTATAGGTGTCCCAAGGTCGAACCCCTCCCGCATACTGACCACGGAGGCCCCCTTAGCTTGGATTGCTTCCACGGTATGCAGCACGTCCACGGTATTGCGACCTAGCCGGTCAATGGCAGCCACTACAAGCGTATCGCCCTCCCGGAGATACCCAAGGCACTCCTTCAGTGCGGGACGCTCAGAGGCCCTCACAGTGCCGCTAATGGCCTCATCCCGGAACCACTTGCTGATGCTGTACCGGGCTGCAATCTGCTGGCGCTGGTTCTCGGTGGTTTGGTCGTCCGTTGATACTCGGAGATAAGCAATCGTGGTCATGGTGTGGTCCTTGGCTGTCGGTCAGGGTGCTGCTGGTGGTTCTCTAGGTCAGTCCAAAAAGAACAGATATGGGCAGAAGTACCTGAGTGGATTTGTCGGGTATTATAGAGGCCACCCTGTAGGCGTTCCTGCCGGTCTCCCTATCGTGGTCATAAGCCCGTAACGGAAGGAGGTCTCCCCGAAACTCCATAAAATATATGGTATTTGCACAGGTGGCTCATAAGTTCTAGAGGTTCCCATCATGCCTAGCCAATAATCATGAATCAACACTAATGAGCTAGGGGCCTGAGCTATGGCTTAAAAGGATTACCTTGTGAGCTAGGTGCTGTGGCTACCATTCCCGCATTGAGTGGCAGCAGAGTGAAGCAACGGGCGAGGCTGGGGATGAGGCACTGAGGCGGCTTGAGGTGGCCCCCACCGGGGGGTAAGACCCAGCGCCCACTAGTCAGGGGGTCGTTCAGAAATTTGCGGTAAAATCATTTCTGAGGCAAAAAATGGTGCGAGTAACCGGGAAAGTAAAATGTCTCGGAATGCGCCGTAAGTCACTGTTTATTCAGCAAATCATGGGGATAAAAACTATGGAAAATTCCGAAGCTGAAGGTCGCAGGTTCGATCCCTGCTGGGTGCGCCAAGCTTCCTCTGGTCTTGCGGAGACTAAAAATACCGCTCGGCCATCATGTGTGCGTATTCGTGTGCGTACACCAGCAGGGAATCCGGCACGTCCTGCCCGCCTGCATCACTCCGGTTCTTCTTACTATCTTTCGCGTGCGTTTACCGCATGAAGTCTCCAAGACCGCGCACTTCACCCTCTCCCTGTATGCGTCAACCGTGCTATTGCCCTTGAACGCCAGCGGCGAATTGCTCTTAACTTCTCGCTTGTCATAGAAAGTTCAGGTCGATTCAATGAAAGTCAGCGTTTGCCACTGGCGACTAAAGGATCTAGCGCGAGGCGGTTCATTCACCATTGGCTTGAATGGCGAGACGGTTTAACCGTCCAGCCATTTTGATCGCTCAAGGCGATACGCATTGTCACGGTAATGCTGCAAACGCGTGCTACAATCCCCGGTTTATCAGATTGACTCTTTTTCGGGATCACATGTCACGCGCCCTTCGCAACATTGCCATCATTGCCCACGTCGACCACGGCAAAACCACGCTGGTTGACCAGCTTCTGCGCCAATCCGGCACCTTCCGCGACAACCAGCAGGTTGACGAGCGCGTGATGGACAGCAACGATCTCGAAAAAGAGCGCGGCATCACGATTCTGGCCAAGAATACCGCCATCGATTTTGAAGGTACTCACATCAATATTGTCGACACCCCGGGGCACGCGGATTTCGGTGGTGAAGTCGAGCGCGTGCTCGGCATGGTTGACGGTGTGCTGCTGCTGGTCGACGCGGTTGAAGGTCCGATGCCGCAAACGCGCTTCGTGACCAAGAAGGCGCTGGCGCTGGGTCTGAAGCCGATCGTGGTGATCAACAAGGTCGACCGTCCGGGCGCGCGTCCGGACTGGGTCGTTGACCAGACCTTCGACCTGTTCGACAAGCTGGGCGCGACCGACGAGCAGCTCGACTTCCCGATCATCTACGCGTCCGGCCTGAACGGCTTTGCCAAGCTTGATCTGGCGGCTGAATCCGACAATATGCGTCCGCTGTTCGAAACCGTGCTGGCTCATGTTCCGACGCCCCCGGGGTCGGCCGATGCGCCGCTGCAGCTGCAGATTGCTGCGCTGGACTACTCAACCTACACCGGCCGCCTTGGTGTTGGCCGCGTGCTGAATGGCCGCATCAAGCCGGGCCAGCAGGTTGTCGTGATGAACCACGAAGATCAGGTTGCGACCGGTCGTATCAACCAGGTGCTGGGCTTCCAGGGGCTGGACCGCGTCGAAGTGGCGGAAGCCGAAGCCGGCGACATCATTATCATTTCCGGTATCGAAGATATAGGTATTGGTGTGACTATCTGTGACAAGGAACAGCCGGTCGGTCTGCCGATGCTGACCGTCGACGAGCCGACGCTGACCATGGACTTCATGGTGAACTCCTCGCCGCTGGCCGGTACCGAGGGCAAGTTCGTCACCAGCCGCCAGATCCGCGACCGCCTGACCAAGGAATTGCTGACCAACGTGGCGCTGCGTGTGGAAGACACCGAAGACACCGACGTGTTCCGCGTGTCCGGCCGTGGCGAACTGCATCTGACCATCCTGCTGGAAAACATGCGTCGTGAAGGCTTCGAGCTGGCCGTAGCCAAGCCGCGCGTCGTCTACAAGGAAATCGACGGCCAGAAGTGCGAGCCGTACGAAAACCTGACCATCGATCTGGAAGATGCTCACCAGGGCGGTGTGATGGAAGAAATCGGTCGCCGTCGTGGTGAACTGACCAATATGGAATCTGACGGCCAGGGCCGCACCCGTCTGGAATACCACATTCCGGCGCGTGGCCTGATCGGCTTCCAGAGTGATTTCATGACCATGACCCGTGGTACCGGCCTGATGAGCCACGTGTTCGACGACTATGCACCGGTCAAGCCGGACATGCCGGGCCGTCACAATGGCGTGCTGATCTCGCAGGAAAACGGCGAAGCCGTGGCCTATGCGCTGTGGAACCTGGAAGATCGCGGTCGCATGTTCGTGCATCCGGGCGACAAGCTGTACGAAGGCATGATCATCGGTATCCACAGCCGCGACAACGATCTGGTGGTGAACCCGATCAAGGGCAAGAAGCTGACCAACGTGCGTGCTTCCGGTACCGACGAAGCCGTACGCCTGACCACGCCGATCAAGCTGACGCTGGAGTCTGCCGTCGAGTTCATCGACGATGACGAACTGGTGGAAATTACGCCGAAGACCATCCGCATCCGCAAGCGTCATCTGCAGGAGCATGATCGTCGCCGTGCCGCCAAGGCAGAAAGCTGAGCCAGAGGCTGGCTGGATGAAGAAAGGGACAGCCATGCTGTCCCTTTTTTGATGGGTATATGGTTGTAGCCCATTCTAAAGAATGGCTCTGTCGCTATAGGTGAGTGTGTATGGCGGATGCGCAGGACAAGGTACGCATTGATAAATGGTTGTGGGCGGCGCGCTTTTTCAAGACGCGCTCACTGGCAACCGATGCAGTCGAGGGTGGGCGTGTGCACCTGAATGGTGATCGACCCAAACCGGCGCGCACGGTCAAGCCTGGTGATGTGGTGCGCGTTCAGGTTGAGCATGGCGAGTTTACCGTGACGGTCCTGGCGCTGGCCGAGCGGCGTGGCTCGGCAGACGTGGCGCGCACGCTCTACGTGGAAGGCGAGGAAAGTATCAGAAAACGCGAAGCGCTGGCCTTTGAGCGTAGTCTGGCACCGCAGCTTGACCCGGCAGTGGTCAAGGGGCGCCCGACCAAGAAGCTGCGTCGCCAGATTGATCGCTTCGGTTCGGGCAGTTAGCTGACAAACTGCTATGCTGACTCAAGTAAAAATCGTCTTGATTGAATCCTTTCTCCGCAGGTCGTCATGAATAGTCAAGCCAATGCCCTGCCTTTGCTGATTGGCACAGCCCAGCGCGCCGCAGTTGAATCGTTGCAAGCCCAGCTGCTCAGCTTTGGTGTTCCCGTGCTGGTTTTTAGCCGCAAAAGCGCCTTGCTGGCAGCCTTGCACGAACAGCCGGCGCTGGCTGTGCTGATCGATGAAGCCGGCCTGGAAGATGCGGCGACGGACGATGTGCTGCCCTTGCTGACCCGGCTTTACAAGGGGACGGTTTTCTGCATCACCAGTGATGTTCCTGTCATCCGGCAGATCGCACTGATGCGTTTGGGGGTGACCGGTTTTCTGTCTTGGCCGATCGATACCCAGCGCCTGATTGACCGTCTTGATCAGCTTGCCGATGCGGGGAAGGGTAATCCCTATCGCGTACTGGTGGTGGATGACTCGGAGACGATCACCCGCTGGGTGAGTCACATTCTGCAAGAGGCTGGCATGCAGGTGCGTACGCTGCACAATCCGCTCGACATTTTTCTGGCGCTGGATCGTTTCCGGCCGGAAATCGTGCTCATGGATGTCTATATGCCCGAGTGCGGCGGCGATGAAATGGCACGACTGATCCGGCAGCATCCGCAGTTCGACAGTATTCCCATCGTATTTCTCTCGACCGAGACCAGCCGTGGCCGGCAGTGGCAGGCGCGCAGCATGGGGGGGGATGATTTCCTGATCAAAAACCAGGAAAGCGACGAATTGCTGGCGTCGGTGAGCATTACGGCTGAGCGTTATCGTCGCTTGCGGCAGTGGATGACGCGCGACAGCCTCACCGGTTTGCTTGACCATACGCACCTGATTCAGCAGCTGGAAGTCCAGACCGTGGCCGCACGGGCGCAGAGCTATCCGCTTAGTTATGCAATGATCGACATTGATCATTTCAAGCAGGTGAATGATCTGCATGGTCATGCCGTAGGTGATCGTGTGATTAAAAGCCTGGCGCGCCTGCTGCGGCAGATGGCGCCTTTGTCGGATCTCATCGGACGCTATGGTGGCGAAGAATTTGCCATTATCATGCCCGGCCTGTCCCAGATTCGTGCCGCCCAGCGGATGGATGAGATCAGAATGGCCTTTTTCCAACTCAGGCATCTGGTGGGTGAGGTGACTCTGCAAGTTTCATTCAGTGCCGGTGTTGCTGCGCTCGAGGACGGCATGAGCGCATCCCAGCTGGTCGAGGCGGCGGATCGGGCGCTCTATCAGGCCAAGCGAGCCGGGCGCAACCAGATCGGTATGGCCACTATGTGCTGATTCTCATGGCTGGAGTTTATGCTGCAATACACCCTCTCTATTTCAGAACCGCATTCCCATCTCTTTGATGTCGAACTGAATATCCCCGATCCGGATCCCTCTGGCCAGATTCTGGTCTTGCCGGTGTGGATTCCCGGCAGTTACCTGATCCGCGAGTTTGCTCGCCATGTGGTCAGTATTGCGGCATTTGCTGGCGATGAGCCGGTGGTACTCGCCAAGCTCGACAAGCACCGCTGGCAGGTCGCGCCTTTGCCGGACAGCTTGCCGCTGCGGGTGGTGTACCGCGTGTATGCGTTTGATCTCTCGGTGCGCGGGGCCTATCTGGATCAGTTTCGCGGCTTTTTCAATGGCACTAGCGTGTTTCTGGCGGTAGAAGGGCAGGAATCCATTCCATGTCAGCTGGATATCGTCTTGCCTGCGGTGCTCGCCCATTGGCGGGTGGCGACAGGTTTGCCACGTCTTGCGGCAGATGGAAGTCGCTTTCTGGCGGATAACTATGATGCACTGATCGATCATCCCGTTGAGCTTGGCGACTTCAGGCGACTGCAGTTTCTTGCTGCAGGCGTGCCGCACCATTTTGTTCTTGCCGGACGCCACCGTGTGGATGAATCCCGCCTGATCGAGGATGCGCGGAAAATCTGCGAGTACCAGATCGCCTTCTGGGGAGAGCCCGCACCGTTTGCAGATTATCACTTCCTGACCATGGCAACCGGAGATGGTTATGGCGGGCTGGAGCACCGCAATTCCACGGCCCTGCTTTGCAGTCGTGATGATTTGCCGCTCGCGCATGAAACTGCCCGGAAGGCGGGCTACCGGCAATTTCTGGGTCTGGTCAGTCATGAGTATTTTCATACCTGGCTGGTCAAGCGCATCAAGCCGGCTGAGTTTGTTCCTTACCGGCTGGACAGGGAGAATTACACCCGCCAGCTCTGGCTGTTTGAGGGGGTAACCTCGTATTACGACGATCTGGTGCTGGTGCGAACCGGTTTGCTCAGTGTGCAGGAATACCTCAATCAACTGGCGCAGACGATAACAGCGGTGCGTCGCAATCCCGGCAGCCGTGTGCAGACTCTGGAGGAGGCCAGCCTTGATGCCTGGGTCAAGTATTACCGGCAGGATGAAAACAGTCCGAATGCATTGGCCAGCTATTACGCCAAGGGGGCGCTGGTGGCGCTGTGTACTGACCTCTTGATCCGCAAGCACAGTCAGGGGCGGCAATCGCTGGATGATGTGATGCGTGCCCTGTGGCGACTTTACGGCAAACCCGGGCTTGGGGTGCCTGATGGCGAATTCGAACGCTTGGCCACAGAGCTGGCAAGTGCCAATCTGAGTGGTTTTTTTGATCTGGCGCTGCGCAGTGGAGCTGAGCTGCCTTTGCAAGAGCTGCTGGAAAGTGAGGGGGTTGAGTGGCAGCAGCGCCCGGCCGCGTCTGCGAAAGACAAGGGGGGCTGGCTGGACTTGCCTGTTCCGGGTTCGCGTGGAATGGGGGCTAGATATGAAGCCGCTCCGGAAGGGGTGCGCATCACCCATGTTCTGAGTGCTTCACCCGCCGAGCGCGCTGGCCTTGCTGCGGGTGATGTGTTGGTTGCGGCTGCGGGGTTGCGTGTTACCCCGGATAAGCTGGATGCCATGCTTGCTGCCAACCAGGGTGAGGCCCTGCATCTTCATGCATTTCGCCGGGATGAGCTGATCGAGTCGCATCTGGAGCCGTGTTTTATGCCGGCCAATCATGTCGGTTTGCGCCTTAAACCCTCTATTTCAGCCCCTGATTTTATGACTGGCGGATGATTGGTCTTCATTAAAACAAAAACCAGCCGGAGGCTGGTTTTTGTTTTGGGGAGCGAAAGACTATTAGAAGTCGTTGCGGAAGCCCAGGGTGAACACTTGCTGATCCTGACCGGCTGCAATCGATACGCCCGGAGCTTCTGACTTGAACTTGGCGTTGCGGTCGTTCTTCAGATTGGTGTAGCTCAGGTTGATGCTGGATTGCTTCGACAGGTTGTAGCGGGCGCCGATCGAGAACTGATCCGCGCCAGTGTCGGCGAGGCCGCTCACGTCACCTGCCCATACATAGCCACCGTGGAAGGTGAACTTGTCCATCTTGTACATTGCGGCTACGCCAAAGCTGTCTTGGTCGCGGCTGATCTTGCCGTCATCCCATTCGACGTTTTCGTAAACGGCGCTGAGGCTGAAATCCTTGCCCCAGAAGAAGCTGCCGCCCAGCTGATAACCCTGGATGCTGGTGCCCAGTGCAGTGTTGGAAGTACCAGTGCCGATATCAACCGAGCCGAAGCTGATCTTGCGGTCATTGGCATAGCCGTAAACAGCGCCGAGCGCAAACATGTCAGCCTTGTAGGTCAGAGCGGCATCGAAGTTGTCGGTATGGCCTGTATTTGCTGTGTTGTAAGCGCCGAGGTCGTACGAACCCTGGATTTGAACGCCGCTCCAGTTCGGGCTGATGTAATTGATCTGTTCGCCAGAACGGCCACCGAGACGCCGGAGGATCTGGGAGCCGCCTTGCCAGCCGGAATCATCATTGAAGTAACCATCAATTGCCGGAATGAAGGACTTGGCCGCATTCTTGTAAGCGTTGTCCATCTTACCGAAGCGCAGATTACCGAGGGAGTCTTCCTGGTAGCCAATCCAGGCTTCACGTGAGCCCCACAGGCCAGAAGCTGAACCGCCGCCAACGCCACCCACCATTACACCGCTTTCAAGGCGCCAGACGAGTTTGCCGCCACCGTCAAGCTTGTCGGTTCCCTGTACATAAATGCGTGAGCTTTGATCGGCAACACGCTGAGCATGGGAGTCGGCGATGGTGGTTGCGGTTGCTCCTTTCAGGTCAACATAGTCAACCGATGTACGGATCGAGCCACCGATGGTGACTTCAGCCATGGCTACCGGTGCCAGGAAGGCGGCGGCAATGGCCGCGGCAATGATCTTTTGCATTTCTTATACTCTCCGATTGATTTTAGGCAGCAGCCTTGCAGCCTTGTGTGCTTTGGGTCTGTGCGATGTCCATAGCTGTGCTCTGGAAACAGGCCGATTGTGTGGCAACAAGATTAAAACCATGTGACAAGGTTTCGTTATTGCGCTTTCGATCTGGTCATTTGTGGCAAATTAGCCACAAAAACCGATCGCAGTTCCGGCATCTGCAGACCACGGGAGAGAATGTAATGCGGTTTGAATATCTCTAAAAATACTGAAAGGCTATTTGTTTATAATCTTAGCCTCGCTTTGATTCGCTGCGTACCAGTCGGGCCTTTTCGCGCTGCCATTCCCGCTCTTTCTCGCTTTCCCGCTTGTCATGCTGTTTCTTGCCCTTGGCGAGACCGATTTCAAGCTTGATGTAGCCACGGGTCAGGTGCATGTTCAGCGCGGCTACCGTATAGCCAGAGCGGTCAACCTTGCCACCCAGTCGCTCGATTTCACGCTGCTTGAGTAGCAGCTTGCGGGTGCGGGTCGGGTCGGGAGTGATGTGGGTGGATGCGGTGGGGAGTGGCGAGATGTGCGCGCCAAAAAGCCAGAAATCGCCGTTCTTGTAGATGACGTAGGATTCCTTGAGCTGGATACGCCCGGCGCGGATGGCCTTGACCTCCCACCCCTGCAGAACAAGCCCGGCTTCATAGCGTTCTTCGATGAAGTACTCGTGAAAAGCCTTGCGATTATCGGTAATGACCATGAACGTGTGCCGCTTTGCTGCAAAATGGCATTTTATGGAAAGTTGTCCGGCTTGGCTATGCGGCATGTAGGCCGGGAAGTCGCGGTACTTGGCGATGCCAGGGGTTTCCACTACAATCGACCACCTTTGCAGGCAGGTGCGCAGGCGCCCAAGCTGCAAAACAGGGCCTCTAGCTCATGCTTGGTTAGAGCAGCGGACTTGAGGGTATGCCGGCCTAAGCCTTTACTGGTATGGCTTGCAGACATATGGGTTGCCATGGGGCAAGTTAGCTCTGCCTGATGGTAGAACTGCTCAAATTCGGGGAAGCCTCTGGCCGCTTCAAGTGGTCGTGGTAATCCCGAGCGAAGCCCGGCGTTGTGCCGGGAACGTGTAGAGACTGTAAGGGCGGGTCGTAAAGACAAGAGACAGTCCAGACCACAAACCCGAAAGGGGCGGCGAAAGCCGTAGCTGGTAAGCATAATCCGTTGGTGCCGGGTTCGACTCCCGGGGGGCCCACCAGACATGCAGCAAACGACAACCCCCTGTCCGGTTTCCGGCAGGGGGTTGTCGTATCTGTTCGCCTGTCGGTGTTCCGGAAATGGAACCTTTTTCCTGCCCTGTGTCAGAGAATGCGGCCGTGCCGGCCTTTGCGGTGGATTTTGCCGTCTGCAAGGGCTATGATTGGCCGTTTTGTCAGTTTCCTACTTACAGGGTATTTCCATGTTTATCGCTCCAGCCTTTGCCGACACGGCCGCTGCCGCGCCCCAGATGGGTCTCGTGCAACAGATTCTGCCCCTCGTTGTGATTTTTGCCCTGTTCTGGGTGCTGATCATCCGTCCGCAGCAGAAAAAAGCCAAAGAGCACCAGAAAATGCTGCAGGAACTGCAGAAGGGTGATGAAGTCGTGGTTGGTGGCACCATCGCCAAGATTGTCAAAATCTCTGATGTCTATGTCACTGTAGAAGTGGCTGACGGCGTTGAAATGCTGGTTCAGCGCGGTGCCATCGGCCAGAAGGTCGAAAAGGGCACACTGAAAAGCAACCGGTAAGTCGATAAAAACAATGCGGCCGGCATGACCGGCCGTTGCTTTTGCGTGCAAGCCACGCACTCAGGGGAAGCCCCATGAATCGCTATCCATTGTGGAAGTATGGCCTGATGGCTCTGACGCTGGTCGTCAGTCTGCTGTACACCCTTCCGAATTTCTACGGCGAAAGTCCCGCCGTCCAGATTTCTGCAGCGCGCTCGTCCGCGCAGGTCGATGCCGCAGTAAAAGACAAAGTGCTGGGCCAGCTTAATGCGGCCGGCCTGGTGCCCACGGCCGTACTGCCGGGGACCGATACACTGAAGCTGCGCTTCAAGGATGTCGAGCAGCAGATCAAGGCCAAGGATGTGATCCAGCAGTCACTGGGCGAGAACTACATCGTTGCCCTGAACCTGCTTTCCAATACACCGGAATGGCTCAGCGGCATTGGCGCCAAGCCGATGTTTCTCGGCCTCGATCTGCGTGGTGGCGTGCACTTCCTGCTTGAAGTCGACATGAAGGCCGCCGTCGACAAGCAGATGCAGAAAATGGGCAGCAGCATCCGGCGCGAACTGAAAGACAAGAAAGTGCGTTACGGTCGCGTCTCATTGGAGCGTGACAGTGTCAGCGTGCAGCTGCGCGATGCCGAAACGGTGGACCAAACTATGGCTGTCCTGAAAAAGGCCATGCCGGATATCGTCCTGACGCCGAGCAAGACCGAGGGCAACTTCCGGGTTGTGGCCTCCTTCAGCCAGGCCAGCCTCAGCCAGATGAAGACCGATGCCGTTGCGCAGAACATCACCACGCTGCACAACCGCGTGAATGAGCTGGGTGTGGCCGAGCCGATTATCCAGCAGCAGGGCGAAGGACGTATCGTTGTCCAGTTGCCGGGCGTGCAGGACACGGCCAAGGCCAAGGACATTCTGGGGCGCACCGCGTCGCTGGAAGTCCGCATGGCGGAAACCGATCCGGCCAAGCACATGGAAGCACAAAATGGCAATGTTCCGGCCGGTTATGAATTGCTGCCGATGGCCGGCGTGCGCAAGGGCCAGACTGAAACCATCCTGATCAAGAAAGAAGTCGAGCTGACCGGTGACAACATCGTCAAGGCCGAGCCCCGTTACGACCAGAACAACAACCCGGTTATCGGCATTGAGCTCGATTCGCTGGGGGCCAGCATCTTCCGCGACCTGACCCGTGAAAATGTGGGCAAGAACATGGCCATCGTTCTGGTCGAGCGCGGCAAGGGCGAAGTCATTACCGCGCCGCGCATCAATGCCGAATTGGGTGGCAGCTTTGTCATCGAAGGCGGTGGCATGACGGTCAAGGAAGCCAGCGACATTTCCCTGCTGGTGCGTGCCGGTTCGCTGGCTGCGCCGATGAATATCGTTGAAGAGCGGACCATCGGCCCGAGCCTCGGCAAGGAAAACATCCAGAAGGGCTTCAACTCCACGCTCTACGGTTTTGTCGCCATCGCAGTATTCATGATGATCTACTACCGCATGTTCGGTGTGGTTTCGGCTGTGGCGCTGGCGGTCAATGTGCTTTTCCTGCTGGCTCTGCTGTCCATGTTGCAGGCAACGCTGACCCTGCCGGGCATTGCCGCGATTGCGCTGGCGCTCGGTATGGCGATTGACTCGAACGTGCTGATCAACGAGCGGATCCGGGAAGAAATACGGAATGGCATGAGTCCGCAGATGGCGATTTCTGAGGGCTATCGCCATGCGTTTGCCACCATTCTGGATTCGAACGTCACCACCTTTATTGCTGGCGGGGCGCTGTTCCTGTTCGGTTCCGGTGCGGTCAAGGGCTTTGCCGTCGTGCATTGTCTCGGCATTCTGACGTCCATGTTCAGCGCAGTATTCTTCTCGCGCGGTCTGGTCAACCTGATCTACGGCTATCGTCGCCGTCTGACATCGCTTGCGGTTTAAGGGGATAAGCACATGATCGAATTTTTCCATATCAAGCGCGATATCCCGTTCATGAGCTATGGCAAGCTCACCACGGCGATTTCGCTGCTTACTTTTGTGGTGGCTGTTTTCTTCCTGGTGCACAAGGGACTGAACTTCGGCGTCGAATTTACCGGTGGGACAGTCGTTGAGCTGCGCTACGAGCAGCCGGCCGACTTCCAGCAGATTCGCCAGCACGTCGACAGCCTGAAATATGGCGAGGCGCAGGTGCAGTCACTGGGCACCGCGCGCGATGTGATGGTGCGTCTGCCGAACATCAAGGGCAAAACCAGCGCGCAGTTGTCCGATGAAGTATTCAATGTGCTGAAATCGTCGCGCCCGGATGTGAAGGTGATGAAGGTCGAATTCATCGGCCCCTCGGTCGGTGACGAACTGGTCACTCATGGCCTGACTGCACTGGCTGTCGTCTGCCTGGGCATCATCATGTATCTGGCCGTCCGCTTTGAATGGCGCTTCGCAGTCTCCGCCGTGATCGCCAACATGCACGATGTGGTCATCATCCTTGGCTGCTTTGCCTTCTTCCAGTGGGAGTTCTCGCTGGCGGTGCTGGCCGGTGTGCTGGCAGTTCTGGGCTACTCGGTAAACGAGTCGGTGGTGGTGTTCGACCGGATTCGCGAGAACTTCCACAAGCCGACCATGCGTGGCAAGACTGTTCCCGAAGTGATCGATAACGCGATCACGGCCACCATGAGCCGGACCATCATCACGCACGCTTCGACCGAAGCCATGGTGCTGTCGATGCTGGTGTTTGGTGGTGCGGCACTGCATGGCTTCTCGATGGCGTTGACGATCGGCATCGTGTTCGGTATCTATTCGTCGGTGCTGGTGGCCTCGCCGCTGCTGCTGATGTTTGGTGTTTCCCGTGACAATATGGTCAAGCAGACCGTCGTCAAGGAAGAAGCCGTAGTTTAAGCAGCTGCCTGCGCAGCTGCCAGATACGCCGACGGACATGTTCGTCGGCGTTTTTGTCTTGCCAAGGAATGACAAGCATGGAATTCAATTTTCTTGATCTCTTCCTGCATCTGGATCTGGTGCTGGAGCAGTGGGCGACGCTGTATGGCACGCAGATCTATCTGATGCTGTTCCTGATCATTTTCTGCGAAACCGGGCTGGTGGTGATGCCTTTCCTGCCGGGCGATTCCCTGCTGTTCGTCGCTGGTCTGGTTGCGGCACTGGGCAAGATGGATCCGGTGGTGCTGAGTGCCACGCTGATTGCGGCGGCAATTCTGGGCGACAGCACCAACTACGTGATTGGACGCACGGCGGGCGAGCGCCTCTTCCGCAATCCCGACTCGCGCATTTTCCGCCGCGATTACCTGGAACAGACCAAGGCTTTCTATGCGCACCATGGCGGCAAGACCGTCACACTGGCGCGCTTTGTGCCGATCGTGCGTACCTTCGCGCCGTTTGTGGCCGGCATGAGTGGCATGCCTTATCTGCGTTTTCTGGCGTTCAGTGTCTTCGGCACCCTGGTCTGGGTGGGCGGGCTGGTGACGCTGGGATATTACTTCGGCAATGTCGAGTTCATTCGCAAGAATCTCACCGTGATGGTACTGCTGATCGTCGGCATTTCCTTTGCGCCGATGCTGATCCACTTCCTGCGCAATAAATGGCAGCAGCGGAAAGTGCAGGCATGAGCGAGGCGTTCTACACCGGCAAGGCCGCAGTTCGCGCCGCCTTCGACAAGGCAGCGGAGAGCTATGATGCGGCGGCGGTTTTGCAGCGCGAAGTGGCGGACCGCATGCTCGACCGCCTGTCGCTGGTGAAGCTCAATCCGGCGCGGGTGCTGGATGCCGGTTGTGGAACTGGCTACGCTTTGCCGGCCTTGCGCGAGCGCTTTGCTACTGCGCAGTTGCTTGCGCTGGATCTGGCGCCGGGAATGTTGCAGGTGGTGGCCCGCAAGCAGTCGGGCGGCTTGCGCAAGCTCTTCGGTTTGCTCGACCGGCAGAAGGCGATGCCCGTCTGTGGCGATGTCGAGGCGCTGCCCTTTGCCGATGCCTCGCTTGACCTGATCTGGTCAAGCCTGACGATCCAGTGGTGCAATACGCCCGATGCCGTCTTCGCCGAGTTTTTCCGCGTGCTCAAGCCCGGCGGCCTGCTGATGTTCGCCACACTTGGGCCGGATACGCTGAAAGAGTTGCGTGTGGCATTCGATGGCGTTGATGGCTATAGCCATGTCAATCGCTTCATCGACATGCATGATCTGGGCGATGCGCTGGGGCAGCAGGGCTTTGCCGGTCCGGTGATGGACATGGAATATCTGACTCTGACCTACAAGGATGCCCGTGGTGTCATGCGCGACCTGAAGGACATCGGTGCCAGCAACCACACTGACGGGCGCCGGCAAGGGTTGATGGGCAAGGCCGCCTGGCGGCAGGTGCAGGCACAGTACGAAACCCTGCGGCGTGACGGGGTGCTGCCCTGTACCTATGAAGTGATTTATGGGCATGCGTGGAAGCCGGAAAGCGGGCCTGTGCGGCATCTTCCCGATGGGGCGCAGATCATTGAGTTTCGGCCACGGCGATAAATGGAGGGTATGCTTCTGTAGCCATTCTGGTTGAATGGTTGTGGGGTAATACATTAATGGGTAAAGCTGTTTTTATTACCGGAACGGACACCGACGCAGGCAAGAGCGTGGTCACTGCCCAGCTGCTGCGCGGTCTGGGGCGTGCCGGTTTGCGCGTTGCCGGCATGAAGCCGGTTGCGTCCGGCTGCGAGTGGCGTGATGGCCGCCTGTGGAGTGCCGATGTGGCCGTGCACGCCGCGGCGAGCACGGTGCCAGTGGCAAGCGAGCTGGCCGCGCCTTATCTGTTCGAGCCGCCCGTCTCGCCACACATTGCCGCGCGCGAAGCCGGTGTCCGCATCGATCTGGCTCATCTGCAGCATTGTCTGGCCGGGCTGCGGCAGCAGACCGATGTTGTGCTGGTTGAAGGTGCGGGTGGCTGGCTGGCACCGCTGAGCGATGAATTGACCATGGCCGATCTGGCGGCTGCGCTTGATCTGCCAGTCATTCTGGTCGTCGGCATGCGGCTGGGCTGCATCAATCATGCCATGCTCAGTGCGGCGGCGATTCTTGCCAGTTCATGTCGCTTGCTGGGGTGGGTCGCCAATCCGCTCGAGCCAGCCATGAATCGCTATGCAGACAATCTCGCCTACCTCACCGCGCACATGCCGGCCCCCTTGCTGGCGGAGCTGGAGCACAGGCCCGATGCCGGCGAGCTGGTATTACCGGTAGATTCTGGGCTGCTGGCCGCGCTGGAATTGCCCGTGCGACAGTCATGAAACCGGAGGAGATCAGCATGCGTGGCTTGCGAATGATAGGTGTAGCGCTCATGGCCTTGCTCTTGCAGGCCTGCCAGCCTGCACCCGAATTCCAGGGGGCGGATTTGTCCGGCCAGGCGATTGGCGGCGATTTTTCGCTGCGCGATGCAGCAGGAAAACCGCACAGCCTGGCGGATTATCGCGGGAAGGTGGTGGCTCTCTTTTTTGGCTACACGCATTGCCCGGACGTCTGCCCGACCACGCTGGCCGAGATGCGCGATGTACTGCCGCAGCTAGGCGACGCTGGCAGGGATGTGCAGGTGCTCTTTGTTTCGGTCGACCCTGAGCGCGATACGCCGGATCTGCTGGCGCAGTATGTTCCCGCCTTTCACCCGTCATTTGTCGGTCTGACCGGCTCTGCCGAACAGATTGCCGATGTGGCCCGAAAGTACCAGGTTGTTTATCGCAAACAGGGTGAAGGCAAGGATTACACTGTCGACCATACGGCGGGCATGTATCTGCTGGATCGACAGGGGAAGAGTCGCGTACTGATCAATTACGGCAGCGACCCTGCTGTGCTGGTGCATGATCTGCGCTTGCTGTTGCAGGAAAAGAGCGGCGGATAATTCAGTCTGTCCAGTTCGTGGGCCCAAAACAGCTATCATTCAATCCCGTCGTGAAATATACATCGCTCAAATAACAGATGCTGTGCAGCGTGAAATGACCAACCAAACCGATCATTTGCAGCAACCGATAGCGCATGAGCAGGATTTGTCTCCCTTCGTGCACGACTCTCCCATGGCCGTGGCCTACGAATTGCGCCAGCTTGCCCAGCGTGCGACGTCGCTGGCGGTGTATTTTAATCAGGGGCAGGGCATGATGCTGACCCGGGTTCTCGATGTGGACAGCAAGGCGCGGCAGTTCATTTTTGATCTTGGGGGACATCCGCCGACCAATGATGCACTGCAAAAGGCCGACAAGATACTGATGGTGGCTGCGCCGGAAGGCGTGAAAATCCAGTTCGCGATTGGCGGCGCCCGCACTTGCTCCTTTGAGGGAAAGCCGGCTTTTATTGCCGCATTTCCGCCCAGCCTGATCAAGTTGCAGCGGCGGGAGTATTTCCGGCTGACCACTCCGATGGCCAGCCCCTATCGCTGTCAGTTGAAGCTGGCAAGTGGTGCCAACCTGACACTGGAGCTGCATGACCTGTCACTGGGGGGCTTCGGTGCGTGGCTGCCCGTCGAAGTCATGTCGCAGATCGAGGTCGGACAGCAATTCAGCGATGCATGGTTCGAGCTAGGCCCGCTTGGGCAGGTAAAAATCAGTCTCGAAATTCGTTCCCTGCGTGCAATGACGCTGAACACCGGGCCCCGCTGCTTTGTCGGTGCCAAATTTCTGGGAGTTTCCCGTACTGTCGAGGCCAGTCTGCAGCGCCTGATGGTGCAGCTCGAACGGGATCGCAAGGCCTTGCTGGACTGACAAAGGGCGGGTAATCCCGCCCTTTGTCCTTTGTGAAGGCCGTCTCATCTGCACTTGCCCACCAGCAACGATTCTTGTGATTCAGTACCCTGATAAACCGGGAAATGGGAGGCGCTGCGCCTGCAAAATGCCGGCAAACCCTTGCCCTGCTTGACTTTGCCGTGGCGGCACTCTCTTGATGTTGCAGATATCCAACAATAGGACTTGCTGATGCAGTGTAGTTTTGCGTGCTCGGGAAGGATTGCGTATTCTCCGATTCGTAGGCATCAAACATTCAACTGGTTGATGTTAATACAGGTGGTTTTAACAAACCTCTCGTGTCTAGGAGAAAACTAAATGTTCAAGCGTGTTCTGATCGCTTCTGCCCTGGCAGCAGCATTCGCAGTTCCGGCTATGGCCGAAGTGGCAATCAGCGGTTCCGCTGAAATGGATTTGATGGTTGGTACTAACCGTGCTGAAGGTAACAGCTCCGGTACCCAACTGTACGAAGAAATCGCAATCACCATCAACGTTGATGGCAAGGACAAGCTGGACAACGGTGATACCCTGTCCTGGCGCCTGGCTCAGAAAGTCGCTACTGACTGGAAATACGATTCCTGGGGTGCTCGTGAAGCCTGGATCGGCTACGAAGGCAGCTGGGGTAACCTGCGCTTTGGTAACCAGTTCACCGACACCTACCTGACTCTGGACTGGCCGTACGGTGTTAACGGTTCGGGCAACATGACCGCTGACCAAGGTACTCTGGCTGTTTGGACTGGTCGTGATGGCTTCGGCGGTTCCATCCGCTACGCTACTCCGTCCTTCAGCGGTGTTGGCCTGACTGCTCAGTACATCATCGGTTCCTACGCAGCTGACGGCTCCAATGCTGACGGCTGGGATCTGGGCCTGAATGGTTCCTGGGGTGGTTTCAACCTGAACGCTGGTTATCAAGTCCTGAACAACCGCGCTCACACCCAACAATCCTTCGGCGGCGACACTGCTAGCTGGCTGAATGTTAAGGGCAGCCAAAACGAAACCGAACTGTACTTCGTTGGCGCTCGCTACAACTTCGGCGACTTCAACCTGCGTGGTCTGTACAAGCACAACAGCGTTACCCTGAACAACGTTGAAGCTGAAGCTGATCAGTGGTTGATCGGTGGTGGCTACAGCTTCGGCAAGAACAGCATCACTGTTTCCTACCAGCAACTGATGGACGCTGATGTAAGCGGTGGCGCTAACCCGGGTTCCCGTAACTCCGGTGCTCAGCAAATCGCTGGTCAATGGAACTACAGCATCTCCAAGAACTCCGTGTTCTTCGTACAAGGCCGTTATCACATGTATGACAGCACTTCCAACGACGTAGGTGGTAACTACTCCCCGCGTTATGACGGTTCTGTTGCAAGCAAAGACAACAGCTTCCGCCTGACCGTTGGTACTTGGACTGGCTTCTAATCGTCTGACCTAGTCAAACGCTTAGATACGAAAAGGGCAGCGCAAGCTGCCCTTTTTTATTGCTCTTTGATCTGCGAAAGGCCTTTTGCCTGCGGGCGCGAGTGGATTGTGCTGCAGATAATCGCTGATGCGGTAATGTAATGGCCTGCGCATTCTGACTACGCAGATTCCCTGATGCCGATGCCGCAAGGTGGTTGTTTAACGCAGCAGGCAATCCAGCCCGGCGATGATGGCCTTGGCGATGTTTTGCTGTACTGCGTGCTGCTTCAGCTGTTTTGCCTCTTCCGGGTGCCGGATTACTCCGGCTTCGAGCAGCAGGGCAGGGATGCTGTTGTGCTTGAGAACGGCAAAATTGGCCTGATAAATGCCCAGCTGGCGATCCAGTAGTGGCCGATTTTCGCCGGCAATGCCATCGCTGTGATGCAGGGTGGGCTGAAAGCCTCGGCTTTGCATGGCTTGCGAGATCATGCCTGCGCAATGCAGGCTTTGTGCGTAAGCCGGTCCGTCGGAAAATACGTAAAGCGAATAGCCGCGAAAGCGCTCGCTCATCCATTGTGACTGACCGTTGACCAGCCATTCTTCCAGATATTCCTGTTTCATCGAGTCATGGTGCAGCGAAATGAACAGGTCGCTGCCACTTGCGGCTTCGGCGCGTGGCTTCAGTTCGTTCATCAGGCCATCTGCGCCGACGACCTTCACCACATGCCCTGCCGCCTGCAACTGCTTCACGACCACATCCGCCAGGGCCTGGTTGTAGCTGAATTCGGTTTCACCATAAGCACTGGTCGTGCCGGGGTTGGCAAGGTTGTGGCCGACGTCGATCACGATGCGTGCCGCGTGGCTGCTGGCCACACTGGCGCTACAAAAAACGCTGGCCATGACCAGCGTTTGCAGGAATGCGGGTTTCGCCTGGCGCATCATTCTGCTACTTGCCGTCCTGCTGTTCGTTCTGTCTTGCGCCTTCCAGTGCGGCAACTTTCTGCGCGGTCGCCTCGGCGCGCTTGGCTGCAAACTTGGGGCGCAGCATATTCATCAGGATGATGTCGCGAACGTTCATCAGAATGAAGAGCCAGGCAATCAGAATGCCGGCATAGACCATGCTGTCATTGCGCAGGGTTGGCATGAAGTGTTGCAGTAGCGGATTGAGCGCAAACTGCACGCTGGCGACGATGATGACAAGCAGGAATACCGTGGAGATGGCGCGTTCTTTCAGGAAGGTGCCGCGCAGAAGGATACGCTGCTCCATTTTGCTCAAGTCCTGCAGTTCGGGAACCTGGTCAGGGCGTAGATAAAAAGCCACTTTCAATTACCTCATGGGTATTGCCATGTAGCCCTTTTATTGCAAGGGGTATGCAGCAATACTTGGTTGTGTATGTTTACCGGTTTCCCGGGAAAGACGAAGGCCGCATGCAGCGGCCTTCGCTTGGATTTACTTCAGTGCAACTTGTTCCTTAGCCCAGCCACTTGCGGGCGTTGCGGAACATGCGCATCCAGCCGCCGTCCTCGCCCCAGTATTCCGGGTGCCAGCTGTTCTGAGCTGTTCTGAAGACGCGTTCCGGGTGCGGCATCATGATGCTGAAGCGTCCATCAGCCGTGGTGACACCGGCGATGCCTTGCGGGCTGCCATTCGGGTTGAGCGGGTAGGTCTGCGTGACCTTGCCGTGGCTGTCGACATAGCGCATTGCAACGATGGCCTGGCTGATGTTGCCCTGCTGGCTGAAGTTGGCAAAGCCTTCGCCGTGGCTGACCACGACCGGGAACTGGCTGCCGGTCATGCCGCCGAAGAACAGCGACGGCGACTCCGGCAGCTCGACCATCACAAAGCGGGCTTCAAACTGCTCCGACTGGTTGCGCGTGAATTTTGGCCAGTTTTCCGCGCCCGGGATGATGCCCGACAGGTTGGCCATCATCTGGCAGCCGTTGCATACGCCCAAGCCGAAGGTGTCGCTGCGGCCGAAGAAGGCTTCGAATTGCTCGCGGGCCTGCGGGTTGAACAGAATGCTCTTTGCCCAGCCTTCGCCAGCACCCAGTACGTCGCCGTAGGAGAAGCCACCGCAGGCCGCCAGACCCTGGAAGTCATCCAGCTTGACGCGGCCGGCAATGATGTCGCTCATGTGCACGTCGGTGGCGGCAAAACCGGCGCGCGTGAAGGCGGCGCCCATTTCGACATGACCATTGACGCCCTGTTCGCGCAGGATGGCGATGCGCGGCTTGGCACCGGTCGCAATAAACGGCGCGGCGATGTCCTCGCTCGGATCAAAGCTCAGTTTGGCAAACAGGCCCTTGTCGTTCCTGTCGGACAGCAGTGCATATTCGCTGTCTGCGCAGGCCGGATTGTCGCGCAGACGCTGGATTTGCCAGCTGGTGAACGACCAGGCCTTGTGCAGGTCGATGCGCGTCTCGTCGAGCAGGACATGGTTGCGTTTCTTGATCTTCAGCTTGTCATCGCCATTCAGGTGGCCGATGACGTGCAACTCGCTGGCCAGGCCCGCGTTCATGAACGCGGCGATGACTGCCGCCGTGTCGCTGCGTTTTACCTGCAGCACAGCGCCCAATTCTTCGTTGAACAGCACGCCCATCACGCGGCCGTTTTCGGCGCGGGTCACGTCTTCCGGCGTGACTTCATCGTGCGCGCGCTGCTGGCGGCGGCGGTCAATACAGAGTTCGTCAATTTCCAGCGTGACGCCGACATGGCTGGCAAACATCATTTCCGCGACAGTCGCAATCAGGCCACCGTCACCGCGATCGTGGTAGGCCAGCAGCTTGCCCTGGGCATTGAGGCTCTGCACCGTCGTGAAGAAGGATTTCAGATGCGGAACGCTGACCACGTCCGGCGCCCAGTTGCCGACCTGCTTGTTGACTTGCGCCAGTGCGGAGGCGCCCAGGCGGCATTTGCCGCAGCCCAGATCAATCAGCAACAGATCGGTGTCTCGGTCATTGACCAGTTGCGGTGTCAGCGTCTTGCGCACGTCAGTGACTGGCGCGAAGGCAGAGATGATCAGCGAGAGCGGGGCGACCACGGCCTTTTTCTCGCCCTGATCTTCCCATACGGTCTTCATCGACAGCGAATCCTTGCCGACCGGAATGCTCACGCCCAGTTCGCGGCACATTTCCAGGCCGACAGCCTCGACGGTGTCGTACAGGTTGGCGTCTTCACCCGGGTGGCCGGCAGCAGCCATCCAGTTGGCCGAGAGTTTCACGTCGCCCAGCTTGGCAATCGGGGCTGCGGCGATATTGGTCAGTGCTTCGCCGACCGCCATGCGGCCAGAGGCCGGTGCAGAAATCAGAGCCAGCGGCGTGCGCTCGCCCATTGCCATGGCCTCGCCCACATTGGTGTCGTAAGTCATGGCGGTGACGGCCACGTCGGCGACCGGCACCTGCCAGGGGCCGACAAACTGGTCGCGCGCAGTGTAGCCACCCACGGTGCGGTCGCCGATGGTGATCAGGAATTTCTTGTCGGCAACCGACGGCAGCTGCAGCACGCGGTAGAGGGAGTCTTTCAGGTTGAGCGTGGAAGAGTCAAAAACCGGCATTTCCGGCTTGATGCGCTGCACATCGCGCGTCATTTTCGGCGGCTTGCCGAGCAGCACATCCATCGGCATGTCAACGGGCTTGTTGCCGAAATGCGGATCTTCCACCACCAGCTGGCGATCAGAAGTGACACGACCGATAACGGCAAACGGGCACCGCTCGCGCTCGGCAATCGCTTCGAAGGTCAGCAGCGCTTCCGGCTTGATCGCCAGCACATAGCGCTCCTGCGATTCGTTCGACCAGATTTCCTTCGGTGCCATGCCGCGCTCTTCGATATGCACCTTGCGCAGATCGAAGATGGCACCCATGCCGGCATCGTTCACCAGCTCGGGGAAGGCGTTGGAAATGCCGCCGGCGCCAACGTCGTGGATGGACTCGACCGGGTTCTTCTCACCCAGTTGCCAGCAGCGGTCGATGACTTCCTGCGCACGGCGTTCGATTTCCGGGTTGCCGCGTTGAACGGAATCAAAGTCGAGATCAGCGGCGTTCGCGCCGGTCGCCATCGAGGACGCGGCGCCGCCGCCCATGCCAATCAGCATGCCCGGGCCGCCGAGCTGGATCAGCAGCGCGCCATCGGGTAATGCATTCTTGCCGACGTGGATGTCGCGGATATTACCCATGCCGCCGGCGATCATGATCGGCTTGTGGTAGCCACGGCGCTCGCCGTTGACGGTTTCCTCGAAGGTACGGAAATAGCCGGTGAGGTTGGGGCGGCCGAATTCGTTGTTGAATGCCGCACCACCGATCGGGCCTTCGAGCATGATGTCGAGTGCCGAGGCGATGCGATCAGGCTTGCCGTAAGCCGGATCTTCCCAGGGCTGGATGGCGCCAGGGATGTTGAGGTTGGAAACGGTAAAGCCGGTGAGGCCCGATTTCGGCTTGGAGCCGCGGCCGGTGGCACCTTCATCGCGGATTTCGCCGCCGTTACCGGTGGCCGCACCGGCAAAGGGCGAAATGGCGGTCGGGTGGTTGTGTGTTTCCACCTTCATCAGGATGTGGGTTTTTTCCGCGTGGCCCGTATATTCCTTCGTTACTGCATCGGGGTAAAAGCGGTTGATTTCCGCGCCTTCGATGACCGAGGAATTATCGGAGTAGGCAACAACCGTGCCTTCCGGTGCGGCCTTGTGCGATTCGCGGATCATGCCGAACAGGCTGTAATCCTGTGCTTCGCCATTGATGATGAAGTTGGCATTGAAAATCTTGTGGCGGCAGTGTTCGGAATTGGCCTGTGCAAACATGGTCAGTTCGACATCGGTCGGGTTACGGCCGATTTTCTGGTAATTTTCAACCAGATAGTCGATTTCATCGTCCGACAGCGCGAAGCCAAATTCACCGTTGGCCTTGACCAACTCTGCCTTGCCACCGCCAAGGATGTCGACCGACAGCAGCGGCTTGGGTTCGAAATGACGGAAAAGCTCCCGGCCGGCATCGAGCGAATCGAAAACCTGCTCGGTCATGCGATCGTAAACCAGAGGCTGTAAGGTGTTGCGCTCGGCAGCGGACAGTGGCTGGCCATTCTTGCTGGCATGGATCACCATGCCGCGCTCGATGCGGATGACCTTGCCAGCCAGGCCGCAGTGCAACGCGATGTCGGTGGCTTTCGAGGACCAGGGCGAGATGGTGCCCAAGCGTGGCAGCACAAGCAGCATGCTGCCGGCGGCAAGTTCCGGACGTGCCGGCTCGCCATAGCTGAGAATGCGTTCCAGCGTGTCGCGCTCGGCCTCCGAGAGCGGAGCAGACAACTCGACAAAGTGCCAGTATTCAGCATACAACTGAAGAGCAAGACCCTGGGCAGCCAGTGTGCTGGCCAGTTTGTCGATACGGAACGGGGAGAGCGCGGTACCACCGCGCAGTGTGAGCACTTCAGCCATGTCTGGAAAGTCCACAATGCCAAGAGAAACAAAGACGTGATAATACCGAAAAACCCGTTTATCTGCTGGTTTGCCGTGCTTTTATGCATCTTGGCCAGCCTGCTGCCCAGACCAGCCGCTGCGGCCGATGTGGTGGCCTACACTGAAAATCTGCCCCCGCTGAATTACCTGGAAAATGGTCGGCCAGCCGGTTTTTCGGTCGAACTATTGCAGAAAATGGCGGCTGAGTCGGGAATGACGATTGATATCCAGGTCATGCCCTGGATCAGGGCTTACCAGACCGCTCAGGCGGATCGTGACTCGCTGCTGTTTACACTGGTCCGCACTCCCGAGCGGGAAAACCAGTTTTTCTGGATCGGACCGGTTGCCAAGCGGCAGGTCTATCTGTTTCGGCTGGCCAAGCGTAGCGATATTCGCCTGAACGATCTTGCTGATGCCAAGGCGTATCGCATCGGTGTGGTACGAGAATCTGCTGCCACCCGGCAGCTAGTGGCCAGCGGTTTCCGGCAGGGGGAGCAGCTTGAGCCGGGCAATGATGATTTCATGAATGTCAGAAAGCTCCGACATGAGCGCATCGATCTCATGCTGGCGCTGGATGCATCGGCTTACCTCAATCTCGAGAAGGCGGGCGGGCAACGATCGGAAATCGTTCCCGCGCTGCTGGTGGATGGTCAGAGCGACTACTACATCGGCGTGAACCGAGCGCTGGAACCCCAGAAACTGCAGGCACTGCAGCAAGCCTTTGGACGTTTGCAGCAGCGAGGGGAGCTTGCGGCCCTGCAGAAACGGTATTTTGGCCGCTAGCTCCTAGAGCAGTGAGCTTGAGCCTTCCGCATGAGCTGCCTGAGATTTGCCTGCTTCCCGACGTAGCATGAGGTGAATGTGTGCAACCGTTGTATGGTCAGGACGGTCTGCGGTCATCGCAGACTGGGATTGAGCCATCCGGTACTGCCGCTACCCTTATGCCAACCGGATGCGTGGCGAGCGGCAAAACTCGGCAAGCAGGGCAAAGACCGGATGGATGCAACAGGGTACTGTTCGGTGACAGTATGCGTACTCCGGCTTGTTGAGTCTGTTGCGGCGGACTATACAACACAGGCGCCTCGGACTGAGGGGAGCAGTCAGTTGGAGTATGATCGCTTGCTGATGTGCGCACTGTTTGCCGACAGGGACGCAAGCGCTTCAGCGCTGACGTGCTGAGGGAGCAGAGAGGAATGGGGCTGATGCCCCGAACAATTAAACATGCGGAGCCAATCACAATGACACACCCCGCCGGATCTCATCTTCAATTCACCTGGCAGTGCCTGGGAAATGGCCATAATGGCGACAATTTCCTGGCCGAGATGAAGCTTGTCAACCTGTCCGAGCTGGATCTTGCCGGCAAGGGCTGGACGATCTATTTCAATACCTGCCGCAAGATCAAGCCGGAAACCGTGACGGGGGGCGTGCTGATCGAGCAGGTCAATGGCGACCTCTGGCGCATGCAGCCGACCGCCGAATTCGGCAAGCTGGCCAGTGGCGATACTCGCCTGATTGCCTATGAAGGCATGTTCTGGACCATCTCAAACACCGATGCGCCGCTGGGTTTCTACATCGTTTATGACGAAGGCACCCCGGCCGCCCGTGCCGAAGCCATCGGCGACCCGCGCATCCTGCCTTTTGCGACCGATGCTGCACGTGATCGCAACGCGAATGACAAAACACCACAGAAGTGGTCGGCTGAAAGCCGCTACGCTGATAATGCCGGACTGAGCGTGATGGCCCCGGCCAAGGTCGGCAAGATCACGCCGACTCCGCTTGATGCCGCGTTCAACGATCATGCCTGCGTGATCGATGCCGATACGCTGATCGTGCACGATGCCGCACTTGCCTGCGAGGCGGCTTTCCTGCGCAGCGCACTGCACGATGTCAGTGGAGTGGAACTGCAGCGCTCGGCCATCAGGGTACCCGGTCGCATTGCGATTACGCTGCAGCTTGGCAAAGTTGCCGTACAGGGCGCGACAGATGAAGCGTACCGCCTCGACATCGGTGTGGACGGTGTCACGATCACAGGTCAAAGCGCGCATGGTGTCTTCAACGGCATCCAGAGCCTGCGCCAGCTGCTGCCGGTAGACAGCTTCCTCAATCCACAGGAAGCGCTGCTGGTGCCCTGCGGCCATGTCGTCGATTCGCCGCGCTTTGCCTATCGCGGCATGCATCTTGACGTCGGTCGCAACTTCTCCAGCAAGGAGTCGGTCCTGCGCCTGCTCGATTGCATGGCGCTCTACAAACTCAACAAATTCCATTTCCACCTCACCGATGACGAAGGCTGGCGCCTGGAAATCCCGGGCCTGCCGGAACTGACCGACATCGGCAGCAAGCGCGGCTATACCGCCGACGAGCGTGACAATCTGGTGCCGTGTTTCGGCTCTGGCGCCGAGGTAGAAGGTTCCTCCGGCACCGGCTATTACAGCCGTGCGGATTACCTTGAAATCCTGCGTTTTGCTACCGCCCGCCATATCGAAGTGGTGCCGGAAATCGACGTTCCCGGCCACGCCCGCTCGGCGATCAAGGCGATGGAAGCGCGCTATCACCGCCTGATGAGTGAAGGCCGCGAAGCGGAAGCCAAGCAGTATCTGCTCAATGATTTCAACGATGCATCCAAGTACGAATCGGTCCAGCTCTGGCACGACAACGTCATCTGCATTGCACTGGATTCCGCGTATGCCTTCATCGAAAAGGTGCTCGATGAAGTGCACGCGATGTACAAGGAAGCTGGAGCCCCGTTCAAGACCATGCACACCGGTGGTGACGAAGTGCCGCACGGCGCCTGGGAAGGTTCGCCACTGTGCCAGGCCTTCATGAAAGAGCACGGCTTGGCCACCATTCAGGATCTGCTGAATTACTTCATGGAACGCTATCGCGGCATGCTGAAAAAGCATGGCCTGACCTTTGGTGGCTGGGAAGAGATCGCACTGGTCAAGGAAACTCACGACGGTGCCACGCATCACGTGCCGAATCCGAAGTTCGTCAACGCCAACTTCCAGCCCTATGTCTGGAACAACGTCTGGGGCTGGGGCCAGGAAGACTATGCCTACCAGCTGGCCAACGCCGGCTACAAGACGGTGCTGTCGAACGTAACCAACCTCTACTTCGATCTGGCCTATGCCAAGGATCCTGCTGAACCGGGCTACTACTGGGGCGGTTTCATCGAAACGCGTTATGCCTACGAATTCTGCCCGCTGGACATCTTCACCACGGCCACGGTCAACCTCTTCGGCCATCCGCTTGATCGCGAGGCACTGGACAAGAAGGTGCGACTGACGGCAGAGGGCGTCCAGAACATCCTCGGCATCCAGGGGCAGCTGTGGTCGGAAAACGTCCGCAACGCCGGCCGTCTCGAATATCTGGCAATGCCGCGCGTCATTGCCCTGGCCGAGCGTGCCTGGGCGGCTGATCCGGGCTGGACGTCAATCGAGGATGCGGTTGCACGGCAAGCGAAGATGGATACGGACTGGAACGAGTTTGCCAACCGCCTTGGCCAGCGCGAACTGCCGCGTCTGGACGGCTTCCTTGGCGGCTACGGTTACCGTATCCCGCAACCGGGCGCGAAGATCGAGAACGGCAAGCTCTACGCCAATGTCTCGGCGCCAGGCCTGACCATCCGCTACACCACCGATGGCAGCGAGCCGATCGCTACCTCGCCGCGCTATATCGCACCGGTGGAAGTGGCCGGCACGGTCAAGCTGGCGACGTTCAGCAGCAGCAACCGCAAGAGCTGGACTGTAAAGGTGGCTTGATGCGGGGTATGGCCGTGCTGCCCTTTTAATTAAAGGGTTTTATGGTTATACATTACTGTGTATTTGACAGTACCGATGTCGTCCGGCAACAAGAAAAAACCCGCCTAGGCGGGTTTTTTCTTGTTGGACGGATTGATCAGCGGTCGCGACTGAAGCTGATTTTAACCTCGCTGGCATCGACTCTGATCACATCCTTCGGGCCGAAATGGCCGGCGAGCAGTTCCTTCGCCAGCACATTCTCGATCTGCTGCTGGATCGCGCGCTTCAGCGGCCGTGCGCCATACACCGGATCGAAGCCGGCTTCCGCCACCAGGTCGAGCGCGGCATCGCTGCAGATGAGGCTGATGTCCATCTGCGCCAGCCGCGCTTCCAGCCGGCCAAGTTGAATGCGGGCGATATTGCGGATGGCCGCCTGATCCAGGCCGTGGAACACCACCACCTCGTCAATGCGGTTGATGAACTCGGGGCGGAAATGCGTCTTCACCTCGGCCATCACGGCGAGCTTGACCACCTGGTAATCCGAATCCGCCATCATCTGGATGTGCTGGCTACCGAGGTTCGACGTCATCACGATCACGGTGTTCTTGAAATCCACCGTGCGACCCTGGCCGTCGGTGAGGCGCCCGTCGTCGAGTACTTGCAGCAGCACGTTGAACACGTCCGGATGGGCTTTCTCCACCTCGTCGAGCAGGATGACCGAGTAGGGCTTGCGGCGGACGGCCTCGGTGAGATAGCCGCCTTCTTCATAGCCGACATATCCCGGCGGGGCGCCGATCAGCCGCGCGACCGAGTGTTTCTCCATGAATTCGCTCATGTCGAGCCGGATGATGTGCTCGTCGGTATCGAACAGGAAGGCCGCCAGTGCCTTGGTCAGCTCCGTCTTGCCGACGCCGGTGGGGCCGAGGAACAGGAAGGAGCCATACGGCCGGTTCGGATCGGCCAGACCCGAGCGTGAACGACGGATGGCGTCCGCCACCAGTGTGACCGCCTCGTGTTGTCCAACCACGCTGCGGTGCAACGCGTCTTCCATTTTCAGCAACTTGTCGCGCTCGCCTTCCATCATCTTGCTGACCGGGATGCCGGTGGCGCGGCTGACCACCTCGGCGATTTCTTCGGCACCGACCTGGGTGCGCAGCAGCTTCGGCTTGTCGCTACCACCGGCCTCGCTGGCTTCGGCGGCTTTCAGCTTGGCTTCCAGCGCCGGCAGTTCGCCGTATTGCAGCTCGGACACTTTCTGCCATTCGCCGGCGCGCTTGAGCGCTTCCATCTGGTTTTTCAGTTTCTCGATGTCTTCCTTGATGGCCTGGCTGCCGAGCACCGAGGCTTTTTCGGCTTTCCAGATTTCTTCCAGATCGTTGAACTCGCGCTGCAGGCGTTCGAGTTCTTCCTCGATCAGCGCCAGGCGGCGCTGCGAGGCTTCGTCCTTTTCCTTCTTGACTGCTTCGCGCTCGATCTTCAGCTGGATCATGCGGCGTTCCAGCTTGTCCATGACTTCCGGCTTGGAATCGATTTCCATCTTGATGCGGCTGGCGGCTTCGTCGATCAGGTCGATGGCCTTGTCCGGCAGGAAGCGGTCGGTGATGTAGCGGTGCGACAACTCGGCGGCGGCGACGATGGCCGGGTCGGTGATGTCGACGCCGTGGTGGATTTCGTACTTTTCCTGCAGGCCGCGCAGGATGGCAATGGTGGCCTCGACGCTCGGTTCGTCCACCAATACTTTCTGGAAGCGGCGCTCCAGCGCGGCATCCTTTTCGATGTATTTGCGGTATTCGTCGAGCGTGGTGGCGCCAATGCAGTGCAGCTCGCCGCGCGCCAGTGCCGGTTTCAGCATATTGCCGGCGTCCATCGCGCCATCGGCCTTGCCGGCGCCGACCAGTGTGTGCAGCTCGTCGATGAAGATGATGTTGTTGCCTTCGTCCTTGGCGAGTTCATTGAGCACGGCTTTCAGGCGCTCCTCAAACTCCCCGCGGTATTTGGCGCCAGCGAGCAAAGATGCTAGATCCAGAACCAATACCCGCTTGGATTTCAGCGAGTCGGGCACTTCGCCGTTGACGATGCGCTGCGCCAGCCCTTCGACGATCGCCGTCTTGCCCACGCCCGGCTCGCCGATCAGCACCGGGTTGTTCTTGGTGCGGCGTTGCAGCACCTGGATCGCGCGGCGAATTTCGTCGTCGCGGCCGATCACCGGGTCGAGCTTGCCGGCCTTGGCGCGCTCGGTCAGGTCGACGGTGTATTTCGACAAGGCTTCGCGCTGTGTCTCAGAGTCGGCGCTATTGACCGCCTCGCCGCCGCGCGCGGCGTTGATGGCCGCTTCGATCGAGTTGGTCTGCCCGCCGTGCTCCTTGAGCAGCTTGCCGGCGTCGCCACGGTCAGCAGTGAGCGCCAGCAGGAAGAGGTCGCTGGCGATGAACTGGTCGTTGCGCTTCATGGCCAGTTTTTCGGTTGCATTGAGCAAATTGCCCAGGTCGCGGCCGATGCTGATGTCGTGGTCGCCGCTGACATTCTTGGCGAGCTGCTTGATCTTGCCATCCAGCGCGTTTTTCAGCGCCTGCACATTGACGCCGGCGCGCGCCAGCAATGCCGGGGCACCGGAATCCTGATCTGCCAGCAGGGCGGCAAGCACGTGCGCCGGCTCGATAGCCGGGTTGTCATTGGCCAGCGCCAGACTTTGCGCGTCGGCCAGCGCCTGCTGGAATTTGGTGGTGAGTTTGTCGAGTCGCATGGTGAAAACCCTCTTTAATTCATGGTCATAGCTTAGATGGGTTTTCCCGCGAGCATTTCAAGCGGCAGGCTGAAGAGATGACATGTGGTGACAGGGGTATATCGGGTGATGGATATGCTGCTGCAGGCATTTTTTGAAATGGTTGTGTGCAAATACCTGTGCTTACTCTCCGCAGGTGCGGTTGCGTCCCTGCTCTTTGGCCTGATACAGGAAGTGGTCAACGCGGGCCAGCAGATCGTGCGCCGAGTCACCCTCGTGCCTTTCCGTGACGCCAATACTGACCGTGATGGTACCGAGCTCCGGCTTGATGCTGGTCCAGTCATGCTGGGCAATCGATAGCCTGATCCGCTCGGCCACCTGCCGCGCGGTTTCGACCGCCGCGCCTGGCAGCAGGATGGTGAATTCTTCCCCGCCGTAGCGCGTGATGAATTCGTCCTGCCGACAGCAGGTCTGGACGATGCCGGCAAGCGTGCGCAATACGGCGTCACCGGTCAGGTGCGAGTGCAGGTCGTTGACCTGCTTGAAGTGGTCGATATCGAGCATCAGGATGCTCAGGGGGCGGTGAGTCTGGCTGGCCCGGTAAAGCTCGCGATCCAGGCGTTCTTCAAGCGCACGGCGGTTGTAGACGCCGGTGAGCGGGTCGGTTTCAGCCTCGACCTTGAGAGCCTGGATGTGTTCTTCGTGCAGGTGCAATCGCGCCAGCAGACTGGTGTTTTCTTCTTCGGATTGAGCCAGGGCCAGCTCGTTTTCCATGCGGCGCATGCGGCGGCGCGTGGTCGGATCGATCTGGTGCCGGTTTTGTGTGTCGATTAGCGCCAGGGTCAGCTCTGTGTAGCGGCGATGGTGATGCAGAGCTGCCGGATAATCCTGTTCCTGCTTGCTGATGCTGTAGAGCAGTTCTTCGGCCTGCATCTCGAACAGGGTGGATGTGATCTGGCCTGCGAGCCCCCGTGCCACTTCCAGTTGCTCGCGTGCGGCGGGCAGATTGTTCAGGATAAAGTGGATGCGCCCGGTTTCCAGTACAGCCAGTGCCTCGTTCCAGATCAGCCTGTGCATTTTGCTCAATTGCAATGCCTGTTGCATCAGCGCCAGTGCGTCCTGCCACTGCCCGCGCGCGGCATAGATCTGGCCGCGGTAGATCAGGAGCTCGCAGCGGGCGTGTTCCGCTTGTGTGGCATGCTCCAGGTGGTCTTCGGCGATGGCCAGTGCCACGAAGGCACGGTCGAATTCTGCCAGCTTGAGATAGTCGGCGGCGAGGCAGAGATGGATGGAGGAGCTGAGGCTGACATCCTTGAGCGAGTAGGAAAGCTCGACCGATCGCAGATGCTGTTCCTTGGCCTCGTCATACTTGCCCAGGGCATAAAACACCTTGCCGATACCGAGGTGGGCACGGACAAGACCATAGCGGCTGTCTTCCTTCAGCGAGGCCTCGAAGCAGTCCAGCCATTGCCGCAGTGCGATGTCGATCTGTCCGCGGATGAGATGAATGCCGGCCAGTTCATCGCGCGCTTCGGCGATCAGGTAATGAAAGTTGCGCTGCCTGGCGTTGCGCAGCGCTCTGGTCAGCTGGTGTTCGGCGTTGACGAAATCACCAGTGCGAGCTGTGCAGATGGCATGCAGCAGATTGAGTGCGACACGCTCGACCGGGTCGTGCCGGGTCGCGATCTGGGATGCCGCCTCGGCCTGGGCCGCCACCGGGTCGCGCATCAGCAGGTCATGCAGCTGGAAAATGAAGGGCAGGTTGTGGTCGCCGGCTGTGCTGCTCATGCGATCACCTCGTTGCCGGTTGCCGGCCAGCGCCATTGCGGGCTGGCTGCAATAATCTGGGGGCCGGGCTTGTCGTCAGCAATCCAGTCGACCGGAGTCAGGCTGTGCGACAAAAAGGCGTTTTCGTATTCCCAGCGCAACTGGGGTATCCATTCCTGCAGGTGCCTGCAGGCTGCACCGCTGACGGCACGGTCGACAATCAGCAGCAAACCGGAGCCGTTGAAGCGGATGGCTGCACCATGGAACTGGCGGGCGGCTTCCTGTACCAGGCTGGCGCAACGCTGGATAAGCCGGTCTCCGGCGGTGCTGCCATAGAGCTCGTTGAATACAGGCAGACCGTGCAATTGCCAGAGCAGTAGCGTGATACGGTCGCTGTGCCCGCCGTGCTGCCATTGTTGCAGCAGGCTTTCCAGAGCACTGCGGCGCAGCAGGCCGGTGAGTGGGTCTTCTGTCTGTTCGCCCGGTTTTTGCACGCCTGCTTGCTGCAGCAGGGCAAGGTCGTAGCGCGCCTTGAGCAATTGCAAGCGCAATTCAAGCTGTGCCATGCGTGCTGGCGTGAGCTGGCGCTGGTTGCGTTTGAGCTGGCGGCGATGGCCGACGGCAAAGCGGTGATACGATTCGTGGGCAGAAAGGGCGGCCGCAAAATCACCGGCAGCTTCGCGCAATGCGACAAGCTGCAGGCAGATTTGCTGCAGCAGGTAGCCCTGATCGAAACTGCTGGCGATGGCAATCGCTGTTTCCAGTGTCGTGCCGGCTTGGGTGATCTTGCCCTGTGCCTGATAGAGCTTGGCAAGAAGCATGCGGTTCTGGGTTTCTCCCCAGAGCAGCATTTCCCTCATGTTGATCTGCAGGGAACTCTGCAATGCTGCTTCTGCTTCGCCGATGTGGCCGAGCTCAAGGTGAATGGCTGCGGCATAGTGATGGATTTCTGCCTGCCAGGCCGGGTCAGTGTGCACTGCGTCGATATTTTCCCGGGCAACCGCGAGTACGTGCAATCCTTCTTCGGCCTGCCCGGACTGGACCAGATCGAAAAGCAGGAAAAGGGCTGACTTCAGCCGCAATTGCGGGTCGGAGTGTTGTTCGGCCAGGTGGAAGGCGTAGCGGTGGTAAAGCTGTGCGCGCGCCGGCTGATTGTCATAAAGATAGTAGTGCCCGATACCGAGATAGGCTTCGATATATAGTTCAGGGTTGCCGCTGGTGCCGGCTTCTTCCAGGCAGAGAATCCAGCCTTCCAGCGCCTTGCTGTAATTCCCCTGCGCATTCTGCAGCAAGGCCTGCAGGCTGAGTGCTTCAGCCCGCAGCAGGGGCGCTTCATCACTGAGGCTGAGCACCCTGCGGATGTGCTGCAGCCCTTCCGTGTAGCGCACCAGCCCCCAGGCAATACGAGCCCGCTCGAGGTGTATCGCAGCCTCAAGCCCACTGTCATTGACACGGTTCAGCAATGCTTCTGCCTGATCGACCAGCAAGGCTGCCGCTCTGGCTGAACCGTTGCGGGTTTCAGACCGGGCTTGCTGCAGCAGTTGATAGACTCGCTCGTCGGCGGGCATGCAGGAAAATCCGTGATCGGTACTTGCCGATTATAGAAGGAAAACGGCCCGGACAAACTTGCCGGGCCGTTTCTGTTACTGCTGTGTATCAATTGGCGACACAATCAACAAAGTAGCACTTGCCACCGGGGTGGTCCTCCGCCACAAGGCCATGAGTGTATGTCTCGAAGCCCGGGAAACGACCATTGAACTCGCGGACGAATTTCAGATAGTCAACGATGGTCTTGTTGAACACTTCTCCCGGTACCAGCAGCGGAATGCCCGGCGGGTAGGGCGTCAGCATCACGGCGGTGACGCGGCCTTCCAGTTCGTCCAGCGGTACGCGCTCGATTTCCTTGTGTGCCATTTTGGCAAAGGCCTTGGACGGTTTCATCGCCGGCACCAGATCGGACAGGTACATCTCGGTCGTCAGCTTGGCAACGTTGTTGTCGCGGTAGATGCCGTGAATCTGCTGGCACAGGTCGCGCAGGCCCACGCGCTCGTACTGAGGGAACTGGGCGATGAATTCCGGCAGGATGCGCCACAGCGGGGCATTCTTGTCGTAATCGTCCTTGAATTGCTGCAATGCAGTCACCATGGTGTTCCAGCGGCCCTTGGTGATGCCGATGGTGAACATGATGAAGAAGGAATACAGGCCGGTTTTCTCGATCACCACGCCATGCTCGGCCAGATACTTGGCCACGATGGCGGCCGGAATGCCGCTATCGGCAAAGTTGCCGTCGACATTCAGCCCCGGGGTCAAGATCGTTGCCTTGATCGGGTCGAGCAGGTTGAAGCCTTCGGCGATATCGCCAAAGCCGTGCCAGTTTTCGCCGGCCTTCAGCATCCACGCGTCGCGGTGATCCAGGCCCTCGTCGGTGAGGTCATCCGGGCCCCAGACGCGGAACCACCAGTCCTGGCCGTATTCCTCGTCGACCTTGCGCATCGCACGGCGGAATTCCAGCGCCTCGGCCAGTGATTCTTCCACCAGCGCGGTACCGCCCGGTGCTTCCATCATTGCCGCCGCCACATCGCAGGATGCGATGATCGCGTATTGCGGGCTGGTGGAGGTGTGCATCAGGTAGGCTTCGTTGAAGATGTCGCGGTCGAGCTTGTTGTCGATCGCATCCTGCACCAGGATCTGCGAGGCCTGCGAAATGCCGGCCAGCAGCTTGTGCGTGGATTGCGTCGAGAAGATCATCGAATCCTTGCAGCGCGGGCGGTCTTCGCCAATCGCGTGATAGTCGCCGTAGAAGTCGTGGAAGGCCGCATGCGGCAGCCAGGCTTCGTCGAAATGCAGCGTCTCGATTTCACCGTCCAGTAGCCCCTTGATTTCCTCGACGTTGTACAGAATGCCGTCGTAGGTCGACTGCGTGATGGTCAGCACGCGCGGCTTGATGTCGGGGTTTTCGGCCAGCTTTTCGCGGCAGAAGGGGTTGGCCAGCATTTTCTTGCGGATCGCTTCCGGTTCGAATTCGCTGCGCGGGATCGGGCCGATGATGCCGTAGTGGTTGCGGGTGGGCATCAGGAAGATCGGTACTGCGCCGGTCATCATGATCGCGTGCAGGATGGACTTGTGGCAATTGCGGTCCACCACCACGATGTCACCCGGTGCCACGGTCGAGTTCCACACGATCTTGTTGGAGGTCGACGTGCCGTTGGTGACGAAGAACAGGTGATCGGCATTGAAGATGCGTGCGGCGTTGCGCTCGCTTGCTGCCACCGGGCCGGTGTGATCCAGCAGCTGGCCGAGCTCGTCCACCGCATTGCACACGTCGGCGCGCAGCATGTTTTCGCCGAAGAACTGGTGGAACATCTGGCCGACCGGGGATTTCAGGAAGGCCACGCCGCCGGAGTGACCCGGGCAGTGCCAGGAATAGGAGCCGTCCTGGGCGTAGTGGGTCAGCGCGCGGAAGAAGGGCGGCGCCAGCCCGTCGAGGTAGGACTTCGCCTCGCGGATGATGTGGCGGGCCACGAATTCGGGGGTATCTTCATGCATGTGAATGAAGCCGTGCAGCTCACGCAATACATCATTGGGTATGTGGCGCGCGGTGCGGGTTTCACCATACAGGTAGATCGGAATGTCCGGGTTGCGGCGACGGATTTCCTCGACAAAGTGGCGCAGGTGGGTTAGCGCATCCTTGGTTTCTTCCGGAGATCCGCCACCAAATTCCTCATCGTCGATCGACAGGATGAAACCGGCTGCGCGGCTCTGCTGCTGGGCAAACGAGGTCAGGTCACCGTAGCTGGTGTAGCCGACCACATCCATGCCCTCGGCCTCGATGGCCGCAGCCAGCTCGCGAATGCCGGAGCCGCTGGTGTTTTCAGAGCGGAAATCTTCGTCGATGATGACGAGGGGGAAGTAAAAACGCATTGGCGTGTCCTTTCCAGACATGTTGGGGTGGAAAGGGAGCGCGGTACCTCTGGCAACCTGCATGAGCGCGGGCTGTTACCGGCCTTGGACGTCCCGAAAAACGCGCTATGTTAGCGGGTTTTCGGGTCAAGGGTGTGACGATTCTTACCATTGACCGGGCCGCCCGTCAGCGGCTCAGAGTTTGCTCCACCAGTTCCAGCCATCCGGTGCCGTGCCGGAAGCCGGTATGGGGTAATCGGCCCGGTAATTCGCGCCGTTGTAGGAGACGATGCTTCCCTGTGGATATGCCGTATTGGCCTGCCAGGCGGGGTAGGCCGGCGTTGGCGTCGCCGAGGGCGCTGTGCTGGGGGAGACCGTCGGCGCCGTTGTCGGTGCCGCCGCGCCGGTGCCGATATAGGTACTGATCGCAAGGATCTGGGCCTGGCCCCGGCTGTCCGTCCAGCAGACATTCATGGATACCGCACGCACGCCCGGCGGATTGGCCGGGGTCGCGACGCGCCAGTAACGGCGGAATGTCGACGTGCTGCAGTCCGCAGCGCCATCCGCGCCATTGGCAAGGCTGCTGACGCCGGTAGCGCGCAACTCGTCGATTTTTTGTTGCGCCATGGCCTGGGCCCTGGAGCGATCCGCGCTATAGGCCACATCGCGATAGAGCGTGCCGGTAAAGCGGGAAAGGATCATCAGCCCGACGGCGAGAATGGCCACCGCGATCATTACCTCAATGAGGCTGATGCCGCGCTGGGTCTGGCGGGCCGGCATCAGAAATCCCTCCACGAACCGGCGCTGGCGGCCGGTTTTGCACTGCCGCCGCTCGGAATCTTCGAATAGGCCGTATCGGCAGTTACATTGAAGGAAAGGTTGCCGGTCACATCTCCGGCAAATGCCGCTCCGCCGATGATATGGAATGCGCCAGTCGCACTCGATGGCGCGGCGGTGTTGCCGAATACGTAGAGGAAACCCATCATCTGCAGGGTGTTGCCGAGCGACAGATTGCCCTCCACGATCAGGGTTTGCCCCGGAGCAGCAATCACGCCGAGCCAGCCGGTGGCACTGCTGACCGTCAGGTTGCCGGTGATCCAGACCTGATTCTTGCCGCTGCACTGGCTGGTAATGGTCGCAGGTGTGGCGTTGCCGCTGATCACGCAGGTGCTGCTGCTGCCCTTGATGGCGGCTGGTGTGGCACTGAAATATTTCTGGAAGTGCGCATTCTTGTCCACCGTTCCCGACACCTCGTAGGGTGGGTCGTATTTGTCGGACGACGAACAGTTACCGACTTTGCAGCCCGCGACATCACCGGTGGTTCCCGCGATGCTGCCGACGCTGATGCCACAGGTGAAGCCGTTCACGCCATTGGTTATGCCGTGAATGCTGGCATTGTTCTGGACGGTCAGCGCGCCGTTGATGTCCAGCGGGCAGATGGCCCCGCCCGATATCGAAAAATCGATCATCACGAACGCCTCTGAGTAGTCGCAACTGTCCGCACAGCCACGGCCGATCATGCGGAAGCGGTTGGTGCCGAGCACAGCCAGGTAGATTTCGTAAGTCTGCGCAAACCCCGCGATGTTGGCTCCCGCCTCGGTCAGGGGGAGGGGGAGCGTGCCACTGGCGGCTTGCCGCAGGCCGGAGAGCGTAAAGTCGTGGTTGTAGGCTGCATTGCTGGTGTTGAGATAACCGGCTGTGTTCAGCTTGGCCGAGTTGTCATAATTGTTCTTCAGTTGCCAGTCCCCGCCAGATTTCTGGAAGTACTTCTGGAAGTTCTGGGCGGTGTCCGTGCCGCCCAGCGTTCCCAGAAAGCCGTCAATGCCCGACTGGGCCGCCTCAAGCGCCAGCGTGCGCTTGTACTGGTTGGTGGTGGTGCGCTGCTCGATGAAGACTGCACGGTTGCTGTAAAGCGTGATGAAGGCCAGCACGATCAGCATGACGACGGCCACCAGCAGGGTGGCGAGGCCTTGCTGCCGGTGCAGCGCGTGACGGGGATGAAGGTGCGCTTTCATGTCAGCTGCCGGTGGTGGCCGCACCCTTGGCGGGCGCATTGAACAGGGTAATGGTCTGGTCAAGCGGGAAGCTGACCTTGCTGTCGTTCTGCAGCGTGCCCGTCAGGCCGATGGCAAGGCGCGGGCGAGGGCCGCCGGTGTAGACCACCGTGAAACGGCTGACCGTCGTGAAGTTGCTGGCGCTGATGGCGATCCAGTCACTGCTGATCTGGCAGGTGTTGCTGCTTCCGGCATTCTTCATGTACAGCCGCCCGTCCGGGCCCAGCAGAAAACCGCCATTGCGCAGCGCACCGCGCTCATCGACATAGCGGTAGATGACACAGTTGTCATTGGGCAGGCTGCTGGCGGTCTTGCCGATCCAGATCGTATTGACCAGCGTCGCATTCGTGGTATCGCCATTGGGCACATAGCCGGCCCGGCGCAGGTCGCGCTGCATCAGGTCGGCGGCCGAGCGGATTTCCTGTTGCAGGCGGCTTTGTGCCACCAGTGCATTGCTGGTGCGCAGCGTACTGATGAAGTAGGAATACGCTGCGCCGATCACCAGCAGGCCGATGGCGAGTGCCACCAGGATTTCGATCAGGGTGAATCCATTCTTTATGGGTATATGGCTGTGACCATTGCGAGATTTAGCATGCATTTGGATACCCCGCTGTATTTTTGCCGGGGGCATAGATGCAGACGCTGCCAAGCACACTCATCTTTACGATCAGCTGCCGGTTGTCGCGGCCGTTGATCTGCACTTCCTGATTGCTGCTCAGCGTGGCATGGCTGCTGCTGACGGGCAGGCCGCGCGCGGAGTCGAAAATCAGCTGGTCGAAGGCATTGTCGACCCCGGCGAGCGTAATGCCCGCGGGAAATTCACCCGCCCGTCGCAGCTCGCAATAACTGCTGCTGCCGGTATCGCTGACCGCACAGTCGCAATGGGTGGCTTTGATGCTCAGGCCATAGCAACTCGACGTGCCGCCCTGCAGCGTCAGACGCACGGACTTGTTCTGCCGCGCGGCTTCGCTGCGGGCGAAGACCAGATCCTGCGCCAGGTTGTCGGCGACGCCTTTCAGGTGCGTGCGCGCGACGAAAGCCGAGAGGTTCGGTACGGCAATTGCCAGAACGATGCCGAGAATCCCCACGGTTATCATCATCTCGATCAGCGTGAAGCCGGAATGGCGGGCGCGCATGGCTGGCCTGTAAGTTGAATGCTTACATCCAGCATTGCGCACAATGGAGCGAATGCCAATCAGGCATCGCCCCAATGGTGGTGGGAAACCGGTAGATGGCGTGCTGATGAAGATCAGCCGCCGAAGATCAGCCGCCGAGCTTCTGATGTGCCGCGCGGCGCAGACGGTCGTTCACCGCCAGCCAGGCGGGGGACTGCGGCGGGTTTTCCAGCAGCAGCGCGGCAAAGCCCTTGCGGTCGTAATGGCGCAGCGTGGCGTAGATGTCGCGGGCAAACTGTTCCGGATCGTCGGGCAGCACGGCGGCGCTCACGCCTTGTGGTGCCGTGCCGGCAAAGGACAGCAGCAGCACTTTCTGGCCAGCTTCCACGCGTTCACCGGCTTCGGCGCGCAGTACATCGAGCGCACCAGTCAGCAGCGGTGTGCGCGGCGAGTAGTGGCTGTCGAGCAGGCCCGAGGCGCGTATCTTGGCGGAGCTGGCGGATTGATGGTGCTCCAGCTCGATACCCAGTAGGGTTTCGATGGCCTCGCGCGGCACGCCGCCGGGGCGCAGCAGCTTGGGGGCGCCAATCAGGCTGACAATGGTCGATTCCACGCCGACTTCGCACGGCCCGCCGTCCAGCACCAGTTGCAGCGTGGCGGTATCGAATTCATCGCGCACGTGTTGTGCCGTGGTCGGGCTGACGTGGCCGAACTGGTTGGCCGAAGGCGCGGCCAAGCCGCCACGGAACTGTTTTAAAAGTTCGTGCGTCAACGGGTGTGCCGGCGCGCGCACGCCAACCGAATCCTGCCCGCCGGTCACCGCCAGCGGGGTGGAGGCTTTGCGCGGCAGGATCAGCGTCAGCGGGCCAGGCCAGAACGCTTCCGCCAGTTGCCACGCTGCAGCGGGAATGTCGGTCGCCCAGTCGGCCAGTTGTTCAGCACCCGCAATATGTACGATCACCGGGTGGTCAGCCGGGCGACCTTTCGCGGCAAAGATTTTGGCAATGGCTTCCGGGTTGCCCGCGTCCGCAGCCAGCCCGTACACCGTCTCGGTCGGAATGCCGACGAGCTCGCCCGCGCGCAACAGCGCGAGAGCCTGGTCGAGTGAAGTGCTGGATGTGGACATGGCTGAATCCAAAAGAAAAGGGTATTGCCCTGCAGCCAAATGCACGCAAAGGCTGCAGGGTAATACCCATGGTCGTTACTTGATCCGCATGCCCGGCTTGGCACCGGAATCGGGGTTGAGGATGTAGAGGCCACCATCACCGCCAGCGGCCAGCACCATGCCTTCGGACATGCCGAACTTCATCTTGCGCGGTGCCAGATTCGCGACCATCACGGTGAGCCGCCCCTGCAGGTCTTCCGGCTTGTAGGCGGACTTGATGCCGGCGAACACATGGCGGGTTTCTGTGCCGATGTCGAGTGTCAGCGACACCAGCTTGTCGGCACCTTCGACGGCCTTGGCCTCGACGATGCGCGCGACGCGCAGGTCGATCTTCATGAAGTCGTCGATGCTGATGGTCTCCGCAATCGGCGGCACCTCGTAATCGAGTTTCGGCGCTTCGACAACTGGTGCGAGGCTTTGCTTGTTTTCTTCTACCATGGCTTCGATCTGCTTGGGGTCGATGCGGGTCATCAGGTGGTTGTACGGATTGATGCAGTGCGCCAGCAGCAGGTTCTGCGCGTCGGCCCATTGCAGCGGCGCGACATTCAGGAAGGCTTCCACGTCCTGCGCCAGTTTGGGCAGCACCGGCTTCAGGTAAATGGTGAGGATGCGGAAGGCGTTGATCAACACGCTGCACACATAATGAAGCTCGGTGTCTTTCCCTTCTTGTTTTGCTAGTTCCCAAGGCTTTTGCTGGTCAACGAACTGATTAATTTGATCTGCGAGAGCCATAATTTCCCGAATGGCTTGTGCATAAAGTCGTGCATCATAGAGTGATGCAATTGCCTCCGACTTGCTCCGCAAATTATGAAGAAGTCCGTGATACGCAATGTATGAGGCGTCAATGCCAAGACCACGCATTTCACTCAGTTCGCCACCGAAACGCTTGCTGATAAAGCCAGCGGCGCGGCTGGCGATATTGACGTACTTGCCGATCAGGTCCGAATTCACGCGTGCGCTGAAGTCTTCCAGATTCAGGTCGATGTCTTCCACCGTGTTGGACAGCTTGGCGGCGAAGTAGTAACGCAGCCATTCCGGGTTCAGGTGGCGCAGATAGGATTCGGCGGTGATGAAGGTGCCGCGCGACTTGCTCATCTTGGCACCATCGACCGTCAAAAAGCCGTGGGCGTTGATCGCGGTCGGCGTGCGGTAGCCGGAGAACTCCAGCATCGCCGGCCAGAACAGCGCGTGGAAATACAGAATGTCCTTGCCGATGAAGTGGTAGAGCTCGGCGTCGCTGTCCTTGTTCCAGTAGCTGTCGAAATCGATGCCAAGCCGGTCGCACAGGTTCTTGTGGCTGGCCATGTAGCCGACCGGCGCATCCAGCCAGACATAGAAATACTTGCCCGGTGCATCGGGTATTTCAAAGCCGAAGTAGGGCGCGTCGCGCGAGATGTCCCAGTCACTCAAACCGGCCTCGAACCATTCCTGCATCTTGTTCGATGCTTCGGCCTGCAGCTTGCCCTCAGTCGTGGTCCAGTTTTTCAGGAAGTCTTCACAGTCGCCGAGTTTGAAGAAGAAGTGCTCGGAATCGCGCAGCTCCGGCGTGGCGCCGGACACGGCCGAGTAGGGGTTCTTCAGATCGGTCGGGGCGTAGGTGGTGCCGCAGCTTTCACAGTTGTCGCCATATTGATCTTTCGCACCACACTTCGGGCATTCGCCCTTCACGAAGCGGTCCGGCAGGAACATGTTCTTCACCGGGTCGTACAGCTGCGAAATGGTGCGGCTGACGATCTTGCCATTGGCTTTCAGCTTGCCGTAGATGTCGTAGGCAAAGTGGCGGTTTTCTGCACTGTTGGTGCTGTAATAGTTGTCGAACGCCACGTGGAAGCCGGTGAAGTCGCGCAGATGCTCGCCGTGCACGCGCTCGATCAGTGCTTCGGGCGTGATGCCTTCCTTCTCGGCGCGCAGCATGATCGGCGTGCCGTGGGTGTCGTCGGCGCACACGTAGTGACAGGTGTGGCCGCGCATTTTCTGGAAGCGCACCCAGACGTCGGTCTGGATGTACTCGACCAGGTGACCGAGGTGGATCGCGCCGTTGGCATACGGCAGGGCAGAGGTGACGAGGATTTTGCGGGACATGGGCCGTGGCAGTCTGGAAAAAACAATCCGCCGATTATACCGCAGAGTGCTGCAAGGCTTATTGTCGAGTTGCCGCGCCTTTCGGGCCGGAGCGGGGCGGGTGGTAGCGGGGGATACAGGCTATAGTGAAGCAGTTTTCCGCCATGAGCCGATCCCTGATGCCGTTCATCCAGCGTCTGCTGCAGCAAAGCCGCCTGATTGCTCTGATTTTCGCCATTCTGGGCGTGCTGGCAAGTGTGTTGCTCTGGTATTTCACCAGTCAGGCCGACGAGCGCGAGGCGCAGCAGCGTTTTACCCAACTCTCCAATCCGCTGGCGCAGGCTCTGCAGCAGCGCATCCGCAATTATGAGTATGGTCTGCGCGGTGTGCGTGGCCTGCTGCAGGTTCAGCAGGGGAATATTGATTCCGTGCAGTTCCGGCGCTATGTCGAAGCGCAGGAACTCGGGCGTAATTATCCCGGCGCCCTGGGTTTCGGATTCATTCGGCACGTGGAGGAGGCAGGGCTGGATGCCTATGTGCGCCAGCAGCGCAAGAGCGATCCGGGTTTTGCCATCCACAATCTGGCACCGTATTCCGGTCATCTGTTCGTGATCGAACGCATCGAGCCACTGGACGCCAATCGGCCCGCTCACGGCCTGAACATCGCCTCCGAAGCCCATCGGCGTGCGGCCGCAGATTATTCGATGCATGCAGGCGAGCTGGGAATGACCGCCCCGATTACCCTGCAGCAAGGCGGGCCGAACAATACCGGCTTTCTTTTCCTGCTGCCGTGTTACCAGTCGGGGATGGCGCTTGGCACCGATACCGAGCGCGAAGCCGCGCTGCTGGGGTGGGCGTATGCGCCGGTTACCGTGTCCGGATTAGTCGAGAATGTCGGGAAGCTTGCCGGCGATCATTTCGATTTCGAGCTGTGGTCTGGTCTTCCCGGCAAGGACGGCCTCCCCTTGTATGACCATGACGATCACATCCGCTCGCAGGGGCGCCAGGTGTTCGACTCCCGCCGTTTCCACCGTGTCGAAGTATTCGAAGCAGGCGGGCAGCGCCTGACCCTGGCCATCAGTGGCAATCGCGCATTCGAGCGCAGCATGGCCAACCCCCTGCCACAGATTTTCCTGCTGGGCAGCTTGCTGATGACGGCGGCCTCCTGCTCGCTGGTGCTGGTGCTGGGGCGTACCCGCCAGCAGGCGCTCAGGCTGGCCGAAGAGATGAGCGTGGCTGCTCGTGAACGTGGCATGCAGCTGGGAGCCGTGCTCGACAATACTTCGGATGCGATCATCACCAGTGACCGGCAGGGGCGGATCGTGACCTTCAACCGGGCCGCAGAAGAAATGTTCGGCCTGTCGCAGCAAGAAGCCATCGGCAGCAATGTCGGCGTGCTGATGCCCGTCCCGCAGCGGGCCGCACACCAGATCCAGATGCAGGATTCTTCCGAGCAAAACCGCCACATCATGGGGCGTGGCCGTGCTCTGGAGGGCTGCCGCGCCGATGGGCAGACCTTTCCGGTGGAAATTGTTCTCAACCGTTTCGATCTGGAAGGCGAGCGCTTCTTTGTTGCGGTGGCTCGTGATCTGTCCGCAGTAAAACAGCATGAAGCCGAGCGCCTGGCGCTGCTCGAGCAATTGCAGGCCAGTCAGGCACAGCTGCGCGGCGTGCTGGATTCGGCGACTGCCTTTTCGATCATTGCTACGGACACCAATGGCTTGATCCGTGTATTCAGCCGTGGCGCGGAGCTGATGCTAGGTTACAGTGCGGCGGAAATGGTGGGGCAGCTAACGCCCGCCGTTCTGCATGATCCGGCGGAAGTAAAGGCGCGTGGTCAGCTGCTTTCGCTTGAGCTGGGGCGTGACATTTCCGGCTTTGACGTGTTTGTCTGCCGTGCGCAGGAGGGGCAGTCGGACAGCAACGACTGGACCTATATCCGCAAGGATGGCTCAAGGCTGACCGTGCGCCTGGTTGTTACCGCCGTACATGACGAGAGTCAGCAGCTGGCCGGCTTTGTCGGCATAGCAACCGACATCACGCAGCAGCGGGCGGTTGAACTTGCCCTGCAGCAGGCGCGACAGAATGCCGAGCAGGCCAGTCAGGCCAAAACGGATTTTCTGGCCAATATGAGCCATGAAATCCGCACACCGCTCAATGCGGTGCTCGGATTTTCCATGCTGCTGCGCGACACCGATCTTGATGACGTCCAGCTCGATTATGTCGGCTCCATCCAGACTGCGGGCGATGCACTGCTCACACTGATCAGCGATCTGCTCGATTTTTCCAAGATCGAGGCCGGCAAGCTCGAGCTGGAAGCCATTGATTTCGATTTGCGCAATACCTGTGAGGACACGCTCAACATCCTGTCCGAGAAAGCTGCAGGCAAGGGGCTGGCGCTGGCCTGCCTGATCGATCCGCAAGTGCCGCGCATGGTGAAGGGCGATCCGGGGCGGCTGCGCCAGATCCTGTTGAATCTGCAGAACAACGCAATCAAGTTCACCGAAGAGGGCGAAGTAGTGACGCGAGTGCGGGTATTGCCGGGGGCTGCCGGCCAGGTTCGCCTGCGCATCGAGGTCAGCGATACCGGGATCGGCATGACGGAAGCAACGATCCGTTCGCTGTTTGCGCCATTCACACAAGCCGATGCATCGACTACCCGCCGTTTTGGCGGAACAGGGTTGGGTTTGTCGATCTGCAAGAAGCTCGTCGAGGCCATGGGCGGAAGCATCGGTGTGGCAAGCCGTCCCGGCGTCGGCTCGCAGTTCTGGTTTGAAGTCACATTGCAGCCCGGCGAGGTTGTGGCTGACGCGCCGGCGGAGGTCGATCTGGGTGGCAGGCATGCGCTGGTGCTCGATGATGTGCCGGCCAACCGGCTGCTTCTGCAGCAGCAGCTCGCCGTGCTCGGGATGAGCTGCGAGCTCTTTGCCTCCGCCGATGCCGCGCTGGCGCGTCTGCAGGAAGAGAGTGCAGCCTTCGATCTGGCGCTGGTCGACCTGCAGATGCCCGACAGGGATGGCATCGACTTTGCCCGTACGGTACGCGCCCGATTTGGTGATGGCCTGCCGATGATCCTGCTTGGTTCCAGCAGCCTGCCCGGCGGCGGGCAGCAGGCTGCCGCTGCAGGATTCGCCGGCTACCTGAACAAACCTCTGCGACAAAGCCAGTTGCAGTACGTGATTGCCGAATCACTGCGTCTGCACGAACGTGGCGAAATCGCGCACCCGCTGATTACCCAGCACCGGCAGGCCGAACAGCTGGCCGCATTCAAGCCCTATGTCCTGCTGGTGGACGATAATCCGGTCAACCAGAAGCTGGCCGCCATCATGCTGGAGAAGCTCGGCTGCCGGGTCGATGTGGCGGCGGATGGCCGCGAAGCGGTTGCTGCGGTGGAATGCCACAACTATGATCTGGTGCTGATGGATTGCCAGATGCCGGTCATGGATGGTTATCAGGCCACCGGTGCGATCCGCGCCTCCGGCTTGCCGCAGTCCGGTGTACCGATCATTGCGCTGACCGCCAATGCCTTCCAGTCCGATGTCGAGCGTTGCCGGCAGGCCGGCATGGACGATTTTCTGGCCAAACCGGTCACGCAGGCGGACCTGCAGAAAGTCTTGCTAAACTGGGTTGCAAGCATGCGAATGCCGGCGAATTCCGGCACAACGAGCCACGCGCTCGCCAACGAGGATACGAACCCCATGACGAGCCCGGATATTCCCGCAGAACTCGCTTCGATCGACGCCATGTTTACCTCGCTGCTCGAGCAGGTCGGTCTGGATATGCGTGACGAGTTGCTCGCGTTGTTCAAGCCCACCGTGCGTGATTGCCTCGATGGTCTTGCGCAGGCGCGCGCCGCCAGCGACCCGCATACGCTGGTGCATCATGCGCACAAGCTCAAGGGTGCCTCCGCCCAGCTGGGAGCCGCCCAGCTGGCTGCGCTGGCACGCAGCATCGAAGTGGCCGCCCGCGAAGGCCTGCCGATGGAAAGCATCGACGCCGATCTCACCCGGCTGTCTGATCTCGCACAAGCCCTTCTTGCCGCACTGGACTGAACCCGAATAATCCATTGGGCGGCTCTTCGAGCCTACACGGGCGCTGGCGGCCGCTTCGCCATCATCCCGTGTCCCAATGGATTATCCGGGTTGAATGCTGCCGCAGTGGAGCCCCCGCAGGTAAAATGGCGGACTTGCCATTAGGCTCTGCTGAGATTTGATTGGTTTTTACGCAGCCCCGCCAACTTGTCGGGGCGCGAAGCCAAGCACAAGGGAATGCGAGCATTTTCGAGCATTGGCGACAAAGCATCCGGCAAGAATGGCGAGGCTGCCCTGCGGGCATGGACTCTTTTGCCCCATTGCGGCGTTATTTGCCACTGACAGTACGCGTACTGCGGCGTGGCAAATGCCTTGCACTGGGGCAAAATAGCCCATCGCGTAAAAATCAATCAAACCTCAACAGAGCCTAACCTGCCTACGCCATGCTGCTGCTTCCGGATGCTCCATTTGAATTCGACTGGCTGTACTTTATCGGTACCGTCTCGTTCACCATCACCGGCTATCTGATCGGCGCGAAAAAGCGCTTCGACCTGCTGGGCGTGTGCATTCTGGCGCTTCTCACCGCCATCGGCGGGGGGATGATCCGCGATGTGCTGGTCAATAGCCTGCCGCGCATCTTTCTCGATTCCTCGCCGCTGTACACCATCTTTGCCACGCTGGCGCTGGCCTGGCTTATGAAACTTGAGCGCATGGACAGCCGCATGCTGCAGCGCGTCTTCATCGTTGCCGATTCGATCGGCCTGGTGGCGTTTTCGATTGCCGGTGCGCAGCTCGGGCTGGCGCTGGGGTTGAATGCCTTTGCGGTGGCCTTTCTGGGTTTTGTGACGGCGGTGGGTGGCGGGCTGGTGCGCGACATGCTCTGCAACGATGTACCCTTCATCCTGCACGAGGATTTCTACGGCACAGTGGCAATTCTGGTGGCCCTGGTGCTCTATGGGCTGTTTCAGGTCGGCTGGGCCGGGGATGGCGTGAACTGGCTGCTGTTTGCCGGCGGCCTTGCACTGCGGCTGGTTGCACACAAGAGCGAGCTGCGGCTGCCGAAGAAAACGTGATCAGGTATTGCGCGGTAGCCATTTTATTAAAAGGGCTGCGCACGTATACCCTGTAGTTTTATAAAGAACAACCGGCCCTGCAGACCGGTTGTTCTTTCGGAGTAACACCGCTTACAGCAGCTCGCCCAGCTGCACGTCGACCATCAGGTCGTCCGACAACTGCTCCAGATCGGCCTTGAGCGCACGCGTATCGAGCGCGGAGCCCGCTTCCAGCGCGATGTCGGCGTGGAACATCAGCTCCGAGGACATCGGAGCGCTGTCGGTGTGCGTCGAGAGGCTGACCACATTCACCGCGTGGCGCGCCAGCACCTGGCTGACTTCCTTCACGATGCCGATGCGGTCGTGGCCGACCAGGCTCAGTGACAGCGCGCGGGTGTACTGCACCGCGCTGCTGCCGGCCACTTCGCAGACGATGTGCAGATTGCTCAGCGCCAGCAGCGCGGCCTGCAGGCCGGCTGCCTTGGAGTCAGCAACATCGACACGGACGATGCCGGCGAACTTGCCGGCCAGTTGCGAGAACGACGATTCCAGCCAGTTGCCATCATGCGCGGCAATGACAGAAGCGAGTTCGCCGACCAGACCCGGGCGGTCGTCGCCCAGCACGGTAAGAACCAGGGTTTGGCTCATGGTTTGTTCCTTTTCAGGGTGCGGCAAGCAGGCCGCAGCTCCGGATGTTATTGGGCGTGGATGACAAACCCCTGTGCAATGCCGCCGGCAGGGGTTTGCTAACCATGTCAGGCCTGATACTCGTCCATTGGGACGCAGGCGCAGAACAGATTGCGATCGCCGTACACGTCGTCGATGCGGTTCACACTCGGCCAGTACTTGGCGGCTGCCACCCACGCCAGCGGGAACACGGCGGCTTCGCGGCTATACGGGCGATCCCACTCACCAATCACGTCGGCTTGCGTGTGCGGGGCGTTTTTCAGCGGGTTGTTGTCCGCCGGCAGTGCGCCGCTTTCCACCTGCGCGATTTCGCCGCGAATGGCGATCAGCGCGTCGATCAGGCGATCGAGTTCACTCTTCGATTCCGACTCGGTCGGCTCGATCATGATGGTGCCGGCCACCGGGAAGCTCATCGTCGGCGCGTGGAAACCGTAGTCCATCAGGCGCTTGGCGATGTCGACTTCCGTGATGCCACACGCCGCCTTGATCGGGCGGATGTCGATGATGCACTCGTGCGCCACGCGGCCCTGGCTGCCGGTATACAGTACCGGGTAATGCCCGGAAAGCCTTGTGGCCACATAATTGGCGTTCAATAGGGCGACTTCGGTTGCAGCGGTGAGACCGCTGCCGCCCATCATGGCGATATACATCCACGAAATCGGCAGAATCGACGCCGAGCCGTACGGCGCGGCGGATACGGCACTCTGGCCGACATTCGGGCCGGAAACCACATTGACAGAATGATTCGGCGCAAACGGTGCCAGATGCGCGGCCAGGCCGATCGGGCCCATGCCGGGACCGCCGCCACCGTGCGGAATGCAGAAGGTCTTGTGCAGGTTCATGTGGCTGACATCGGCACCAATGGTTGCCGGGCTGGTCAGGCCAACCTGCGCATTGAGGTTCGCGCCATCCATGTACACCTGGCCACCCGCGGCGTGCACCAGGGCGCAGATGTCCTTGATCGCCTCCTCGAACACGCCGTGGGTGGACGGGTAGGTGATCATCAGGCAGCTGAGATTTGCGGCGTGCTGCGCGATCTTGGCCTTCAGGTCTTCGACATCCACATTGCCGTTGTCGTCGCAGTTCACCACGATCACCGACAGGCCCAACATCTGCGCGGTGGCCGGGTTGGTGCCGTGCGCGGATTTCGGAATCAGGCAGATTTTCCGATGACCTTCGCCACGGCTGGCGTGGTAGCGCTGAATCGCCACCAGACCGGCGTATTCGCCCTGCGCGCCGGAGTTCGGCTGCATGCAGATCGCGGCAAAACCAGTAACCGCTTTCAGCATCTCGGTCAGCTCATTCAAGAGCAGCTCGTAGCCACGGGTTTGATCCGCCGGGGCGAACGGGTGGATGTTGCCGAATTCCGGCCAGGTCACCGGAATCATTTCGCTGGTGGCGTTGAGCTTCATGGTGCAGCTGCCCAGCGGAATCATCGAGTGCGTCAGCGCCAGATCCTTGTTTTCCAGACGCTTCAGATAGCGCAGCATTTCGTGTTCGGTGTGATAGCGGTTGAACACCGGGTGCGTCAGGATGGCGGAAGAGCGCGCCGGGCCGAATTCGCTGGCAGAGGCGACTTGCGCATCAACGGCGTCGACGTCGAGCGTCGCGCCCGGCACGAAGGCGGCCAGCAGGGCGGCCAGATCGGCGCGGGTAGTGGTTTCGTCGAACGACATGCTGATGGCGTTGGCGGCAACGCGCACATTGAAACCTGCTGCCAGTGCACGGGCGGCGATGCTGCCCGCGTCGCTGCTGGCAATGGTCAGGGTGTCGAAGAACTGCGCGTTCTGGACAGATACACCGTGCTGTACCAGCGCGGCCTTGAAAATCTGGGTGCTGCGGTGCACGCGGCTGGCGATGCGCTTGAGGCCTTCCGGACCGTGATAGGTGGCGTAGAAGCCGGCGATATTGGCCAGCAGCACCTGCGAGGTGCAGATGTTGGAGTTGGCCTTTTCGCGGCGGATGTGCTGCTCGCGGGTTTGCAGCGCCATGCGCAGTGCGGTCTTGCCGCGTGCGTCCACTGATACGCCGATAATGCGACCGGGAACCGAGCGCTTGTGCTCGTCACGGGTGGCGAAAAACGCTGCGTGCGGGCCGCCAAAGCCCATCGGCACGCCGAAACGCTGGGCGGAGCCGAAGGCAATGTCCGCGCCCATTTCGCCCGGCGCCTTGGCCAGTACCAGCGCCAGCAGGTCGCAGGCGATGGCAGTGACCACGCCCTTGGCCTTCAGCTCGCCGATCAGCGCGGTGAAGTCGGTCAGTTCGCCGCTGGCATTCGGCGTCTGGAACAGTGCGCCGAACACGTCGTGTTTGGCGGCATCCATTGCGGGGCCGGTGATCAGCGTGAAGCCGAAGCCTTCCGCGCGGGTTTTCAGCACGTCCAGCGTCTGCGGGAACACGCCTTCGTCAACGTAGAAGGCATTGCTGGCGGCTTTGGAAATGCGGCGCGCCATCGCCATCGCCTCGGCGGCGGCGGTGGCTTCATCCAGCAGCGAGGCGTTGGCGAGCTCCAGACCGGTCAGGTCGATGATCATCTGCTGGTAGTTCAGCAGGGCTTCCAGGCGGCCTTGCGCGATTTCGGCCTGATACGGTGTGTAGGCGGTGTACCAGCCCGGGTTTTCCAGCACATTGCGCAGGATGACGGTCGGCAGGTGGGTGCCGTAATAGCCCAGGCCGATCAGCGACTTCTTGATGATGTTCTGGCTGGCATAGCCGCGGATTTTGGCCAGCGCGTCTTCTTCGCGCATCGGTGCGCCAATCGCCAGCGGGGCATTCAGACGAATCTGCGCGGGGACGGTTTGGGCGACCAGCTCGGCGCGGCTGGCGACCTTCAGCGTCGCGCACATCGCGGCTTCTTCCGCGGCGGAGACGCCAAGGTGGCGATGAATGAAGGCGTCGTGGCCTTCCAGTTGGGTAAGCGTGCTCATGCGTGTATCTCTGTATCCGTGAGGCAGGCGCGCACCGCACCGCGCAGTGGTTATCGTATGGGTATTGCCCTGCGGCCTTTGTTATTGAATGGCTGCAAGGCAATACCTTGTGTGTCTGCGGGTGCTGACGGTGCGCAGTCAGGCGATGATCAGGCGCCGATCTGGCCGAGGTAGTCGTCGGCGCTCATCAGGCCGTCGAGCACCGAGGCATCGGCCGGCTTGATGCGGAAGAACCAAGCCGCGCCATACGGATCGGCATTGACGGTTTCCGGCGCGCCGACCAGTTCGTCGTTGATCGCCACGACTTCACCGGCGATCGGTGCGTACACGTCGCTGGCGGCCTTGACCGACTCGACCACGCCGGCCTGTGCATCCTTGGCCAGTACGCTGCCCACTGCCGGCAGCTCAACGTAAACGACATCACCCAGCAGCTCCTGTGCGTGGTCGGTAATGCCGATGGTGACGGAGCCATCGGCTTCCAGACGCAGCCATTCGTGGGTTTCAACGTATTTCAGTTCAGCAGGTGCCTTGCTCATGATCTTTCCTCAGATAGGTTGAATGGTATTGCTTTGTAGGTATTGGTCTTGCTGGCCTGCATGGTGATACCCATGCAGACGTTAACTGCGTCAGGTCATCTGTATCAGGCAAAGACGGCCTTGCCGTTACGCACGAAGGGCATCTTGACGATGCGCGCCGGCTCCAGCTTGCCGCGCACATCGACCGACACCTGGCCGCTGCTGCCCGCCGGAATGCGGGCAATGGCGATGGACTGCTTCAGGGTAGGAGAAAATGTGCCGCTGGTGATCACGCCGTCGCCGTTCTCGGTCACGACGCGCATGCCTTCGCGCAGCACGCCCTTGCCCTCGAACACGAGGCCGACCTGAACCTGCGCCACGCCGGCGGCTTTCTGTGCTTCCAGCGCCTTGCGGCCGATGAAGTCACGCTCCACCGGTTCCCAGGCGATGGTCCAGCCCATGCCGGCCGACAGCGGCGAAATGCTTTCGTCCATGTCGTGGCCGTACAGGTTCATGCCGGCTTCCAGGCGCAGGGTGTCGCGCGCGGCCAGCCCAATCGGGGCGATGCCGGCGTGGGCCAGTGCCTTCCAGAACAGCGCGGCTTCATCGGCCGGCAGCATGATTTCCAGGCCGTCTTCGCCCGTGTAGCCGGTGCGGGCAATGAACCAGCCGCCTTGCAGGGCAATACCCTGGAAAGGTTTGAGCGCCTTGACGGTGCTTTCCCATTCTTCGTGAATCACCTTGCAGGCCTTGGCGATGGCGTTGGGGCCCTGCACGGCGATCATGGCGAGTTCCGCGCGTTCCTGCAGTTCGACCTTGAAGCTGCTGGCCACCTGCTGCATCCAGGCCAGATCCTTGTCGCGGGTGGCCGCATTGACCACTACGCGGTAGCCCGCGAAGCCGTCGACGCGATACACGATCAGATCATCAATCACGCCGCCAGCCTCGTTGAGCATGCCGGAATAGAGCGCCTTGCCGTCAAAGCCCAGGCGCGCCACGTCGTTGGCGATCAGTTTTTGCAGGTAGGCCGTGGCGTCTTCGCCGGCCACGTCGATCACGGTCATGTGCGACACGTCGAACATGCCGGCATCCGCGCGGACGGTTTCGTGTTCTTTCAGCTGCGAGCCGTAATGGATCGGCATGTCCCAGCCGGCGAAATCGACCATCTTGGCGCCGGATTCGCGGTGGGTGGCGTTGAGCGGAGTAGTTTGAGTGCTCATGAGTCATCCAGGGGTGGTTGTGCATTGCATGGACTTGTCGCGTCCATGTCCTCACCCCCCTGTCTCACGGCCTGAGATTTTCCGGCATCGCTGCCGTTAGCCCCTTCGGCGGGTGCGCCACTGTGCATGCAGGACGCGCCACTCTCCAGAGTGTTGGTGCTGAATGCAGTCCGTTTACCTGAGCGATTCCGGGTGTGTTGCGCCTTCGGTGGCGGCCTGATGTACCGCGCTCTCCTGCATCCAGCGGGGATTATCGTGAAGGGCGGTGCGGCAGGCAAGCGCCAAATCGATTCAGCCTGCCCTGCGGTTTTTCGCCGTGCTGCGCTAGACTGGGGAATTATTCTCCATCGCAGGATTGATAGACCGGTGATGCCTTCTGCCGCAATGAATGCCAGCATGCTGGAAAGCTGGTTTGCCCATGGCCTGCAGCATGGTCCGCGCGAGGTGCGCGGCGACTGGCAGCTGCGCCACGCCACCCGCCAGGCAGCGGTGCTGGTGGCTGTTGTGCCGCGCAGCGAACCCATGCTGCTGCTGACGCGCCGGGCCGAGCATCTGCCCAAGCATCCCGGCCAGATCGCCTTTCCCGGTGGTGCCGTCGATGCGGATGATGCCGATCTCGTCACGACGGCCCTGCGCGAGGCGCGGGAAGAAATCGCCCTTGATTCTGCTCTGGTGCGCCCGCTGGGGCTGCTGCCCGGCTACATCACGATCACGCAGTTCCATGTCACGCCGGTGCTGGCGCTGCTCGACACGGCGTATCGCGCCGAGGCCTGCCCTGATGAAGTGGCCGAGGTGTTCGAGTTGCCGCTGCTGGCGCTGCTGGATACGTCACGCTATGAGTGGCGGCGCGTCGAGCGCAATGGCAAGGCGGGGATGAGCCTCTTTATCGAGTGCGACGGGCGCACCGTGTGGGGCGCAACGGCAGGAATGCTGCTGCAGCTGGCGGTGCTGCTGGGGCAGAAGGATGTGCCGCCGGCAGCCTGACCAGACATGCGGGTTCCTGCGGCTTCAACCTTCAAATGGCAAGGCTACTTGGCATCAGCGCGCGGCTGCCGGCAGTAGGCGTCGACGGCCTCGCTGGCGAGACCTTTCTCGCTGGCCAGCTCCCAGGGCCGCACGCATTTTCCTTCGTGCTCGCACCAGCTATAGCCAGCCGAACCGATGCAGCCATGCTTATCGCGGTCACTGCCCGGCAGTGGCGGTTTGGCAGGGTTGCTGCAGGCGGCAAGAGCCAGCAGCGCAGTCATTGCCAGAACGGCGGAGGTCATTTTACGCATGGCGTTTCCTTGTGCAGGTTTGATAGGGTGATAGGTATGAGTCTGAAGCCATTTCGTCGCAAGGGCTGTGTAGTAATACATTAAATAATTATCTGTCGGGGTAGCTGGTTTACTTCACGCTGGCCGGCAGATAGGGGCGCAGGGCCGGGCGGACGCCTTCCTGTCGGATGCGGGCAATCAGCGCCTTGCCGGCATTCTTCTCTTCGTCGCTGGCTTGCCATTCCAGCGCATCGCGCAGGCTGGTCGAATAATCTTCACGCAAGGGGACGGTATTGACCAGCGCCCAGGCGACGGCCCAGTTCTTTTTGATGGGCGGCCGGCCTTCATTGAAGAAGTGGGCCAGTTGCATGAAGCCTTGTGACTCCTGCCTTTCCGCCGCATCCAGATACAGGCCCAGCGCCTTGTTCATGTCCACCTTGCCGGTTTCGCCGTGCTCGTACATCTGGCCGAGATGGGCCATTGCCAGCGCATTGCCCTTGGCCACTCCCGCCTGGAAATACTTGAAGGCCTTGGCCGTGTTTTCTTCCTTGAAATAGGCATGGATACCTTTTTCCACCTCGGCATCACCGGGGGCGGCCTGCGCCGTAGCGGCCAGCAACAGGGTGGCAAGCAGACAAAGTGCAGTGCGATGCAGTGAGGTCATGATTTCAGTTCCTGTGAAGCGGCCGCTTCTGTGTATTGGCAAGGCAGTTGTTTTTGACTGGTGCTGGCCATTTCTGGCCGTGCACGCTTTATCCGTCCGTATATTTCAGCACCAGCAGTTGCCTCCCGTCGATGTGCGGGGCGAACCAGTAGCGCAGCGCATCGTCGCCATAGAGCTGAGCCAGCACGTCGCACAGGCTGGCCAGTGCGTTTGCATCCAGCCTGCGGTCTGGCAGGAAGGCCACCAGCGCGGCGCCGAGGCCGCAGAGCCGGTAGCCGAATTCGTCTTCCAGATGTCGCGCCAAGGCGTAGAGAGCTGCCGGGCCCAGATCGCAGGCGAAGTAGCCGTTCGGAAAGGCAAACAGCGTATCGCAGGCACGCGCTACGGGCACTTGCAGCAGATAGCAGACATCATCCAGTACGGTGCCCAAATCGGCGCAGGCGGCACCCAGCAGGCAGCGGTCGTCATCGTTCAGGCTCAGGCCACAGGCAAAGGCGTCTTCCAGCCGGGCCGATGCCATCAGCTGGCGGCAATTGCGCTCGCGGATGAAAAATTCAGCCGGGTGCATCATGGCGCCGTAATACTCGCCGTCATCAAAACAGCTGGCTGGCAGGACGGACAGATCCAGCCCGTGCGCATTATCCAGATCCAGTGACGATCGGCAGTGCATCGAGGTGTAGAGGGCCTGGCCCAGATCGTCCAGCGTGAAGAGAAAGCGGCTGTGCGGGTGTGCCGCCGACATCTCGCCGTAGATGGCCATCAAACTGTCGTTATCCACGAGGCCGCTTAGGCGGTAGCTGGGGCAGGGAAAGCGGCTGCTGGATAGTGCGACAGGTTCAAGGAGTGCTTGCATGGGTATTGGCGGGCAAAGCTCTGTGATCATTGGCTGTGATGGTATGGGGTGTTGTGTATATTGGTATCAGAGAGGATGTATGTTTTGCCGCAGTGGTCTCTTGTCGTGGGGATTGGCCGTGACGAATTGCAGCAAATTCAGCCACGCACAGAGTTTGGGACATTGCCATGTCAGGACGGCGATTTGGGTTAAGCACTTGGCTGGGTGTGCGTAAGCCATTGGCTTGCCAGCATTTCGACCCAGTCGTGCCAACCGGCAACTCCTTCGATTTGCAGCAGGTAGTCCGTCTGTTGGCCACCGTAGCTGCCTGTCCAGCGATATACAGGGTGAGGCTTCAGACGCGGATTGCAGTGGCTGCCCGCGAAGACCAGTAATTGTCCTGTTTCGCGGTGGCAGAGCACTTCGCTGCCATCGGCCGCGTGAGCCAATACCAGCCAGCTGCCATCGTCAAAGCTGGTGTAGTTGTGCACGCGTTCACCGTCATTGCTTTGTGGATCTTGCGTTGCATGGGCGTAGTCATAATCTTCAACCCAGAGCAGCGTGTCGAGCGGGGTGTCCGACGCAAAAAAGACGAAATCCTGATTCAGTGCGAAATTGTCTGCCGGGCTGGAGTCGAGCTCGCCCGCGTTGATGATGCCAGGGCACAAACAGATTCCACCGACTACCTCTAGCAGCAGTTGCTGTTCGGGATGGAGCTGACCTGTCTCGAGAAGCGCAATATCCTGTGGCGGGCAGCACGTCCAGCATACCCAGGCCCCGCTGTGCGTTGTCCATGCCAGTAGCCTGATCTCTTTGTGCAGGTCATCCAGCACAAAATCCGTTACGCGCGCCCGATCCAGCAATTCGGCCAACCGGGGAAAGCGGCTGGCGAAATCCGGCGGATAGGGCAAGCCCTGACTCAGGCTGGGGCGCATGTCTTCCAGCGAGTAGCCGTGCAGTTTTTCGCGCTGGCGAAAAATTGCGAGATCCGGAAAATTGCCCCACAAGAGATTATCCAAGCTCAGCCTCCGGTTTATGACCAGTTGAACGTTTGCAGCGCAATGCGCAGGCCCGGGTGATAGAAGAGCAGAATCAGCGTCCCGTAGTCACCGTAATGGCTGGCATCGACGCTGCAGACGAACTGGAAGCGTTCACCGTCCGGTGTCATCGGATACACATCATCACGGTCGTCGATATTCACCGGGACTGCTTCGCGCCGGCCCATGCAGCACCAGTTGTCGTAGGCCGCCGTGCCGCCCAGTTGCTCGACGAGCGGGAAGGGCTCGTCCGACCACGGGCAGGGCAGACAGCCCTTGGCCAGATATTTGGCTTTGCGGTCTTGGTAGCCCCGCTCGGTTTTGGCGTAGTGGTGGGCCAGTTGCTGCTGGAAATTGCGCAAGCTCGCCTGCCCGGTATCGCCGGTGCTCAAATCGCACTCCAGCAGGAAATAGCGCCAGTCACCCAGCCAGTGATAGCGCTGCGCGTCATCAACGCGAAATGCCAGCCAGTTGTTCTGCACGTAACCGCCGTGATACTCGCCAGTCTGATCACCCACCTGGCCATCCAGAGGTTCATACGGATTGACTACGTGCAGCCAGCCTTGCCAGCCTGGATTGACCGCCGAAAGATCGACCGAGACGAGCGGCATCAGATGCTGGCGTTGTCGCGCCACTGGCTCGGCAAAGACCTGCTCGTCGGGCGGATAGATGCGCAGAAAAGGCAGTGGGTGGCGGATGTGCTCGATCATGGTGCGGCTTACTCTTTGGGCTGGATGGTTGTCACCACCCAGTTGGCATCCTTCAGCTCGTTATTCCAGTGCCAGACCAGTGTGCTGATGTCGTCCGGCCCCATCATGGTGTAGAGCGGGAAGTAGGCCTGCAGCACCGGGCGTTGCTGCTTGTCCAGCTGCATGCGGCCATAGCGGCCCTTGAGCAGGTTGTGTTCGTTGACCACGTTCAGCGTTACCGCTTTGCTGGCTGGCCAGCGGGCGGTAAATTCCGCCTGCTTGCAATATTGCTGCGCCTTGCAGCCGCGCAGCGTGATCTGATAGGGCATGCTTTTGCGGTTGACCAGAATGACCGGTTGCCCCTGCGCGTCTTCTTCCTGCGTAACCGCGTCCTTGTCGGGGCCAATCGCCCGCTCGATGGCCTCGGCCATGAACATGCGCGGCGTGATGCCGGCGGCTTCTTCGGTCTGAGCCAGGCCGGGCAGGATGGTGAGGGTGCAGAAGGAGGTGATGAGGACTGATCGCATGAACGAACCTTGGCAGTCGTGCAGAAAGGCGCCACTGGCGTAGCTGGGTACGGGCAAGGCTGCAGCTTATACCTTGGTTGGTAAATGCTGACAAGATTTGTTGGTTTTGTGCGCAGTGGTATACCGCTACCCTGTGTGAGCTAGGTCACAGGCGGCTACGCCGCGCACTGGAAAAGGCAGGGGGGCACTTGACCGTTGCCGCCAAGGCGCGACATGTATCTGGCGGGGGTAACTTTCTCAGCTAAGCCCCAGATCTTTCACAAAATGCGAATCCGGATGAATGTTGGCAAGCGGAATGCCGAGCTGCACACTGGTGAGCTGGATGACGCGCTGCAGGATTTCGTCGTCGCTTCGTTGCCAGGGTTGAGCGTGTGCCAAATGGGGCAGCAGGTCGCGTAATTTTGTGATGCCATTGGGAAGCGCACTGGCGAGTTTGGTTGAGAGCCAAGCGATACACCATCCTCCCGGAACAAGGGCAATCAGGATGCTGATGCCTGGACTCAATCCAAACCAGCTCAATAAGGCGATGCCGCCCAGCCAGCCTGCGACGAGCAGCAGCCGAACCAGATTGGTGCAGCGCAAATTCGGCATGTCGTGCCGGCCGATGGCGGTTTTGAGTTGCCGCCAGTGCTGTCGCAGCGATGGCGGCAGCACCGAGCGGATGGCGGTGTCTGGTGTGATGCTGCGGCGGGCGATGCCGTACTCGGCCTGCAGCCAGGAGCGCAAACGGTAGAATTGCGCCTGATTGATGCAAGCTGGAGGCTGAGTGTTCGCCGTGGTCAGCTGAGCGGCCACGGCATCGGCCAGCTGGCGTGGCGTGGTGATGCTGCTTGCGACATCGTCAGCAATCACGATGCCGAACTCGTCTTCGACAGCGCAGAGCAATTCAACGGCATCCAGCCCCATGGCCTGTTCCTGTATCCAGTTTTACTGACAAATCCCGATGAGCCGCGCCCTCAGGCGGATGCTGTGCCGTCGAACAAGCTGCTTCATGGCGATTCGCACAGTCGGTGTAGAGGCTCAGCCGCAATGATCTGCCGGATTTGCCCAAACAGGCTTTTCACCGCAGGCTGCGTATCCGGTTTGCGCCATAACTTCCGCAGCAGGGGGATTTCCGCTTCGACAAAACAGGACCAGACGATCTGGTCCTGTTTTGATGGAGTGCCGGAGCCTCCTGCCTCGTTAATATCAAGAACATTGCTGCAGCCGACCCATAGCAGAAACGGCTGGCGCTGAACCACGATACACCAGCCCCAGTCTTCCGCAATGACCTCTGCCGCTGGCCAGCTCTGCTGCAATTGCCCCGCTAGCCAGTGCGCAAGTTGTCGACCATAACAGCCGGGATTGGTCTGCTGGTCTTCATCGGGCTCGATGGTAAACATGCTGGACTGCAGCCAGAGCTGTGTAGTCGTCATGCGCATCTCCTTGCTCGGGTGTCCAACTACTCTAAGGCTTGAGCCTGGAAATGAAAACAGGCAGCGTTGGCTGCCTGTTTTCGTTGCATAAGTCTCGGACTACTTCGCCAGCCCCGTGTGGCGCAGCAGCGCATCGATCTGCGGTTTGCGGCCACGGAAGGCTACGAAGTTGGCGAGCGCGTCACGCTCGCCGCCACGCGCCAGAATTTCGCTGCGCAGCTTCGCACCGACCTTCGGGTTCACAATCGGCTCGCCGGCTGCGGCGGCTTCCTCGAAGGCCGCATAGGCATCGGCACTGAGTACTTCGGCCCACTTGTAGCTGAAGTAGCCCGCCGCGTAGCCGCCGGCGAAAATGTGGCTGAACGATTGCGGGAAGCGGTTGTAGTCCGGTGGTAGCGGGATGCCGAGCTCCAGCTGGATTTCGCGCGCGAGTTCGACCACGTTCTGCGCGGGCAGGCGCTGGTGCAGCTCCATGTCGAAGATCGAGAAGTACAGCTGGCGCTGCATGAAGCTGCCGGACTGGAAGTTCTTGGCGGCCAGCATCTTGTCGAACAGTGGACGCGGCAGGGATGCGCCGCTGTCGATGTGGTGCGTGAGCTGTGGTAGCACCTGCCATTCCCAGCAGAAGTTTTCCATGAACTGGCTGGGCAGCTCGACAGCGTCCCACTCGACGCCGTTGATGCCGGACACGCTGAGTTCGTCGACTTCGGTCAGCAGGTGGTGCAGCGCGTGGCCCATTTCGTGGAACAGGGTGATCACGTCGTCATGCGGGAACAGCGCAGGCTTGCCGTCGATGCCCTTGGCGAAATTGCAGACGATCAGCGCGATTGGCGTTTGCACGCGGCCGTCGTCGAATTTGTGGCGGCCGCGCACGTCGTTCATCCACGCGCCGCCTTTCTTGCCTTCGCGCGCGTAGAGGTCCATGTAGATGCCGCCGACTGGACTGCCATCAAGGTTTTCCAGCCGGTAGTAGCGCACGTCCGGATGCCAGACCGGTGCGTCTTCCTGCACGAAACGGATGCTGTAGAGCTGCTCGACCAGCTGGAAGAAACCAGCCAGTACCGTGGGCTCGGTGAAATACTGCTTCACTTCCTGCTCGGAAAACGCGTATTTCGCTTCGCGGATCTGTTCGGCGATAAAGGCCGAGTCCCAGGGCTGCAGCTGGTCGTAGCCCAATTTCTCTTTGGCCCAGGCTTCCATCTCGGCGCGGTCTTCCAGCATATAGGGCTTGGCGCGTACCGCCAGGTCGCGCAGGAAACCCAGCACTTCAGATGGCGTATCGGCCATCTTGGTCGCCAGCGATTCTTCACCGAAGGTGGCAAAACCGAGCAGCTGCGCGGCTTCCTGGCGCAGCTGGTGGATTTCATGAATCAGCGGCGTGTTGTCGCGCTCGGCCGGGCCGAATTCGGACGCACGCGTCACATAGGCCTGGTAGAGCTTTTCGCGCAGGTCGCGGCTGCTGGCGAATTGCTGGATGGGCAGGTAGGACGGCATCTTCAGCGTGATCTTGAAACCGCTCTTGCCCTCAGTCTCGGCGGCTGCCTTGAAACCTGCCAGGGTATCGGCCGGTACGCCATCAAGTTCGCTGGCTTCATCGATATACAGCGCATAGTCGTCGGTAGCATCCATCACGTTCTGCGCAAAGCGGGTGGTCAGCTCGGCCAGCTTTTCGGCGATCTCGGCATAGCGCTGCTTTTGCGCGTCCGGCAGCTCGGCACCGGAGAGTTTGAAGTCGCGCACCGCGTGTTCGACGATGGTCTTGCGAGCCTGCGAATAACCGGCAAATTCACCGCTGGCCAAGAGCGCCTTGTAGCCGGCGTAGAGCTTTTCGTTCTGGCCCAGCTCGGTGTAGAAGTTGGAAATGCGCGGAATGTTGGCGTTGTAGACCTCGCGCAGCTCCGGGCTGGAAACCACTGATTCCAGATGCGCGACCACGCCCCAGGCGCGGCCGAGCTGTTCCATGGCGTCGTGGCCGGGGGCGACAAAGGTGTCCCAGCGGATATCGCCGGAATCGACGACGGATTCGCTGTGTTTGACGGCGGTTTCCGCAGCGGCCAGCAGCTCGTCCAGTGCCGGGTTGACGTGTTCGGGTTTGACCTCGGCGTAGCGCGGCAGGCCGGAAAAATCGAGAAGCGGGTTGGCAGTGCTCATGGCGGGTAACTCGGCAGCTTGGGTGATCTTGATTACATGGGGCTGGTGGCAGCAAAAACAAGCGCACCGCTAATGGCATAATCGACAGCCCGAATCACGATCCTGTACGGAAGCGCATGCCCGCCAAAAAGCGCACCAAGCCCCCGCAACCCGCTCTTGTGGCCGGCACCCTGCAGCTGCAGCCCGTCACTCCCGCCAGCGAGCGGCTGGAAAAGCTGCTGGGCACAGCCTTGCTGGTGTTCGTGCTGATTGCGCTCAATGGGGTAATGCTGTGGCTGCTTGGTGACCGGGTGCTGCCTTCTTTCGGGCGGCCGTGGTGGCTGTGGCTGGGCGGCGGCACGGCTGGTGCCGGGTTGCTGTTCTGGCTGGCGCCCCGCATTGAAGATACCCCGCTGGTGTATACGTCCACAGCCCTTCAATTGGGCGATTGCAGCCCGATACCCTGGGGTGATGTCCGGCTACGCTGGCGTTTGACCAATGCTGTTGGTGCTCCGACCCGTCGTGCGGCAACGGTGCGGCAGGCGCGGCTCTGGCTGCGGCTCCCCGGCGAGCCCGAGCGGCAGTTCCGCCTGGATCGGAACAGCAATCCGGATCTGCTGGCGCACTTGGCGGCCCTGCAGCGACTGCTGCCGGCCGGTGCGTTTGCCAGCCGCCAGTTTGACTGGCCCCTGCCGGGCGGCGTGCAGGCAGGGGGCTGGCGCCGCTGGCAAAGCTGGCTACCGTGGGAGCGCGGTGCGCGCTGGCACCCGATCGCCGAGCGAGCACCGGAGGGGGCGGGCAGGCGTTCTTTGGCGGCCTTCGTCCTGAGCTTGCTGCTGTGTTTTGCGGGGATGTTTGTTCTGCAGGCGCTGGGGCCTGCGGTTCCCGACTGGCTGGCTGTATCGTTACTGATGCTGTGCATGCTTGCGGGCGTGGGGGTGATGATCGTGCAGCAAAACGACACGGTCGATTTTGACGAGGCGGGCTTTAGCAGTCGCGTGTATGGCCGGGTGAGCTGGCAGGACATCCGCGCGGTGGATGCGGAGGTGACCGATCTTTCGCAGGGGGCTGATCAGTACAGCGTGCTGCTGCACTTTCATGATGCCAGTCGCGCGCCGCTGCGCTGGTCGTGGCCTGAGCTGCTGATTGGCAGCCGGCGCGCGGCCGATCTGAGTGCGCTGTGCGAGGATGCGCTGCGGCGTTTTGGCAGGCCTGATTCAGGAAATAAGGCATGAGCAAGAGCAGGAGAAAACAGGCGCAGGGAAGCGATTTGCCTGGCGGGCACAGGGAAGGGCGGCTCAGTGTGCAGTGCATGACGCCACTGCAGCAGTTGCTGGATCAGTACTCGGTACTGGTGCTGATTGTGGGGCTGGTGCTGTTTTTGCCTGCGCTGATCTTCGTGATGATTGATGGCGGCTCGTATCTGCTTGGCGGTGGATCGCTGTTGAGCCTGCAGGGCGCGGCTGTACTGCTGCTGATCCCCCTGGCGTGGCTGCTGGTCGGCATTTATGGCTATCGGCATTCGCCACCCGAGCTGGCGTTGCGCTTCGATCACACAGGCTTGCGGCTGGAAAGTGGCGAGTCATGGTGCTGGGATGCGCTGACGCTGCGGGTCGAGTTGCAGATGATGGCGGGATTCGGCCATGCCCAGACCCGCAATCTGGCCGATGCCATTCAGGCCGTGCTCTACCTTGATGCGCCCGGCAAGCCGACACTGCGCATGCTGAGTTTTCCCGACCGTACGGGATGGGGTGATGACAGCGATCCCGGCGTTCACTTCCGCACCGAACTGGGCCGATTGCTGCACTATCTGCCCGCCGCCGCAAGTGCGCCGGTTTATCCAGCGCACGTCTGGCGCAAGGGCGCGGTGTTTTATCCGATGCAGGAACAGGGCGGGCTGTTTTTCTGGCTGCTGCTCGTGGGCCTGATGACGGCGGTGCCCGCTGCACTGCAGTTGCGTGATGCTGTGTGGCTGTTTCTGTTTGGCGTGATTTGCCTGCTGTACGCGGCCGGTCTGGCGATTGCCTATCTGGATCGTGTCGTGGTCAGCGCTGCCGGCATCCGCAGTCTGCGGCATGGCAGCTTGCGCTGGCAGCAGATCGAGTCGGTCGAACTGGAAACCGTTGCCGTGATGGGTTGGGCCGAACGGCGCACGCACGAAATCGGTCGCCAGCCGCGCGATATTCCCGAGGAAAGCTATGTGCAGACTCCCCTGCCTGCGGCATTCATCCTCTTTCAGGGGAGGAGCGCGCCCGCCCGGCGCTATGTCTGGAGCCATTGGCCCGGTGGCGGCCGTCGCGCCAGCCGCTTTGCTTTGCTGTGCGAAACCTGCCGCAGTCATGCCAGTCTTTGAGCTTTGAAGCAATCTGCATCGGTTCGCGCTCTGTTTCTGTATGCGCTGCCGGCGCAATCCAGAAGTGGCCTGAGCGATCAGGGCATGCCGTGCCTGATCCAGCTTTCGTAGTCCAGGTGCCAGCCAAACTGCTGGCTGAATGTGGCAAACAGCAGGCTCAGAACCGCAATCAGCAGGGCTAGCTGGCGCAGGCGGACTGCACCGGTTTGTGGCCAGAGTGCGGCCAGCCCGGCCAGACAGGCAATCTGGATCAGCAGGGGGAAGGGCAGGCTGCTGCGGGCGTCGGGGCGGGTAAACCATTCCCGCGTACCCAGTAGCCATGCCCCCAGCAGGATCAGGGTCAGGATGATTGCCAGAGCCTGCATCAACCGGTCCGCGAACGGCCACCATTCAGGCCTGGAGTTGGAGATTGCGCTGCGCCGTGTACGGTAGTGCCAGCCTAGCAACAGCAATACCAGCAGGCTGCCCAGCGCCGCACGGCAGCCCGTCGCGATGTGTGGCAGAGCATCGGGCCAGAACGCGGCCATCAGCAAGAAGGGCAGTTGCGGTGCGACCAGTCCCAGCAGGATCAGATGCGCAGCCAGCAGCAGGATTGCCTGGCTGCTGTGCCATATGGCAGCAGGCAGCGTGTGCTGCCGGTTCATCAGGAAACGATCTGGTTGTAGTGATTGATGATCGTGCCGCGAATCTGGTCCATACGCTCAAGATATTGCAACGCCTGTCCGGACTTGCCCAGTGAGCGTTCCAGCAGGCGTGCCTGCACGATCAGCATGCGGGTTTCGCGTGCCAGATTTTCCAGTTCGTACTGTTTCAGGTCTTCGGTTTTCAGCTGGGCCGGATCGTTGGCCATGGCTTCTGTCTGCGCGGCGAACTGCTCAAGCCGGTCGATTTGCTGGCTCAACTGCTCGCGGGGATGGCGGGCCAGCTGCCCCTTGTTGTGAAGATCAATCATCTGCTCGACCAGTGCGGTGGCGGCGTCGTGTGTTTCGAATACGCTCAGCAGTGCTTTTTGCCCGCTGCTTCTGAGCTCGGCCAGTTCTTGCTGGTGCATCTGCTCATAAACAATTTCGCGCTCGGCCGACAGCTTTGCGTTCAGGGCCGCCAGTGCCGCGTAGGCACTGAGGAAATCGCGGTGCAGTGTCTTGGCCTTAGCCAGATCATCGAGCTTGTAGGCTTCGCTCTTGTAGTAGTCGACCAGTTTGTTATGCGCCTGCGCCGCTGCCTGCAGGGCCGCTGGCAGCTGGCCGGCAATTTCGTCCGCCTTGGGGTAGGCCGGCTGCATGGCGCGTAGTGTTTTGATGGCTTCCGCATAGTTGCTCACGCTATCGCTGCTGATCGGGCTCATGACTTTCAGGCTGACGCTGATGCCATTGTTGGGCATGCTGAAAACCTTGCTGCGGATCGGTTCACCCTGTGCGTTGCTCATCTCGGCAATCGTGTCATTGCTTTGCTCGAGACGGCTCAGTGTATGGGTCAGGAAATGATTTTGCTGATTGCCATTGGCGTCGCCGGTGCTGATGCTGCCGGCGAGTTCGATGACAGAAAGATAGCCGTTCATCTTGTCGGCCGGATTGACCCGGGTTTGCTTCTGCACGGCCTGTCCGGCTTGCGTGACCGCACTGGCCGCGCTGCTGCTGGCTTGCTGCAGACGGTCGCAACCGCTGAGTGCTGTGCTGAGCGCCGTAATCAGAATTGCACTGGTTATCCCCTTCATGATTATTTCTCTGTGTGAAAGTAATGTGGCGCAATCCTAGCAGATTGCGTCCAGTGCGCGCCGGCGAGCAGAAGGCCGTTGTGCGCGGCTTCACTGCATGACGATGACTCTCCGGTCAGTGATTACTTGAGCGGCTGCGTCTGTGTTGGGGTCTGCTGCCCGGTCCGGGTTTTGGCTCCCGTTGCAGAATGCTGCGCGATGAATGACAGCGTTTCGTTTTCCACCAGCGTGTAGAAGGGGTTGTAGCGCAGGCGAAGCAGATCGCCCGCGCCAATGGCAAGCACGCCGCGCTCGCCCACCAGGCGGCGGCTGAGGTTCAGTGGCGTGGTTTTGGCTGCGCCTTCCACCCCCAGCAGCGGATCGTCGGGCGGGAAGGGAAGCGATACATGGGCAAGCGCGAAGACACCTTCGGGCCAGACGTAATCGCTGAGCCGGTCTTCATGCACGAGGCTGCCGGCCGGATAGTCCTCGATCAGCAGCTCCTGGCTGCTGGTGTCGCGGCGATTGCTCAGCAAGAGCAGACGGTAGGGCCGTGTCGTGCTCTGGTCGGCCAGTGCGAGCGCCCACTGGCCAGGATCGTCGCGCAGTACCGGGCTCATTTCGATGTAGCGGTTGCGGTCGAACAGCATGAGCTGATGCCCCGGCGAGGCCAGCTGACTCATGAAGTCGGTCACGGCCGCTTGCGGAACGACCGTGTTGTCGACAGCTGAAATGAAGACGCTGGTCGGTGGCCAGTCCTGCAGTGGCGCCTGCTGGCGGATGCCGGCCTTGACCGCGCTGGTGAGTCGGTCGATCTGGACGGCGGCATTGAAGGGAAAGGAGTTGTACTTGTAGGGGTCGAACTCCGGCACGATGTCGCTCCACGCCGCAGCGCCGATGCCGCTGATCGGTGCCAGCAGCTTGACGAAGCTGGCATAGCCGGCAGCAGGCGTGACGCCAACGGCGGGTGAAATCAGCGTCATGCTCGCCAGTGGCGGCAAGGCCTCGCCGCGCAGCCTGGCCAGCTGGTATTCCAGCGCGAGAGTCGCACCGGTCGAATAGCCGACGAGGTGGACTGGCTGCCGGCGTGCGGCCAGATCGCGCATTGCCAGCCGCACTGCCGCTGCCGCGTCCTGCCAGGCAAATTGCGTGAGCGCCGCCGGTACGGTGCCGTGCCCCGGCAGGCGCAAGCCGACCACGTGGTAGCCCTGACGGTTGAGTGCCTGCGCCAGTGTGCGCAGGCTGTAGGGCGAATCGGACAGGCCGTGCAGCAGCAGTACCGCCGGTTTGGCGGCGTCGCCCGGCAGCTCGAAGGTGCGGTTCCAGTTCTGTGCGTAATCCAGCGGGTTGGCCAGCGAGCGCGGCGAGTAGCGGTTGATCAGGCGCTGCTCGTCAGCGGGTGTGCGCGCGACGACCTGGCTGGCCACGTCGGCAAGCAAGGCATCCTCGAGCTTGCGGTAATCGGCCAGTGTGCGGATATCCTGACGCTGCGCGGTAAATTCTCCGGGTGGGACATGCGTATGCCATAGCGAGAGTTCGGGCAGCTGCCGCAGCCACAGCACGGTGAGCGCGATCACCGGCAGCAGCGCACCCGCCAGCAGGATCATCACCAGGCGGACAGTGGGCAGGCGCAGCAGGTAGCGGATAGGGGTAAGCCGGAGTAGGTGATGGCGCAGGGACATGGCGGCAGCAGGTCAGGAATGATGCTGCGATATTACGGCAATCCGGCGGTCGGTTTTGTGCCTTTCTGTCACCGTGTTGACAAAGACCGACACCGGCGGCCGGATGCTGTTTTATGCGGCTGCAGCGGCATAGCCTCGGCTGGGGAGTCTTGTGCAATGGCGTCATGCAGCCTAGTCGCGCAGAAATGAATTTGCAGTCAGACGAAAAGGGTATGGGTTTCCTGATTATGTCTCTCTTTCAGATACTCTTTTTTCGTCATGCCCGCGAAGGCGGGCATCCAGAGCAAAGCCTGATTTCATACTGTCATCTGGATTCCCGCGTACGCGGGAATGACGATTCTGAAGCAGAGACATAATCAGGATGGGTTTTTGGTATGTGGCTGCATCCATTTCATGTGAAGGGTTGCAGCCATATACATTGCAATGTATTTAGTTCAGGCGAAAATGCCCGACAAGGCTAACCAGTTCCTGTGCCACTACGGTCAGATTGGCTGTGTGCCCCTGGTAGAGATTGGTGAGGATGTAGGCTTGGGCATTGCACCCTAAAACCGGGCACTGGCTGGACGAGCGCGCGCACTTCATGCCGAACCAAGCCCGGCGGCCCCGGTGTGATAGGCATGACTGAAGGGGCGCTCACGGCTGATCCCGGTCTTGCCGACAGGGCTTTCTGCTAAGCTCGTGCTTTGTGCTGGCCTAAAGGAGGGAGAAACAGGATGGCAATCGGCAAATTTGACGGCATTAGCCCGCAGCTGGGCGAAGGAGCCTGGGTGCACGAAGCCGGGCAGGTAATCGGCGATGTGAAGCTGGGCCGCAATGCTTCGGTGTGGCCGTGCGCGGTACTGCGCGGCGACGTGAACCACATCCATATCGGTGATGATTCGAATGTGCAGGACAATGCCGTGCTTCATGTCACGCACAAGCGCCCGGACGACCCGGCTGGCGCGCCACTGGTGATCGGCAATCGCGTGACCATTGGCCATGGCGTGATTCTGCATGGCTGCACGATTGAAGATGAAGTGCTGGTCGGGATGGGAACCATCATTCTGGACCGCGCCGTCATCCGCAAACGCGTGATGATCGGCGCCGGCTCGCTGGTACCGCCCGGCAAGGAACTGGAATCCGGCAAGCTCTACGTCGGCCGACCCGCCAAGGCCGTGCGTGATCTGACACCCGAGGAACTGGAAAGCTTCAACTATTCCGCCGCGCACTATGTCCGCCTGATGGCGAAATACCGTGATGCGATATAGTCAGGGTATGTGCCTGTAGCCATTTCGCGTGAATGGCTGTAAGTCAATACATTGGTGCGTATAAACGACAATGCCCTCGCAAGCGAGGGCATTGTCGTTCTGCCGTAGCAGGTTTACTTCTTGTTCATGTTGGCATTCCAGTAGGCCGCTGCGGTATCCAGTGCCTGCTTGGCGTCCTTGCGGCCGGTAACGGCAGATTCCACTTCTTCAATCAGCTTCTTGCGCAGCGGGTCGGGGTTGGCCACACCCAGCAGCGTGAGTGTACGCACGTTGTCGAGCGAGGCCGCACCGATCGCACGACCCTTTTCCAGTGCGCCGGCATTGGCTGGCAGCTTCTGGAAGAAGCCATCCTGCGTCGCCTGGCGCACCGACGGGAAGGTGCCACCAGTGGCCTTGGAGAATTCCAGCTGATTGGCGTCGTTGGTCAGGAACTTGGCGAACTTGGCGACTTCGGGAACGATGGCCGGATCGATGTTTTTCGGCACGACAAAGTTGAACAGCCAGCCGCCCTTCACCACACCGGTCGGGCCGGCGGTGGCCGGCATCACTTCAGTCACGGCATACACGGCCTTGCCTTCTTCCTTTACCGTTTTCAATGCGGTCGGCGAGGTCTCCAGCATGGCCAGCTTGCCGGCGTTGTACATCTTGATCGAATTGGCAAAATTGTCTTCGGCGAACAGGCCGTCCTTGGCCAGAGCGCCTGCCGCGTAGGCGGCTGCATACTTGCGGATCAGTTCGACATGCTTGGGCGAATTGAACACTGCGCGGCCATCTTGCACGATGGGCAGGCCTTCTGCCATGAACAGCCCGATGGGTTGACCCAGAGTCGGCGCCAGGCCCGGAATCTTGGTTTTGCTGGCGATGACGGTGGCTGCGGCGAGCTGTTCGTCCAGTGTGGTCAGGCGTTGTGCGGGGTTCAGTCCGGCCTGCTTGAAGATGGTGCTGTTGACGGCGAGCACTGATACCGCGTTGTACCAGGGGAAGGCGTAGGTTTTGCCGCCCTTGAAGGTCACGTCAGCCAGCGCACCGGCGGTGTATTTGTCGCGATCCGCACCCAGCATGTCATCAATCGGGCGGATGGCGTTGAACTGGGCAAAGTCATACGCCCATTCCACGTTGAAGTTGATCAGTGCCGGCGACTGGTTTACCGCGATGGCGGCAAAGGCCTTGCCGCGGATCTGGTCCCACGGGTAGTCCACCCAGACCACGTCGACATTCGGGTTCTCGGCTTCATATTTCTTTTCCAGCGTCTTGAAATAGGGCTCGAACTTCGGTGCGAGGCTCATGGTCCAGAATTCGATCTTGACCTTGGCATTGGCCGGGTTTGCCAGCAAGGCCAGCAGGGCTGTGGTACACAAGGCTTTCCACGGGTGTTTCATGCACATTCTCCGCATCGCGTGTTCGGTATCTGACATGCGCCAGCCGGTTTGCCGCCGGCCCGCGCTGGCCTGGCAGGCTGGTGCAATCCAGCCTGTGTTCCCTGCTGCACGGCCATGCCGGGCAACAGGATGAAAGCAAGTATCAGGGCTATCCAGCTCAGAGGGCTGGCATGCGGCGGGTTTGTCCCTGCGCACGTCGGGCCGGAACCCGGCTCTCGAGTACCACCCTGCTAAGCGATTACTAATGTTAATGCGTTTTGAGCTCTCGTGGTGTGACTGTGACGCTGCCGAGGGGGTTGCGGGCAGAAATGTGTCGTATCCGCGTAAAAAGCCGCATCCTGTTCCGGCCACCAGCCCGGAATTCCCAGCCAGGGCAGTACGGGCAACTGGCGTGGCGATTGCAGCCAGCCTGCGCTGATTGCCGTTGCCAGGGTGCGATCCAGTGCTGCCAGCTGGTGCTGCGAATCCTGATTGAAATACTCGGGTGGCACGAGCACCGGCACGCATTTGCCGGTGAGGCCGATGAAGGGATTCAGCAGGCTTTCCAGCGTGGCATGGCCGATCACGCAGGCACCCAGCCGCACGCTCCAGTGCTCAGCAGCAAAGAGTGCTTGCCAGTCATGGGCTGCCAGCGCATCCAGTAGCGCCGGGTCACTGCTGGTAATCAGCAGCCCGCATTCATCGAGCAGCGTGGCGGCATCGCGTACCGGTCCTCGCTGCGCCGGATTGCTGCTGCGTGTGATTTCCCGCTGATGCAGGGCATTGAATGCGAGTTTGCTGTGCGGAAAATGGTGCCAGATCAGTGCATTGAAGGCGTCATGCCAGTTGTCTGCGCGCGTTGCTACCGTGCCGTCGCGGGTGATGGCGGTTTCGTAGTAATCGCTAATGAGTTCGGGGGCGACGAAACGGACCGGGATGCCGCTGTCAAGCTGGCAAGGTGCTGCGCATGCAGCCCAGTCGGCATGATCGGGAAAGAGGCTGAACCGGGAGAGAAAGGGCCGGAACGGCGCGAACCCCGGATGGCTGAATGCCGGGTGTGGCCAGGGCAGGGACGGCATGAGGCGGAGTGGCTATCGGGAAGAGGGCGTAAGCGGCACTATAAAACAAATGCGCCGGCGAGTGCCGGCGCATTGCAAAACAGGCGGTGGTGAATCAGGCCAGTGCGGCGAGAGCTGCAGCGTAGTCCGGCTCGTCCTTGATTTCCGGAACGAGCTGGCTGAACAGCACCGTGTCGTTTTCATCCAGTACGACGACGGCACGTGCAGCAACGCCGGCGAGCGGGCCGCTGGCGATGTCGACGCCGTAGGCTGCGAGGAAATCGCGGCCGCGCATGGTCGACAGGGTGACAACGTTCTCCAGGCCTTCGGCACCGCAGAAGCGGCTCTGCGCGAACGGCAGGTCGGCCGAGATGCACAGGACGACGGTATTGGCCAGCTGGCTTGCCGTTTCATTGAAACGGCGCACCGAGGCGGCGCACACGGCCGTATCGACGCTCGGGAAAATGTTGAGAATCTTGCGCTTGCCGGCAAACTGGGCCAGCGCAACATCGGCGAGGTCCTTGCCGACGAGCGTAAACGCAGGCGCTTTGGCACCTGCTTGCGGGAAAGAACCATTCAGTGCAACAGAATTGCCGCCAAGGGTAACGGAAGCCATGGGTATCTCCTTATGAAGTGTGTGGCTATTGGGATTGCTTGTTTGATTGAATCTAACAATTGATGAAGGCAAAAGCAAGCCCGCAATTGCGGGCTTGCTCTGCGAAGGCTTGTGACGCGCGCCTCAGGCTTCGGTTTCTTCTGCCTTTGGCGGGTTGAGGGCTTCGATGGCCGCGTTGTAGTTCGGCTCGCTGTTGATGTCGCTGACCAGTTCGGAGTAGACGACGGTGTCTGTTTCGTCCAGTGCGATCAGCGCGGTAGCCATCAGGCCGGAGAGCGGCACGTCGGTGATCATGACGCCATAATCCTTGTGGAAATCGCGTCCGCGGAGTGTGGACATCAGCTGCACCTTGTGAAAGCCCTCGCTCTCGCCGATGCGCGACAGTGCGTAGGGCGTATCGACCGATACGGTGAGCAGTACGGTGTGGTCCAGTTCGTAGCCCAGTCCCTCCATGCGCTTGGCAATCACCATGCCGATGGCGGCATCCAGGCTGGGTACGACAGCGATCAGTTTCTTGCGTTTCCAGAATTTCGAGAGCGCAACATCCTGCAGATTGGTATCGACCAGCATGAAACTGGGGGCCGGATCTCCGGCGCGGGGAAAGCGGCCGCCGACATTGATCGGGGTGCCATTGAGCAAGACGGTGGACATGGGGCACAACCTCGTAAAAAAGGACAGTGCTTACAGCGTAGGCTAGTCCGGGCAGCAGCGCCAGTGCCGGCGTCCACCGGATGTTGCGGTGTCTGTGCTGCGGCTGCGGGTGTGAACTAGTCGTAGAACCAGAACAGCGAGAAATCAGTCGCCTGCGCTTCGCCCTGGTCAAGCTGCAGGAAGGCGTGCAATTCGTCCGACGGCAGCAGTGACTGGCGGTTCTTTTCGCCGGGGGCGAGGTAATCCTGCGGCTTGAAAACACGCTTGGCGATCACGCGCTTCTGGTCATCGGTCAACGTCAGTTCCAGCAGGGGCAGGCTTTGCTCGAAGGCGGCCAGATTGCGCAGGGTGGCGGTCATCTGGATCAGGTTCGGGTGGCCCGGAACGAAGGTCAGCTCGGAAAACTCGAGCTTCAGCTGGTCAGCTTCGCGCGGCAGCGGCATTGCGCAGCCGAATTCTCCGCACAATTGCACGAAGTAAGGACGCAGCACCGGATGACGCATGCTGAGCGACTGGCGGAACAGGAAGGCGGCTTGCGCCAGGAGCAGTGCCAGCATGAGTCCGGACAGAATGGCCCACTTCCATTCGCCCCTGTGCACGGGCACCGGATCGAACAGAGCCTCGTCTTCCGGCAGGCGGATCGGGTTGTAATCGGAACTGCTCTTTTCCTTGCTGCTTACTGCGGCAGCGGCTTCCGGCATCGTTTCCGGTTCCGGGAGCACTGCCTTGCGGCTACCGGGCAGCGGCATGTGTGTGTGTGCAGCCAGGCGGTCGCTACGCCGCAAGGATTTTAGTCGAGCCTTGTCCTTTGCTGATTGTTCATTGTCGGGTATTGCTGTGGAGCCCTTTTGAATTGCAGCTTGTGGCTGTATATGGCTCTGGGTATGCTCGGTTGCAGGTGCAGGTGCAGGTGCAGGTGCAGGTGCAGGTGCAGGTGCAGGTGCAGGTGCAGGTGCAGGTGCAGGTGCAGGTGCAGGTGCAGGTGCAGGTGCAGGTGCCACCACGGTTGCGGGCTGGCTTGCCTCCGTTGGCTGATTGGGGTTTCCTGCCGCCTGCTGCGGGCGTGCGGCTGGAGTGCTGCTGCGTGCTGCCGGGGTGGCCGGTTGTTCTCCCGCGCCGGCCGGAGTTGCCGTTGCCGCCACTTCACCTTCTACACGGCAGTTGAGCGCATTGAATACAAAGGCACAACGCCCGCAGCGTACCTTGCCGCCGTATGCGGCCAGTTGCTGGTCGGATACGCGGAAGGTCGTGGCGCAGTTGGGGCAGCGGGTGATCTGGCTCATGGCGCGTATTCTAGCCGGTTTTCCTCACAGGCTGGCGCAGGATGTCAGCGGCGTGTGCCGGAGAGACACACCCAGCCTTCATGGCTGGCGGCTGGGGCGAAGTCGAACCATTGTGCGTAGATCGCCATCACGTCGTCGGCCTGTTCGCTCAGAATGCCCGAAAGCGTAATGCGGCCGCCCGTCTTTACCCGGCCGGCCAGCATGGGCGCCAGAGCCTTCAGCGGGTTGGTGAGAATATTGGCAACAACCACGTCGAACTGGCCGCCCTGAACGTCATCCGGCAGGAAGAAGGCGATGTCTACCTCATTCTGTTCGGCATTCTGCGCGGACGCGATCATGGCCTGCGGGTCGATGTCGACGCCCACTGTGTCACCGGCGCCGAGCTTTTTCGCCGCGATGGCCAGAATGCCAGAGCCACAGCCATAGTCCAGCACGGTTTCTCCGCCCTTGAGATTGGCATCCAGCCACTGCAGGCACAGGCGGGTGGTGGGGTGGCTGCCGGTGCCGAATGCCAGGCCCGGATCAAGCTGGATGTTGACCGCGGCCGGATCGGGGCATTCATGCCAGGTCGGCGTGATCCACAGGCGCTGCGAAATCGGAATCGGGTCGAACTGCGATTGCGTCAGGCGTACCCAGTCCTGTTCTTCGATCGTGACCACCTCGTACTGTGGCAAAGGCTCGCCGATGGCCTGGGCTGCTGCAGCCACGCTCAGGTCGGCATCCATGCCTTCATCCAGATGCGCGACCACGATGCTGTTGTCCCAGAGCTGGTCCACCGGTTCGCCCGGTTCGCCAAAGATGGGCTTTTCTGCTGCGGTTCCGGCGGCGGCATCTTCGATGGAAACCGAGAGGGCGCCGAGGTCAAACAGTGCGTCGGAAAGGGCTTCGGCGTGGCGGGAGTCAGTGGTGATGCGCAGTTCTTGCCAGGGCATTGGAAATCCGGAAGTACAGGGAAAATGACCGACATTGTCGCATCTGCGCCGGCTGCGGGAAAGGACTGGCTGGCGGAAGGGTGTCAGCTATGCGTAGCGCTCGCCGGTTTGCGGGTCAAACAGGCGGCAATCGAATTCCCATGCCCAGTCGATGAGCTGGTTCATGTCATCGCCAGTCAGTCCCTTGCAGCAGAACAGAAAATGCTGTGAGGAATGAGCCAGCTCGAAAACACGGGGCTTGCCATGTCGTGACTGCCAGCAGCTCGGATCGGATTGCTCCCAGTCCGGCCCGAGCAGCGTTGCCAGCGCCTGCAGCATGGCTGCGACCGGAAGCTCATCCAGCCCCGGATGGAACTCGCCCGCGCAGAGAGTGGCATGAATATCGGCTGGAAGGCTTGTTTCCAGCCCTGATTGGCGCCAGAAACAGAGGTCATAACTCATGCATGCAACTCCAGTGAGGCAATCATCCGGCTGAACCAAACGCGCGAGGTCTCATGATCAGTGCACGCATAATCGTGAAATGTGCCACGCACCACGACCGGCAGGCGCACAAGCAGTTTGGTGACGATGCGGTATTGCAGGACGGGGTCGTAACGCTCGAAGTAATGGATGAGGCCGGCGTCTGTTTCGAGGCGTTCGTTGCAGGGTATCTGCCATTCGTAACTTGGGTCATCCTCCCAGCCGGCCGCGTCGAGTGCGAGCAGCTCGTCGGCCACGCTGTGGGCGTCTTCGCCAGCCTCGTAATGGATACTCAGCAGATAGAGGCCTTTTTCTCCGTCGGCCGACTCAAAGTAGAGCCGGTCCGAATCCGGATCCGGCTCTTCCCAGTCGGCCGGGATTTCCATTTGCCAGTTGCCGGACTGGATGATGTGGTGGGTGCTCATGCCGGCATCCCGTCAGGCGATATGCAGCACGCTGCGGCGTGTTTTGCCGCCGATGCTTTCCAGTTTGCGCCAGCTGGAGTTGTCGTTCATGCGGATCCAGCGCCGTTCCTGTTCGCGGTAGAACCAGTCCATGTCCTGCTGGAAGTAGAGCTGGATGCCCGGGGCTTCGAAAATATTGAGGATTTCGTTGCCGTGGGCATGCGTGTCGTCGTAATCGGTGGTGGCTTTCTGGCCCATTTCACTGTAGAGCTTGTTGAGCTGCAGCAGCTGCTGATTGATGCGCGGGTCCATCGGATCGGTTTTCAGCCCCAGCCTGCGCGCTTCGTCAATCAGGATCGGATACGAGTGCGACGGATACTTGGTATTGAGTTCGCTGGCAATGCGTTCGATGGCGCTTTCATCATCCATATGGCTGGCGAGCAACTCGCGGCACAGCATGATCGACAGCGAATCGGCGCGGTCAACCGCGCCGATCACCAGCGGATGCACATACTGGTAGAGCGACTTGAAGGGGTTTTCCATTGAGTCGGATTTCTCTTCGCGCCACAGGCGGATTACGCGCTTGAGTTCGTCCAGGCTGACGCTGACGCGGTCATTGTCGCGGTCGATGGGCGAGAGGTCGTGCGTGAGCGAGGTATCGACTGCAGTCAGGTATGCCAGCGGGCCCATCTGGATCTGGTCGGCGCCGATGGCAATCATGGTGGCCGCCGACGCACATTCCAGTGGTGCCAGCGCAATGAAGCGCTGTGTGTACTGGCGCAGCAGGTTCACGAAGCGCAGCGAGGCCTTGCCATTGCCGCCATTCGATTTGATGAAAAGATAGACTTTTTCCTGGCGGCCGATGCTTTCCAGCAGTTCGTACAACACCAGGACATCGTTGTGGCACACCTCACCACGCGGGTTGTTCCAGTAGCACAGCAGGGTGCCGTCGAGTTGTGCGGAAATCTGGCGTACCAGTTGCTGGGTTTCCTTGAACAGCACCGGTGGCTGCTTTTCCTGAATGGTTTGCTGCGCTTGATCGTCCATGCTGACCTGCAAAATATTGACAGAGGAAGCAAGAATCCTAGCAGCGGGCACACCATCATGGCTATGCCGTATTTGCCAGCTGTGACGTTGACGACAAAAAAGGCAGCCGAAGCTGCCTTTTTTGATGCAAGGGTGTATGGCTTGCCTAGCTGGCGAGCTTCTTTTCCAGTAGCGCGCGGATTTCCGGCATCTGGTGTTCCAGATGGTGGATGCTGGTGCCACCCTTGATGAATTCCGCATCCAGCAACAGCTGCTGGTGCAGTGGAATGTTGGTCGAAATGCCCTGCACGACCATTTCCGACAGGGCGATGCGCATGCGTGCCATCGCCTGCTCGCGCGTCTTGCCGTAGGTGATGATCTTGCCGATCATCGAGTCGTAGTTGGGCGGAACGAAATAGCCGGTGTAGACGTGCGAATCAACGCGCACGCCCGGACCACCTGGAGTATGCCAGGTGGTGATGCGACCCGGGCTCGGGATGAACTTGAGCGGGTCTTCGGCATTGATGCGGCACTCGATCGAGTGGCCTTTCAGTACGACGTCTTCTTGCGTGTACTGCAGTGGCAGGCCGGCCGCAACGCGGATCTGCTCCTGCACGATGTCGATTCCGGTGATCATCTCGGTGACAGGATGCTCCACCTGTACGCGGGTGTTCATCTCGATGAAGTAGAACTCGCCGTTTTCGTACAGGAATTCGAAAGTGCCGGCGCCACGGTAGCCGATCAGGCGGCAGGCGGCCGCGCAGGCTTCGCCGACGCGCTTGCGTTGCTCATCGGTCACGCCCGGTGCCGGTGCTTCTTCGATGACTTTCTGGTGGCGGCGCTGCAGCGAGCAGTCGCGTTCGCCGAGATAGATGGCATTGCCATGCTGGTCGGCCAGAATCTGGATTTCGACATGGCGCGGCGTCTGCAGGAATTTCTCCATATAGACCACCGGGTTGCCAAACGCTGCCTGCGCTTCGCTCTTGGTCATTTCGACCGAGCGCAGCAGTTCTTCTTCGTTGTGTACCACGCGCATGCCGCGGCCACCGCCACCGCCTGCAGCCTTGATAATGACCGGATAGCCGACCTTGCGCCCGATGGCGATCATTTCCTTCGGGTCGTCCGGCAGCGCGCCATCCGAGCCGGGTACGCAGGGTACGCCGGCCTTTTTCATGGCGTCTTTGGCCGATACCTTGTCGCCCATGATGCGGATCGATTCCGGTGTCGGGCCGATGAAGGCAAAACCGGACTCTTCCACGCGCTGCGCGAAGTCAGCATTTTCACTGAGGAAACCGTAGCCGGGATGGATGGCCTGCGCGCCAGTGACTTCGGCTGCGGCAATCAGGGCTGCCATGTTCAGGTAGGATTGTGGCGAGGGGTTCGGGCCGATGCAGACCGATTCGTCGGCCAGCTTGACGTATTTGGCTTCGCGGTCGATTTCGGAATGCACGACCACGGTCTTGATGCCCATTTCGCGGCAGGCGCGCAGAACTCGCAGCGCAATTTCGCCGCGGTTGGCGATAAGAATCTTGTCAAACATGCTGGGGAAACTCCGTGAGGTTGCGGGAGACCGGCGAAATCACGCCGGACGTCTCACAGAATCAAGCGATAACAAACAGCGGTTCGCCGTATTCGACCGGCTCGCCATTGCTGATCAGGATGGCCTTCACGGTGCCGGAGACATCGGCTTCGATTTCATTCATCAGCTTCATGGCTTCGATGATGCACAGCGTGTCGCCAGCATTGACGGTCTGGCCAACTTCGACAAACGGCTTGCTGTCCGGGCCGGACGCGCGATAGAAGGAACCGACCATCGGTGACTTGACGACATGCCCGGCCGGCAGGCCATTGCCGATGTCGGCAGGGGCTTCGGCTGCAGCGGGGGCAGCAGCAGGCGCCGCAGCAGGCGGCAGCTGATAGTGCATGGGCTGCGCAAATGCGGCCACATTCTGATTGACGCGGGTAATGCGAACTTTTTCCTCGCCCTCGGTCACTTCCAGTTCGGCAATGCCGGACTCTTCGACCAGGTCGATCAGTTTTTTAAGTTTACGCAGATCCATGAGAACAACCCCTTTATCTCTACTCAGTGAGAAAGCTCGAAACGCCGGTTCTTCAGTTTGCCGGCTGTAATTGGGCCAACGCGAAGTGCAGGGCATATTCGTAACCCTTGGCACCCAGCCCGCAGATCACCCCGGTCGCCAGATCCGAAAAATAGGAATGGTGACGGAATGCCTCGCGGGCATGCACGTTGGAGAGATGAACTTCCACAAACGGTTTTTTGACTCCGGCCAGTGCATCGCGCAGCGCCACACTGGTGTGGGTGAACGCGGCCGGATTGATGACGATGTATGCAGTGCCATCGGTTAGCGTGGCATGTACGCGCTCGATCAGCTCGTATTCGCGGTTGGACTGGAAGCACGTGACGGGTACGCCATGTGCCTGCCCGAGGTCAATCAGTCTCTGGTTGATACTGGCCAGCGTCTCCGCTCCGTAGTGCTGGGGTTCGCGTACACCCAGCAGGTTCAGGTTCGGGCCGTGTAACACCAGTATCGACTGCGTTTCAGACATGCAATCAACCTATCGTCATCGTTTATCGGCGGGAGTTTGCCGCAGGATGGGCGAACTTGTCCAGAAAAAGCCGGCATTTTCCGGTAACTTTCCACGCCCGTTCGGCGGTTTGTAGTAGCGGAAACTAATGTTGGTGCGGCCTCGCGGGCGTAACAGATGGTATCATCCCGTAGTTTTGCTACTTCGCCCTTGCGGGTCTGTTCCGATGCATATTGCCGATTTTGACTATGATTTGCCCGAACACCTGATCGCACAGTTTCCGCCTGCCGAGCGCGGGGCAAGCCGTCTGCTGCACGTGGACGGTGCTGCGCTTCGTGATGACCGTTTTGCCTGCCTGCCGGAGTTGCTGCGTGCCGGTGATGTGCTGGTGTTCAATGATACGCGCGTGATCAAGGCGCGTCTGTTCGGCGAGAAGGCTTCCGGTGGCAAGATCGAGGCGCTGGTCGAGCGGGTACTGGGCGAAAGCCGGGTTCTGGCGATGGTGCGGGCCAGCAAATCCCCGAAGCCCGGTGCGATTCTGCATTTCAACGGCGGCTTTCGCGCGACGATGATCGAACGGCAGGCCGAGATGTTTCTGCTGGAGTTTGATTTTGATGGCGCTCCGCAAGGTGTGCGTACGGTGCTCGACATGCTGGATGTTGCGGGCAGTCTGCCGCTGCCACCGTACATCACGCATACACCGGATGAGGAGGACGCGAAGCGCTACCAGACCGTATACGCCCGTGACCCCGGTGCGGTGGCGGCGCCAACGGCCGGCCTGCATTTTACCGATGCCTTGCTCGCGGAGTTGCGCAGCCGCGGTATCGCGACTGAGTTTCTGACTCTGCATGTGGGGGCAGGCACCTTCAAGCCTGTCCAGGTGGAAAACATCAAGGACCACACGATGCATCACGAACGCTACCGCATCGCGCCGGATGTGGTAGCGCGGCTGAAGGCCGCCAAAGAGGCTGGCGGGCGCATCATCGCGGTGGGAACCACCAGCCTGCGTGCGCTCGAAGCAGCGTCGCAGCAGGGTCTGCTGGCCGAGCCGGAAGGTGATACCAATATCTTCATCACGCCCGGTTACGAGTTCCGCATCGTTGATCGCCTGATCACCAATTTCCACTTGCCGCGCTCGACCCTGCTGATGCTGGTCGCCGCGTTTGCCGGGCTGGATACGATGCGTGCTGCGTATGCGCATGCCGTAAAGAATGAATACCGTTTTTTCAGCTATGGCGATGCCATGTTGCTGGAAAAGCAGATTTGATGGGTATGCGCCTGTAGCCATTTTATTTAAATGGCCGTGGGTATATACCTTGTTATGTAATGTGGCGCCGGACTGTTTATCCGGTTTGCGAGGAAAGCATGAGTCTGACTTTTGAACTGAAAACTACCAGTGGTGGCGCGCGTCGCGGCACCATGACGCTTAACCACGGTGTGGTGGAAACGCCGGTATTCATGCCGGTGGGAACCTATGGCACGGTCAAGGCGATGACGCCGCGTGATCTGCATGAAATCGAAGCGCAAATCTGCCTGGGCAATACCTTCCACCTGTGGCTGCGCCCGGGGCTGGAGGTGGTCAGCCAGTTCGGCGGCCTGCACGATTTCATGGGCTGGAGCAAGCCGATCCTCACCGACTCAGGTGGCTTTCAGGTGTTTAGCCTGGGCGACATGCGCAAGATCACCGAGGAGGGGGTGCGTTTCCAGAGTCCGGTCAATGGCGACAAGCTCATGCTGACGCCGGAAGAATCGATGCGCATCCAGAAGGTGCTCAATTCCGACATCGTGATGATCTTCGACGAATGTACGCCATACCCGGCAGATCACAAGCAGGCAGCCGATTCGATGCGCTTGTCGATGCGCTGGGCGCGTCGCTCGCGTGATGAATTCGATCGACTGGAAAATCCGAATGCGCTGTTTGGCATTGTGCAGGGAGGCATGCATGAAGATCTGCGTGACGAATCGCTGGCCGGCCTCGACGACATCGGCTTTCACGGCATGGCCATTGGTGGCTTGAGTGTCGGCGAGCCGAAAGAAGAGATGGTCCGCATTCTGGCGCACACCGCGCCGAAGCTGCCGGTGCACAAGCCGCGCTACCTGATGGGCGTGGGAACGCCGGAAGATCTGGTCTACGGAGTTTCGCAAGGTATCGACATGTTCGACTGCGTGATGCCTACCCGCAACGCGCGCAATGGCATGCTGTTCACGCGCTATGGCGACATCAAGATCAAGAATGCCTTCCATCGCCAGGATAAGCGCCCGCTCGACGAGTCGTGCGATTGTTATACCTGCCGCAACTTCAGCCGTGCCTACCTGCACCATCTGTTCCGCAGTGGCGAAATTCTTGGTGCCCAGCTCAATACGATCCACAACCTGCGCTACTACCAGGTACTGATGGCGGAAATGCGTGCAGCCATCGAGGCCGATGCTTTCCCGGCCTTTGTTACCCGTTTCCATGGGGATCGTGCCCGCGGAGTCTGATGATGCATCGCCCGGGGCTCGGAGCGAATTTTTTGCCCTGGGCTGGTTTGAGCAAGGGGCGGGGTGTAGTCGATTTCAGGCGGTGTACTTGTTGATCATTCCAGGTTCGCTTCCGCCATCACTGTTGCTCCATTATCTGGGGGAAAGTAAAAAGCCGTTCCTTGGCAGGAACGGCTTTTTGACATGGTGCTACGTGCTTTGCTGCCCGAGGTAAATCACACTCCGAGTTCTTCAACCCATGCCAGCGATTGCACATGCGCCTTGTTCAGCATTTCCGGACTGATCTGCAATTGCTCGCAGATGCGCGGCACTTCGGTCATTTCCGGATCTTCACAGGCCTCGGTCAGTTCGAGGAAGGGGCCGTAGATGCCGCTACGATGCTGCAGGGCATCGCAGACGTTTTCCGGCAGGATCAGTGTTTCCAGAATCTGGTCCATCGGCATGTCGAGCAGCACGTCGAGCAGGGAGAACATCCCGACAATGAAGAGGTTGTCGCGTTCCTGACCGTCGAGGAAATGGCTGCCTAGCAACTCCACAAGACGGCCACGGGTGACCGCAGTCTTGAGCAGTGCCGGCGCAGCGCCAGTTTCCGCGCCGGCGGTAACCAGAAGCAGAGTCAGCCAGCGATAGAGTTTCTGGTAGCCAAGAATCGTGACTGCATGGCGGAAGGACTGGATCTCGCAGGAAAGTCCGAAACCGGCCGAGTTGATGTAGCGCAGCAGTTTGAATGACAGTGCCACATCGCGCTTGAGCGCATTCTCGATGTCACGGATCTCAGCATTGTTCCGCAGCATGTTCAGCAGGTTCAGGATATTGGCATAGCCTGGGTTGATGACCTTGGCAGAGAGCGTTTCCGGATGGGCAAAGTAATAGCCCTGGAAGCAGTCAAAGCCAATATCGAGGCACTGCTTGAATTCTTCCTTGGTTTCAACCTTTTCGGCGACCTGCAGAGCTGGGTAGCGCCGCAGTTCCTTCGACAGGCCGGGAACCTGTGGCATGCCAAGCTGCTGGATATCCAGCTTGATATAGTTGGCATGCTCCATGAAGGGCACGGTTTGCGGTGTCAGGACAAAATCATCCAGCGCGATCCCAAAACCCTGGGTACGCAGGTCTTTCAGGCGCTCCAGCAGTTCCGGCGTCGGTTGGGTCGACTCAACGACTTCCAGTACGACGCGATTGGGTTGCAGCAACTCGAGGAAGTTGCTCTCCAGCATGGCCTCCGCAACGTTGATGAACGCCAGCTTGCTGCCTACCAGCCAGTCCGTGCCCATATTCGACAGGGTGTTGACGAGAACATTGGTGCCGGCCTGCATGTCGCTGGTGAAATCGGCGCTCACCGAATCCTTGTCGAGCCGGAAAAGCAGCTCATAGCCGATGATCTGCTGCTGTCGGTTCAGAATGGGCTGTCGCCCGACGAATGCATGTTCTTGCATCTTGTATTCCATTTGCGGTTCAACCGCAAAGCGGTCAGTAAACGGGGCTGCAGGGACTGACGGAAACCTGGTCTGTCAGTCCCACCTAGTCTGTCCTGCCGGTCTCAGTAGGTTTGTTCCACCAAGCGTGAGGTCATGATGGCCGAGTTGTCAGCATGAGCCGAGGCCAGCAGGTCTTCCATGTCGAGCACGAGTACGATGGAGCCATCCCCGGACAGGGTAGCACCAGCAATTCCCTTGGGGCGAATGTTCTGGAGCGGCTTGATGACAACATCGTCACGCCCGATGAAACTGTCCACGGCAAGGATGAAGGAATGCTCTGCCGATTGCATCAGTACGCCAAACTGCGGAAGCTGGGTTTCCTGCCAGCCGATCAGATGAGCCAGCGAGCGCACGGAAAGAATTTCATCGCGCACAACAATGGTCGCCCGGCCGGATACCTCCTGAACCTGGTCTTGCCGGATGGTGATGATTTCTCTCACCATGGCCAGAGGAACAGCAAACGGCTGGTCACAAACCTTGACAACCAGAACTGGCAGAATGGCCAGCGTGAGCGGCAGCGAAATCGTGAAGCGTGAGCCTTCGCCAACAATGGACTGGATGTCAATCCGGCCATTCAGGCGCTGGATGTTGGTTTTCACTACATCCATGCCGACGCCGCGTCCGGAAACGCTGGAAATCTGATCCTTGGTGGAAAAGCCGGGCAGGAAAATCAGCTGCAGGCTTTGCTTGTCGTCCAGGCTGTTGGCCGTCTCGACGTCAATTAGGCCTTTTTCCACAGCTTTGCGACGGATGACGTCAGGGCGCATGCCACGGCCATCGTCGGTGATCTCGATCAGGATGTGATCTCCGACCTGAGTTGCTGACAGTTCTACGATCGCCTTGCTCGATTTGCCGCTGGCTGCGCGTTCATCCGCCGTTTCAATGCCGTGATCAACCGCATTGCGCACCAAGTGCACCAGAGGGTCATTCAAATCCTCCAGCATTGTTTTATCGAGCTCGGTCTCTTCACCCGTAATGACCAGTTCGACATCCTTGCCAAGCTGGCGGGCTAGGTCACGAGCGAGGCGGGGGTATTTCTGGAACAGTCGGCCAATCGGCTGCATGCGGGTTTTCATGACCGCATTCTGCAGATCCCCGACCAGCAGATCGAGCTGTCCGATGGCCTCGTCCATTGACTTCAGCGTTGCACTATCCATCTTGCCGGCCATGATGTCCGAGCGCAATGTAGTCAGGCGGTTTTTGGTCAGGCCAATTTCGCCGGACAGGTTCAATACCTGATCAAGGCGAACCGTATCGATACGGATGGTGGTTTCAGGAGCTGAAAGTTGCTGGCTTGATGTTGCCGGCTTGTTGAGCGTCGCTGCAGGAGCCGGTTTCAATGCGGACATCGGGTCAGCGACAACCTGTCTGACTGGTGCGGCAACTTGGGGCTCCGCTTCTTCTGGTTCGAGAATTTCCACCGATAGAGCCGGAGAAGGACGTTGTTCCTCGCGTGCATTATGGCTACTTGCGGTGGTCGTACCGAGCAGTCCGTCATAAAGCTGATTCCAGTCCGGACTTCCAGGCTGTGGCAATGGAGCGCGTTCCTCTGCTACGGGTTTGACGGGAGGGGGCTCGTGCGAAACCGCTGCAGCGCTCTTTCCCTCCAGCACATTATCCAGTGCCTGCAGCAAGTGCTGGTCGGCCGGTGCAGGTTGGCGGGCTTGTGACATTGCGCCGAACATGTCCCTCACTACGCCAGTTGCAGCCAGAATGGCGTCCATGATTTCGGGGGTGAGTGTGATTTCACCATTGCGCAATTTGTCGAACAGATTTTCGGTGCGATGGCAGAGGCTAACCATAGGGTCGACGTTCAGAAAGCCTGCCCCACCCTTGATAGTATGGAACCCACGGAAAATATCATTCAAAAGAGCCCTGTCATTCGGGCGCTTTTCCAGCTCGACAAGTTTGTTGTCTACTTCAGAGAGCAATTCCGACGATTCCGTCAGAAAATCCTGAAGAAGGTCTTCCATTCCGCCAAAGTCACTCATTATCGCTCTCCTTGTGGGGCTTAGAACCCGAGGCTTTCCAGCAGATCATCAACTTGTTCTTGATTGGTGACGATATCGGTGCGACCTTCTGCTTTGACTACCGGACCATTAAGTAATGAGCTTTCATCCTGCTTGATACCTTGCGGAGAAAACATCAGCAGGAAATCGAGCAGGTGCTGCTCCATTTCCTTGGCCATGGTCAGTACTTTCTTGATAACCTGGCCAGTCAGATCCTGAAAATCCTGTGCCATCATGATCTCGAGCATCTGGGCGTTTATCTTGTCCGAGTCGTGGCTGGTATTGCCAAGATAGTCTCTGGTTTTCTCGGCAAGGCGCTTGAACTCGTCAACACTCAGCTGATTGGCAAAAAGTTTGTTCCATTCAGCATGGAGGGTTGCGGCATCCGTGCCGATCTTGTCTTGCAACGGTTTGGCTACATCCAGCGCATTTAGCGTTCGCTCCGCAGCCTGTTCGGTCATCGTTGCAATATAGGAAAGGCGATCACGCGCATCAGGAATCTGGGATGCAGCCTGTTCCAGTGATTTGTCCAAGCCAAGCTGGCGAAGTGTGTCGTGCAGCTTGCGCGTCAACTGGCCAATGTGCGAAAACATCGACTTGGCAGGTTCGGCCATGGCGTCATGTTCTTCGGACTGCGAAGTCGCGATGCGTTCTTCTTCTTGCTCCGTCGGTGCAGGGGCGCTAGTTGATGTTACGGTCGCGGTGGCGCTGGGTTCTGGCGTTGCTGCTGGCTGGCTTGTGGCCAGAATGCTATCAAACAGTGCTTCCAGCTCTGCCGAGTCACCGCTATTCAGTGCGTTATCGCTCACAGTTCTCTCCTGTGCTTCTGCATTCGTTTTGTTTATTTGGCCATATTGGCGAAAATTTTCTTCAGTTTTTCATCCAGAGTAGCCGCAGTAAATGGCTTGACAATATAGCCGTTGGCCCCTGCAGTAGCTGCTTCGATAATATTCTCTTTCTTGGCTTCTGCCGTAACCATCAATACAGGTAGATGCTTGAGTTGCGCATCTCCCCTGATCTGGCGGAGCAGTTCAATACCGGTGACATTCGGCATGTTCCAGTCGGTAACTACAAAATCAAATGTACCATTTTTCAATTTATGCATTGCGACCTGGCCATCTTCTGCCTCATCGACATTCGAATAGCCCAGTTCTTTCAGCAGGTTTCGGACGATGCGGCGCATCGTGGAAAAGTCATCCACGACGAGGAAGCGCATGTTCTGATCATTCATATGTTTACTCCGCCCAGCATATGCGGCTGGTATTCAATAATTTAGCTGACCAGAAGTGGGGTCAGAGTGTCTGCAAGAATCAGAGGATCAAATTTCGCAACATAGGCATCTACGCCGACACTCGATCCCATTGCCCTGTTTGCATTCGAGGAAAGCGAGGAGTGCATGACAACCGGAATTCCCTGGAAGCGATGGTCAGACTTGATGTATTTGGTTAGTACATAGCCGTCCATTTCCGGCATTTCGGCGTCAACCAGTACCATCTTCAATTTATCTTTCAGCCGTTCGCCATCGTGTGCTGCGCGATTGGCCAGATTCTGCAATTTGTCCCAGGCTTCCTTGCCATTGTTTGCCTGGTAGTATTTGATGCCGATCTTGTCGAGTACACCAACGATTTCTTTGCGGGCCACCATGGAATCGTCGACGAAAAACATGAAAGTATCGGGGTCGAGGGCCGCTTTGGGGAGTTCGGGGATAACCGGTTCGCCAATGACGGTCGACAAGATCTGTTCCACATCCAGAATGGAAACCAGCTTGCCGTCAGGCAGCTCGGTGATGGCGGTGATCAGTGCCTGATTGCCTGCAAGCATGGTTTCCGGAGCACGAACCTTGTCCCAGTCCACTCGAATGATTCTGTCAACGTCATGAACCAGAAATGCCTGGGTGTGTTTGGAAAACTCGGTCACGATCATGGTGCTGGTCGTGTCGGCATCCGTCGGCTCCTGTGTGGCCACAAAGCGTGACAGGGCAATGACAGGAATAATGTTGCCCCGCAAGGAAATGACGCCTTCCACACCATGTGGCATGTTCGGAGTTTTTGTGATTTTGGGGGTCTGCGAAACCTCCCTAACCTTGAATACATTGATGCCGAAAATTTCACGCGTGCCCAGAGTGAAGAGCAAAATCTCCATTTTGTTGGAGCCTGCGAGTTTGGTGCGCGCATCGACACTATCCAGCAGATTTGCTTGTTGAGTCATGATGATTACTCGCTATCTAGACACATTAATTGTTAAACATCTTTGAGCAGAAAATTGGCGATTGTTTCAGAAAGCTTATGTGGCTCGAACTTTGCCACGTAGCCATCAACCCCGACGGATTGACCAAGTTTCTGATTGGAAAGCCCCGATAGCGATGAATGCATCAGAACCGGAATGCCTACAAAGCGAGGATCACTCTTGATCATCCGTGTGAGCATGTAGCCATCCATTTCCGGCATTTCAACATCTGTCAGGATGAGTTGGACCAGATCCTTGACGGTTTTGCCCTGAATGTCTGCCGATTGCGCGAGACGCAGGAGGTCATCCCAAGCTCGTTTGCCATTGATGGCGTGCATGTGGCGCACCTGCATTGCATCCAGCGTCATTTCGATCTGCTTGCGTGCGACCACCGAATCATCGGCGAAGTAGACTGTTTTTGTGACGAAATTTTTGTCCTGGATAATGGTGTTGACGTCAATCTGTGTTGCGCCGGCTGTTGTCTCGGCCAGAACTTTTTCGACATCCAGCATCATGACTAGTTTGCCACTTTCAAGTTCGGTGACAGCGGTGACCAGGCCGCCCATCTGCATGGTCAGCATGTCGGGCGGAACCCGCATCACCGACCAGTCCAGTCGCAGGATGGTATCGACCGCTTCAACCAGAAAGCCCTGAGTATGGCCGTTGTACTCGGAAACTATCATGATTTCCGGCTTGCTTTCGGTCACAATTCCCGCGTACTTGGCCAGGTCGATCACGGGAACGAGTGTGCCACGCAGGCTGACCATGCCTTCCACGGAGGAGGGCATTTCAGGTGCCTGCGTAATTTCCGGGGTGCGCATGACCTCGCGGACCTTGAAAACGTTGATTCCGAAGGTCTCCCTACGGCCGGAGCGCTGATCCAGACCCAAGGTGAACAAGAGGATTTCAAGTTTGTTTGTGCCGGCCAGTTTGGTACGGGCGTCGATGTTTTTCAGAAGATCTGACACAACTTCCTCCTGTTGAATCCATGTCGTGCATTAGAAAACGCTGTTATCGGCAGTTTAACCGTTACATTTAACAAATGGCATACGATTCTTCAGCCTGAACCTGCATCTGCACAACGTCTCGCCTCTTTATAATCGAAAAGAACCACTGCAACAAGGATACCTGATCATGGCTTCACCCCCTGAGCGGCTTGATCCGCTTGAGTTGGAGGCAGCATTTTCGATGTTTGCCGAAGCATCCCGTCAGCTTTCTTCATCATATGCCGATCTGCAGCAGCAAGTTGGATTTCTTACAGATCAGCTTGAACTGGCAAACGGGAAGCTGAAGCAACAGCTTGATGAAAAGGGAGCTCTTTTCCGGCGGCTGTCCGCACTTCTCGAACAGTTGCCTGGTGGCGTGGTCGAGTTGGGGGCTGGTGGTGAAGTCTCTTCGCTGAATCGCGCAGCCAGGGCCATGTTGCCCAATCTGCATCCCGGCGATAGCTGGGATGTATGGCAGCAACTGCATCTGGAATCCACCGAAGAAATGGATTTGAAGCGGTTTCTGCGAGATGGCAAGGAAGTGTGGTTTTCTGTAGTCACCAACCCGGTGCCGGAAGAGGATTGCAGCCTGGTTCTCATCCATGACATGACTGAGTTCCATCAGATGCAGCATGCCTTGGCCCGCAATGAGCGTCTTGTCGCCATGGGTGAGATGTCAGCAGGTTTGGCGCATCAGCTTCGCACTCCGCTCGCTGCGGCCATGCTGTATGCAGGGCATCTGTCTAAGGCAGGACTTGGCGAGCAGGATCGCCTACGTGTTGCTGGCAAGATACAAAATCGCTTACAGCATCTGGAGGTTTTGATTCAAAATATGCTGCGTTTTGTCAGGGGGCAGCAGCAGCAGGCTGAAGTTCTGGTTTTTGCTGATGTACTTGCTGAGAGCGTCCATCATCTAGCCGAAGCCATTGCTGCTGCAGGAGTTCACCTGGAGTGCCGGGTGGAGGCGGACGATGTGTGCATACTGGTTAACCGGCGTGAAATGATCGGCGTGATAGGCAATCTGATCGAAAACGCCCTTCATGTGGCTTTCGTCGGTATGCCGTTGCGAGTTAGACTCTGGCAGAAGGATGGAATGGCCTGTCTGTCGATTGCGGATCAGGGACCAGGAGTCTTGCCTGAAGTACTTCCTCGCCTGTTCGAGCCATTCTTCACCACGCGAAAAGAGGGTACTGGATTGGGGTTGGCCATTGTTCGCAATCTTGTAACGGCCTGGGGGGGGGATGTGAGTGTTGAAAACCTTCCGGATCATGGGGCGATGTTCATATTACGCTTGCCTGTCGTTTAGGTGCGTACTACCTTAAAGAGCAATTCTTGCGCAGGCTGTGCGTGCAGTTGAGCGTTTCCAATCGTGGCGCATTTTGCCGAGCCGCATTTTTCAATAAAACAAGTAATTAGAGGTCGTGATAGATATGACGCCGACAGTACAAATCGAAGGCAGCACAGGGCGTGTGATTCTGTCTGGGCAGTTTGATTTCAGTGCTCATCGCGAATTCCGCCAGGTATGTGAATCACTGATTGCCAACGCAGATGTCCGTGAAGTGCTGGTTGATTTCCAGAATGTCAATTATCTCGACAGTTCTGCTCTGGGAATGCTGCTCTTGTTGAAGGAAAAAATTGGCTCGGCAAACAAGACACTGGCCCTGGTGAATTGCCGGGATGCGGTTAAACAGGTTCTGGAAATCGCCTGTTTTGGCAAGATATTCACTATCCGCTAAGCCATCTTTCGCATATAAATGAAAATCCTTGTAGTTGACGATACGGATGCTGTACTGCTTCTGATATCGCGCTTTGTCGAGGCCCTTGGTCATACGGCAATCCAGGCGCGTAATGGTGTGGAAGCGGTAGAGGCATGGCGTGGTCAACGACCGGACCTGGTGCTGATGGACATGATGATGCCGGTCATGTCCGGCCCGGAGGCCGCCGCCATGATCAAGGCGGAGGCCGGGGCGCTATGGGTACCTATTGTCTTTGTCACCGGTGTCGGTGAAGAGAACCGACTGGCCGAGGCAATTGAGCAGGGCGCTGATGATTACATCAACAAGCCGGTCAATTTCCGTGTGCTTGAAGCCAAGCTCAAGGCGTTCAGCAGAACGCTCGACCTCAATCGGCAGGTGGTCGAGCAATCAACCAAACTTGCCGATTACTATGATCGCGCGGAAGAAGAAAAACGGGTTGCCCGCCATCTGATCGACCAGATGGTGAATGCCGAGCGACTGTCCGATCCTGGTCTGGAATACTGGCTTTCGCCAGCCGAGAGCCTGTCAGGAGATCTGATCGCGGCGGCCCGCACACCAGGTCAGGTGTTGCATGTACTGCTGGCAGACGGGATTGGCCATGGCCTGACTGCAGCGCTGAATGTATTGCCGCTGACCCAGCCTTTTTACAGCATGACGGAAAAGGGCTACAGCATTTCCGACATTCTGGCCGAGATGAACAACAAGATTCGGCAGGTCTTGCCGGTCGGACGTTTCGTTGCAGTCACCCTGCTGGCGCTGGATGAAGCCAATGACTGCGTTGAAATCTGGAATGGCGGCATGCCTGCCCTGCAGATTGTCGATCTGCAGGGCTGTTTGCTTAAAAGTGTGCCGTCTTCCAATCTTCCCTTGGGCATCATTCCCAGCCACAGTATGGATTTTGCCCCGGTTAGGCATTATTTCGACCAAGCCGGATTGCTGGTTGCCTGCTCGGATGGGTTGATCGAGGCAAACGGCCCAGAGGGCGGCGCTTTCGGTATCGAACGTGTACTGGAGGCGATAGGCAATAATCTATGCGGCAACCGGATTGAGAGCGTCAAGGAAAGCCTGTCCGAATTTCTGCAAGGCCATTCGCACCATGACGATGTTTCGCTGGTGCTGATGTCATTTGGTGTTGATGCCAAGCCAGCCGAGCGTGCCGGGACGGAATCTCCGGCCATCGAGCCGGGGTTTACCATGCCTTCGCTGCGAGCGCTGGATCTGTGCAAATGGCGCTACAGCTTGACGCTTGGCGCGGATGAACTGCGCTATATCAATACTGTGCCTTTCATGATGACCTTTGTGAACGAGGTCAAATCACTGACGCACTCCCAGTCCGATGTCTTTCTGATTCTCACCGAATTGTTCGTGAATGCGGTTGACCACGGCCTGCTGGGACTGGATTCGAAACTGAAACAGACTGCTGCCGGCATGGAAGAATACCTGCAGGAAAGGGCGGTTCGCCTTGCAGGGCTGACCGAGGGGCGGATAGAAATCGACCTGGCCGGACTGGACTATGGTGGCAGCGAGTTGCTGCAAATCCGTGTTAAAGACAGTGGTGCCGGTTTTGACTGGTCTGGCTGGAGCAGGGCTGAAGCAGGGCAGACCACATTTGCGCATGGCAGGGGCATTCTGCTTTTGCGGGCGCTCTGCGTGGGCGTGCAGTTTGTCGGCAACGGCAGCGAAGTTCTGGCATTTTACCGGCCATCCCGCAATCGGCAGCCCCATGTTAATGCAGCAGACTGATGGTACAACTGTTTTGAAACTTATCGATTTACTTGAAGCACGCAGGAAATGACTGAAATGAAGAAAGTTCTACTGGGTTGGGCTGGTGCATTGCTGATGTGTTCCAGCTTGGCCATCGCACATGACTTTACGCTTGGGAAGCTGAAAATTGACCATCCTTGGTCGCGCGCGACGGCTCCGGGGGCCAAGGTTGCAGGTGCCTTCCTGCAGATCAGGAACGGGGGCGATGCCGATGAACTTCTGCGCGCGGAAAGTGATGTCGCAGCCAGGGTGGAGTTGCATGAGATGAAAATGGCCGATGGCGTCATGCAGATGAAGGCGGTCAAGGGGGTTGCCCTACCGGCGGGTGCAGAAGTCAAACTGGCCCCCGGTGGTTACCACGTCATGCTGATTGACCTTAAGCGCCCGCTGAAGGAAGGCGAAACCTTCCCGATGACACTTGTTTTTGCCAAGAGTGGTACGGTCAGGGTCGATGTCCAGATCGAGGCCATGGGTGCAAAAGAAGGCCATGCCGGACATTGATGGTTCCCGATCGAAAGAGGCTGCTTCGGCAGCCTTTTTTGTTGGGTATAACCCTGTATCCCTTGGAAATGATTGTTTATGAGCATATACCCTATAGTATTATTGCTATGGGGCTGCCCGTTGCGCACATTGAGCCTGTGCGTAGCGAGATGATGAATTCTAGGGCAATACTGTATGTGGCCGCCGGAGCCGGAGCCTTATGCTTGATGCTATGAAAAACAGCTTGTGGTCAGGAATCGGTTTTCGCTTGCGCAGGCAATGGCCCTGGTCTTTCGCCTACATCATGCTGGCACTGGTCGTTGTTGCGCTCGGCGTCTATCTGTGGGTGGACTGGCACAAGGAAGTGAGTCGCCAACAGGCGACCATGGCGCAGGATCTGCTCTGGCAGGAGCAGGAAGTCAGGGTTCGTCTGCAGACCAACCAGAACGTGCTGGAGAACCTCGCTTATGCGCTGGCGGCCGGCGCAATCAGCAGCAACGATTTCCGGGTCAGGGCGGAAGGACTGCTGCGCGGCAATCCGGAAATTCTGGCCATTGAATGGGTGAATGCCTCCGGTGTGCGACAAAGCGGCCTGCCGGTCTACAGCAGTCGCCCCCCGTCGCTGCCGGCACTGGAAGATGCCCGCGTGACTGAAATGCTGGATGGTGCGGCCATCCTGGGTTATCCGGTCTATTCGAACGTCCTGCATCATGATGATGCGGCGATGGTGATGCAGGCCGTGCCGTTTTTTCATGGCACGGTCTATCAGGGCGCGGTACTGATCACCTATGGTTTGCCTGGCCTGCTGCAGCAGCGCGTTCCGTGGTGGATGGTGCAGCGCTACGATCTGCAGCTGATCGACGTGCAGGGCAAGGTGCTGGCCCCCCTGCGCAATATGCCGCTGCTCGAAGGTGCGGTGGTGCGCGAAGTCAGTTTTGACCCGCCGGGGCAGGGCTTGCGCCTGCGCGCTGTAGCGGTGCAGCAACGGCATGGCGCCTGGGTACGGCTTGGTGTCTGGTGTCTGGTGCTGTGTTTTGTGCTGCTGGTTGGCTGGGCGCTGCACCTGATGCGGCAGCGTCTGCAGGAGCGGCAGAAGGCCGAGCGGGTGCTGTCGGATGAAATCCTGTTCCGTGCCGCGATGGAAAACTCGCTGGTCAGCGGCTTGCGAGCCATGGATCGCGAGGGCCGGCTGATGTACGTGAACCCGGCCTTTGCAGAAATGGTGGGCTGGAGCAGCGCCGAATTGATCGGCCAGCAACCGCCGATGCCCTTCTGGCCTCCGGAGGAGCTGGCAAGGTGTTCGGCGGCATATCAGGCCATCCTGCAGGGAGACTGTCCGGCCAACGGCTTTGAGCTGCGTTTCATGCGGCGCAATGGCGAACGCTTTGATGTGCGCCTGTATTCCTCCAAGCTGATCGACAGCCGGGGCGAGCATCGCGGCTGGATGGCGTCAATGTACGACATCACCGAACTCAGGCAGGAGCGCGAAGCGCTGGCCGCGTCGCGCCAGCAGATGCTGACCGTACTCGACGGGCTGATGGCGGCCGTATCCGTCTGGGACATGCAGACCGGCGAATTGCGCTACCGCAATGAGCATCACGCCAATACCTTTCGCCTGCCCGATGATGCCGGTTCCGTCTGTCTTCTGCCGATGCAGCAGGACAGGGCTCTGCCCGGCGAAGGCATGGTGGCGGATTGCCTCGATGTGCAGACCAATCGCTGGTATCAGGTGCAGCGCCGGCCGATCCAGTGGGTGGACGGGCAGGCGGTCTGGCTGGAAATCGCTACCGACATTACCGCGCAGCGGCAGGCCGTCGAGGCAGAACGCATGCGCGATGAAAAACTCCAGCATACCGCCCGGCTTGTCAGCATGGGCGAGCTGGCTTCGAGCCTGTCGCACGAACTCAATCAGCCGCTGGCTGCGATTGCCAGCTACAGTGCTGCCTGCGCCAGTCTGCTGGAGCAGCCGGTGCCGCCGCTGGAAAAGGTGCGCACCACACTGGGCAAGATTGGCGAACAGTCGCGCCGCGCCGGCAAGATCATCCGGGGCATCCGCGAATTCGTGCTCAAGCGTACGCCGACAACCGAAATCCTGCGTCTTGAAGAATTGCTGGAAATGCCGCGCCAGCTGCTCGAGCCGGTAGCCAAGCGTTTCCGTACTACGATTGATATCCGCCTGCCCGCGCGCCTGCCGGCGCTGTCCGGAGACCGCGTGATGCTGGAGCAGGTGCTGTTCAACCTGATCAAGAACGGCATCGAGGCAATGACCGATACGCCGGTGGCAGACCGCCGCATTACGGTGACCGCCGAACGCGAGGATCATTACCTGCTGGTGCGGGTTGCTGACCGGGGTAGCGGCATTGCCCACCCCGAGCAACTGTTCCAGCCCTTTTTCAGTACCAAGACCGATGGCATGGGGATGGGCCTCAATATCTGCCGTTCGGTGATCGAGCAGCACCGCGGGCATCTCTGGGCCGAAGCAAACCCGGCCGGCGGTACGCTTTTCTGTTTCCGGCTGCCAGTCGTGCAGGCGGGTTTTTCTTCCCAGGAGTCCGCATGAATCCAGTCCACGTGAATCAATACAAGCCCCAGATCGCCGTGATCGATGACGACGTTGCCGTGTGCGACTCGCTGGATCTGCTGTTCGAAACCCGCAACTGGCCGGTCAAGACCTTCTCCTCGGCCGAACTGTTTCTCGAGGAAGGCCACCCCGAAAATTATTCCTGCCTGATTGTCGACGTGCGGATGTCGGGGATGAGCGGGCTGGCTCTGTTTGCCCGCCTGAAAGAAGACTTCGCCTACATGCCGCCACTCATTTTCCTCACCGGCCATGGTGATGTGCCGATGGCGGTCAATGCGGTGAAAGAGGGGGCGGCCGATTTTCTGGAAAAGCCCTGCGATCATCACAAGTTGCTGGCCAAGGTCGAGGCCTGCCTGGCGCGCGACGCTGAAGTGCGTGCCAGCCGCACGCATCAGGATTCGGTGCTGACGCGTCTTGAGGAGCTGACCCCGCGCGAGCGGCAGGTCCTGCGCGAGATTCTGGCTGGCAAGCTCAACAAGCAGGTAGCTGACCGGCTGGACATCAGCATCAAGACCGTCGAAGTGCATCGAGCCCGCATCTTTACCAAGATGCGCGTGCATTCAGCGATGGAGCTGGCGGCGATGCTGAAGGATATTCCACTGGAATCGTGGTGCCCGCACCCCTGATCTGACAGCGAATCATTGCTTGAGTGTAAGGCCTTGCCCCAAGCGGTGATTACCTGATGTTGTCTCCCGTGTAGTCAATCTAAAGTGCACTACACCAGGGTCTACCGATAAAGATCCGGTTCATACCACGACTAGGAGATCGATACATGGCTTACCCGAAACTCGCGGCGCTGTCTGCCGGCATGTTGCTCGCTTTTTCCGCCCAGGCAGCCGAAGTGGAAGTTCTGCACTGGTGGACGTCTGGCGGCGAAGCCAAGGCGGCAGGCGAACTGAAAAAAACCATGGAAGGCAAGGGCCACAAATGGAAGGATTTTGCCGTGGCCGGTGGCGGCGGTGAAAACGCCATGACTGCCCTGAAAACCCGTGTTGTCTCCGGTAATCCGCCGGCGGCCGCACAGATCAAGGGGCCGGCAATCCAGGAATGGGGCGCTGAAGGCGTGCTGGCATCGATCGACGATGTGGCCAAAAAAGACAAATGGGATACCTTGCTGCCTCCCGTCGTGGCCAATGTGATGAAATACAAGGGGCAGTATGTAGCTGCTCCGGTGAATGTGCATCGCGTGAACTGGCTGTGGGTCAACCCGACGCTGCTGAAAAAGGCCAATGCCAAGGTGCCCGGCACCATCGATGAGCTGTTTGTCACAATGGAAGCGCTGAAAAAGGCCGGCATCCAGCCGCTCGCCTATGGCGGCCAGCCCTGGCAGGATTCCACCGTATTTGAGAGCATCGCGCTGGGCGTGGGTGGCGCGGACTTCTACCAGAAGGCATTTGTGAAGCTGGATCAGGCAACGATCAAGAGCCCGACCATGCTGAAGGCACTGGACACCTACAAGAAGCTCAAGCCTTACACCGACAAGAACGCTCCGGGCCGCGAATGGAATCTGGCAACGGCGATGGTCATCAACGGCAAGGCAGCGATGCAGTTCATGGGTGACTGGGCCAAGGGCGAGTTCCTGGCCGCCGGCAAGGTGCCGGGCAAGGATTTCCTGTGCGTCGCCGCGCCGGGAACAGCCAAGGATTTCACCTTCAATATCGACAGTTTCGTCTTCTTCAAGCAACCGAACAAGGACGCAGTGAAAGGCCAGCAGGATCTGGCCACCGCACTGATGAGTCCGTCCTTCCAGGAAAGCTTCAACCTCAACAAGGGGTCGATTCCGGCGCGTACCGGCCTCGACATGAGCAAGTTTGACGAATGCGGCAAGAAGTCGTCCGAAGATTTCAAGGCTGCTGCTGCCGGCAACACGCTGGCGCCGTCCTGGGCTCATGGCATGGCGATGTCGTCCGCCACCCAGGGTGCGATGTTCGACGTGATCTCGCAATTCTGGAATGACGACAAGATGACAGCCCAGCAAGCCGCCGACAAGCTTGCCACCGCTGCCAAGACCAAGTGATGAGATGGGTATGTTTCTGTAGCCATTATTAATCAAGTCTTGTAGCTGTATACCCGCCACCATCCGGTGGCGGGCCGGAGATCCACCATGTCTACGACCACGCATTCCGCCCATTACGGCTTCGCGGAACGATGGCTGCCGCGCCTGGTTCTGGCGCCATCCTTCGTCTTGTCGCTGGTATTCATTTACGGTTTCATTGCCTGGAACGGCTATCTGTCGTTTACCGCTTCACGCATCATGCCCAATTACGAATGGGTTGGCCTGGACCAGTACCGCATCCTGTTCGAGAACGAGCGCTGGTGGGTGGCGGTACAGAATCTCGGCCTGTTCGGTCTGCTGTTCATCGCCGGCGCGATGGGAATCGGCATTTTCCTGGCCGTTCTGCTGGATCAGAAAATCCGTGCCGAGGGCGTGTTGCGCACGATCTATCTTTATCCGCTCGCGCTTTCATTCATCGTTACCGGCACAGCCTGGAAGTGGATGCTCAATCCGGGCCTCGGACTGGAAAAGCTCATGCATGACTGGGGCTTTGCCAATTTCACTTTCGACTGGCTGGTGAACCCGGATTACTCGATCTACACCGTGGTGATTGCTGCGATCTGGCAGTCGTCCGGTTTCGTGATGGCGCTGTTTCTGGCAGGGCTGCGCGGCATCGACGACAGCATCATCAAGGCGGCGCAGATCGATGGCGCCAGCCTGCCGCGCATCTACTGGCGCATCGTACTGCCGGCGCTGCGCCCCGTTTTTTTCTCCACACTGATGATCCTGTCGCACATCGCCATCAAGAGCTTCGATCTGGTGATGGCGCTGACCGGTGGCGGCCCGGGTTTTTCGTCCGACGTGCCGGCGACCTTCATGTACCAGATGGCGTTCACGCGCGGCCAGATGGGGCTTGGCGCCGCATCGTCGATGATGATGCTGGCTACTGTTGCCGCTCTGGTCGTTCCCTATCTGTATTCCGAGCTGAGGAGCAAGCGCCGTGGCTGATCAATCCAAATTCTGGCGCACTGTCATTTATGGCGTGCTGTTCCTGGTGGCGGTGTACTACCTGCTGCCGCTCTACGTGATGCTGACTACTTCGGTCAAAAGCATGGATGAAATCCGCGCCGGCAACCTGCTGTCGCTGCCGCTCGACATTACCTTCGCTGCATGGAGCAAGGCCTGGTCATCGGCGTGCACCGGGGTCGATTGCGGCGGTCTCGCGCCGTATTTCTGGAACTCGGTGATGATGGTGATCCCGGCGGTGGCAATCTCCACCGTGCTGGGTGCGGTCAATGGCTATGTACTGTCGAAATGGCAATTCCGCGGCTCGGAAGTTGTCTTTGCGATGATTCTTTTTGGTGTGTTCATCCCCTTCCAGGTACTGCTGTTGCCGATGGCGCAGACGCTGGGTGTGTTCGGCATGGCCAGTTCGATCAGCGGGCTCGTTTTCGTGCATGTGGTTTGCGGGCTGGCGAGCACCACGCTGTTTTTCCGTAATTACTATGTCGGCATTCCGGATGAACTCATCAAGGCGGCGCGGCTTGATGGTGCCGGCTTCTGGCGGATTTTCTTCCGCATCATCCTGCCGATGTCCACGCCGATCCTGACCGTGACCGTTATCTGGCAGTTCACCCAGATCTGGAACGATTTCCTGTTCGGCGTGGTGTTCTCCAGCATCGAATCGCGTCCGATTACTGTTGGCCTGAACAATCTGGCCAATACCTCGACCAGCGTGAAGGAATACAACGTCGACATGGCTGCGGCGCTGATTGCCGCGCTGCCGACCATTGTCGTCTACGTGCTGGCTGGCAAATATTTCGTGCGCGGGCTGACTGCCGGCGCAGTAAAAGGTTAAGGGAGTAAAAACATGGGTGCTTTGGCCATCAAGAACGTGACCAAATCCTTCGGGGATACCCACATCCTGAAGGGCATCAATATCGAGATCGACGCCGGCCAGTTTCTGATTCTGGTGGGGCCTTCGGGTTGCGGCAAATCAACGCTGATGAACATCATCGCCGGACTGGAGGCGCCCACGAGCGGCGAAGTGCACATCGCTGACCGCGTCGTGAACAATGTCGCGCCGAAAGACCGCGACATTGCGATGGTGTTCCAGAGCTATGCACTGTATCCGACGATGAATGTGCGGCAGAACATCGCCTTCGGTCTGGAAACACGCAAGGTGCCAAAAGCGGAGCAGGACGAGATCATCGCCCGTGTCGCCAAGATGCTGCAGATCGAACACCTGCTGGGGCGCAAGCCGAGCGAACTGTCGGGTGGGCAACGCCAGCGCGTGGCCATGGGACGCGCGCTGGCGCGCAATCCCAAGCTCTTCCTGTTCGACGAGCCGCTCTCGAATCTGGATGCCAAGCTGCGCGTGGAAATGCGCGCGGAGATCAAGCAGCTGCACCAGCGCCTGAAGACGACGATTGTGTATGTGACCCACGACCAGATCGAGGCGATGACGCTGGGCGACCGCATTGCGGTGATGAAGGATGGCGTCATCCAGCAGTTCGGCAGCCCTCAGGAAATCTACGACGCACCGGCCAATCTGTTTGTTGCCGGTTTCATCGGATCGCCGGCGATGAATTTCATTCCCTGTCACATTGCCGAACAGCAGGGCGTCATCGGTGTCGCGCTGCAAGGGGAGGGCGAGCCGGTATTCTGCGCCCTGCCACCGCGCCTGGCGCAGGCAGGCCGGGTCGGGCAGGCCGTGATTCTCGGGCTGCGGCCGGAGCAGTTTGATCTGGCCGGGGCGGGCAATGGCGTGGCATGCCGTATCCGCATCATCGAGCCAACCGGACCTGACACCATGCTGTTCAGCCAGCTCAACGGCCGTGACATCATCGCTCGCGTGCATCCGCGCCACGCTCCGCAACCGGGCGAGCTGGCCTGGCTCGCACCGGATCTGGGCAAGGCCGTGCTGTTTGATGCGGTAACAGAAACACGTCTATCCTGAACATGTTTCGCTGTGTGCGGCGCGGGGCATCGCACGGCGGATCTGGGAGGGCGCTTCTCATGCTGCGGGGATTGATTTTCCTGCTGTGTTGGCTGTTTGGCGTGGCGTCTGCGGCGCCGCGCACGGTCATGCTTTACAGTCATTATGACTACCCGCCGTTTGTGATTCCGGATGGCGAAGGGCTGAACCAGCGCCTCGCCGAACGCATGAGTGCGCTGTCGCAGGGGCGCTACGCGTTTGTGCTGCAAATGCTGCCGCGCAAACGGCTGGACCAGTTGCTGGCAACGCCGGGCTGGCAGGGTGTAGTGCCCTGGGTGAATCCGCAATGGTTCGACGATGTGCGGCAGCAGCGATTTCTCTGGAGCGCAGCCTTGCTGCATGACGAGGATCTGCTGCTGTCCCGGCCGGAGCTGGCGCTGGAATGGCGCGGCCCCGAATCCCTGCAGGGCTTGCGCCTGGGCGGCATTCTTGGGCATCGCTATGTCGATGTGGATGCGCTGGTCGGCCGCGGCCTGATTTTGCGCGAGGACGTGCCGACGCTGGAAGCCAATGTTCGCAAATTGATGGCGGGGCGCGTGGACGCCATTTTTGTTTCCCGCAGCGGCTATTTCTGGCTGGCGCAGCGTTTTCCTTCACTGCCCCGTGATTCCCATCTCTCGGCGGTGCCGCGCAGCCGCTATGACCGCCATCTGTTTACGTCCGGCAGCGATGCCGCATTGAATGACTTTGTGCTGGCGTTGCCGGCGCGGCTGGCTCGCGACCGGGAGTGGCTGGCCGTGCTGGCTCAGTTTCAATTGCAGCCTGCAGAGTATCAAAAGTAATTTCATTGGGTATGAGTCTGTAACCATTGATAATAAATGGCTTTGTATGTATACAATTTGGGGTATCCTGTTTTTCCAGCCGCATCCCTGTGGCCGCTGGCGGCAATTTTTGCCAACAGCCAGCTGACGCCAGGCGTATAATCGGCGGACTTTATCCCTCGTGAATGCTTGGCCATGAACCGCCCCCTGCTTGCCCGCATCCATCCCGCCGCACTGACTCACAATCTTGCCCTGCTCAAGGCGCGCAGCTCCGGCGCGATGATGTTCGCGGTGGTGAAGGCCAACGCCTACGGGCATGGGCTTGAGCGTGTGGCGCCAGCTCTGGCCGCGACGGATGGCTGGGCAACCCTGGAGTTGGCGAGTGCCATCCGCTTGCGCGAAATGGGTTACACACAGCCGATTGTCCTGCTTGAGGGCGTGTTCTCCGCTGACGAGCTGCCGCTGTGCGCCAGCCATGCAATCGGCTGCGCGGTGCACTCTCCGGAGCAGTTGCGCTGGCTGGCTGATGCCGATCTGGCGCGGCCGCTGGCGATTTTTCTCAAGCTCAACAGCGGCATGAACCGCCTCGGTTTCGCCGCTGAAGACGCGCCGGCATTGCTGGCGCGGCTGCAAGCCATGCCCAGTGTCGCCAGCGTGACGCTGATGACGCATTTCGCCACTGCCGACGAGCCCGAAGCAGGGATCGCCGCACAGCTGGCGCGTTTCCGTGCCGCTACCGCCGGCCTAGATGTCCCGGTCAGCCTTGCCAATTCGGCCGCGCTGCTCGATTACCCGGAAGCGCATGGCGACTGGGTGCGCCCCGGCGTTGCGCTCTATGGTTCATCCCCGTTTGCCGATCGCAGTGCAGCCAGCATCGGCCTGCAGCCAGCCATGTCGCTGACTTCAGAACTGATCAGCGTGCGTGAACTTGTTGCCGGTGACGCAGTCGGATACGGCGCGACGTTTGTCGCAGACCGCGCGATGCGGATCGGAACGGTCGCCTGCGGCTATGCGGATGGTTATCCGCGCCATGCGCCGACCGGCACGCCGGTGGCAGTCAATGGCGTGCTGACACGGCTGATCGGCCGGGTGTCGATGGACATGCTGGCAGTGGATCTGGACCCGGTTCCTGCTGCGGTCGTGGGCTCGCCGGTCGAACTATGGGGTAGCCAGGTCAGCATCGATGCAGTAGCCACTGCCGCCGGAACGATTTCCTACGAGCTGATGTGTGCCGTGGCACCGCGCGTTCCCTTTACAGTCGATTGAGTTTTTTTGCATAACAGTCCGGCTGATACTCCCACAAGTCAGGGCATTGCTTTACAATGTCGGGCTTATTTTGAAACACTTTCCAACCTGCAGGTTGCATCATGGCACTGATTGTCCAGAAATATGGCGGCACGTCGGTCGGTTCTCCCGACCGCATCAAGAACGTGGCGCGGCGCGTGGCCAAGTTCAAGGCGCAAGGGCACGACATTGTGGTCGTGGTTTCGGCGATGTCCGGTGAGACCAACCGCCTGATCGCGCTGGCCAAGGAAATCCAGGCTCAGCCCGATCCGCGCGAGCTGGACGTCATTGTTTCCACCGGCGAACAGGTCACCATCGGCCTCCTTGCAATGGCGCTGAAAGAGCAGGGTGTTGATGCCGTAAGCTACACCGGTGGCCAGGTCAAGATACTTACCGATTCCGCCCACACCAAGGCCCGCATCCAGCACATCGACGATGCCAACATGCGTGCTGACCTGAACGCAGGACGCGTCGTGATCGTCGCCGGCTTCCAGGGAGTGGATGCCGAAGGCAACATCACCACGCTGGGCCGTGGCGGTTCGGACACTTCCGGTGTGGCACTGGCTGCCGCGCTCAAGGCTGACGAGTGCCAGATCTATACCGACGTGGATGGCGTTTACACCACCGATCCGCGTGTGGTGCCGGAAGCGCGCAAGCTTTCGACCATCACCTTCGAAGAAATGCTCGAGCTGGCCAGCCTGGGCTCCAAGATTCTGCAAATCCGCTCGGTCGAATTTGCCGGCAAATACAATGTGAAACTGCGCGTGCTGTCGTCCTTCCAGGAAGAAGGCGAAGGTACGCTGATCACTTTCGAGGAAGACTCTACCGTGGAAAAACCAGTCATCTCCGGCATCGCCTTCAACCGTGACGAAGCCCGTATCAACGTGATCGGCGTTCCGGACAAGCCGGGCATCGCTTACCAGATCCTCGGCCCGGTGGCCGATGCCAACATCGACGTCGACATGATCATCCAGAACGTCGGCCAGGATGGCACCACTGACTTCTCCTTCACTGTACCGAAGGGTGAATTCCCGCGCGCATTGAAGGTGCTAGACGAAGTGAAGAAGCACGTGGGTGCGCGTGAAGTCAGCGGTGACGACAAGATTTGCAAGGTATCCATCGTCGGTGTGGGCATGCGCTCGCACGTTGGCGTGGCGTCCACCATGTTCCGCACGCTGGCTGAAGAAGGCATCAACATCCAGATGATCTCGACTTCGGAAATCAAGATTTCCGTGGTGCTGGACGAAAAATATCTGGAGCTGGCCGTACGCGTACTGCACAAGGCTTTCGGTCTGGAGCAGGCGGCCTGATCGACTGGCGAGGCTGCGGCCTCGGCCTTCGCAGCCAAAACCCCGGCGCATGCCGGGGTTTTTTCATGGTGTTGCAACAGAGTGACAGCCGCTTGTCGGCGGACATGGAGTGAAAAAGATGCTGGAAACCGATGTTGTGGTGCTGGGGGCTGGCGCTGCCGGCATGATGTGTGCGGCTACCGCCGGCCAGATGGGGCGGCGTGTCGTGCTGCTGGATCATGCCGAAAAACTGGCCGAGAAAATCCGCATTTCCGGTGGCGGGCGCTGCAATTTCACCAATCTGCATGTTCGGCCGGAGTGCTATCTCTCGGCCAATCCACACTTCGTCAAGTCGGCACTCAAGCAGTACACGCAGCACGATTTCATGGCGCTGATGCAGAAGCACGGCCTCTCCTGGACCGAGAAAACACTCGGCCAGCTGTTCTGCGATCAGGGCTCGGAAGCGGTGATCGCCATGCTCAAGAAAGAGGCAGACGATGCCGGTGTGAACTGGCGCATGGGGACCGAGCTGTTCGAGGTGGAAAAGGCGCCGGAAGGCGGCTTTGTCGTACGGACGTCGAAAGAGAACTGGCTTTGCCAGTCACTGGTCGTGGCAACCGGCGGCTTATCGATTCCGCAGATAGGTGCTACGGGTATTGGCTTCGAGCTGGCGAAGCAATTTGGTTTGCCGCTGATACCCACTGTCCCGGCGCTGGTGCCGCTGACATTCCAGCCGCAGGATCTGTGGGGTGAACTGGCCGGAATCGCTCTCGACGGCACGACTGTTTCCTGTGACAGAACCACTTTTCGCGAGGCCCTCCTGTTGACGCACAAAGGGGTATCGGGCCCGGCCATTCTGCAAATTTCCAGCTACTGGGAGCCGGGTAAACCCATCGTGATTGACATGTTGCCGGATGTGCCCGATGAGGCCATTTTCCCGGTCGCTCAACGCGACAAGTCCGTACTCAACCTGCTGGCCGAGCATCTGCCGCGTCGCGTGGCGCAAGCCGTTCTCGGCGACGAAAACCGGCCGCTCAAGCAGCTCAACCCTCCGGAAATCGAGGCGATACTGCAGCGCCTGCATCACTGGGCCATCATCCCGTCAGGCACGCAGGGCTACCGCAAGGCCGAGGTGACGCGGGGCGGAGTGGACACCGCTGCGCTGTCTTCCAAAACCATGATGGCGCGTGATGTACCGGGCCTGTTCTTCATCGGCGAAGTGGTTGATGTGACCGGCTGGCTGGGTGGTTACAATTTTCAGTGGGCTTGGTCATCCGGATATGTTGCAGGTTTGAATGTTTAGGTATATCTTGAAATTGCATCAGCAACTCACGAAAGGAGCAGAGCTTGGAAGTTAAAGTTTGGCAGTTTCGTGATGCGACCCGAGTGGTCGCCTAAGCTAACCCGCCCAAGGGTTGCCTAAACCGGATGCCGCTGAGAAGTCGTTACACAGCCGTTGCAGTAGTAGTGCAGTACGCAGTAATGAAGTTCCGTTAGCTGTTGTTGTAGTTCACGTGCAGACCCAATTCGCAGCCATCCGTGGCTGGAGCACAAAGAGTGCAGATGAAAAGCAGTACCGGGTCGGCCTTCGTTCTTTATGCAGTAGCAGTTCCTGAGTCGCTTGTTTTTTTCAACCCAACTGTTGTGCAGTAGTTGCAAATGTAGTGAAGTTGAAGCAAAGAAGTAGCAGGACAGCGGAATCCGGCGGTATAAACGGGGTGCTTCGAGCACCCCGTTTTCATTGGTGCTCCGGCAATGCAGTCATCAGCCCGTTTGTTCAACCCGTCACGTGATTCGCTCACGTACCCAGCACAAGGAGTTTAGCCGTGACCCGTTTTGTGAAAATCATCGCCTGATACAGCGCCCGAATTCCCCGGATTCGGCGTGCGCTGGCACGCCGGGTTCGCCAAAGGCCCCGGCTTGAAACCGGGGCTTTTTGTTTATGGAATTCAATTTATGCCAGTAATACAACAACTCGACAAGGCGCGCGTACCCGTCAAGATCTGGACCGACGATATCGCGCCTGATGCCTTGCAGCAATTGCTCAACACGGCCCAGTTGCCGATCGTGCACGGCCACATTGCCGCCATGCCCGATGTTCACCTCGGGATCGGAGCCACCGTGGGCTCGGTCATTCCCACCCGCAATGCAATCATTCCGGCCGCTGTCGGCGTGGACATCGGCTGCGGTATGAATGCCGTGCGCACGTCGCTCACGGCCAGCGATCTGCCGGAAACGCTGGCACGAGTCCGCTCCGCCATTGAAGCGGCCGTGCCGGTGGGCTTCGGCCAGCATGAATGGGATCGCGTACGCGGATCATCGCATCAGCGCATTGCGCGTCCGCTCAATGACAGGCTGGACAGCCTGCTTGGCCGCCATCCGGGGCTCATGAAAATGCAGCGGCAGTTTGCCCGCACCTGGATCTGCCAGATCGGCACGCTGGGGGGCGGGAATCACTTCATCGAGTTATGTCTGGATGAAGCCCTGCGGGTATGGGTGATGCTGCACTCCGGCAGCCGTGGCACCGGCAATGTCATCGGCCGCTACTTCATCAATGCCGCACAGAAAGACATGCGGCGCCATCAGGTCAATCTGCCTGATCGTGACCTGGCCTACTTCAGCGCTGGCTCCGATCTATTCGATGATTATGTCGAAGCCGTCGAATGGGCGCAGGACTACGCGCTGACCAATCGCAGGGAAATGATGCGCCTGGTGGTCGATGCGATGAAGCCGCATCTGCCCCCCTTCGTGCTGACCGATGAAGCGATCAACTGCCATCACAATTACGTGAGCCGGGAAACCCATCTGGGCGAGTCGCTATTCATCACCCGCAAGGGGGCGATTGCAGCGCATGCTGGCCAGCTCGGCATCATTCCCGGCAGCATGGGTACGCGCAGCTATATTGTCCGCGGGCTGGGCAACGCCGAATCCTTCTGCTCGTGCAGCCATGGCGCGGGGCGACGCATGAGCCGGACTGAAGCCAGAAAGCGTTTCAACCACTTCGATCTGGCGAAACAGACGGAAGGCGTGGAGTGCCGCAAGGATGGCGGGGTGGTGGATGAAATTCCCGCTGCCTACAAGGATATCGACCGGGTCATGGCCCAGCAGGCTGATCTGGTCGAGGTTGTTCATACCCTCAAACAGGTGCTTTGCATCAAGGGCTGATCAGGAGAAAAGGATGAAAACAGCCAAACCGCGCAATCCCTATGCGCTGGCGGCCCGCCAGCGCAAGGCGGGCGCACATGGAAAGAGTGAAAAAACGCAACGGCGCGACGCGCGCCAGCAGCTGAAAAGCCGGCTGGTCAGCTGGCAGGGCCGGGGTGGCAGTGACGAATGGGAGGAAACCGAGGGCAAGCCGCAAGGCTTGCCCTTTTTCATGGTGCAGCGGGCCGGTGAAGCCGCGCGTGCGTTCGGTGGTAAAGTACGGCCTTGCCCGTTGTGGGGCAGCTTCTCTTTCACTGAAAATCGATGATCATCAAACGCAGTCTCAAGGCCATCCTGACGACCTGGCTGGCCGGCCTTCTTGCCCTTCTTCCCCTCATGCTGACGCTTGCGCTGATAGCCTGGGTGGTCAATCTGCTTAACCAGTACATCGGCCCCGGCAGCAGGCTGGGTCAGCTCTTTGCCTATCTGGGGCAGCACTTCGTCAACAATCCGATTCTGGAATACCTGCTGGGAACACTCCTGCTGGTGGCCGCCATCTACCCGCTCGGCGTGCTGGTGCAATCGCGGCTGAACCGCCCGATTGCGCGACTGGTCGATCACACGCTGCGCAAGATTCCGCTGTTCGGCAATCTGTACAACCTTGCCGACCGCTTTGTCGGCCTGCTGGACCAGAAAGAGGATGCCGACATCGGTGCCATGAGCCCGGTCTGGTGTTTTTTTGGTGGCGACGGCGTCGCCGTGCTGGCGCTGATGCCCAACCCGGTGCCGGTCGAGCTGGAAGGGCGTACCTATCAGGCGATTCTGGTCCCCACTGCACCCGTGCCAATTGGCGGAGGCCTTCTGTATGTGCCGACCGACTGGATTCGCCCGGCGCAGATCGGCGTCGACAAGCTCACCAGCATTTATGTCTCGATGGGGATTACACCGCCGCCGGATCTGCAGAAGGCCGTCGAGCGGCAAGCCGCCTTCTAGAACTCGCCCAGTTCGTCCGCAATCCGGGCCAGCGTCGCCGCCAGAATGGCCTGGCTGCTGGCAGCGCCTACACAGAGGCGCAGAGCGTTGACATGGGTATGCCGCTGCACCCCAAATAATCCGCCAGCTGCAGTGGCTATACCTTGCTGGCGCAATCTGCCGATCAGTGCTTCCGAATCAATGCGGGCCGGCAATTGCAGCCAGCCGTGCGGGCAGGCTTCCGGCAGCGCCAGCCTGATGCCCTGCGCGGCGAGTGGCGCGAACAGGGGCTGCGCGATGTCGCGGCGTGCCGTCAGTTCCTGTCGCTGCCAGCTTAGCCGGCGCTCGGCCGTGCCATCGTGAATCCAGTTGCAGGCCAGTTGTGCCATCAGCGGGCTGACCAGCCAGCTTGTATTGTGCAGGGCATCGTCGAGAGCCTGCCGGCTGGCGTGCGGATCGTGCAGAAAGCCGAAACGCAAGCCCGGTGCCACGCTTTTTGACAGGCTGCTGATGTAAATGGCCCGCTCGGGGGCAAGTGTCGCCAGCGCGGGTGGCGCATCGGGCGGCAGGTGGCCGTAGACGTCTTCTTCCACCAGCAGCGCATCGTGGCGTTGCAGTACTTCGGCAATGGCGCGGCGGCGTGCCAGCGGCATCGTGATGGTGGTCGGGTTGTGCAGCGTCGGCATCAGCACCGCAATCCGTCCGATGTCCTGCGCCAGCGCCGCATCCAGTGCATCGGGCCGCACGCCGGCATTGTCCATGCCGAGCGGGTGCAGCTGCAGGCCGAGCTGGCGGGCAATCGCCATCATGCCGGGGTAGGTGAGCGCCTCGACCAGCACCGTGTCACCGCGCCGGCAGTGCAGGCTGAGCGCAGCTGTGACGGCATGTTGCGCGCCACCGCACAGAATGATGCGCTCAGGTGCTGCCTCGACGCCACGCAGCGCCAGCCAGCGCGCTGCAGCCACGCGCTGCTGCTGCCAGGCCTGCGCACTCTGGTACTGCAGCAGGCGCCCGGCATCGCCCTGGCGCAGCAATTGCTGCAATGACTGCTCCAGATCACTGTCGTGCAGCGGGTAGGCGGGCGTGTTCACCGAGAGATCGATGAAACGTTCGCGATCAGCCAGTGCAAACAGGTTCAGCCCGTCCTGATGGCCGAGCACATAGGTGCCACGGCCATGCTCGCCGCCGATCAGGTAGCGGCTGGCGGCCTCCTTGTAGGCGCGTGTGATGGTGCTGACATTCACGCCGAGCAGATCGGCCAGCAGACGGTGCGGCGGCAGCTTGCTGCCGGGGCGCAGGACACCGGTCTGGATGTCATGCGCCAGCGCATCGACAATGGCGCGGTAAGTGGGGCCGGGGAAGCGGGCGAGGTCGGGAATCCATGCTGTCATGCAGACACTTTGCCTTCGAAATGCATACACAATGCAGCATACCCTCAAGCCAAGGATTTCACCATGACGCTGCCCAGTCTGAACGAACTCGAATCTGCCGCCAGCCTGGTTCATTCTGTTCTGCCTCCCACACCGCAATACAACTGGCCGCTGCTGTCGCAGAGGCTGGGAGCCGAGGTCTGGGTCAAGCATGAAAATCACGCCCCGACCGGATCGTTCAAGGTGCGTGGCGGACTGGTGTATCTGGAGCGCCTGCTGCAGCGCCAGCGCCCGGAAGGGCTGATTGCGGCAACACGCGGCAATCACGGGCAGTCGGTCGGTTTTGCCGCGCAACGCCTGGGCCTGCCGGCGACCATCGTCGTGCCGCATGGCAACAGCCGGGAAAAAAATGCCGCCATGCGCGCGCTGGGCGTCGAATTGATCGAGCAGGGCGAGGACTTCCAGGCCGCGCGCGAAATGGCTGCCCGCCACGCTGCGGCAGCCGGCCTGCATGCCGTGCCGGCGCTGCACTCCGACCTGATCGCGGGCGTGGCGAGCTATTGCCTGGAATTCCTGCGTGCCCAGCCGAAGCTGGATGTGGTGTATGTGCCGGTTGGCATGGGCTCGGGCATCTGTGCGATGGTGGCGGCGAAAGCCGCGCTCGGGCACCAGGTCGAAATCGTCGGCGTGGTATCCGTTCATGCGCCCGCATATGCGCTGTCGTTTGCCAGTGGTGAACTGCAATCGCATGCCGTATCGACGCAGCTCGCTGACGGGCTGGCGTGCCGTACGCCCGACGCGCTGGCGCTGTCCATCATCCGCCGTGGCGTCAGCCGCTTCGTTCAGGTGAGCGACACCGCGGTGGCCGAGGCGATGCGCTGCCTTTACACCGATACGCACAATGTGGCGGAAGGTGCCGGCGCGGCATCACTGGCGGGCGCGATGCTGGAGGCTGAGCGCAATTTTGGCCGGCGCGTCGGCGTGGTGGTGACAGGAGCCAATGTCGATCATGGCCAGTTTGCCAGCGTGCTGTCTGGAGCTGTCCTGCATTGATTTGATGGGTATATTGCTGTAGCCATTTAATTGAGAAGGTTCTGGCTGTATACCCTTGAAAATAGAAAAGCCCGGCTTGCCGGGCTTTTGCCAGATGGAAGGAGTGCTGATTCAGGCTGCCTTGCGGGATTCCGTGCCGCTCGCCGCGGATTCCGGCTTGCTCAGGCTGACGGTGCTGCCTTCGGGGATGCCGTCTTTTTCCCAGCGGTCAAATTCTGCCATGATGGTGTCGTAGGTTTGCTGGCTGATTTCCGGCAGCGCGCCACCAAGTGCTTCTTTCGCCTGATCGAAACCCAGTTTCACCGCATCGCGGATATTGTCGAGGTTGGCGGGGTCGTTCCCCATCGCATACTTGGCGAAGCTCAGGATGCGCTCGGAAACCTTGCGCACGCCGAATTCGCCATCTTCGGCAATATCGGCTTTCGCCTTGTCGATCGTTGCCTGGTCAACGGTCAGCTTCTGCTCGCCGCTGGCGACTTTGGCGAGACTCAGGCCCTGCTGCTCCACCAGCGGGCGGATCAGGTTCATCAGCTCGTCGACCTTGCGGTTCGATTCGTCGAGCATTGCCTGGATGTCGGTCGCGGCCTCCGCGCGCGGTTTGCTGTAGGTCAGCGCGGAGCTTGCGGTCTGGTTCAGGCTGACTTTTTCCTGCGCAACAGTCGTCGTCTGCGCCTTTTCCCTGCCATCCTGGCGGCCAGACACCTTGCCAGCCACCGGAGTGAGGGTGGTGCTCTGCAGTGCGGAAATGGTGGTGGACATGGCTGTCTCCTCGCTGGATGTGGTATCCCAGTCTAGCGGCATGCCCTTGCATGCCGGAATGGAAATAATCACGAAAAATCAGTGGATTAATTCATTCTGGCGTACAGGGGGGCGCCGTGGTCAAGCCGCACACCCGGAAGGGGAGACAGGCGGTATCAGCTCGGCTCGCCCAGATGCTTGGCGCGACCGTAACTGCTGGCAACGGGGTATTTCTGCGCATTGAGCTGCAGCTTGCGCGTGACGGCTGCATCCAGATCAAGCCCGGTGCGATCGGCCAGGCGCAGCAGATAGAGCAGGATGTCGGCAACTTCCTCGCCCAGCCGCGTGGCAAAGGCCTGGTCGCTACTCGCGGCTGCGGCCTGCTCGGGCGTCAGCCACTGGTAGAGCTCGACCAACTCGGCGGCTTCGACCGATAGCGCCATCGCCAGATTTTTCGGGGTGTGAAACTGATCCCAGTCGCGCGCGGCGCTGAAATCCCGCAGTTGCTGCTGAACCTTGAGAATATCCATCGCTATAAAAGGTATTGGCCTGAAAGCCTTGATGATAAAGGGTTTCAGGCCAATACGTCAGTGGGCGCAATCAGCCGGTGTGCCCGGGTGCCGAATGCAGCAGCTGCGTGCCGCTGACCTGCGCCAGCTGCAGATAGCGTTCGTACTGGCGCAGCACGTCGGCAATCACTTCCTGGCGGGTCAGGTACTGGATGTCGTAGCCGGCGCGACCGTCTTCGAAGTAGGTCATCGGCTCGAAGAGCGGGTCGTCACCATCACCACTCTGGGCTGCGGCCAGCGGGTTGAATGCCGGTGCCGGGCGGCTTTCAATGCGTACGCCGTAAACGAAGTCGCGGCCGGCTTCCTGCGGCACGATCAGCGCCACGCCATGCTCGGCGACTTCCTCGACGCGGCTGGTGACACCGCGACGGTTCAGTTCTGCGCAAACCTCCTGCAGTGCCGGGTTGACCACGCGGGCGATGAAGCTCGCCACGTCGGCCTGGTCCGGCAGGCGCAGCAGCTGATCCAGCCTGGCCTTCCACATCTGCCCGTTCCAGAAATTGGTGGCGGGTGAAAGTTCGCGCGAGAAGTGCAGGCGGTCGGCGCACAGGCCGCGAATCAGCCCCACGCACAGCAGCAGCATGATCATTGCAAACGGCAGCGCTGCAATCAGCGTCATCGACTGCAAGGCCTTCAGGCCGCCAGCGGCCAGCAGGATGGCGGCAGTCAGCCCCAGCAGTGCCGCCCAGAAAAGGCGCTGCCAGATCGGTGATCTGTCATTGCCCTGCGTGGCGATGTTGTCGATGACAAACGCGCCCGAATCGGCCGAGGTCACGAAGAACACGGCGATCAGGATGACGGCCAGCGTCGAGGTCACGCCGGCCAGCGGCAGCAGGTCGAAGAAGTTGAACAGCAGCGCATCGACATTGTTGGCGGTCGCGCCCAGCGCACCGGCCGCGCTGTTCAGATCGAGCCAGATGGCGGTGTTGCCGAACACGGTCATCCACAGCAGATTGAAGGCGGTCGGCACCAGCAGCACACCGATGATGAACTCGCGAATGGTGCGGCCGCGCGAAATGCGCGCAATGAAAAGGCCAACAAACGGCGACCACGAAATCCACCAGGCCCAGTACAGAATCGTCCAGCCGCCAAACCAGCCTTCCGAGCTCGCTGGCGCATAGCTGAAGGTGCGGAAGGTCATGCTCACGATGCCGGACAGGTAATTGCCGATGTTTTCGCTCAGCATCCCCAGCACCGGCAGCGTCGGGCCGGCAAACAGCACGAAGGCCAGCAGCACGATGGCAAGGAACAGGTTCAGCTCGGACAGGCGCCGTACACCCTTGTCCAGCCCGGTGGCCGCCGAAATGCCGGCCATGCCGACGACGACCGCAATCAGGCCGAACTGGAAGAGCTGGCTGCCCGTTTCCCAGCCGGTCAGGCGATGCAGGCCGGCGGACAATTGCAGCACGCCGTAGCCCAGCGTGGTGGCGATACCGAAGATCGTACCGACCAGCGCAAATACGTCCACTGCATGCCCGATGGGGCCGTGGATGCGTTCCTTGAAAATCGGGTACAGGCCCGAGCGCAGCGTCAGCGGCAGCTTGTAGCGGAAACCGAAATAGGCCAGCACCAGCCCGACCACGGCATAAATTGCCCAGGCATGGAAGCCCCAGTGGAAAAAGGTGGTGGTCATCGCTTCCTGCGCGGCGGCCATCGTGCCGGCTTCAGTGGTAGGCGGAGACAGGAAGTGCATCATTGGCTCGCCCACACCGAAATACATCAGCCCGATGCCCATGCCGGCGGCAAACAGCATCGCCAGCCAGGAGGTAAAGCTGAAATCGGGGCGCGCATCGTCCGGGCCCAGGCGGATGTCGCCAAAGCGGCTGCTGGCAATGGTGATGAGGACAATCAGGAAGGTGGCAACCGCCAGCACGTAGAACCAGCTGAAATGTGCGGTGATCCAGCTCTGGCCTGCGGCGAAGAAGGCTTCGGCGGTTTTGGGGTTGAAGGTGCAGACAGCCAGCAGGCTGGCGATGATGATGATGCTCGGGATGAAAACCGGCATGGACAGCGTGGTGCGGCGCGAGGCCGCGACGGTTTGCGGTGTGTCCAACGTCTCCTCCTTGTGTGGTTTCGAAGTGGGCACCCGGACTGCAAAGAACTGAAACAGACGTGGGGTACGTCCGTGATTATGGCATTGGCCTGCCCTGCACCGCGACGAACTATTTACCTTGGCGGCATGAGGGTATGGCGGGCAGCGGGTAGTCGCCATGAAAAACGGCACTCGCAGGTGCCGTTTTTCATGAGCAATCCGTGTTCAGCTTAGAAAGCCGGTACGACAGCACCCTTGTATTTTTCCAGAATGAAGGCCTTCACTTCCGGGGTCTTCAGTGCGGCGGCCAGTTTCTTTACTGCGGCCTTGTCCTTGTTGCTGGCTTCCACAACCAGAATGTTCACATACGGCGATTCGGCGCCTTCGATCACCAGCGCATCCTTGCTCGGGTTGAGCTTGGCTTCCAGCGCGTAGTTGGTGTTGATCAGCGCAAGGTCAACCTGGTTCAGTACGCGCGGCAGGGTGGCGGCTTCCAGTTCCTTGAACTTCAGCTTCTTGCTGTTCTGCGCAATGTCCTTCGGGGTGGCGAGGATGTTCTTGCTGTCCTTCAGCTTGATCAGGCCGGCTTTTTCCAGCAGCAGCAGCGCGCGGCCGCCGTTGGTGGGGTCATTCGGGATGGCGACGGTGGCGCCTTCTTGCAGGTCGGCCAGTTTTTTCACCTTGCTGGAATACGCGCCGAAGGGCTCGACGTGCACGCCGGCCACGCTGACCAGATTGGTGCCACGGCCCTTGTTGAATTCGTTCAGGTAGGGCTGGTGCTGGAAGAAGTTGGCGTCGATTTTCTTTTCAGCGACCAGGACGTTCGGCTGCACGTAGTCGGTGAACACTTTCACGTTCAGCTCGACACCCTGCTTGGCCAGTGCCGGCTTGATGAATTCGAGGATTTCGGCGTGCGGAATGGCCGTGGCGGCAACGGTCAGCTTTTCTGCGGCGGAGGCGGAGAAGGCGGTAAAGGCTGCGGCGGCAGCGGCAAGTGCGACGAGCGTTTTCATGTTCATTGCTTCCTTTTGGGATGGGTATATGGCTATAGCCCTTTAAAGCTATTGCTTCTGGATGCATACCTTTATGTATGTGTCCTTGCTGAAAAGGGAGATTATCATCGTCTTATAAAATCAAAAAGACTGATTCGAACTAAAAAAAGTTACCGCTGGTTATTTGCGGCCAAAGTGCTGTACCAGCTTGTCGCCCGCCATCTGCAGGATCTGCACCAGTACCAGCAAGAGCACGATGGTGACCATCATGATTTCGGTCTGGTAGCGGTAATAACCGTAGCGGATCGACAGATCGCCCAGCCCGCCGCCGCCCACCAGACCGGCCATGGCGGTGTAGGACACCAGCGTAATGGCGGTGACGGTGATGCCGGCCAAGAGGCCGCCCAGCGATTCGGGCAGCAGTACGCCGCACAGGATCTGGCGCGTGTTTGCGCCCATGGCCTGCGCGGCTTCGATTACGCCGTGCTCGACTTCGCGCAGCGCGGTTTCCACCAGCCGCGCGAGGAAGGGCGCGGCGCCGATGACCAGCGGAGGAATCATCCCCAGCAGGCCGATGCGCGTGCCGGTGATGAATTCGGTGACCGGCATCAGCGCGATCAGCAGGATGATGAAGGGGATCGAGCGCAGCACGTTCACGACGACGCCGAGCGCGCGGTTCAGTGCCGCGTTGGCCAGCAGCTGGCCCCTGGAGGTCAGGAACAGCACGATGCCCAGCGGCAGGCCCAGCAGCACGGTAAACAGCAGCGAGCCGCCCAGCATCAGCAGGGTGTCGAGGCTGGCGGTGCCGATTTCCGGCCAGTCGATTTCGCTCAGAAAACTCAGGTCCATCAGCGGAGCTCCTCAATATCAATGCCGCGACTGCGGAACTGGGCAAACGCAGCGGCAACGGCTGCATCATCACCGGTAAACGCCAGCAGCATCTGGCCGCAGGGGGTCTCCTTGATGCGCTCGATGCGCCCCGAGAGAATACTGAAATCAATGCCGAACTCGCGTGCGGCGTTGCCGAGAAAACCTTCGTAGGTGGTTTCGCCGATGAAGGTCATGCGCACGATCTTGCCCGGCACATGGGCAAAGGCATCCTGCTGCACGCTTTCGTCGATGTGCTCGGCTTCCGAGACAAAGCGCTGCGTGGTTGGGTGCTGCGGGTGCAGGAAGACTTGCGTCACCGGCCCCATTTCGACGATCTTGCCGCCGTCGATCACCGCTACGCGGTCGCAGATGCTGCGGATCACATCCATTTCGTGCGTGATCAGCACGATGGTCAGGTTCAGCTCGCGATTGATCTTCGCCAGCAGCTGCAGCACCGATTGGGTGGTCTGCGGGTCAAGCGCGCTGGTGGCTTCGTCGCACAGCAGTACTTTGGGACGGTTGGCCAGCGCGCGGGCAATGCCGACGCGCTGCTTTTGCCCGCCGGAGAGCTGCGACGGATATTTGTGCTTGTGCTCCGCCAGCCCGACGAGGTCGAGTAGTTCATCAACGCGGGCGTCGATTTGTGCACGGCTCAGGCCGCCGGCAATTTCCAGCGGAAAGGCGATATTGCGCGCCACGGTTTTCGAACCCAGCAGGTTGAAGTGCTGGAAGATCATGCCGACCTGCTGGCGCAGGGTGCGCAGGCCCGCGCCATCGAGTGCGGTGATGTCGCTGCCGTCGATATGGATGCGGCCGGCGCTGGGGCGTTCGAGCAGGTTGATCAGGCGGATCAGCGTGGATTTGCCGGCACCGGAATGACCGATGACGCCGAAAATTTCGCCGGCGGCGACCGACAGATCGATGCCGTTCAGTGCGGGGATGTCGCGCCCGTCGACGCGGTAGCTTTTATGGATCTGGTTTAACTGGATCACAGAAGGCCCTTGGCTGGGGTGGCTGGGTGGTCTTTTTATAACATTGCCCCGGCGGAGCTGTAAGTACAAATAATGCTGTTTACATGCCGGCGCATGGTAAGGATAAAGGGAATGCGCATTTCCCGGCAGCAGGGAAAGCACCATCATGCGGTGCTCCGTTTTGCGGCGCGCATGAAAAAGCCCCCCGCAAGCGGGGGGCTCTGCGCCGGAAAGCAGCTTATTTCTTGACTGGCGCCGATGCCTTTGCGGCCGAAGCCTTGGCTGGTGCTGCCGGAGCTGCCGCCTTGCCACCGACGGTGATATCGCCCTTGATCTTGGCGTAGGTGCCTTCCTTGATGCCCGGCACTTTCATGATGTCCTCTGTCGTCTTGAACGGGCCATTCTTGGTGCGGTAATCAATGATGTCCTTGGCCTTTTCCGGGCCGATGCCCTTCAGGCTCTCGAGTTGCTGCTGGTTGGCGGTGTTGAGGTCGACCGCCGCCAGTGCGGTGGTGCAGAGGGCAAGGCCGGCAAACAGGGCGACAAGCAGTTTTTTCAGCATGGGTTTCAATCTCCGGTCGGTTAGAATGGCGCAATTGCATTGCCTGCTCACTATAGCAGGCTTTTGCGGTGCATCAATTCAACGTCAGACTGTGTAAAGGAATGGAATTTGGTCGCGCTGACCCCCCATCAAAGTGTCGAACACTACGAGAATTTCCCGGTGGGCTCGCTGCTGCTGCCCAAGCGGTTCCGCAAGCCGATTGCGGCGGTTTACCATTTCGCCCGGCATGCCGACGACCTTGCCGACGAGGGTGATGCCAGCGTCGAGGAACGGCTGGCGCAGCTTGCAGAATGCAGCGCCGAGCTCGCGCGCATCGATGCCGGCATCGAGCCGCAGACCGCGCGCTACGCCGCGCTGGCGCCGGTGATCCGTGATTACGCAATTCCGTTGCAGCTGTTTGAAGATCTGCTCTCGGCTTTCCGGCAGGACGTGACCAAGCAGCGCTATCAGGATTTCGGCGAGGTGATGGATTACTGTCGCCGTTCGGCCAATCCGGTCGGGCGCATCCTGCTCCATATTTTCGGGCAGACCGATACCCGCAAGCTGGCAATGTCCGACGGCATTTGTTCGGCGCTGCAGCTGGTGAATTTCTGGCAGGACGTCGCCATTGATTTCAACAAGCCGCGCCGGCGCATCTATCTGCCGCAGGACGATCTGGCGCGCTTCGGCGTGAGCGAAGATGATCTGGCCGTCGGCGTAGCTACACCGGCTTTCCGCCGCCTGCAGGCTTTCCAGTGCGAGCGCACCTGGAAAATGCTGCGTGCCGGTTCCCCGCTGGGGCTGGAATTGCCTGGCCGTGTCGGGCTGGAAATCCGCACCATCGTGCTGTCGGCCGATCGCGTGCTGACTAAGTTGAAGCAGGTTGATTACGACGTCTTTACCGCACGCCCCGAGCTGAAGGCGGGAGACTGGCCGTTCATTCTCGGCCGTGCACTGCTGGCGCCGTGGTATCGCCCGCAGCGTGAAGCGGGAGGTTGCCATGGCTAGAAATCCGGCAAATGCTGTGCTGCGCGGCGTACGGCAGCTGGCAGGGGCCCGCAGCTGGCCGCAACGGATTCTTGCTGCCGTCGTGCTGTTGCTGGCGCTGGCTGCCTGCCTGCCGCAACTGCAGGGGCCGACGGAGAAGGGCAAGCTCAGTCGCGGCATGGTGCTGCAGGGCGAAGTGGTTGGCGTGGCGGACGGGGATACCGTGACATTGCTCGGCGAGGGCAAGGTCGAATACAAGCTGCGGCTGGCCTACATCGACAGCCCCGAAAAAAAGCAGGCCTTTGGCATGCAGGCCAAGAAGTCATTGTCAGACCGGGTCTATCGTGCCGTGGTTGAAGCAAGAATTACCGACGTCGACCGCTATGGGCGGGGCGTGGCGGAAGTGCGCCGCGACGGACGCTATATCAATCTGGAGCAGGTCGCGGAAGGCTATGCCTGGGTGTACCGCCAGTATGCAAAGAAGGATCTTGCTGCTGGCGAGTTCCGCGAGTTCACGGAGGCGGAGGACGCAGCCAAGGCGGGCGGGCTGGGGCTGTGGCAGGATTCAGACCCCACGCCGCCCTGGCAGTGGCGGCGTGATCGCCGCGATGAAAAGTGAATCTGTAGAGGCGTATCGCCCTGTGGCCATTTTAATTGTTTGGCTACAGGGTGATAGGGTTTTGGGTATCAGTTTTTCTCGTCATCGGCCTTCTGGCCGATCCTGCCTTCCCGCCCCGAGAGCAGGCCGGCAATATTCGATTTGTGCCGCCAGATCAGCAGGGCGGCAATGATGCTTACCGCCATCAGCCAGCTCTGGTTCTGGGTGAACAGCCAGCAGGCGAGCGGCGCGACCAGCGCCGCACACAGCGCGGATAGCGACGAAATCTTCATCACCTTGGCGACAAACAGCCACACGGCGAGTACGGCCAGCCCCATCCAGCCATTGAGCGCCAGCAGCACGCCCAGCGAGGTGGCGACGCCTTTGCCGCCCTTGAAGCCGAAAAACACCGGCCACATGTGGCCGACGATGACGGCCACGCTGGCAATCGCGATGTCCTCGTTGGTCAAACCCAGCGGTGCGGCCAGCAGGCGCACCAGCCCCACGGCCAGCAGGCCTTTCAGTGCATCGCCCAGTAGCGTCAGCGCGGCGGCCTTTTTGTTGCCGCTGCGCAGCACGTTGGTGGCGCCCGGATTGTTGGAGCCGTAGGTGCGCGGGTCGGCCAGGCCCGACAGGCGCGAAACGATCACGGCAAAGGACAGCGAGCCGAGCAGATAGGCGACCAGCGAACAAATCAGGGTGAGGGCGAGCGGGGTCATGCCGATTCCATTACAATCCAAAGCTCGCGATTCTAGCCATTCTTGAGGGTGCCGGCCAACGCCGGTGATAATGATGGATACTATTTTCTTGCACGGCATCCGTGCCCGCACCGTGATCGGCTGGTATGACTGGGAGCGCACGGCGCCCCAGGCGGTCGAAATCGATCTGGATGTGGGGCTGCCATCGGCGCGCGCCTGCGTCAGTGACGAACTGGGCGATACGATTGATTATGACCAGCTGGTGCAGCACCTGCGCCGGGTACTTGCGGAGCAGCATTTCCTGCTGCTGGAGGCGCTGGCCGAACACATCGCGCACGTCATCCTGCATGACTTCGGCGCTCCCTGGGTGAAGGTGACCGTTGTGAAGCCGGGCATTCTGACCGAAGTCGCACGGGTCGGTGTTTCCATCGAGCGCGGCCACCGCGCCTGAGCATCACCATGCCGGGGATGCGACATGCGGAATGTCACTACTGCACATTGGCATTAATTCACTTACAATCGTCTTGAGAATCGTGTTGTGAGGGCGGGATTTGTGCAAACACTCTGTAAGCTGATGCTGGCTCTGCCCCTGTTGCTCGCCTTGCAGGGCTGTGACCAGATCAACCAGGCGCTCAACAAGCAGCAGGCCAATGGCAACGCGATTGGTGCCGCCTGCCGGCACAGCGGGCGTTCGCTCGAAGATTGCTACCGTCGCAATCCCAAGGTGCCCAAGGCGGATATCTTCGCTGGCTGGAAAGAAATGAACGAGTACATGCTGACGAAGAAGATCGACATCGTACCGCCTCCGCCTGATTCACCTATCAACAAGCAGGATATTGATGCACCAGCGGCTTCCTCCTTCAAGGAAGGGGGCTCGGCTGATGAAAAGCCGGGAACCGTGTCGGCCGGGAACGGCGACAAGGCGGCCGAATCTGCTCCTGCTCATTGAGCCGCAGCCAATCCAAATCCGGACGACGATTTGATATGAATTCTCCGCTATCCAGTATCGAGGCCTTTGCCAGCCTGTCGGAAGCCATCCTGCAGCAGATTGAAAACCTGGCTGTTCGTAAGGTCTTGCCCAGAGGGCAGTTGCTCTACAGCGAGGGCGAGCCCGCCGAGCAGATCTACATTCTGGTCAGTGGTCGGCTGCGTTTGTTTTCCAGTAATGACGCCGGCAAGGAATATGTACTCGGCTTCATCGAACCGGGTATGTCCTGGGGGGAGGGCGCGATGCTGATGGGGGAGCCGCGTCTTGTGTCAGCGATCGCCGAAGAGGATTGCGACCTGAAGGTCATCTACCGTCGTGATTATCAGGCTTTGCTTGATGCCCATCCGGAAATCAAGGATCAAATGCTGGTCGCTGCCTATCGCACCATCAAACATCTGGCGGAAACGGTCAAGAATCTGGCGCTGATGGATGTTTATGGCAGGGTTCGTCTGCTGCTGGAGAGCCTGGCGGTTGATCAGGGTGACGTGCAGGTCGTGTCGGAATCGCTGACCCAGCAGGCGATTGCCGAGAGGGTGGGCGCTTCGCGCGAAATGATTGCCAAGATCATGAAGGAACTGGTGTTTGGTGGCTATGTCCGAATCGAGCAGCGCCAGATCGTGCTGCTGCAGCGTCTGCCTGAGCGATTCTGAATCGAAATGAACTGAAATATACCTGTGGCAGTGTTTGCGCTGCCCCCTACCGAAGAGATATCCATGAAAGAGCTGATCCGCGCCATTCCCCTTTTTAACGGTTTTGACGATGAAGAGCTGGATTATGTATTGCGTGCAGCAGTGCGCCGCCATGTACCCAAGGGAGGGTTCCTGTTTCGCGAGGGTGACCCGGCAGATGCGATGTACGTGCTGCTTGAAGGGCGTACCCGCATGTTTACGAGCGATGCCCAGGGAAAGGAATTCGTATTCATGATTGGAGAGCCGGGGCTGGCGCTGGGCGAGATTTCGTTGCTGGATGACGAGCCGCGCGGCTGGTCGACGCAGGCCGAGGAAGACAGTGATTTCCTGATGTTCACCAAAACCGATTTCCATGCTGCCCTGCAGGCCTTCCCGCACGTGAAAGACATGCTGATCGTGAATCTGGCCGGCATGGTGCGCCGTCTGTCCTATACGATGAAGAATCTGGCGCTGCTGGACGTATATGGCCGTCTGCGCGCCCTGCTGGAGTCGCTGGTAGTCGATGTGGACGGGCAGGAAATGGTCAATGAGCCGCTGACGCAGCAGGCGATTGCCGATCGTGTTGGCTCCTCGCGCGAAATGATTGCGCGGATTCTGAAAGAGCTGGTTTTCGGTGGCTATATCCGCCTGGAAAACAAGCGCATCATTCTGCTGCAGAAGCTGCCCGAGCGCTTCTGAGCGTGGGCATAAAAATGCAAAAAGGCGGGGATATTCCCGCCTTTTTGCATTGCTCGCAGCCCCGGGCTCAGGGCTGGCTGGCGGGGGGCGCGTTATCTGGCTGTGGCGTGGTGCTGGCCGGATTTTCGGACTGCATCGCGCTGGCCATGCTGGCCTTGCGGCGCGCAGTGGCTTCAATCTCGGCGTCTTTTGCTGCGGCAGCGGCTGCGGCCGAGGCGGCGGCGGCGGCGGCAGAGGCTCGCCGCTGTTCATGTTCGGTGCGTTTCTTGCCTTTCTCGCTGTCTGGCAGATACAGCGGTCCCTTGAAGCCGCAGGCGGCCAGCAGGCCAAGGCTGAGTGATATCAGGATGAATTTGCGCATTCGAAACGCCGCTCCGGCACACTTTGATGCAAAATCGCGATTTTAGCATGCATTAGGATAAGCCATGACTGAAGGGGAATTCCTCGCGCAGAGCGATGCGGTATTTGCGCACATCGAATCGTGTCTTGATGATCTGGATGTGGATATCGATCCCTTGCGCGCGGGCAATGTACTGGAGCTGGAGTTTACTGACGGCAGCAAGGTGATCGTGAACCGGCATACCCCCAACCAGGAAATCTGGCTGGCTGCGCGCAATGGTGGTTTTCACTATCGCTGGCAGGATGGGCAGTGGCAAAGTACGCGGGGTGAAGGCGAATTCTTTGCCGATCTCTCCTCCGCGCTGAGCTTGCATGCCGGGGAACCGGTTAGCATCCCGCTGGCATGACCCTCTGGGCGCTGGCCGGGCTGTTTGCATCGGCGTTTCTGTCGGCAACACTGCTGCCCGGAAACTCGGAAGCCGCGCTGCTTGCCTTGCTGGCTTATGCACCGCAGAGCTGGCTGATGCTGGTGCTGGTTGCCGGGGCAGGCAATGTACTGGGCGCGCTGCTGACCGTGTGGCTGGCGCGTCGCCTGCCGCAGCCGCCGGGGCAGGGCCGTGCTGCGCGATTGGCGCTGCGCTGGGGGCCGCCCAGCCTCTTTTTCAGCTGGGTTCCGGTGATGGGTGATGCGCTGTGCGCGATCGCCGGCTGGCTGCGCTGGCCATGGCGGCCGGTGCTGGGCTGGGTGGTGGCCGGCAAGATGCTGCGCTATCTGCTGTTGGCCGGGCTGGCCCTGCACTGGCTGTAGCTGTAATTGGGCGGATGAACAGGCCGTCAGGCCCGTCCGCTTCTTGAAACTGATTTCGGGTGCGTGGAATGCTCTTGCGAAAAACGATGGTTGCCGTAACGCTCGCCAGCCAGTTGCTGGCTTTACCCTTGTCGGCGAGCAATCTGCCTGATATTGGCGATGTGGCTTCGCAGACGCTCAGTCCGCAGCAGGAGCGCGAAATCGGGCAGGCTGCGATGATTGAAATTCGCCGCACCGGCTTGATGATCGATGATCCCGAGGTGGTGGCCTACCTGAACCGGGTCGGCTATCGCCTGGTCGAGGCGGCCGAGGTCGGAGACAGTCGTTTCACGTTTTTCGGGCTGCAGGACCGGTCGGTGAATGCCTTTGCGATGCCGGGCGGTTATATCGGCGTGCACAGCGGGCTGATCGTGATGGCGCAGCATGAGTCGGAACTTGCCAGTGTGCTGGCGCATGAAATTGCCCATGTCAGCCAGCGGCACATGGCGCGGATGCTGGATGGCACCCGCTCCGGAGTCTGGATTTCGGTGGCCTCGCTGGCGCTGGCCATTCTGGCGGCGCAGGCCGGGCAAAGCGGTGCCGGTGGCGCCGTGATGATGGCTGGCCTCGGCGCAACCGCCAGGCAGCAACTCGATTTTACCTATGCCTTCGAGCAGGAGGCTGATCGGCTGGGCATGCAGACGCTGATTGCTGCCGGTTACGATCCAGCCAGCATGCCGGCGTTTTTCGAGCGCTTGCAAAAACACAATCGCGTGGTCGAGTCGAATGCGCCGGAGTTTCTGCGTACGCACCCGGTGACCTACAAGCGGATTGCCGATGCGCAGGGACGGCTCAGCGAGCAGCCATACCGCCAGGTGCCGGACTCGCCGGATTTCCTCTTTCTGCGTGAAAAGTTGCGTGCGCAGCAGCTGGGGCCGCGCAATGCGGTGGATTTCTACCTGAAAACGGTGCAGGACAAGCGTTACGCCAGCGAGGCGGCTGCACGCTATGGCCTAGCCTATGCCTATTTTCAGGTGCGCGAGTATGACGCATCCTGGCAGGCATTGCAGAGGGCGAAGGTCGTGTTTGGCGGGCAATCCCATCCGGCTCTGGAATATCTGGCCGGGCAGATCCTGCAGGGGCAGAGCAAGGATGCCGAGGCGGTCACCCTGCTGAAGGCAGCGTCATCGCGCTTTGTCGGTAGCCGGGCGCTGCTGTACGGGACGATTGATGCCATGACCTCCGCCGGGCAACTCGCCCAGGCCAGGGCGCTGGTTGATGACGGGATTTCACTGTATCCCGGTGACGCCTGGCTGTATCTGCGCTCGGCACGCGTGTACGGCGCGGAGGACAAGCTGATGCAGAAGCACCGGGCCATGGGTGAATACTATGTGCGCCTGCAGGAGTACGGCCCGGCACTGGAGCAGTTTCAGCTGGCCTTGCAGCAGCCCGGCACGGATTTCTATCTGCTCTCCGGTATCGAGTCCCGCATTCGGGATCTGGAGCAGCTTCGCAGGAATTAGCGGGTATTGGTCTGTAGCCTTTTTTTTCTATTGGCTGCAGCTTGGTACGCCATAGGGTATTCATGGCGATGGCGGCGTTCACGTGTTGCGGGCGCGCTGTCGCAGGCCATCCAGATAGACCGCCGGATCTGGCTGTGTCTGCTGGCGCTGCGCCTGCCACATCATTTCTCCCAGGCATTCCAGCATGTCGTGCAGCGCCTTGTGCGCATCGCCGTGGCGCGTGCGCAGTTCGCCATAGAGCGCCCGCACGCCGGGCGGCTGGTCGATCGAGAGCTGTTCGGCGATCGCCAGGTGCAGGCTGATGTGCAGGAAGGGGTTGGTGTCGCCATGTTCGGGCGGCCAGTCTCGATCCAGATAGTCTTCCTGCAGATAACGGTGGTATTCCGGATGGGCTTCCAGAATATCGACCACGATGGCTTCAAGATCGGCCAGCGCCTGTCCGTGCAGGTGTTTCTGCCAGGTATTGATGAAAAAACGGCGGGCTTCTTCCCGGCTGGGGTTGAACAGCATGTGACACTTCCGGACGAGTGATGGATGGCGGGTTGTGCAATGGGCGACGTAGTGTGCCGGCTGGCTGCCGGATGATTGCTACTGCGCGCCGACCATGGTCAGTCGAAAAGGACGACCAGGACGCTATTGTCGAGAACCTGCAGTCCCTTGGCTAGGGGGGCAAGCTGGCCGTTGCCGTAAAAGCCGGCGAAGGGTACGCCCGGCAGTGCTGCCCGCATGGCCTGCCAGAAGGGGTCGGTGCCTGAGCCCGCATAGGCGCCGCCGTGCTGGCTGGCAAACGCCAGGGCGTAAGCCGGTTTGCGCTTGGCGCACATGCGCTGCAGGCCGTGTTGCAGGCGTTGCGTTGCGCGCGCTGCATCCTGATGCCCCCAGGTGAGCAGATCGCCAGGGGCCGTTTGCCCGGCGAGCAGGATGGCGCCGGCGGCCTGATCCAGGCCGATCAATGGCAGCCAGCGGCTTGTGTTGCCCGATTGCTTGCGCCATAGCGCGCCTTGCCAGTGTGCGCTAACTGATTCCGGCTTGAGCCAGTGTGCCAGTTGCGGCAGGGCAGGGACGCCATTGAGTCCGGAAATGCTCAGGCCCTGGCTGGCGCTGACGCGGTGCCGCGGGCCGTCCGGGGTGAAGCCGTCGGCCAGTAGCCAGCGCGGCTGCCGGCAGGGCAGGTCGATGCGGCCGGCGCTGATGTGTCTGCCCTGCCAGAGACAATAGGGCCCGCCGCCGGTGGCATCACCGGCAATGCCGCCAAGGCGCAGCTTGCCATCGGTTTTCCAGTCGCCTTCCAGTGCATTGGGGGCGGCGAGCGTCAGGCGCCAGCGGGCGCTGTGAACCGGCGCAGGTTCCAGCAGGACGACTGCGCCGGGCGAATCCAGCGACCAGTCATCGTCGCTGAATACGCCATTGGCGAGGCAGCCGACGACGTTGAGGCTGCCGCTTTCGCGGGCGACCCGGTCCACGCAGTCCGCGATGCAGTGCTGGAAATGGGGGGTGAGCAGCAGCCAGATGCGCCAGTGTCCACTCAAGGTAAGCACGCCGCGCTTGCCCAGGGCGTGCTGCAGGGCTCTGCTGGCCACATCAGGGCTGGCTTTGGCGCCGTGGGCGTAGCCGCTGTATGCGGTCGATGGGTTGATGGGCGGCTGATCGGGCATAATCCGCCAAGGATACGGCAAATCAGCCAGGGTGAGGGATGAGCGCGATTTACGATTTTGTGGCAAGCGATGCAGAAGGTGTGCCGCGCACGCTGCGCGAGTGGCAGGGGCAGGTGCTGCTGATAGTCAATGTGGCAAGCCGCTGCGGTTTTACGCCCCAGTATGCCGGGCTGGAGTCCCTGCAGCGCCGTTTTGCCGGAAGGGGCTTCAGCGTGCTGGCCTTTCCCTGCAATCAGTTTGGCGGGCAGGAGCCGGGCAGTGACGCCGATATTCTCCGCTTTTGCCGCGAACGGTATGAAGCCAGCTTTCCGGTGTTCGGCAGGATTGCCGTCAATGGCGATGGGGCCAGCCCCCTCTATGCATGGCTGAAGGCACAGCAGCCCGGTGTGCTGGGTACGACGGCAATCAAGTGGAATTTCACCAAATTCCTGGTGGATCGCAGTGGCCGGGTTCTGCGGCGCTACGCCCCCCAGACCGATCCGGAGTCGATCGCTGCCGATATTCTTTCCTTGCTGGATGCGCCCTGACCGCAGTCAGGGGGTGCAAACCGCCAAGGCGGGTGGTGTCCGGGGCGACAGATTGAAAGGGTAAGGGTTTTCAGGTAGAATTTCGCCAATTTTGCGCATGAAAAACGGGATGGGCTTGACCTGTCCCGTTTTCGCACCTAGCGCCCCCAGAATTCCCCCCATTAGGAGCCGCCCGTGTCCACACCCGCCCTTCTTGCGCTTGCTGACGGCACCCTGTTTCATGGCACCAGCATCGGTGCTGACGGTGAAACCATCGGCGAAGTCGTTTTCAATACTTCGCTGACCGGTTATCAGGAAATCCTGACCGACCCGTCCTACACCAAACAGATGGTGACCCTGACCTATCCGCACATCGGCAACTACGGCGTCAATGCCGAAGACGCCGAATCGCGCGCTGTTTTTGCCGCCGGCCTGATCATTCGCGACCTACCGCTGATTCACTCGAACTTCCGGGCCGACATGAGCCTGGGCGAGTATCTGGTGAAGAACAATGTCGTGGCAATTGCGGATATCGATACCCGCAAGCTGACCCGCATTCTGCGTGAAAAGGGCGCCCAGCCCGGCTGCATCGTGACCGGTGACAACATCGACGCCGCTGCGGCGGTGGAGAAAGCCAAGTCCTTCGGCTCAATGGCCGGTCAGGATCTCGCCAAGGTGGTCACCGCCAGCGACAAGTACGAGTGGCATACCGCCGAGTGGAAGCTGGGCGTGGGTTACACCGTGCAGTCCAACCCGAAATACCATGTGGTTGCCTACGATTTCGGCGTGAAGCACAACATCCTGCGCATGCTGGCCGAGCGTGGCTGCAAGCTGACCGTCGTTCCGGCGCAGACCCCGGCTGCCGAGGTGCTGGCGCTGAATCCGGATGGCGTGTTCCTCTCCAACGGCCCCGGTGATCCGGAGCCGTGTACTTATGCCATCGACGCCACCCGTGAATTCCTGGCCAAGGGCTTGCCGCTGTTCGGCATCTGTCTGGGGCATCAGATTCTTGGTATTGCTGCCGGCGGCAAGACCAGCAAGATGAAGTTCGGCCACCATGGCGCGAACCATCCGGTGCAGGATCTGGACAGCAAGCATGTAATGATCACCAGCCAGAACCACGGTTTCCAGGTGGACGAAACCAGCCTGCCGGCCAACGTGCGCGTGACGCACCGTTCGCTGTTTGACGGCACCGTGCAGGGTATCGCCCTGACCGACAAGCCGGCCTTCTCCTTCCAGGGGCACCCGGAAGCGAGCCCGGGCCCGCACGATGTGGCCTACCTGTTCGACAAATTCATCGCCAGCATGGCTGAGCGCAAGTAAGAGGTTATCAGCATGCCCAAGCGTACCGACATCAACAGCATCCTGATCATTGGCGCTGGCCCGATCATCATCGGCCAGGCCTGCGAATTCGACTACTCTGGTGCCCAGGCCTGCAAGGCGCTGCGCGAAGAGGGGTACAAGGTCATTCTGGTGAACAGCAACCCTGCCACCATCATGACCGACCCGAACATGGCTGATGTGACCTATATCGAGCCGATTACCTGGCAGATGGTCGAAAAGATCATCGACAAGGAGCGCCCCGACGCGATCCTGCCGACCATGGGGGGGCAGACCGCGCTGAACTGCGCGCTGGACCTGTGGCGTCACGGCGTACTGGACAAGTACAAGGTCGAACTGATCGGCGCCACGCCGGAAGCCATCGACAAGGCCGAAGACCGCCAGAAGTTCAAGGTGGCGATGGACAAGATCGGCCTGGGTTCGGCGCGTTCCGGTATTGCCCACAGCCTGGAAGAAGCTCTGGCCGTACAGGCGCAGGTCGGCTTTCCGGCGATCATTCGTCCGTCCTTTACCATGGGCGGTTCCGGTGGCGGCATTGCCTACAACATCCAGGAATTCATCGAGATTTGTACCCGTGGTCTCGACCTCTCGCCGACCAACGAGCTGCTGATCGAAGAATCGCTGCTGGGCTGGAAGGAGTACGAGATGGAAGTCGTGCGTGACCGCAACGACAACTGCATCATCGTGTGCTCGATCGAAAACCTGGATCCGATGGGCGTGCATACCGGTGACTCGATCACCGTGGCCCCGGCGCAAACACTGACCGACAAGGAATACCAGATCATGCGTAATGCATCGATCGCGGTATTGCGCGAAATCGGTGTGGATACCGGCGGCTCCAACGTGCAATTCTCGGTCAATCCGCAGGATGGCCGTTTGATCGTCATCGAAATGAATCCGCGCGTGTCGCGTTCCTCGGCGCTGGCCTCCAAGGCCACCGGCTTCCCGATTGCCAAGGTGGCCGCCAAGCTGGCCGTCGGCTACACGCTGGACGAGCTGAAAAACGACATCACCGGTGGCAAGACCCCGGCGTCGTTCGAGCCGTCGATCGACTATGTGGTCACCAAGATCCCGCGTTTTGCTTTCGAGAAATTCCCGCAGGCCAACAACCGCCTGACCACGCAGATGAAGTCGGTCGGCGAAGTCATGGCCATGGGCCGCACCCAGCAGGAATCGCTGCAAAAGGCCCTGCGCGGTCTGGAAACCGGCATGTCGGGGTTTGACGAAATCACCACTGACCGCCAGCTGATCGAATCCGAAATCGCGGCACCGGGCCCCGAGCGTCTGTGGTACGTGGCGGATGCCTTCCGTGTTGGCATGAATGTCGACGAAGTGCATGCGCTGTCCAAAATCGATCCGTGGTTCCTGGTGCTGATCGAAGACATCGTGAAGACCGAAAATGCGCTGCGCGGCCGTGCCGTCGAGAGCATTACTGCTGCGGAATTCCGCGCACTCAAGCGCAAGGGCTTTTCCGACCGCCGTCTCGGCGCGTTGCTGGGCTGCGACCAGAATGCGGTGCGCAAGGCGCGCCACGCGCACGGCATCCGTCCGGTGTACAAGCGCGTTGATACCTGCGCGGCCGAGTTTGCCAGCAATACAGCCTATATGTATTCGACCTACGAGGAAGAATGCGAGGCGCAGCCGACCGACCGCAAGAAGGTGATGATTCTGGGCGGTGGCCCGAACCGCATCGGTCAGGGTATCGAATTCGACTATTGCTGCGTGCACGCCGCACTGGCGCTGCGCGACGATGGTTACGAGACCATCATGGTCAACTGCAACCCGGAAACCGTGTCGACCGACTACGATACCTCCGATCGCCTGTATTTCGAACCGCTGACGCTGGAAGACGTGCTGGAAATCGTGGCTGTCGAGAAGCCGGTTGGCGTGATCGTGCAGTACGGTGGTCAGACGCCGCTGAAGCTGGCACGTGCGCTCGAAGCCAACGGTGTGCCGATTGTTGGTACCAGCCCGGACATGATCGATGCTGCCGAGGACCGCGAGCGCTTCCAGAAGCTGCTGCAGGATCTGCAGCTGCGTCAGCCGCCCAATGCCACTGCGCGTACCGAGAAGGATGCGCTGGCGCTGGCAGCACAGCTGGGTTATCCGCTGGTGGTGCGCCCGTCCTACGTTCTGGGTGGCCGTGCCATGCAGATCGTGCATTCCGAAGACGATCTGGCGCGCTACATGCGCGAAGCCGTCAAGGTATCAAACGATTCGCCGGTGCTGCTGGACCGCTTCCTGAACGATGCCATCGAGGTGGACGTGGATGCGCTCTCCGACGGCGAGCAGGTGATTATCGGCGGCATCATGGAGCACATCGAGCAGGCCGGCGTGCATTCCGGTGACTCTGCATGCTCGCTGCCGCCGTATTCGCTGTCGAAAGAACTGCAGGATGAACTGCGCCGCCAGACCGTCGAAATGGCGAAGGCCCTGAACGTGATCGGCCTGATGAACGTGCAGTTTGCGATCCAGGGCAAGGGGGCGGATGCCGTGGTCTATGTGCTGGAAGTGAACCCGCGTGCTTCGCGTACCGTTCCCTATGTCTCCAAGGCAACCAGCGTGCCGCTGGCGAAAGTGGCTGCGCGCTGCATGCTGGGCCAGAAGCTGGCTGATCAGGGAGTAACGGAAGAAGTGATTCCGCCGTTCTACTCGGTGAAGGAAGCCGTCTTCCCGTTCAACAAGTTCCCGGGTGTGGATACCATTCTTGGGCCGGAAATGAAGTCGACCGGCGAAGTAATGGGCGTGGGCGAAACCTTTGCCGAGGCCTTCGTGAAGTCGCAGCTGGCTGCGGGCCTCGTGCTGCCGATCAAGGGCAATGTCTTCATTTCCGTGAAGGATGGCGACAAGGCTGCAGCGGTCGAGTGCGTACGCGTGCTGACGGCTATCGGCTTCAAGGTTGTGGCCACCAAGGGTACCGCTGCCGTGATCGAAGCGGCCGGCCTGCCGGTGACTGCGGTGAACAAGGTGACTGAAGGCCGTCCGCATATTGTCGACATGATCGTCAATGGCGACGTCCAGATGATCTTCAACACCGTTGAAGAGCGCCGCCAGGCCATTCAGGACAGTTACTCGATCCGCCATGAGGCCATGAAGGCCAAGCTGCCGGTGTTTACCACCATCGCTGGTGCGCGTGCGGCCTGCGTTGGCATCAAGGAACTGGGTGAAATGAAGGTCTATGATCTGCAGGGCTTGCATCGCGCGCTCAATCGCTGATAAGGTTCTGCTTAAGTGAAAAAGCCGCCGTCCCTGTGACGGCGGCTGTTGTTTTTGGTGCTGCAAGGAGCAGTGCCGTTCCGGAGAATTGAGAAGATGGTTACTATCCCGCTGACCGTGGCTGGCGCAGAAAAGCTGAAGCAGGAATTGCAGCACCTGAAGAGTGTCGAGCGTCCGGCCGTCATTCAGGCCATTGCCGAAGCGCGTGCCCAGGGCGACCTGTCGGAAAACGCCGAGTACGATGCGGCCAAGGAAAAACAGGGCTTTGTCGAGGGGCGCATTGCCGATCTGGAAGGCAAGCTGTCCAATGCCCAGATCATTGATCCGAAGACCCTGGCCGATACGGCGGATGGTCGTGTGGTGTTCGGCGCGACCGTCGAACTGGAAGACCTGGAAAGTGAAGCAAAGGTGAAATATCAGATCGTCGGTGACGACGAGGCCGACATCAAGGTCAACAAGATTTCGGTATCCAGCCCGATTGCCCGTGCGCTGATCGGCAAATATGCCGGTGATGTGGCCGTGGTGATGGCGCCGGGGGGCGAGCGCGAGTACGAAGTGCTCGACGTGCAATATATCTAACGGTATAGGGCTGAAGCCATTTCATATGTTTGGCTGCGGCTGGATGGGTTTAGGGGTATGAGATGGGTAATGGCCTGCGGCAATTGATGACCACGTTCTGGATCGGTGGCATGTGGGTTGTCGGTGTGCTGGTGGCACCGGCCTTGTTTGCCGCGCTGGATCGTGCGCTGGCAGGCATGGTCGCCGGCAAGATTCTGGCGCTGATGGGCTGGGTCGGTATTGTCGCCGGTGGCTACCTGACCATCTGGTGGCTATGGGCCGATGGTCTGCGCGCACTGCAAAATGGCCGTTTCTGGCTGATCCTGATCATGCTGGCATGCACGCTGGTGAACCAGTTTGCCGTATTTCCCATCATCGCCGGCCTCAAGCCCGCCATGGTGAATGCCAGCGAGGGACTGTTCGGTGGCGGTTTTGCCACTTGGCACGCCATTTCCACGCTGATCTATCTGCTGCAGGCCGTGCTTGGCGTGCTGTATGTGTGGGGTGAGGGCGGTCGCTGAACTCGATCTGCCCTGGCGGGAGAATGAAAAAAGGGCAGCGACTCCGGTCGGCTGCCCCTTTTGCTGCGTGTGCCTGATTGGCTGCTTACTTCATTTTGGGCTTGGGCTGGGTGATTTACTTCTTCTTGGGCTTGGGCAGAACGATGCGTGATTTGCCCTCTTCAGTCGGGCGGTAGATGATCAGCAGCTTGCCCAGCAGGGCTACCGGCGCAGCCTGCAGGTCGGAGCAGATCTGCTCCATGTACTGGGCGCGCAGTTCGCGGTCGTCGCCAAGCACGCGGATCTTGATGAGCTCGTGTGCATCCAGATTGACGGCGACTTCACGCAGAACCGCGTCCGTCAGCCCGTTATTACCGATCATGACCACCGGATTGAGGTGATGGGCCAGACTTTTGAGATGGCGACGCTGATCTGCTGTGAGTTCCATAAATTCAAATCCTTGAAAAAACAGGGAAGTTTACCCGATGGCGCGAAGTAAAACCAGTAATGCCTGGCTGCAGGAACATGTGAACGATCATTATGTGCATCAGGCACAGAAAGATGGCTACCGTGCCCGCGCGGCGTACAAGCTGCTGGAAATCAATGAAAAAGACAAGCTGATCAGGCCCGGCATGTGGGTGGCCGACCTGGGGGCTGCACCGGGCAGCTGGTGCCAGGTGGCGCGGCGGCTGATGGGCGACAACGGCCGCGTGTTTGCGCTCGACATACTTGATATGGACCCGATACGCGGCGTCGAATTCGTGCAGGGGGATTTTCGCGAGGATGAGGTGCTGGCGCGTTATCTGGAATTGCTTGGCGGTCGCCAGGTCGACCTTGTAATTTGCGACATGGCACCCAATATCAGCGGTAATGCCGTCACCGATCAGGCGCGCAGCATGTATCTGTGCGAGCTGGCGCTGGATTTTTCGCGCGAGCATCTGAAACCTGGCGGCCATTTTCTGGTCAAGGTATTTCAGGGGGCGGGATTTACCGAGTACCTCTCCGCCATGAAAGAAACGTTTAGCGCGGTGCAAAGCCGCAAACCCAAAGCCTCGCGTGATCGCAGCAGTGAAATCTATCTGCTGGGCAAGCAGAAAAAAGCCTGAAGCCGGTGGCGAACCGCTTTAGAATAAAGACATTCCGGCCCGGGCTGGATGCTACAGGAGTTAAGCCGTGAACAATCTCGGCAAGAATATCGTGATCTGGCTCGTGATCGGGCTGGTATTGATGACCGTTTTTCAGCAGATGACCAAGCGGCAGGGGACGAATGATACCGTCGCCTATTCCCAGTTCATGGAAGAACTGGTGAGTAACCGCATTGCGTCTGCCGAAATCGAAATGAGTTCGCGCGGCGGGCAGATCATCCGCGGCAAGCGCAGTGATGGCACGCAGTACATCACCTTTGCTCCTTACGATGGCAAGCTCGTTGATACGCTGATCGGGCACAAGGTGAAATTCAGCGCCAAGCCGGAAGAAGAACCGTCGCTGCTGATGAACATTCTCATCAACTGGTTCCCGATGCTGCTCCTGATCGGCGTATGGATTTTCTTCATGCGCCAGATGCAGGGCGGCGGCAAGGGCGGGGCGTTCAGTTTCGGCAAGAGCCGTGCGCGCATGCTGGATCAGGATACCAATGCAGTAACGTTTGCCGACGTGGCCGGGTGTGACGAGGCCAAGCAGGACGTCGCCGAGATCGTCGATTATCTGCGCGATCCGACCAAATACCAGAGCCTGGGCGGGCGCATGCCGCGCGGCATTCTGATGGTGGGTTCGCCGGGTACCGGCAAGACGCTGCTGGCCAAGGCGATTGCTGGCGAGGCCAAGGTGCCGTTCTTCTCGATTTCCGGCTCGGATTTCGTTGAAATGTTTGTCGGTGTCGGTGCAGCCCGTGTCCGCGACATGTTCGAGAATGCCAAGAAAAATGCGCCGTGCATCATCTTCATCGATGAAATCGACGCGGTCGGTCGCCAGCGCGGCGCCGGTCTCGGCGGTGGCAATGACGAGCGCGAGCAGACGCTCAACCAGATGCTCGTCGAGATGGACGGTTTTGAAGGCAATTCCGGCATTATCGTGATCGCAGCGACCAACCGTCCTGACGTGCTTGATCCTGCCTTGCTGCGACCGGGCCGTTTTGACCGCCAGGTAGTCGTGCCGCTGCCAGATATCCGTGGGCGCGAGCAGATTCTGGGTGTTCACATGCGCAAGGTGCCGGTGTCCTCTGACGTGGATGCCAACATCCTGGCACGCGGTACGCCCGGCATGTCCGGTGCCGATCTGGCCAATCTGGTCAACGAAGCGGCACTCTTTGCTGCCCGCCGCAACAAGCGCCTGGTCGACATGCAGGACTTCGAAGATGCCAAGGACAAGATTTTCATGGGAGCCGAGCGCAAGTCCATGATCATCCAGCCCGACGACAAGAAGAAGACCGCCTATCACGAGTCCGGTCACGCCATCATCGGTGAACTGCTGCCGGGCTGCGATCCGGTGCACAAAGTGACGATCATCCCGCGCGGCCGCGCGCTGGGTGTCACCTGGTCACTGCCTGAGCAGGATCGTTTCAGCCTCTATCAGGACCAGATGCTGGCGCAGATCAGCATGCTGTTCGGTGGCCGTGTGGCCGAAGACCTGTTTACCGGCCAGATCTCCACCGGCGCATCGAATGACTTTGAGCGTGCCACGCAACTGGCGCGCGACATGGTGACTCGTTACGGCATGAGCGCGAAGCTGGGGCCGATGGTGTATGGCGAAAACGATGGCGAAGTATTTCTGGGCCGCTCGGTAACGACACACAAGAATCTGTCCGAAGCCACCATGCAGCAGGTGGACAGCGAAATCCGCCGCATTCTCGACGAGCAATACGCACTCGCGGTGCGCTTGCTGGAAGAAAACCGCGACAAGGTCGAGATCATGACTTCCGCGCTGATGGAGTGGGAAACCATTGATCGCGAGCAGATCCGCGACATCATGGAAGGCCGTCCGCCGCGTCCGCCGAAGAATCCGCCGGCACCCAAGCTGGGCCTGCCTTCGGATGACAAGCCCAGCGGTGATGCGCCGGCACCGACCGCATCGCCGGCCCCGGAAGCCTGATTGTCCTGTTGCAGAAAAAGGCGGCCTCGGCCGCTTTTTTCCATTGTGCCTGTCCGATTTGATAGAGAGAACTGAATGTCCGTGCTGCAATGTGGCCGTTTCCGGCTGACTCTGGATCGCCCGCTGGTGATGGGCATTGTGAATGTTACGCCTGACTCCTTCTCGGATGGCGGGTGTTTTGCTGATCGCGAGAGAGCCATTGCCCATGCGTACGCGCTGATCGAGCAGGGGGCCGACATTCTCGATATCGGTGGCGAGTCAACCCGTCCGGGGGCGGTGCAGGTGCCCGAACAGGAGGAAATCGACCGCGTGTTGCCCGTGCTGGAAGGTTTGCACGGCGCTAATGTGCCGCTGTCGATTGATACCCGCAAACCTGCCGTGATGCGTGCCGCACTGGCTTCCGGCGTCGACCTTGTGAATGACATTGCCGCCCTGGAAGGAGGGGGCGCGCTTGAGCTGCTCGCGCAATACCCGGCGGCAGTCTGCCTGATGCATAAGCAGGGCGAGCCGCAAACCATGCAGTCGGCACCGCAGTATGGCAATGTTGCCGATGAAGTTGCAGGGTATCTGCTTGGACGTTATAAGCTGTGTGGGCTGCATGGTATTACCCATGATCGTATTTTGCTTGATCCCGGCTTTGGTTTTGGCAAGGACTTTGGTCATAACAGGCAACTGTTTGTCGCCTTGCCCGAGCTGGTCAAGCGCTTGCCTGCGCCACTGCTGGTAGGTGTTTCGCGCAAGCGCATGCTGGGTGACATCACTGGCCGGGATGTGGCACAGCGCATGCCCGCCAGCATTACCGCCGCTGTGCTGGCTGCGCAGGCTGGCGCAGCGGTCGTGCGGGTGCATGATGTAAATGAAACAGTGGATGCGCTCAAGGTCCTTGCGGCCTTACAATCGCGCTAATTTTCGTGGTGTCGACAGGAAGGATGCAATGGCTCGCAAATACTTTGGTACGGACGGGATTCGGGGACTGGTGGGGGAATATCCCGTAACGCCGGATTTTGCGATGAAGCTGGGCTATGCCGCTGGGCGCATCCTGGCCAAGGGCAAGACATCGCAGTCGGGGGAGCATGCCGCCGTTCTGATCGGCAAGGACACCCGGGTTTCGGGCTATATGCTGGAAGCCGCACTGCAGGCCGGTTTCAATGCGGCTGGTGTTGATGTCTATCTGACCGGCCCGCTGCCGACGCCGGGCATTGCCTATCTGACACGGGCACTGCGTCTTTCTGCCGGTGTGGTGATTTCGGCTTCGCACAATCCCTATCACGATAACGGCATCAAGTTCTTCGGTGCGGGCGGCAAGAAGCTTGATGATGCGGTCGAACTGGCCATTGAGGCGGCCATTGACGAGGCGCAGCCCTGTGTCGGCCCGAAGCAGATCGGCAAATCCTGGCGCGTGAATGACGCAGCCGGGCGCTATATCGAATTCTGCAAATCGACCTTCCCGAACGAGCTGGATCTGCGTGGTCTGAAAATCGTGCTTGACTGTGCGCATGGCGCTACTTATCTGACTGCACCGCATGTTTTCCATGAGCTGGGAGCGGAGGTCATCAGCATTGGTGTCAGCCCGAACGGCTTCAATATCAATGAAGAGGTGGGAGCCACCCATCCGGAGACACTGCGCGCCCGCGTGCTGGCCGAAGGCGCGGATATCGGGATTGCGCTCGATGGCGATGGCGACCGGTTGATCATGGTTGATCGCGATGGCTCCATCATTGATGGCGACCAGCTGCTCTATGTGCTCGCGGTGCATCGCCAGAAAAAAGGCACGCTTGGTGCCGGCGTGGTCGGGACACTGATGACCAATCTGGGGGTGGAGACCGCACTGCAGGAACGTGGCATCGGTTTCGAACGCGCCAAGGTGGGTGATCGCTACGTACTGGAAAAACTGCTGGCGAATGACTGGTTGGTCGGTGGCGAGGGGTCCGGGCACCTGCTGTGCCTTGATCGCCATACCACCGGTGATGGCATTGTTTCTGCTCTGCAGATTCTTGAAGCACTGAAGGAGTCTGGGCAGGGGCTTGCTGCATTCTGCTCGGGGCTGACTCTCTTCACGCAAGTCCTGAAGAATGTGCGGATCAGCAAGGGGTTTGACTGCCATGCCTCCGCTTCCATCAGGCAGTCCGTGACGGATGCCGAACAGGCAATGGGAGTGTCGGGCCGAGTGTTGCTTCGCCCATCCGGCACCGAGCCGGTAGTTCGGGTCATGGTCGAGCACAGGGACGCCGCCGAAGCAGAGCGCTGGGCTGCCCGCATTGCGGCAAAGGTCAGCGAAGAAGCTGCGCTTGAGTAAGTAGCTTCCAGCCGTTGATGTAATCAGAAGCAGCGCCAGCTCCTGAAGGCGCTGCTTTTTTGCATCATTGCAGCGGAAAGTAAGCTTTTCCTGACAACTATTGCTGATGCAGGTTGTCACTCGGGCAGGCCGCGTTTATGCTGGATAGACAGAAGCTCATCGAATATCCCGTGCAAATCCCCTTTCTCCTCCGCTTTCAGGGCGCTTATCAGGAAAACCGTCTGGCTGCACGGTTGGTTCTGGCCACATTTGTGGCTGGTCTTGCTGTCTGCCTGTCGCTCACCCTTTTTCTGCTGAAACGGGAATATGATCGCAGCCTGCACCAGATCCGTGCGGACCTGATGGCTATCGGCAAGAGTACAACACCGCAACTGGCTGCCAACCTCTGGCTGGTGAACAGTGACGCGGTGCGCACCCAGCTGAGTTCGATGCTGCAGACTCGGGTGGTTGACCGGGTCGAACTTTCCGAAACCGACGGAGCCAGCTACAGCGCTGGGCGTGCACTGCCTCCCGATGGCGATTACATCACCGAGACCTTCCAGGTTGCCTATCTGCATCCCCTTACCAATAAAACGGTGATTCTTGGCGAGATGCGGCTGATGTCCAGCCTGGGCGGCTTGCGCAGCCGCCTGATTGAAACATTCCAGTCCATTCTGCTGATCGAAGGTGTCGGCCTCGGTGTTGCTGCCCTGCTGTTTCTCGGGCTTTACCATCGCCTGATCGCGCGACACCTGAAACACATCACGGCCTACACCCGCAATTTTGATTACGGTAATCTGCCTGCTCCTCTGGCGCTCAGCCGCAAGGATTCCGGCAAGCTTGACGAATTGCAGACGCTGGTGAGTGCCTTCAACACCATGCGCGGCAATCTGCTGCAGGGAGTACACGAACGCGATGATGCCGAACGCGCGCTCTTTCTTGAAAAAGAGCTGGCTGAAGTCACGCTGATCTCGATTACTGACGCCATCATCACAACCACACCGGATTTCCGGGTGAAACTGCTGAATCCTGCGGCAGAAAAGCTTATCGGGCAGTCTCATAATGACAGCCGAGGGCAACCGGTCAATGCGGTGCTGTGCTCACCGGGCAGCGAGCTGACCGCCGAAGTGCTGCAGGCCGCCATGCTGGCTGCGCGCGATGGCCGGCAGTCTTTGCGTGGCAACAAGGCGCGCATCATAAACCGGCAAGGTTTGCGCATGACGGTTGAATACGCAATTGCCCCGATCCGCGACTGGGACGGCGACGTCGTCGGTATGGTGCTGATTCTTCATGATGTCAGTGCCGCCGAGGCACTTACCGAGAAACTGGCCTATCAGGCCAACCATGATGACCTGACCGGTCTGATCAATCGCCGGGGCTTTGAAGCCCAGCTCAATGATGCCTGCCGGCGCGCATCCAGCGGTACTCGATCCTATGTACTGATGTTGCTGGATCTGGATCAGTTCAAGCTGGTCAACGACACCTGCGGGCATCTGGCTGGCGATGAACTCCTGCGGCAGGTGACCGAGCAGCTGCAGGTGCTTGTTGCGCCCAGTTTTGGCTTGTTGGGCCGCCTTGGCGGCGATGAATTCGGCATTCTTCTTGCCGATGGCAATCGCGATCATGCGCGCCAACTGGCGCAGAGCATTCTGCATGCTCTGCAGCAATACCGTTTTGTCTGGGAAGGTCGCCCTTTCGGAGTGACCGTCAGTATCGGTCTCGTGCTGATTGATGCCGCAATTGTCAGCCCGCAGGAGGCCATGAGCCAGGCCGATGTTGCCTGTTTTGCCGCCAAGGATGCCGGCCGCAACCGCCTGAGCTGGTATGCTGGCGGTGAGGATGATTTGCAGGAGCGCCATAATGAACTGCAATTGCTGGCAACATTGCGTGAAGCCATCGAGCAGGATCGGTTCCGTCTGTATTTCCAGAAAATTGAACCCCTGCGCCCCTCTGCCAGTGGTGGCACACACCTGGAAATCCTGTTGCGCATGAGCGATGCGCAGGGGCGAATCATTACGCCCGGCGCCTTCATTCCTGCCGCCGAACGTTACGACATGATGGCGCAGGTGGATGGCTGGGTGGTGGCCAACAGCATCGCCTATCTGGCCGAGCGGCAGAAAGAAGGCCGGGTATTGCCGCACCTTGCCATCAATCTCTCCGGCAAGTCACTCAATCGGCAGACTCTGTCCTTTATTCTGCAGCAGCTGGACAGTACGCGGATCCCGGCATCGCTGATTTGCTTCGAAATCACGGAAACCAGTGCGATTTCGAACATGAAGGAGTCATCGATTTTTATCGAAACCCTGCGTGAACGGGGCTGCCGTTTTGCACTGGACGATTTTGGCAGCGGTTTCTCGTCCTTCAATTATCTCAAGAACCTGGCAGTGGATTATCTGAAAATTGACGGCAGTCTCGTTCGCGATATTGCGACTGATCGTGTCAGTCGGCAGATGGTGATTGCGGTGAATGACATCGGTCACAGCCTTGGCATGCGGACCATTGCCGAATTTGTCGAAAATGAAGAAATCCGTAGCCATCTGGCCGCTATTGGGGTCGATTTCGCGCAGGGCTACCATATCGGCAAGCCGGAGCCCCTAGTCTGAAGCCCGAGTAATTCTCGCCACTGCAGAGTTCAAACAAAAAGCCGACGCTCTCGTCGGCTTTTTGTTTGGCGCTCGCAGGCTTGTCGCTCAGTTGATTTTGGTCCAGTTTGTCGTGTTGGCATTGAAGAAGCCGGACTCCTTGTAAGCACGTTCGATGGTGCCATTGGCGCGCAGCGAGTCCAGCCCCGAATTCAGTGCCTTGGCTAGCTGGGCGCTGCCGGGATAGCTGCGGCTCACAAAAAAATGTCGACTGCCCTGCAGGCCGACCTTGATATTCGGAATCGGCAGGAATTTCTGCCCGCCAGCCTCGAACGAGAGGTCCGGCGTCGGCTGGAACGGCGCCAGAATGACATCGGCACGCTGCTTTGCGACCATGCCGACCATCGAGTCCCAGCTTTGGGTTTTCAGCACATTCTTGATCGGGATGCTTTCCAGCGTTGCGATATCCGGCTTCCAGCTGTCGGCGACGACTGCGCTGAGCTTCTGTACCGCCGCCTTGTCCTGTGCAGCAAGAGCCTGCTTGTTGCCAGCAATCGTGTAGAGACCCGCGTTGAACTCTCCCTGCCGGATGCTTGGTTCACTGATATAAACCTTGTCGCTGAGGGGTTTCAGGTCAACGAGCCAGACTGAGTTGCCACCCAGTGCGGCGGTGCCAGTGGAAACTTCCTTGAGATACCGGTTGTAGGAGTCACTGGTGTTGTTGACCGTCACCAGCTTGACCGGGCGTGTGTTGCCGCCGGTTTTCAGCGCCTGTTGCACTAGAACCAGCTCCACGACATCACGGCGTGAATGCTCGCCGCCGAAGAAGGTAATGCCGAGCGGATCCCGTCCCTTCAGGAATTTCTGGTAGTCGTTCAACACATCTTGCTGTGTAAGAATGGTGATTTCATCTTCGGCAAAGCAAGTCGGACCCAGTGCGCCAAAGAGTGCGAGCCCGAGAAGGGCGCGGCGGCTTAGTGTTGTCATCTCTCCTCCCACCATAAAAATGTAATCACGCGCTTACATCATGGCCGTGTGGCGTGCGCTTTGCAATCAGGAATACTGCGACTGCAGGGTAATAGTTACCTTCTATCGAGCAGATGAATAGTCTTGAATTGACGGCACGGCGCCCTCAAATTATCGTTCAGCACCTTAAACAACCAGCAAGGAGATTCAGCATGGCTGTACTCGTAGGCAAGCAAGCCCCGGACTTCACCGCCGCCGCCGTTCTTGGCGATGGCCAGATTGTTGACAGCTACAACCTGAAGCAGGCAACTGCCGGCAAATACACGGCCGTTTTCTTCTATCCGCTCGATTTCACATTCGTATGCCCGTCCGAGCTGATTGCCTTTGACCATCGTCTGCAGGAGTTCAAGGCACGCAATGTCGAAGTCATCGGTATTTCGATCGACAGCCAGTTCACGCACAGCGCCTGGCGCAACACCCCGGTTGAGAAGGGCGGTATTGGCCAGGTTGGCTACACACTCGTTGCCGACGTGAAGCATGAAATCTGCAAGGCCTACGACGTTGAGCTGGCAGAAGCTGGCGTTGCACTGCGCGGCACCTTCCTGATCGACAAGAATGGCGTGGTACAGCACCAGGTTGTGAACAACCTGCCGTTGGGTCGCGATATCGACGAACTGTTGCGTGTGGTTGATGCATTGCAATTCGTTGAAGAACACGGCGAAGTTTGCCCGGCCGGCTGGAATAAGGGCAAGAAGGGCATGAAGGCATCTGCTGATGGCGTCGCCGAATACCTGGCTAGCAACGCCGAAGCGCTGTAATTCTCCCCGGATTGACCCAAAAACAAACCCCGGCATGTCGCCGGGGTTTGTTTTTGGGGGCTTGTCGATCATTCACTGCGAATGGCGTAGAGGATGCCATCCTCGCCGCCAACCCAGATCAGTGTCCGGTCAAGCACGGGCTGGCCAAACAGCGCCGCGCTCAATGTCAGTTCGCGAACCATCTTGCCCTCCGGGCTGACTGCCTGCACGCGGCCTGCCGTTTGCGGTGCATAGGCATCTCCGCCGGCAAACCAGTACAGCCCGCCAGCTTTCACCGCCTTGCGAAACACATTCTGTTTCGCGGGAAGCTCCCACACGACCTTGCCGCTGCGCTGGTCAATTTCCTGCAGCAACTGGCTGTCCGAGCTGCCGACGATGATTTTGCCCGCATCAAGCAGCGGTGTGGCGATCACCCATGACGATCCGTGATCAACCTCCCAATCCGCAGCAGATGCATCAAGCTGCCGAGCCCGGATCTTGCCATCGCGCGAACTGTAAAAAAGGGTGTTGCCCTGCAATGCCGGTGCTTGCTGAACCATGGCATCGGCAATTTTCGTGCTGCCCAGCAGGCGGCCACTTGCGAGGTCGACGCTGTGCAATTGGCCGCGATCATCAGTCAGCAGCAAGCGCTTGTCCTGCCTGAGCGGAGTGGCTACCACGCCGGCGGGCAGCTTGACCGACCAGCGTGTTTTGCCATCACGTGCATCTAACAGGAAAAGCTGCTGCCCGAAGGCCACCACCACCTGCTCGCCGCTGACGAGCGGGTCGGCCAGGTAACTGTCCCAGCTTTTCAGGTGCTCCAGCCCCAGATTGCCCAGGGCCTTTTCCCAGCGGACCTTGCCATCGCTGGCCTGCAGGGCGGTGATACCCTTGCTGGTGCTGATCAGCAGCAGCTCGCCCGTACGAACCGGTGTCGTGGTGATGGCGCCTGCCAGCCGCGTCCGCCAGCGCTCCTGCTGGCGGGAATCCAGTGCCAGTACATCACCGGCCAGAGTGCCTACAACCACGCCCCCTTGCTGGTCAGTCAGCACACCACCACGGATGGGGGCCCCCGTCTTGATGGTGAATTGGACATCGCCTGCTGCCGCGTGCGCGAAGCCGGCAAGGGCTGCCAGCAGTATGCCGCTGCTCAGTGTCTTGTTCATGTCTGCTCCTGTTCAGGGTCATTCCCGAGCAGCCATTCTCGCGAGCAGGATATTTTGTTGTTGACCGGAATTGCGCTTTTGCATGGCAAGCACCATCGCTGGCTGTTTCGGGGCACCTTGCTGCGGCCTTATAATCAGGGCAACGTTCCATTACAGACCTGTTCTCATGTCCCAGCACCAGATTGCCCCGCCTTCGGAAGGCATCAGCCCGCTTGCCTGGTATCAGGCGCTCAGCAGCAATCCGGCCTTTTTGCCCGATCCGGCCCAGGCGGCGGCGATTGCCCGCCTGGATGTACTCTGGCATCAGCTCGTAGATTTCAAAACCCAGCGCGCGCGTCCGTTTCGCAAGGCGCAATTGTTCGGCAAGGCGCTGCTGCCGCAGCCCGATCTGCCGCGCGGCTTGTATTTCTGGGGGGGCGTCGGGCGCGGCAAAAGCTTCCTGATGGATGCGTTCTTTGCCAGCCTGCCGTACAAGCGCAAGAAACGCCTGCACTTTCACCGCTTCATGCAGGAAGTGCACGCGGAATTGCGGGCCCAGCAAGGCACGGCTGACCCGATGGTGGCCGTGGCCGACAAATGGGCCAGAGCGGTACGGGTGCTGTGCTTTGACGAGTTCCATGTTTCCGATATTGCCGATGCAATGATGCTCGGCCGCCTGATGGAGCATCTGTTCGCGCGTGGTGTCGTGCTGGTGGCAACCAGCAATTACGCGCCGGACGACCTGTATCCGAATGGCCTGCAGCGGCAGAATTTCCTGCCGACGATTGCGCTGCTGAAAGAACGCCTCGATGTACTGAACGTTGATGGCGGTACCGATTACCGCATGCGCACACTCAGCGCTGCGCGCACGTTTCTGGTTCCGGCCGGTGTTGCTGCCGATGCCGAACTCGATAATCTCTTCAATGCCATGAGTACCGGCCCCGATCTGCCGCAGCAACTGCTGCTGTCCGGTCGCAAGCTGAAGGCCCGGCGTCACGCACCGGGCATGCTCTGGTTCGATTTCTCCGTGCTGTGTGGCGATGGCCGCGGGCAGGCTGATTACCTGGCGCTGGCGCAGCAATACCACACTGTTTTCCTGTCGAACATCCCGAAACTGGGGGCTGCACAATCAAACCTGGCCCGGCGGTTTACCTGGCTGGTTGACGTGTTCTATGACCACCGTGTCAAGCTCATCATTTCGGCGGACGTTGTAGCGGATGAGCTGTATGTGGAGGGGGCGCAGGCCCGCGAGTTTTTCCGCACAGCCAGTCGTCTGACCGAGATGCAGTCGGCTGAATACCTGGCCTTGCCGCATGAGCACAGCAGCAATCAGCTCGCGGGTCTGGTTGAAACCTAGAGTCGACATGCTCGTTAAACCTTGCCATGTATTGGTATGTATGACTTTAAATTAAATGGCTGTGGCGATATACCCATGAAAAATGATATGGCCGGCTATCCGGCAACGATGCAGGCCATCGATCCAGCGGCCTATCCGGCGCTAAGGCTGGCCGAGCAGCCCGTGCCGCAGCTACAGGAAGGACAGCTGCTGGTGCGCGTGCATGCGGCGGGCGTGAACCGGGCCGATCTGGTCCAGGCGGCCGGCAAATATCCCGCACCGGAGGGCGAGTCGCCGGTGCTTGGGCTGGAAATTGCCGGTGAAGTCATTGCCTGCGGCGCACAAACCGGTCGTTTTGCGCCGGGCGAACGGGTGTTCGGACTGGTGCCGGGTGGTGGCTATGCCCAGTATTGCCTGCTGGATTCACGCCTTGCCGTGCGCATTCCGGATTTTCTGGATTGGGTGGGGGCGGCCAGCCTGCCGGAAACCTGGCTGACGGCCTGGCTTAATCTGATCGAAATCGGCCGTCTGCGTGCAGGCCAGCGCGTGCTGATTCACGCTGGCGGCAGCGGTGTGGGCAGTGCCGCCATCCAGCTGGCCAAGGCGCATGGCGCCTGGGTGGCCACGACGGCCAGCGCCGGCAAGCTCGCTTATTGTCGCGAGCTGGGGGCCGATCTGGCGCTGGATTACCGGGCGGATGATTTTGCCGCTGCCGTGCGTGCAGCTGGCGGTGCCGATCTCATTCTGGATGGCGTTGGCGGCGACCACCTGCAGGCCAGCCAGCGCTGCCTGAATGCCGACGGCAGGCTGATCATCATCGGCTTGTTGCGCGGCGCGCTGGCTGAACTCAATCTGGGGCTATTGCTGGTCAAGCGGCAGCGCATCCAGGGCTCGACCCTGCGCAGCCAGAGCCTGGCCGTAAAGGCGCAGCTCACGACGGCCTTGCTGCATGATGTTTTACCGGGGCTGGAGAGTGGCGTGTACCGACTGACGCTGGATCGCACCTTTGCGCTGGTGGACGCACAGGCAGCCCACGATCATGTCGCGGCTAATCTGAGCCAGGGCAAGGTGGTGCTCACCCTGCCCTGATGTGTGGCCCGGTTCGCAAGGGTCTGCTGACTCAGCCCCAGCCGACCATCGCGCAGCCCAGGATGAAAAGCACCCAGCACAGGATAGTCAGGGTTTGCAGAATGAGCAGGGTATGATCCATGGCAGAGAGAGACGGGTTGGAAATCAGCCCGTAGCCTAAGCTGCAATTATGAAATGCCGATGTCAGTGGCATGAAATACAGGAGGAAATCATGAGCAACAAAATCCGGATCGAGCGTGCCGCAAGCCCGGCACGCCTTGCCGAACTCGGAACCCGGCAGTGGCCGGTCTGGGAAAAGGAGGCCAGCCGCTTTCCCTGGCACTATGCCAGCAGTGAAACCTGCCATGTGCTGGAAGGAACCGTCACGGTGACACCGGAAGGTGGAGCCCCGGTGCATTTCGGTGCGGGGGATGTGGTCACTTTCCCCGCCGGTCTGTCGTGCGTCTGGGAAATTCACACGGACTTGCGCAAGCATTACCGCTTCGACTGATGCACGGCCACCCCCGGTCTGCCATGATGCAATGTGAACCCGCCTGATGCGGGGCGGCGAGAAGGGAGGAGTGCAATGATCGGGGAAAGCATCATTCCATGGGCTGCGCACGCGGTCGAGCTGGCCGGAGTGGCCGTCTTGCTGATTGGTGCGCTGGTGGCGGGGGGCGTCTTTGTCTGGCGCGTACGCCAGCAATCGTTTCATGACGCCTATCACGGCCTGCGCGCCGATCTCGGGCGGGCCATCCTGCTGGGGCTGGAGTTGCTGGTGATTGCCGACATCATCGGCACCGTTGCCATCGAGCCCAATTTGCAGAATCTGGCGGTGCTGGCGGTGATTGTCGTCATCCGGACGTTCCTGAGTTTCTCGCTGGAGCTGGAGGTCAGCGGGCGCTGGCCGTGGCAGCAGGACAGGGAAAGCCGGAAGTAGTCATTCGTGGGTATTGGCATGCAGCCATTCTGCAGCAATGGCCGCATGCGTATGGGTGACCATGTATGGGATGCTTGTGCCGGCAAGGTCGCCAGCCCATTTCATGACGTCAGATGCAGTGGCAGTCCATGAAAAAGCCGCCCTGGCAGGGCGGCTTTTCGTCGCGGTGCTGCTGCGTTCAGTGCACCGATTGCAGCATTTCCTCGACGACCTTCTTGGCATCGCCAAATACCATCATGGTCTTGTCCATGTAGAAGAGGTCGTTGTCGAGACCAGCATAGCCGGCGCTCATCGAACGCTTGACCACCATCACGGTGCGGGCCTTGTAGGCATCAAGAATCGGCATGCCGTAGATCGAGCTGGCCGGGTCATTCTTCGCCGCCGGGTTCACCACGTCGTTGGCGCCAATCACCAGCACCACGTCGGCCGTGGAAAACTCGCTGTTGATTTCTTCCATTTCAAAGACCTTGTCATACGGTACTTCGGCCTCGGCCAGCAGCACGTTCATGTGGCCGGGCATGCGGCCCGCCACCGGGTGAATCGCATAGCGGACATCCACGCCACGCTCGGTCAGCAGGTCGGTCAGTTCCTGCAGTGCATGCTGCGCGCGGGATACGGCCAGGCCATAGCCCGGAACGATGATGACTTTCTCGGCGTTTTCCATCAGGAAGGCCGCATCGTCAGCCGAGCCGGCGCGGTAGTTCTTCTGCGCGCTGCCACCGGGGCCTGCAGCTGCGGCTTCGGCGCCGAAGCCGCCCAGCAGCACGGAAACGATCGAGCGATTCATTGCCTTGCACATGATGTAGGACAGGATCGCGCCAGACGCGCCCACGCAGGCGCCGGCAATGATCAGCACCGGGTTTTCCAGCGTGAAACCAATACCTGCCGCCGCCCAGCCCGAGTAGGAGTTGAGCATCGACACCACGACCGGCATGTCGGCGCCGCCAATCGGGATGATCAGCGTGACGCCGAGTGCCAGGGCAATGGCCACCATCATCAGGAAGGCGGCCTGGCTATCGGTCTGGAAATAGACCAGACCGAAGGCGACCATGGCGATGGCCAGTGCCAGGTTCAGTGCGTGCTGTCCCTTGAAGTTGATGGCGCGGGCGCCGAATTTGCCCGAGAGCTTGCCATAGGCAATGACGGATGCGGTGAAGGTGATCGCGCCGATGAAGGCGCCGATGAAGAGTTCGACCTTCTGCACGCCGCTGTGGCTGACGCCGGTGTGATAGACGGCGGCCACCGCGATCAGCACGGCCGACAGGCCGACCAGCGAGTGCATGGCGGCGACAAGCTCGGGCATGGCGGTCATGGCGACCGTGCGTGCCTTCCAGGCGCCGACCAGCGCGCCTGCTGCCATGGCCGCGACGATCAGCCAGATGACGGGCGAATCGGCCACAAAGAAGGTAGTGAGGACGGCGAGCGCCATGCCGGCCATGCCATAGACATTGCCGCGGCGGGCAGTCAGCGGGCTGGACAGCCCGCGCAGGGCCAGGATGAACAGGATGGCGGCGACCAGATAGAGCAGGGCGAGTACGTTGTGCATGATCATCCCCTTACTTGTTCTTTTTCTTGAACATTTCGAGCATGCGCTGGGTCACCAGGAAGCCGCCGAAAATGTTGATGCTGGCGAGGAAAATCGCAATCGCCCCGAGCACGCTGGTCAGTGTGATCTGCTGGCTGTGGATGTCCACCACCTGCAGCATGGCGCCAACGACGATGATGCCGGAAATGGCATTGGTGACTGCCATCAGTGGTGTGTGCAGTGCGGGGGTGACATTCCAGACCACGTGGTAGCCGACAAAAATCGCCAGCACGAAAATCGTCAGCAGGCCGACGAAAGGATCAACCGCCAGACCGTGGCTGGCCTGGCTGACCGCAGAAGCAACAGCAGTTGCAGACATTTCTTATTCTCCCTTTTGTTCCAATCAGGCGGTAGCGCCGGCAGTTTCCACTTCTGCAGCTACCGGGGCGCTGCCGGTGGCGAGATCGGCGGCCCGCGTCTGGCCATCCGCGCACACCAGAGTGGCGGCAATGATTTCATCGTCGATCTGCGGCGCGTACTGGCCATCCTTGCCGATTACCAGGCTGAGGAAGGTCAGCACATTGCGTGCATACATGGCGGAAGCATCAGCGGCGACCAGTGCCGGCAGGTTGCTGTTGCCGATGATCTGTACGCCGTTGTCAGACACGACCACTTCATCGCTGCGCGACAGTGGGCAGTTGCCGCCGGTGTCAACGGCCAGATCGATGATGACGCTGCCGGCCTTCATGGCGGCGACGGTATCCGTTGTGATGAGTACGGGGGCCTGCTTGCCCGGAATCTGTGCGGTGGTGATGATGATGTCGGCCTGTGCCGCATGCTTGGCAATCAGCGCGGCCTGGCGGGCCTTGTAGTCATCCGACATCTCGCGTGCATAGCCGCCGAGGTTTTCCAGCGAGGCTTTTTCTTCCGCAGTCAGCTCGACTTCGATGAATTTGGCGCCGAGTGACTCCACCTGCTCGCGCGTGGCGGGACGGACGTCGAACACCTCAACAATAGCACCGAGGCGCTTCGCGGTGGCAATCGCCTGCAGTCCGGCAACACCTGCCCCCAGAATCAGCGTGCGAGCCGGTTTGACCGTGCCGGCCGCCGTCATGAACATCGGCATGAAACGCGGGTAGTACTGGGTGGCAAGCAGGACTGCACGGTAACCGGCAATATTTGCCTGCGACGATAGGATATCCATGCTCTGCGCGCGGGTGATGCGCGGTACGCGCTCCAGCGCATAGGCGCTGATCCGTCTGGCGTTCAGTGCCGCGAAGTGCGGATAGCGCCAGGCGTCGAAGTGTGCGATGACGGCGCAGCCGGCCGGCAGCGCGGCAATTTCGTCTTCCCGCGGAGCCCGGACTTTCAGAACCAGTGCGGCACCGGTGACCGTTGCGGCGAAATCCTCGGCGATGCTGGCGCCGGCATCGCGATACTGCGCGTCCGGAATGGCTGCGTGGCGGCCAGCGTTATGTTCGACGACGATCTGATGGCCGGCAGCGACGAGTTTCTTGACCGTGTCCGGTGTCGCCGCCACACGGCGCTCACCCGGGGTATGTTCGGAAGGAATGGCAATCAGCATGGTGATGATCCCGAAAGCTTGCAAAATGAGTGGGGGTATTAGCGCACCAATAACCTTGCTGCACTTTGATGTGACACAACGCTGCTCGGTGTAAGTCAGGGTTTTTACGTAGCGGCGTGCGATGAAGAAATCTTTTGCTACTTAGTTGATAATGATTATCATTTAGTGTATTGTATGTGCTTTCATCTACGGCAAGGAGACTCGCAACATGAACGCTTATCTGGTTGGCGCCGACGTACTGGGCAGTATTCCGGATCTGCTCGCCCAGCGCGGCATCCGCATCCACCATCATGTATCGGGGCGCAATGCCGCACACCAGCGTCGCCCGGCTTCGCTGCGCGGTGCTGATCTCCTGATCCTGTTCACCGATTTTCTGAGCCACAACGTGATGCGCGCCTACCGCGAGCTGGCGCAGGAAGAAGACATCCAGTTCCTCGCCTGCCGCCGCTCGGTCTGTGCGCTCTCGCAATCGCTCGATAAGCTGGCTTGCAGCAAGAGCGACAGTGCCCGCTGTGACGCATGCCCGAAGCGGAAACGAAAATAGTATGGGTATGCGCATGCAGCCATTCACGATAAAAGGCTGTGTGGTGATGGGCTGGTTGGTATGTTTGCGTTCTTGATCTGGTCGCTGCGTGCCTCTACGTAATGGGCTGGCGGCCACAGACGTGAAAGCCGCGTTGCCGCTTAGCGGGTCTGCCAGGGGTCGTGTCACGCAATGTGGCATGAATCGTGCTTCCAGTTTGCCAGTTACTGGAGAATGCACATGCTCGGTCGCATCGAAACCTATTTTCAGCCGCAGGAAACCGCGCTCAAACTGAGCGCCTACCGGCAGGAAGTACTGGCGTCCAATATTGCCAATGCCGATACGCCCAATTACAAGGCGCGCGATTTCGATTTCGGCATGGCCTACCGGCAGGCGCGTGACGTGCAGCAAGGGCAGGGGGCTTTGCGCAATACCGATGCCCGCCATCTGCAGCCTGCGGGCAGCGCCAATCCGCTAATGCCGGAACTGGGCTACCGTACACCGCAGCAGCCGTCGATCGATGGCAATACGGTCGACATGACGACTGAAATGAGCGAGTTCTCCCAGAATGCCATCCGCTATCAGGCGGCTGTGATGTTTTTCCAGCGCCGCGTTGAAGGCATGCGCACCGCGCTGACCGGCCAGTAAGGAGATCCCCATGTCCATGTTCCGTGTCTTTGATATTGCATCATCGGCGGTCTCCGCGCAGTCGGCCCGCCTGAACGCAGTGGCCAGCAATCTGGCCAATGCCGAATCGGTAACCAGCTCGAACGGTCAGCCCTATCGCGCCAAACAGGTGGTGTTCCAGGCGGCGCCCGTTGATGGTGGCGGTGCCGCCAGTGTGGGCGTGCGCGTTGCCGGGGTGCTTGAAGATCAGGCGCCGCCGAAGCTGGTGTTTGATCCACACAATCCGCTGGCTGATGCGAATGGCTATGTGGCCATGCCGAATGTCGATGTGGTGGAGGAAATGACGAACATGATCTCCGCTTCGCGTTCCTACCAGATCAATGTCGATGTGATGAATACCGCCAAAACCCTGATGATGCGCACCCTTGCCATGGGTCAGGCCTAATTTTAGAGGAGTCGGATCATGAGCACTTCTTCCGTCAGCAACAGTTTTGACTATTCCAAGCTGAATACCACGAGCGGCAAGCAGAAAAGCGCCATCGAGGATCAGCAGGATCGCTTCCTGAAATTGCTGGTGACCCAGCTAAAGAATCAGGATCCGATGAATCCGATGGATAACGCCCAGACGACCACCCAGATGGCGCAGATCAATACCGTGACCGGTATCGAGAAGCTGAACCAGACCATGGCGACCATGCAGGAGCTCTATGCTGGCACGCAAGTCATGCAGTCGGCGCAGTTGATCGGCAAGGAAGTGCTGGCACCCGGCAAGGATTTCCATTTTGACGGCAAAGCTGCCGGTATGTCTTTCGATGTGCCGGCTGGCACCAAGAGTGCGGTGCTGAGCATCACCGATAGCAAGGGGAATGTCGTCGCCAAGCTGCCTTATGATTCGCTCAAGGATGGCATTAAGGAAGTGAGCTGGGACGGCAAGCTGGCCGACGGAACGACGGCTCCGGCGGGTAATTACAAGGTGTCTGTCAAGGGGGTGGGGGCGGATGGCAAGGAAATTGCTTTGGACTCCTATACGTGGCAATCGGTGAAGTCCGTGCAGTTCGGCAGTAACGGTGTCGTTGCCCTGATGGAAAACGGTAACAAGGTCGGTTTTGGTAGCATCCTGGAAATCCAGGGTGGCAAGTCAGCTTAAGTTGGGGGTGTATCATGGGTTTTCAGCAAGGTCTTTCCGGATTGAATGCATCCTCGAAGAACCTGGATGTCATCGGCAATAATGTCGCCAACTCCCAGACCGTGGGCTTCAAGAGTTCGCGCACCGAGTTTGCCGATATCTATGCCAGCACCTTCGGTTCGGCATCCAATCTTGCCGGTATCGGTGTCAGCGTTGCCGCCATCAGTCAGCAGTTTGGCCAGGGTAATCTGACTACCACCAATAATCCGCTGGACGTGGCGATTACCGGGAATGGCTTTTTCCGCATGTCTGATCAGTCCGGAGCCATCAGCTATGCTCGCAATGGCCAGTTCCAGGTAGACAAGCAGGGTTACATCGTTAACGGTGGCAATGGTCTTTTCCTGACCGGCTGGCCGGTCGATGCCGCCACGAACCAGTTTCTGGAAGGAAGTACTCCGCAGCCGATCAAGCTCGAATATTCCAATATTGGCGCACAGGCGACCGGTGCTTCCGGCTCCAGCAATGCCGGTCTGCAGCTGGGGGTGAATCTGAATGCACAAGCGAAGGTGATACCTGCGGCAACGCCTTTTTCTTCCAGTGATCCGACCACATACAACTACGCAACATCGGCGACCATTTATGATTCGCTGGGTGTTTCGCACACCCAAACCATGTACTTCCGTCGCCTTGATCCCGTTGCTACGCCAAATACCTGGGATGTGCACTTCTCAGTCGATGGAGTTGATCTGCCGGCCCTGACGACGCAACTGGTCTTTGATACGAATGGCAAGCTGGATCTGACTGCCACAACCAATCCCACTCCGATCAGTATTCCGTTGACGAATGGCGCGACGACACCGCTTGCCTTCAATATGTATTTTGACAAGTCGACGCAGTACGGTAGCCCGAATACGGTCAACTCGCTCACGCAGGATGGGTACACGGATGGCGTGTTGACCGGTATCTCCGTGAGTGATGAAGGTGTGATTCAGGGGCGTTATTCGAACAGTCAGACTCGCAATGTGGCCAAGGTTGTGCTGGCGAGCTTCGTCAATAGCCAGGGCTTGCAACCGCTGGGGAACAATCTCTGGGCTGAATCTTTTTCTTCCGGTCAGCCGCTGATCAATGCGCCGGGGGCAGGTAGTACCGGCAAGCTGCAGTCGGCAACGGTCGAGGACTCCAATGTCGATCTGACCGCCGAACTCGTGAACCTGATTGTGGCGCAGCGTACATATCAGGCCAATGCGCAGACCATTTCGGCCCAGAACACCATCATGCAGACGCTGGTCAACCTGTAACGACGAGCCTGCCCCCTGGAACTGAACGGACACAATCATGGATCGCCTGCTCTATATCGCCATGTCTGGCGCCAAGCATACGCAACAGCGCCAGGCGACCGTTGCGCATAATCTGGCCAATGCGTCGACGCCGGGATTTCGCGCCGATCTGGCTGCGTTTCGCGCCATTCCTGTTTTGGGCGATGGTCTGGCAACACGTGCTTACACGGTCGAGCAGACTACCGGCTCGGATCTGAGCAACGGCCCCTTCCAGCAAACCGGCAACGACCTGGATGTGGCGGTTGACGGTCGTGGCTGGATCGCGGTGCAAACGTCGACCGGCGAAGCGTATACCCGCAACGGTGAATTCACGATCGACGCCACGGGTCTGCTGAAAAATCAGCGTGGCGAAGTTGTCCTCGGTGAAACCGGCCCGCTACTGGTGCCGGAGAATACCAAGGTCAGCATCGCTCCTGATGGCACCGTGAGCGGTACATCGCTGGATAATCCCTCGGAAGTTAACGAAATCGGCCGCATCAAGCTGGTCAACCCAGCGGATACCGAGCTGCAGAAGGGGAGCGATGGCCTTTTCCGCCTGCGCAGTGGCGAAGCGGCTCAGGCCGATGCCTCTGTCAGGCTGGCGGTAGGGGGCTTGGAGGGAAGCAACGTCAATACGATCGATCAGCTGACCGCGATGATTGCCACGCAGCGTCATTACGATCTGCAGGTGCGGATGATGCAGGCCGCCGACCAGAATGCCCGCGCCGCTTCACAGTTGCTGCAGATGAGCGCCTGATTTCGCGTTGCCTCGTATTAGAACCAAACAAACACTCACATAGTCAGGAAAAGGATTGCAACCATGATTCGTTCGCTCTGGACCGCCAAAACCGGCATGGATGCCATGCAGACGAATGTCGATGTCATCTCGAACAACCTGGCTAACGTCAATACCAATGGTTTCAAGCGACAGCGCGCCGTATTTGAAGATCTGCTATACCAGACCATCCGCCAGCCGGGCGGCTCGACCAGCCAGCAGACCCAGTTGCCGACCGGGCTGCAGATTGGGGTCGGCGTGACACCGGTTGCGACCTCGCGGATCTTCATGCAGGGCAATCTGCAGCAGACCGAAGGCCAGCTCGATATTGCCATTGATGGTCCCGGCTTTTTCCAGATTTCGATGCCGGATGGCACGACTTCCTATACCCGCGACGGCGCCTTCGAACTTGATAACCAGGGCAATGTAGTCACATCCAGCGGTTTCCTGCTGCAACCAGCGCTGCAGGTGCCGCAGGGCACGACCAAGCTGACTATCGGTACTGACGGTACGGTGAGTGCCATCGTCAATGGCGATTCTGCGGCACCTATCGTGGTCGGCAATATCCAGCTTGCGACCTTCATCAATAATGGCGGCCTGCAGTCCATTGGCTCGAACCTGTTTCTGGAAACCGCTGCCAGTGGTGCACCGATTGTCAGTACACCGGGAACCAACGGCTCCGGCTTCGTGAAGCAGGGTTTTGTGGAAACATCCAATGTCAACGTCACGGGCGAACTGATCAACATGATCGAAGCGCAGCGTGCTTACGAAATCAATTCGCGAGCAGTCAAGACATCCGATGAAATGCTGCAGCGTCTGAGCAATCTGTAATCGCCATGCTGAATAAATCGCACCTCCGTCTTGTTGCCATCGCTTTGGCTGTCCTGCTGTTGCAGGCCTGCGTGGCGCCACAATCCATCGTGACGAAACCGGTGACATCGCGCCCCCAGCCGACGGCGATGGTGGAAAACCAGAATGGCAGCATTTACCAGGCATCTACGGCAAGGCTGATGTTTGAAGAGCCGAATGCTCGTTTCATCGGCGACATTCTGGTGGTGACGCTGGAAGAAAGTCTTACTGCTGCCAACAAGGCCAATTCCAAGGCCAATCGTTCGGGTGAATTGTCGGTTAGTGGCAGTGGCAGTGCGCCGTATTTCCCGAATGCGCTGGAAAAGCTGTTCAATGCCGAGATCACGGCCAGCGGCAAAAATACCTATACCGGCACGGGTGAGACCAACAGCAGCAATACCATCCGCGGCTCGATTGCCGTCACGGTGATTGATGTCTTTCCCAATGGCAATCTGCAGGTGGGCGGAGAAAAGCAGATTGCCATCAATGGTGAAACGAATGTGCTGCGATTTACTGGTGTTGTGAACCCGCGCGACGTCCGGCCGGGCAATACGGTATCGTCGGCGCGGGTGGCGGATGCCCGCATCGAGCAGGTGGGGGTTGGCGCGATCGGTGATGCCAATACCATGGGTTGGCTGCAGCGCTTTTTCCTGTCTGCATGGCCATTTTGATCGGGATATGTGCATGAAGCCCAATGTGTTCAAGTTTCTTGCGGCAGTACTTGCAATGGTATTGTTGCCGCTCGCGCAAGCTGAGCGCATCAAGGATCTGGCGACCTTCTCCGGTGTGCGCAATAACCAGCTGGTTGGTTACGGCCTGGTTGTGGGGCTGGATGGCAGCGGCGACCAGACCACGCAAACGCCGTTTACCGTGCAGTCGGTGATCAATATCCTGACCAACCTTGGGGTACAGGTTCCGCCGACCGGCAGCATGCAACTGAAGAATGTTGCGGCCGTCACCGTGACCGCCATGCTTCCGCCCTTTGCCAGGCAGGGGCAGCCCATCGATGTGACGGTGTCGTCACTTGGCAATGCCAAGAGTCTGCGCGGCGGCACGCTGATCATGACGCCGCTCAAAGGGGCGGATGGACAGATTTACGCGATGGCGCAGGGCAACCTGATCGTTGCGGGGGCCGGTGGTGCGGCAGGCGGTAGCAGTGTGCAGGTCAATCAGCTGGCGACCGGGCGCATTCCCAATGGCGCGACGGTGGAAAAACTGGTGCCGACCATGCTGGGCTCGGGCGACTATGTGACGCTCGAACTGCTGCAATCCGATTTCGGTACGGCCAACCGGGTGGTTGGTGCCATCAACAGCCAGTTCGGTCCGGTTGCCGCCGCGATGGACGGTCGCGTGATCCAGATTCGCGCACCGCTCGATACCAATCAGCGTGTGGCATTTCTGGCGCGGCTGGAAAACATCAATGTGGCGCAGGGGGAAGTCTCGCCCAAGGTGATCATCAATGCCCGTACCGGGTCGGTGGTGATGAACCAGGCGGTACAGGTTGATCCATGCGCCATTGCGCACGGCAGCCTGACCGTGACAATTGCGGCCGATAATCAGGTGGTGCAGCCCAATCCGGTGGCAGGAGGGCGTACCGAAACCGTGACCAATGCGGCGGTTGACATTGATGTGGGCAAGGGGCCGGTCGTCAAGTTTCCGAAGGCCGTGAACCTGAATCAGGTCGTCAAGGCGCTGAACGCAGTGGGTGCCACGCCGCAGGATCTGCTGGCTATCCTGCAGGCCATGAAGGTGGCAGGAGCGCTGAAAGCGGAGCTGGAAGTGATCTGATTTGTGCACTGCGCATTTGCTCTTGTTCATATTTTCAGCAGTCGGAAACAGGCCCGCCGGCAGGCGGGCTTTTTCATTGGCACGTCCCTTGCTTTAAGCAAGGGGAGTTTGCTTGAAAACGTTCCGGGAGCCGAGACATGGCCATTGCTAAAACTGCAGCAGCTTCGCTGGCCATTGATCCGCGTGGCGTGGAAAGCTTGCGCCGGCAGAAGGGCGATCAGGCAGCTGCCGGAGTGGCAAAACAGTTTGAAGCCATGCTGATGCAGCAGATGCTGGCCAGCATGCGTCAGGCGACGCCGCGTTTTTCTGAAGGCAGCGACAGCAGTGCACTCGACATGTTTCGCGGCATGTATGACCAGCAACTGTCGCAAACCTGGGCGCAGCAGGGCAGCCTCGGCCTGTCCGATGTCATCTTGCGCCAGATCCAGGTGCAGCAGAATCCGGCGCTGCTGAAGCAGGTGCAGACCGGTTCCGGGCAGCTGCAGTTGCAGCGCTCGCTGGATGCCGTGCGTGCCGGCTTTGCCGCAGCTCCGGCAAAAACTGCCGATCAGCCCGCTTCCGGCAGGCTTGATGGTAGTGCCGAGGGCTTTATCTCGAAAGTGAAGGCCGCAGCCGGTTTGGCAGCAAAAGCACTGAATGTTGCCCCCGCCATGCTGATCGGCCATGCCGCACTGGAAAGCGGCTGGGGCAAAAAGTCCATCAAGGATGAACAGGGCAATGAAACCTGGAACCTGTTCGGGATAAAGGCCGGGAAAAGCTGGACAGGCAAGACGGTCGATGTGTTGACCACCGAGTATGTTGACGGTCAGCCGCAGAAACGGGTTGAAAAATTTCGTGCCTACGCGTCATTGGAAGACGCATTTGCCGATTACACCTCGCTGCTGCAGCGCCGCTATGGCGAGGTGATGGGAACGGGAAGCGATGCGGGGCGTTTCGGGCAGGCACTGGCGCGCGGCGGTTATGCCACCGCGCCTGATTATGCGCACAAGGTCGCCCGGGTCGTGCAGAGCGTGCAGCAGCGCATCAATGGTTCAAGTAACGCCGGCTGACGCCGATACCGAATAGAAGCAGGAGCGAATCATGGGATCTTCCGTATTTGGCATTGGCGTATCTGGCCTCAATGCAGCCAATCTGGGCTTGACGACAACCGGGCACAATATTGCCAACGTCAATACACCGGGATACTCGCGTCAGCGCATCATCCAGAGTGCACCGTATCCGCAGGGCTCGGGCAGCGGTTTTGTTGGCATGGGCGTGAAGGTTGATACCATCACCCGCATCTATGACCAGTTTCTGACCCGTCAGGTAAACAGTACCCAGAGCCAGTCCAGCTACTACGATGCCTTGTTGTCGCACCTGAAGGAAATCGACAACATCGTGGCGGATCCCGATGCTGGCGTTTCCCCTGCCTTGCAGAGTTTTTTCAGCTCCGTGCAGAATGTGACGACGAATCCGTCTAACATGCCGTCACGACAGCAGATGCTGGCCTCGTCACAAACACTGCTGAACCGTTTTCAGGTGTTCGAGCAGCGCCTGGCCGAGCAGCGCAATTCGCTCAATGGCGAGGTCACCAATACCGTCAACAGCATCAATGCCATTGCCCAGAGTATCGCCAAGGTCAACAACCAGATTGCCCTGACCAATGGTGCCGGGCAGCCGCCCAATGACCTGCTTGACCAGCGCGACCAGCTCGTGCGAGAGCTGAATGTGCAGGTCAAGGCGACGACCCTGCAGAATGACGATGGCACCATCAATGTCTTCATCGGCAGTGGCCAGAGCCTGGTCATGGGTGGGAATGCCACCACGCTGACCACGGCTCCTTCGCAGGCCGACCCGGAGCGTCTCGCCGTGGTCTATCAGCAGGGGGCTAACCAGGTTGAACTGCCCGACTCCTTGCTCAATGGCGGTGTTCTGGGCGGGCTGCTGGAATACCGCAGCAAGTCGCTCGACTTGGCGCAGAACAGCCTGAACCGCATGGCGCTGGTTTTTGCCCAGACCTTCAATGAACAACACCGCGCCGGCATGGACCTCAACGGCAATCTCGGTGGTGATTACTGGGATTTTTCGACGGTTACAATGGCGTCTATCCCTCCCACCGTGCCGCCTACAACAGTGAAGCCGCCTGCGCTTGGGGCCGTGCGCACCAATCAGGCCAATACGGGAGGGGCGAGCCTGACTGGGTATATCAGCGATGTCAGCAAGCTGGCTGCCAGTGATTACGAGCTGGTGTTTGACGCGGCGTCCAACAAATATACGCTGACCCGTCTCAGTGATGGCTCGCGTTCGATATTGGATCCCACCGTGGCCGGTCAGGATCCGGTGGCGGGGCTGAATATCGAAGGCATGTATCTGAAATTGAGCGCTACTCCGGCCGGCGGTGACCGTTTTACCATCCAGCCAACCAAGGGGTTCATCAATGGTCTGAGCGTCGGCATTACCGACCCACGGGAAATTGCCATCGCTGGCCCCGTTCTGGCAACGCCGAACAAGACAAATACGGGCAGTCTGAAAATCACTCAGCCGGAGGTGGCAGCCCAAACCACCGTAACTACCGATGCGGCGATCAATCCGAGCCTGCGCAACAAGGTAACCGTTACCTTTAACGCGGCAGGCACTTTCGATGTATTCGACAATACAGCGGGAGTTGCGCTGGCTACCGGCGTTGCATATACACCGGGAATGACTCTGTCGTATAACGGCTGGAATATGAAGCTGGACGGGCAAGCTGCTGCTGGCGATGTCATCGTTGTTGATAAAAACACGGCGACCGGTTCGGCGGATAACCGCAACGGCCTGGCGCTTGGCAAACTGCAGACCACACGGCTGATGGATGGTGGCTCTGCTACCTATCAGGAAGGCTATGGCCGCATGGTCGCCGCCATTGGCACGCAGACCAGCGAAGCCAAGGTACTGGCTGATGCGCAGGGGGCCATGCTTACCCAGGCCGAGCAGGCAAGAGACTCGGTGTCCGGCGTCAACCTGGATGAAGAGGCCGCCAATCTGCTGCGCTACCAGCAGGCTTATCAGGCGGCCAGCAAGCTGATCCAGATTGCCCAGCAGGCCTTTCAGGAAATCATCAATATCGGCCGCTGAGCGCGGCGGATAGCGGGAGTACGATCATGCGAGTCGGAACAAATACGATTTACCAGCTTGGTGCGCAGGGCTTGCAAAAGCATATTTCGGATCAGGCCAAGCTGCAAAACCAGCTCAGTACCGGGCGCAGGGTGCTGACGCCGGCGGATGACCCGATTGCCTCGTCACGAATTCTGGATATTGCGCAGTCGCAAGCGCTGAACGAGCAGTACAAGATCAACAGCAATACGGCCGATTCCTCCCTGCGCATGACCGAGGCGACCCTGAAGCAGGTCACTGACCTGATTCACGATGTGTCGCAACTGGCAGTCACGGCAGGTAATCCTGCGCTGACCGGGGCGGAGAAGAAAATGCTCGATAGCGAGCTGCAGGGGCGCTACAAGGAACTGCTTGGCCTGGCCAATGCCACAGATGGCAATGGCCTGTATCTGTTCTCCGGTTACAAGGGGGACACCAAGCCCTATACCGAGGCGACCTTCGGCAATGTGGTTTATAACGGCGACGATGGGCAACGGCTGGTGCAGATTTCACAGTCACGCAATATCCCGGTGTCGGATTCCGGCAACGACGTGTTTTCCCGCATCAAGAATGGTAACGGTACCTTTGTGACGGCCCAGGCCAATTCGGGCGCTCCGGCATTTACGCCAACGAATAAAGGCAGTGGCATTGTCAGCCCGGGTGAGGTGGTTGACCCGGCCAAGTGGAATGCCTTGCCGGCGCCGCGTGACTTCAAGGTGCAGTTTTACTGGCAGCCCAATGCCACAAAACCGGATGCACCGACGGTGACCTATGATCTGATTGACAGTACTGGTACATCGCTGATCGATGGTCAGGCAACCCCACGTGCTTCTGGTTCTGGTCCACGGGCCTATGTGCCGGGAGGGGATATCGAATTCAAGCAGATCGGTGCTGAGGCCTGGCCGGGGCCGGCCACGGATCTGGGGATCAAGCTGAGCGTCACCGGAACGCCACTGCAGGTGGATCCGGCGACCAAGGTGCCGGTAGGTGCTCCTGGTGCAGCGGACGCCTTTACTGTTGCTGCCAGCACGAATGTTGATCTCTTCAAAACACTGGGTGATCTGTCGACTGCGCTTACCACTTATACGATCGATGGCACGGGAAATGGCCAGGCGGCCTTCCAGAATCAGCTCAATACGGCATTATCCAATTTGTCCAACTCCCTGACCAATGTGCTGACGGTTCAGGCCAGTATCGGGGCGCGGATGAATGAGACCGATTCGGTACGGGATACCAATGCCGATATGAAAATCCAGTACGCACAAACCTTGAGGGACTTGCGCGATCTGGATTACGCTGAGGCACTAAGTGATTTTGCACAGAACCAGACCCTGCTTGATGCCGCGCGGAAATCGTTTGCGCAGGTGCAGAGTCTGAGTCTGTTCCAGTATATCAACTAGATGGGTGTGTCTCTGTAGCCCTTTTGAATGTTTGCTTGTGGCCGTATGCCTAAACGGGTATGCGGCCTTTGTTTTTCGGGATGAGTATGGCCAAAGCCAGGACGATTTACAGTTGCAGCGAATGCGGCGCCACTTCGCCGAAATGGCAGGGGCAGTGCCCGGGTTGCGGGCAATGGAATACCTTGCAGGAAACCATTGCCCAGCCGGCCGGGCCGGTGCGTTTCCAGTCGCTGGCGGCGGATGGCGCCATCCGCCAGCTCGCCGATGTGGAGGCCGAAGAGCTGCCACGCACGCAAACCGGAATTGCCGAGCTTGATCGCGTACTGGGCGGTGGCCTGGTTCCTGGTGGTGTCGTGCTGATCGGGGGAGATCCGGGCATCGGCAAATCCACCTTGCTGCTGCAGGCGCTGACGAGGCTGGCGGATGCCCATCGTGTGTTATATGTGTCCGGCGAAGAATCGGCGCAGCAGATTGCCCTGCGCGCCAAGCGGCTGGATCTGGTGGCTGCGCGGGTTGCGCTGTTTGCCGAAATCGGGCTGGATGCGATTCTTGGCGCACTGGAGCGCGAAAAGCCGCAGGTCGCAGTGATCGATTCGATCCAGACCGTGTACACCGAGGCATTGGGCAGTGCGCCGGGCAGTGTTGCGCAGGTGCGTGAATGCGCCGCGCAATTGACCCGCTTTGCCAAGCGGACTGGCACAACAATCCTGCTGGTCGGGCACGTCACCAAAGAAGGGGCGCTGGCCGGGCCGCGCGTACTGGAGCATATCGTTGATGCCGTGCTGTATTTCGAGGGAGATACGCATTCCAGCTTCCGCCTGATCCGTGCCATCAAGAACCGTTTCGGCGCAGTGAACGAGCTGGGGGTGTTTGCCATGACCGACAAGGGGCTGCGTGAAGTTTCCAACCCTTCGGCGCTGTTTTTGTCGCAGCACCGCGAGCCGGTGTCGGGTTCCTGCGTGCTGGTGACGCAGGAAGGTAGCCGCCCCTTGCTGGTCGAAGTGCAGGCGCTGGTCGATGATGCGCATGCGCCGCAACCAAGACGGCTGGCGGTGGGCGTTGAGCAGAACCGGCTGGCGCTGTTGCTGGCTGTGCTGCACCGGCATGCCGGTATTGCTGCATTCGATCAGGATGTGTTCATCAATGCGGTAGGTGGTGTGCGCATCAGTGAGCCCGCAGCCGATCTGGCCATGCTGCTCGCCATTGTTTCCAGCCTGAAGGACAGGCCTCTGCCGGAGAAACTGGTGGTCTTTGGTGAAGTGGGCCTTGCCGGCGAGGTGCGTCCGGTACAGCGCGGCCAGGAGCGCTTGCGAGAGGCGGCCAAGCTTGGTTTTACCCATGCCATCGTTCCCAAGGCCAATCGTCCGCGCCAGCCTATCGAGGGCATGACGGTTACGGCGGTCGAGCGTCTGGCTGACGCCGTCGATGCAGCCCTGTAGATTGCGCCTATCGTGGTAATAGGGACGATGTTTGGGAAAATGGCTTGAAGCCGGTTAGAATGCCCTCATCAACAAATGCATGGCCGCTGTAAACAGTGGCGCAACAATCTGAACCTCGCCTGGAGACTTTAATGAGCGAACAAATCGTGCAACTGACCGACGCCTCTTTTGATGCCGATGTATTGCAGGCCAAGGGCCCGGTGCTGGTGGATTACTGGGCTGAATGGTGTGGTCCCTGCAAGATGATTGCGCCGATTCTGGATGATATCGCCTCTGAGTACGCCGGCCGCCTGACCATCGGCAAGCTGAATATCGACCAGAATCAGGCTACCCCGCCGAAGTTCGGCATTCGTGGCATTCCGACCCTGATGCTGTTTGTGGATGGTGAAGTGAAGGCGACCAAGGTTGGCGCACTCTCGAAGTCGCAACTGGTGGCATTCCTCGACGCCAACCTGTAATAAAAACACCTTCTCTGCGATTGACAAGGGGCGCCTCCAGGGCTACCCTAGGTCAATTGTCCAGCACGGCGGGCAGTTCTGTCCGCCGTTCTTGTATTCCGTCCCGCCCTACCTTCCCTTCATTTCCCTGACTGCACCCACATAGACATGCGTTTATCCGACCTCAAGAAGCTTCATGTTTCCGAGCTGATCGAAATGGCGACCGCCAATGAGATCGATGGAGCAAACCGGATGCGCAAACAGGACCTGCTGTTTGCCATTCTCAAAAATCAGGCCAAGAAAGGGGAGAGCATTTTCGGCGATGGAACGCTGGAAGTGCTGCCGGACGGTTTCGGCTTCCTGCGCAGCCCCGATACATCCTATCTGGCTGGCCCCGACGATATCTACATCAGCCCCAGCCAGATTCGCCGCTTCAATCTGCACACCGGTGACACGGTCGAAGGTGAAATCCGTACACCGAAAGATGGCGAGCGTTATGTAGCCTTGGTCAAGGTGGACAAAATCAATGGCGAGCCGCCGGAAAACGCCAAGAACAAAATCCTGTTTGAAAACCTGACGCCATTGTTTCCGAATGAGCGTCTGCATCTCGAGCGTGATATCCGGGCTGAAGAAAATACGACCGGTCGCCTCATTGACCTGATGGCGCCGATCGGCAAGGGGCAGCGCGCCCTGCTGGTGGCGCCGCCGAAGTCCGGCAAAACAGTCATGCTGCAGCATATTGCGCATGCCATTACCGCCAATCATCCGGAAGTCGAACTCATTGTCCTGCTGATCGACGAGCGGCCGGAAGAAGTGACGGAAATGCAGCGCTCCGTGAAAGGCGAAGTCGTGTCGTCCACCTTTGACGAGCCGGCCATGCGCCATGTGCAGGTGGCCGAAATGGTTATCGAAAAAGCCAAGCGTCTGGTTGAGCACAAACGTGATGTAGTGATCCTGCTCGACTCGATTACCCGTCTGGCTCGTGCCTACAACACCGTGGTGCCGGCCTCCGGCAAGGTGCTGACCGGTGGTGTTGATGCCAACGCATTGCAGCGCCCCAAGCGTTTCTTCGGTGCTGCGCGCAATATCGAAGAGGGTGGCAGCCTGACCATCATTGCTACCGCGCTGATTGATACCGGCAGCCGCATGGATGATGTGATCTACGAAGAATTCAAGGGTACGGGCAATAACGAAATCCACCTTGATCGCCGGATGGCGGAGAAGCGGATTTTCCCGGCCATCAACATCAACCGCTCCGGTACGCGCAAGGAAGAATTGCTGATCGAGCAGGACAAACTGCAGAAGATCTGGGTTTTGCGCAAGTTGCTGTATCCAATGGATGATCTGGAGGCGATGGAGTTCCTGATGGACAAAATCAAGGCCACCAAGACCAACGATCAGTTTTTTGATTCCATGCGTGGTCGCTAGGCTTGCCTAGGCGGCACCATCGTGGAATAATGCGCGTTTTGCGTCGGCACAACCCCGGCGCGCTATCAATCTAAGGACCTACAGACATGAAACCCGGTATCCATCCCGAATACAACGAAGTAATCTTTTTCGACGCCAGCGTTGATTTCAAGTTTCTGACCCGTACCACCATGAAGGCTCGTGGCAGCGAAACCATGAAGTGGACTGATGGCAAGGAATATCCGGTTGTTCGTCTGGACGTTTCCTCCGAATCCCATCCGTTCTACACCGGCAAGCAAAAAATTGTCGATACTGCCGGCCGTATCGAGAAGTTCAACCAGAAGTTCAACATGTATCGTCGCTAATCGGCGTCGTGCATTGCAAAAAGCAGCCTGCGGGCTGCTTTTTTATTGCGGCGCAACGCCCGTGCGCTGTTCAGGGTATGATTCCTTGCCAATCGACTGCCTCTGATTTTCATGCTTACTTATTCGCCATCTTCGCTTTCCCCCGAGACACCCGGCAAACCCAGCGACAAGCCCTGGCTACTGATCGTGCTGTGCTTGCTGTGGCTACTGCCGGGGCTCGTCGGTCACGACCCCTGGAAGCCTGCAGAAAATCAGAGCATGGCGATTATCCAGGTCATGCTGCAAGGGGGAGGCTGGCTGGTGCCGCAGATTACCGGCCTGCCGAGTTTTGAGCAGGGCCCTCTTTATTACTGGGTTGCTGCTGGCTTTGTGAAGGTTCTTTCACCGCTTGGCGTGGTTGCTCATGATGCTGCCCGGCTTTCGACCGGGGGATGGGTGGCACTGGCCATGTGGGGGCTGGGGCTTGCCGCCCGGGCATTGTATGGCAGGCGACACGGCCGGGTCGCCGTGGTGATTCTTATCGGATGCCTTGGTCTCCTGCAATGGGGGCATCACATTTCGCCGGCCATTCTGGTCTTGACCGGCTTTGCCTGGCTTGCCTATGGCTTGATCATTACGTCGCAGAGACCTCTGCATGCAGGCTGTGTCCAGGCCTTGAGCTGGTGCATTCTTGGGCTTGGTGCATCCTTTGCCGAATTGATTCTTGCGGTGTGCGTGTCCTTGCTGCTGCTGATGGCTCATGGAAGGGCGCGCAAGAAGGCCGCGCTCGTCACTCTGTTGACGGCCATACTGCTTGCCGCCCCCTTGATTGCCATCTGGCCTTTTGCATTCAGGCAGGCCCAGCCGGGGCTCTTTGCAATCTGGTGGGAGACTGCAGCGCTCGGAGCATATGGCGGGTTTTCCCGGTTATCCCTGTTTCATGCATTCGGATTTCTGCCCGGTATCGTGAGCTGGTTTGCATGGCCGGCATTGCCGCTGGCTGCCTGGACGGCTTGGCTTAACAGGCATGAGTTGCTGCGACCGTTATGGCGCAATCAGTTATGGGCATTGCTGCTTGTGGTGCTTTACATCTGCTGTGCCGGTGATCCGAGCGAAGCCCAGGCGCTGGCACTACTGGTGTCATTGTCGCTCTTCGGTGCCGGGGGGGTTGATGACCTTCGCCGTGGCGCAGCCCAGGCGCTGAACTGGTTTGGTATTGCCACATTCGGCCTGATTACCCTGGGCTTGTGGGTTGCGTGGTTCTCGCTGGGATCAGATTTGCTCGGTTTTATCCAGCCGCATATACGCAAGTATGGTGGCCTGGATGCTCCGGGAATCACTATGGGCACGGTGCTTGCATTTTTGCTCACCGCGCTTTGGGTGCTGCTGCTATTGCGGCGCAATCCGCGTGGGCAGCGGGCGGTGACAAACTGGGCCTGCGGCCTAACCCTCACCTGGGCCGTATTTATCGGCCTGTGGCAGTCCTGGCTGGATGATGGCAAGAGCTATCGTTTGGTTGCCAACGCGGTCGCACATCGCGTTGCAGGCGATTGCCTGGATGTCAGCAGCATCAGTGAGGCGCCGCGTGCCGCCTTGAGTTACTTCACGTCGCTGGATCTGCGTGTCGATGAGCGGCGCCAGGCTGCGGAATGCCGCTACCGGCTGGTGCCATGGCCGGTGACTGCGGCCAATAGCGAGCTGCTCTGGGAGGGTTCGCGCCCCTATGAGCAGAAGGAGCGCTTTTACCTTTATCGACTTGTTGCGATAGATTGACGCAGGTTTTATGCCCTGCTATTTGGCTTCCGGTTTTTCGGCCTGATTTTGTGCCAGCGTGTCTTCCCGGATATGCCGGCGTACGAAAAAGAACAGGTAGACTGCCATCACAATGATGAAGCCGATCGTGAATAGCGACAGCAGCCCGATGTCGGATGTGAACAGGGCTTGCAAGGGAGAGTTTTCCATACGGGCCTCCAAGTGGCGAGTGGCGTGCAAACAAGGCTTGCTGTTTGCATATCATTCCCCAAGTGGCTGCCTGACTGTTGATGCTGGTCAAGAAAGTGGCAAGTCATCCGCCTTGCTGTCATTGTACTGGCGCACTCGGTTGCGTCCCTGGTGCTTGGCGTTGTAGAGCGCCTTGTCTGCACGCTTAAGCAGATCGCTGATACCGCTGTCGTGTTCCGTGTACTGCGCAACACCGATGCTGGTGGTGAAGCGGATGCGATGACCTTCCGGGGTCGTGACCATGTGTTCTTCGATGGCGAGACGCAAACGCTCTGCTGCTTCAAGGGTGGCGGTCAGGTCAGTTTCGGGCAACAGAATTGCAAATTCTTCACCTCCCATGCGGGCGATCAGGTCCGTGTCGCGAAGGCAGGCGAGTGCGATTTCCGCAATCGAGCGGATCACCTGGTCGCCTGCCGGGTGCCCGAAAGAGTCGTTGATTTGCTTGAAAAAATCGATGTCCAGCATCATCAGCGAGAGATCATGTCCGTAGCGACGTGTTCTCTGCAGTTCCTGCTCGCCACGTTCCATGAAGTGGGCCCGGTTGGCAAGGCCTGACAGGCTGTCGGTCGTCGCCCGGCGCTTGAGTTCTTCTTCCAGTCGCTTGCGTTCGGTAATGTCATTGATGCCGATGACAAGAACAACCTGCTCGCTGATGGTGACCGTAGATAGCGAAAGCGTCGCCCACAGCGGCATGCCGTCATGCCGCCGCAGTACAATTTCGACATTGTGGGCGGGCTCGTTGCGCTGTGCGTAATAAACCAGATCCATGAACTGAACCCGATCCTGAAAGAAATCGAATGCTCGCATCGACAGTGCGGCGGCCTGGGGGAGATCGAACAGTTGGGCGGCCTGCTGGTTGATGTAGGTGACAAAATAATCTGGCAGGCGGGCCAGCATCAGTGCAACCGGCGTGGTTTCGATGACCTGCCGGAAGCGGTTTTCGCTGGCCTGCAACTTGATTTCCTTGCTGCGCAGATTCCGGGATAGCCTGTGCGAGCGCCAGAAGAAAAAGCTCATCAGTAGAGAAAGTCCCAGCAGAATCGCCCCGCCGAACAGATAGGCCAGTGAATTGCGCCGCCAGTTGCCCAGATAGTCTTCCGAGGCCGAGCTCACGACAATCCGCAGCGGGCTGCCTGGAATTGTGCGGTAACTCACCAGCCGCATGCCATCGGCAGACTTGGTCAGTTGGGTGATGGTTTCTTCCTTGTTGCCAAGGCTATTCAATGCATCTGTATCAAGCGCAAACGGGTAAGGCGCATTCTGGTGGCTGAGGCCGCGCAACGAAGCCAGTACGAAGCCATCCTGGTCCAGCAGGTCGATCACGCTGTTCGGCCCCGAGGGAACCTTGTCGAACAGCTTGCTGAAGTATTCGCTGGCGATGCTGGCAGCGACGAGTCCGGCAAATTCACCATTCCCGTCTTCGATGCGCTGCAGAATCAGCAGGGAGGGGGTCCGGTTCCTGCTTTCCGGTTTGAGTGTGACGTACACCCGGTTGAGATAGCGGTTATTGCGGATATTACTGACTTCTTCAGCCGGCAGGCTGATGTGTGCCTCGGGGGTGTCCAGCGCTTCATGCGTGGTCTGGCCACTGCTGCTGATCAGCGCCAGATTGCTCGCCTGGCGAACCATGGTCAGCTTGTCGAGCAGGTAGCCATTGAGCTGTTTGGCAGCATCATCGTCAAGCGCCACTCCGGAGAGCTGCTCTGGCGGCACTTGCCGGCTGATGTCTGTGAGTACCAGATTGAGCTGCGATACCGCATTACTGATCTGACCCTCCAGAATGACGGCCTCAGTCTCGGTTTCCGTGCGAGCCTGCTGCTGTGCCGTCCGGTAGGACTGATTCACCTGCAGGGCGAGGATCAGCACTACCCCGGCGCAGAATAACAGGGCAAGGGTGCTGATCAGCCAGGGGGGGCGCTTGGTCCAGGTCATGAGCAGAGGCAGTGGAAAAGTCTGCTTACTATAGACCTTGCAGGTAGGTACAGTCTCCTTCTGTGGCCTACCTGTGGCGGTTTAGTCGCGGAAATTCTGGTATTGCAGCGGGAAGTCCGTGACCGATTTGCGGATCAGGGCAATGGTTTCCTGCAGCACATCGCGCTTGGCACCGGTAACGCGCACCGCGTCGCCCTGGATGGCGGTCTGGACCTTGAGTTTGCTGTCCTTGATCAGAACGGTGATGCGCTTTGCCAGGTCCTTGTCGATGCCGGCCTTGATCTTCAGTTCCTGCTTGACCTTGTTTCCGGAGACTTTCTGCACATCCTGGGCATCCAGTCGCTTGCTGCTGTCCGGTTCCTTCTTTTCCAGAGCCGGGAAAAGCAGGTCCTTGATCTGGTCAAGCTGGAACTCGGAGTCGCCGTAAAGCGTGATCAGTTCGTTCTTCTCGTTGAGTTCAACCTTGGCCGAGGTGCCCTTGAAGTCGTAGCGGTTGACGATGGCCCGCTCAGCCACGTCGATGGCGTTTTTCAGTGCGACCATGTCGACTTCGGAGGTGATGTCAAAAGAGGGCATGAGTGCAATCCTTCTGCAGGTAGTTGGTTGATGTAGCCATAAATGCAACAGAGCCGCGTTGGCGGCTCTGTCATTGCCTGCGCTCGGGCTTAGCCGAAGTGGCAGACGTAGTGCAGGGTGTCGGTCACTTCGATTTCGAAGCTGGAATCACCCGGTACATTGAACGATTGGCCGCCGGTGTAGGTGGTGGCCTCCGTTTCACCGGCCAGCTTCACGGTGCAGGAGCCGGCGATCAGTTCCATGATTTCCGGTGCGCCGGTATTGAACACCAGCTTGGACGGCAGGATGACGCCCACGGATTTGCGGGTGCCATCTGCCAGCAGAATGGTATGGCTGACGCATTTGCCGTCAAAATAGACGTTGGCTTGCTTGAGTACGGATACGTTGTCGAACTGGCTCATGGAAGTCTCTTGGACAATTGGGTATGGGTTATTGCAGGAACTCGGTCAGGATGGTCTTGAAAATGAAGCCGAACATCCCGAAGCCCAGTACAAACAGCAGAATCAGAAACCCCTTCTTGCCAGCCTTCGATTCCTTGGCCAGCTTGTAGATGATGAAGACCATGTACAGGATCAGTCCGGTGCAGAGCAGTGGCACGGAAATGGCGGTAAATTGTTCTTCAGTCATGGGTATATTTCTGGAAGCTATTGCTTGTAATGGCTCTGGCGTTATACCCCGGCTTGCACCGGGGCGAGTGACTTAGCGGCCCTTCTTGCCGGCGATACGCATGCGCAGCGCGTTGAGCTTGATGAAGCCACCGGCGTCAGCCTGGTTGTAGGCGCCGCCATCATCGTCGAAGGTCGCGATGGTCTGGTCGAACAGGGTGTCCTTGGAGTCGCGTGCGACAACAGATACGCTGCCCTTGTAGAGCTTCACGCGGACCCAGCCGTTGACGTAGCCCTGGGTGTGGTCGATCAGTACCTGCAGGGCACGGCGTTCGGGTGACCACCAGTAGCCGTTGTAGATCAGCTCGGCGTAGCGTGGCATCAGGCTGTCCTTCAGGTGGGCCACTTCGCGGTCCAGGGTGATGGATTCGATGCCACGGTGAGCCTTCAGCAGAATGGTGCCGCCCGGGGTTTCGTAGCAGCCGCGGCTCTTCATGCCGACGTAGCGGTTTTCCACCAGATCCAGACGGCCGATGCCGTGCTTGCCACCCAGCTCGTTGAGCTTGGCCAGGATTTCGTGCGGCTTCAGTGCCACGCCGTTGATGGCGACCGGGTCGCCATTGGCGAACTCGATGTCGACGTATTCGGCGGCATCCGGTGCGGCTTCCGGGCTGACGGTCCAGCGCCACATGCTTTCTTCGGCTTCGGCCTTCGGGTCTTCCAGATGGCGGCCTTCGAAGCTGATGTGCAGCAGGTTGGCATCCATCGAATACGGCGCACCGCCGTTCTTGTGCTTCATGTCGACCGGGATGCCGTTGGTTTCGGCATAGGCCAGCAGTTTTTCGCGGGACAGCAGATCCCATTCGCGCCACGGGGCGATGATCTTCACTTCCGGCATCAGCGCGTAGGCGCCCAGCTCGAAGCGCACCTGGTCGTTACCCTTGCCGGTGGCGCCGTGGCTGATGGCGTCAGCGCCGGTTTCGCGGGCGATCTCGATCAGGCGCTTGGCGATCAGCGGGCGGGCAATCGAGGTGCCCAGCAAGTATTCGCCTTCGTATACGGTGTTGGCGCGGAACATCGGGAAGACGAAGTCGCGCACGAATTCTTCGCGCACGTCATCGATATAGATGTGCTCCGGCTTGATGCCGAACTGCAGCGCTTTCTGGCGTGCCGGCTCGAGTTCTTCGCCCTGGCCGAGGTCGGCGGTGAAGGTCACCACTTCGCATTGATAGGTATCCTGCAGCCACTTCAGAATGACCGAGGTATCCAGGCCGCCCGAATAGGCGAGCACGACTTTTTTCACGTCAGACATCTTTTACTCCCGATAAAACGATTCCGGACCAGCAGGCTGTTGAAAACAGCCTGCGCTGCATTTTCAGCGGCAAAGCCGATGAAAATGTATTGAAAATAAAATTCGCCGCTGATCATTCAACGGCATGTTTGCGCCGGGCTTTGCCCGGTGCTTGATGCCGGTGAAGAACGCGACTGTTTCAGCACCCTGCTAGCGACTCAGCGCCAGCCGGGCTCCGAAACTGATGAACAGAATGCCGGTCAGGCGCTGCAGCAGCGCGCCCACCCAGGGGGTGTGGCGCAGTCGTCTGGCAAGACCGGCACCGGCAAGAATCAATACGCTCAGATAGCTCAGGCTGATCGCCTGCAGGATCAGTCCGAGCGCGGTAAAGGTCAGCGGCACATTGCCGTAGGACGGGTCGACAAATTGCGGGAAGAAGGCCATGAAAAACAGGATGGCCTTTACATTGACCAACGAGATGCCGAGCGCCTTGCGGAAAATATGGCTGGCTGGTACATCGACGGGTTTATCGTCGGAGCCCTTTCGCTTGTTGAGTAACAGGCGCATACCCAGGTAGGCGAGGTAGGCGGCACCCAGATAGCGCACCACGTCATACGCAGCCGGAAAGGCCTTCATCAGGGCGGCGACCCCGAGCACAGCCGCCAGCATCAGGCAGAGATCACCGACCACGATGCCGGCCGCCGCAGCGTAACCCGCGCGCACGCCACGCTGCGCGGCTACGCCCAGCGTGAACAGCGAATTCGGTCCGGGCGCCAGAATGATGGCGACCGTTCCGATCACGTAAGTGGCAAGGTCGGTGATGCCTAGCATGGACACGTATCAGTCCTCGATGCGGCCCAGCAGCAGATATTCGATTACGGCCTTCTGGGTGTGCATGCGGTTTTCCGCTTCGTCCCAGACAATGGATTGCGGGCCGTCGATCACTTCCGGGTCGACTTCTTCACCGCGGTGTGCCGGCAGGCAGTGCATGAATACGGCATTGGCCTTGGCCTGCAGCATCAGTTTTTCGCTGACCTTGTAGCTGAGGAAGTCCTTCTTGCGCTGCAGGGTTTCGCGCTCGAAGCCCATGGATACGCTGACGTCGGTGGTGACGATGTCGGCATCGCGTGCCGCCTGGTACGGATCACGGAAGATTTCGAAGATATCGCTGCCGTAGGTCTGGCCGTCCAGTACGGTCATGTCGTAGCCGGGCGGGCAGGCAATGTTCAGCTTGAAGTTGAATATCTTGGCCGCCTGCAGCCAGGTGCGCGACACATTGTTCGAGTCGCCGATCCAAGCGACGGTCTTGCCTTCGATCGAGCCGGATTTCTCGATGTAGGTAAAGATGTCGGCCATGATCTGGCAGGGATGGTATTCATTGGTCAGGCCGTTGATGACCGGAACCTTGGAGTTTTCGGCGAAGCGCTCGATGATGCTCTGTTCGAAGGTGCGGATCATCACGATATCGACCATGCGACTGATGACCTGGGCGACATCTTCGATCGGTTCACCACGGCCGAGCTGGGTGTCCTTCGAGTGCATGAACATGGCGTGGCCGCCGAGCTGGAACATGCCGGCTTCAAACGATACGCGAGTGCGGGTCGAGCTTTTTTCGAAGATCATGCCGAGCACCTTGCCGGGCAGCGGCTGGTAGAGTTCGCCCGCCTTGAGGCGAGCCTTGATCTTGGCGGTGCGCTCGAAAAGGTAATCGTACTCTTCGCGGCTGAAATCGGAGAACTGAAGGTAGTGACGCATGGTTGTCAGGGTCCTGTCTCGCCGTACACGCTTGGCGCCGGCAACGCGGGAAAAAGTTAACATTATTCAGCCGTTTGCGCTGTACTGGCAAGCCCCGATGCGTATGCAGACCGGGGAATGCCGATATTGCTCGTCTGAAGGGGGCGGGGCGATTGTGGCGGTGTTATAATGCCCATGAGCCTGAGAGGGCGTTTCCGCCAAGATGCATCATGATCTGTAATCCTTACGAAATCATCATTCAGGGCCTAACCAGCTCCGGCCGCGAATTCCGTCCCAGCGACTGGGCCGAGCGACTCTCCGGCATCCTGTCCACCTTCGGGCATGATCAGAAACTGTCCTACGCGCCGTATGTGCGGCCAATGGTGCACAACAATGTGCGCTGCGTCGCGGTCGACAAGCAGCTGGAAAAAATCGACCCGCGCGTGTACGAGTTCATCATGACGTTCGCGCGTGACAATGACCTGCGCATCATCGATTGCCGCACACTGATCGACGAGGCCGGCGGCGATCCGGCCGGGCACTGATTCCGCGCTGTCTGTCCCTTGCACATTCCTGTCTGATCTTCCTTGCTGCGCCGCACAATGGCGGCTATGCTGATTCCTGATGCGGTGCGCCGTTAGCGCGCCGGCACTTTTCAATCGCAACCAGGGGTCGGGCATGAAACTCAAAGATAAAGTATCCATCATTACCGGTGCAGCCAGTGGCATTGGTGAGGCAACCGCACGCAAATTCGCCGCAGAAGGCGCCAAGGTCGTCGTGTGTGACGTCAATCAGGCTGGCATCGACACGCTGGTTGCCGAGCTGGTGGCTGGTGGCGCCGATGCTGTCGGTTATCTGGTCAACGTCACCGACAAGGCGCAGATCGCCGCCATGGTTGATGGCGTGAAATCCAAGTATGGCCGCATTGACGTACTGGTGAACAATGCCGGCATCACCGCCGATGCTCAGCTGGTCAAGATGACCGACGAGCAGTTCGACCGCGTGATCGACATCAATCTGAAGGGCGTTTACAACTGTACCCGCGCCGTGGTCGATACCATGGTGGCGCAGGGGGCTGGCGTGATCCTGAATGCCTCGTCTGTCGTGGGCGTGTATGGCAATTTCGGCCAGACCAACTACGCCGCGACCAAGTTCGGTGTTATCGGTTTCGTGAAAACCTGGGCCAAGGAACTTGGCAAGAAAGGCATTCGTGCCAATGCCGTGTGTCCGGGCTTTGTCGGTACGCCGATGGTGATGGCAATGCCGGAAGACGTGCTGAAGAAGATGGAGTCGCGCATTCCGATGCAGCGCGTGGCACGGCCGGAAGAAATTGCCAATGTGTATGCCTTCCTTGCCAGCGACGAAGCCAGCTACATCAATGGCGCCGCCATCGAGGTTACGGGCGGCCTGGCACTCTGATCTGTGCCGGTACTGCCAACAAAAAACCGCAGCGTGCTGCGGTTTTTTGTTGGGTATGTGACTGGAGCCTTTTCCGGATAAGGGTTGTGCTTTCATGCACTCATGGGTATGCGCAATCAGCCAGCGTTGCTGCTGCCTTCCCAGACGATGCGCCAGCCTTCGCCTTCGCGCTGCCAGTAGAGGCGCTTTTTCATGCGGTTATCGAGGTTGTTGCTGCGGTAATCCTGCTCGAAGCTGGTCACCAGCTGGCTGGCGTTTTCGCCTGCCGCAAAGATGCTGACATCATTGAGATCAATCTTCACCCATTCCTTGCTGTTGTTGACCGCCGCTTTCTGTTCGCTCCAGCTGCGGATGTTGAGGCCGTCATCGCTGCGGAAGCTGTCCGAGTAGAAGTTCAGATAGCGGCTGGTCTGGCGTTCGGCCCACGCGGTGCGCCAGTTTTCCAGTGTGGCTTTGGCCGCCTCGTGCTGTTTGTCCCAGGCGGCCTGATCCAGCCATTGAATGCCCGGAACGATGACGACTGCGGTTTTGCCGAGCTGCAGGTATTCGGCCAGCTTCTGCATTTCCGGATTGGTGAGTGCGACGCAACCATTCGATGCCAGCGGTGCGCGGGCATACGTCGCGGCCGGAACACCGTGCAGCCAGATCCCGTGACCGGTGCGACCCTGTGTGCGATCCAGCTCGTTGGGGTAGGAAATCGGCCATGCGCCGACGCCGTACAGATCGGCCTGCGCCCCGTAGCTCTTGTCGAGCTGTTCGCGTGGCAGGTGGCCAGTGACAAAGTAAACGCCCAGTGGTGTGCGCTGATCGCCTTCCTTGTATTTGTCGAAGCCCAGTTTGCCGATGGTGACGTAGAAATCGGTCACATAGCGCGGGGTGCCGTTGTCGTTGGCGTACACGTAAATCCGCGAGGCGCGGGTATCGACCAGAATGGCGTGTTTCATCTCGTCGGCAAACACCAGCAGGTTGCCGGGAAGTTTGTTGACATGGGGCGGATTCAGGCGGTACTGGTTGCGCTGGTAGGCTTCCAGGCGCAGGTCTTCCAGCTGGCTGGCGAGGTTGTTGCCCTCCACGCCACCACCAATGCGGTCAAGCGGCTGTGCGCGCATGGCATACAGATCGCCGCGTAGCAGGTGGGCGAGGCGGTAATTCGGGTGTTCGGCGAGCAGGGCTTCGACGGTTGCCGTGGCGTCAGCGATCTGGCCGCCACGAATCGCGTCGATGGCCGCCATGATGCGCTGCTCCGGCGTACCATTTGCCGCCTTGCCCTGCTTTTCAATTAGCAGGGAAACGGGGGCTGGGTCGCTGAAGATCGGACGTGCTGCCGGTGCAATGACCAGCAGCAGCGTGATGATCACGAGGCGCTTGAACCATCGGATGTAGTGCAACGTGAATATCCTTAGCCGGCGCGTTCTTCAACAATCAGCCAGCCATCGCCGCTGCGTTCCATGATCAGCACCTTGCCGGTGGTGGAGCTCAGACGGTCCGATTTGTAGCTCTGGCGCAGCTTGACCTTCACGGTATTGCCATCGATGAATTCGACTTCCGGATTGCTGATCCCGACTTCGATGCGTTTCGGTGCGGTGACGCGGTCACGGCGTTCGCTGGCCCATTCCGCATATTTCTGGCCTTTGGGTGTGCGGAAATTCTTGCTGTAGCTGGCCAGATACGCATCGGCATTCTGCTTCGACCACGCTGCAGCCCAGCGGTCGATGCTGTTGAGTACGCGCTGGCGATCCGCTGGCTTGCCTGTGTCGGCCTGCTTGGGGGCTTCGGTCGGCTTGGCTGTCGGCGTTGCGGTCGGTGCCGGTGTGGCCGACGGTGCCTTGGTGGGCGTAGGCAGCGGTGTGGCGGCCCTGGTCGGAACGGGCGTGGCAGGCAGTGTCGGTCTCGGCGTAATGGCAGCTGCAGCGATCCGGGTCGGGCTGCCGCCACGCGGCGCCATTTGCGGATTGCGGCTGAAGAGTTCGTGAACCAGCGTCAGTTTGGTCTGGATTTTGGCGTTGCCGGATTCCAGTTGCAGGGCCTTGTCATACGACTGGGAGGCAAGACGGGCATAAAGATCACCCAGATTTTCATGGGCAATTGCATAGCTCGGGTTGGTCTGTATGGCCATCTGCAGGGCGGCACGGGCCTTGTCGTACTGGTTCTGCTGGGCGTAGAGCACGGCCAGATTGTTGTACGGCTCGGGCAGGCCCGGGTTTTCCTCGGCAATCTGGGTGAATGCCTTGATGGCCTCGTCGGTGCGCCCGGTTTCAGTCAGCGCGAGGCCGCGCAGAAAGCGCAGCTGCACATCTTTCGGCGAGCCAGCCAGCGCCTTGTCGGCGCGCTCCAGCGCTTGCGGATACTGCCTGGCTTTCAGCAGCTGCTGTATGTCCTCCGCGTCACCGGCCAGTACATGGGCTGAGGCTAGCAGGGCGAGAGAGACGAACAGTGAACGCAGTCGCGGCATGGGCAAGTTCCGGTACGGATGGAATCAGGGATGCGCGATTTTAGCAAAAGGCGGGCCGGCATGCGCAGCAACATCACGAAATGCTGTTGCTGCTGTTGCGTGTCGTCACCCTTGCTGGCTGGCCAGCTCGTCCTTGAGTGTTTTCAGTGGGGTGTATTTCAGCGTGCGCTTGGCGGCAATGGCTACCGGCTCGCCGGTGCGCGGGTTGCGTCCCATGCGGGCGGCACGATGCTGGATGGCCAGTTTGCCAAGGCCCGGCAGTGGCAGGCTGCCGCCGCCCTTGAGGGTGGCGACACCGACGGCGGAAAAGGCGTCGAGCACGAGTGCGACCGTCTTGCGGTCAAGGTCGGGCTGATCCAGAGCGGCCAGCAGGCGTACGGCTTCAATCAGTTCTCGTTTGTTCATCGTTGGCTACCTTTTTTGCGCAATCTGCGCTCTCGAGTGCGCCTTGTCAATTCTTCACGCTTTACAAAATACAAAAATATATAATATTATTTGTTTAATAAACTATCGGAAGAGAGGGGTTGGGCCATGGCAACAATCAGAAAGCTGCTTATTGTTGGTGGTGTCGCTGGTGGTGCTTCGGCAGCCGCGCGGGCGCGCCGGCTGAATGAGGCGACTGAGATTATCGTCTTCGAGCGCGGCCCGTATGTATCGTTTGCCAACTGTGGCCTGCCTTACCATCTTGGTGGCGAAATTGCCGAGCGCGAATCGCTGCTGCTGCATACGCCGGAAAGCCTGAGCGCGCGTTTCGGTCTGGATGTGCGTGTCAGCAGCGAGGTGCTGGCCATCCATCGCGAGCGCAAGACCGTGAGCGTGCTGAACCGTGTGACCGGTGAGACCTATGAGGAAAGCTACGATGCGCTGATTCTCGCTCCCGGCGCGGCGCCGATCCGCCCGCCCTTGCCCGGGCTGGATGATCCCCGCGTGTTTACCTTGCGGAATGTGCCTGACCTCGACCGCCTGATGGCGGCGATGACGCCGGAAATCAAAACCGTCAGCGTGATCGGTGGCGGCTTCATCGGGTTGGAAACGGTCGAGGCGCTGCGCCATCGCGGCGTCGCTGTTCACCTGATCGAGCGGGCACCGCAGGTGCTGTCGCCACTGGACATTGAGATGACCGCGCCGCTTGCCGCCACGCTGCGCGCCCATGGCGTGCAGCTGCATCTGGACGAAGCGCTGACCCGCATCGACGCTGGCGAGCAGTTGCACTTGCAGCTGGCCTCGGGCAAAGCGATTGCCGCCGATCTGGTTGTGCTCGCCATCGGTGTGCGCCCGGAAACGGCGCTGGCTGCCGATGCCGGCCTTGAGCTGGGGGTGACTGGCGGGATATTGGTTGACAGCCAGCAGCGCACATCGGCTGCAGACATATACGCAGTTGGGGATGCTGTTGAGGTGCAGCATGTGATCGCTGGCAAGCCGGTGTTGCTGCCACTGGCCGGCCCGGCCAACCGGCAGGGGCGCATTGCCGCTGACGTGATTTTTGGGCGCGAGAGCCGTTACCGTGGCAGCCAGGGCACCGCCATCTGCAAGGTGTTCGAGCTGACTGCGGCCAGTACCGGCCTGAACGAGCGCGCCCTGCGCGCGGCGGGTATCGCGTATCGCAAACTCTACCTGCATGCCGGTGACCATGCCGGTTACTACCCCGGTGCCACGCCGATCAGCCTGAAGATTCTGTTTGCGCCCGACACCGGCAAGCTGCTTGGCGCGCAGGCCGTGGGTGAAAAGGGGATCGACAAGCGCATCGATGTGCTGGCGGTGGCACTTCAGGCCGGGATGACGGTGGATGACCTGGCGGAGATGGAGTTGTCCTATGCGCCACCCTATGGTTCGGCGAAAGATGTGGTCAATCTCGCCGGCATGGCAGCACAGAACCTGCAGGACGGCCTGCTGGCCGTGCTCCAGGCCGAAGACGTTGCACAGGCCATCGCGGATGGCACGCAAATCATCGACGTACGCGAGCCGGAGGAAATCGCTGCCGGCACGCTGCCCGGTGCGCGCAATCTGCCGCTGTCCGGGCTGCGCGGCCTTTTGCCGCAACTGTCGAAAGACCGGCCACTGCTGGTGTATTGCCAGGTTGGTCTGCGCGGCTACATTGCGCAGCGCTTCCTTGCGCAGCAGGGCTATCAGGTACGCAGCCTCAATGGCGGCTACAAGACCTGGAGCATGTGGCAGCAGGTGCAATAAATCGGGCGTGAGCGCACGGAGGTGCCACCGTACTCCGGTGCCAGTGCTGCAAATAATGGCCGGCCGTGTTGGGCCGGCCATTTCCATGCCGCCGCCTTGCGGAGTGGGGCTGGTCCGCCTCGCCGGAAATGACGCAGCCTGTCATGGCAGATGTTCCTGTAGCGGTTTCGCCAATGGCGAACTTGGCTGGTCGGCCTACAATAGAGGGGTTTATCTATCGAGGTCTGCCATGAAAATCACCGTCGTGAACCACCCGCTGGTGCAGCACAAACTGGCGCTGCTGCGCGAAGCCGATGTCAGCACCAACAAGTTCCGCCTGCTTACCGAAGAGCTGGCCCGTCTTCTGGCCTATGAGGCAACCCGTGACCTGCCGCTGGCACCGGTGACGATTGACGGCTGGTGCGGCCCGGTGGACGTGCAGAAAGTAAAGGGCAAGAAACTGACCGTGGTACCTATTCTGCGCGCCGGCATCGGCATGCTCAATGGTGTACTGGATCTGGTGCCGTCCGCGAAAATCAGCGTGGTTGGCCTCGCGCGCAATGAAGAAACGCTGCAGCCCGAGCCCTATTTTGAAAAGCTGGTCGGCTCGCTCGATGACCGCCTTGCGCTGATCATTGACCCGATGCTGGCAACCGGTGGCTCGCTCGTCGCCACGATTGACATGCTCAAGCGCAAGGGTTGCACGCAGATCAAGGCCATCGTGATGGTAGCTGCGCCCGAAGGCGTGAAGCTGGTGAACGAAAAACACCCGGACGTGGAAATTGTCGCGGCCTCGCTGGATTCGCACCTGAACGAGCACGGTTACATCATTCCGGGTCTTGGCGACGCGGGTGACAAGATTTTCGGTACCAAGTAAACCGGACGGGGAGCTGCAGGCTCCCCGTTTTTTGGTGTGCATGTCACGCAGTATCTTGTGATGTGGATGGGTATGTGTATGTAGCCATTCAAAATCAATAATTATGGCGACATACATGGTTATGTATTGATCAATGTTCGTGGTATGAAGGGGGAGTGCAGATGTTCCATTTTCTGAGGCAGTCCATCTCCGGCGCGCAAATCCTGTTTGTGGCTTTCGGGGCGCTGGTGCTGGTGCCGCTCTTGACCGGGCTGAACCCGGCCATGGCTTTGCTGGGGGCCGGCGTCGGCACCCTGATGTTCCAGCTGGTGACCGGGCGCAAGGTGCCGATTTTCCTCGGCTCGTCGTTTGCCTTTATCGGGCCGATCATCTTTTCGGTGCAGACCTGGGGCCTGGCGGCTACGCAATTCGGCCTGTTTGCGGCCGGTTTTACCTACTTCGTGATCGCTGCCATTGTGCGCTGGCGTGGCATGGCGCTGATCAACCGGCTGCTGCCGCCGGTGGTGATCGGCCCGGTGATCATGGTGATCGGTCTTTCGGTTGCCGTTGCCGCATCGGGCATGGCCATGGGGCAGGGGGGCGGCAAGCAGCTGGTTCCCTACGGTGTCTCGCTGACGCTGGCGGCGATTTCGCTGGCAACAACCATCATCGTATCCGTGTTTGCCGGCGGTATGCTGCGGCTGGTGCCGATTCTTTCGGGGGTCGTGGTCGGCTATATCGCAGCGATCTTCCTTGGCGTGGTCGATTTCAGCGGCATTGCCAATGCGCCTTGGTTCGCACTGCCGCATTTCACCAGTCCTGAAGTCAACTGGTATGCCGCGCTCTTCATGCTGCCAGTGGCGATTGCGCCTTGCATCGAGCATATCGGCGGCGTGATGGCCGTCGGCAAGGTGTCCGGCCAGGATTATACCGCCAGCCCCGGCCTGCACCGCACCCTGACCGGTGACGGCATGGGCGTGTGCTTTGCCGGCCTGATCGGCGGCCCTCCGATCACGACCTATGCGGAAGTGACCGGTGCGCTGATGATTACGCGCAACTTCAACCCGGTGATCATGACCTGGGCGGCCGGGCTCGCCATCGTGCTGGCCTTCTTCGGCAAATTCAACGCCGTGCTGGCGTCGATTCCGATGCCGGTCATGGGCGGCATCATGGTGCTGCTGTTCGGCACCATTGCCTCCATCGGCCTGAAAACGCTGATCGATGCCAAGGTGGACCTGATGGCGCCGCGCAATCTGGTGATCGTGTCGGTGGTGCTGACCTGCGGGATCGGCGGATTGATGCTGCAGATCCAGAATTTCAACCTTGCCGGAGTCGGCCTCGTCAGCCTGCTGGCCATCATCCTGAATCTGGTGCTGCCGGCTGACCGCCATCACGACGGTATTGTCGAGGGGCAGGACATCTGAGTTCCGTGTGCCGCACAGCAAAAAGGACGCCTGTGGGCGTCCTTTTTGCTGTCTTCACATCGCTGTGATGATCAGATTTCCTTGATGTGCAGCTCGATTTCCATGTTTTCGGTGGAGAAACGGATCTGCGCCAGCAGTACCGAATCCACGAGGTTGGCAAAGTTGCGCAGCATGATCGAGCGAGCCAGTGCTGGTGCCATGCCGGTGCGGAATTCGCTGACATATTCCAGTGCGCCAACGCAATCATCGCGCAGTTCGCTTTCGTGGTCGCTGATGATGTCCTTGATGTCCTGACGGATGCTGCGGACCATGCGGAACAATTCGCTGGAAATGTCGCACAGCACCGGGAATTGCAGGGATACATCGACCGTGCTGCCCGGCATGATGCGGCGCGAGAGCGAGCGCGATGCTTCGGTCAGAACAGCCAGATCGGCTGCATCGAGTTGCAAGCCGTTGGGGAAGCGCTCGTTCACCTGGCTGAGTGCCTGGCGGATGTTGTCGCTGTTGCGCAGGCTTTCGGGCAGGCGGGCGCTGGCGCGGGCGGTAATCTGATAAAGGGTAGTGGGGGACATCGGTGTTCTCCGGTATTGAATGGATACGGTACAGGGCTACTTTACAGCATGGCACTGGATTCGCGGGGAAGCCATTACTCAGTTGCAGATCATCCCGGCGGCACAATTCGGTGCAGCAGCATAGGCGCACGGCGTGACGGACATGTTAATCCCGGTCAAGTCTCCGGGTTGTCTGATGTGGCGCAGAGTGTTGCATGCATGTTCCGCTTAGCATGAGGCGATTCCATTCAGCCTGCCAATCATCATGTCCAGCACTTCCCTGCCCGAAGCCCTTGCCGCCCGCCGTTATCTGTCCTGGCATGATCTGATCCGTGCCCGTCATGGTGGTCGCGTGCAGAAAATTTCGGTCGCCGCCGGCTTCACCTGCCCGAATCGGGATGGCAGCAAGGGGCGTGGCGGTTGCAGCTTCTGCAATAACCAGGGCTTCATTCCTGGGTATCTGCGTGAGACCGGCAATGATATTGAGCTGCAGATCAATACAGGTATGGGTTTTCTCAAGCGCCGTTATCCGGAAACGCAGCGCTGGCTGGCGTATTTCCAGGCCTACAGCAATACCTACGGTGAAATCGAGCAATTGAAGGCCGCCTACCGGCAGGCGCTGGTGCATCCCGACATCAGTGGACTGGTCATCGGCACCCGGCCTGACTGCGTGCCGGACGAGCTGCTCGATTATCTGGCCGAACTCGCGCAGGAATACATCATCGAACTCGAGTTCGGCATCGAATCCACCACGGATGCTGCACTGGCGCGCGTGAATCGCGGCCATGACTTTGCCTGTACCACGGATGCCATCCGGCGAGCGGCCGCGCGCGGCCTGACGGTGAGCGGCCATCTCATTTTCGGCCTGCCCGGCGAAAGCCGCGACGAGATGCTGGCCGGCGCCGCCAGGCTCTCCGCACTGCCACTGAATTCCCTCAAGCTGCACCAGTTGCAGATCGTGAAGGGCACCCAGCTGGCCAATGAGTGGCGCAAGGCGCCCGGCAGCATTCCGCTGCTGGGTGGGCACGAATATCTGGAGTTGCTGGCCGACTTTCTTGAGCTCCTGCGTCCCGATATCGCCATCCAGCGTGTCGGCAGTGAAGTGCCGCCAGCCTTGCGCCTGGCGCCCGACTGGTCGGTGCGCCTGTCCCAGCTGGCGCCACTCTTGACCGAGACACTGGTGAAGCGTGATAGCTGGCAGGGCAAAAAATGGCAGGAAAACGCATAAATTTGCACGCAAGGGCTGGACAGGAAAATAACAAACCGTTATAGTCGCGGCCTCTCTGCTTGGCACAGCCAAGTAACTGGATGCCGCCGTCATGGTGAAATTGGTAGACACGCTATCTTGAGGGGGTAGTGGCCTTCGGCTGTGTGAGTTCGAGTCTCACTGACGGCACCATATGTAAATCTCAGCATGTGTCTGAGAGTATCAAAAAGCCCGCAAAATCATTGATTTGCGGGCTTTTTTTTCGCCTTGTTGTCTCACGGAGTTGCAGTAGATCGCCCCAAGTCTCGCGAAAATAAGGGTATAAATAAGGGTACAGATTAGCCTCGTACCCTTATTCAGGAGCCAAGATGGCACGGATCACCAAGCCCTTGTCTGATGCAGAATGTCGACGGGCCAAACCCCAGGAAGCCGAGTATCGCTTAACTGATGGTGGAGGCCTGATCCTCGCAGTCAAACCCAATGGCAGCAAGCACTGGCGGCTTAAATTTCGCAAGCTGGACGGGAAAGAGTCGATGCTGGCACTTGGGGAATATCCAGCGATCGGCCTGGCAGAGGCCAGACGCTTGCGTGAAGAAGCTCGCCGATTAGTCGCCAAGGGTATCGACCCTGTATCCGAGCGTAGAAACGAAAAGCGTGCGGCTCAAGCCAGGGCTATGAGTACATTCGAAGCGATTGCTAATGACTGGCACAAATTGAATGGGGCGCATTCATCACGCCGATCTGCTTCCGGTGAAAAATCCTGGTCTCCTGATCATGCGCACAAAATTTTCAGGCGGATGGAGTTGCATCTTTTCCCTGCTCTGGCGCAACGTCCGATTACCGAAATTTCATTCCACGAACTGAAGGACACTCTTCATCTGCGAGTGCTGCCACATGGGCGTGATGTTACCTTGCGGGTATGCCAATACCTGCGTTCCATTTTTGATCATGCTCGGATCTTGCGGTTGAGGTCTGATAATCCTGCTGAAGGCTTGCAAAGAACTCTTCCACCATTGCAGCGAAGCAATCACGCGGCTTTGCCCCTTAAGCGTTTACCCGAGTTGGTGCAGAAGATTCGATGTTATAAGGGGCTTATTACTAGGCTGAGCATGCAGTTTGCATTGCTTACCGGCGTTAGATCATCCGAATTCCGTTTTGCACACTGGGATGAATTTGATGTCGACGCAGCAATGTGGACTATTCCTCCAGAACGACAAGCAGTTGAGGGTGTCAAGCACAGTGAGCGAGCAGAAAAGATGAAAGATACGCGGCTGGTTCCATTAAGTCGTCAAACTCTTGCTGTCTTGGCTGAACTTCGCCGGATTAATGGTCATCGCCGGTTTGTATTTGCTAGCAGCACAGCAGATAAACCATTGAGTGAGGGGGGCGTGAACAGTGCACTTCGGTGTATGGGGTATGACACCAAGGAAGATCTGACCTTACACGGTTTCCGGGCGTTGTTCTGTTCCGCACTCGTTGAGTCTGGATTGTGGAACCGAGATGCAATTGAGCGGCAAATGGGTCATGCAGAGCGTAATGCGGTGCGTGCAGCCTACATTCACAAAGCAGAATTTCTACATGAGCGTGTTCGGATGATGCAATGGTGGGCAGATTATCTTGAGTCGGATTGCTTGCCTTCAAATGTGGTTCTGTTTCCGGTGGGTGCAGCTGCTTGATCGACTTGGATCGAAGTGTCTACCGGGGCGTGACTCCCTGGTAAAGTTCGCCGTCACCTTCCTAAAACAGTTAGCGCCTTGCCGGCCCCATATTTGATCATATCAAAGCAGCTGCCGCTGTTAGCGCCGTAGTGGCAGCAATTCGTAGATCCGGGTGTCGGCCAAGTTGGTAACTTTCTCAGCATTTCTGTCAGCTATCTCGGTTCCTCTATGTTGTTCAGCTTCGCAGTGCCAAGCAAGCTCTGGATCGTGGCTGCGCGACGGCCACAGGCTTCGCTGCCGGCAAAAAGCCAGTTTCTCTTCCCCAGTGTGATCGGCCGGATGACGTATTCCATGTAGGGTTGTTGTCGGTTGGGGCATCACCACTGTGAGCGTACACCCGCCCAATGGCGGGCGAACCGGTATGCTGGTCGATCACCCGCTGGGTTAACTGATCAGCACCGTAGCGGCCATCGATGAGCTTGACGGCCTGCCGACTTGCTCGGTACGAATCATCGTAACAAACCGAACCGCGTTTGCAAGCTGGCGTGCGCGTGTGAAACCGGTCGGCCGAGCGGCGCAGCATCAGCGACCGCCAAGCCAAAGTGGAAATCCGTAAGGAAATCGGACACTAGGAAGCGGATGCCATGATTGAGGCTGGCCAGCAAGGCGCACTGGTCACCTTGGTTGAGCGCAAAACCGGGCTGACCCGTACCAAACAAAGAGGCCGCCGGCGTCACCAAAGCCATCTGCCGCATGCTGGCGCCGCTGAAGGATCAGGTGAAGAGCATCACCTTCGACAATGGCAAGGAATTCGCCAGCCACGCGACGAACGCCCGGCGGTGAAGGCGGATTGCTACATCGCCGATGCGTACTCGTGGTGGCAACGCGGGAGCAACGAAAATACCAACGGCTTGATCCGGCAATACTTCCCGAAGAAAACCAGCTTCACCACAGTCAAGCCACGCCAGATTGCCGATGTGGTAAGGAAACGGAATAATCGGTTAAGAAAGCGACTTGGCTTCAAATCACTGAACTTAGTGTTCGAACAGGCCAGGTCACTGAATTAGAAACCACTTGACTGTTGCACTCACTTTTTGAATCCGCGTGAGCTTGTTGCGCGAGTTTTTTCCATTTAGAGGGCCAAGAATGATTCTTCCCGGAATGCGTTATCAAGATCACGCTTGGGGCGATGTCAAGCAACTGTTGCGCAGAGCCATGTTGGCCGCACTTAGCAGAATCGGGGTGCCTGCTATCCTAAGTGAGAATGGCTTGGACACTCATTGTGGTGAACTGCGTCTTACGCTGCTCCAATATATCTGGGCGGACGAGGCCCGTTTGACCCGGATTGATACCCGGAACTGGCAAGGTGATGGTGTCCTGGAGTTAGCAAGCGATCTCGCAGATGAGTTATTTACTGCATCCGATCCTAAGAATGTGCCTGGAGGCTATCTGCTGCGTTTGCGGGACAAGATAGCGAAGCTGACAGTTTATTCAGGTGATTGGTCAGCTCCACTCGTTCAACGAAAACTGGGTAAAACCATTGCCGATATATGGGTGGAGTTGCGCGATGCAGTGGATGCCCGCAATTTTATGCTCTGTACCCATGATGCTATGAGTGCCAACCGAATTGATTGTCTGCGCAAGGTAGAAACACATGCGCGGACGGTATGTCATATTCTGGAGAACTGGCAGGCTCATCCCGAATTGGTCGGTTATATTTTAGGCCGGGAACTAACCGCAGAGCCGATCGAGGCGGTGCGCGTGCGTCAGGGGGCGCCTTGCAGGGCTGAATGGCTATTGCGCTGGAGCGAGGCTTTCCCACGCTTCTACCCTGTCGATGAAAAAGGCCAACCAGCGGTCGGGCCGTTTCATACCCAGTCTAAAAAATTCACCTGCAGTTTGGAAAATATCGCTCAGTGCTTGCGTGATCTCGATCCTTGCACCGGCACCTTTGCTGGCCAGATTAATCCTGGCGAGGCAGATTTTTTGGTGAGTTTGCGCCGTATAGGTGAGCACGTAGTGGAAGACGATGCTCATGAATCGCGTGTTTTACCAGCGCCAGATGCAGACTGTTTTATTGGAATATTGGATCAAGATACGTGCGCACACTCGGATGAAGTTAGCCAAGCCGCTGACTATGGCCAAGATGATGACGAATCTGCTGATGATTATGTGCAAAAAGATTCGAACCAGTTACTTAGCGACTTTTTTGCGCCCCCCCCGCAAGATATGTACGAGGAGGATGAATCTGATTCCCGGCAGTATTCAGCGGGCCTTAACGCCTTCCCGTGGCCAGTACAGTTGGCTTTGTTGCTGCGCTTGGCGGGGGGGCGATTTGATCATCTACTCAGAAACTTGCTGGAAAGTTGGGATAAAGACACAGATCTGCGCAAATGGAGTATTAAACGTTTGGCAGGAGAATTAAGCAAAATTGAAAGTGCCGTCATCACTGAGTACAAATTCAATCAGCGTGTTGATGCAGCATATGAAGAATTGATCAAGGCGGCGGTACAGGTAAGATTGACTGCATGCCATGGAGAAAGGCAATGAAGAGTCCCATAGAAATACTGTCGCGCGCAATCGTTACCAAAGGCTTGCTGAATCGATCTAAACCAGGCGATTACCTCGTGCTGAGTGATGAAACCTTGTTGGCGGCAATTGAAAACCGACACCCCTTGAATCGAACGGAGTGGAGCGCATTACTGGAGTCACCCATCACATTGCGTCGCTTTCAAGTTCTAGCCGCCGAAATTGGAAGTAAAAAGGCCATTCCTTCTGCCAGTAATGACGCATTTTGGCGAGATAGCGAAGGTTTGCTGATGGCCGCCGATAGTGGCGAAGCGGCCCGAGCCTTGAGTACGGAAGATGGCTGGTGGCGCCTGGCTTTTCTAGATGCTTTAGAGGGCTATCGAATGGTGCTGCAATTGGATATGTCATCCCCGATCGCACCGTACGCATTGCGTAATCCTTGGGCTCTGCTGGATGGTGAGGGGCAGTTGATTGTTCAGGGCTGGCTGGATGACGACGGTGAGCTGGAAGCTCCGTGGCCGTTGGCTAGCGCACCATACCCGTATTTCATGGAGAAGGGTGGCCGCTTCCGTGTGCGCCCCTGCTGATATGAATCAGATTGTCGTTGCCAATCCAGAGCAGATTGCTGCTTTGGGTAGAACCGTTTTGGCTGCCCGAGTTACCAGCGGCATAGTGCCGCAGGCATGTCACGGCCTTAGCCTTAAAGGAATGCTTACCCAACGCTATGGGGCCGGTCAGCAGGCAAAGGCTCTTCTTAATGGCAAACTCTGGTGGGTGCATCCAGGTCCTTATACCCTGCGCTTCGCTCCGAACCCGGCATGCCCGGAGTTAGGAGTATTGCTAGAGTTGGAAGCTGCAACTTCAAATGGATTATTGAGTGATAGCTTGGCGTACTGGCTGGATGATCTGGCGCTAGCGGCAGTTACTCTTGATGATCTGATTTCCTTGCTAGCTGGGCACATCCTATTGCAATTGCCGCCATGTGTGCAGCGGAGTGAACTACAAGACATCACTTTGGCTTTTTCCTCTGCCTTGATTCAATCCGCCGGTTTGCGCTGCAATCTGATTCAACGCTGTGATCTTTTCCAAGCCGCAGCATTAAATGCGGCAAAACAGACTGCGCCAGATGTGTCACCGGTGCCGGAACGGCAACCTTTGCCGTACGATAAAGTGAGTTCACCAGAAGGCGAATCACTTAGGGCCCCCGTAGCTCAAGCGCGAGAGCAAGATGCTCGCTTTGTACATCGTCTGTTTTTGGAGTTGCCTCGTCAGGCTAGCCGCTTGCGCGAATTGCCTTGGGCTAAAGAATCTGAAGCCATTCGCGCCCAGCGTGCGATTCTGGATCGCTTAACCCATCTTGCAGCCACCACAGGACGCTTACCCGAATTATCCCATCCGTTTTATTCGATCTCCGTTCCGACTGACAGGGTTCTGCAAATGGCGCAAGAGTCTCGTCATGCCACGGATGGACTAGATCAGGTGTGGGGCTTGCTAGATGGTTTACCAAAAGGTGAATTGGCGAGCCTCGCTAATCTGGAATTGCTCGATATTGCTGTCTCAAAAGTCGAGCATGCGATTGCAGCGCGTAAGCACCCTTGGTGGATGAGCGAATGATTCACATATCCCGTCAGCCTGCCAGATTCACTTGTGAAGCCCCGCTACCCCTCGGTGGATTCTTGTTGGTTACTGCAGAGTCCTTCCCAACACAGGGAGGAGAGACATTGGCTGAACTTAAGTTGCCAAACGGGCCGCAACGCACAGCGTTGCAAGAAAATTTGCGGGCGGCACGTAGCACGGAAACAGACCATGACCCACGTTGGCGAGTACGCATACATTTGGCAGATAACGGAGCCGAAATTCCTCCTGTCTGGTCATTAGCCAGTATCATCGCTGACCGTGCCGTCCGCGGAATATTCAACCCAGAAGCCCCACGAGTCATTGCTCTAGGGCTGCTTTCATTGCTGCACCCCGGAAGGCTGTTGCCTCTGCAGGCAGATATGCATCATGCCTGCTTAGCGCAACTGGCTAACATGGCTGATTTGGGTGATGTGCAGATTGTTCTTCCCCCGCCCGCTGATGACGCAGCAATAGTACTGCACGGCGCTATCACTGCTGCCCACCCACAGGCGATTGTTACCGTTATAGATTTTCTGGCTGGGCTGGATGGGCATCCCAATACCTTTTTTCGTCGTTCGCAAGTCTGGTTCCCAGTGTTGGGCGGTGATGCAAGCATGGATCGGTTGGTCGCAGTGGAGGTCTCTGTGTCACCCAATCTTAAGCAAGACGGAAACGACGAATTTTTGGTGCAGGGCTTATCGCGCTTGGACGGCGATATAAACCAATCCTTCGTTACGTTGCTGCAGAAAACCAGAAAGCTAGATCCACAGCCTGCTGGTATATGGCACACCAAAATCCGCTTTGCTCGGGGCTTTCAGGGCCGATCCTGCGAGCTTGCCTTGGTTTTGGCTGACCGCATCGCCCGCGGTCGCGAATGGCCCGCAACAGGTCGGTTGATTGCATCGGGCTGTATCAGTGATCCAGATAAAGGAATCGTTGGTGATGTGGAGGGGTGTGAGCGTAAGTGTGAGTTAATTCGCAATAGTGCCAGAAAAGGCGATCGAGTTTTGCTTCCTGTGGCGTGGGGACAAAATATGCCCCCATCTTTTCTAGGAGAATTGCTTGGAAATGGTGCGAGTGGCATTTTGATGGAAAAATTATTGCCATAATGCAATCTCTTTGTGATTTTTGATGGGCGTCTGTAAAACCATGTCGCTGGCCTGCGTGGTTTTGCATAAATACGTTTTCTATCTGAGTTAATGTTGAGAGGTTTGATAAATATGGGCATCAACTCACCCGATGATGACGATCCGGGTAGTCGCCGTGGCAATATGGACGACAAAGTAGAGCATCATGCTTTACGACCAGGTGAAAACTATCAGGGGGAAGGAGCGCCCTCTGGCCAACCGCCCGGATGCCCATCCCCCTTGCTGCAGGAGCCAAGTCTTGACGATATCGTTCAGCGTACGCGCAGAGGAGTCGAAAAAGTTATAGACCTGAGCGGGATCGACATAGCATCAGCTCAAAGCATGGCAGAGCAACTGGAGTGGTGTCTTAAAATTCGTGTTTATTTAAGCGAATTGCAGGAAACAATCAAATTTACTGGAAAACAGTATTACAACGATGTTCAAGCTTTGGCCGATGAGCGCTATCTGGATGAAATGTTGCAACAAATTAAAGTGGTGATGACGGAATTTATTTTGAAAGCTGATGAGGTAATTCGGCATATTGAAGGCGAACACCTGGGTTATGTCAATGAACGGGCAAGTTTTGTGAGTGGCATGCTGCAAAATTATTCGGGAAAGCGTTAACCCCATGCAGAGGGCAGGTAATGACCAATAGCTGTGAAAACGAAGAGCAGACTATGACAAAGTATCCTAACAATGCATTTCCGGGTGGTATTCATGTCTGCGCCTTGAAACACCCGAAAACTGGCGAGTCTTATCCGGGCAAGTTACCTACGCAAGGCGGTGGATTGCTTGTGACATATCCAGAAGAACGGGAGGCAGATGCTACTGCGTTGGTCGAACGGGCTGTTGTTTCCATAATGGCAGACCTGCCGCACGGAGCGATTGATGTCCATGTGCTAGATTTTGGTATTCGCAAGCGGTTTCATCATATTTCCCGCTTGGAGCATTTGCAGCTTTACCGCATTTACCACAGTGCCGCTGAGTCTATGCAGTTTCTGAATGAGCTGGAAAAAACTGCATATTACCGACACCACAATATTATCGGTGGCCCGATTTGCTCCCTGTCTCAATACAATACATCAAGTGATTGTATCGAAAAATACTCGCTGATTGTTATCAATGCGGATGACTTTCCATTTGATGGCGCATCAATCGCACGTTTAAAGAAAATTCTGCCGGAAGCATCGGCCGCAGGTTTTTACTTTCTGATTATGAATTGCCAGCTAGAAGACCAAGCTGAAATTTCTGCGATTAAACAAGGATTGTTGGCTTACGCAATGCCACGGTTCCCGGAAGTGCGCTTGTGTGGAGTCGAGAGCGAGACTAGTATGTCTCTCCAGCCGGCTGCAGATCAAACCTGCGATCTGCTTGCTCTATGCAAAGAGTATCAACTCTCTATTGAAGATAGCCCTGCAGAGCTAGAGCCGCTAATCGATAACATCGTGAAACGAGCAGAGTCTGATAACGAAAATGTAGCGGATTTCCTTTCGGTGCCAATCGGTAGAACCGCGGATGGCCGAAATACTGTGCATTTCAGCCTCGGAAAGCGATCGGACTGCAATCATGCATTTTTACTTGGGATGAGTGGGACGGGGAAAACCACGCTGCTCAATAATTTGATCCTCCAGATTGGCGAAAAGTATTTGCCAGATGAAGTGCAGCTTTATCTTATGGACTATAAGGACGGGGTGGAATTTCAGTTCTTTGAAAGCCACCCGAATTGTGCACGGATTTATCTGGATAATACCGATTTGAATGCAGCCAGTTTGCTGCTGGAAGAGTTTGTGGGAACAATTTCTGAGCGTGCCCGACTATTTCGTGAGCACAAGCTAAAGAACATTGACGCATACAATGCAAGGTTCCCGGATAAAAAAATTCCTCGTCAGATTCTAATCATTGATGAAGTGCATCGATTATTGTCCAGCGGGGGGCGAGCAGGAAACAACAAGTTCTCCAAACAACTCGTGCATGTGGTCAAGCAGGGCCTCGCTTTTGGGGTTCATATTATTTTGGCTACGCAAACACTCAGTGGCTGTGAAGTAGACAAAGAGTTGATGTCGCAGATCAAGCTGCGCTTGTCATTCCGTCTGAGCTTGCTCAGTGATTGCCATAATATTTTTACGTTTGGCAATGAAGAGCCACTACGTCTCAAGAAATATCACCTCATCTACAACGCAGAGTCAGGTATAAAGCGAGACAATATACTTACCCGTTGCGACCCACCGGCAGATATTCCATCTCGAATTGCCGCCATATTGGCCAAGCGAAAACCAGACCAAATTATAAAGCCGATCATCACAGTTAGCGCGGCTGAAGATCAGGACGCTCCGGTTACTATGCCACCTCCCTCGGTAGTGCTGCCAGATTGGATGGGCCAAACCGAGCGAGCCGACAGTAGACAGCATGAGGAAGAGCTAGCTTTGCTTGCACGCTATCGAGTAGCGACCTCTGAAATATCACCAACAGATCAGCCTAAGGAGTCCCTAGATGTCACAACAAGATAGTTACCAGCGGCAGCTTCAGCTACTTGATCATATGCGCAGCCAGCTCAACAGCCTGCATGGCCATGTTGAAGGCGCTCGTAACAACTACAACAAACAAATCAAGTGGCTGGATAGCAACGGCTTCATGGCTGAGTATACAGATCGACTGGATGTGAAGTATCAGCGCTTTTCGCGTCTGATTGATGAATTGAACAAATGTATTTCTCACAGCATTCAGGTTATTGATCGACACGAGGGGCACGTGGAAGAGCTTAGGAACGACGGGGGGCGGGAATAATTGCCTGGGTTTTTTTGCTAATTAAAATGTTGAGGGTAATTAAATGAATATGCAATCCAGTGCAAATTTGGCTGATCAGCTGGCCTGGTGTATTACAACACGGGACTATTTGACGAACTTGCAGGAGGAAATCAAATACGCTGGTAAACAGTACTATTCCAGCGTGCAGGATTTGGCCAATGAGCGTTATCTCAATGAAATGTTGCAACAATTGCACCCAGTGATGATGGATTTCATTCAGCAAGCCGACGAAGTAGTCCGGCATATTGAAGATGAGCACCTCAGCTATATCAATGATCGTGCGCGCTTCGTCAGCGAAAAATTGAAGCAAGTGTTAGGCGAGCAAGGATGATGAATTCCTACGACGACTATCTGGCGGAAGTCCGCGAGTTTTGCACTCGGCCCTTGCTGGATACGCACTACCTTGCTGGCACAGGGGGCGCTGAAGCACGGGCTGCCGGGGATTATGCGCTGGACGAACGTTTATGGAAGCTGGCTTGCCTGGACCAGACCGTGGAGGGCTATCGTGCTTATGTGCAAAATCCAGGCATCCCCGGTGTGCATAGCGATGAAGCACTGGCACGAATTGCTCAGTTTACAGGCAAGCAATACACAAATGTCAACCTCGCTGCCCATGCCGTCGAGGAGATGCCATCCGCGGCTCAACCAAGCCCCGGTGATAGCTTCCGCGATCTGCCTGAAGGCCCGGATATGGTCGTGCTGCCTGCTGGGGAATTCTGGATGGGCTCGCCAGAAAGCGAGCAGGATCGTTGGTCGGCGGAAGGGCCGCGTCATTTGGTGCGCATCCACACATTGGCAGTGAGTAAGACCCCAATTACTTTTGCCCAATGGGATGCCTGCGTGGCAGCAGGGGGCAGTAGTCACACACCGGGTGATGCTAGTTGGGGGCGTGGCGATCGGCCGGTGATCAATGTGAGCTGGCGAGATGCGCAGGATTATGTCCGCTGGTTATCCCGTGCTACTGGCCATACCTATCGCCTGCTTTCCGAGTCGGAATGGGAATATGCCGCGCGTGCAGGCCAAGGTGAACGTCGCTTTCCGTGGGGCGATGATCTGGATCACCGCGATCTGCCCATGCATGCCTGGTTCAAGGGCAATGGCAAAAACCAGACCCAGCCGGTTGGCCTGAAGCTTGCCAATGCTTTCGGGCTGTTTGATATGCACGGCAATGTATGGGAATGGGTGGAAGACACTTACCAAAGCCATTACAACGACACGCCGACTGATGGTGCCGCACAGGTCACCTCGCATAATCTTAGTCGCGTAATGCGTGGTGGTAGCTGGATGGATTCACCCCGGCAGTTGCGCAGCGCCAGTCGCGAGCGTTTTCCACAGGATCACCGGGCGTATACGGTGGGGTTTCGTGTGGCGCGGGTAATTGATATTCCATAGCTAGCTTACTGTTCAGAACATAGTGCCTTGAATCCAGTCCTGAAAGGCCAGTATCAGCATGGCTTGATGCCAAAGTTTGATGTGGGGAGAAACAATGAAAACAATACATCGAATTATCGCCGCAAGTGCCCTTGCGATTTTGACTCATCTCGCATCGGCTGCCGCAGATATCGATCTCCCTGCCTGTGCAGCCATGGAGCCGGGGGCTGCCAATACGGTGACCTTGGGGGTTGATCCGCAATCAACTGCACCGGAAATTCTGGACTATGTGGTGCGACTGGCACGCTTGAGCGATCAGGTTGGCATATGCACCGAAGCCTGGCCGCTGCCGCACTGGGCGCCTTGGGCAGAAGTCGAACGAGGCTACGGTTGGGGGCTGTTTGTGCTGGCTTTTTTGATCACGGTAGGTCTGTGCTACCGCTTTACGCCGCGTCAATGGTGGAATAGCCCATCCTTGATCAACTTGCTCGCACTGGCTGTGCCCACCTGGCTGCTGGGTATGGGTTTGCTGGCGCTGTTTCATCTGGCTGGCGGGCAAAAGTTGGTGTATGGCGCACTAGTCGGCTTGCACCCAGCCGGGCAAGCCCAGGCAGAATGGCTTTCCGTTTCTACTCCGCGTGAGCTGGAAGTGGCCTTGCAGCAGCGCAAATTCTTTGATCTGGCTCCTGTACAGCAACAGCAGATCGCCAGTTCCACTCCTTTACCTGTTATGCAACCATTGCCGGAAGGTAAATACCGTGTGCATCAGCGTCTGAATTTGCGTGAAAAAGCCGGGGTAGATTCTGCGCGCTTGGCGACCTTGCCACAGGGGGAATTAGTTCAATTTGATGGTGCCCGCGAAGGTGACTGGTGGCGCATTAAAACCACAGCAGGGCAGAACGGATGGGTGAATAGTATCTGGCTGCGCCGCCTGGATGAAGACGCTGCTAGTGGTAAATCCTGAGTTGCAGATTAAAACATTATTCCGGATTTGATCCGGAATAATGTTTATTAAAAATGACTATGTAGCATTCATAATTGCCTGGCTTTAGCCCAGCTTGATCAACGGAGAAGTGAGCATGTTCGGTAAAATTTTCGGGGTGAAGTGCCCGCGCTGCGGCGCTCGTAACAACAGCGATGCAGATGTATGCGAAAAATGTGGCATCACTACCGCGCTGAACCGCCTTGCCATTTTGCAGGATAACCGCTGGGAAGCCGCACCAGACGAACTGGCGGTGTTTTTCAAAGCCAAAGATTTGGAAGGAATTTTCTCGCGCAAGTTGGAAGTCCCATCCGGTATGCGTGCCTGGATTTTGCAAGATAACAAGGTCAGCGAAGTACCGGAAGGCGAGTACACGCTGGAGAATTTCTTCACCCGCATCAATACCCTATTCAGGGGCAAGCATTCCGAAATTCTGATTACCCGGCAAGGTGCGCTGGAATTACCCTTCCGCTTCGATGACATTCTTTCTGCCGAATTTCTCAGGGTTGCGGTGCAAACCTCGATCTATATTCGCGTGGGCAACGTTGACGCTTTCCGCAATCATTTCATGTTGCGAGCCGGGGCGGTCACTGCGGAGCAATTGGTTGATTTGCTTTCCGGTTCCGTGCGGCAAGTTTTTGCTGAAGCCATCGGTACACGCCGCCTGGAAGAAATCATGAAGCAGGGCGACCTGCGTGCGGAAATTGACACCCGCCTGCTTACCGAGTTGTCGGCTCGGTTTAATGATATGGGGCTGGCATTTGATCGTGCCGATACGCTCTCCTTGCGTCATGAAAAGTATCTGGAAAACCAGCAAGAAGCAGGAACGCTCTGGCTGCAATACGACCAAGCCCGAGTAAAAGCCACGCACCAAGCCCAGCTCAATCAACTGTATAACGAGCAGGAATGGCAAAAGATTCATGAGGAAGAAGAGGCGATGCGTCGGCGCTACCGTTGTGGTGAGCTGACCCAGGAAGAAGCCGAGTTGGCGCAGGTAATCCGCCTGCGTGAACTCGACCTGTATGAAAAAATCAGCAATGCCAAAACGCGCAAAGAAGCGATTGATCTTGCCGGACGCGATCAGATCGAAGTTCTGGAATCTACCTATAACAGCAAACGGCATCAGCGAGAACGTGATCTGCTCAAGCAGGACTGGCAGGAGGAGGATGAAGAAGCTAGCTGGCAGCATACTCGCGAACTCGCACAAATCACCCGGCGAACCGAAGTCGATTTGCGTGCCGCACAAGGGCTGGAAGCAACCAGGCTTGAAGCTGAGCGGATTGCCCATGCGCTGGAAAAAATCCGCATTCAAAATACACTCGAGCAAGCCGGCCTGATCGCAGATGCTGCCGAGCAGGAAGAAGCGAAACAATTAGCCAATGCGCAAAAGCAAGCCGCCGCTCTGCGTGAACAGGAAATCATTGAGGCACACCATCAAGTAGCGCTCGACGATATTTACCTGTCTCGCGAAGCCCGCAGGTGCGAAGCATCTCGCGTGCAAACTTGGGAAGATGCTTTGCTGGAGGATAAATTGGCGACACTTAAACGTGCCGCCAAGCAGGCCGATGAAAATAGCGTTATCGATATCGCTACGAAGACAGCGGATGCTCGGATGCAAGGGCTGGAAGCCCTGATGGGGCTTGAACACAAGCTGCGCTTGGAGGAGGCGGAAAAGCAACTGCAGCTGGAAGCCGCAGCAAATAAAGCGAAGCAGGAGCAGTTGGATGCAGAATTTGCGCGCAAGCGAATAGAGCTAGCCGATGAGCGTGCTCACACCTTGCAGATGGAAGAACAAAAGCTGGAATACTTGCGCACGATCGGGTCTTTGCCTCCATATGTATTGCTCGCGCAGCAAACTGATCCTCTGATCATCGAGGCTTTATCCGGGCTAGCCAAAATGAATGCCTTGAGCAGTCTGGATAAAGAGCAAGCCGAGGTCGCCACCCGTATTTTGAATGCCCGACCGGTGAATGAAGCGCAACCACAGGTTACTGTTAATGTGGATAATAAGCCGCTCGAGGATGCAGTGAGTGCTCTAACGGCAGCAAATGAAAGAACCATAAGGGTCTATGAAGATACCATTGCACGTAGCGACAGATCTAAAGAACAAGAAGCAGCCAACCTTCTTGAGTTGGCTAAACATGCCTTGAATAAAAACACTGAAACTGCGCTGGGTACTGCTCAAGCTCAACAGTCGCCCCAGATTGTTGTTCAAGCCACAGCACAACCATTCCCGCAATATGCGACTGCCACAGCTACTGCCACCGCCCCGGCACCGTTGGCTTCGTCGCAGCCCATCGTATTCAAACAATGCCCAGGATGTGGTCGCAATTGCGAGCAGAGCGGCCGCTTTTGCAGTGGTTGTGGGAAATCCCTGAACTAAACCAAAAAGCATCATGAAACGATTAGCTCTGTTTGTTGGCATTGATCAATACGATGACCAAGGCATTACCCCACTGCGCTGTGCTGCGCGCGATGCCCGTCAATTGGCTGCCGTGTTTGAACATCGGTTGGCGTTTTCTACGCCGGTAGTGCTAACCGAAAAGGAGCTGAATGCTGGCCGCAGCGTCATGCGCGAACTGCGTAGGATCGAGGGTGAGCTGAGCGAAGGTGATCTGTTCGTCCTGTTCTTTGCCGGGCACGGCAAAGCGACGGAATCGGACCAAATCTTCCTGCTCCCGTCTGTATCCCGTCGTCAACTGGAAAGAGGGGTGACTGCGGGAGCCGATGTGCTGTCGTACAAGGCAATCAAAGCCGAAACCGAGGCATGGAAAGGCGTGCAGCGGGTCTTTATCTTTGATGCCTGCCGTTCCCCTTTGCCCCGCGAGGAAGCCGAAAATCGTGATGGCCATAGTGATGTGCATTTTGCAGGGGAGGTCATTTTCCGCGATCCCAAGCTGGCTGCTTCAGCACAGGCAGAGGCTGTCGCGCCATTGGTGGTGCTGAACTCCTGCCAGGATCAGCAAAAAGCGGAAGAGCTGGAAAACTACGAAGAAGGGCACGGACTGTTTACGGCGGCCTTGCTAGAAGAACTGAAGGCACGGGCGGCTGGCAGCCAATCGGTGATTCTGGATGATGAGTTTTCGCAAACGCTGGGCAAGCGCATGCAGCAATTGGCCCGTAAATACCGTCAGCGCGAAACCAGCCAGGCCCCTCTGCTGGTTGGGCCGCAAGTGCGCCTGTATGGCCCCGAGGCTAGCCAGAACCATCAAATCCGCCGTCTGCTGGATGAATTCGAAGCCCAGCTCGCAGCAGGCCAACTTGAGCGGCCAGTCGGTGAATGCTGCCGCGATACCCTCACGCAATTGGCAAGCCAGCAGTACGATGTGACAGCCCGCCGCGAACTGTCTGGCAGACTGCAGTTGGCATTGGACGAGCAGAAAAAACAGGGACGTTTGCAACGCGATGAACAACGCATCGAAGCTGCACGCTTGTTGGGTACGCCTGAAGCATTTGCGAACTATCTATCAACATGTGAAGAATGCGCCCACGCTGGTGAAGCTCGGGCCGCAATTGCCGAAGCACGGAATGCCAAAGATGCAGAACAGGCCAGCCGCAATGCGGAAGATGATCAGGCATGGCTGGATATACAGAATGAAGCGGACAGCCTTGATGATCTGGAAGCCAAGCGGGCGCTCTTCCAGCGCTATATCGACACCTGGTTCAAACACCGCGTCGCAGCCAAAGCCCGTGTCGATGAACTAACAGAAGCCATTCGACAGGCAGAGGCAGAGCGCAAACGCTACGCCGAAGATGAAGCGGCATGGCAAGCAGCGCAAGCTGAGCTGGTGGCAAGCCAGGGTCTGGCCGAACAGCGGGCCGTCTATCAGCGCTATGCCGAGCAATGGCAAAACCATCAGCGCGAAGCATTGGCGGAGATCGCCAGACTCGAGCAAGCCATTGCGCTGGCCGCCGAAGCAGAAGCACGCCGGCAGGCCGATGCAAACGCATGGCAGGATACCCAGCAGGTGGTGGCGGCAACGACGGATCTGCAGGCGCAGCGCACGGCATACAAGCAGTATGTCGACAAATGGGAAAACCAGCGCCAGCAGGCATTGGCAGAGGTCGCGCGCCTTGATGAGGCGATTCGTCAGGCGGCCATCGCCGCCGCTGATGCTGCCGCCTGGCAAGTGGCGCTGGCATCCGTAGACGCGACCGAGGATATGTATGCGCAGCGTGAGGTGTATCAGGCCTACGCCGATCAATGGCAGGCGCATCGCATCACGGCATTAACCGAAATCAGCAAGCTGGATGCTGCGATACAAAAGGCGGAGAAGCTCGCCGCACAAACACAGGCAGATGAAGCTGCGTGGCAGGCGACCTTGAATGCCGTTGCTGGTGCAGAAAGGCAGGGCAAAAGGGCGGCCTACCAAGCCTATGCACAGGAATGGCAGCTTCACCGCGAACAGGCCCTCGCAGAAATCGCCAAACTCGATGTGGTAATCAGACAGGCTGAAGAAGAAGCGGCGCGCATGGCGGCTGATGCTGCAGCATGGCAGACCACATTGAGTGGTGTTGCTGCGACCGCCGATCTGGAAGCCCAAAAACGCTGTTATCAGAGCTACGCTGATCAGTGGCAGGAACGTCGTGATGAAGCTTTAGCAGATATAGCAAGGCTGGAGCGGGCCATTGCGCAGGCTGCTGCAGAGCATAAGGCCCAGGTTAGTGCCGATGAAGCGGCCTGGCTGAAAACCCAGAAAGCAATTGCAACGATGAGCGGTTTGCATGAGCAGCGCTCCGCGTATCAACACTATGCGACTTCGTGGTTGATTCACCGCGACGAAGCGCTGATGCATATCGCCCAACTGGATCGGCAGATTCAGCAAGCGCAAATGGCCGAGGAAAAAGCACAGGAACGAGCAAGAGCAGATGCTGCTGCGTGGCAATCTGTCGAGACACTGCTGGCGTCAACTGCTTCGCTGGCCGAAAAACGCGATGCTTGCAAACACTATGCCAATCAATGGCACAATCACAGGGATGAAGCGCTGAGCCGGATTGCCTCATTCGAGCAGGAAATTCGGCAAGAGCAGGAGACCGCAGCCGCCCGAGCTGCAGCTGACGAAGAAGCCTGGCGGCAAGCGTGCACCGGCAATAATCCAGATGCCTATCAGTGTTACCTGAAGGAGTGCACGGAAGGGCAACACGTTGCCGAAGCGCAAGCAAAGCTGCTGACATTCGAGCAGCAGCAGGCTGACGAAAAGGCCTGGCAGCTTGCCAGTACAGATGGTGGAGAAGCGGCCTATCGAAGCTATTTGGCCCAGCATCCGCAAGGGCTCTACCGAGGCGCGGCAATCGGACGACTAGCGCTGTTTGAAGAACGTGAACGTGCCGAAAACAGCAGCTGGGACACGGCCAGGGGGCAAAATACGGCATCAGCCTATCAACGTTACCTTGAGCACTATCCTGAGGGTCTGCATGCCTCGGAAGCAGCCGCACTATTGCAGCAGAGAGAGTTGGCGGCGCGTCATTGGCAGGAAATCGTTGCAACGGCCACCATGACTGAGCTGGACGCCTTCGCGCGGCAATTTCCTGATGCCCCGGAAGTTGCGGAGGCAAAAGCCCGGAAGGCTAAACTCCGTACCAAGAAAAGCTACTGGCTAGTGCTCCCTGCCGCCGGCGTGCTGGGGTTGTTTTTCCTGTTCAAGTCGTCACCCAAACCAGATGGGCAAGCGATGGAGGCACTGGAATCGGCAAGCGCAGTCGTAGAGGCCGCTCAGCCACTTCCCTTCCGCGATTGTGAAGCAGGATGCCCGGAGCTGGTTGCAATGCCGAGTGGTACATTCCAGATGGGCAGCCCTGCCGAAGAAGTCGGCAGAGGCAACGATGAAGGCCCGCAAACTACGGTCAGCTTTGCCAGCGGTTTTGCCATTGCCACTCGCGAAGTGACCTTCGCCGAGTGGGATGCCTGTGTCGCAGACGGTGCATGCCGGCACCAGCCGGACGACGAAGGCATGGGGCGTGATCAGCATCCGGTCATCAATATCAGCTTTGATGATACTAAGGATTACCTGGGCTGGCTGAGCAGGAAAGCCGGTAAAACTTATCGCCTGCCCAGCGAAGCGGAATGGGAGTACGCAGCCCGTGCCGGCACCACGACCCCCTATCAAACTGGTGCCACGATTAGCACGGCGCAGGCGCAGTTTGCCGCAGATAAAGCCGCAAAAGTCGGGCAGTTTCCGCCTAATGCCTGGGGTCTTTATGACATGCAAGGCAATGTGGCCGAATGGGTAGCCGATTGTGATACGCCCGACTATCAGCACGCCGCGGCAACGGGTCAACCGCAAACCGGCGGCGACTGCAGCAAGCGCATCATTCGCGGTGGTGGCTGGAGCAGCACCGAGCAGGTACTACGCCTTGCCAACCGCGATCGCGGCGAAACCGGCCAGCGCATGGCCACTGTCGGCTTCCGCGTCACCCGCGACCAGCCCTGAACGTATGATTTTCCCAACAGGATAAAACCATGAAATACCTGATAACCGTCGCCGCGTTTGGCCTCTCCGCTGCGCTTCACGCCGTCGAATGCCCGGCAGACTTTGCAAAAACCTTGCCGGAAAGTATGTCGCAGAAAGATCGCGACCTGCAGTGCAGCAAGGAAGTCGCCCGCCGCGCCGAGCTGGCGCGGCAGCAGGAGGCAAATAAAGCAAAGCAGGCCAGCCGGAAGGCCGCACGTGCAGAGGCGCGAGCGGACGATTATCAGGATGAAAATGCCCAGTTGCAGGAAGAAAACCGCCGGCTGAAACAGCAGTTGAATCAACTCGCGAGTGATCGCTATCAGCCCTCGGCCAGCAATAGCAAGCTGACACCCGAACAGGACTTCGCCCGCGCGCGCAAGGCGGCCGATCAGGGCGATGCATCGGCGCAAGCTGATCTGGGCATGATGTACAGAGAGGGTCGAGGCGTTGGCAAAGACCCGGCACAGGCGGTGCACTGGTTCCGCAAGGCCGCAGATCAGGGGAATGCCAAAGGACAGGTAAGGCTTGCAGGCATGTATGTCCGAGGTGAAGGCGTTGCAAGAGATAATGACCGAGCCTTTGTGTTGCTGAAGCTGTCTGTCGCACAAGGCGAGCCCTCTGGGATGTATGGCCTTGGCTGGATGTATGCAAATGGCCGTGGTGTCGCCAAGGATGAGAAAGAGGCGGTGAGCTGGTATCGCAAGGCGGCCGAGCAAGGGTATGCGGATGGGCAGGCTAGTCTCGGCTTTATGTATAGAGACGGAACCGGAATTGCGAAAGACGACGCGCAAGCTTTGCACTGGTTCCGCAAGGCGGCAGAGCAGGGCAGTGCATTGGCACAGGCCTCGCTGGGGGGCATGTATGCGAATGGCCAAGGCGTTGCCAAGGATGATGTACAGGCAGTGAGCTGGTATCGCAAGGCGGCGGAGCAGGGAGATGCACAAGGGCAGCATATGCTTGGCGTGATGTACCAGTATGGCCGGGGTGTGGGCAAGGATGAGAAAGAGGCGGTGAACTGGTACCGCAAGGTCGCTGAACAGGGGGGGGCCAAAGGGCTGGCTAGTCTCGGCATCATGTATCGAGATGGCCGCGGCGTAGCGAAAGACGAGGCGCAAGCTTTGAGCTTGTTCCGCAAGGCTGCCGAGCAGGGCAGTACATTGGCACAGGCCTCGCTGGGCGCTATGTATCGAGATGGCACTGGCGTAGCGAAAGACGAGGCGCAGGCGGTGAGCTGGTTCCGCAAGGCGGCGGAGCAGGGAGATGCACAAGGGCAGCATATGCTGGGCATCATGTATCGAGATGGCCGCGGCGTAGCGAAAGACGAGGCGCAAGCTTTGAGCTGGTTCCGCAAGGCAGCCGAGCAGGGCAATGCACTTGCACAGGCTGCGCTGGGTGCCATGTATGCGAATGGCCAGGGTGTTGCTAAAGACGATGTGCAGGCGGTGAGTTGGTTTCGGAAGGCCGCCGAGCAGGGCGATGCGTATGGGCAGACTAACCTTGGCTTGAGGTATGAGAAAGGCCTTGGAGTGACCAAGGATGACGGAGAGGCGGTGAACTGGTACCGAAAGGCCGCAGAGCAAGGGTATGCCAGAGGGCAGTACAGGCTTGGCTTGATGTATGTGAATGGCAAAGGGATCGACAAAAATGACAATCTGGCCGCGCTCTGGTACCGCAAGTCTGCTGAGCAAGGCTATCCAGAAGGACAATTTGCCTTGGGCTGGGTGTATCAACAAGGGCGAGGAGTATCTGAGGATGACAGGGTTGCTGCTGAATGGTATCGCAAGGCTGCTGAGCAGGGCGTTGCAGGAGCCATGAATAATCTGGGGCAGATGTATCGCCGGGGAGAGGGGGTTCCGAGAGACGAATCACTGGCCTTGAGCTGGATTCGCAAAGCTGCCGAAGCCGGTGATGAGAACGCCAAATCGACACTCAAAAACTGGTGAGCCTTCAGGCTGGGTTGTGATGGTGATATGACCGCCTAGCTTTGGTGATAATTTTTTTATGGGTATGTGGCTACGGCCATTTATATTATTTGGCTGTGGCTATATACCCTTCGTTGGTATTTGTGGGGGGCGCGGTGTGATGAACTGGTTAACAAATTGCGGGCATGGGCTGTTTCTTCTGCTGAGCTTGAGTGTGCCTTTATGGGCGGCGGAATGTCCGGCGGATTTTGCGCAAACATTGCCGGAATCGCTGTCGCCGAAAGAGCGCGACCTGAAATGCAGCAAGGAAGTCGCCCGCCGTGCCGAGGTGGCACGGCAGGCTGAGGCGCAGAAGGCTAAGAAAGCGAATGCCAACGCGGTGAAAGCGGAAGCGGAGGCGGATGCCGCCCGGGCTGAAGCCGAGCGCCTGCGTGCAGAAAACGCCAGGTTGGAAAAAGAACTGGCGCAAGCCAGGGCCGTCAATGCGCCTGTCGTGAGCAAGCCCACACCTGTCGTACAGAATTCGGGCAGCGCTGTAGCCGCGTCACCGAAGGTTGCGTCGACGACCGTTGCTGCCGAGGCTGGGAGTGTCGATTGGGGGTGGCCTACCGCAGGTAAGGTGACTACCGGATTTACCGAACAGCGTAAAGGCGTTGATATCGCTGGAAAAATGGGGCAGTCTGTAGTTGCGTCAGCAGGTGGTAATGTTGTTTATGCTGGAAGCGGGATGAAAGGATATGGAAAGGCTGTGATTGTTCAGCACGGAAATGGCTATCTGTCGACGTACGCGCATAACAGTAAACTGCTTGTTAAAGAAGGAGATATCGTCAAAAAGGGAGAAAAAATCGCGGAGATGGGGAATTCAGATGCCGAAGAGATCAAATTGCATTTTGAAATACGTAAATTTGGCAAACCGGTTGATCCAACAAAATATATAAGCGTAGAGTGATCATGAGTGAACAAATCGAAATTCTCGAAGCAGAAGAAATCACCGATGATGACATCATCGATGCCGGGCTTTGTTGCATAAATCAAATCCGAGTCAAGCGTCCCCAACCCCAGACGGAGTTACCCTACGCGAACCGTTTCCGGTATCCCGAGCTGCGTGAAGCGGTTCAGTAGTGCCGCCCGAATTTGCAGCTCAGCAACCTGACGATCAAAGTCGCGCGACATCACGCGTTCGCCCAGCAGTTTGAAGCACCGCATCTTGGTTTCAACCAGGCTACGCCGATGGTAGCCACTCCATTTCTTCCAGATGCCCCGGCCGAGACGCTTCGTCGTTCGTAATGCTTCATTGCGGGCTGCTGCCCCTGCGGTGTTTTCTTTCCAATGTTTACCATTCTTGCGCACAGGAATGATGGCTTCGGCCTCGCGGCTGGCAATCGCGGCATGGCAGCCCTTGGTGTCATAGGCACCGTCGCCAACAACCGAAACCAGCATCTCATCGCTCGGAATTTGCGCCAGCAGATCAGGCAAGACGGGCGCATCACCAATGCTGTTCGAGGTGACTTCCATGGCACGGATTTCCAGCGTTTCCGCATCGATGCCTAGATGCACCTTGCGCCATTGCCGGCGATATTCGGCACCATGCTTCTTGGTTTTCCACTCACCTTCGCCGAGCATCTTGATGCCGGTGCTATCCACCAGCAGATGCAGGCCCGTGCGATTTTTCCGATAGGGAATCAGCACCTGCAAGGTTTTCTGCCGGCGCGACAAGGTACTGTAATCAGGCACTGGCCAGTCCAATCCGGCCAGTTTCAACAGGCTGGCGACCATGCCCGTGGTTTGGCGAAGCGCCAGATTGAAAAGATTTTTGACCATCAGGCAGAACTGAATCGCTGCATTGCTGAATCGTTCGGCGCGACCCCGTTTGCCGGCTGGGGTGGCAAACCATGCCATGTCCTTGTCCAGCCAGATCAGCAGAGAGCCACGCTGGCGCAGCGCATGATTGTAGGATTCCCAGTTGGTGCTGCGGTACTTTGGCGGGGCTGGCTTGCTCATACTGACGACGGATTGGGTGGCGATGTGGTCAGATCAAGCAGGATACGTGCCGATTTGTGCAACAAAGCCTCGATGCCGACGAAGAGGGCGATAGCGGTCTTGATCTGGAGCAGGCAGCAGCAGAAGAAGTCGAGGTCTATGCGACTGAGTCAACAGCGGATGTTACGCAGATCTATCTGAATGAAATCGGTCAGAGTCCACTGCTCAAGCCTGATGAAGAGCGTGAATTGTCCCGCAGGGTTGTGCAGGGGGATTTTGCTGCACGGCAGAAAATGATCCAGCACAATCTCCGGCTGGTGGTCAATATTGCCAAGCACTACATCAATCGCGGCATGACTTTGCTGGACTTGATTGAGGAAGGCAATATCGGCCTGATGCATGCGCTGGAAAAATTTGATCCCAAGATGGTCGCCATTCCGGCGGGCAGCTTCATGATGGGTTCCCCCGACAGTGAGCCGGAGCGCCGCACGAATGAAGGCCCACAGCGACGGGTGACGATACAAGCTTTCCAGATGGGACAAACCGAAGTGACGCAAGGGCTCTGGCAGGCGGTGATGGGCAGCAACCCCAGCGGGTACGAAGACTGCGGTAGAAACTGCCCGGTGGATCAGGTCAGCTGGAATCAGATTCAGGGTTTTATCAAAAAATTGAATAAAAAGACTGGTCAGAGCTTCCGTCTGCCCAGTGAAGCTGAATGGGAATACGCCGCCCGCGCAGGCTGCACGACCCCGTTCAATATCGGTGGCCAATGCCGGGACAAGATCGAAGCCAGCGAAGCCAATTTCAATGGATATTTCACCTACAACGGCAGCGCCGAGGGCAAAAGCCGCCAGAAAATCGTGCCGGTGGCCAGCTTTGCCGCCAATGGCTTTGGTTTGTATGATCTGCACGGCAATGTGTGGGAATGGGTACAGGATTGCTATGTGGATAGCTATGCCGGCGTACGCAGTGATGGTGGAGCAGTGGAGACAGGCTCGTGTCGGTCTCGTGTTTTGCGCGGCGGTTCTTGGGTCAACGTTCCGCGGTATCTGCGTGCGGCGTATCGTGACGGCAACTCGCCGGGTGACCGTTTCAACTTTGTCGGTTTTCGCCTAGCCAGGACGCTGACATAGCGTAGCGCAGGCAGCTTACCCTTTTACCCTTTGCCCATCTTCCGGCAGACGTTAAGCAGAGCGCGAAGGGTTGTGCCAGCTCGCGGGGGCGCAGCCCCCGCCGATTTTTGGCAAAGGGGCAATCGATCTGCTTTATTCCCAGATCAGCAGCAGGCTATCCGCCAGTTCGCCATTGTCGCTTTCGCGGGCGTAGGCGGCGGGTTTGCCGCTGGGCAGGTCACCGCCCAGTTTGGCCAGGATTTCGGTCAGGATGGCTTCTGGCACGTAGGCGCGGGCATGGGCAATGCCTTGGGTATTGTCGTGAAGCCCCCAGATTAAAAGGAGTCTGCGGTTATACCCTGCTGCATTGGCCAAGGCGGGTTTGTGGCCGTTCCAGTCCTGCCGGCAGGCTGCGCTGCCCAGCACCTCGCAAGCCAGTTGCTGGAATGTGCTGTAGGGCAGTTCGATGGCGAGAGGGGAAATCATGGTGTGCTCTCCATTTATTGCGGTTCGGGTTGCAGTTGCGAGCAGGGGCGCGGGCCGCTGGTCTGGCCTTGCGGGGTGAGGCGCAAGGATGTGGACATTGTGCCAAGGCCTGCGCAATCCCAGTCCAGTTTTAACTGGCGCGCCCCTTGCCAGCGGGCAGCCAGCAAGCGCACCAGCTTGCCATTGAATTTTTGCCCTTCCAGATCAGCCCACGCTACCGGCATGGCCAGCGGGCGATCTTGTGCGGCGCTCAGATCGTGCAGTTGCCAGCGATAGCCTTCGATAAAACTGGCTTCACTGAAGGCCCATTGCCGGTCTGGCGAAAACACAATACGCTCGTTGCCCAGGGTATGTTTCACCCCTTGCGGGGTGATCAGGTATACCGCGCCGCCGTCGTCGCCTTCCTCGCGGATCAGGCTATAGCCATGCCGCGATGGTTCCTGCCGGTAACGGCAGCAGGGGTCGGCAAAGCGGTGCTGAATGCCGCCGCGCTCTACAAGTAGCGAGCTTTTCCAGCCGCCGGCCTGCACTGGCAGGCTGGCGAGCGCAAGCAGGGCAAGCCATAGCCGTTTTTTCATGATTGCGGCGCCACGGCGGAGGAGGCTGGCTGCAGGCTGGCGGGCAGCGGCACATTGATTGGCCACAGCACCTCCAGCGTGAGCGCTTGCTTCATTATGCCAGCCAGTTGCTCGGCCTCGGCACCCACGCCCAGAAACAGGTCGGCGCGAATGCTGCCTTTGATCGCTGCGCCTTTGTCCTGCGCAATCACCAGCCTTTGCAGCGGGCGACCATCGGGCCAGCTGCTGCTGATCTGTACCGGCGTGCCCAATGGAATTCGCAACGGATCGACGGCAATCGAATACCCCGGCGTCAAGCCAGCCTTGATACCCATCGCGCCGGGCGGTCCATCGGACGAGCCTCTACTGCCATCATCAGGCTTGAAAAACACTATGCGCGGATTTTGGTGCAGTAGCCAGTCGGCTTTATCCGGATGTGCTGCCACCCAAGCCCGGATGGTGGGCACGCTGACGGTTTCCTGCGTCAGCGCACCGGCCTCGATCAGAATCTTGCCAATTGACTTATACGGCTGGTTATTCATCCCATCGTTGATTAGCTTGGTTATCTGACCGTCTGGCCATTGAATCCGGCCACTGCCCTGCACCCCCAATAGATAGGCGTCCATGCGCTCGCCATAGGCAATGACTTTGTCTTTCAGCTCCGGCGGTGCTGACGTTTCGATGGTTTTTCGATCGGCATAGACAGCCTGAGCCGGCAGATTGTCCGGGCGGGCGTAGAGCGGGTAATTGAGTTTGCCGGTCGGCGTTTTGCTCACGCGAATGATGGGTTCGTAGTACGCTGTCAGCAGCCCGGACTCCTCACCGGTTTGGGCAGCAAGTTTGACGACCCGAAACTGGCTGGCGAAAAACTGCCCGGCCTGTGCCGGCGGGGTGTTGCTGGCCTGGGCGCAAATGTCTTTCCAGGCCGGGTCGGTTAGCCGGGCACAGCTGCGGGTAAAGGCCAGCAGCGCCTGGGCATGCTCGCTGCTCTGGCTGATCGTGGGCGTGGCCGTTTGCTGCGTGCTGGCCGAGGTGCTGCAAGCAGAGAGCCCCGCGATGACGAGGAGGTTGCAAAGGATGGCTTTCATTAGTTTTCCTTTCCTGATGTTGTGTCCGCTATTGAAAATACCTGAAGCGCTTGCTGCGATAAGCCACCGTGACGATTAGCATGTCGCGAACCACTACGTAGATGTTCATTGCACTGCTGGGCAGCCTGGCTAATTCAGCCGAGCAAAGGTGCTTCTTGATTCTTTCTCTGCTCTTTTTATCGAAGCAGTAAATTTCGGCCCCAAGGTGATCGAATGTGATCGAGCCGAAACGTAATAGCAAGTCGATAACAATCGGCTTGATTCCACGCTGCTTCATTCTCCGCAAGGCGTGTTTGCTCAGGATGAGGTCTTCCATGGCTCATTTCCTTTTTGCATCTGTGGAAAAAGATCGGTTCGTTAAGCACCATCAGCCCTCCGGACTTTTCGCCGGATTTGGGTGTGATTGTGGTCAGCCGGAACAGGCTGGCAAACACGCTCCGGCTTGCCGGGAAAAATGGGGCGCAGGGTCTGTCGCATGGTATGTCTCCGTCGGATAATGGCTTTGCAGGGCGGTCTACAGCTTCTTGCACTTTTGAAATGCCGGGGGGACAAAAAATGGATTCAGATCACTCAGCCAAGACCTTGGCCGACTATCTGCAAGGGCGGCAGTTGCTTTTTGTGTTTCCTGCCTCGGCAGGGGAGCGGCTGCTGGAAAGCGGGCTGGCCGATTGCCTGCACGCTGAAGGTATCGAGTATGCCGTCAGCAGCTATCGCAAAATGCCTCAGGAACAGGCCATGGCCTGGTGCCGGAAGGTACTGCAAGATCCGGAGGTGGGCTGTGTGGTCTACCCGGAATTCGACTCACTCATCTGGCGTTGGGAAGGCGCATTGTCGGACTGGTTTTTTCCCTCTAATACCGGCCCCGGCATAGAGATTGAATCACAGGCAGGTCTGCTGGGCGGCATGGCCATGTTGAAACTGATACGGGCCTGCGGTGTGCCGACCATAGGCATGCCTTGCCACTATGGCGGGCCATTTGATTTTGAAATCCAGCTTTCAGTGGCACCGGATTTACTGTCGCAGCAAGTCATGCACCTGCTGGCGCTCGAAACGGCTTGATGCTCACCGCCCCGATGACATGCAAATGCCATTTCCGCTAAACTTGCCGCTCAAGTAATGCAGGTTTTTTCTCGCAAAAAAAACATGCCGTGCCGACTGGCAATGCCGATCGGCTGGCTATATCAGGGTAATCAGGGGCGACGATGGCGCGGCACGGTTTATTTCTGGGGATTGACCACTACACCCGTTCGGTTGGCGAATTGCAGGGAGCCGAGGACGACGCCCGCGATATGGCCGATCTGTTTCAGAACCAGCTGGGCTACAACGCCGTATTACTGCTGCGCTAGCGTGACCGCCCGGCCATTCTGGAGCGCCTGCAGCAACTGGAAAACAAGCTGCAGCCGGGCGACACCTTTGTATTCTATTTCGGAGGGCATGGCATCCAGCGCAATAATCAGCAGTATTTTCTGCTGCCCCGTGCCGAGTTGGCCGATCTGAATCAGGGCGAGTTTTCCGACACCCTGCCTTACGAAACCCTGCTGTTACGCACGGCAAAACCGCGCTGGCAGGGGGTAACCCGCGTCTTCATTTTTGATGCCTGCCGGGCCGAGCCGGGCCAGCCTGTTCTGAAATTGAAATCTGGCGGCAACTTGCCCGGTTTTGCTACCGGCTGGGTAGAAAAGCGCCCCGTGCCGTCTGCCGGCTCCAGCCCGGTCGATAGCGCGTTAACGGTAATCAACGCCTGCAGTGATGGGCAATGCGCGATTGAAGATCCCGATGCCGGTCGTGGCCTGTTTACCACGGCGCTGCTGGCGGAAATGCGCCAGCAGCTAACACAGGCGCAAGCGCTGGAAATCAACCCTGCCTTTCTGGGGCGGGTGGGGCAGCGCATCCGGCAAAGAATGCAGGAATCGGGCTACGGCCTGCGCGAGCAAAGCCCGCGTTTCACCGGCCAGCCCGTGCTGCTGTACCAGCCCTCCGCACCCGGTGAGCAGGAGGCTGTCAGACAGGCGGGCGAGCACCAATGGAAACTGCTGCAACTTGATCTGGGCCTGCAAAGTGACCCGGAAGAAAAAATCCGCCTGCTACGCGCCTACGTCGCCGACCCGCATTGCGCGCATTTCGACGAAGCGGCCCAGCAACTCAAAACACTGGCTGATGAACTGGCTAGGCAGCGCCAGCAATACGAAGCACAGCAAGCGCGAATCATCCCTGATACGCAGGCCTGGCAAAAGACACTGGCTGCGGTAGCGGCTGCGAGTTCGCCAGCAGAAAAGCGCGCTGCCTTGGCCAGTTATGCGGAGCAGTGGGAGATCAATCGACTTGAGGCGCTGGCGCAGATCAGTGCGCTGGATCAGATCAAGGCTGATGAAGCGCAGCAAGCGCGAGCCAGCGCCGATGCGCAGGCCTGGCAATGGACGCTGGCTGAGGTAGCGGCAACGAACTCGTCAACCTATAAGCGGGCCGCATTGAAACGTTATGCTGACCATTGGGAGAACAACCGCGTAGAGGCGCTGGCGCAGATCAGTGCGCTGGATCAGATCAAGGCTGATGAAGCGCAGCAAGCGCGAACCAGCGCCGATGCGCAGGCCTGGCAATGGACGCTGGCTGAGGTAGCGGCAACGAACTCGTCAACCTATAAGCGGGCCGCATTGAAACGTTATGCTGACCATTGGGAGAACAACCGCGTAGAGGCGCTGGCGCAGATCAGCGCACTGGATCGACAAATCCGGGATGAACAACAGCGTGCCGAGGCAAACTCGGCAGCGAAAGCGGGGCATACCGCAGCGCCGGGGGCATGCGAAACCTTCACCGTCAATGGGGTTAGCTTTAGGATGGTCGCCATTCCGGCGGGTAGCTTTATGATGGGGTCACCCGAAAGCGAGCATGGCCGCAAGAAAGATGAAGGCCCACAGCGCCGGGTGAATATCAAGTCCTTCCAGCTCGGGCAAATCCAAGTGACGCAAGGGCTATGGCAGGCGGTCATGGGCAACAACCACAGTTATTCTTATTACACGAACAGTGGTACGAATGTCCCGGTGGATTCGGTCAGCTGGGATGATGCTCAAGGTTTTATCAAAAAACTGAATCAACTTACTGGCCAAACCTTCCGCCTGCCCAGCGAGGCGGAATGGGAATACGCCGCCCGCGCCGGTTGCAATACCCCTTTCAATGTCGATGGCCAAGGACGTAACAAGATCGAAGCCAGCGAAGCCAACTTCGATACAGGTAACACCTACAATGGCAGCGCCAAGGGTGCAAGCCGTTACAAAGTTTTGCCGGTGGCGAGCTTTGCCGCCAACGGCTTTGGTTTGTATGACATGCACGGCAATCTGTGGGAATGGGTGCAGGATTGCTATGTGCCTAGCTATGCCGACGCACGCAGTGATGGTGGAGCGGTGGAGACGGTTTCGTGTCAGTTCCGTGTTATTCGCGGCGGTTCTTTGTGCGACGGTCCTCGGCTTCTGCGTGCGGCGAATCGTAACTACAAAACGCCGGACGTCAGAAGCTACTATAACGGTTTTCGCCTAGCCAGGACGCTGCCATAGCGCAGCGCAGGCAGCTTACCTTTTGGTTTTTTCCCTTATATTCTTGGTAAAAAACAGCGCATCGTAATCAAGAAGGAGAGGATTGTTAAATGGGCGGGGGGGCATACCACCCCACCGCCGTCTTACCCCGGTGTGATCGCGCACTGCAATCAGGGCCATGGGGCTGATTGCTGGTCGGCGCGCGGTGAAAACAAATCCGCCCCTTGCGGGGCGGGTTTGCAGGATGCCGGACTGGCAACCTTGTTTCGCACTCACGATTGACCCCGGCGCGCAGGCGGGAAGGCCCACTCAGGGGCCGGACTGGCGCGGTTGACGCCAGCCATCTGATGCTCTGATTTTTGTGGGTATTGCTCGCTAGCCCTTTTTATTCAAGGTCTGCATTGCCATACCCGCTGAGTTATCTTGCGCGTTCTCGTGCATTTCAGGTTTGTCGGGCTCCGATGCTGCCTGTGCTTGAGGCGGCGAATTGGTTCAAAGACTCTGGTTGTTTGTGCAACGTTGGCTTGGCGGGCTGGCCAGGCTCGCTGGCGGGGCAGGTTTCGTATTTTGGGGCGGCGCACGCCGTCAGTAGGGCGAATGCGGCGAGTGAAACGACAAACCGGGGCATGATGGCTTCCTCCAGTGAATACGCCCTGCCGGGTGCGGGGCGGCGGTATACACTGTTCATGCCGGGGGCATGTCAAAACTTCGCTAAACCACGGCGGGATTGGACGGGTTGATCGCCTTGTGCCGCTCCTCGTCAAGAACGGCAAGCCGATATCCACGCCCCTGACACAGGCATTAGCGCGTCTTGCCGCCAGACGCGCCAGTGCCGCCGGAATGAATTCCAGCGATGCGATGCGGCAATCAATTAGAAACGAAATGACTTCTTCTGCACTTCAATACTGGCCACGGCAAGAGCGGCTTCCTCTTGCTTGTTGATCGTCTCCAGCAAGGCGGTGACCGCTGCTTCATCCAGGTCACACAGTTCATTCTGGAAGAAGATGCTGTTCTGCCCATAAACCGGGCCGCTGGTCAGTGTGGCCAGCACGATCTCTAAACCCGGATCACCAAAATCAAACCGGACGATCGGCTCCCCTCTGTGATCAACCATGCCCTCAAAGGAGAGAAAGTGCTGGCTGGGGTAGTAATAGGTCTGTCCGGCTTTCAGCAGGAAGGATTCGGCCGGGCTGGTGTTGTTCGGGGCCAGGATAAAAAACGTCTTGCTGCTGCCCTGACCAATCAGGGTCAGGTAACCGTCTCCGCGTGAGCGGATGCGTATCCGGTATATGTCGCCCACGGCAGGCTTTTTATTCCAGGAGTGACCGTCTTCATCCACAAAATCCAGCATAAAGGATTTTCCTTGCCAGGTTTCGTCCAGCAACTTGAAGTCGACGGGATGAATGCCTTTCAGGCTATCGCATGGATGCAGCTTTTCTTCATGCAGGTTTTCCTCTTTGAACTCGGCGGGCCTGTGCCACTGGTGGCTGATTTTCAGATTTTTCACCGCTGCAGCACTTGCCGCATCAATGATTACGTCGCCACCATGCGACTTTATTCCTCCGCTAAACATGCTTTCTCCACCAACACCGTGCTGGTTTCTGGCGCTGCCTCCTGTCTTGATGTGCATATCGCCTGCGCATTCAACGCCATCAACCAAGCCCTGATAGCCAATATTGATTTCCAGTTTGCCCTCGCGCAGGTTGAGCTGAATATCATCGGTCATGAAGCTTTTTTTGCTCGCGCCGATCCGGGCTGTAAGATGGATACGGAAGCTGTATTCGGCACCATCCGCCACCCTGAAACTGGGCAGGAGGGGGGTTGGGGTATCCGGGGCGATTGGGCGGGCGGGCGGGTTATAAGGATTAAAGTCAATGCCGGGGCTGACCGCCTTCAGCTCCAGTTTAAGGATCTCAATACTGCTGGCCGAATTATTGAGAATCCAGCAGCGCAGGTTTTGCTGATGCGGCTTACCGCTTAGTGGCGCGCCTTTATCCAGAAACAAACGCAATTCGCTTTGCATGTTCAGCCCATATCTGCAGAAATACATATGGGCTGATTTTATGTCGGGCCCTAGCATGCTGTCAGTGCTGCGTTGCTGCATGTTGCAGCCGTGTTTCTAGCAGGCTGGCCAGCACGGGGGCGGCATGGGTGCCGCCACCTGCATGCGTTCGGGTAATAAAGATGGCAAAGGCCAGGCGGCGGTGTTCACCCGGTAGCGTATCGGGGTTGATGTAGCCGACAAACCATGCGTTATTGAAGCTGGATTTGTCATCGCGCAACCCTTGTGGCGCAGGCGTGCCGGTTTTGGCAAACAGGCCAGCACGCAGCGGTTGCAGCAACGGGGTATTGAATGCGCCCTGTGCGGTGCCTTGAGTGACCACATCGTTCATGCCAGCCCGGATGCGATGCAGCGGCATGGTCAGTGGTACACCCCGGCTGACTTGTGCTGCTTTGCCATTGAGCTCGGCCAACAGATAAGGCCTGGTGACTTTTCCGGAGGCGATGGATGCGGCAACCATGGCCATTTGCAGCGGGGTTACCTGCATGCGGGCACCAGTTGCCAGGCGTTGCAGATGATAGCGTTCATCGATCGGGTCGAAAGTGGATGGCATCGCCTGCAAAACATCATATCCCTGCCAGGAAAAATCAGCCGGGAGCAGGCCACCATCCAGCTGCAGCGCGCTCTCAAACCCCAGACGATGTGCCATGCCGATCACTGGGCGCTCTTGCTGCAAAGCGGTTTGCCCCAGACTCCGGATGTTTTCATAGCCACCCGTCGCCCGATTTCCCAGTGCTTTGTCGGATTGCTCAACCTGCCAGGCAAACCAGGTGTTGATCGAAGCAGACAAAGCCTGGCGCAGGCCGAATTTGCCATCCTGCATATAGCTGATGGGCAGATGGTCTTTGTCATTGCGTATCGATTTGGCACCGCAGCCCAGTGGATAGCAAGGCGCTTTTGCGTCAAAAGCATACCCGCCGCGTTGTGCGATTGCCGCCATTTGTCCTGCGCTGGCGCCATCCAGTTGGGCATTCAGGGTTTTTGAAGTTGTTGCGAGCTCTTCCAGTGCCAGCGCATCAACCAGCTTGAAGGTCGAGCCCACCGTTTGATCTGACCGGCTATCGTGCTGCAAAGGCTGGATGCGCAAGGGGCTGCTGCCGGGGTTGTAGCGATCAAACGCCGTCAGATCATCGGGATTGACACCATCGGGCAGAATCGGACTGCCTGCCAGCGCCAGAATAGCACCGCTATCGGCATCCATCAGTACCAGCCCGGTACGGCGACCTACCTGTTTCGCGGTTTTGGGATTGAGCAGCTCATTACTGCATTGCTGTTTGTCTGCCAGCCATTGATGGCCCTGATCACCAACGCAGGCCAGAATTTGCTGCGACCATTTTTGCCATTGTGGATCGATCGTCAATTTTGCCTGTGCCTGACCAGCACCATGCTCACCCAAGCGGCTCAATATGCCTGCAACGGCATTATTGTGGCGCTCCGATAGTCCGGTCAGGCTGGTCAGCCCCATTCCGATGGCGGCTTGGGTGCTCTTGCCATTTTCATACAACGGCGTGCCATCCCTGGCCTGAATGCTTACCGCCGCCGGAGTTGGCGCTTTACCCTGTGCGGCCTCATTGGGCACCCAAATGAGCTTGCCCTGGTGCAAGCGGATATTTCGGTTGTCTGCCGTTGCCGAGTTCAGTGTGTTAAAGCGGGTTTCCGGGCGCAGAGTCATTCGGACTTCTGCTGCCTGTGCGAGCAGTCGCAGGCGGTTGAGCATATCGCTGGCAGGACAGCCGGAACCTCGGCAGTCGGCAACGCGTTCCAGAATCGTTGCACCTTCAACGTGCTTGACCTCTCCTAGGCTGAGTACATCAAATTCTGTTCCGGCGGTTACGAGCAAACGCAACTGGATCGTGCTGTTAGCGCTGGCTGTTTGTGGCCAATTCTGAACGCGTATCCAGGGGCTCCAACCCTGTGGCAAGTGATCAAAGAGGCGTGCAGAAACATCAGGCATGGTGTTGTTGACTGACACTGCAATACCGTCAACTTCAGCACTCACCAGATCAAGCCAGTCAGCGCCCTGGGTTTGCTGCAGGGATTGGCTGATGCGGATGGCACTCCACATTCTCTCCTGGTTGTAGTGGCGGATCTGGCTCAGTACATAGGCGCCATCCTGCTTGGAGTACAACCTGTCCAGCAGTTGCCGGGCTGCTTTATCCAGCCTGGTATTGCGCCAGTTTTCCGGTTTGACGCCAGCATCCTGGGCTGCGGGTAAATCAACGGGGGCAACTTCAATCAGATTATTGCTATCCAGCCGTAGTAAGCCCTGTGTTTGCAGAGACTCGAACAGGGCTTGATCTTCCATGGCGGATACGGGCAATGCCGGAATGTTGTATGTGCCGGGGCGCATTCTGGCCGGGTAAGCGCCGCCTTGTTGCGGGAAAATGATCAGTGGGGCCATGCGCTTGATCGGATCGCGTGGGCGAGCTTCGAACAGAGCCAGCTCCAGCACGCCTTCGCGACAGGGCTGATCGTCGCGCCCCGTTTCATAGGGCGTGCTTTGGCGCCGGATCAGGCGAATAGCGTGCGTATAACTTCCGCTGGGATGTGTTGCGCCGGGAGGGTTCCACACAAGCCATGCCGCTTGATTAAGTATCACGCCTTGCGCGCGGGCTCCGCCATCGCCAAGCATTTGCCAATCGCCAGCGGCACCTTCAGCATGCAACTGCAAACCGGTGCGGAAATCATCGCTAACCCGTCCTTCAATCTTTAATACCGGCATGCCACGGCTTGCCTCGGTGGTCAGCACTACCGGATGGCGTATTTTTGCGGGTTTGGCTTGCGGTGCTGCTTGCAAGCTGGCGAAATCATCCCCGATGCGGATAGGCACCAGCTGTGCTGGATCGCGAGCGCCTGCATCCTTCTGATCGCACAATTTGATCTGTTCCGTTTTGCCATCTTTGTCGGCCAGATTGACCAGTACCCGTGCAGTGTTTTGCTGCAGTAACCAGATTCCCTCTTTGTCCGGCACTACCAGTTGTTCTCCGGGCATCCATGGCTGTAAGTAGCTTAGCCCCTGATCGGGCGTTTCCAGTGCAATCCCATCCAGGGTGCGCTGATAGATTTTCCATGCGGCCATGCCGCCCAAGCCAAGCACCACACACCAGACCAGCAGGTTGAGATTCGCAAAACGGTGTTGATTGGGTAGCGGCATATTGGTACTCCTCTGACTGTCCTGCTCTTGCATTGCCGGGGTAATGCAAAAAACAGCGTGCCCCCGGCATCAAGAAGGCATCAGCAGAACAAAGGAATCGTCATGGCGAGCAAGGATAAAACCATCCATCTGGGCGCAGGAGCAACGTTCAAGCTCGAGACAATCATCGGTGAATCCACCTTCGGCGAAGTATGGTCAGCGCACTGGCTGCAGACCGATACCAGGGTGGCGCTCAAGCTGGTGCATCAACAGCAGATGGCACGCTACTCGCCTGGGGTGCAAGAGCGCTGGCCGGAAGAACTCAGCAAGGAAATCAGTTTTCTGGAGCGGATACGAGCTGGTCACGTCATTCGCTTATACCGGCATGGTTTTTTCGAAGAGATGCCGGTAATGGTGTTGGAACAATTGCATTCCTGCTTGTACCGACGCATTACCAGCAATCAAGAAATGTTTGCATTGAAAACGCATGTCGAATGGTTCAGGCATCTTGTCGAAGGTGTGCGGGTCGTGCATCGCGAAGGCGTGCGTCATCTTGATCTGAAACCGCAGAATATTCTGCTTACACCACCATCCGCAGCTGGGCAGCGTCTGAAGATTGCGGATTTCGGTACAAGCAGGACAGGGCCCGAATTGCATGAGCATGCCGGGACTATCGGCTGGGAAGCACCAGAGCAGTTCTTTCCCGCGCAACAGACCCGTGGCTCGTACCTTTACCAGACTGATCAGCGGGCCGATTTTTATGCCCTGGGCTTATTGCTGTTCTTCATGATCAGTCAGGGGCAAAAAACCTGGTTTTCGCAACAGTGTCAGGCGCTGCATGACGAGGGACAGGAGCTGGCTGCATGGAACAGCAAAGGGCGTGTGATCGGTTCATTAACCGATATGGATCGGGAGATTTTTCTGTCTGGTCTGGGCGAATATCGCTGCACCGAGAAAGGGCGACGCCTGCTGCAATTACTAGAGCAACTCCTTGCCGAACACCCGGAAAACCGGCCGCAGGATGCCCGGGAAATTCTGGTCGGCATCCCGTTTTGAACCGTTCTGCAGTTTTTCAACTCCCCCGGCTTTTGAAAGGTATCCCCCACCAATCAGGAGCCATCCATGCTGTCACTCATCCCCTGGTATTCCCGCCTGGTATTGCGATTGCTGCTACTGGCGGTTCTGGCTGGTCTCGGCTACTGGATGTGGCAGCAACTACTAAGCCAACCCGGAAAGTACTACCCGTCGCAAATTGATGTGACTCTGCAGCCCGGCAGCCGGATTGTACTGGGGGAGGCCGAACTGGCTGCACGCCATGCCGACCGCCGCCACATTGCAATTACCCGCTCGACAGATGGTCAGTGGTGGCTGGGCAATGTCAGTGATTCGCGTGGTGTGGAAGTCCGGCTGGCCGGGCAGGATGTTTTGCTGCAGGGCAAAACACTGGCCGCAGGGCAAACATTCACGGTGGCCGGAATCGCTTTTGCGGTGGAATCTGCCGAGAAAATACTGCAGCTGCGCGATGCGGCAAATACGCGCTGGCTTTACGACGGCCAGCGCCTCTGGCGCGGCGATGAGCAGCAGGCGGCCTGCCCGGGCGAGTCCTGGATGAGTTGGTCCAAACGTCAGCTCAAACTGTTGTCGGGTGTTAGCCAGCCCTTGGAAATCGGCGGACTGGTTGGTTGTGGCAACCGGGTCGCGAATGCCAGCTTGCCCAGCAATGCTGCACGCATCAGGCTGAATGCGCAGGGGCACTATGAATTGCGAGCAATCGCGCTGCCTGCGCGCAGTATCTGCCTGGTGTCGGAAGGCGCAAGCTGCAAGCCCGGGCAAACGCTCTACGAACAATCCATCAATCTGGCGGAAGTCAGTCAGATGGTGGTGGGGCGCACCCATTACGGTATTCATCTGCAGCAGGACACGCTGAGCCTGCAGCCGCACTTGCGCATGCAGCTTTACCAGGAAGCCCACCCCCCGTCGTTGTCTGGTGTCCAGTGGCAGATGGCCCCGCTGGATATCTGGCGGATTGCCGAAAGAGCCCCCGCATTTCTGTGTGCAGGTCTAGGCCTATTGGCGCTGGTACTGCTCATCGCCCTGGTGGCCTGGTTGTGGAGCCGCTCGCGGGTACTAGCGCTGCTTATTCCCGCAGCGACGCTGCTGACGGGGTTGGCTGTCGGGTATTTTTGGCAAGGGCTCACTTACCCCGTGCTAGCCGTGGTTTTGTCAGGCTTGGTGATTGCTTTGCTGGCAGCCTTGGTTCATTTTTTACGCCGCGCCATCAGCCCTGCCAATGCCTTGATTCTGGCCGCGGCACTGCTGCAAATTGGCTTGGGATTACTGGCATGGTTGCTGGGCCCAAGGTTGGGTGAGGGCTGGTTCCTGCTCATGGCAAGCGTTGGCATGCTGTGGGTTGTGCTGCTGCCTGCCCGATCTTTCCTATGGCTGCTGACCATGAGTCTTGCTGCCGTGCTGGCCGCTTGCGGTCTGGCTAGCCAGTTGGCGCTGGGTATGGCTTCTCCCGAGTGGGGGGGCGCACGGTTTTTTGGCAGCATGGCGGCATGCTGCCTGATCTGGTTTTCGCTGCAATACGCGGTAGCCCGGCTGGCGGATAAGGGGCAATTGCCACGCCTGCGCAGCTCCCAAGCCGATTGGCTATTGGGCTTGCTGGCGCTGCTGGCGCTTGCTGGCTTGATCTTGCAGGTCATCAAGGGTAATGAGGCGGGTGTATTTGGCTTTCAGCCCATCGAAGCTGCCAAATTGACTCTGGTTTTACTCACCGCCCATTTTCTGGCATTGCGACTGGGCTGGCAGCATGCTGCTACTCATCTCTCTGCTTTCAGTCTTTGGCTTCGCTTTATGGCACCCGTAGCCATGATGCTAGCGCTGATGCTGACCGCCCTGATTCTGGTCCACGATAACTCACCCATAGTGCTGATAGCAGTATGGCTATGGATACTGCTGCTGGGCTGGTATTTTGCTTGCGGTAATAAAACCAGCTTGCTGATGGCCTTCGCTCTGTTGGCTCTGGCTTCCGTTGGCCTCTATGCCGTGCAAACCGGCATGGCCGACCTGCAGTTTTTCAGTCTGTATCCAGACCGAATTCAAACCTGGCTTGCGCCATCATTGCACCAGCACACGGGCGAGCAATTTCGCAGGGCTATCAAATTGGCCGAATCGGGGGGCTTGCTCGGAAATAGCGATGTGCAACCCTGGCGGATACCGGAAGTGCAGAACGATTTCACTCCGGCTTTCTTTCTCGCGCGTTTTGGGGCAGTCGGCGGTGCATTACTTGCCGGATTGCAAGCACTCTTGCTGGCGAGTTTGCTGGGTCAGAGTTGGGGGTGTCTGCAGCGAGCTCGAGGCAGCCACGATGTGGTCTGGGCTGGTCGGCTGCGCTATTTTCTGATCTGGGGCTTTGCCGGTTTTCTGCTGGCTCACTTTGTCGTGAGCTGGGGAACCAACCTCGGGGCGCTCCCCGTGATGGGGCAGCCTATGCCCTTCCTCTCCTCGGCTGGCAGCCTGATTCTGCTTTTTCTATGCCCCCTGCATTGTCTGCTTGCAAACACCTCACAATCGGAGAAGTGATCATGAAAGCGCTCAAATCCATTATCCAGAAGCTGACTGCCAGCGATGTCACTGTCGACAGCCGTGGCTATGTTCAGACTTATCGTATCGACGGCATCAATGATGTATTCGATGGCTCGCAAATCTGGAAGAGCCCGATTGCATTCTCGCTGCATACCCATCTGGAAGACTTGCTATCGGCACATGGTTATCGAGAACGTGACAAGCATGTATTTACCCATGTCGAGCTTGAACTGCCCGCCATCGAAGTCGAACATGATCGCCGGGTTAGTCGTGGACAGCGCAGCGAAAGCCTGTGTGAAGCACTGGTCGCCATGCTGCAAGACTCGTTTGCCAAGCACGTGCCGATGGGGGCTTCCGTGCGATTTTCAGTCCGGCCTGGACAGGATCTGCCAGCACAATCGGTGCGTGTCCGGTTTGGCCATACCATCTATGTCCCGGCAGCGGAAGACGTAGCGGTATGGAAAGTTGAATGTTCAACTGACGGTGTGATCTGGACACACGTCAGCGAAATCCAGCAAGAACAGCGCCTGATGCTGCTGGGAGGCAATGCCGAATATGCATCTGCAGTGGCTGCCGATTGGCCCTTTGCGGCGCACGTCGGCATCATGATGAACCATGCACCGGACAAAGCCCTGCTCGACATTACCGCCGAGCCATGCGGCAGCCTGAAGATCACGCGCGATGACGCGCTGGGCTATTACCTGATTGAATCCGGACCTCTCCGCTATTTTCTGCGGACCACTCGCCTGATTCCGTTTGTGCAGCCCAAATCGAAATCCATCGTGCAGGATCCGGTGGCACAGGATAGCCCGGCCATCGAAGGGGAAAAACAAACCCCGGCAGCCCAAACAGCGCGGCCGATCATCTTGCGGGCTGGACGCAAGGAACCGGTGATTGCCGGCGAGAAAGTGGCAGCTTCCATTTCCGCAGACCGTACTTATATGCCGCAATCCGCCCCGCCGCAGCCAGATGACATGAAAACCTATGTTTTCACCGGGAAAATTACGCAGTCGAGTGCGCTTACCCTGGTGGGTATTGCCCTGCAAAAGGTTTCCGCGTTTGGTGAGGCCAATATACGTGGGCTTGGGTTCGGGTTTGACTCGGCAGCACAGATTGCTCCAGTGTATGGCAAGGCTGCCACTGCAGTGCTGAGTATCCATGTGGATGAATCTGACCAGCTGCGTGTGGCTACGCCAGCCGGTTGCCGACCGCTGAATCTGGGTGAGCAGTTGCCCTTGCAAGGCACGAGCGGTATCCGTCTGGATGCCGTACCCGCACCCTTGCAGGATCGCCACCTGGCATTTTGTCTGATTCCCAGACCGGTGATTGGTCGCATCGGTGGCGAAGTCACCCATTCATTCGGTCGTCACCATCCTGCCTTGAAGCATCTGCGGGTCATGGCTGGCGCAGGGTTTCTTGACCATGAAACGCAAGAAGACGGGGATCGCATGGGCATCTCGCGCGATGCTTTCGATTACCAGTTGACTGCGGATGGCTTGAAGCTGACCTTGCGCCCCAATCAGCAGCTTGCTCATCTCGATGGCGACCTGCAGTTTGTCGCAACCCTGAGTCATGCCGAAGACGCTGCTCCGGCGCTAATCCCAGCCGGCCACCATCTGGTCGTGGGGCATTACCTGCTTCGCTATGACGCATGACACTGAGTTGTCCCATCGGCCCAGGGCTTGATTGGGCCGGTTACCAAACCGGAGCAAAAGCATGCAACCCCGAATCCTGATGATGCTGATACTGCTGGCTTTGACCGGCTGCCAGTCCATGCAAACTGTCGCACCCAAGATTGAATCCGCCACACCCATGCCAGCGGCATCCCCGCCAGTGGGGCAGCCACTCGCTGATGCTGCCATCACCATGCCGCAGCCTGCCGCACAAGACATCTGGGAGCGCATGCGGCGCAGCTTCACCATGGCTGAGCTGGATTCCCCGGCCGTCGAGCAATACGCTCGCCATTTCGCCGCCACCCGTTATCTGGAGCGCAACGAACGCGCCCGGTGCTATCTGTATTACTTCGTCGATGCACTGGAGAAACGCAATATGCCCGCCGAGCTGGCCTTATTGCCCTATGTGGAAAGCGGCATGAATCCGCAAGCCCGCTCGCCAGTCGGTGCGGCAGGGGCCTGGCAGTTCATGCCCGCCACCGGCAAGCATTTCAACATGAAAATCAGCCTGCTGACCGATGATCGCAACAATCTCATTGCCAGCACACGGGGTGCGCTGGATTATCTGGGGCGGCTCAATCAGCAATTTGGCGACTGGCATCTCTCGCTGGCAGCCTACAACTGGGGCGAAAATGCGGTAGCCCGGGCGCAAGCCAGAAACCGCGCGGCTGGCTTGCCGGATGATTACCTCGGGCTGAAAATGCCGCAGGAAACGCGCAACTACGTGCCACAGCTGCTGGCGTTGGTGAAAATCATCAAGAACCCGCAAGCCTACGGCGTGAAATTGCCAGCCATTCCGAATGAGCCCTATCTGGCCGAAGTGCCCGTGCCGCACGATATGGACGTGGACAAGGCCATCAGCATGGCAGGGATCAGCGCCAAGGAGTTCTTTGCCCTGAACCCTTCCGTGCGTAAACCCCTGTTGATGCGCGCGGCCACGCCGAAATTGCTGCTGCCCACCGATCAGGCCCATGAATTTGCCCGCCGGCTTGCAAGCGATCGTGATGCCACAGCCAGCTGGACTGTCATCCGGCTAAAGGCCACGCAGCGGGTGGAGCATATTGCCGCCCAGCATGGCATTCAGCCGCAGCAACTGCGCGCCGCCAACAATATCCCTCCGGGCATGAAGCCCACCGTGGGCAGCGCCCTGTTCATCCCCGTCAGCACGCCGAAGCCATCGGTGGACGAATACACCGTTTCCGTGGCTTCGGTGGCGTTTACCCCTGATCTGGTCAAAATCCTGATTGCCGCCCGCAAAGGTGAAACACTTGCTACCTTCGCCCACCGTGTCAACAAACCGGCGCAGGACATTGCCCGCTGGAACCCCGGCCTGTCGGGGCGCAAGAAGCTGGCGCGAGGGCAGCTGCTGGCGCTGCACCTTGATCCTGAGCTGGCCGCCCGCATTCAGCATGAACAGACCAGTGAACCCGTCGCCAAACGGTCAGCGCCGCCGCAGAAGGGGCGAGCTGAAAACAAGATGATCGTGGCGAAAAAGAACAACCCGAAGAAAAGCCAGCAGCAGGGCAAACAATATGGCAGGGGATGAAGCAGGGCTGTTGACTTGAGTGGTTTCGGAGGGCATGGCTGGATGCGGATCGCCGCATTCCGGCCCTTGCCGTTCGCGACGGTTGCTTCGCACGGCTTGCCATGCACACCCTGAATGAATGTGCTCCGCCCTGTTGCTTGCGGTATGGGTATGTGCAGGTAACCATTTAAATGGAATGCTTGCGTAGGTATACGTGGGTGTAAATTACAGAAATGCAGGGTTTGTGCCGGGTAAAGAACCAAAGGGTTAGTTGACTGCGCGGCACTATGGTAGCGTCCTGGCTAGGCGAAAACCTCCACTGATCCACGCGTCGGAGGCAGATTTGCTATTGCGACTCGCCGCGCGTAGATATTGCGGATGTACGCTCCAAGAGCCGCCGCGTAACACTCGATAATCACAAGGCGTAGTTTTTACCGCACTGCCATCACCTGGGGCGTTGGTGTAGCTAAACGCATAGCAATCCTGCACCCATTCGTACACATTACCGTGCATATCATACAAACCAAAACTATTGGCCGCAAAGCTGGCCACCGGCAGGGTTTTGCCACGGTATTCGCCCTTGGCACTGCCGTTATAGGACGAACCCCCATCGAAATTTGCTTCACTGGTCTCGATCTTATCCCGGCATTGGCCTCCAACGTTGAAGGAGGTGCTGCAACCGGCGCGGGCTGCATATTCCCATTCCTCTTCGCTCGGCAAACGGAAGGTCTGGCCAGTGTATCGATTCAGTGTTCTGATAAAGCTCTGAATCGTCTCCCAGCTAACATTTTCCACCGGACAGCTTGCACCGCAGTCTTCAAAGTTGCTGGGATTGATGCCCATCACCGCCTGCCAGAGCTCTTGGGTGACTTCGGTTTGGCCCAACTGAAAGGGCTGGATGCTCACACGCCGGCGTGGCAATTCATCATTACCACTCCCTACTTCGTCATAGCGTGACCCCATCGAAAAGTTACCTGCCGGAATAGCGACCATCTTGAAGCCGACTCCGTTGACGGTGAAGGTTTCGCTGGTGCCTGCTTTCGATCCAGAATCAACAATCGCAGCAGCTTTCTGTGGTACCGGTTTCGGTTTGGGCCAGAGAATAAAAGTTGCCAGTACTGCCGCGACAAGGCCTGCAGCTTTTAGTGCGAATGGCGCGCCTTTTGCAGGCTTACCCTGCTCAGACAACCCCTGTGCTTTTTGCGTATCGGCTTCGCTGTTCTGCCTGGCGGCCTCTGCTCGAGCGGCCTGTTCCTCGGCGGCGGCCCGCTGTTGTTCCAGTGCTTGGGCTTTTTGTTGCGCTGCTTCGGTGTCCTCGCGCGCTTGTTCTTTTGCCACGTTTTCCTGTTGCTTGGTTATCTCATCATCGATTCTGGCAATTTGCGCCAGTGCTGCATCCGCAGCAGCGAGTTCGGCTTGTTGTTCCGCAGCATTGGCTTGCTCTTTCGCGGCATGCTGTGCCGCGTGCAGTTTCTGACCCAGCTCCAGGCGCTGGCTGCCAGACAGCCCCATACGCTTGAGATCATTCAATGTTTCGAGGGCGTTATAGCCAGGCGGGGTATCCAGAAAGCCCTGGGCGAGCTGGTCGTCAAATTCTTGCAGTAGTTGCTGGATCGTATCGGTTTGCGGTTGGGTGGCCGCTTGGGTAGGGGGCGCGTATAGCGCAACTGGGTGTTGGCCGCCAAGCATCGGGCTTTGCACATGATCGCCCAGACCAAAGGCTTCGGTGCGCTGGCGAATACGGTAGCCGATGCGGTCCATGCTTTGCGGGCTGATCTCGAAGGGCCTACCCGTTTTGATCGCCTTTTCCATTTCATCCAGCAGGGCTGCGGTGAATGAGCCTTTGCCTATGCCGGTTTCGGCATCAATCAGTTCAAGCGCACATTGGCCGTCGCTGCAGGAGTTGATGATGGTCAGCGGGTAGTGCTGGGCGTTCGCTGCTTTGGTTTGGCTGGATGCCAGCACTGGCTTGCGCAGAATGGCTTCGCCCTTGAAGCTGGGTAATGCACCGCCCGATTTTTGTGTGCCCAATGCGGCGCGGCAGGCATCAAATATGAATATGCGGTGTACGTCGCGCCAGTGTTCATTTTCGGTGTACAGGTTCAGTGCTTTCCACGGCAGGGTATCGGTAGTCAGCCCGGCATCCAGATGGGTCAGTCTGGCCTTGGGCAGCAGGAAATACTGCTCGTCCGCATGCTGGATACCGTGGCCTGAAAAATAAAACAGGAAGGTATCGCCTGCCTGCAGTTTTCTTTCAATGCCTTGCAGTTTCTCCAGAATGCCTGGCGCATCGCGCTCTTCGATGTAGGTGGTCTGAAATCCAAGCTTGTGCTGGAATACCCCGGTTAATTCACGCGCATCGTTTTCTGCACATTTCAGTACACCAATGTTCGGATCCTGGTAAGGGTTGATGCCGATAAAGAAACCGTAGCGCGCCATTGTGCAGCCTGATCCAAATCCATTGAATTGCGCAAATCTTACCAGATGCTTCCTGCTTTGCAGGAGAGGCGGCTGGATCTAGTCCCGGATGTAGTGCATTTGCTGCAGACTTCAGAGCAATGCGAAGGCCAGCAGGGTGGTGTTGTCGGTTCGTGCTTGCTGCCGGGATTTAATCCGGTGCTGTTCTGCGATGGTATCAAGCATTTCCGTCAGATTATTTGCGTGCTGCGTGGCGATACCCGGCAATTCCAGCAGCATGGGCAATGGGGATTCATAGGCCCACAAGCCATCCGTAGCCAGCAAATAGGTGACTGCGGGCTCCAGCGCAATAGGGCGGCAATCGGCCAGCCCGGCAAGAAATGCAGGCACGTTGTCGCGGGTCAGTTCATACAGTTCGCTTTGCAGGGTGTTGCTGCCAAGGGTGTTGCCCAGGCCGAAAGCCTGGCTGATTTCACAGCGATCTTCTTCCAGCACCTGCGTTAGCCAAGCGTGCTCGTCCAGTTCGCCGCGCAATGCTGCAGCCGTTGGCGGGCAATGGTCGATGGTGAGCAGTTCGAGCCCTTCCGGGCGCAAGGCCAATAAGCGGGAGTCTCCTACATGGAACAGTAGCGCCGGGCCGTGCGCCGGGATTTCCAGTATCAGCAAGGTGGAGCCGGGGGACACCTCGGCATGTTTGAGTTCGGCGCAGATGCGGGCATGCAGATTGCGCAGTTCGGCGCGCATGAGTGCCAGATCAAAAAAAGCTGGCATTTGCAATAGCTCCTGCACAATGCGCTCGGCAATCTGCCGCCCGCCGCCGTGACCGCCCAAGCCATCCAGCACCGCCAGACGGTGGTGCCCCGTTGGCCAGCAGGTTAGCTGGCCGGTTGTGTGCACTTCATCGTGCAGACATTCATACTGGCCAGCGGCGTTGACCAGCAGATAGTTATCCTGGTTTTCAACTTCCCGCCCGGCCAGTGGGCTGGCCATGCTGTATACCGCGGTCTGAATCGTTTTTGTCGGTGTCATGGTCATGGCGCTCATGGTAGCGGCGTGATGCTGTTGCGGGCGGCATGAATGTCGATGATGTACACATCTCCGCCTTTTTCCAGGGCCTGGTTCAGGTAATCCCGGGCATTTTTCTGAGCAATCTCGATGGATTGCCCCGAAGTGATTTCGACAGAATTGATCGCTTGCAGCGAACCATCCTGCAATGCCTTCAGCAGTTTTTTTGCGCCAGCCGTTTGTTCGGAAATCCGAACAACGGGTTCACTTTCACCAACTTCACTCATCCAGCACGCCATAAACGCATGGCCGGGAACCAGCACAATGCAGGGATGCAGGCCGATATGCTCCCAAAGGGCAGCCTGCAGGATCGCCAGATCAATGCAGGTTCCACGCTGGCTAGCCAGGGTGTCGGCGACCAGTCGTACTTTCTGCCCGGTTTTTTCAAAACTGGGCGGTGGATTGATGTAATCGATCGGGTAATGAGAGGACAGCGTTTCATGAATGGCCGCCAGCATCTGCCAGACCTGAGCAGGATCGTTTCTTTGGTATCCGGGGAAGGCTCGACTGCCAGACATTTTTTCCTGCACGGTGGCGGCTTTTTCCAGTACAGGCAGCAAAGCCGGTGAATTGGGCTGAACAAACGCGGCCGTGAGTTGCATGAACTCAGGTAAAAACAGCCATTCGTTATAGGCCAGTACCGGGATTTCCTCGGTTTTTGCAAACAGCACTTCTTCTTTATCGCGAACGGTTATGCGTATATGCGCCCGCTCTTTTTCAGCTACTTGCTGCAAGCGATCCAGCCGCAGGGGCAGGCTGATGTTGTTGCATTCCCAAGTGCTGCCATTTTTCAGTTCCGGGATGTTGCATGTCCATGCCGCACCAAAATCGTCAGGAACCAGCGCCACTTCTACCAGAAGATTCTGGCTCTCTTCCTTGCCCTTGTTGTGGAGGGTGAGCTTGCGTACCGGGTTGATGCCTACATGCTGCAAGGCGTAGCAAATGAACGGTAGAGTTTCAATATCCGCCACCAGATCGCGAGCGCAGATCACTTGTAGTGGCTCGTAACTTTGTGGTGTCGCCGGGATAAAGGTTTTGCCTTCATCCCAAGGAAGCGTTGCGGGTATTGTGGGCGAGACAACCATAGATCGAGCCAGGTCAGGGCATGCACGTGGCTCCGATTCGCGCTTGTCCTCAACCGGGAATTTCGGCGGTTTTCCGCCAAAGCGGGCATAGCGTTCCAGAATCTCGGGCGTTGCGGCACGATGAATTCGCCCGATGGCATGCAACATATCGGCTTTGCAGACGGGGCGATTGCCGCCGTGCTCAATGGCATCCAGAAACGCATCTTGTGCTGCCTGAGCGGCAATGGCGCAGATTTCTGCTCCGGAATATCCCTCTGTTGAGTGTGCCAAATAGGCAAAGTCCAGGTCTTTACCCTGCGGAATGCCTTCCAGTGCATGGCGCAACAATTGCTCGCGCACCGATGATTCGGGGAGGCCGACGTACGCCAGTGCATCAAAGCGTCCGGCACGCAGCAGCGCCGTATCAATGTCCCAGGGACGATTAGTGGCTCCGATAAAGAGCAGCTTGTTCTTGCGCAGGGCAAAGCCATCCAGCTCAGTCAGAAGCTGAGTCAGAATGCGCTGTACTGCTGAATTGCCTTCGCTGTCATCGCGTGATTTCGCCAGTGCATCCAGCTCATCCACAAAAATCAGTGCTGCAGGGTGGCGTTGCGCCTCGGCAAACAATGTCGCCAGTTGTTTTTCACCATCGCCCAACCATTTGGACAATACATCGGATGGCTTGAGCACAAACACCGGTATACCCAGTTCCCCTGCCAGAGCCCGCGCGAGAAAAGTCTTGCCGGTTCCCGGCGGGCCATACAGCAATACGCCGCCTGCGCCGTTCTGTTTGTAGAGTGCCGCTTTATCCGGATTCCGCATCGGGTACATATACTTTGACCGGAAAATGCGTTTTACTTCTTCGCAGCCGGCAACATCTGCCAAGCGCGCAACCGGGGGTAGGGCCGGGCTGGGAGTGGGTGACTCCCCCGCGTTCAGTAATCGGGAAGGTGCTGAAATGGCCGGCTGCGGTAATTGGTTCGCTTGTGCGTAAAGTTGATGTGCAAGCGCCACTCGGCGTGAGCGCAGGCCCCTGTCGGAATCGCTTGCCAATTGGTAAAGCCCATGCGAAGCCAGCAACAGGTTTATGCGTGCCGCTTCAATATCGCCGCGACTCAGTGCCTGGGTACTGGCCTGTACGCGAACCACGATTTCAGTTGGGCTCATCCCGCCATGGTTGGCTGGCATCATGGCTGTACCCCTTCTTGCACAACTTGTCCCTGTCGGATGGAGCCTAGCTCCGCTTCCAGCTTTGCTAGCGCCCCAGCCAAGGCTTCATTGCTTTCGCCTCGCAATTCGGCTCTAGCCTGTACTGCTGCATCCAGCTCTTCTACGGCGTCCAGCAAAGACGCATCACGAACCAGGCAGGCACGTGCATCGGCGTCGGCCATGGTATTCAGCAAATTGTCCACTTGTTCTAGATTCAGCTCGCCACGGCTGATTTCACACTCAACCCGCTGTAGCAATTGCGCTAAATCCATGGCCAGCACGCTATTGCGATCATGCTGACGAGCGCTGGTTTCCTTCAGTTTGATCAAGCCTTGGATCATGCGCATCTGCTTGCACAACAATTGGTGACGCAAATTCAAGCCCGTCATTTTGCTTTTCAGTGCTTCGTATTCTTGAGCCAGAAACCGGGCGTGGCCGATATGGCCGTTTAGACTGGCCTGCTCATATTCATTGATCAAGGCTTTTTTTTCTGCCTCCAGCTGATCCACTTCCAGCCGCAAACGGCGCGACTCGTTATCCAGCGCTAGCTGGTCTGCATGCAGGCTTGCGATACTAAGCATCGGCAAGGTCGTATCCTTGCCGAGCCAGTTTTTAATTGTTCGGAAGAGTTGCATGGTGATGCTCCTGGTATTGCGGATGTACTCGCTACACCAGTTATCTGCCGGGGGAGAGCAAAGAGCAGGTCAGTATTTCTGACTGCGGCTTTCCGGGGGGGGCTTCCAAACTTCTTAACTGGCCCCGGTGCACATTAACACCAGAATGGTGATGCGTCCGCGGTGCAGCAAATAGGCCGCATGCTTACTCCAGCGAATGGATAAAGGCCGCTAGCCGTTCCGGGGCGAGCGGGTTGCCATCGGGGTAAATCCGCTGCCGCCAGGCGTGTTGCAATTCGGCGTGGCTGGGCTTGCTGGCGTGTGGAATGGCGGCGCGTCCCCATTCGATGGCGGCTGCGGCGGGCCGTCCGGCGAGCCCGGCGCGCAGTACTAGCCAGAAGGCGTACAGCAGGGCGGCGCTGTTTTCGTCGCGGTAGCTGTGGATGGCGGCATGGGCGTAATGCTGCAGCTCGGCCGGGTCGCGTTCGCCACTGGCGAGCAGCCGCAGCAAATCGCAAACTAGTCCGGCGAGTTGCGGCTGGCTGGCAACCGGGTAGCGGCTGGCCAGTTCGCCGTGCGGCCAGTCGTCCAGTTCACCCTCCAGCGCCATGCTGCCGCGCCGCTGCATAAACACGAGCAGTTCGCCGGCGAGGCAGAGGGTGTCGAGGTAATCCTCTTGGCGGTGTTCAGTCATGGGCGGCTCCTGCGGGCAACTTTTGCATGACGGCGTAAAGCTGAGTGAGCGCCTGTTCGCCTTGTCGCTGTTGCGCTGCACTCGTGCGCAGCGGGTTGCAGCCCCACCAGGTCTGTTCCAGATCGTCGAGCAGAAGGCGTGCGGCGGCGGGGCTGAGCTGCGCGACGATGGTTTGCAGTAGCGGCAGGCTGCGCAGCAGCCACAGCGCATCCCGCAGCGTGGTGTGTTCCAGTTGCCGGAGCAGCGTGCGCAAATCGGGCTCGGGCCAGTCCAGCAGTTGCTGCGTCACTTGTTGGGGGGTGGGGTTCATGGGTGCGAGGCTCCTTCAGGTGCAGATCAGCCAGACGATGCCGGCGAGCATCAGCCAGATCAGGGCAACGACGCCAACCCGCTCGCGCCGCCAGAGTAGCTGGCCCAAGCCGTCGGCCAGTGTGTAGGTACTGAGTGCCGCCAAGCCGAGCGAAAAGATGACCGTATTGCTGCCTAGCCAGTCGGCCAATTGCTCTTGCAGATAAACCGCCAGCACCAGCAGCGCCCACCCGGCAATGCCGCCTAGGACAAGCCAGAGCCCAGCGCGGCGGCTGACTGCGGGCTGAGGACGGAGCAGCAGCAAGGTGTTGCCCAGCAGCGAAAGCAGAATGTGTCCGGCAAACACCAGCAGCAGGATCATCAGCAGGACGATAAGGGTTTGCGTCCAGAGCGGAATACTGGCCCAGTGTGGTAAGAGGGCGCTCATCGCGAGGCCCTCTGCCCCTGTTTTGCTACGGCTTGTGGATACGTGCGATGGGATGGCTTGCGTATGCTTATCAAAGTGAATGTACCAATGATGTTGGTATTCGTACAAATGATATCCGCGCCTCTGTCAATTTGGGTTTACACCCGCGCAGGATGATGTATTGCTGCGACGGTAGAGGTTGTTGACGTCGATGAGGGCAATCATCGTGGTTCCATGAACCAGGCCACAACGACACCCCAGATGCTTAGCTCCTGCTCCTCGCACAGCACAATCGGCGGAAACGCCGGATTCTCGGCAATCAAGGCCAGACGCTGTCCGCGTGCATACAGGCGCTTTACGGTGAAATCGTTATCGATGACCGCCACCACAATATCGTCATGCCGCGCCTCGCGGCGGCAATCCACCACCAGCGTGGCACCATCGGCAATGGTGCGACAAGGGTCAGGGCTCACCATGGAGTCGCCGCTCACCCGGAAGAAGAACGTCGATTCCGGATGTGCAATGAAGCGCCGGTTCAGATCCAGCCGGTCTTCGGCCCAGTCCTCGGCCGGCGAGGGAAATCCGGCCGGCACGGCCACGCCCATCACCGGACAGGACAGAGCCACCGGTGATGCACTGACCGCAAACGGCCCATGCAGAAAGGCAATCATCGCCGTTTCCTTGACGCTGATTGATACTGGCGAATATGGAACGAATGTTCTATTGGTCGATTGCAGCCGATGTGCGTCAACTACCTGCCCATACTGAAACCAACCGTGCTGGAACGCTTCCACGCCGTGCCCCCTGCTGAGGACTGGCGTGAAGAAGTGTGGCAGGATTATGCAGCCCCCATCCTGATCGGTGGCGATCTGGCGCGGCAGTGTGTGCTCGCCAACTATGATTTTTTGCCGAAACGCTATCTGCCGCCGGGTACTCGCTATAGCACCATGAATGCTCGTGCCGAAACCATTGGCGAACTGCGCAGCTACAAGGGGGCCTGGCAACGCAACCAGCTGTGTCTCGTACCCATGCAGGGCTTTTTCGAACCCTGCTACGAAACCGGCAAGGCCGTGCGGCACCTGATCCAGCGTGAGGATGGCGAGCCCTTTGCCGTTGCGGGGCTGTGGCGTACTTGGGAAGAAGAAGGCGGGCTGCTCAGCTATTCCCGTTGCTAAGCCGGATGCACAAGCCCGGGGATGAGAAGCGAAGCCTGGTGGTCATTCCCGAACCGGACTATGACTGCTGGCTGGATTGCCAGAACACAGACATTGCCCGAGCCATGCTCGGATTTGCAGAAGGCATCAATCTGGTCAGCGCTGCATTGCCGCAATCACGCACATCCGCATCGTGTGGTGACTTGTTCTGATATTTGGCCACACACGATTTGCTGGCGATATTCGTATAAAATTGCAATTCCTTTCGCGCTATGGGATTGCGTACACCAATGCAGTCATGACGGTGCCTTATTTCACATTTTCGAATTGAGATCGTTATTTTAAATTGCCTGCATGCATGAAATAGAGGATAGCCAGCGATTTGCGATTGCGAAAATACCAGGGAAACATGCAGTGCAATACTTCATCACTGCGCGGATTCAAAAAGTAAGTGCAACAGTTAAGTGGTTTTCAATTCAGTGACTTGGCCTGTTCAAATGCGTAGTTCGGCGATTTGAAACCGAGCCGTTTCCTGGGGCGATTATTCAGCTTCCTTTCCACCTCGGCAATCTGGCGTGGCTTGACTGTGGCGAAGCTGGTTTTCTTCGGGAAGTATTGCCGGATCAAGCCGTTGGTATTTTCGTTGCTCCCACGCTGCCACGACGAGTACGGGTCGGCGAAATAGCAATCCGCCTTCAACCGGCGGGCGATCGTCGCGTGGCCGGCGAATTCCTTGCCATTGTCGAAGGTGATGCTCTTCACCTGGCCCTTCAGCGGCGCAAGCATGCGGCAGATGGCTTTGGTGACGCCGACCGCCTCTTTGCTTGGAACGTGGGCGATCCGGGTCAGCCCGGTTTTGCGCTCAACCAGGGTGATCAGAGCCCCTTGCTGGCCAGCCCCAATCATGGTGTCCGCTTCCCAGTGTCCGAGTTCCTCGCGGGTTTCCACTTCAGCCGGCCGTTCGCTGATGCTGCGCCGGTTCTTGATTTGCCCGCGCCGTTCGGGTGAGCCATAGCGTTTGCGCCGCTGCTTCTGGCAGCGCAACAAGCGGTAGAGCTGACCGCCCCGGCGCTTGTCGTCGGCAATGCGCTGATAGAGCCATTCATGACTGACGCTGCATTCGCTGTCGCGGAACACGCCGCTGATTTGCTCGGGGCTCCAGCCTTCTTCGAGCAACGGGACAGCGGCTTCATCGAACACCTGATGCCAGCGCTGGCGCGGGCGCCCCTTGTCCTGCAGATGCCGACGATAGCGTCGCTCCGCACGCTCGGCGTCGTAGCGGTCACGCCCGCCATTGCGGCGAATCTCGCGCGAGAGGTTGCTGGCGTCGGGTTTGCCGAGCTGCCGGGCAATGTCGGCATTATTGAGTCCACTGCGAATGAAGGCCTGAATCTGGTATCGTTCGGCGGCGGTGAAATGGCGATAAGACATTACGGTGCTCCTGACTTGCCGGTCATAAGAGCGCGGGAATGTACGTCATTTCCCGCCCTCTATGCCGATTTCAGTCTGTTGCACTTACTCGTTGAATCCGCCTGTGCAAAAGTGATTGGTTTCAGGGTGATTGGCCTCGAATTTTGCACCGGTGGCTCACTTACACTTTTGGGTGGCAATCTCAATCCCGTTAACTTAAGCTCAAGTCATTGATTTGTATGCCACATGATCATGTGGCTTCTGCTTGCGTGGGCGAAGGGGCTGCCCAGTCAAAGGCAGCCAAATCGCGATGGATCGGGAATTTCGCTGCTTTGAGCTGGTAACGCAGACTGCGGGTCTGCCGGTCCTGCTGTTCGGCTTCGATCAGTCGCGCCAGCCAGGCTTCCGGTGCCGGAGGCTGTCGCGGTTTCTCGGCGTGCAACTCACCCCAGGTCGCCGCCATGCCATACAGTTGCAACGATTTGAGCTGGGCAATGCGGTCAATGCAGGACATGAGCGCCTCCGCGCAGCACGTCATACCGCGCACAATCGGCCAGCGGTTCACTGCGTAGCCGCAATTGCTGGGGCAAGCTGATGACGGCGGGCTGCGGTGGCGCCAGCAAACGGCGCAGTTCATTCATGACGATGGCGCCGGTCATGACACCCGCTTCCAGACTGAGTTCGCACGCCACTTGCAGTGGCTCCAGGCCCGCTTCCCGCGCCAGCTGCAGCAACTCGACAAAGGCACGGTCGCCTTTGGGCTGCGTGAGCAAGCGGTCTCTGACCTGGCGGATCGGAGCGGGCAAATCCCATTCCACAAACGGCGCACCATGACGCAACGCCCCCGGCTTCTTTGTCAGTACTGGCAGATAGTGCCAGGGATCGCACACCAGTTGATTCCGGCCAAACTGCCGGGGGTGTTCGGCGATGGTGTGCATGTCGTGCACAATGCGCAGCCGATCCGCTGCCAGACGCACGGAGACCGCTTTGCCCGCGAATTCGGCCGGCACACTGTAGCGGTTGTAATCGACGCGAACCAGACAGGTGCTGGACACCCGCAACATCTCTTTGTGATAGCCATCAAAGGGCGCAGCAATGGTGCGCAGTGTGCTTCGCTCTTCTGCAAAGACCTCGGCAATCGGCCGATCCTCCGCGGGATGCTGCCGACTGGCCAGTTCCCGGCAACACAGTGCCAGCCAGTCATTGAGCTCGGCCAGACTGGCAAAGCGCGGCCTGGGGTTGAACAGCCATTCCCGGATGTTGCCCACCTGATTCTCCACCTGCCCCTTCTCCCAGCCTGACGCTGGCGTACATGCCACCGGCTCGAACAGATAATGGTTGGCTAACGCCATAAAGCGGGGATTGAACTGACGCTCCTTGCCGGTCAGTATGGTTTGCACAACGGCCTTGAGGTTGTCGTAGACCATCCGTTGCGGCACACCGCCGAAGAAGGCAAATGCCCGGTTATGCGCATCAAACAGCATCTCCTGGGTTTCGCGCGGATAGGCCACCACAAACATCTGCCGGCTATACACCAGGCGGAAGTGCGCCACCTTGACCTTCTGAGAGACGCCGTCGATGTCGACCTGCTCCTGGCTCCAGTCAAACTGGCAAACCTCGCCCGGCGCAAAGCGCAGCGGCACAAAGGCCTGCATCACGGACGGGCGGGTGTTGCCACTCTTCCAGCGTTTAATAAAGCGACGTACGCAGTCATAACTGCCCAGATACCCCTCGACCTGCAAACCCTCGAACAGCCGTTGCGCCGTTCAGCGCTGTGATTTGGGCAAGGACTGCTCGACCATGAGCCAGTGTCCGTGAACTGGTGGTCAGGACTCGATGCTGTTTGACTTGTACGCGGCATAGGCAAAAGGATGATCATCTTAAGGGTATGTGGTTGGGTATTTTAAAATCCGATGAGTGGTTAATGCCTGTAATTGTTAGTAATATAAGTCGATTTTCGAGTCTCACTGACGCACCACTTGAGAGTTTTAACCAGTCCTCACTGGTACTAAAGAAGCCCGCAAACCTAGCGTTTACGGGCTTTTTTGTTACCTTCTAGTTCTAACCAGTCCAATCCAAGCACCTTTTTTGAGTCCCCTCTTGAGTCCCCGCTAAACTGCAGGGACTCAAACCGGAAACGGGGGCCCTGTGCCCAAGAAAGTCACGGGCGATCTGGCCCATCTGGAGTGTGATCGCGCGCTGCCGCGCGAAAAGGAGTGGAGTCTGTCCGCTGTAGGCGGGCTTTCATTGGTGATCAGGCCGGATGGGGGCGTGTGTAGAATTTTGCGTAAACGGTCGCTGCAGCATTGACCGGAAACACCATGACTACTCTAACGCACGTCGAGAAAGACCCCTCGTCGCTTGAAGGCCCGTATGAGTTGCCGGTTTTTTTGCCGGTCAGCGCCATCACTCTCCTTGCTTGGAGAAAACGCTGTTGGGGTGTATGTCGGGGCGTGGTGTGTTTTGAAGGGCAAAAGCAACAAGGGCTCACGACCATTTGATCGTAAGCCCTTATTTTATTTGGTGCCGGCGGCAGGAATCGAACTCGCGACCCCCTGATTACAAGTCAGGTGCTCTACCAACTGAGCTACACCGGCGAAGAGGTCCGAACTATACCCGCACACTGGTATGGATGCAAGCGTTCATACGGGCTGGAGGGCGAATTTCTACGGGAATTTCCATAATCCGCTGATCTGTAAGCTATTTCAGAAAGCGTTCCAGTAGTGTGTTGAGAAAGCGCCGGCCGGTGTCGCTGGGCTTGAGCCAGTTGCCGCTGCGTTCCAGCAAGCCATCCTTGATGCCGCGCTCGATGTCAGGCAGAACGCAGGCCAGTGGCTGGCCGGTGCGTTCCTCGAAAATGGCAAGGTCGAAGCCGCCGGTGAGCCTGAGCGTGTTGAGCATGAATTCGAAGGGCAGCTGTTCGATACCCACGACCTCTTCACTCTGGAGTGTCGAGCCCGCTTGGCTTTGCGCCAGATACTCCCCGGGCTGCTTGTAGCGCAGCTGGCGGATGATTCTGTCGGGAAAACTGATCTTGCTGTGTGCGCCGGCACCCAGCCCCAGATAATCACCAAAGGTCCAGTAATTCAGGTTGTGAAAGGCGCGGCGTCCCGGGCGGGCGAAGGCGCTGGTTTCGTAGTGCTCGAAACCGGCAATGGCAAGGCGTGCCTCGATGGCGTCCTGCATGTCGGCGGCCAGATCGTCGTCGGGCAATGCCGGCGGGTAGCGGTGGAACAGCGTGTTGGGCTCCAGTGTGAGGTGATAGGCCGAGATGTGTGTCGAGCCGCAGGCAATGGCCGTATCGATGTCGGCGAGTGCTTCTTCCAGTGTCTGCTCCGGCAGCGCGTACATGATGTCGAGATTGAAGTTGTCGAAATACTGTTTGGCGATCTGAATGGCTGCGAGCGCCTCGTCGCGACCGTGGATACGGCCGAGTGCCTTGAGTTTGGCGTCGTCAAAGCTCTGGATGCCGATGGACAGGCGGTTGACCCCCGCTGCACGGTAGCCGGCGAATTTCTCGGCTTCAAACGTCCCGGGGTTCGCTTCCAGCGTGACTTCGGCATCGGGTAGCAGCCTGACCCGTGCGCGGATGCCTTCGAGCAGCGTGTTGATGGCGGCGGCAGAGAACAGGCTGGGCGTGCCGCCACCCATGAAAATCGATACCACTGGTCGTCCCCAGATCTGCGGCAGGCAGGATTCCAGATCTCGTAGCAGCGCGGCAATGTACTCGGCCTCGGGCAGGCCGTCTTTCTGGGCGTGCGAGTTGAAATCGCAATACGGGCATTTCTTCACGCACCACGGGAAATGGATGTAGAGCGCCAGCGGTGGCAGGGCGCTGAGCTGCAGGCTGGCTGCGGGCTGGCTGCGGCGGATGCTGGAAAGCGGGATGGTTTGCATGATGGATTCGGGGAGCGGTCAGCCGAGCATTATCGCAAAAATCGGAAATGTAAAAACCAGTGCGTTCGGGGGGCTTTGTTGCACAAATCGGCATGCATCCTGCCTGATCTGGCCACATCGCCGTCCAATCCGTTGTCTGCATGAGCAAGTCAGCCTCGCCAAAGTACCGCACCACCAACTCGAGATCCTACAATCATGCGCTGCGACAGCGTGCTCTCTGCTGATTCGGCTGGACAAGGACATGACATGGTTTGCCGCCTGTCCAGTCCTGCTCGATTGATTACACGCTTTTTGAATAACTCAGGCCTTTGCTGCTGCCACTGCTTTATCGCTTGAAGGAGGTGTAGTGCCTGCTGTGGCAAATGCTGGTCATAGAGCCAGACAGGTAAACCCTGGAAAGAGCATGTCTGGTCTCGGATCATAATTTGCCTTTCCGCAGTTGGCGACTCTATCTGGCACGTTCGGTTTTGGGGGCGCTCAGCACGTCGATTTCCAGGTCAGGCCAATGAATCTCCGTCTGCACGGGCGCGCCCGTACCACTCCGGCTGTTCGTGCCGAAATCCAGGCCGCGCCGGCCGCCATCACCGATGCCGAACTTGCACGCCGCTATGGTGTCAGCAAGCCCACCATTGCCAATGACGCCGGCGCAGCTCGGTGCACGATGAATCACACACCGCGCATCATCTGCAAACCACACTGACACCCGCCCAAGAGTGCGTCGTCGTCGAACTCCGCAAGCTGCTGCATCTGGCTCTGGATGA
>NZ_AUMS01000001.1 GCF_000430805.1 Chitinilyticum aquatile DSM 21506 | reverse complement strand
TTTTCCAGGATTTCGAGCTCCATCTTCAGTCGGGCGTTCTCCGCGCGCAGCTGGGATAACTCCATCTGCTCGGGCGTGATGGCCTTGCCAGTTCCGGCGGCCAGTTTTCCCGCCTTGCTGGCTTTGCGCCAGTTGCTGAGTGTCTGCTCGGAAATGCCCAGGTCGCGGGCGACCTGGGCGGGGGATTTGCCTTCGGCTTCGACCAGGCGGACCGCCTCTTGCTTGAACTCGGTGGTGAAGCTCTGCTTCGGGATTTTGTACATCGATACCTCCGTATGCCAGTTTATCTGGCTACGCTTGGTATCCGAAATTCGCGGTTAACCTCACCGGCGCATTGAAGCGAATGTCGGGCAGACCTTGCTCAATACGGCAGCGCTCCAGGTTCAGACGATCGACTATGCCAGTCAGCTCATCAGTAATCGTGCATACGAAGCAGGTGAGGCCATGCTGGTCAACAGTGCCGGCGAACAGCGGCTTGAGCAGGCCGTGCAGAGTGACTGGCTGGATGCGGTGGTCGTAGCAAACATTTCCGGGACCATTGTTGGTACGGCCAGCAATGTATCCCTCGAACAATTGCTGGGGGTTGAAGCGTTCAGGGCGGGCTCCCTGCAGACTCTGCCGCGCTTCAGGGCGATGCTCGAGCAGGGAAAGGATGAGGACATTGCGTTTGTTTTCCGCTCTGGCAGGCAGCTTGAGGGCGGTGGGCTCGTGATTGCCCGCAGCATTCGCAGCGAGCGGGGCGAATGGCTTGGCGTGGCGATAGGCATCCTCAGCAACCGCAGTTTGCATGCGGTATGGCGCCAAGCGGAGGCGCGGGGCTTTGACCTGGGCGATGATGGGCTGGTGTCGCTCTATGACACAGCGAGCCGGAAACTGCTGTACCGTTCCGATCTGAAGCTGGGCGGCAAGGCCGCTCCCCTTGGCGTGGCCTTGCCAGTCCAGGCATATGATCCGACCGGATCGAACAGTGAACTCAAATACCATGTTTCTCCGGTGGATGGCATCGAGCGACTGGTGGTGCTTACCCCGGCACTGAACGGACAGTGGATCCTGGAGGTCGGCCTGGGCAAGCATGAGTTTCTGCGAGGGTGGTACTGGCAGATTGCAATCAGTGCAGCCATTTTCCTGCTGCTTGCGGCCCTGCAGTGGCAATTGGTCAACATCATGCAGCGCAACCAGGAGCAGCGTGAGCAATTGGCGCACGAGTCCAGGCACGACCCGCTGACCGGGCTTGCCAACCGGCGGCATTTTTCCGAATGGGTGAAGAATATCTGCGGGCAATCACGCCGCTATGTGCAGCCGCTGACGGTGCTTGCGCTTGATCTTGACCACTTCAAGTCCATCAATGATCGCTGGGGTCATGACGGCGGCGACCAGGTACTGATCCGTACTGCCGAAGTCCTGCGGGCGGCGCTGCGCGAGTGCGATCTGCCGGCCCGTTTTGGCGGAGAAGAATTCATCGTGGTGTTGCCGCAGACGCCGCTGGCTGGCGCCATGCAGGTGGCCGAGCGCATCCGCGCCGATATCGAGGCACTGGTGGTCTACTATGACGGTGATGAAATCCGCTTTACCGTCAGCATTGGCGTGACTGAAGTTGCAGCGGCGGAAAAAAACGTCGAAGCCGCACTGAACCGTGCCGACGAGGCGCTATACCAGGCCAAACAGGCCGGACGCAACTGTGTTCTCGTGCATGGCCCCCGGGCTGCGCCGCCAGCCGAAGACCTGGCTGGTACCGAGGCGGAAGTGCGTGAGTGAGCCGTTTTCGCGCAATGCGGAACACTGTGCGGGAGTGTCAAGGTTAAGCCTGGCTAGCGATGCAGGCCGGCATGCCCGCAGGAAGCGTTGTATCAGGCTGCTGGAAAACGGCCTGTCAGCAGCATGCATTAGCGCCGGGCTTCGCCCGCTGTCTGAAGCAGGTAATAGAACCCGGTTTTTGGGCATCCCGCTCACCGTTATCTTCTAGTCATTGATCGCCCGCTTGCGGGCTTGCGAGAAAATCGATGCGTATCCGCTACGCCAATGTCCTGATCATCGTGCTTGAGCTGCTGTTTGCCAGCATCAGCATTGGCGCGTATCTGTATGCGCGCGAGCAGGGTGAACTGGCACGGAGCGGTAGTGCGCGGGCACTGGCAGCCCAGGAGGCCATCATCCAGCTTGCCCAGGGCAGCAATGCACTGACCAGCAATGTGCGGGCGTATGCGGCCACCGGTGAGGCCACCTACCTGAACGCATTCCGGCATGAACTCGATGTCAATCGTTCGCGGGATCACGCACTTGCACGGCTGCACGAGCTTGGTTTGTCGCTGGAAATCAGCGGTTTGCTGGATGAAGCCGGACTGACCTCATCGGCGCTGGTTCTGCTGGAAAACCGCGCTATCGATGCCGTGGCGCGAGGAGATCGCAGCGAAGCCCTGCGCATCGTGTACGGGCCCGACTACCTGCAGGCCAGGATGGCGATTGACGGCCCGTTACGCGACGCGATGAACAAGATTCGCCTGCAGCTGGATCGCGATGTGAAAACGCAGCAACATCGCGCCACTGTGGCCGGGAATATCGCCATGACCGCCTTGCTGGTGGATGTGGCCGTCATTCTGGGCATCCTGCTGCTCTACTACCGGCGCCGGGTGGTCAAGCCGCTGCTGGCACTGGTTGGCCAGGCCGAGCGCCTGCATTCCGGTGATCTTGCAGTCAGTTTTACCGGTCAGGAAGAACGCAATGAAGTGGGCGAACTGGCTCGCGCGCTGGAAGCGTACCGGCAGAAAAGTGTCGAAATCGAACACCAGCGCTGGGTACGGCAAAATCTCATTGATCTGGCTGCGACGCTGCAGACGGAAAATACGGTTGGCAGTTTCACGCAAGCGGTACTGGTGCAGACTCAGCCCTTGCTGCGTTTTGTGGTCGGTGGCTTTTTCCTTGAGGATGAAAACGGGGCGGGCTTGCGCCGCATTGCCGCTTACGGGCTGGATGCCGATACCGGGAGTGCCTGGGTTCCTGCCGGTGGCCTGCTCAGCCAGGTGCTGGCAGATGGGCGTACCAATCTGATTCACGACGTGCCGCCAGCTTATCTGCCTGTACGTTCGGGAATTGGTGAGCATGATGCCCTGGTCCTGCTGCAGTTACCAATGCGATTGGCCGATGGCCGGGGAGCGGTACTGGAGCTTGCCGCATTCGGTGAACTGGATGAATGGCAGAACCAGCTGCTGGAAGCGCTGGCCCTGCTGATCGTGCCAAGGCTGGGGCTGTTGCTGCGTGCCGAATATACCATGCAGCTGCTGGACCGCACTCGCGAGCAGGCTGAAGCGCTGGTGCTGTCGCAAGCCGAATTGCAGGCCCGCCAGGACAAGCTCAGTGATCTGAATGCCGCCTTGCAGGAAACCGAAGCCTGGTTTCGCAGCATCATCGAATCCGCGCCTGACGGCATGCTGGTGGTCGATGGCAGCGGACGTATCGTGCTGGGGAATGCACAGCTGGCGAGCATGTTCGGCTATGCCGAGGGGGAACTGCTGGGCGCGGCGATCGAGCAACTGGTTCCCGCGGCAGCCAGAGAGCGTCATGTCAACTACCGTGATGGGTATGCTTCTGAAGCCATTCACGGAAAAGCGATGGGGAAATATACCCCTGATCTTATGGGTGCTCGCAAGGATGGTACCGAGTTCCCGGTTGATGTCAGCCTGTCACGCCTGCCCGGGCGCAATGGCCAGGGGTTTTATGTCTGCGCAGCCGTGCGCGATATAACGCAACGCAAGGCTGCCGAGCAGGCCGAGCGGGATCATACGGCCTTCCTGCAGGCGCTGATCGATGCCATTCCCTACCCGGTGTTCTACAAGGGCGCGGATGCACGTTTTCTCGGCTTCAATCGTGCCTATGAAGAAACATTCGGAGTACGACGTACCGAACTGATTGGCAAGACGGTGCTCGATCTGGAGCATTTGCCGCCGGCCGACCGTCTCGTCTACCAGCAGGAGTCGCTTGCGCTGATTGCCAGTGGTGAGGCAATGCAGCGCGAAGCCAGGATGCCGTTTGTCGATGGCGTTCTGCATGACACGCTGTATTACGCCTCGGGTTTTCGCAAGGCGGATGGCTCGCCCGGCGGCATCATCGGCACCTTCGTCGACGTTTCGGATCGCAAGACCATCGATCATATCGAGCGCTTCAACCGGCTGGCACTCGGACGCGAAAACCGCATTGTCGAGCTGAAGCGCCAGGTCAATCAGCTGGCAAGTGAACTGAACCGGGCAGAGCCCTATTCCTCGCCGTACGAAGTGGATGCCTCGGCCGATGAACCGGAACTGCAGGGCAAAGTGCCGCAGCCGGCCCGTGTGTCTGGTACCGCATTCGAGGCCCTGCTTGCCGAGCCGGCCGTTCAGCGTCTCTTTACCGCATTCTGCGAGGCAGTCGGCATCAGTGCGGCCTTGCTGGATCGCACGGGGCGCGAGCTGGCTGCGACCGGCTGGTTTGCCGAGTTGCAGAGAGCGGTCACGTTCATGGACGAAGAACAGCACGCCGCCGGCAGCGAGGCCGGCTTGCTGGACGACCAGTCCTATACTTTGCGGCGCGGACAGCATGGCGTGGTTTCCTGCAGTGCGCCCATTGATCTGGCGGGGGAAGTGATCGCCACGCTGCATCTGGGGCCGTTCCGGCTGCGTCATGCGGAGGATGCCGACAGTGCGGCAGGACCGGAGTTGCTGCTGGCTGAAAATCTGCCCCTGCTTGATGAGCCGCGACTGCAGTTCGTGCTCGGATTTCTCGTGCGCTTTGCCCGGCTGATTGCGTCGTTCGCACTGGAACAGTGGCGCAGCCAGCAGGCCGAGCTCTACCTGCGCGAGCAGACTGCCGCCGTGCAGCGCGAACGCCTGGCCGCGATCAGTCTGGCCGAAGATGCGGAAGAGGCGCGCAACGCGGTACTGGAATACCAGGATCATCTGCAGGATCTGGTCGATGCCCGCACCAACGAGCTGGCGGCAGCCAAGCAGGTCGCCGAGGATGCAACCCGCGCCAAAAGCGATTTCCTTGCCAATATGAGCCACGAAATCCGCACGCCGATGAATGCCATCATCGGCATGTCCCATCTGGCACAGGCCACCGAGCTGACACCGCAGCAGCGTGATTACATGGACAAGATCCAGCTGTCGGCCCGGCATCTGCTGGGCATCATCAATGACATTCTTGATTTTTCAAAAATCGAGGCAGGCAAGCTGGATATCGAGCACCTGCCATTTTCGCTGACCAGCGTGCTGGAGCTGGTGGCCTCGCAACAGGGCGAACGGGCCGCCGCCAAAGGGCTGATGCTATCGTTTGATGTCGACGAGGCAGTTCCGCTCCGTTTGCTGGGTGACCCGGTCCGGCTGAGCCAGATTTTGCTGAACTACGTCAGCAATGCAGTGAAATTTACCGAGAAGGGCGAAATCAGGGTGCTCATCCGCCTGCTGGAGAGGCGAGGCGACGAAATCATGCTGCACTTTGCCGTCATCGATACCGGCATCGGGCTGACCGAGGCGCAATGCGCGCGCCTGTTCGAATCATTCGCGCAGGCCGATGCATCGATCACCCGCAAGCACGGCGGTACCGGCCTTGGCCTGGCGATTGCCAAGATGCTGGCCGGACTGATGGGGGGCGAAGTGGGCGTCGAGAGTTCACCGGGCCGTGGCAGTACCTTCTGGTTCACAGCCAGGCTGGGTGGCTGCGTGGTGGAAGCGGCGCCGGTCGAACCGAAAGAGCCAGACATGCCGGCCTTCGGTGCTGCTTTGGCCGGGCGGCGTGTCTTGCTTGTCGAGGATAACGAGCTGAATCAGCAGGTGGCGAGCGAACTGTTGCGCGCCGCCGGTGTTCAGGTCGAGGTGGCGGGCAATGGAGCCCTTGCTGTCGAGCTGGTCCGTAGCCGACGGTATGACCTGATTCTGATGGATATGCAGATGCCGGTCATGGATGGGCTGGCGGCGACGCGGATGATACGCAGCGAAGCCGCCAGTGCGCAATTGCCCATTATCGCCATGACGGCGAATGCCATGAGTCAGGATCGCGAGCGCTGTCTTGCTGCCGGCATGAACGATCACCTGGCCAAACCCTTCGAGCCAGAAGCACTGCATGCGATGCTGGCAAAGTGGCTCGTGGCCCCGGCCGGTGGAAGTGTGGCCGACGGCAACGGCACGCCGGTCGCACAGCCGCTTGCGCCCATCGACGGGCTTGATCAGCAAGCCGGCCTGCGCCGCGTTCTCGGCGATGCGGCCATTTATACCCGTTTGCTGAGAATGTTCCTCGCTGGTCAAACATCGATCATGAACGAGCTGCAAGCGGCATTGGCGGCCGGCGAGCGGGAAACGGCATGCCGCATGGCGCACACCCTGAAAGGGAGTGCCGGGACAATCGGGGCCGGTCGCATCCAGGCTGCAGCAGCCGAACTGGAGCGAATGCTTGGGGGGGATGTGGAGAGCATTGATGTATCGCCCCAGCTCGCGGAGCTGGCCGATGAACTCGCACAGGTGCTGCCAGCCTTGCAGGCCGCGCTGCCTGTCGAAACGACGGCACCGGCCAGGACGGTCGACCCGGACCGGATCCGTTTGCTCTCTGCCGAACTCGAGGCCTTGCTGGCAGCCGATGACGCCGATGCCTGCGATCTGTTCGATGAGATTGCCCCCTTGCTGGATGCGGCCTTGCCGGCGGCCTATCCTGAAATCAGTGCCGCAATCCGCAGTTTCGACTTTGTCCGCGCATTGCGGGCATTGCGCAGCGGTATGGCCGATTTTTCCGGAGATGATCTCGATGAACAGGACTGAGTACCCGGACAAGCCCCTGCTGTTGCTGGTGGATGACAGCCCCGACGGACTCGCCCATCTGCATGCCCTGCTGAAAGACCGCTACCGCATCAAGGTGGCCAGTACGGGCGAGCGGGCCTTGCAGATCGCCGTCGCCGAGCCGCCCCCGGCGCTGATCCTGCTCGATGTGGTGATGCCCGGAATGGATGGTTATGCGGTCTGTCGCGCACTGAAGGCAAAACGCGAAACACGTGACATTCCGGTGCTGTTTCTGACCGGGCAACATGATGAAGAGGCGGAAACGACCGGTTTTGCTGCCGGTGCCGTGGATTATCTGCACAAACCTTTCAGCGCTCCTGTGCTGCTGGCGCGAATCGCCACCCAGCTGGCGCTCAAGCAGGCCGTAGATGCACTGCGCGAGCAGAATGCCGGCCTGGAACAAGAAGTTGCCCGGCGTACCGAGGATGTGCTGAAGATCCAGGAAGGCATCATTGTGACGATGGCTTCGCTGGCCGAGGCACGTGACTTGGAAACCGGCAACCATATTGTCCGTACCCAGGAATATGTGAAAGCACTGGCCGAGGCCTTGCGTTCGCATCCGCGTTTTGCCGATGGGCTGGATGAAATGGCGATCATGCGGCTCTACAAATCGGTGCCTTTGCATGACATCGGCAAAATCGGCATTCCTGACCGCATCCTGCTCAAACCGGGAAAGTTGAGCGCTGCAGAGTTCGAAGTAATGAAAACGCACACGACGATTGGCTATGAAGCTTTGCTACGAGCCGAGCAACAGATCGGCCTCCAGATTCCTTTTTTTACCGTGGCCAAGGAAGTCGCGCTCTATCACCAGGAAAAATGGGATGGCAGCGGTTACCCGGAGGGGCTGACTGGTGAGGCAATTCCGCTCAGTGCTCGCCTGATGGCGCTGGCCGATGTCTACGATGCCCTGATCAGCCGCCGCGTTTACAAACCGCCGATGCCGCACGAACAGGCCGTGGCCATCATCAGCGCCGGGCGTGGCAGTCATTTCGATCCCGATATTGTTGATGCTTTTCTGGGCATTCAGGAACAGTTCAAGAAGATTGCAAGGTGCCATGAAGATTCCGAAGCCGACATCGCCCAGAAAGCGGAATCCTGGGGGCTGGGGGTGAAACATGATACTTGACCGGGAAATGGTCATTCTGGTTGTTGATGACTTCGAGCCGATGCGCAAGGTGACCGCGACCCAGTTGCGCATGCTGGGCCTGGGCAAGGTGGTGTTTGCCGCAAACGGCGGCGAAGCCCTGCGCATCATAGAGAACCAGCAGGTTGACATGGTGCTGTCCGACTGGAATATGCCCGTCATGAACGGCCTGGAGTTGCTCAAACTCTTGCGAACGAGCGAACGCTACTGGAACATGCCCTTCATCATGATTACCGCCGAGGCCGAGCGCGGTCGGGTGCGCGAAGCGATCATGGCCGGGGTGAGTGATTTGCTTGTCAAGCCGTACACGCCGGAGAGGCTCTCGGGCAGCATCGAGAAAGCACTTGACTGGAAAGCCCGCAAGCGTACACCCGAGTCCGTGTTTCCGGTCGTCAAGGCAAGCGACAAAGGCACCTTTGAGACATCTGCTGCCGCTGTTGCGATGCTGGGTGGGCGCAAGGCTGACAAGCCAGTCATCCTGATCGTTGACGATTTGCCGGATAACCTGCAACTACTGGCCCGGCTTTTCAAGGCCGATTATCGCGTCCGGGTTGCCCAGACCGGACTGAAGGCGCTGGAAATCTGCCACTCCGATACACCTCCGGATCTGGTTCTGCTTGATGTCATGATGCCGGAGATGGATGGTTTCGAAGTCGCTCGCCGCATGCGTGAACATCCAAATTCGGAAATGACCCCGATCATCTTTGTCACCGCAATGGATCAGCCCGAATCGCGCCAGAAAGGCATGACGCTAGGGGCAGTTGATTATGTGACCAAGCCGATTGAGCCAGAGCAGCTCACCTTGCGGGTCCGCAACTTCCTGCGCTATGTCGAGCTGCACAAGCAACTTCAGGCCGATTTTGACCTGATGCTGGAGATGGAGCGGATCAAGGAAGATGTGGAGCATATGACCCGGCATGACATCAAGGGGCCACTGGCGGGCATCATTGGGCTGCTGCATGGCTTGCAGAAAGACGGGGCATTCAATGCCAGGCAGATCGCGCAACTCAAGCTGGTGGAAAACACGGCCATGCAGGTGATTGACATGGTCAATCTCAGCTCCGAAATATTCAAGATCGAGCACGACTCATTTGTCTTGAATCCCTGTGCAGTGGATCTGCAGGAGGTGCTCGGCAGCGTAGTCGAGCTCGCTCGGGCAACATACGAGGGCAAGCGCCTGAGCATTGTGTTTGACACCGATGTACCTTTGAATGAAAGGCTGCCCGCCGCGTCTGGCGATCGTCTGCTCTGTTATTCCATCTTCCAGAATCTGGTCAAGAATGCCTGCGAAGCTGCTCCGGACAAAGGACGTATCGTGATCATGCTGAGTGAGGAAGAATCACTGCAGGTCGCAATTACGAATCCCGGTGCAGTGCCTCTGGAAATTCGCAACCGATTTTTCGACAAGTTTGTTTCCCATGGCAAACCTTCTGGTACCGGTCTTGGCACGTATTCAGCCAAACTGCTGACCGAGGCCCAGAACGGACACATTGCGTTCAGCGTGGATGACGCACAGAACACTACTTCCGTGACAGTGCGATTGCCGCGCTGGCAGGCCAGTTAGTCAGGCCACGTCGTCTGGATATGGCTGGAGCTTTCGTGTAAGCAGCGCAGCCAGTATGCACACTGCAGCAACAAAAAACCGCCGTTCAGAATGGCGGTTTTTTGTTGGGCTGGCGGGGCAGCATTACTTCACCAGTTGGCGCACGACCTTCAGCACTTCTTCAACTGCGGCATCGCTCTTCTTGCTGCCGATGGCGGCTTCGACCGACAGGCGGGCGTGCTCTTCCAGCAGTTGCAGCGACAGGGCATCCAGTGCGTTGCGGGCGGCAGTAACCTGATGCAGGATGTCGATCGAATAACGGTCTTCGTCGATCATGCGGCCGACGGCAGAGACCTGGCCGTTGATGCGGTTGATGCGCTTGATCAGGGCGTCCTTGTTGGCGCGGTTGGTTTTAGCGGATGACGTCATAGCCAGCTTCCTCGATGGTGTTGATGATGGTGTCGGCCGAAACGACGGCCGGGTCGTATGAAACACTTGCACCGCCGGGCTGCAGGGTCACATCGACCCCGGTGACGCCTGTCAGTGCACTCACAGCGCGGCTGACCGATGCGGTACAGCCGCCACAGCTCATTCCCTCAATCTTGAGGTTCAGGGTGTCCATCTTCTTTCTCCTTGGTGGATGGCGAAGGGGATGAGGCTGGTTGCCAGCGGCGCAATAGCAGTGCATTGCTGACAACCGAAACCGAGCTCAGCGCCATCGCAGCGCCGGCGAGCACGGGGCTGAGGTAGCCCAGTGCGGCGAGCGGGATGCCGAGCACATTGTAGAAAAAGGCGAAAAACAGGTTCTGGCGGATTTTGGCGAGCGTCGCCTTCGAAAGCGACAGTGCGTCGATCAGGTGTGCCGGGTCATTGTGCATCAGCGTCACGTCGGCGGTTTCCAGTGCGGCATCGGCGCCGCTGCGCATGGCAAAGCTGACATCGGCGGCGGCCAGCGCCGGCGCGTCGTTCACGCCATCGCCGACCATGCCGACCTTGCGACCTTGTTGCTGCAGGCCCCGGATGACGTCGGCCTTGCCGGCCGGTAGCACGCCGGCGCGCACCTCTGATATGCCCAGCTCGCTGGCGAGCGCAAGGGCGGTGGCGGGGGCGTCGCCGGTTAGCATCACCACATGAATGCCTTGCGAATCGAGTGCGGCAATGGCTGCTGTGCTGCTGGCGCGCGGCGTGTCGCGCAGCGCAAAGAGTGCGGCAGCCACCGCATCGACCTGCATGCCGATGACTGTACAGCCACGGCTTGCCGCCATGTCGGCCCAGGTCTGTGCTTCCGCCGGCAGCTCGCCCAGCCTGCCCGTGCGGCCGATACGGATGCGCTTGCCGGCGATCACGGCCTCGATGCCGTGACCGGGGCTGGCCTGCAGGTTTTCCGCAGGCAATAGCGGCAGGCCGCGTTCCTGCAACGCGGCCAGCAGGGCGTGCGCGAGCGGGTGCTCGGAGCCAGCCTCGGCGCTGGCGGCCCATTGCAGGAGCTCATCGGTGCCCAGAGTTCCCAGCGGCTGCAGCGCTTCCAGCCGCGGCTGGCCGGTGGTCAGCGTGCCGGTCTTGTCCAGCACCAGCGTGTCGAGCCGAGCGGCGTGCTCCAGCGCGGTGGCGTTGCGGAACAGCAGGCCGTGGCGCGCGCCGGCGCCCATGCCGACCATCACGGCGGTCGGCGTGGCGAGCCCCAGTGCGCAGGGGCAGGCGATCACGAGAACAGACACTGCGTTGAGCGTGGCGGCAAGCCACTGCCCGGTCAGCAGGCCGGTAGCAAGCAGGGTAACGAGCGCGATGCCGAGTACTACCGGCACAAACACCGCAGAAATGCGGTCGGCCAGCGCCTGGATCGGGGCTTTGGAATTCTGTGCGCTTTGCACCAGCCGCAGCATTTCGGCGAGCTGCGTGCTGCTGCCGATGCCTTCCGCGCGCACGCGCAGCATGCCTTCGACATTGCGCGTGCCGGCAAAGACGCGGTTGCCAGCGCTTTTGCTCACCGGCAGTGCTTCGCCGGTCAGCAGCGCTTCGTCGAGAGCGGCATTGCCATCAATGACGGTACCATCGACCGCAACCTGCTCGCCGTGGCGCACGATGATGGTGTCGCCCGCACGCAGCAGATTGATGCTGATTTCACTGACGCTACCGTTTTCTTCGCGGCGTGCGGTACGCGGCTGCAAGGCGAGCAGCTCACCCATGGCCCCAGCGGTCTTGCGCTTGGCGCGGGTCTCCAGCAGCTTGCCCAGCAGCACCAGCGTGATCACCGCTGCGCTGGCCTCGAAATACACCGGAAGATCGTGGCGACCGGCCAGCGTGACGACCGCACTCAGGCCCCAGGCCACGCTGGTGCCGAGCGCGACCAGCACGTCCATGTTTGCACCACCGCTTTTCAGTGCGTGCCAGGCGCCACGGTAGAAACGCCAGCCGGCGACGAACTGCACGATGCTGGCCAGCGCCAGCTGCAGCCCGCGCGGCAGGAAATGCGGCTGGCCGCTGAACATTGCCGCCATTTCCAGCAGCAGTGGCAGCGAGCAGGCAATCGCCAGCGCCAGTAGCAGCCATTCCTGTTTACCTTTGCTGGTATTGTCTTGAAGGCTTTTGTTTTGGATGGTTGTGGCTGTATACCCTGCCTTTTGAATGCTCTGAATTGCGGCGTGCTCGTCGAATGCACCGGCGGGGAAGGTAAGGGTGGCGACATTGGTCGCAATATTCACCACCGCGGTGACGCCGGGCTGGCGGTGCAGCACTTTTTCGATGCGCGCGACGCAGGCCGCGCAGGTGATACCCTCGACCTGCAATTCCAGCGTCGTCATCGGAACAGAAAAGCCAGCCTTTCCGACTGCAGCCAGTGCCGCACCCAGCCGGTCGGGGCTGGCGAGGTGGAGTTTGGCTGATTCACTGGCAAAGCTGACTTCGGCGCTGATGCCTTCCAGGCGGTTGAGTACCTTCTCCAGGCGCGTCGCGCAGGCGGCACAGCTCATCCCCGTAACCGGGATGGTGAGCGTCGCACTGCTGGAAGAGGTGGTGGCGGATATACCCATGCGGAGTATGGTATGCCGAGGGAGGCGTCTGTTCAAGCCAAGTTTGGCGCTATCCCCCTCATTTTTTGATGTTTTTAAGTCCTGCCCGACAATTGGTACCGGCAGGTGGGTCTGCCACCGGCGGCTGGCAGCAGGTAAACTGCCGGCTGCGTGTCTTTCCAATTAATCCGGAGCCCCGATGAAACTCGCCCTGATCGCTGCCGTTGCCCGTAATCGCGTCATTGGCATCGAAAACCGTTTGCCTTTTCGCCTGCCGGGGGATCTGCAGCGCTTCAAGGCGCTGACCATGGGTTCGCCGATGATCATGGGGCGCAAGACCTTCGAATCCCTGCCCGGGCGTTTGCCGGGACGGCGGCATCTTGTCATCACCCGCAATCCGGCCTGGCAGGCCGAGGGGGCCGAAGTGTTTGCTTCGCTGGCGGAGGCCCTGCAGGCCTGCGCTAGATCGGAGCTGGCCTTCGTGATCGGCGGCGGCGAAATCTACGCGCTGGCTCTGCCGCAGGCCGATCTGCTCTATCTCACCGAGGTCGACGCCGAACCGGCGGGCGATACGCTGTTCCCGGCGTTCGAGCGCAGCGATTGGCCGCTGCTCAGCCGCAGCGATGTGCAGACGGCGCCGGATGGCACGCGCTACACCTTTGCCGATTACGTACGCGCCGGCTGAGTTTCTACGTACTCCATTGCCGCCGCCTTGCGGAAATCCCGCAAGGCGCAAACGTCCATACTCGGGCACTATTGCAGTCTTTATAAAAACTGGCGGAATTGCGGCCTGCCTGCAGCTTCCGCCCCGGGGAAGGAATGATGTCCAATACCAGCGAGACGGCGGAACAGCCGCACCTGCGGCGCAGCCTCAAGGCGCGTCACCTCACGATGATTGCGATTGGCGGCTCGATCGGCACGGGGCTATTTGTCGCTTCTGGCGCCACGGTGGCGAACGCCGGTCCCGGCGGCGCGATTTTCGGCTACATGATCATCGGGCTGATGGTGTATTTCCTGATGACGAGCCTGGGCGAGCTGGCGGCCTACATGCCGGTATCCGGCTCGTTTGCTACCTACGGCGCCAAATTCGTCGACCCGGCCTTCGGCTTCGCGCTGGGCTGGAACTACTGGTACAACTGGGCAGTGACCATCGCGGTGGAGCTGGTGGCCGCGCAGCTCATCATGGCCTACTGGCTGCCCGATGTGCCGGGCATCTACTGGAGTGCGGCGTTTCTCGCCGTCATGTTCGCGCTGAATTTCATCTCGGTGAAGGGCTTCGGCGAGGCTGAATACTGGTGTTCGCTGATCAAGGTGGTGACCGTGCTGGTGTTCATCGCTACCGGTCTGGCGATGATCTTCGGCATCCTGAAAGGCGGCGAGGGGGCTGGCTGGCATAACCTCACTACCGGCGAGGCGCCCTTTGTCGGTGGCCTGCAGGCGATGATCGGCGTAATGATGGTGGCCGGTTTCTCCTTCCAGGGCACCGAGCTGATCGGTGTTGCCGCCGGCGAATCGGAAAACCCGCACAAGACCATCCCTCGCGCGATCAAGCAGGTGTTCTGGCGGATTCTGCTTTTCTATGTCATCGCGATTTTCCTGATTGGCCTGCTGATTCCGTACACCGACCCGAAGCTGCTGAAGAACGGCATCGAGGACATCGGCGTCAGCCCCTTCACGCTGGTGTTCGAGCACGCAGGACTGGCATTTGCCGCCGCGCTGATGAACGCGGTGATTCTTACCGCCATCCTGTCGGCGGGCAATTCCGGCATGTATGCCTCGACGCGGATGCTCTACACGCTGGCCAGCAGTGGCCTCGCGCCGAAAATCTTTGCGAAGCTCTCGGCCAATGGCGTGCCGCGCAACGCGCTCTATGCCACGACGGCGGTCGGCATGCTGTGTTTCCTGACTGCACTGGGCAAGGATCAGACGATTTACCTGTGGCTGCTGAACATGTCCGGCATGACGGGCTTCATCGCCTGGCTGGGCATTGCTATCAGCCATTACCGCTTCCGCCGCGGCTTCATCGCGCAGGGGCACAGCCTGGATGAGCTGCCGTACCGCTCGAAGTTCTTCCCCTACGGCCCGCTTTTCGCGTTTGCACTGTGCCTGTTCGTGATGCTGGGGCAGAACTACCAGGCCTTCATGGCTGACCAGATCGACTGGGTGGGTATTCTGGCGATCTACATCGGCATTCCGCTCTTCCTGGCCATCTGGTGGGGTTACCGCCTGAAGCACAAGACCCGCTTCGTGCGTCTGCAGGAGATGCAGTTCGACGATGCTGACGAGAGCCAGCTGCACAGCGAGCGCCGCTGACAGGCCGGGGCAGCATGGCTGCCCCTGCTTATAACGAGGGTATTGCCCTGAAGCCCTTTCCTTGAAAGGGTTTTGAGGTAATACCCTTTGTTTTTGCTCTATGGTCCTATCTGTGAATTTGTCACATAACCGGTCGTGAAAATTACCCTTGCCACTTGCGGGCGATATGAATCGCTTTGGGTGCTGACTTATCCTGTTTTATATAATTGATTTATATGGATATTTAATCTGCGCATTACGCTTGTGTCACTGATCTTGCTTCCGATCATGCTTGTGGCAGCAATTCCGTCGTCATTATTGCTGGCCGGGTGCGTATTTTTTGCAACATCTGGCGTTTCGCATGCCGTGGTACTTTTCCGTCGAGGCGCCTGCGGGCTGCGTGCTCCAATGCATCACCTTTTCGATGTAACAGGAGTACACAAAAGATGTTCAAACGCATTCTGATTGCCAGCGCGGTTGCCGCTGCCTTTGCTGTACCGGCCATGGCCGAAGTGACCATCAGCGGTTCCGCTGAAATGGACCTGATGCTGGGAACCAATCGTGCCAAGGGTGGCTCCGGTGAAAATGGCACCCAGCTGTATGAAGAAATCGCGATCACCATCAATGTCGATGGCCGTGACAAGCTCGACAACGGTGATACCCTGAAGTGGCGTCTGGCCCAGAAAGTGGCCACCGACTGGAAGTACGACAGCTTTGGTCAGCGCGAAGCGTGGATCGGTTACGAAGGCGCTTGGGGTGACCTGCGCTTCGGTAACCAGTTCACCGATACCTATCTGATGATGGACTGGCCGTATGGCGTGAACGGTTCGGGCAATCTGATGGCTGATACCGGCTCGTTCGCGACCTGGACCGGTGCCAAGGATCAGGGCATGGGCGGTTCCATCCGCTACGCATCGCCGACCATGAGTGGTGTGAACTTCACTGCCCAGTACATTCTGGGTTCCTACGGCAATGACGGCTCGCTGGCGGATGGCTGGGATGCAACGCTGAATGGCAACTGGGGCGGCTTGCACCTGAACGCCGGTTACCAGTTGTTGAACAACCGCGCATTTACTTCTGATTCCTTCATGGACAACCCGGTTGACACCAACAACGTCCGTGCGAGCGGTAACGAAACCGAACTGTGGTATGTCGGTGGTCGCTACGTGAGTGGTCCGTGGAATGTTCGTGCCATGTACAAGAACAACTCGGTGAAGTACAACGGTGGTGCCAGCAAGGATGAGGCCGCGCAGTGGCTGGTGGGTGGCGGTTATTCCTGGGGCAAGAACTCGCTCAACCTGAGCTACCAGGAAATCATGGATGGCGATCGCACCCAGAATGGTTCGACTTCCAGCGTCAACAGCGGCGTGCAGCAGATCGCCGGTCAGTGGAACTACAGCCTGTCGAAGAACAGCATTGCCTTCGTGCAGGGCCGCTATCACATGTACGATTCGGCAGCCAGCAAGCACTTCGATGGTGCATCCTCGTCGGCCGACAACAGCTTCCGTCTGACCGTCGGTACCTGGACGTCGTTCTAAGCAGCGCTTTTGCCAACTGCAACAAAAAACCCACACTTTGCTGTGGGTTTTTTGTTGCCTGCCAGCTTTGCACGAGTGGTTGCCCCCCATTGGAAGCCAATGCCGGCGCGGCTTTGCGCATTTCCGGATGGCATATGCATGCCACGCATGGCGGCTATGCATGGCATGCAATTCCCCTGTTGTAAGCCGGGTAATACATTGGCCCTGTCATCTGAAGACATCGCAGCCTGCAGGGCCGGTGTCGATCAGGATGCCCCTTTTTTTGACAGGAGAGTAAGCAATGATCAAGCAAAGCGTTCTGGCAGTAGCCCTGGCTCTTGCCTTTGCTGCGCCGGCGATGGCCGAGGTGACCATCAGTGGTTCGGCCGAAATGGATTTGATGGTGGGCACCAACCGTGCGGAAGGGTCCGGTTCCGGCACCCAGATTTATGAAGAAATTGCCATCGTGCTGAACGTGGATGGCAAGGACAAGCTGGATAATGGTGACACCCTGTCCTGGCGCCTGGCGCAGAAAGTGGCTACGGATTACAAGTACGATTCCTGGGGGCGTCGCGAAGCCTGGATCGGTTATGAAGGCAGCTGGGGTAACCTGCGGTTCGGTAACCAGTTCACCGATACCTATCTGACGCTCGACTGGCCGTACGGCATCAACGGTTCCGGCAATCTGACTTCCGATTTTGGTGCGCTGGCCGTCTGGACCGGGCAGGGCATGGGCGGTTCCATCCGTTACTCGTCGCCGTCACTGAGCGGTTTGAACCTTACCGCACAGTATATTCTTGGCAGCTACAACGCCGATGGCTCCAACGCCGATGGCTGGGACCTGGGCCTGAATGGCTCCTGGGGCGGCTTCAACCTGAATGCCGGTTATCAGTTGCTGAACAATCGCGCTCTGGGGGCAAATGCCGTAGGCAACGAGCCGCAGGTTGCCTTCAATATCACCAACAATACTGCTGAAACCCAGCTGTATTTTGTCGGTGCCCGCTACAACTTCGGCGATTTCAACGTTCGCGGCCTCTGGAAGGGCAACAAGCACGAGGCTAACGGCATCAGCCTTGAATATGATCAGTGGCTCATTGGTGGTGGTTACAGCTTCGGCAAGAACAGCATCAATCTGTCTTACCAGCAGGTGATGGACGCCGATGTGAGTGGCGGCGCCCGTCCGGGTGATCGTGACAGCGGCTTGCAGCAGTTTGCCGGTGTGTGGAATTACAGCCTGTCGAAGAATTCGATCTTCTTCGTTCAGGGGCGCTACCACAAGTATGACTCCGCGGTTGCGCCGCGCATGGATGGTGCTGTTGCCTCCAAAGACAACAGCTTCCGCCTGACCGTGGGTACCTGGACCGGTTTCTGATCTGGTTCCCCGGTGGTAGTAACGTAGTATCCTAGACACGATTTGGCCCGCATTGACTGCGGGCCTTTTTTTTGCGGCATTTGGGCAACAGGAAAAACCGTTTGTTGACTTCAGCGTGGCGCAAGGCGGAAAGTGGGTCTATCGCTATAGATAGCAGTTCTGATGGTTGCAATGCTGCCCGGGCGCAGAGCCCTGCAGCCTCGCGAGATCGCAAGCAAAGGAGAAAAGCATGTTCAAGCGCATTCTGATGGCATCCGCACTGGCTGCCGCATTTGCCGTTCCGGCCATGGCTGAAATTACCATCAGCGGTTCGGCCGAAATGGATCTGATGATCGGCACCAATCGCGCCGAAGGCGCTGATTCCGGTACCCAGCTCTATGAAGAAATTGCCCTGATGATCAATGTCGATGGCAAGGACAAGCTGGATAACGGAGACATTCTGTCCTGGCGGCTGGCACAGAAAGTACAGACTGACTGGCGTTACAACGGCTGGGGCGAACGCGAAGCGTGGATCGGTTACGAAGGTGGTTGGGGAAATCTGCGTTTCGGTAACCAGTTCACCGACAACTACCTGTTCATGGACTGGCCAATCGGCATGAGTGGTGCCGGCAACATGACGGCCGACAGCGGCACATTGCTGGTATGGACCGGTGCCAAGGGTGAAGGGATGGGCGGGTCGATCCGTTACGCATCGCCATCTTTCAGTGGTGTTGACTTCAGCGCGCAGTACGTTCTGGGCAGCTATGCCGCCGATGGCGCCAATGCCGATGGCTGGGATCTCTTCCTGCATGGCGGCTGGAATGGCTTTGACCTCAATGCCGGTTATCAGGTGCTGAATAACCGGGCCTATACCCAGGTTGCCATCGGTAATGACACCGGCAACTACATCAATGTGAAGGGTGATGGCAACAAGACCGAGATGTATTACGTGGCAGCCCGCTATAAATTCGGTGATTTCAACCTTCGTGGCATGTGGCGTCACAATGATCTCACCGAGGGTAGTGTCAGCACCGAGGCCGACCAGTGGCTGATCGGTGGTGGCTACACCTTCGGCAAAAACAGCCTGGTGTTGTCTTATCAGCAGGTTATGGATGCCGATGTGAGCGGTGGCGCCAATCCGGGGTCGCGTGACAGTGGTGTACAGCAGATTGCCGGCGACTGGAAATACAGCCTGTCAAAAAACAGCGTGTTCTTCGTTCAGGGCCGCTATCACATGTACGATTCCAACCTCTCTCCGCATCAGGATGGTTCGGTGGCCTCGGCCAGCAACAGCTTCCGCCTGACCGTGGGAACGTGGACTGGTTTCTGAGTATTGCTTGATCTTCAGCCAACAGCCCCGGCTTTGTGCCGGGGCTGTTCTTTGTTGCATTGCAACATGGCTGGGGTTTATCCCGATAGGTGCTCTGAGCTTGCTTTGCTACAGTGAAATGCGACTCACTGTGCGGAATGCCCGATGCTCATTCGACCCATGCAGGCAGATGATCTGCCCGGATTGCTGCAACTGGCGGAAGCCGCCGGCATCGGTGTGACCACCCTGCAGCCCGATGCCGAGCGGCTGGCACGCCGCATTGCGGCCAGCTGCGACAGCTTCAGTGGTAAGCCGGAGCTGGGCGATGCCTGCTATCTCTTTGCGCTGGAAGATGAAACAAATGAACGGCTTGCCGGGATCTGCGCCATCGAAGCAGCAGTCGGCATGCATGACACCTGGTACAACTACCGGGTTGGCCTGTCTGTTCACGCCTCGCGCGAGCTGGGTATCTACAAGCGCCTGCAGACGCTGTTCCTGACCTCCGACCTGACCGGCGCTTCGGAACTCTGCACCCTGTTTCTGCACCCGGATTATCGTCGCGACAGCAATGGTGCGCTGCTGTCGAAATGCCGCTTCCTCTTCATGGCTGAGTACCCCGAACGTTTTTCGGATCGGGTGATTGCCGAAATGCGCGGTGTGTCGGATGAGGCCGGCCGTTCCCCCTTCTGGGAAAGCCTGGGCCGACATTTCTTCAAGATGGATTTTGCAAGGGCGGATTTCCTTTCTTACGTTGGCAGCAAATCCTTCATTGCCGAGCTGATGCCCAAATACGCCATCTACACCTGCCTGCTCTCAGAAGAAGCGCAGGCGTCGATTGGCGAAGTGCATCCGGGGACAAAGCCGGCGCGCAGCATGCTCGAAAGCGAAGGCTTCCGCTACCAGGGCTATATCGACATTTTTGATGGCGGGCCGTCGCTGGAGTGTTCCACCCGGGATATTCGCGCGGTGCGCAAGAGCGCCGTTTTCGATGCGCTGGCAGTGGCTGCCGAGCCACGGCAGGCCACGCTCTGGATGGTCAGCAATCGCAAGCTGGGCGAATTTCGTGCCACGCTGGCCTGGACGCGCCCGCTGGAAGATTCCCTGCCGCTGACCGACACTGTCCTCGCGCGGCTTGGTATTGCCAATGGCGACCAAGTGCGTGCCGTGCCGCTGTCGGCCCGCAGCCAGGGCGCCGCAGACACGACACGCAGTACCGAACAATCCTGACGCAAGCAAGAAGGGGTAATACATGCTGTTGATCGATGGAAACTGGCTGCCGGGCAGCGCCTCGCTGTTTGCCTCGCGCAATCCCGTCACGCAGGAAGTCGTGTGGCAGGGGGCTGCCGCGAATGCCACCGAGGTGAATGCGGCGGTGGCCGCCGCCCGTCATGCCTTTGCCGGCTGGCGCGATCTGGAGTACGGCGAGCGTCTGGCACTGGTGCAGAATTACGCCGAGCTGCTGAAAGGCAGTCAGGCCGAGCTGGCCGCGCTGATCGGGATGGAAACCGGCAAGCCGCGCTGGGAGGCGCTGACTGAAGTCACCACCATGATCAACAAGGTCGATATCTCGGCCAGGGCTTTCGAGGAGCGCACCGGACAACGCGAAAATGCCATGGGTGACGCGCAGGCCGTGCTGCGGCATCGCCCGCATGGGGTTGTGGCCGTGTTCGGGCCATACAATTTTCCGGGGCACCTGCCCAATGGCCACATCGTTCCGGCGCTGCTGGCCGGCAATACCGTGGTGTTCAAGCCTTCCGAGCTGGCGCCGGCAACGGCGCAGAAAATGGCCGAAATCTGGCAGGCAGCCGGGCTGCCGCGCGGCGTGCTCAACCTGCTGCAGGGCGCGCGTGATACCGGCGTGGCGCTGGCAGGACATCCAGACATCGATGGCCTGTATTTTACCGGCAGTGCTGCAACCGGCTATGCGCTGCACCGGCAGTTTGCCGGCAGCCCGCAGAAAATCCTCGCGCTGGAAATGGGCGGCAACAATCCGCTCGTTGTCGAGCCGCTCGACGACATTCCAGCGGCCTTGCATCACGTGATCCAGTCGGCCTTCATTTCCGCCGGCCAGCGCTGCACCTGCGCGCGCCGCCTGCTGCTGCCTTTCGGGGCATGGGGCGATGACTTCCTGGCCCGGCTGGTGGAAACCAGCCGCAACTTGCGCGTCGGTGCATGGGACTCTGATCCGCAGCCTTTCATGGGCAGCGTGGTTTCACTCGCTGCCGCACAGGCCTTGCTTGATGCGCAGGAGCGCTTGCTGGGCATGGGCGCGCAGGCCTTGCTGCCCATGCAGCGACAGGTGAATGGCACGGCTTTGCTCAGTCCCGGCATTCTGGATGTCAGCAATGTCACCAATCTGCCGGATGAAGAATATTTCGGCCCCTTGCTGCAGGTGCAGCGTTACCGCTCCTTCCCGGAGGCCATCAAGCTCGCCAATGCCACGCGCTTCGGGCTGGCGGCCGGCCTGCTGTCCGATTCCGCCGCGCGCTATGACGAATTCTGGAAGGCTTCCCGGGCCGGAATCGTGAACTGGAACAAGCCGCTGACCGGTGCCTCGAGTGCCGCACCGTTTGGCGGCATTGGCGCCTCGGGCAATCATCGCCCTAGCGCGTATTATGCGGCCGATTATTGTGCGTACCCGGTCGCCTCGCTGGAAGCGGCGCAGCTGACCTTGCCGGCACAGTTGCCGCCCGGCATGCAGCTTGGCACCGAGGCCGGAGGATGAGCATGAATCACGCATTTGAAGCCAATTTCGACGGACTGGTCGGGCCGACCCATCATTACGGCGGACATTCCTTTGGCAATGTCGCTTCGACCAGCAATGCCGCCCATATCGCCAACCCGCGTGCGGCAGCACTGCAGGGGCTGGCCAAGATGAAGGCGCTGGCCGATCTGGGCTACCGCCAGGGCGTACTGCCCCCGCAGGAGCGCCCCGCGCTGTGGGTGTTGCGTGATATGGGGTATACGGGTACTGACAATGAAATTATTGGGTTGCAGGCTAATACCCAGTCTGGTTTGTTTGCCGGCCTGTGCTCGGCATCCAGCATGTGGACGGCCAATGCCGCGACCGTCAGCCCTTCGGCCGATACCGCTGACGGGCGCGTGCACTTCAGCGTGGCCAACCTCACCAGCAAATTCCACCGCAGCATCGAAGCACCGCAAACCCGGCGCAGCCTTGCCGCCATCTTTGCCAGCGATGCGCATTTCACTATCCACGCCGCGTTGCCACAGCACGCCGCGCTGGGTGATGAAGGAGCGGCGAACCATACCCGCCTCAGCCACGCCTACGGCGAGCCGGGAACCGAGTTTTTTGTCTATGGCGCCCGCTTCTGGGGTGGCCAGCATGCGCCGCAGCGCTATCCGGCGCGGCAGACGCTGGAAGCAAGCCAGGCCATTGCCCGCCGGCATGGACTGGCCGCAGAGCGCACCGTGTTTGCCCAGCAGAACCCGGCGGTGATCGATGCGGGCGTGTTCCACAACGATGTGATTGCGGTAGGCAATCTCGATGTGCTCTTCTGCCACGAGCTGGCCTTTCTCGATGCGCCGGCTGTCTATGCCGAGCTGCGGCAGAAGCAGGCCGGCCTGCAGATCATCGAAGTGCCGGAAAGCGAGGTCAGCGTTGCGGATGCGGTGCGTTCCTACCTTTTCAACAGCCAGCTGCTCGACAAGGGGCAGGGGAAACAGCGCCTGATCGTGCCGGAAGAGTGCCGCTCGACTCCCGCTGTGTGGGCGTTTCTGGAAGAGCTGCAGGCCAGCGGCGGGCCGATCAACGAAGTGCTGGTGTTCGACCTGAAGCAGAGCATGCAGAACGGCGGCGGGCCTGCCTGCCTGCGTCTGCGGGTGGCGCTGACCGAGCGCGAAGCGGCCGCAGTCAATCCGGCGGTCTGGATGAACGATGCGCTGCACGAGCGCCTTACTCACTGGGTATGCCGGCATTACCGCGACCGCCTTGGCGTGGCCGATCTGGCCGATCCGGCGCTGCTGATCGAAGTGCGTACCGCACTGGACGAGCTGACGCAGCTGCTGGAACTCGGTAGCATCTATCCTTTTCAGCGCGACGGCAGCGACGCCTGAGAGCGTGTTTTAAACGTGCTGCGCATCCCGTGATCGTGGCTCGGGCGGTGGAAGCTAAAGCCTCAAATCCTCATGCACAAGCACGTACACTCCGGTTTTTGCGCTCCGGCCTCACCACGCTGACAGGCGCTCGCTACTTTTAAAACACGCTCTGAACTTCCTTGAGGTTTGGCTCATCGCTGCTCCGGAGAATTCACCCATGCATCCTTTCACCGAACACGGTTTTCTCGCACAGACTCTTGCCGGCAAGACCGCCATTGCGCTGCCGTTCACCCTGCCGGGCGGCACACAGGTGCAGGTGATGGACGAGGGCATCATCCGCTTCGAGCCGTCCGATGCCGGCAGCCGGCAGCTTGATCTGGTGGTGTCCTGCGGCGTGCATGGCAACGAAACCGCCCCGGTCGAGCTGGTCGACCGCCTGATCGGGCGCATCCTTGCCGGGGAGCTGAAGGTGCGCAACCGCATCCTGTTCGTGCTGGGCAATGTCGCCGCCTTGCGCCAGGGCAGCCGCTTTGTCGAAGAAGACATGAACCGGCTTTTCTGCCGTTCGACCGATAACGACGACGGCCCGGAGCGGCGGCGCGCCACCATGCTGGAAATGCACCTGCTGCGCTTTTTCGGCCGCTCGGTGGCCGATGCCAAGCCGCGTTATCACTATGATCTGCACACGGCGATTCATGGCTCGCTGATCGAGAAATTCGCCATCTATCCGCTGCCGCGCCAGGGTCGCCAGTTTTCCGTGCCGGAAATGGCCCGCCTGCATCTGGCCGGTGTCGAGGCCATTCTGCTGCAATCGACCACGTCGACGACTTTTTCCTTCTTTTCCAGCCGCTATTGCGATGCGACGGCGTTTACCGTCGAGCTCGGCAGTGCACGGCCCTTCGGCCAGAATTCCGGCGTCGACCTCTCGAAGATGGAAAGCTATCTCGCGGCGCTGGTGTCCGAAGGGTTGCCCGAATGCCAGCAGACTGGAGAGGGCTACGCCGCGCAGGTTGGCTGCCCGGTATTCCGCGTGTCGCGCGAAATCATCAAGCACAGTGACGCTTTCCGCCTGCTGATCGATGGCAAGACCGACAACTTCACGCCACTGCCGCAGGGCATGCTGCTGGCTGAAGATGTCAAAGGCCCGGTCGTGGTAACGGAAGACAGCGCGCGCATCATTTTCCCCAACCCGGACGTGGTGCCGGGGCAGCGCGCCGGGCTGATCATTGTTCCTGCGTGATGCTTTTCTTTGGGTATATGACTGCAGCCATTTTTCTTGGATGGCTATAGGCTGATACGGTGCTTGGTATTTTTTCGGCACCGGCCGTGGCGCTGCGGTAATAACAAAGGGCTGCCTGGGCAGCCCTTTGTGCTATTGCGCAATCCTGCAGCCTATTCGCCCAGATACGCGCTCTGGATGGCCGGATTGGCCAGCAGCGTTTTTGAATCGTCGGCAACCGTGATCAGGCCCGATTCCATCACGTAGCCGCGATTGGCCGTTTCCAGCGCCAGCTTGGCGTTCTGCTCGATCAGCAGCATCGTCACGCCTTCCGCGGCAATCATGCGGATGATTTCGAAAATCTTCTGCACGATGATCGGCGCCAGGCCCATCGAAGGTTCATCCAGCAGCAGCAGCTTGGGGCGGCTCATCAGTGCGCGCCCGATGGCCACCATCTGCTGCTCGCCGCCCGAGAGCGTGCCGGCGAGCTGCTTCATGCGTTCCTTTAGGCGCGGAAAGAGGTCATACACGCGAGCCAGATCGTGCGCGATGTCGGCCTTGTCGTTGCGGTAGTACGCACCCATCTGCAGGTTTTCCTCGACGGTGAGGCGCGGAAAAATGCCGCGACCTTCCGGTACCAGCACCAGGCCCTGGCTGACGAAGTCATACGGCGCCATGCGCGCAGTATCCTTGCCGTCAAAATTGATGCTGCCGGCAGCGGGTTTGACCATGCCGACCAGTGTTTTAAGCGTGGTGGTCTTGCCGGCGCCGTTGGCGCCGATCAGCGCCACCAGTTCGCCCTTGTTGATTTCGAGATTGATGCCTTTTACGGCATGAATGCCGCCATAGGCCACTTTCAGGTCTTGCACGGAAAGCAGCGGCGAAGTATTTGTCGTCATGTGCTTTCTTCCTTATTCGTGGGCAACGCCCAGGTAGGCTTCGATCACGCGCGGGTCGCGCTTCACGTCCACCGGCAGGCCTTCGGCAATTTTCCTGCCGTAGTCGAGCACGGCAATCCGGTCGCAGAGGCCCATCATCAGTTTCACGTCGTGTTCGATCAGCAGAATCGTGACTCCGTCGGCGCGGATTTTTTCCATCAGCGCCTTCAGGTCTTCGGTTTCCTTCGGATTCATGCCGGCGGCCGGCTCGTCGAGCGCCAGCAGCGTCGGACGGGTAGCCAGCGCGCGGGCGATTTCCAGCCGGCGCTGGTCGCCGTAGGACAGGTTGCGGGCTAGCTCGCCGGCATGGTGGCCGATGCCGACATAATCGAGCAGTTCTTGCGCGCGCAACTTGATTGCCGCTTCTTCGGCACGCGCCTTCGGCGTGCGCAGTACGGCCCCGAGTACGCCGGTGACGCTGCGCACATGCTGGCCGACCATGACGTTTTCCAGTGCCGTCATGTTGGCAAACAGGCGGATATTCTGGAAAGTCCGTGCAATGCCGGCTTCGACCACCTTGTTTGGCTTCTGGCGGAAGAGGTTGTGGCCGTCGAAGGTGAATTTGCCTTCGTCGGGCTGGTAGAGGCCGGTCAGTACGTTGAACAGCGTGGTCTTGCCGGCGCCGTTCGGGCCGATCAGTCCGTAGATTTCGCCACGGCGAATGGTCAGGCCAACCTCGTTGAGCGCAACCAGCCCGCCAAAGCGTTTCGTAATGCCATCAATGGCCAGCAGTACTTCACTCATGTTCGCGCTCCGCTTCATCGAGGGTTGCGTCTTCCTGTTTGGTGATGCGCTTGGTTGCCGGATGCAGCTCGTCCTTGCGGCGGCGCGACGGCCACAGGCCTTCGGGGCGCAGCAGCATGATGATGATCATGGCCAGACCGAACATCAGCATGCGCAGGTTTTCGGGATCGACCACACGTTTGCCAAGCAGCATGTCCTGCAGCGGGTTCACCACCTCGCGCAGCGCTTCCGGCGTGATGGAAACGATGATCGCGCCCAGAATCACACCCGGGATATGCCCCATGCCGCCGAGCACCACCATGCACAGCACCAGCACCGACTCCATCAGGATGAAGGATTCCGGCGAAATGAAGCCCTGGAAGCTGGCAAACAGCGAACCGGATACGCCACCGAAGCTCGCGCCCATCGCGAAGGCCAGCAGTTTCACGTTGCGGGTGTTGATGCCCATCGCCGCCGCGGCGATTTCGTCTTCGCGAATCGCCACCCAGGCGCGGCCGATGCGCGAGCGCTGCAGGCGGATCGACACGAAAATGATCAGCGCGCAGAAGGCCAGGATCAGGTAGTAATACTGGTGCACCATCGGAAACTGCAGGCCGAAGATTTCCAGCGGCTTGCCGAATTCATGACCGAAGAGCGACACGCGTTCGATATTGTTGATGCCCTGCGGACCGTTGGTGAGGTTGATCGGGCGATCGAGGTTGTTCATGAAAATGCGGATGATTTCACCGAAGCCCAGCGTCACGATGGCGAGATAGTCGCCACGCAGTTTCAGTGTCGGTGCACCCAGCATCACGCCGAAGCAGCCTGCAACGGCCGCCGCCAGCAGCAGCATCACCAGCAGCGGCGGATTCATCATCCACACCGGCAGATATCCTGCGATCTGCGGCGAATTCAGCAGCGCATACAGATAGGCGCCGACGGCGTAGAAGGCGATGTAGCCCAGATCAAGCAGGCCGGCGTAGCCGACCACGATGTTCAGCCCCAGCGCCAGCATGATGTAGAGCAGCGCGAAGTCGATCGTGCGCACCCAGGAATTGCCGCTGGCAAAGGTGCCCGAGAGGAAGAAGGGCAGCACCAGCATGCAGACAGTCAGCAGGATCAGCTGCAGCTTGGCGTGTTGGCCCTGTTTGCCGGCACCGAACCAGCCGGCAATGGTATTGGCCATGGTGGTCATTTCATTCTCCTTATGCGCGCTCGGCGACACGTTCGCCCAGCAGGCCGCTCGGACGGAACAGCAGCACCAGGATCAGCACGGCAAAGGCAAAAATGTCCTTGTAGCTGGAGGTCAGCACACCACCGGTGAGATCCGACAGGTAGCCCGCCCCCAGGCTTTCGATGATGCCGAGCACCAGACCGCCGAGCACTGCCCCGCCCAGGTTGCCGATGCCGCCGAGTACTGCCGCCGTGAAGGCCTTCAGCCCGATCAGGAAGCCCATGTAGGCATGCGCCTGGTCATAGTTCGCGGCGACCATCACGCCAGCCACGGCGCCCAGCGCCGAGCCGATCACGAAGGTCAGCGAGATGATGGTGTTGGTGTTCACTCCCATCAGCCTCGCCACGTCGATGTTCTGTGCGGTGGCACGCATGGCGCGGCCGAGCTTGGAGCGTTCGATCAGGAAAAACAGTGCGGCCATGATCACGATGGCCAGCACAATGATCGCAACCTGCAGATTGGTGATGACTGCGCCACCGATTTCGAAGGTCTTGATTTCAAGAATTGGCGGGAAGGGGCGGTAATTGCGGCCCCAGATCAGCGTGGCGACCTGCTGCAGCACGATCGAGAGGCCGATGGCCGTGATCAGCGGGGCGAGGCGCGGCGCATTGCGCAGCGGCCGGTAGGCCACGCGCTCGATGCCATAGCCGAGCGCCATCGAGACTGGAATCGCCATGGCAAGGCCGATGGTCAGCAGCAGGATGCCCGGCAGCGCCACATTGGCGCCCAGCAGCATGTTGATGCAGGTGATCGTTACCATGGCGCCGATCATCACGATTTCGCCGTGGGCGAAGTTGATCAGCTGCATGATGCCGTACACCATCGTGTAGCCCAGTGCGATCAGTGCATACACACTGCCGATCACCAGGCCATTGATCAGGTGTTGGAGGAGGTGGTCCACTTGTCAAAACCTCAAAGGAGGGAATCAGATTGCCGCAGATTATGCCGTAACAGTTGTACGGCATCGCAACCTTAGCGGCTTCTGCTGTGCATAACACTTGTGAAAATCCCTAACCCTGTATGCCCTGAGGCGGGGCGCGGCTGTGGTGCCATGGCAGGAATCCGGCGCTATCTGCCTGCCGGAAAAGGAAAAAGCCGGCAGGTGCCGGCTGATCTGCGGGGTGGATACTGCCGCTGGCTATCTTTGTGCCGCCAAGCGGGTAGTGGCCGGGCTGTTGTCTTCCTGCAACCGCAGAGGCATGTTGCTGATGCCTTCCAGCAGCCATTGAAAGGCAGTCTGCTGCTGGCGCGCCTGAAAACTGGGGTGGGGGCGTTTGTGCGCCGGTCTGGTGATCCGGTCTTGCGGATTTTGGTTCATGGCAGTTCCTCGGTTTAACAGGCAAGCCATCTTAGGCATGGCTGCATTGCAGCCCGATGACCATTACGTGCAGTGGCTGGCAGCTGCTGCGATAATCGCTCCCCCTTATTTGATACTGGCCAAGCCATGCCCACCTTGATGATCCAGGGTTGTACCTCGGATGCCGGCAAATCCACACTGACCGCCGCGCTGTGTCGCCTGCTGCTCCGCCGCGGCATCCGTGTGGCGCCGTTCAAGCCGCAGAACATGGCGCTCAATTCGGCGGTCACTGAAGATGGCGGCGAAATCGGCCGTGCGCAGGCCGTGCAGGCCGTCGCCTGCGGCCTTCCCGCACATTCGGACATGAACCCGGTACTGCTCAAGCCCTCCAGCGATTGCCGGGCGCAGGTCATCATCCAGGGGCACAGCATCGGCAACCTGGATGCGGTGGATTATCACCACTACAAGCGCACTGCGCGCAGCGCCGTGTTCGACTCGTGGCAGCGCCTGGCTGCGCAATATGACTGGGTACTGGTCGAAGGCGCGGGCAGTCCGGCCGAAGTGAATTTGCGCGAAGGCGATATTGCGAACATGGGATTTGCCGAAGAGGCCGACTGCCCGGTTTGGCTGGTCGCCGACATCGACCGCGGTGGCGTGTTCGCCCACATCGTCGGCACCCTGGCCTGTCTGTCCGCCAGCGAACAGGCCCGCGTGCGCGGCTTCCTCATCAACCGCTTCCGGGGTGATCTTGCGCTGCTGCAACCGGGGCTGGACTGGCTGGAGCAGCAAACCGGCAAGCCGGTGCTGGCGGTGGTGCCCTATCTGCACGGGCTGGAGATCGCGGCCGAGGATGCGCTGCCACAAGCGCAGGCTGCGGGGGGCGCGGCGGCATTCCGCATTGTGATCGCCACGCTGCCACACATCTCCAACCACACCGATTTCGACCCGCTGCGGCGCGTAGAAGGCATTGATTGCCGCTACGCCACACCGGGCAAGCCATTGCCGCCGTGCGATCTGCTCATCTTGCCGGGCAGCAAAAACACGATCGGCGATATGCAGGCGCTGCGCGAGTGGGGCTGGGATGCGGAAATTGCCCGTCACCTGCGCTATGGCGGCAAGCTCATCGGCATTTGCGGTGGCTATCAGATGCTGGGCGAAACCATTGCCGATCCGCAGGGTATCGAGTCACAAACCAATGAAATAAAAGGCCTTGGGCTGATACCCATGCGTACGGTGCTTGAGTCCGGTAAAATTCTGCGCCAGCGTCACGGCGTGCTGTGTGCCGGCGGCGCAGCGGTGCGCGGCTATGAAATCCATCAGGGGCGCAGTCGCGTGAACGCCGACTGGCCGTCGCTGGCGCGGCTGGCGACAGCTGATGAAGGCGGGCAGGGCTTTGAGCCCGAAGGCGTCGTTTCACCGGACGGCCAGCTCATTGGCAGCTACCTGCATGGCCTCTTCGATGAGCCGGAAGCCCTGCAGGCGCTGCTGCGCTGGGCAGGCTGGCAGGGTGATGCGACGGCGATTCGCGACCCCGAGGCGCTGCTGGAAGGCGAAATCGACCGGCTGGCCGACGCGCTGGATGCCGTGCTGGACTGGGACAAGGCGCGACAGGCCGGACTTATCGTGTAAGCTTTACCGCATGCCGGGCATGAGGAAATACAGGCGAACAGGCCCGGCCGTGCAAGTTTTCCAGTGCAAGCATGCTTTTCATTGCTTAAGCTGAGTAAGTCGCAATCTAGTATTTACCGGGTGAAATCATGACCATCAAAATGAAAGCATGGCTGCTGTCAGTATTTGTGCTGTTTGCACTGGTTGGCGTAATGCTGGTGGGGCTGTCGACCATGAAAACGGCGGCCAATCAGGATAACAAGGCGCGCATCGAGCAACTGCTGCGCAGCACATACCTGACCATCGCCCAGCTGGAAGACATGGCGGCCAGCGGCAAGCTCAGTGAAGAGCAGGCCAAGGCAATTGCCACGCAGATACTGCGTGAAAACAAATACCACAAGTCAGAGTATGTGTACGTCGTCGATGAAAAACTCAACTTCGTTTCCACGCCGCTCGACCCGCAACTGCACGGCACCAGCTTCAACGATTTCAAGGATGCCCAGGGCAAGAGCGTCGGCGCGCTGGCGGTTGATGCGCTGCAGAAGTCCGGCGGCAAGCTGACCGAATACTGGTGGACTTCCGAGCGCGAAGGCAAGGTGGTTGACCTGCTGTCGGTGGCCGTCCAGACGCCGCGCTGGAAATGGATTGTCGGCAACGGCGTTAGCTTTGCCGAGGCCGATGCGCGCTTCTGGGCCAATGCCCGCTGGCAGGTGGTCATCTGTCTGGCCATTGCCGCTTTTGTTGCCCTGATCCTGATGACGACCGTGCGCCGGCTGCTGCTGCAGCTCGGCGGCGAGCCTGCCTACGCCGCCGAAGTCGCGCAGGCGATTTCCCAGGGCGATCTGGGGCGCAAGGTGCAGGGCGACGTCCGCCCCGACAGCCTGCTGGGCGCGGTGGCGAGCATGCAGACCAGTTTGCGCGAAATGATAGAGAGCATTCAGCGTGGCGCCGACCAGCTGCGGCAGGCAACAGGCAGCCTCGCGCACCAGATGGAAGCCATCAATCATGCGTCGCGGCAATCCTCCGATGCCACCCAGTCCAGCGCAGCGGCCATCGAGGAAATGTCGGTCAGCATCGATCATATCTCGCAAGGCGCCCGCGAAACCGAGCAGAATTCCTCGCGTTCGACGCAGCTGGCCAATGAGGGCGAAGGGCTGGTCAACAAGGCCGCGCAGGAGGTTCAGCTGGTGGCAGAACAGATTTCCAACGCCTCCGGCCTGATCGGCGGGCTGGTCGAGCGCTCGCGCGAAATCGATGGCATTGCCAGTGTGATCAAGGACATCGCCGACCAGACCAATCTGCTGGCGCTCAATGCCGCCATCGAGGCCGCACGCGCCGGCGAGCAGGGGCGCGGCTTTGCCGTGGTGGCCGATGAAGTGCGCAAGCTGGCCGAACGCACCACGCAGGCCACCGGACAGATCACCAGCATGATCCAGGCCGTGCAGACCGACACGCTGTCGGTCGTCGCCAGCATGGAGCAGGCAACGCCGCAGGTGGCGCGCGGGGTCGACATGGCCGACCGTGCCGCGACCATGCTGCGCGAAATCAGCAGCGGTGCCTCGGAAACGCTGCACAAGATCCGCGAAGTTGCCACTGCCACATCAGAGCAGAGCCAGGCCAGCAGCAGTCTGGCGGTCAATGTCGAGCGCATTACCCATATGGTCGAGGAATCGGCCGAGTCGGTACGCGCTGCCAACGAAAATGTGCGCGCGCTGGAGCAGCTGGCCGGCAAGCTGCGTGCGGATGTCGCCCGCTTCCGCCTCTGACCGTCCCCGGCCCTGCTCAGGGCTGCAATGCCAGAACAGCCTGCCAGACCGGCAGGCTGTTTTTTTGAATGCATGCCATGGTTGCAGGCCGCCGTGACTGCGGCGCTGCCCGCAGTCCCGCTGCTCCTTTCGGATAGCGATGTACCTGAACTGTGTTGCGGCCTTTTCTGACGTCACTCCGGCGAAGGCCGGAATCCAGGACTTCCGGTCGCAGATGCAGTTTGGATGCTGGCTTTCGCCGGTATTACGGATGGCTGGAGCAGTTAGCTGCTCATGTTGTTTAGTAGGGTATTGGCCTGTAGCCATTTCAAATAAAAGGCTATGGCTTTATACCTGATGCAGTACTCCGGTGTTGCCCGATTTCTGCCGTGATGCACTTCAGCGCGTCGGCATCGGCAAGCCTGCGCACAGCTCGCGCGCCCCGCCGTGAATGGGCTGGCCCTGTAATCCCGGCAGGGCTACAGTGTCAGCATCACTCTTGCGCTGACAGGAAACACCATGGACGAATTCATGCAGGCCGCCATTGCAGAAGCACGCCTCGGGCTCAGCGAAGGCGGCATTCCGATTGGCAGCGTGCTCGTGCATCAGGGGCGCATCATCGGCCGCGGGCACAACCGCCGCGTGCAGCAGGGCAGCGCCATTCTGCATGGCGAAATGGACGCGCTGGAAAACGCCGGCCGCCTGCCCGCGCAGGTGTATCGCGAATCGGTGCTCTACACCACGCTCTCGCCGTGCGCGATGTGCAGTGGCGCCATTCTGCTCTATGGGATTCCGCGCGTGGTGATCGGTGAAAACCGCAGCTTTCTGGGCGAGGAGGCCTTGCTGCAAAGCCGTGGCGTGGCGCTGCAGGTGCTCGATGATGCCGACTGCATCGCACTGATGCAGCAGTTTATAGTCGAGCAGCCCGCGCTGTGGAACGAGGATATTGGTGAGTGAGGCAACAGGCCGATCTGCGACACGCCAGCCGGCAAGGGCTCGAAGCCGGCTTGCTTGTGCTGTCGGGTGAAGCGATCCGTGCGTATTTTCCTGAGCCGGATGAACCCCATCCGGCGTTGTGGACTAACCGTGTTATCCAGCAACTGCGGAGTGGCATCCGTGCTGAGGAAGCCGTCGCCATCGGGCTGGCCTGTCAGCTGCTTGCTGCCGATGCAATGCTGCCTTTTGGCAAGCTGATCAAGAGCAACCTGGCTCGCGCCCTGAAACAGAAAGCCGCCTTGCTGACGCCCGCCCAGCGCGCAATGCTGATCAGCGTGACACAACGGCTGGCTGTGCTCCCTTATGCGCCGCGCGAACTGGAGGATTACCGCAAGCTGGTTGGTAAGCTGTAGTTCTGCGGAAATGGGGGGAGAGGAGCGTAATCTTCCGGGTGCTTGCTTCGGGGCTTGCGCTCATGCCACTATCAAATGAATGTGAAGTGTATACGCTTGCAACCATTTTAAATAAAGGGCTGCAAGCATATACCTATCATTTATGGCTGAGTGCGGTTTTGCTCTCGCCGCCTCAGTAGCAATCCGGCAGCAGCCAGCTTTCGTTTCTGATGTGCAGCGCCTGCGGAGCGGCAGCGCTGCTTGTACCGCCGCGCTGCGGTGCCGGTGCCGGTGCCGGTGCGCGGTTGCCCGGTGTGCTGCGCACAGCAAGTTCGCCACTGGCGTAGCGTGCCGCCATCGTGTCGAGCGGCAGCGCGCGGATGTGGCCGGCCTGGCCGACGCAGCCGAAGGCGGCAAAGCGCGCGATGCAGATGTCGCGCATGGCAATCACGGATTCCTGCAGGTATTTGCGCGGGTCGAATTCCGCCGGGTTGGCGGCCATGAAGCGGCGGATGGCGCCGGTGGCAGCCAGCCGCAGGTCGGTGTCGATGTTGACTTTTCTCACGCCGAAACGGATGGCGCGCACGATTTCTTCGACCGGTACACCCCAGGTGGGCGGAATGCTGCCGCCGTTGGCATTGATGATGGAGAGCCATTCCTGCGGTACCGACGAGCTGCCGTGCATCACCAGATGCGTATTGGGCAGGCGCTCGTGAATCTCGCGCACCCGCTCGATGGCCAGCGTTTCGCCGGTGGGCGGGCGCTTGAATTTGTACGCTCCATGGCTGGTGCCGATCGCAATCGCCAGCGCGTCGACCTGGGTAGCGGCAACAAAGGCGGCGGCCTCGATCGGGTCGGTCAGCAAGCGGCCATGATCAAGCCTGCCGGCAGCGCCGATGCCGTCTTCCTCGCCGGCTTCGCCGGTTTCCAGGCTGCCGAGGCAGCCGAGTTCGCCTTCGACCGAGACGCCGCAGGCGTGTGCCATCTCGACGACCTGCCGGGTGACGTCAACGTTGTAGTCGTAATCCGCCGGGGTCTTGCCGTCGCTTTCCAGTGAGCCATCCATCATGACTGAGGTGAAGCCGAGCTGGATCGCGCGCTGGCATACAGCCGGGCTGGTGCCATGATCCTGATGCATGACGATGGGGATGTGCGGGAATTCCTCGGCGGCAGCGAGCATCAGGTGGCGCAGGAAGGGGGCGCCGGCGTATTTGCGCGCGCCGGCCGAGGCCTGCACGATCACCGGGCTGTTGGTGTGGTCGGCCGCTTCCATGATGGCGCGCATCTGCTCCAGATTGTTCACATTGAACGCGGGCAGGGCGTACTGGTATTCGGCGGCATGGTCGAGCAGCTGGCGCATGGAGACGAGTGGCATGGTGCGGAGTCCTTAGTGGGAGAGGTGGTAGCTGGCAAGGCGTTCAACTTCGTTCCTGGCGCCCAGCACCACGCCGGTGCGCTGGTGCAGGCGTTCGGGATTCATGTCGAGCAGGCGCTCGCTGCCATTGCTGGCAGCTCCGCCGGCGGCTTCGATCAGCAGCGCCATCGGGTTGGCTTCATACAGCAGGCGCAGCTTGCCGGCTCCCGGTGGCTGGCGCGCATCGCGCGGGTAGAGGAATACGCCGCCGCGCAGCAGAATGCGGTGCACGTCGGCCACCATGGCGGCCACCCAGCGCATGTTGAAATCCTTGCCGCGTGGGCCTGCGCTGCCGGCCTGGCATTCCGCGATATAGCGCTGCACCGGCAGCTCCCAGTGCCGTAGATTGGCGGCATTGATGGCGAACTCGCTACATTCCGGCGCAATTTGCAGCTGCGGGTGCGTCAGCAGGAATTCGCCACGCGCTTCGTCGAGCGTGAAGCCGTTGACTTCGCTGCCCGTGGTGAACACCAGCATGGTGGCCGGGCCGTAGAGCGCGTAGCCGGCGCAGCACTGTTCGTGACCGGGGCGCAGGAAGCTTGCTGTGGTGACCGAGCCGGCTGTGGCCGGCAGCAGCGAGAAAATGCTGCCGACCGTCATGCCGATGTCGAGGTTGCTGGAGCCATCCAGCGGGTCGGTCAGCAGCAGCAGGCTGTCCGCGGTGCTGGCGTTTAGCTGGACGATGTCGTCGAGTTCTTCGGAGGCGAGCGCAGCAATCTGCGGGCAGCGCCGGGCGGCTTCGATCATCAGCTCGTTGCTGATCACGTCGAGTTTCTGCTGCGCTTCACCCTGGATATTGTCGCTGCCGGCGAGGCCCTGGCTGCCGGTGAGCGCGGCTTGCCGGATGGCGCGGGCAATGGCGATGCAGGCGCCGGCAATGTGCTGCAGCGCTGGTGCAAGGCGTGCGACCGTCGGCTCGTGTTGCTGGCTGGCGAGAAAGGTGGCGAGGCTGGGGGGCATGGTCTGCTTCTTGGTCCGTAGTTTGTGCTGAAAATGGTGGTGGGGGTTTGCCGTGGCCGGGTTTGTCGTTCCGGCCGCATTGCTGGCGTGTTTTCAGCGATAGTGGCGCGGACGGTGACGCTCGACGAGCGCTGCGGTATAGATCTGCAGGAAACCGGTGACATCCAGTGAAGCGCCGCCGACCAGTACACCGTCGATGTCGGGCATGCCAAAGAGTGCCGCGGCGTTGTCGGCCTTGACACTGCCACCGTAGAGCAGCGGCATGCTGGCCGCAGCTGCGGCATCCGATTGCGCCAGATAATCGCGGATGAAGGCGTGTGTGGCCTGCGCGAGTTCCGGCGTGGCCGGGCGGTTGCTGCCGATTGCCCACAGCGGCTCGTAGGCGATGATGGCATCGCGCCAGTGCGGGGTGGTCAGCAGCCAGTCGAGCTGGTTGCGCAGTACGCGGGCGGTTTCGCCTTTTTCGTGTTCGTCCTGGCTTTCGCCGATGCACACGATCGGCGTGATGCCGGCTGCCGCACAGGCGCGAGCCTTGCCGGCAATCAGCGCGTCGTTTTCATAATGATGCTGCCGGCGCTCGGAGTGGCCTACGAGCGCAAACTTGCAGCCGATTTCGCCCAGCATGGCTGCCGACCATTCGCCGGTGCGCGGCCCGCAGGCGAGTTCGCCGACATCCTGTCCGCTGAATTCGACCCGGGTTCCCTGTGCCAGTCGTGCCATTTCGCCAAGATACGGTGCGGGCGGGCAGAGCACGATGCCGACTGCGGGGCTGGCGACTGCTGCCAGTGCCGGTACCGATTCGCGGCAGAGCGCGAGGCTGCCGTGCATTTTCCAGTTGCCCACTACCAGCCGGCGGCGGCGCGGTATGGCGGGCCAGGGGTAATCCATCAGGACAGGGGCGGGATCAGGGTGGCTGATCTGGCGGGGCATGGCGCTGTTCATCGCTGTTCGTTCTCCGTGCTGGCCGGTGGTGCCGCGAAACGGAGCTTCTGGCCCGTTTCATCAGGTATGGCCGTATGGTAGGCGCGGTTGATGATCGAAATCAATCAAAAACGAAAATAAAACGATGAATGGCGAAAATATATCGAACAATTAATGCGCGAATCTGCGCGAGCGGATATTACTCGGCCACGTAGAGCTCGCAGTCACTCTCGGCGATGACCGCCTGCATGGCCGCGTCCGGCATGCGGTCGGTAAACAGTGCCGTGATCTCGCGCAGATGCCCCATCTGCACCAGCGAAGGCCGGCCGAACTTGCTGTGATCGGCTACCAGAAAGACGTGTCGCGCCAGCGCCATGATGGCAGTCGACGTTTTCACTTCGCGCATTTCAAAGTCGCGCAACGTGCCGTCGGCTTCGATGCAGGCCACGCCCAGTACGGCGTAATCCACCTTGAACTGCCTGATGAAATCAATGGTGGCCTCGCCGACAATGCCGTGGTCCTTGGCGCGCATCACGCCGCCGGCAAGGATGACCTCGCAGTCGGGGTAGTGGCACATCGTCATCGCGATGTGCGTGTTGTTGGTGATCACGCGCAGGCCCTCGTGCCGGTTGAGTGCGCGCGCGACGGCTTCGCTGGTCGTGCCGAGATTCATGAAGACCGAGGCGTGGTTCGGGATGTGCTCGGCGACCAGTTGCGCGATGCGCTCCTTTTCCGCGCTGCACAGGATCTGGCGTGCAGAGTAGGCGACATTCTCGACGCTGGAATGCGCGCTGGCGCCGCCGTGCACGCGGTGCAGCCGGCGCTCGTCGGCCAGCTGGTTGATGTCGCGGCGTATGGTTTGCGGCGTGACGCCGAAATGGTGGGCCAGCTCGTCGACACTGGCGTGCCCGGTGCGCTGTACCCATTCGAGCAATTCCTGCTGGCGCTGGTTCAGGATCATGATGTTCACTTTTTGTTCGTTTGCGAAATTATAGGTGCATTGAAGCCTGTTCAAGTGCCAATGCGGTACTGCCGGCGAAATGCCGCCGGTGTGCAACCCTTCTGCGCTGCGAAGCTGCGGTAGAACTGGCTGAGCGATGGAAATCCGCTGCTGCTGGCGATCCAGGGAATGGAATGTGCGCTGGTCAAGAGCAGATTGCAGGCGTGGCCAATGCGCAACTCGGCCAGCAGGGCGCTGAAGCAGGTGTGCATCTGTTGCGCGAAAAGCCGCTTCAGTGTAGCCGGACTGGCGGCGGAGGCATTTGCAAGCGCATCAAGCGTCACCGGTTCTGCATAGTGCGCCTGCAGGTAATCCAGCGCCAGCTGCAGGCGGCGGTCGGTGATGTGTCCGCTCAGCCCTTCGAGCTGCCGCGCGGTCGTGTCCTGTCGCAGTCTGTCCAGCAGGCCCAGCAGGCAGTTCAGGCGGGGCAGACCGCGCAACTGGTGCAGCTCGGCAAATTGCGGCGCCAGGTCTTCGGCACATTCCGGGCTGAACACGATGCCCTTGCGGATGCCGGCGAGCCAGCGGCACAGCGCATGCAGCTCGGGCATGCCCTGCGCTTCAAGGCCCTGCAGCCATGCGAGGGTAAAAAACACGACTTGCACTTCTTGCTGGCCGCCGTCAGCGCGCGGCTCGGCATGCCAAGTGTGTGGCTGGTTGGGGGCGACCAGAACCAGATCGGGCGAGGCAAAGCGTTCGACGTCGCTGCTGATGTAACGCAGGCCGCTGGCGTTGCGCGTGTAGGTCAGCTCGAATTCGGGATGGTAATGCCACAGAAACGGGCAGAGCGTATCGGCGTAATACTGGTACTGCCAGCCCTGGCCTTGCGTGCTTCCCACCCATTCTCTGACCAGCATCGGTACAACCTTGCGATTATGTGTGAGCTGATTGTAGAAGAAGTGCAGCTGTCATGCGAAACCTGTGTCCGGCATGGCAGCAATAATGCAATTCCCGACAGCGCCTCATTCAGGACCCGACAATGCAAACACTCAAGGCCCCCGCCTTCCTTTTCGACATGGACGGCACCTTGCTGGACTCCACTGCCAATATCGAGCTGATCTGGGGTATCTGGTGTGCCCGCCACGGTATCGCACTCGAGCACGTGCTGGCTATATGCCATGGCGTACCGTCCAGCGCCACCATTGCCCAGGTTGCGCCGCATCTCGATATTGCCACTGAATCGGCCTGGCTGGACGAGCTGGAAGTGGCAAACTGCGATGGCGTGATTGCCATCCCCGGCGCGGCCGCAATGCTGGCCGGTCTGCCTGCTGATCGCTGGGCTCTGGTGACGTCGGCCACGCGCCCGGTACTGGAAAAGCGTCTGCGCCATTGCGGCCTGCCGCTGCCCGCGCGCATCGTTTCTGCCGAAGATGTCAGCCACGGCAAACCCGACCCTGAGCCGTACTTGCGTGGCGCAGCCCTGCTTGGCGTGCCGGCGGCCGAGTGCGTGGCATTCGAGGATGCACCGGCCGGTTTGCGCAGTGCCGCAGGCGCCGGTGCCCGCCTCGTGCAGGTGGGGGGCAATGCGCCCTTGCATCCCGATCTCGTTCTGAGGATTCAGGACTGGCGCGGCGTAACAGCCACGGGCGAGGGCAATGGCGTGATGATGATTTTGCCGCAGGGAGCGCAGCGATGATGTATCAAGATCTGCTTGGCCTTGCTGCCGCCATTTGCACCACCGTCGCCTTTGTTCCGCAGGTATGGCAGGTGTGGCGCAGCCGCTCGGCGAAGGACATATCACTCGGCATGTACCTGATTTTCATCACCGGCGTGGCGCTCTGGCTGGTGTACGGCATTCTCGGGCGCGATCTGCCGCTGATTCTCGCCAATAGTGTGACCCTGCTGCTGGCCGGTTCGGTGCTGGTGATGAAGCTGGTGTTCGAACGTCGCGCGGGGAAACCGGCAGCCTGATCCCCGACGCCGGTGCGGCGGGCTGGATGCGGCCATTGCATCGGCCCCATTTGTTGCCAACTCCGGTAGAATTCCGCGCCTGTCCTTCTATTCAGGGGGCCACGCGCAGCGGGGCCCGTTCAAGGTATACCCCATGGCCCGTAAGCCTGCAGCCAAAGAAAATAATGCTGTTCCGCAGCATACCCCGATGATGGTTCAGTACCTTGCGCTGAAAGCCGAGCACCCGGACAAGCTGCTGTTCTACCGCATGGGCGACTTTTACGAGCTCTTCCACGAAGATGCGGTAAAAGCAGCGCGGCTGCTCGATATCACGCTGACCACGCGCGGGCAGAGCGCCGGCGTGCCGATCCGCATGGCAGGCGTGCCCTATCACGCTGCCGAACAGTATCTGGCGCGGCTGGTACGACTTGGTGAGTCGGTGGCAATCTGCGAGCAGGTGGGCGATCCGGCGACGAGCAAGGGCCCGGTCGAGCGCAAGGTGGTGAAGGTGGTCACACCCGGCACGCTGACCGACCAGGCATTGCTGGACGACAAGCAGGAAAACCGCCTGCTGGCGCTGTGCATCCATCGCGGCCGCCTGGGGCTGGCCTGGCTGTCGCTGGCGTCCGGCGATTGCGCGCTGATGGATTGCGAGGTCGACAAGCTGCTCTCCGAGATCGAGCGGCTGCGCCCGGCGGAAATCCTGCTGCCGGAAGAGTCGGCACCGCCGGTGCTGGCCAGCCTGGGCATTCCGGTGCGCCAGCTGCCGCCCTGGCAGTTCGATGCGGATACCGCCACCCGCAAGCTCAATCAATTGTTCGGTACGCACGATCTGGCTGGTTTCGGCGTCCAGGAAGGCATGCTGGCCGTGGGTGCGGCCGGTGCGCTGATCGACTTCGTGAAGCTCACGCAGGGCGGCAATCTGCCGGCACTGGCCGGCTTGCGCGTGGAGAACAGCAGCCAGTACATCGAACTCGACGCCGCGACGCGCCGCAATCTGGAAATTTCCGAGACCATTCGCGGCGAGCGTGCGCCAACGCTGTTCTCCGTACTGGACCATACCGCGACCAGCATGGGCGCGCGCCTTCTGCAGCACTGGCTGCATCACCCTCTACGCGATCACCGGCAGATTCTCGAGCGCCAGCAGGGCATCAGCCAGCTGCTTGATGCGGCTTGTGAAGAGGCACTGCAGGCGATCTTGCGCGAAATTGCCGACATCGAGCGCATCGCCGGGCGCATTGCGCTGAAAAGCGCGCGCCCGCGTGATCTGTCCAGCCTGCGCGACAGCCTTGCGCAGCTGCCACAGCTGGTTGCCACCCTGCCGCAGGGCGGGCTGTTTGCCGCGCTGGGATCGGCGTTGACGGTGGATGACGCACTCACGGCACTGCTGCAGGCGGCCATCCTGCCCGAGCCCTCGGTCGTGCTGCGCGAAGGCGGGGTGATTGCCGCCGGTTACAGCGCGGAGCTGGATGAGTTGCGCGCGCTGCAGTCCGATTGCGGTGCGTTCCTGGCTGCGCTGGAGGCGCGCGAGCGCGAAGCGACCGGCATCGCCACCCTGCGCGTCGAATACAACCGTGTGGCGGGTTTCTTCATCGAAATCAGCAATGCCAATACGGCGCTGGTGCCGGCGCACTATCGCCGCCGGCAGACGATGAAAAATGCCGAGCGCTACATCACGCCGGAACTGAAGGAATTCGAGGACAAGGCACTCTCGGCGCAGGAGCGCGCACTGGCGCTGGAAAAGGCGCTGTTCGATGCCTTGCTTGACGAGCTGCAGCCGCACATTCCGGCGCTGCGTCTGGCTGCGCAAGGCGTGGCGACTGTCGATGTGATGGCCTCGCTGGCCCTGCATGCGCGCGAGTGGCGCTATGTGGCGCCGGTTTTCGTTGATGAGGTGGTGCTCGACATCCGCGCCGGCCGTCATCCGGTCGTGGAAGCGCAGATTGCCGATTTCATTCCCAACAGCGCGCAGTTTGCACCGACGCGCAAACTGCTGCTGATCACCGGCCCGAACATGGGCGGTAAATCGACCTATATGCGCCAGACCGCGCTGATCGTGCTGCTGGCGCACATCGGCAGCCTGGTGCCGGCCGATCAGGCGGTGATCGGGCGGGTTGACCGCATCTTTACGCGCATCGGCGCATCGGACGATCTGGCAGGCGGGCGCTCGACCTTCATGGTGGAAATGAGCGAAACCGCCAACATTCTCAATAATGCTTCTGAACACAGCCTGGTGCTGATGGATGAAGTGGGGCGCGGCACCTCGACCTTTGACGGGCTGGCGCTGGCTTGGGCGATCGCCCGTGCGCTGATCGAAAAAAATCGCGCCTACACGCTGTTTGCCACGCACTATTTCGAGTTGACAAGGCTGGCGCAGGATTATGCGCAGGTCGCCAACGTGCATCTTGATGCGGTCGAGCACAAGGACAGGATCGTGTTCCTGCACGCGGTGGAAGATGGGCCGGCTTCGCAGAGCTACGGTGTGGCTGTGGCGCAGCTTGCCGGTGTGCCGCGCGAGGTGGTGCGGCAGGCCAAGCGCAAGCTGGTCGAGCTGGAGCAGGCCAGTGTGTTGCGCGACGGGCAGTCCGATCTTTTTTCCGCAATTGCTATTTCGGATGTCATGGCTGAACCGGAAATCCATCCGGTTGTCGAACAGCTTGCGGCCATCAATCCGGATGATCTGACACCAAAGATGGCGCTGGAACTGGTGTATGCGCTGCATCGCGCGCTGTGAAGTGCAACAAAGTGTAAATTGCCTGTTATTGATCAAATTTCGCGTTATAAATCATCTTTAAGGCGGCGGATGCTTTGCTAGGATGGTTTGGGTAAGCCCGCCGCGAATCAATCAAGAGGACATTATCGTGAATACCGTATCGGCACCTGATGCACCGTATGTCGATGATCAGGGAAGTACCCTTCTGGATCTGGCCCGGTTCCTGCAGCAGGGCGGCGCAGATGCCACCCTCGAGCTGGACGGTATCCGCCGCAAGGCGGCCAATGAGCTGCAGCGTTATGGCCAGGACATCGGCAGTCACCTGGCGGTACTGGGTATCCGCATCCCGCCAGCCGTGCAGCTGACCATGCTGGCTGACGGCAGCCGGCTTCACGTTGAAAACGATCACCCGCAGAAAGCCGAGATCGAGGCCTTTCTGCAGAAGGAATCGCGGCTGGTAAAGTGGTTCAAGGAAATCGAAGTGTTGCATGAAATCCTGCGCCGCATCGACCTGCGCCGCAGTCTGAATCCCGATGAGGCCAGCCTGGAGAACTTCAGCATTGGTCTGACCAGCGTCGGTTGCATTGCTTTTTTTACCAGCAAGTAAGCCTTGCTTCCTGACCCGGCAGGGCCGCCTTGATGGCGGCCCTGCGTTTTTCTGCCTTGCGATGGCATGCGTGATGCCGCATACAGGTATAATCAGCCGATTTTTCCCGGAGTCCGCCCAATGAAAGACCAACGCGCTCGCCGGCCGCAACCGGCCATTCGAGAACGCAACGCCAAGCAGCAGCAGGCTGCCGTTGCGGGCGGCCGCAAGACCGCGCGTGATGATTCCTGGCAACCTCTGGGCAACAAGGCCCGAGCCGAGCTGGCCAGGGCAAAGGCCGGCACGGCCCGCAAGCCGGCCGCTGCGGGCGAAGAGGCTGTTGCGGCAAGCACAGAGGGCGGCAAGGATGTATTGACCGGGCATAGCGCGCGCCACGGCGGGCGTGTCAAGGCGGCTCGTGGCGATGTCTCGCGCGCCAAGCGCATGAAGCAGCGCAAGGGTTCACAGAAGGAAGTCGCCATCCAGCGCCAACTGCGTGAAAAGCGTGTACCGAGCAAGCATCTGGGCGAAGAACGTCTGCAGAAGGCGCTGGCCTTCACCGGTCTCGGTTCGCGTCGCGACATGGAAGAAGTGATCGCCGCCGGCCGTGTCAGCATCAACGGGCAGGTCGTCGGACTGGGGGCCAAGGTCAAGCCCGATGACGATGTGCGCCTTGATGGCAAGCGCATCCAGCTCAAGTGGGAAGACCGCCTGCCGCGCATCATGATGTATCACAAGCAGGAAGGTGAACTCGTCAGTCGTGATGACCCGGAAGGCCGCGTGACCGTATTTGATCGCCTGCCCCGTCTTGGCTCCAGCAAATGGATCGCCATCGGCCGTCTGGATTTCAATACCTCGGGTTTGCTGCTGTTTACTACATCCGGTGATCTGGCCAACCGCATGACGCATCCGAGTTTCGGTGTCGAACGCGAATATGCGGTGCGCGTGCTGGGCAAGCTCGACGATGATCAGATGAAGGCGCTTGCCAAGGGCATCGAACTTGATGATGGCCCGGCGCATTTCGACCATATCGTCGAGCGCGGCGGCGAAGGCAAGAACACCTGGTATCACGTCATCCTGCGCGAAGGACGCAATCGTGAAGTACGCCGCATGTTCGAGCATTTCGAGCTGCAGGTATCGCGTCTGATGCGAGTGCGTTTCGGCATGTTTGCACTGCCGGGGCGACTGAAGCGTGGCCAGTTCTACGAACTGAGCGAAACCGAGGTGCTGGCCGCGATGAAATGGGCCGGTCTTGGCTTCAACGGTACCGAAAACGACGCATAAGCAGTTGCCAGATGAGCAAAGCCTTTACCCGGGAAAACGAGCACGCGGATGACGACGAGCTGCCGGCTGAGCTGAAAGTGCCAGTCGGCAGCCGCAACTACATGACGCCCGGCGGCTGGCAGCGCCTGAAAAACGAGCTCTACCAGCTGGTGCACAAGGAGCGCCCGGAGCTCACTGTCCTCATCAACTGGGCGGCCAGCAATGGCGACCGGTCGGAAAACGGCGACTACATTTATGGCAAGAAGCGGTTGCGCGAAATCGACCGTCGCATCCGTTTTCTGCAGAAACGGCTGGAAAATGCCGAAGTGGTCGATCCGGTGACACGAGAAGCATCGGATCAGGTGTTTTTCTCGGCAACGGTCTCGTATCTGCGCGAGAATGGGCGCGAGGAAACCGTGGCCATCGTCGGGCTCGATGAAACCGATGTGCGCCGCAACTACATCAGCTGGACGTCACCGGTCGCCCGTGCGCTCATCAAGGCGCGCGAAGGCGATGTGGTGCTGCTGCGCACGCCACAGGGCGTGGAAGAGCTGGAAATCCTCGAAGTTCGCTATCTTGCGCTGGAAACCGGCACTGAGCCCCGAGACTGACACGCAGCCATGAACACCATCGCGCCGGAACTCGTCCCACCGCCCCCCGCCAGGGAAAGCCTGTTCCGCCGTGTTTTGCGCAATATGGGTCTGCGCATTGCCGTGGTTTCCATCCTCCTGTCGGTGGCCAGTTACTACTACAGCTACAATCGCCTGCAGGATGAGGCACTCGCCAATCTGTCCAAATACCTGGAAGCGCGCAGCCAGCTCGAAAGCGATCTGTTCCTGCAGGCCGAAACGAATACTAGGCTGATCCGCGACGAATTCCAGCGCCGCTATGAACTGCCTGTGGCTTACGACCCGGATGCCGAATTCAGCCGCCTTCTGGGGCAGGACCGTGAAGGCACATGGCGGGTGCGCATCGCGCTGGACGATTTCGAGCGCAAGGCAACGGTCGCGATCCTGCCCGAAGCCCGCCTGACCCGGGATTTCAAGCGCCAGGTTCTGCTGGGCTATGAGCTTCTCAGCCAGTACGGGCCTGCGTTTCGCAACCGCTATTACGACACCTTCATCGACCTGAACGGCTCGGACGCCTCGCTGATGTTCCTGCCGGACCTCAACTATGCGCGCAACGGTTCGGCTGCCGATTTTCGGGAAGAGCTCGAAGCCGAACGGCTTGGCATGCCGCAGAACAATCCCTCGCGGCGCAGTGCCTGGACCGGCATCTACTTTGATCGGCAGGCCCAGCAGTGGATGATTTCTGTCGTAACGCCACTCGACTATACCGGGCGCTTCATCGGTGCCGTGGGGCAGGATGTACTGCTTGACCAGCTGATCCAGCGTACCAACACCGTCAATATTCCGGGAACCTGGAATTTCATCATGACACGCGAAGGGATGCTGATCGCGCACCCCGAGCACATGGACCACATCAAGGCCGCCAGCGGGCGCTTCAGGATCGAGGGCAGCGATGATGCATTCCTGCGCGATGTTTATCAGACCCTGAAATCGGCCCCGCCGGGCGCGCGCTTTGTCGATACGCGTGACGGCAAATACTGGCTGGGTGTGGTGCCCATCCAGGGGGCAAACTGGCAGTTCGTGACGGTCTATCCGAAATACCTGCTGCAGAAGCAGGCGGCCATTGCGGCCAGCCTCGTATTGCTGCTGGGGCTGTTTGCGCTGGTGGTCGAACTGGGGCTGCTTGCCGCCGTGCTGCGGCGCGATGTGGCGAACCCCTTGCGCGAATTGCAGTCCGCGATTCGCGGCCTAGCGCATGGGCGGGCCGTGCCGGAAAAACTCAATGGCGAGCGCAATGACGAGCTGGGTGAAGTGACGCGCAGCTTCCGTGCCATGGCCGATGTGGTCAATCGCCATCGCCAGCATCTGGAAGACCAGGTTGCGCTGCGCACGCAGGAGCTGGCCGAACGCAATCAGGCACTGCAGGAGGCCAACGAATCGCTGCGCCAGCTCAATAACGAAAAGAACGAACTACTGGCCATTGCCGCACACGATCTGAAAAACCCGGTCGGCAGCATGCTGGGCATGGCGCAGATTCTCGAACGCAAGCTGGACGAATGGCCTTCCGAGAAGGTGCGCGACCGTTTGCGTGGCATCGCCACGCTGGGCAGCCGCGTGCTGAACATTCTGGGCAATCTGCTGGATCACCACGCGCTGGAGACCGGCAATGTGCGGTTGACCATCGAGGCGGTGCCGCTGGATCGCGTGCTGTCCGAGCTGCTGGACAGCTGGCAGGAGCGGCTTGAGGGAAAACGCCAGCATTGCCACTTCACCATTACCGGATTGAGCGTGCGCGCCGACCGGCAGGCCCTGTGGCAGATCCTGGAAAATCTGCTCTCGAATGCGGTGAAATATGCGCCGCAGCATAGCCGGATCACGATCGTGGTTAGCCGCGAAGATGATCAGGTGGCGATTGCCTTCAGTGATCGCGGCCCGGGTATTGCGCTGCACGAGATGCCGTTGCTGTTCCGCAAGTTCAGCCGCCTGTCCGCAGTGCCAACCGGCGGCGAGCATGCGACCGGTCTTGGCCTGTCAATCGTGAAGCGGCTGGCGGAGGCCATGGGCGGTTCGGTGCGCTGTGAAAGCCAGCTCGGCAACGGCGCCACCTTCATTGTCTGCCTGCCGCAGGCTGACTGAATCAAAGCCCGGCTTGGGGTATGTAGTCAAAGCCATTTGATTTTAATGGTTTTGGTAATATACCTTGTTGTGTATAGGGCTGTTCCATGGCAGCCTTGCCATTTTCCCGCATTCCTTCCGCTACCGCCCTGCCTGTCGGGACGTTACAATCTCTTTTTTGCTCAGGCGCAGCGCCGCCCGGCCTGTCTCTCTTGCCCACGCGCACAAAGGATTCCACACGATGCAGCAATATCACGACCTCCTGCTCCATGTGCTGCAGCATGGTGTCAGAAAGGAAGACCGCACCGGCACCGGTACCGTATCGGTGTTCGGCCACCAGATGCGCTTTGACCTGTCAAAAGGTTTTCCGCTGGTTACTACCAAGAAAGTCCATCTCAAGTCGGTGATCTACGAGCTGCTGTGGTTCCTGCGTGGCGAAACCAACAACAACTGGCTGAAAGAACGCGGTGTGTCGATCTGGAACGAATGGGCCGCCGAAGATGGCGAATTGGGCCCGATTTACGGCTATCAGTGGCGCAACTGGCCGACGGCTGACGGCCGGCACATCGACCAGATCAGCGACGTCATCCGTACCCTGAAAACCAACCCCGATTCGCGCCGCATCATCGTCTCTGCCTGGAATGTCGGCGAAATCGAGAACATGGCGCTGCCGCCGTGTCATGCCTTCTTCCAGTTCTATGTGGCACCGGCGCAGCCGGGTGAAGCTGATCAGCGCGGCAAGCTCTCGTGCCAGCTGTACCAGCGCAGTGCCGACCTGTTTCTCGGCGTGCCGTTCAATATTGCGTCCTACTCTCTGCTGGTGCTGATGATGGCGCAGGTCTGCGACCTGCAGCCCGGCGACTTTGTCTGGACGGGTGGGGATTGCCACATCTACAGCAATCATTTCGAGCAGGTGAACGAGCAGCTGTCGCGCGAGTGCCGTCCCTTGCCGCAGATGAAGCTCAATCCGGCAGTCACCGATCTCTTTGCCTTTGACTACAGCGATTTCACGCTGGAAAACTACGACCCGCACCCAGCCATCAAGGCTGCGGTGGCGGTGTGAGGCCAGCCGTGAACTGTCTGCAGCTGGACGACATCCACATCAGCTATGGCTCGACTGCCGTGGTGCAGGGCCTGGGCTTCAGTATTGCGAAGGGCGATATTGCCTGCCTGCTTGGCCACTCCGGCTGCGGCAAGACCACGGTACTGCGGGCGATTGCCGGACTTGAGCGCATCCGCAGCGGGCAGATTGTGCTGGCTGGGCGCACGGTCAGCAGCAGTAGCGAGCATCTTGCGCCGGAAGCGCGCGGTATCGGCATGGTATTCCAGGACTACGCGCTGTTTCCGCATCTCACAGTGGCCGGGAATATCGCTTTCGGGCTCAAGGGCCGGACGCCGGCGCAGCGTGACGCGCGCGTGAGCGAGTTGCTTGAACTGGTGGGCCTCGCCGGCGTGGCGGCACGCTATCCGCATGAGCTTTCCGGAGGCCAGCAGCAACGCGTGGCGCTGGCGCGTGCGCTGGCCCCTGAACCGGAACTGCTCCTGCTTGACGAGCCATTTTCGAATCTGGATGTCGAATTGCGCGAACGGCTGGCGCAGGAAGTACGCACCATTCTCAAGCAAACCGGCACAACGGCGCTGCTGGTCACGCACGACCAGCACGAAGCCTTCGCCATTTCCGATGTGGTCGGCGTCATGCACCAAGGCGTGATTCGCCAGTGGGCGACACCATACCAGCTCTACCACGAGCCGACCGACCGTTTTGTCGCCAATTTCATCGGCGAAGGCGTGCTCTTGCCCGGCAAGGTGACCGGCCCGCAGTGCGTCGAATTCGAGCTGGGCGAAATCTGCTCGGTCGTGCCGCGGGCCTGCTGCCCGGATTGCCATGCGGACGGGCAGATCGACGTGCTGGTGCGCCCGGATGACATCCAGCACGACGATGCCAGCCCGCTCAAGGCCACCGTGCTGGCGCGAGCATTCCGTGGCGCGCAGTTCCTCTATACGCTGGGGCTGCCATCCGGGCACAAGGTGCTCTCGCTGGTGCCCAGTCACCATGATCACCGCATTGGCGAGGCCATTGGCATCCGCATGGAAATCGACCATGTGATTGCCTTTCCGCGCCAGAGTACCGCGCACGGGCACGCCTGATGGGCAAGCCGAATTACCTGGCCGCGTATCCGCTGGAGCTGCAGCAGCAGGTGCAGGCGCTGCTCGAATCCGGCCGGCTGGCCACGCATCTGGCGAATAAATACCCGCAGCGTCATGCGGTGCAAAGTGATGCCGCGCTGTATGACTATGTAAACGAACTCAGGCAGCGCTACATGCGCAATGCACCGCCAGTGAGCCGCGTACTCTACGACAGCAAGATCCGTGTCGTGCAGCATGCGCTGGGTACCAATACCCATATTTCCCGCGTGCAGGGTGGCAAGCTGAAGGCCAAGAACGAAATCCGCATCGCGACGGTATTTCGTGACGCACCGGCCGAGTTCCTGCGCATGATCACGGTACACGAGCTGGCGCACCTGAAAGAAAAAGACCACGACAAGGCCTTCTATCAGCTCTGCATGCACATGGAGCCGGCCTATGCCCAGCTCGAATTCGATGTGCGTGCCTGGCTGATGGTGCGCGAAACAGTCGTTGAGTAAGGGGCGCAGCCAGCTCCCTACGCACCGATGGCTACCTGGCCAAGTGCCTGGCGCTGTGCCCAGGCAAAGCGCGGTGCGGTCTGTGAAAGTGCATTGCTTTGTGCTACGCAGCCTTCCTTGTGTGGCATGCGATAGATACCGGTGATCGTCCCCTTGCCATCGCTGACGACGTAAAGCCCCAGCCAGGTGCGGGCCTGCTCGCGCTGGATGCCTGACAGGCTGGCCAGATCGCCGTTGTCAAAAAGCCGCGATGCCCCAGCCAGCCGCGGCTGGGCAAGCAGTTCGAGCACGGGGAAGGGAACGTTCAGTGCAAAGCGCTGGGCGCGGGCGTTGTCGCTGAGGCGAAAGCGGGGGCAGGTGTGGCTCATGGCAGGGGCTCCTGATGATGTAGAACGATTGTTCTGTATCATAATCGCGCCGTCGTAAAAGTAAAGTAGAACATCCGTTCTACTGATGGGCGGTGTGGCGAATTTGCAATTGCACGATCCGGTCAGTCATGTGCTTGATGGGTATTGGTCTATAACCCTTTTATTTAATGGGACGTAGTTGAATACATTGGGTTGTATGCAAATGCTGGCCGCATGGCGGCCTGCGCGGATAAAGTGGCGGGTACCGGCAATCATGCGGGTGTACCGGAACCGCTGCCGCCCGTGCTGGTCGAAGCGTCATTCATTCACAAGGAGTCAGGACAATGCCGAATCGCAGTCTTGCTGTTATCCCGCTGGCGCTGCTGGCCGGTTTTGCGCTTACCGCCTGCGAGCAGGCCAAGGAGCTGGGCCAGAATGCGGCGTCTGCAGTGGCAGGCCATGTCGTCAGCGAGGTAAAGAACCAGGCCAATCAGGCCATCGACCAGATAGCCAGCGAAGCTGATCAGGCGCTGGCGCCGCTTGGTATCGACAGTAGTGCCGTCGCGAGCCAGGTGAAATCCAGGGCCGCTGATCTGGCTGCGCAGATGCTGAAAGCCGGCAGCGACTGGAAGGTGCTTTCAACGCTGGCGGGTGAAACGCCGCAGGCGCTGGGGCTCTTTACCCCGGTCAGCCCCGTCATGCCCGAGCTGAAAGCACTGCTGGGTGAGCAGCTGCCGGCGTATCTGGCGATCATGCAGGGGGCCGGCACCCTGCAGGCTGATGCCAGCGGTGTGCTTTATACGCTGGCGCCGGGCAAGAAGGGCGAGCTGGGCTGGTTGCTGATCGACCCGGTGAACCGTAAGCTGGAGGCCGGCATTCGCCAGGGCGGCAAGGATCAGGTCTTTGCCAGCAAGGGCGAACCCATTGCCCGTCCGGCGGCGCTGCAGCAGCAGCTGGCCGCGAAGTAGGCGCGGTCCCGCCCCGGTTCTGGTGGTGTCAGCAAATAAAAACGGTGGCCGTGGCCACCGTTTTTATCTGGTCCGCGTCAGTGCGCGGGAGAGGAACCGCTCAGTGTGCGCCCTGGCCCAGCGGCAGTACGTCGCGGCCGTGGACTTCGTTCATGATCTGGGCTACGGCCGAATAGAATGCCGAGCCGCCGCAGAAGAGGCCGATCCAGCCGGCTACGTGCTGCAGTGCTTCATTGCCGGTGAATTTCTCGACTGCCAGCACCAGGAACAGCAGCACCAGCGAACCGAAGATCACCTGCGTTGCGCGGTTCATGCGCAGCGTGCAGATGAAGAGGGCGGCAGTGAAAATGCCCCACATCAGCATGTAGGAACCCATGGCCGCGCCGTCATTGGCACCGCCAACACCGTACTGGCCCATCAGGAGCAGTGCCACCAGGCTCAGCCAGAACAGGCCGTAGGAGGTAAAGGCTGCGGTGCCGAAGGTGTTGCCCTTCTTCCATTCCATCACACCGGCTATCACCTGGGCGATGCCACCGTAGAAAATGCCCATGGCCAGAATCATGCTGGACAGGCCAAACAGGCCGACATTGTGCAGATTCAGCAAAATGGTCGTCATGCCAAAACCCAGCAAGCCCAGCGGGGCGGGGTTGGAAGTCTGGTCGCGAACGATTGTTTCCTGCTGTGTGGAAGCCATATCCGGTGTTTCCTGCCGTATTTATGTAAGAAGGTGGCGGAATTTATACGCATATCCGGCAGTAGTCACCTTGCATCGCGTCAAACAAATGTACAGGGAAGGCCAAATTGGCGCACAAAGATGAAGAATGGGGCTTCAGTGCCTGGATGCAGGGCAATCCGCGGTCAGCCAGCGCCAGCGGCCCTGTATTTTCTGCAGCGTAGCGGTGCTCTGGGCTGAATCTGCCAGACAGAGCTGCGTGGCCTGCAATGCGCCGGAACTGGTCCAGCGCGGGTTTTCCAGCGTGGCCCGGATTTCGCCCTGTTTGCCGGGGATGTTCGATGTGCCCTGCCAGAGCAGCAGACCCCGGGCCGTTGCCAGCAGCCACTCCTCGCCATCGAGCCCATCGGGCTGCCTGCTGGCAAGAAAGTGCCTGCGATCAGGCGACAGCACCACCACTTGCCCGGCTGGAATCACTCTGCCGCTCTTTTGCTCCAGCAATACGCCGGTAAAAAGGCTGCCATCGGCCTTGGCTACCAGATGCAGGCCGCTGGCACTGTCGAAGCCGCAGTATTGCCAGTGCACGCCGGCCAGTGCCTCGTCGTGCGGCGGTGTATCCCTGAAGCGCTGCTTGCCGTGCAGCCAGGCGATCTCCAGTGTGAGGGCATCCAGCCGTGTTACCCCGGTCGGGGCGTGCGCCAGTGTGTTTGCTTCCTTGCCACTACAGCGCAGTGTGGTTTGTTGTGCGGCGCTGGCCGCAACAGGCAGTACGCTGCAGAGCAGGAGGAGGGCGAGCCTGTTCATCGGGATTCCGGAGCAATAAATGGAGCGGCCAGCTTGCACGGCGGCCGGCAAGGCGGCAAGCAGGATGACTGTGACTGGCCTCTCAACGCCAGGCCCGGTCGAGCTGCACGCCAAGCCCGCTGCTGCGTTGCGTGACGCGGGCGATGGTTTCCGCGATCAGCGCCGGGTTCGGGCAGGCCAGCGTAAAGCGCGTTTTCGCGCGCGTAATTCCGGTGTAGAGCAGTTCACGCGTCAGCACCGGGTTGCTGCGCTCGGGCAGCACCAGCAGCGTGTGGCCGAATTCCGAGCCCTGCGACTTGTGCACCGTCATTGCCCACGCGGTTTCGATACCCGCCAGCCGCCCCGGCATGACCAGCCGTACGCCGGCGTCGGAATCATCGGGAAACGCCACGCGCAGCGTCGTGCCATTTCCCTGCGGATCGGGCAGCGCCACCGTAATCCCGATATCGCCGTTCATCAGGCGCAGCGCGTAGTCGTTGGCCTGCACCAGCACCGGCCGGCCGGCGTACCAGACGTTGTGCGCATGGGGCGGCAGCGTCAGCAAACCGGCATCGGCCAGCCATTCGGCAATACGCTGGTTCAGCCCGGCCACGCCCCACGGCCCCTGGCGCAGCGCGCACAGCACGCGGAAATCGTCAAAGCGGGTGAGGATGGTTTTCAGCCAGGCAGCCCAGTCGCTGGTCAGCCGATGGCTGCTTGTCGGGTCACCTGTCTGCCAGCACGGTGTCGCGGGCGGAGCCGTCAGCAGCTCCAGAAACGCGCGATAGCTGTCAGTAGCGGCGCCGACGAGCCCGGCCAGCTCGCCAGCTTGCGGGCTGAGTGGCAACAAGGCCAGATCGTCGCGGCTGGCATTGAGCCAGCCGAGCGCGTCTTCCGCGCGATTGGCATTGACCGCCTGTGCGAGCTGGCCGATGCCGCTGTCGCCGGCAAAGCGGCGCGATTCGCGCAGCATCACCGTCTGCTGTGCCAGCGGCGAGCCTGATCCGGCAAACTCGCCTGGCAAAGTCTGCCCGGTGGCAGTTTGCAGCCAGCCAAGCGTTGCCGTGCTATAGGCACCGGCCTGCGCCTCGCGGCACAGCTCGGAAAGCACCGCGCCGGCCTCGACCGACGCGAGCTGATCCTTGTCGCCCAGCAATACCAGCCGCGTTTCCGGCGCCAGCGCGGCAAACAGCGCCGCCGCGAGGTTGAGGTCGATCATCGACGCTTCATCGACCACCACCACATCGGCGGCCAGCGGATTTTGCGCATCATGGCGGAAATGCCGCGTGCCGGCTTGCGCGCCCAACAGGCGGTGCAGGGTTGATACATTGCTGGGTATTGCTTCCTTGACCTTTTTATCAGAGGGTAGACGGGCAATACCCTTTGCAATGGATTCGGAAAGTCGCGCCGCTGCCTTGCCGGTGGGTGCGGCCAGGCGGATTTGCAGCGGCAGGCCACCCCGCGCCGGATCCGCCAGCGCGTCAGCCTGCAGCAGGGCCAGCAGCCGCAGGACGGTCGTCGTCTTGCCGGTGCCCGGCCCGCCGGTAATAACCTGCAGGCGCGAGCGCGTGGCCAGCGCCACGGCGATGCGCTGCCAGTCGGGATTTTGCGGATTGTCGGCAAACAGCTCATCCAGTCGCGCCCGCAGGGTTGCGGTATCAACGTCAATACCGTCGCCCAGCCGCGCCGCCACACCACGCGCCACATCACGCTCCATGCGCCAGTTGCGCAGCAGATAAAGCCGCGTGCCGTCGAGCACCAGAGGGGTGGTGGTGTTGCCGTCGCCCACGCACAGCGGCTCGGCTGCAAGCGCGGCCTGCCAGCATGCGAGCGTTAGCCCGTCCAGCCACGGCGCCAGTTCCCGTGACGGAGGCTCGGACGCCTCATCCGCGCTTTCTGCCGCCAGCAGCAGGCTGTCCGGATCGGCGAGCAGACGGTCAAGCTCCAGACAAACATGCCCGCGCGCCAGCACGGCGCTGGTCAGCGCCGCAGAGAGCTGTACCAGCTCGCTGGCGCTGGCTTCGTCCTTCAGTAACTCGGCCAGCGCTAGGTCGAGGGGGGAGAGAAAGGCTATGCTGCTGAGTGCCGGGTGGTTTGCGGTGATCTGCAGCGCTTCGGTCGGTGTGATTTCAGGCATGGCTTTTCTCCGCACAAGTTTCCGGCCAGAAAATGCCGTCCAGTTCCTCAATCAGTGCCTTGGGCGGTTTCTCGAAATGCACGCCATGCCCGTGTTCAGGGTGCGCCGGGTCGAGCCCGCGCAGGAACAGGTAGACCGCGCCACCGATGTGCGTGTCGTAATCGTAATCCGCGATGCGGTGAAGAAGCAGGCGGTGCAGGGCGAGCAGGTAGAGCGTGTATTGCAGCTCGTAGCGGTGGTCTGCCACGGCGTGCCTGAGCGCGGCCGGCGCGTAGTCGGCCAGTGTGTCGCCCAGATGGTTGGATTTGTAATCGACCACGTAATAACGGCCGCCGTGTTCCAGCACCAGATCCATGAAGCCTTTGAGCATGCCCTTGAGTGAACCGGGTTCCAGCGCAGGTCGCTGAATACCCGGTAGGGTACTCGCCGTTACGATTTTATCCAGTTTGGCTGTGGGGCAATACCCTGCGGGTAGCCAGAATTCCATTTCTGGCCGCAGCGTAGCGCATTCGCCAAGGATCAGTGGTGGAGAATCGGGAAGGTGAATTGGCTGACTGACGAAACCGAGCAGCCATTCGGCGAGCCGCTCGCCCCAGTCGGCCATGCTGCGGCGCTGGCAGAATTGCTGCACCTGCTGGCGCGTGCGTTCCGGCCGCTCCAGCAGCCGCGAGAAGCCTTCATTGGCGGCCCATTCCAGCAACTCGTGCAGAAAAGTGCCGGGTGAGGCACCGCGCGGGATTTCGCGCAACAGCGACGGAATCTGCACACTGACCAGCGGCGCCTGTGTGTCGGCCAGCAGTTCGCCCATCACCGCGTGTGCGGGAATGTCGGTGGGGTTGAAAATCGCAGCCGGGGCTCGAACGCTGTCGGCAATGGTGAGCGCGCTGTAGCTGGCAATCCACCAGTTCGAGTCGATGCGCCCGCTGAAGCGGCGTACTTGGCCGGTGGCATCCGCATCGTGCCCGGGGGGCAGCGGGCAGGCGGGTGCGGGCAGCGGCTGGCAGCGGTAGTGCGAACCGAGTGCAGCAATGGCCGTGCGCACTGCATCAGGCGTATCGAGCGGGCCGCCCAGCAGGTAGCCGATGGCACTTTGCGGCAGGCCGGCATTCTTGCGGTGCAGGTAGGGGTTCAGCCCCAGCCAGCAGGCTTCGCGCGCGCGGGTCAGCGCCACATACAGGATGCGCAGCGCTTCCTGCTCTTCCGCGCTGCTGCGCTGTGCTTTCGCAAAGTCATTGGGCGCGATGTCGAGGATGGTTTCGCCATTGAAATGGTACCGCGCCGCACCCTTGCCCCCTTCGCTGAAGCCACCGATGCACGGCAGAAAGACCAGCGGATATTCCAGCCCTTTCGACTTGTGGATGGTAATCACCTGCACCAGCTGCGCATCGCTTTCCAGCCGCACGATGTGCGCATCGTTATTGGATTCGCTGTCCCTCTGTTCGGCCAGCCAGCGCAGCAGCGCGTGTTCGCCGTCGAGCTTCTCCGCCGCGCCCTGCAGGAGTTCGGCCAGATGCAGGATATTCGTGAGCATTCGTTCGCCGCCGGGCGCGGGCAAGAGGCGTGCCGGTAGCGCAAAATCAGCAATCAGTCGCGTCAGCATCGGCAGCACGCCCTGCGTCTGCCAGAGCTGGTGATAGTTGCGAAAGCGCGCCAGATCGTCTTCCCAGGCCTGCTCGTCGGTAAGCAAGCGGGCGAGCTCCGTGTCGCTGCGGCCGAGGAGTGGCGTGGCAATCGCCGCACGCACCTGTTTTTCATTGCCCGGTTCAGCAGCGGCTTGCAGCCAGCGCTGCAACTGCGCGGCTTCATCGCTATCGAACACCGAATCGCGGTCCGACAGAAATACCGAGCCCACATTCAGCGCCGCCAGTGCCGCGCGCACGCCTTGCGCTTCCTTGCGGCTGCGCACCAGCACGGCGATGTCGCCGGCTGTCAGCGGGCGGCCGTCGAGCCGCGCGCGGCCTGTGCTGGACAGCTGCAGCAGGCGCGCGATTTCGCTGGCGCAGGCGGTGTTCATTGCCTGCTGGTAGTCCTTCTGTGAATCAAGCACGTCGTCTCCCACCCAGCAGGTCAGCGCCGGCGGGATTTCGCCGTCGATCTGCAGCGTGCTGGCGCGGCCAGTGTGGCCGACCGGGCTGAAGGGCAGGGCATCGGCGTCGTCCTTGCCGCAGCGGAAGGCGCCGGCAGAAAGCTTTTCTTCGCCGTGCGCAAACAGCGCATTCACGCCTTCGATGAGCGCGTGGCTTGAGCGGAAATTGGTGCCCAGCATCCACGGTACGCCGCCGGCCTCGCGCCGCGCGCGCAGGTAGGTGTGGATGTCGCCGCCGCGGAAGGCGTAAATCGCCTGTTTCGGATCGCCAATCATCACAAAGGTCGAACCTGCTGCGCAGCCGAATTGCTGCTTGCCCTGCATCCCTGCGGGAGTGTCCTCGCTCAAGCCGGAATGATCCATTCGGTCGATTCCGGTATTCGCTGCGGTCACGCCTTGCCCTTCGCCTGCTCGCGACGGTTCGGGTGTGTTGATCCCGTACACCCGCCGGAAAATCGCATACTGCACCGGATCGGTATCCTGAAATTCGTCGATGAAGGCGACCGGGAACTGCTGGCGGATCAACCGCGCCAGCTCATCGCCGCCATCGCCTTCCAGTGCGGCGTGCAGCTTCTGCAGCAGGTCATCAAAACCCAGCAGCGCGCGCTGCGATTTGGCCTGCTCGATGTGCTGGCGCACCCAGGTAGCAGCGTGGGCGTAGAGCTGCGGCAGCGGGATATCCGGGCGGCAGGCCAGATGCGCGGCGAGCGGATTCAATACCGCAAAGGCCTTGTGCTCGGGCGGAGCCTTGTCCTTGTTCAGCTTGAAACCGCTGGCGCTGTACTTCAGCACCAGCTTGTCCGGCAGTGGCGCGGCGCCGCCCGCCCATTGCGCGAGCTGCGCCAGATCGGCGTCGAGGTTCGCCAGCTTGTACGACGCGCCATTGAGCTGCTTGCCCTCGATGGCGCTGGTGAGTGCGTGGCGGATGCCTGCCGCATCGTCCTGCCAGTGCGCCAGCCAGGTGCTGCGGGCTGCGGCTTCCCGCCTGGTGAATTCGTCCTGCCAGTTTTGCAGCGCAGCCAGCTCGGGTGCGCTGGCGTCGAGCGTGCTGCCGCCAGCCTGCCAGCGCGTTTGCGGCGGCGTGTTCAGCAGGGGCTTCAGGTGCAGCAGGAAATCATCCGGCGCGCCGGTCTTCTCGCCCAAAAGCGCAGTCAGCAGGCTCGCTGGCAGCGGGTAGAAAAACTGCCGCCAGAAATCACGCACGGCCGTGGCCAGCAGCTCGGCCTCGTCGCTATCCAGTTCGAGCTCCAGCAGGCTGCCCGATGCAAACGCGTGCTCGCGCAGCATGCGGTAGCACCAGCTGTGAATCGTCGACACCGCTGCTTCGTCCATCCAGTCCGCCGCCAGTTCCAGTTTGGCAATGGTGGCAGGGTATTGCGCTACAGGTATTTCATTTAAAAGGCTGCAGAGGAATACATCCTTTTCCGGTGCTTTCTGCTCGCGAAAAACCTGCGCCGCAGCACGGATGCGCGCGCGGATGCGCTCGGCCAGCTCCTTCGTCGCCGCGTCGGTAAACGTGACCACGAGCACCTCGGGTGGCAAACGCGCCTCGCAGCCCAGCCCCAGCATCAGGCGCACATACAGCGCGGCAATCGTGTACGTCTTCCCCGTCCCCGCACTCGCCTCGATGAGGTTCATGCCGGAGAGCGGGAAGGAGAGCAGATCAAGCGGGCGAGGGGTCATGGGCGGGTATCGCAGGGTGAGAAAATCCCGCAAAGGATTTGCGCACCGGGATTTCGGTTCAGAAACGGGCGAGTTGGTTTTTCGATGTTGGGTTTCGCTGTGCTCAACAGTATTTACATTCTTGCTATTAAATTTAGCGATTATTATCTGTTTTAACAAAATTCCATTTTTTGTTGATCAGAACCTGCTCAATATAGTTAAAATCAATCGGCTCGTATTTTTTCAAGGTTAAATTAACTAACCAACTCATCCCAAATCGCTGCAGCATGAATTTTGCATCAATAATGTATGCATCAAAGCAAGACTCAACCGGGAAAAAATTATTGAAATCAAAATCAGAAAAGTCAACGCTGAAATATTCGTGCATAACTTGAAAATCATCGGAAATATCATCACCATACATGCCAAGGTCATGCAGAAGGCGAGTCGATCCACTCCAGTTGAGTATGTCTGAAGATTGATAGCCGCAGAAATTCAAAAATTTGGTTGCATGTGGGCCAACATCGCAAAGAATTGAGTTATTGCGTGCACTCTGCCGCATCATAATTGGGTACCTCAAATCCTCGGCCTTTTCAGCGTCAACTCTTGAACCTTACAAATTAGCAGCTCGTAGGTTGGGTTGAGCGCAGCGAAGCCCAACATGCCTCCCGCGCCGATGTCATTTGCCAAATTCACCATCCATCCCCCAGTCATACCCCCAATCTTCCGGCAAGATACCCGCACGGATATAGCGGTGGATTGATGAATACGGCCAGTCACTGGCCTTGCTGACCAGACCATGTTTTACCGGATTGTGCCTGTTCCCGTCGATGCCCGGCAGGGCGGCGTCGCTGTTGCGCAACGCGCGGGCACTGCGTCAGGCGGATTCGCGGATGACCAGGCGGCCGGGGAAGCGGCGCTGGAAATGGCCGCTGCCGGCCAGCACGTCGTCATCGAGCTGCAGGCAGTCGACCGCGGCCTGGCCGATCTGGTCGATGTCCTGGTGAACAGTAGTCAGCATCGGGTCGAGGTATTCGCAGATGTCGATATTGTCATGCCCGGCGAGCAGGATGTCCTGCCCCGGGTGGCGGCCGAATTTGCGCAGAGCCTTGGCCGCGCCGATGGCGAGACGGTCGGTGGCACAGACCAGCGCGGTGGCGCCGCTTTGCGCCAGCCCGCCGCCGGCACACCAGGCCAGTACCTGCTCGTAGGCATACGCTTCGAATTGCCAGGTGATGGCCGCCGGGTTGTCGGGGATGACCACCGGCGCATGGCCGGCGGCGCGCATGGCGTTTTCATAGCCGGCCAGGCGCTCGGGGCGCGAGGGGTTGGCAACGTGTGGTGCGGCCAGATAGGCGGGAATGCTGCCGCGGCTGAGCAGGTAATTGACCGCCAGCGCGATGCTCTGGCGGTTGTCGTTCATCACGAAATGGCAGTTGTCATCGAAGGTGCTGTCGAGAAACACCATGCGCAGCTCTTGTTGCAGGCTGCGGATCAGTGGCAGGTTGGTTTGCGAATCGATGGGGGTGAAGATGATGCCGTGCACCTTCATCGCGCGCAGCGTCAACAGTGCGGCGGCTTCGCGCGCCGGGTCGTTGTTGCTGGCCTGGATCACCACCTGCTGGCCGTAATGCGCGGCCCGGCGTTCGATCACTTGCAGCACCTTGCCGAAAAAGGGCTCGCTGATGAAGGGCAGCACCACGCCGATCAGATTGCTGCGCCCCTTGACGAGGCTGACGGCGTGCATGTCCGGCACATACTGCAGTTCGCGGCAGGCGCGCTCGATGCGCTCGCGCGTGGCGGGCTTGAGGCTTTCGCTGCCGTTGAAATACTTGCTGACGGTGGCGCGCGACAGGCCGGCGGCCAGCGCCACATCGTTCATCGTGGCATTGCCGCCCAGCGGCAGGGCGGCAGGGGCTTCATCCTGGTGCATGGCTTGATCTCTACACGTGTAGAGACAGCATAAGCGCAAATGCCGGTTTTGCCTATTGCTGCGCGCAGTGCGCACTTGATGCAGGTCAGTCAAGTCATTGAGTGCACTACAATAAACACCTTATACCGTTTGTCAGCTCCTTTTTGGTGCACCTTGCCTTGTGGAAATTTACACGTGTAAATTACCAACAAGCGGAACAAAACAGCAAACCGCTGCTGTGGCAAAACCGGCAAGCCGGTGCCACACATTCATCGACAAGGATTAGGAGTCCGACATGCGTATCACTGCAACCCTGCTGGCCACCCTGTGTGCCACCTCGCTGACCCTGCCGGCCATGGCCGCGCCGCGCCAGCTCAAGACCATCGGCGTGACCGTGGGTGACCTGGCCAACCCCTTCTTTGTTGCCATCGGCAAAGGTGCGCAGGATTCGGCCAACAAGGTCTCCGGCGGCAATGTGAAGGTGACGACTGTCTCGAGCAAGTACGACCTCAATACGCAGGTTGGCCAGATCGAAAACTTCATCGCCAACAAGACCGACATGATCATCGTGAATGCGGCCGATCCGAAGGGCATCGCCCCGGCGCTGAAAAAGGCGCGTGATGCCGGCATCGTCGTGCTGGCCGTGGACGTGGGCGCCGAAGGGGCCGACATCACCGTGATGTCGGACAACGTGATGGCCGGGGTCGAGTCCTGCAAGTACATGGCCGAGCAGATCAAGGGCAAGGGCAATGTGGTGATCGTGAACGGCCCGCCGGTCACCTCTGTCATCGACCGCGTGAACGGCTGCAAGAAGGTGCTGGCCGGCTATCCGGGCATCAAGGTGCTGTCGCAGAACCAGGATGCCAAGGGCAGCCGTGACGGCGGCATGGAAGTGATGGCCAATCTGCTCACCGCCTATCCGAAGATCGACGCCGTGTTTGCCATCAACGACCCGTCCGCCATCGGCGCCGAGCTGGCCGTGAAGCAGGCCGCCCGCAGCGATGTGAAGCTGATTGCCTCGGTCGATGGCGCGCCGGATGCCGAAGTGGCGCTGAAGGACAAGAGCAGCCTCTTTGCCGTCTCCACTGCGCAGAACCCCTACAAGATGGCCTCCGTCGCCGTGCAGATGGGTTATGAGCTGATGCAGGGCAAGAAGCCGGCACAGACGACCGTGTTGCTGGCTACCCCGCCGATCACCAAGGCCAATGTCGCCAGTTACAAGGGCTGGACGAAGAACTGAGCGATGCCTCGATCAGGCAGGTATTGATACTTGATGGTGTATCAGGCTGCAGCCTATTTATATGAATGGCTGCAGGCTGATACCCGGGTTCTGATTGTGCCGCTGCGGTATTCCCGGTGGCCAGGAGAATGCAATGAGCCAGATCGTTCTGGAAATGAGCGGCATCTGCAAGCGCTTCGGTGCGACCAGGGCGCTCGACCAGGTGCAGCTGCAGGCGCGCAGCCATGAAATCCTCGCGCTGATGGGCGAAAACGGCGCTGGGAAAAGCACGCTGATGAAGGTGCTCTCCGGCGTGTACCAGCCCGACGCCGGCGAAATCCGCCTTGGTGGTGAGGCGATCCGCGTGCACTCGCCGCTTGATGCCCGCAAGGCCGGCATCAACCTGATCTATCAGGAGCTGTCTGTCGCGCCGCACATGACGGTGGCGCAGAACGTGTTCATGGGCAGTGAGCCGCGCGGCAGCTTTGGCCGGGTTGACCAGAAGGCCATGCGCGAACGCACGCAGGCCGTGCTCGACAGCCTCGGCGCGCGTTTCAGCCCCGATGTGCTGGCAGGTAGCCTGTGCATAGCCGACCAGCAGCAGGTGGAAATTGCCCGCTCGCTGATCCACAAGAGCCGCGTGCTCATCATGGACGAGCCGACCGCCGCGCTGTCCGATCGCGAAACCGAGCGCCTGTTCGAGGTGATCCGCAAGCTGCGTTCGGATGGCATCGCCATCATCTACATCAGCCACCGCATGGCTGAAATGACCGAGCTGGCCGACCGCGTTACCGTGATGCGCGATGGCGGCTATGTCGGCACGCTGGAGCGCAGCGAGGCCAAGCCCGATCGCGTGATCCAGATGATGGTGGGCCGCCCGCTGGGCGACTTTTACCAGCACAAGAACGGGCGCACGCCGGGCGCGGTGCGCCTCGAAGTCCGCAATCTGGCCAGCCGCAAGATTCGTGATGCCTCGTTTGCGGTGCGCAGCGGCGAAGTGCTGGGGCTGGCGGGCCTCGTTGGCGCCGGGCGCACTGAACTCGCTCGGCTGATTTTCGGCGCTGATCGCGCGCAGGGCGGCCAAATCCTGATCGATGGCGAGCCGGTGAATATCCGCGAGCCGCTCGACGCCATCCGGCGCGGGATCGCCTACGTGCCGGAAGACCGCAAGGGGCAGGGGCTATTCCTGCAGCTCTCGGCGCTGGCGAACACCAGCATGAACGTGCTGGCGCAAAATGCGCGCGGTGGCGTGCTGCAGCACAAGGCGCTGAGGAAGCTCACCGAAGACGCAATCAGACAGCTGGCGGTGAAGGTGCCGGGGCCGGATGGCATCGTCGGCGGCCTCTCGGGTGGTAACCAGCAGAAACTGCTGCTGGCGCGCTGGCTGGCGATCAGGCCGCGCGTGCTGATCCTGGACGAGCCTACGCGCGGGGTGGACATCGGTGCCAAGAGCGAGATCTACCGCATCATCCACGAACTGGCGATGAGCGGCGTGGCGGTGATCTGCATTTCCAGCGAGCTGCCCGAGGTCATCGGCATTTGCGACCGCGTGCTGGTCATGCGCGAAGGGCATATCAACGGCGAGCTGTCGGGTGATGCCGTCAGCCAGGAAGCCATCATGGCATTGGCGATCCAGTCGCCGGTCGCCACCGTGCAGTAAACGGCAAAACGCTGAGGAGTAACAAATAATGAACCAACTCTTTGCCCGTCTGGGCCTGATCAAGAGCGCGATGCCGGCTGCCGCCACGCTGCAGTCGCCCGCGCCGAACCGCCCTGTGGAGCCCGCCATGAATGCATTGTCGGCACGCGAAATGTTCAACAGGGTCGGCATGCTGCCCGTGCTGATCATGATGTACATCGCCTTCTACTTCCTCACCCGCTATTTCAGCGAGGATGGCGTATCGAATTTCATGAGCATGGCCAACAGCATGAACATCCTGCGCCAGACGTCGATCAACCTTGTGCTGGCCTGCGGGATGACCTTTGTCATCCTCACCGCCGGCATCGACCTCTCGGTCGGCTCAGTCCTGGCTGTGGCCGCCGTGCTGGGCATGATGACCTCGCTGCCGCAGAATTTCCCGCACCTGGCACTGCCGGTGTTTCTGATTGCCGGGCTCTTGATGGGCATGCTCAACGGCGTGATGGTGGCGGGTTTCAAGATCAACCCCTTTGTGGTGACGCTGGGCACGATGACGGCCCTGCGCGGCGCGGCCTATCTGTTTGCCGACGGCACGACCATCCTGAACCGGGACATTCCGAGCTTCGAATGGCTGGGCAATGGCGACTTTCTGGGTATTCCGTGGCTGATCTGGATCGCCGCCGCGGTTGTGCTGATTTCCTGGTTCATCCTGCGCCACACCGTGCTCGGCCTGCATCTGTATGCGGTCGGCGGCAATCCGCAGGCGGCGCGGCTGACCGGCATCAAGGTGGGCGCGGTGCTGATGTTCGCGTATTCGATCAGCGGGCTCTTCGCCGGCGTCGGCGGTGCGATGAGTGCATCGCGGCTCTATGGCGCCAACGGCAACTGGGGCAGCGGCTACGAGCTGGACGCAATTGCGGCGGTGGTGCTGGGCGGCACCAGCCTGATGGGCGGTGTGGGTACGATCTGGGGTACCGTGATCGGCGCGCTGATCATCGGTGTGCTCAACAACGGCCTGACCATTCTCGGCCTGTCGTCCTTCTGGCAGTACGTTGCCAAGGGTGTGGTCATCGTGCTTGCCGTGATGCTCGACAAGTGGCGCCAGCAGCAAGCCAGCACCAACTGAGGCCGACATCATGAACAAGCAAACCCTGCCGCGCTGCGTGGTGTTCGGCGAAGCGCTGACCGACTTCATCCTGCAAAAGGACGGCCGCTGGCTTGCCCAGCCGGGCGGCGCCTGCTGGAACGTGGCGCGTGTTGTTGCCCGCCAGGGCGCCAGCACCGGCTTTGCCGGCGCCGTCAGCAGCGATTTGTTCGGCCAGCAGCTGTTCGACGAGGCTGCTGCTGCCGGCATCGATACGCGCTTCATGCAGCAGTTGCCGTATTCGCCCCTGCTGGCGATGGTGCCCTCCGGCAACCCGCCGCAGTATTTCTTCGTGGGTGACGACAGTGCCGATTTACATTTCGATCCGGCTGCATTGCCGGTCGGCTGGCGTGATGCGGCCTCGGTGCTGCATTTCGGCTGCATCAGCCTCGCCCGTCAGCCGCTTGCCGGGGTATTGCTCGCTGAAGCTTGCAACGCAAAGGCTGCAGGCAAATACATTGCCTTTGATCCGAACTGGCGCATTGCCATGCAGCATCCGACCTATCGCGGCACGATGGTGGTGATGTGCAAGCTGGCCGATTTCATCAAGGTGTCCGACGAAGACCTGCACGGCATGTTTCCGGGGCTGTCGGTTCCGGCTGCACTGGCCGAGTTGCGCGCGCTGGCACCGCTGGCGACCATTCTGCTTACGCGTGGTGCCGAGGGCATGATGCTGTTTGACCGCAGCGGGCTCTGGGAGCAGTCCTCGCTGCCGGTGCACGTCGCCGATACGGTGGGCTGCGGCGATGCCGTGATGGGGACCTGGCTGGCGCAGCGGATTCTGGCGCCCGATGCCGAGCCGCGTTCTGTACTGCAGCGGGCCGCTGCCTGTGCCGCGCTGGTGGCAGGGCGGGCTGGCGCCTATGCGCCGACAGCGGCCGAGCTGCAGAGCCCGGAGCCCGAATCATGTCCGGCCTGAGCTGCGTGGCGCAGGACGTGATCCGCGACGCCGGCTGGCGGGTGGACTGGGCGCACGGCTCGGCGCGAGTCAGTGCGCTGGGCGGCATGCTGGGGCCGGTGGATTTTCGCCTGCCGGGCGGGCGGATTTTCCAGCCCTTCTATCAGGCGCCCTGGCAGCCCGATCCGGCCTTGCCGCCGATTTTGCAGCAGATGCACGGCGAATGGCCTTGCGTGCCGTTTACGCGCAATCAGGCACCCGAGCAGCTGCCGCCGGGCTGGCGCGAGCTGCCGGGCAATGCGCCGCAGCGCAGCAGCGAGATTCACGGCGCCGGCGCCAATCGCTACTGGCAGGCCATCGAGCAAGCTGCCGGATGCCTGCTGCTGGAGCTGCACTATCCCGAAGATTCGCCCATTGTCTGGTTGCGGCGCGAAATCAGCGCCGATCCGCATGCTGCGCGCGTACTGATCAGCCTGGAAATCATGCCGCGTGCCACGCTGCAGCTGCCCATTGCGCTGCACCCCACGTTTCGCATGGCCGGCAATCCGGGCAGCATGCGGCTGGACATGGGCACTTACCGCAGCGTGCACACCTATCCGCTGCCTTTCGAGCAAGCCTCGCGCCTGCCGCCCGGTGTATCGGCTGCCCGGCTGGAAGCCTTGCCCGCAGTAAATGGCACTCTCGACCTGACGCGGCTGCCTCTGCCGGGGCAGACCGAGGAGCTGGTGCAGGTGAAGGATTGCAGCGGGCAGGCCAGGCTGGATTACCTGTCGTCCGGTGTGCGGGTGGTGCTGGACTGGGATGCCGCGCAGTTGCCGGATTGCGTGCTGTGGGTCAGCAATGGCGGGCGCTCGCACGCCCCCTGGTTGGGACGCAATTATGCGCTGGGCATCGAACCGGTGAATGGCCTGTTCGAACTGGGGGGCGTGGCCGAGCCTGAATCCGGGCACCCGCTGGCGCAGCGCCGGGGTATTGCCTTGCAGCAGGGTATTGCCTTGAAGCTCAATTACAGTATTGGTGTTGAGCTTATACCCTGATTGCTATTGAAATGGCACGCAGCAAAAAGCCCGGCCGGAATGACTTAACGTCATCCGGGCCGGGCTTTTCGTTTTGCGTGCTTAGTGTGCGTGGCGGCCGAAGAAAGGCAGCGCGGTGCGGGCTTGCTGCAGGCTTTCGCGCATGATGCTGGCGAACTGGCGCAGCAGCGCGAACTGCTGGGCATAGCGGGTATGCAGCGTATAGCTGCTGTCCTCCAGCGATTGCATCACCACCGGCGCATCCGCCTGGACGAGCCAGCTTTCGTTTTTCTGCAGCACGATGTCCTCGCCACCGGCAGTCAGCCACAGCTGACCATGATGACATTCGATGCGGCAACCCTGTGCGTTCTGCAAGGTGAGCAGATGATCCTGCAAGAGATGTGAGCCGGACATGATGGCCTCCGTGAAAAATATGTTATCCGATGCAACACATCTTATGCTTTCGCGACAAGAAATATCAGCTACAGGGCATAACAGTTTCGGGGAATCCACCATAACAGTGTAGTGTACTGTTATGGCATATTTTGCAAAACTGTTATGGTGTTTGGGGTGCGCCCGGTTTGCCCGAGCAATTTGCCACGCCATCGGCCCCGCTGCAGCCCGCATGCTAGAATCGCGCGTATGAACGCTAGGGCTGCACGCCCGGGCGGATCAGCAAAACAATACCGAGGAGTCCACATGGCCAGCATCAAGCAGGAAGACCTGATTGCGAGCATCGCCGATGCGCTGCAGTACATCAGCTATTACCACCCGAAAGACTATATCCAGGCGCTGGGCAAAGCCTATGAAGCCGAGGAAAGCCCGGCCGCCAAGGATGCGATTGCACAAATCCTGACCAATAGCCGCATGTGTGCCGAAGGCCATCGCCCGATCTGCCAGGACACCGGCATCGTGGACTGTTTTGTGCGCGTTGGCATGAATGTGCAGTGGGCCGACGCGACGATGAGCGTGACGGACATGATCAATGAAGGCGTGCGCCGCGCCTACCTGCACCCGGACAACAAGCTGCGCGCTTCCGTTCTGCTCGACCCGGCTGGCAAGCGCCAGAATACGAAAGACAACACCCCGGCGGTGATCAACTACGAAATCGTCGCCGGTGACACGGTGGAAATCGACATCGCGGCCAAGGGCGGCGGTTCGGAAAACAAGTCCAAGTTCGTGATGCTCAACCCGTCCGATTCCATCGTTGACTGGGTGCTCAAGACCGTCCCGACCATGGGTGCCGGCTGGTGCCCGCCGGGCATGCTCGGCATCGGCATTGGCGGTACCGCCGAAAAGGCCATGGTGATGGCCAAGGAAGCGCTGATGGACGAGATCGACATCCACGAGCTGATCGCCCGTGGCCCGCAGAACCGCGTCGAAGAGCTGCGCATCGAGCTGTATGAAAAAGTGAACGCGCTGGGCATCGGCGCACAGGGCCTGGGCGGCCTCGCCACCGTGCTCGACGTGAAAATCAAGGATTTTCCCACGCACGCCGCCAGCCTGCCGGTGGCGATGATTCCGAACTGTGCTGCTACGCGCCACGTGCACTTTATTCTGGACGGTTCCGGCCCAGCGCAACTGGAAGTGCCGAAGCTGGAAGACTGGCCGGATGTGCACTGGCATGCCAGCGAACAATCGCTGCGCGTTGACCTGAACACCGTTACCCGCGAGGACGTGGCCAGCTGGAAGCCCGGCCAGACGCTGCTCTTGAACGGCAAGATGCTCACCGGCCGCGACGCCGCACACAAGCGCATCGTCGACATGCTGAACAAGGGCGAAAAGCTGCCGGTGGATTTCACCAACCGCTTCATCTATTACGTTGGCCCGGTCGATCCGGTGCGCGACGAAGTCGTCGGCCCGGCTGGCCCCACCACCGCCACGCGCATGGACAAGTTCACCGACCAGGTGCTGGAACAGACCGGCCTGCTCGGCATGATCGGCAAGGCCGAGCGCGGCGCAGCCGCCTGTGAGTCGATCAAAAAGCACCAGTCCGTCTACCTGATGGCGGTGGGCGGAGCCGCCTACCTGGTCTCGAAAGCCATCAAGGCCAGCAAGGTTGTCGGTTTTGACGACCTCGGCATGGAAGCCATTTACGAGTTCGACGTGGTCGACATGCCGGTGACGGTGGCGGTGGACAGCAAGGGCACTTCGGTGCACGCGATTGCACCGAAGGAATGGCAGGCCAGGATTGGCAAGATACCATTGACGACGGTGTAAATTTGTTTTTTCAAAAAAGCCCTGGCGTTGCCAGGGCTTTTTTGTGGTTGTCATTCATTTAATGAAATACTATTTTCGATGCCGAAAAAGCAAATAATAAATACGATGTATAGGCAAACGGCGGAAAGTAGATGTAGTAGGCACAAGAAGTTAAGAATGTAATCCTTTTCGTCAAGGAATTCGAAATATATCAAGAATTGGAATAACTTCTTCCTGCCTCCTTCATGGTAGCCAATCCCGAAGCGTGGTTTATCAAGTCGTTCGTAAACGGGGGGTATGAAATTTCTTTAATCGCTGAATAATGATGAAATCGAAGATAAATAAGAATAGCGCATTGACAATAAATGCATTGACCATGTCATTTTTCATTGTGGAACCGCCATATGGCCGGCACTGCGGCAAGTACGATTGGCATAATGTAATTGTGCGTATGCAATTAGCGCTGCATCAGCGCGAATACTCCCCAGCCCAGATATTCCCGAATGTAAGCAGCATAGCGCTCCGGCCTGGTTGCCAGACGAGTGCGAATCTCCTCTGCCAATTCGTCGTCGGGATTGGCGTCCAGCCAGCGGCGCAGGGTAAGCCATTGGGCTGCCTCGTATCTATCCCAGCTATCCTGATTTGCCAGCACCATTTCCACGACGTCGTAGCCAAGATGGCTAAACGAAGCAAGCAGCGCGGGCAGCGTCAAAAATTCTGCTATCGATTCGGCAAGACAGGCTTGGGCAATGTCTTCCGTTGCCGGTAGCTGTCGCCAGTAAGGTTCGCCGATGAGGATGATCCCGCCGGGGCGCAGGCTTTGGGCCAGCAGTTTGATCGTGCCTGCGACGCCTCCGCCAATCCAGGTGGCGCCCAGGCAAGCAGCTACATCTACCTTGTCTGCCGAGACATAAGCAGCTGCGTCGGCATGGATGAAGTTGACTTGATGCGCGACGCCGAGAGCTTCAGCACGTTGCCTTGCCTGTTCAGAGAACAATCGGCTGAGGTCGACGCCGGTTCCGGTGATGCCGTGATCGCGAGCCCAGGTGCACAGCATTTCGCCCGAGCCGCTGGCAAGATCGAGCACCCGGCTTCCCGCTTCCAGATGCAAGGCAGCGCCAAGCGTGGCGAGTTTGTCAGGGGTAAACGGATTATGAATGCGGTGTGCGCTTTCACTGATATTGAAAATGCGTGGTATGTCCAACACCAAACTCCTTGAAGGAGAAATATCCGTTGTCGACTGTTTTGCAATGCCGCGTGCGTATTTCCTGATTTTCGCTTGCGGGCAGGTTTTCAAACCAGCACCCTGGCCATTTTGCAGTGCTTTCTAGTTCACTCGCACTACGGTGCCTCGCTCCCATGAAACACCGCCTCGATATTGTAGCCATCGGGGTCGAGCACAAAGGCGGCGTAGTAGCGCGGGTGGTAGTGCGGGCGCAGGCCGGGCCCGCCGTTATCCGAACCACCGGCTGCCAGCGCGGCTGCGTGGAAGGCTTGTACTTCCGCTTCGCTGCGGGCGCGAAAGGCGATGTGGGTGCGCGGGGTGGCAGGGGTGCCCTGGCTGATCCAGAAATCGCCACCAGGGTCATCGCCGCTGGCGGCAGTGTCGTCGCCAAAGCCGATGGCCTGCGGAAATTCGAGGCGGATGGTGTAGCCGAGCGCGGCCAGGGTTTGCAGGTAGAAGGTCTTGCTGCGGGCAAGATCGCTGACAGTGAAGCCGGTGTGGTCGATCATGGCGTTTCCCGGTTTTGCTGGCGCAGTTCGCGCGGGGCGAATCGCGCAGCCTTGTCACATGCATGCCGCCTGGCCTGTGGTCTTGCCGGGCGAGTGAATTGATACAATAAAAGGTATTGCCATACGGCCATTCATTTTATTTGGCCGTGGCCATATACCCCTAGTTCTGATGCCGCAGTGCAATGCTGTAGAGGCTGGCGGCGGTCTTGATCGAATCATGCCGCACGCCTTCTTCGCGCAGATCAGCGATGCGCGAGCGGATCACGTCGATGCCCATGGCCTCCAGCGCGCCGTAATCATTGACGACCGGGTCGGCGTCTTCTGCGTGGTAGCGGTCGAGGTAATCCTGCGGGATGGATTCGTCGTTGACGATGATCTTGTCGATGCGGCTGATGCCGTGGTCGAGGATGGCCTGCAGGTGCTGGCTGGCGCTCATGCCGTCGGTTTCGCCGTGCTCGGTCATGATGTTGCAGATGTAGACCTTGTCGGCGCTGGTGTTGGCATTGATGGCGGCGGCGATTTCCTTCAGCAGCAGGTTGGGCATCACGCTGGTATAGAGGCTGCCGGGGCCGAAGACGATGACGTCGGCATCGAAAATGGCGTCAATCGCCTGCGGTTCGGCCAGAAAGGGCTGGTCGTAGAATACGCGGTGGATTTTCGAGCCGTGGCTGGCCAGTTCGGATTCATGGCTGACAAGGCGGCCGTCTTCGAGTTCGGCATGCAGCACGGTGGCATGCGGGCAGACGGGCAGCACGCGCCCCTTGATCTGCAGCACGCGCCCCATGTGCTCGACGGCTTTGACAAAATCGCCGCCAGTGAGCGAGAAGAGGGCGGTGAGCAGCAGATTGCCCATCGAGTGTCCGTCAAGCGCATGGTCGCCCTGGACAGACTGGAAGCGGAATTCAAGCAGGTCGCGGTAGATGCCTTCGGCCTCGGACAGCGCGATCAGCACGTTGCGGATGTCGCCGGGTGGCGGCACCTGCCAGTCACGCTGCAAGCGGCCCGAGGAGCCGCCGTCGTCAGCGACGGTCACGATCGCGGTGATTTCGACCGGAAAATGCTTCAGCCCGCGCAGCAGTGCGGCCAGACCTGTTCCGCCGCCGATGGCGACAACTTTGGGATAGGCGGACATCATCTCGACTGGGTAACTCCACGTGGCGGCAAGGCAGCCTGAACGCATTGTAAGTCGTGCCGGCAGGCTGCAGAAAAATCTGGCGGGCCGCTGACATGGTTTTGCAACAGTCTGGCAGGAAAACGCAGCAGGCAAAACCGCTTTGGTCGCTGGAAAAGCAAAAAGGCATCCGGAGATGCCTTTTTGCGGGTGAGTTGCGACTGCCGCTCAGGCGTTTTCGCGGGCCAGTTCTGCGTCGTCGTCGTCCACCGATTCGTCAACGCTGTCTGCCGCGATGCAGGCAGCGGCGGTGAACAGCACATCGGTCGAGCTGTTGAGCGCGGTTTCGGCCGAATCCTGCACCACGCCAATGATGAAGCCGACCGCCACGACCTGCATGGCCAGATCGCTGCTCATGCCGAACAGGTTGCACGCCAGCGGGATCAGGAGCAGCGAACCGCCGGCCACGCCCGAAGCGCCGCAGGCGCCGATGGTGGAAACCACGCTCAGCAGCAGGGCGGTGGCGATGTCGACCTTGATGCCCAGTGTGTGAACGGCGGCGAGGCTCAGCACCGAAATGGTGATGGCTGCACCGGCCATATTGATGGTGGCGCCCAGCGGAATCGATACCGAGTAGGTGTCTTCATGCAGGCCCAGCTTCTTGCACAGGTTCATGTTCACCGGAATATTGGCCGCCGAGCTGCGAGTGAAGAAGGCGGTGATGCCGCTTTCGCGCAGGCAGGTGAAGACCAGCGGATAGGGATTGCGGCGGATGGTGAGGAACACGATCAGCGGGTTGACGACCAGCGCCACGAACAGCATGGCACCGACGAGCACCAGCAGCAGGTGCGAATAGCCCAGCAGCGATGCAAAGCCGGTGGTGGCCACCGATTCGGCCACGAGGCCCAGTACGCCGATCGGTGCGAAGCGGATGACGATCTGCACGATTTTCGATACGCCGCCCGATACATCACTCATCAGCTGCTTGGTGCTCTCGCCCGCATGCTGCAGCGTGATGCCAAGGCCCACTGCCCACGCCAGAATGCCGATGTAGTTGCCATCAGCAATCGCCTTGACCGGATTGCTGAAAATCTGGAACAGCAGCGTTTTCAGTACTTCACCGATGCCGCCGGGCGGGTTGGTGCTGCCGGCCGGGGCAACCAAGGTCAGGTTGGACGGGAAAAGGAAGCTGGCCAGTACGGCGACAAGAGCTGCAGCAAAGGTGCCGAGCAGATAGAGCACGATCACGCCGCGCATATTGGTCTGGCTGCCGTGCTTCCTGGTGGCGATCGAGGAAGTGACCAGCAGAAACACCAGAATCGGCGCCACGGCCTTCAGGCTGCTGACGAAAACGCTGCCGAGCAGAGCCGCAGCCTTGCCGGCCTCCGGCGAAATCAGCGCAAGAACGATACCGGCGATCATGCCGCAGAGAATCTGCAGCACGATATTGCCGTTCATGAGTTTTTTGAACACGGCTTTCCCCCTGGAATTGACTGGAACTGTCCTTATCCGCCCGCCTTCATGCGGGTTGGTCGCAGTTTGCAGGATCAATCAGAACATGTTGCCGGGATATGAAACATTGGGACAAGCCGCAATGCGCACCATCTCCTTGTTCCAGCGCAGAAATTTACGCCTGGGAAGGGGCGTGCACGGCCTAGGTGATGCGCTCCGCCGGCATGATGGGCGGTTTTATATACGGCTGCATGTATATACCTGTAGCCATTTGAATGAAATGGCTACAGGCGCATACCTTGTTGTGTGGCGAGGCTGGCGCGGCGGCTTATTTCTGCTGCAGCTCGTTCAGCAGCTCTTTCACCCGCACCGTGCGCAGGGCGCTTTCCGGCCAGTTGCCTTCGATGCGCAGGCGGTCGGGCGGCACCATCTTGTAGTGCTTCTTCGCCTGGACGAGCTGGATGATGCGGAAGGGCTCGATCACCGTGTTCTGCGCAAAGGTCAGCACAATGGCCGTATCGGCCGCATCGATTTTCTGAATGCCCAGCGGCTTGGCGAGCATTCTGAGCTTGTGGCAATCGAGCAGCACCCGCGCGGCGTCGGGAAGCAGACCGAAGCGGTCGATCAGCTCCTGCGTCAGCTCGTCAAGCTCGTCTGCGGTTTCGCAGTTGGCGAGGCGCTTGTAGAGGCTCAGGCGTTCGTGCACGTCCGGGCAGTAGTCGTCGGGCAAGAGCGCCGGGGCGTGCAGATTGATCTCGGTGGTGACGCCCAGCGGCTGCGACAGATCGGGTTCCTTGCCAGCCTTCAGCGCCTTCACGGCTTCTTTCAGCATCTGCGAGTAGAGCGCAAAGCCGATTTCCTGCATTTCGCCCGATTGCGAATCGCCCAGCACCTCGCCGGCTCCGCGAATTTCCAGATCATGCATGGCCAGATAGAAGCCGGAGCCCAGGTCTTCCATCTGCTGGATGGCTTCCAGGCGCTTTTTCGCGTCGCCCGAGAGGCCTTCCACATCCGGCACCAGCAGGTAGGCGTAGGCCTGGTGGTGACTGCGGCCCACGCGCCCGCGCATCTGGTGCAGTTGCGCGAGGCCGAACTTGTCGGCGCGGTTCATCACGATGGTGTTGGCGTTCGGGATGTCGATGCCGGTTTCGATGATGGTCGTGCACAGCAGCATATTGAAGCGCTGCGCGGAAAAATCGCGCATCACGTGTTCGAGATCGCGCTCGCGCATCTGGCCGTGTGCCACGCCGATGCGTGCTTCGGGTAGCAGCGCGGCGAGCTTTTCGCGCATATTGTCGATGGTGTCGACTTCGTTGTGCAGGAAGAACACTTGACCGCCGCGTTTCAGTTCGCGCAGGCAGGCCTCGCGGATGATGCCGTCGGAAAATTTGGCGACAAAGGTTTTGACCGAGAGGCGCTTCGACGGTGCGGTGGCGATGACCGAGAAATCGCGGATGCCTTCCAGGCTCATCGCCAGCGTGCGCGGAATCGGTGTGGCGGTGAGCGTGAGAACATCGACATTGGCACGCAGCGCTTTCAGCTGCTCCTTCTGGCGCACGCCGAAACGGTGTTCCTCGTCGATGATGACGAGGCCGAGATTCTTGAACACCACATCGGGCTGCACCAGCTTGTGCGTGCCGATGACGATGTCGACCGTGCCTTCTGCCAGCCCCTTGATCGCGGCGGCCGTTTCCTTGCCCGAGCGGAAGCGGCTCAGCTCAGCAATCCTGATCGGCCAGTCGGAGAAACGGTCGGTGAAGGTCTGGAAATGCTGTTCGGCCAGCAGGGTGGTGGGCACCAGCACCGCGACCTGCTTGCCGCCGGCGACGGCGGCAAAGGCAGCACGCAGTGCGACTTCGGTCTTGCCGAAGCCGACGTCGCCGCAGACGAGGCGGTCCATCGGCTGGCCGACGCGCATGTCGATGAGTACTGCCTCGATGGCGGCAGCCTGGTCAGCGGTTTCCTCGAAACCGAAACCGGCGGCAAAGGCTTCGTAATCGCGGTGGCTCCACTCGAAGGCATGGCCTTCGCGCGCGGCACGGCGGGCATACAGATTCAGCAGCTCGGCCGCCGTGTCGCGTACCTGCTCGGCCGCGCGGCGCTTGGCCTTGTCCCACGAGCCGCTGCCGAGCTTGTGCATTGGCGCGGCGTCAGTGGCTCCACCAGAATAGCGGCTGATGACGTGCAGCTGGCTGACCGGCACATAGAGCTTGTCGCCACCGGAGTATTCCAGCAGCAGCAGTTCGGTCGCACCGTCACCCAGATCCATGCTCACCAGCCCCTGATAGCGGCCGATGCCGTGTGCCTCGTGCACGACCGCATCGCCGACCTTCAGCTCGGTGAGGTCGCGCAGCATCGCATCGGTATTGCTGCGTTTCTGCTGCCGTCGGCTGCGGCCGGTGGCCACGCTGGCGTAGAGGTTGGCTTCCGCGATGATGGCCAGGCGGTCCTCATTGCGGATGAAGCCGTAGACCAGCGGACTGGCCGTCAGCAGCACCGGATCGCGCAGGGTCTGCGCCTGCTGCCAGGTTTCAGTGAGTACGGCCTTGATGCCGTATTCTGCCAGATACTGCGCCATCGTTTCGCGCCGGCCCAGGCTCTCGGCGCAGATCAGCACGCGGCCGGCATGGCTGGCGATGAAGTCCTGCAACTTGGCGAGCGGGTTTTCCGCGCGACGGTCGACATCCAGCGCCGGCAGGCTCTGGTAGGCCGGCGTGCTGTCGGCGTCCGAAATGCTGCCGATTTCGATGCGCGGCCAGTCTTTTGCGCGGGCGAAGAGCAGATCAGGCATCAGGAACAGTTCGCGCGGCTTGAGTACCGGACGGTCGGGGTCGGCGACGGAAAGCTTGTGGCGTTCTTCCACGTCCAGCCAGAACTGTGCGGCTGCATCATGGATGGCACCGTGCAGAACCAGCAGCGCGCTTGCCGGCAGGTAGTCGAACAGCGTGGCTGTCGAATCGAAAAAGAGCGGCAGGTAGTACTCGATACCGGCTGGAACGAGGCCGTTGCTCACATCCTTGTAAAGCCGGCTCTTGCTCGGGTCGCCCTCGAACACTTCCCGGAAGCGCTGGCGGAATTTGCTGCGACCGGCATCATCGGTGGGAAATTCGCGCGCGGGCAGCAGGCGGATTTCCGGTACCGGATACAGGCTGCGCTGCGTATCGACATCGAAGGTGCGGATCGACTCGATCTCGTCGTCAAACAGGTCGATGCGGAAGGGCAGCGTCGAGCCCATCGGGAATAGGTCGATCAGCCCGCCGCGAATGGAAAACTCGCCCTGGCCGTACACCTGCGTGACGTGGCTGTAGCCGGAGAAAATCAGATCAGCGCGCAGCTTTTCCGGATCGAGCTTCTGCCCTTTCTGGATGAAGAAACTATACCCTGTTATGTATTCGACCGGAGCCATTACACCCATTGCGGTCTGGACTGATACCAGCAGAATGTCGTTCTGCTGGTTGCGCAGCTGCCACAGGGCGGCGAGGCGGTCGGACACCAGCTCCTGATGCGGGCTGAAATGATCGTAGGGAAGGGTTTCCCAGTCGGGGAGCAGTGCAATCGATTTTTCCGGCAGCAGCCAGCTCAGCTCGTCTTTCAGCCGGTGCGCATCCTGTGCCTGGGCACAGAATACGATCAGCGGGCGTACTCGAGGGGCAAGTTGCGCCAGTTCGAGCGCATCGGCCGAGCCGGGCGGCTGCACCATGCGCAGGCGTTCACCGGGTTTGGGCAGGGCAAAGGTCGTCATGGCAGCAGACTGGGGAAGTGATGCAGAAAGGCCGCAAGTATAGCAGCAGCCTTATGCCATCCTTCTGGAAGATTTGATTTTTGGCCCCCGTTGGCGAATGATTGCCGAGTCCGTACGCGCGGGCGTGGGGGAGCAAAATAATTATGAACGCACCGGTAAATGACCGGGTGCGCTGCGTGACAGCATTCGGCCTGCTTGTGCTGGCGATGGCCGTGCTGCACTGGCTTGGCACTTTCTATGGGGAATTCGGCAGCTATGGCGTGCTGCTGGCCTGTAGCCTTCCTGCCCTTGCTTCGGGCAGGGCGCGCTGCATCGCCATGGTCGGCGCAGCTTTTCTCGTGTTTTTTCTTCTGCGTCTGTCGCTGCTGCAGTCACTCGGCCTGTCCACCCTGTTTGTCCTTTGCGGTCTCTGGATTGCCAGTGCCCTGCCGCGGCGCAGCCTGGTTTTTCATCTGGCGGATGCCCGCCAGCTCCTGTTGAGGGGCGCGCTGGCCGGCTGCATGCTGGTGGCTCTGGGCGATGTCGTGCTCATCCGTTTCGCCAGCCAGCCGCTGCCCGAGCTGATCTTCAGCGCGCTTGCCGATTCACTGACGGGCAGCCTGGTCCTCCTGCTTCTGCTACCCCTGTTGCATTCCTGGGCCGGCAACCGCTGGCGCTGGTCGAGTGCCGGCGAATTGCTGCTGATCGGCTTGCTGACTGCCCTGGTTTGTGTGCTGGTCAGTCGCAACGGGCAGGACACCCAGGCACTGCTTCTGCTGCTGTTTCCATTGATGATCTGGGCAACCCAGCATCGCCGCTATCCGGGTTTTCTGGTGGTTGCTTTTGCCGCAACGTCGGTCATGCTGGCCAGCAGGGGTATGGTGCCGCAGCAGGCTGACTATCTCTCATGGCTGGGGGATCTGGTTTTTCTGAATGCGCTCGCCGCGACCGGCTTGCTGCTGGCTGCCTCCGGCAGCGACGAGCGCGAGATGGCGCGCAAACTGGCCGCCGAACAGCAGAAACTCTCGCGCCTGCTTGACCACGTGCCGACCTACATTTTCATCGAGGATCAGCAGGGCAGGCTGACCTATGCGAATCGAGCCTTTGCCGCGCTGACCGGTCATCTGGCTGAAGACCTGCTTGGCAAGCCAGCCAGAACGGTGTGCAGCCTGCTCAGTCAGGGCGAGCCGCCGGGTATCTCGCCGCAGCCTTTCGAGTGGCGGATTCGCGGTGCAACGGGCGAGCATGTCCTGCTCGGTAGCTGCTTTCCGCTGCTCGACGGTAATGGCGAGCCTTGCGGACAGGGCTTTGCCGCCACCGATATCAGCGAACAATTGCTGGCCGATGAGCAGGCGCACCTGACTGCCAAGGTCTTCGAAAATGCCTCGGAAGGCATTCTGATTACCGATGGCAGCGGCATCATTATTGCGGTGAATGCCGCATTCAGCCATATCACCGGTTACACGGCCGCAGAGGCCATCGGCCGGCGCTCGCGCATGTTCGCGCCGCAGTCGAGACGCACCAGCGAACTGCAGGCCATTCTGCAGCAGGGCGGACACTGGCAGGGAGAAATGCTCGATCGGCACCGCAATGGTCACAGCTATCCGGCCTGGCTGTCGATCAGTGCGATATGCGGCAACGATGGTCGCGTGACCCACTGCGTGGGTGTCTTCAGCGATATCACCGCCCGCAAGGAAAGCGAAGAACGGCTGCAGTATCTGGCCAGTCATGATCCGCTGACCGCGCTGTTCAACCGCGCCGGCCTGCAGGAGCAGCTCAATGCGCGCATCAGGGCCAGCGAGCGGACCCAGCGGCCACTGGCCTTGCTCTTCATCGACCTTGACCGTTTCAAGGGGGTGAACGACAGCTACGGCCACGCGCTGGGCGATGCCCTGTTGCAGCAGGTGGCCCTGCGCCTGCAGACCAGCCTCAAGGAACAGGATCTGGTGGCCCGCCTGGGCGGTGACGAATTTACCGTCGTACTGGAAGACGTACCCAGCCATGCCGCACTGGCCGCGATTGCCGATTGCCTGGTGGGCGAACTGGCGCGCCCCTATCGTGTCGACGGGCACGAACTCTACCTGACCAGCAGCATTGGTGTGAGCCGCTATCCGCAGGATGCCGATGACGCGCAAAGCCTGCTCCGTACGGCTGATATCGCCATGTACCGGGCCAAGGAGCTGGGCAAGAACAATTACCAGTTTTACGCCAGCGAACTCAATTCGCGTGTGAGCGAGCGCATGAAACTGGAAAGCGAAATGCGCCGTGCCATGCGCGAGCGCCAGTTCCAGCTGCATTACCAGCCGCAGTACAATCTGGCGAATCGCCAGCTGATCGGTGTGGAAGCACTCTTGCGCTGGGATTCGCCGACGCGCGGGCAGGTCAGCCCGTCGGTGTTCATCCCGGCGGCGGAAGAGTCCGGGCTGATTGTCCAGCTGGGCGAGTGGATTCTGCGTACGGCCTGTTTGCAGATGCGGCAATGGATCGATCAGGGGGTCGATGTGCCGGTGGTTGCCGTGAACCTGTCTGCCCGCCAGTTCGTCATGCACAAGCTGGTTGCGATGGTGCAGCAGGCGCTGCAGGATGCCTGTATACCAGCATCAAGGCTGGAGCTGGAGATTACCGAGAGCATGATCATGGCGAACCCCGACGAGGCCGTCGCTATTCTGCGCGAATTGCGGGCGATGGGCGTAAAAGTATCGATCGACGATTTCGGCACGGGCTACTCGTCGCTGTCGAATCTGAGGAATTTTCCGCTCGATGCGCTTAAAATTGACCGCTCTTTCATTCTCAATCTGCCCGATGACGACGATAATGCGGCCATTACCGCAGCAATTGTCGCGATGGCGCGCAAATTGCGGCTGACTGTCGTGGCCGAAGGGGTCGAGTCTGCCGAGCAGGCCGCCTATCTGTGCAATCTGGGGTGCCATGTGGCACAGGGTTTCCTCTATAGTCCGGCCATTGCGGCGCCCATGTTGCCGAAATACCTGCAGGATGCGGCCGCGTCTGAGCTAGCCGTCGCCTGCTGAACCCGAAACTGGAATCAAATCAAATGCAAAAGAAAGTCATCCACGGTTTTCATGCCGTGCTCGCCCGCCTGCGCCGCATGCCTGACAGCGTGCAGGAAATCTATTTTTCCAGCGAGCGCCAGGATGCCCGGATGAAGGATGTGCTGCAACTGGCCGAGCGTGAAGGCAAGAAGGTGCATGGCATGCCGGCTGATCGTCTCGATGGCATGACCGGGCATGCCCGCCATCAGGGGGTCGCTGCACTGATTGATGCAGGCCGCAGTTATGTTGCGCTGGAAGATGTGCTGGACGATATCACCGAGCCGCCACTTCTGCTGGTACTCGATGGCGTGACCGATCCGCACAATCTGGGAGCCTGCCTGCGGGTGGCCGACGCGATGGGGGCGCACGCCGTGATTGCCCCCAAGGACAAGTCGGTAGGCTTGACTGCCACGGTGTCCAAGGTGGCCTGCGGTGCGGCAGAAGTGCTGCCCTACATCATGGTGACCAATCTGGCGCGTACCCTGCGTGACCTGAAGGATCGTGGCGTGTGGATTGCCGGCACAGCCGCGGAAGGCTCGACCGACCTGTTCCATTTCGGGCAGACTGGTGCGCTCGCCTGGGTGCTGGGTGCCGAAGGTGACGGCATGCGCCGTCTTACACGCGATCTGTGCGATGTGCTGGTGTCGATCCCGATGTTCGGCTCGGTTGAAAGCCTGAATGTGTCGGTGGCCAGCGGTATCGTGCTCGCGGAAAGTCGTCGGCAAAGGCAGATGGCCGTGCAGGCCTGATTTCCGGCATTGCTCAGCTAGTCGACAAGCCCGGCGTTTGCCGGGCTTTGTTTTGCCGGTGTGCATGGCACTGGCGTGGTGTGGCGCGGATGTCGCGGCTTGCGGTAACGGCAATGCCGCTAAATGGGGGCCCGGTTGAACTCGGGTAGAATGGGTTTTCTTGATTGGTGTAAAACCCGTTCGGCAGTCTTTCGCGCAGGAGCGCACAGATGACGGACAGGTTCAAAGTGTTTCGGGGCAGTGTATGACAGCAAAGCGTTTGTCCGGCGTATTACTCCTGTTGGCAGCAATGGTCTGCAATGGCGTGCTGGCGGCTCAGCCAGACCGTCCCCGCATCGGTCTGGTACTTGGTGGCGGCGGTGCGCGCGGCTTGTCGCACATTGGTGTGCTCAAGATCATGGAAGAGGCGCGTGTACCGGTCGACTGCATCGTAGGTACCAGCATGGGCGCGCTGGTTTCGGGCAGTTTTGCCGTAGGCAGAACCCCGGCCGATCTGGAAAGCCGCATCGTCAAGGCGCCGTGGGATCAGCTGCTCAAAGGTGGTGCTGATCGCGGTAGCAGCAGCTATCAGTCCAAGCGCCAATCGGATCTCAACCTGGCGCTTGAACTCGGCTTCAATGATCTTGAGGTTCAGTTGCCGGAAAGTGCCATTTCCACGCAGCGCATCGAATTTTTCCTGCGCGAGATGACTTATGCGGCAACCGTCAGCAGCTTCGACGAACTGGCAACGCCCTACCGAGCCGTTGCCACAGACCTTGTGACCGGCGACATGATCGTTCTGAAGGACGGCGACTTGGTCACGGCGATGCTGGGCAGCATGGCTGTGCCGGGTGTATTTCCTCCGGTTGATAATCGCGGGCACCTGCTTGCCGATGGCGGCCTGGTGCGCAATGTACCGGTCGACATCGCCCGCGAACTGTGTGCCGATGTGGTCATTGCGGTCAATGTAGGTACCCCGCCGCTCAAACGCTCGCAGCTGAAGAATGTGCTGAATATTGCCGACCAGTACACTCGGCTGATGATGAACCAGAATGTGCTGCCGCAGCTGGCCAGCCTGACGTCCAAAGACGTGCTGATCGAACCCGAGCTGGGCGAGCTGACCTCGTCAGATTTCGACAAGTCCGTCGAATTCATCAAGCTGGGGGAGGAAGCTGCTCGCAAGGCCTTGCCCAGTCTGCAGCGCTACAGCCTGTCGCCGCAGCAATACGCGGCCTGGCTGGACAGCCGCGCACAGCGCCTGCCCAAGGCGCAAACACTCGAGTCGGTGGAGATCGGCACGCAGAAATGGGTCAATCCCGAGGTCGTGCAGAATATGGTCGAAGTCTCCGCAGGTGAGGTGCTGGATCAGAATGCACTGGATGAAAGCCTGCACAAGCTGCAGGGCACTGGCGATTTTTCCCAGGTCAATTACCAGCTCTTGCAGGGCAAGCATGGGCAGCGCCTGGTCGTGCATCCGGTGGAGAAAGTCTGGGGGCCGAATTACCTGGGCCTGGGCCTGAATTACGGCACGGATTTCGATGGCTGGTCATCGTTTGATCTCACCGCGCAATACCGGCGCACCTGGATGAACAGCCTCGGTGGCGAATGGCGTGTACTGGGCCAATTCGGCAGCAATTTCAATGCGTATACCGAGGTATTCCAGCCGCTGTTTGTTGATCGCTCCCTATTTGTTGCCCCATACATGGGGTACAGCAAGGAAGGTGAAGACCTCTGGATCGGGAACAACAATATTGCTTCCTACGACAACCAGACCACGCAATTCGGTGTTGACGTGGGTACCATCCTCAGCACATATGGTGCGGAATTCCGTATTGGCCCGGTGTATCACGATTACAAATCAAAAGTCACGATCGGTATTCCTGCCATTGCCGATCACAGCAGCAAGGACTATGGCGTGCAGCTGCAGGTTTATTACGATCAGCTTGATGATGTGTCTTTCCCGAGAAGTGGCGCGATGGTGCATCTGCTCGGTTATCAGGCGCTGGGGGGGACGGACGGTTATGATGATTACAACCGCCTGCGCTTCACCGGCCGCTGGGCATTTGATACAGGCAAGCTGGCCGGCAATCTGAAGGTAGCCGGGCAACTGGGGCAGGGCGACCAGCCTGTTCCGGAATTGGCGTATCTGGGCGGTTTCATGAATCTTTCCAGTTACCATCACAACCAGCTCTTTGCCGAGCAGATGGCCTATGCCGGGCTGAATCTGTATTACCCGATCGACATCGGCTATCTGGGCCTGATGCTGGAGGGCGGGATTGCGCAGGGGTGGCCGGGCAGCAGCCGTTTCTATTCGGACGACGTACATTATTCCGGCATGCTGTACTGGGGGATGAAGAGCATACTGGGTCCGTTCTACCTGGGCATGTCGTATGGCGACAACAAGTCGGGCAAGTTCTATCTGATCCTGGGTCAGCCGAACTGATGTGGCTGCCCTGAATGCAAAGCCCGCCGGCGGAACCGCGGCGGGCTTTGCTGTTGCCGGCCAGAGTGTCGCGTGCACCGATCCTGGCTGAGGCATGGTTTTTATTTGTAGGTATGTGCTTGCAGCCTTTCTGATTGTTTGGCTTTGGTGTAATACGGTGCCGTGTATGTATCTGGGCTGACACTGGCGGCAGCACGTCGGCCTGACGTCTTCCTGCCACCAGTTCAGGCCTGTGCCAGCAGCGTGGCAATCCTTTTTTCCAGTGTGAGGCGATCAGCCGAAGTGGCGAGCAGTGCTTCGCCAGCGCGGAGCGCAATTCTGGCGCGGAAGCGGCGCGGCCATTTCAGCATGGCGCTGCCGTCCTTGCGGCTGAAGAAACTGCCCCACAGCCCCTGCAGGGCCAGCGGCACCACTGGCACGGGAGTGTCGCGCAGGATGCGGTCCGTGCCGGGCTGAAAGCGCGCGAGCTTGCCGCTGCGCGTGATGTGACCTTCGGGAAACAGGCAGACCAGCTCACCGGCACGCAAGGCTGCGGCAATCTGCTGGAAGGCGTCTTCCTTGATGCCGGCATCCTCGCGTTCCGGCGCGATCGGAATGGCGCCGGCCAGGCGGAAAATGAAGTGCAGCACGGGCAGGCGATAGATGCGGTGATCCATCACGAAACGCACCGGGCGGCGCACCGAGCCGGCGATCACCAGCGCGTCCATATAGCTGACATGGTTGCATACCAGGAGCGCCGCGCCTTGGTCGGGAATGTGATGGAGATCCTGTTCGCGCACGCGGTAGAGCGTATTGACGAGCAGCCAGACCAGAAAGCGCAGGATGAATTCCGGAATCAGCGTGTAGATGTAGATGGCGACCAGCACATTCAGGATGGTCACGGTCAACAGGAGTTCCGGCACCGTCAGCCCGGCGCCGAGCAATACAATGCTCATGCCGGCTGCAACGACCATGAACAGTGAATTGAGGATGTTGTTCGCGGCAATGGCTCTGGATGTGAACTCCTTTTCGGTGCGCGTTTGCACCAGCGCATAGAGCGGCACGATGAACAGGCCGCCAGCCACACCCATCAGCAGCAGATCGAGCATCACGCGCCAGTGGCCAGCAGCAGCGATGAAATTCAGTGGCGTCCAGACTGTCGTGCTGGCGGGCAGGCTGTTCAGTGCGAAGTAGAGGTCGATGCCGAAAAGGCTGAGGCCCAGCGAGCCCAGCGGTACCAGGCCGACTTCCACCTTGCGGCCGGAGAGCTTTTCGCACAGGGCTGAGCCCGCGCCGACGCCTACCGAGAAAATCGTCATCAACAGCGTGTAGACGCCCGGGTCGCCATGCAGTACCGATTTGGCAAGATCCGGCAATTGCGTCAGATAGACGGCGCCGAAGAACCAGAACCACGATATGCCGAGAATGCTGTTGAATACTGCCTTGTTGCGGCAACTGTGGCGGATGATGTGCCAGGTTTCGCTGGCGATGTTCCAGTTGAGGCGCAAATTTGGCGCGGTTGGTGGCGCTGCGGGCATGCTGCGGCTGGCGAGCCAGCCCAGCAGAGCCACGCCGAGGCAGGCGGCAACAATCAGATATTCGCCGTGCTCATGCTGGATCAACAGCGTGCCGGAAATTTGTCCCAGCAGAATGGCGACAAAGGTGCCCATTTCGATCATGCCGTTGCCGCCGAGCAGCTCGTCGTCACGCAGGTATTGCGGCAGGATCGAGTATTTCAGCGGACCGAACAGTGCCGAATGCACGCCCATCAGGAACAGGCAGGCCATCAGGAGGCTGGCGATGTGCCAGACAAAGCCGATGCCGGCCAGCGCCATGATGATGATTTCGAGAATTTTGACCGCGCGCGCCAGCACTGCCTTGTCGTATTTTTCGGCCAGTTGGCCGGCAAAGGTCGAAAACAGGAAAAAAGGCAGGATGAAGATGCCGGCAGCCGCATTGACCAGGGTCTGAGCATCCATGCCGGCGGCAGCCAGACCATGGAAGGTTATCAGCACCAGCAGGGCGTTCTTGAACAGATTGTCGTTGAAAGCGCCAAAGAATTGCGTGATGAACAGCGGCAGGAAACGGCGGGTTCTGAAGAGGTCAAACTGGTTGGGCTGGTGCATGACGTTCCCGGCAATTGGACGATGGGGCTAGTCTAGCCGAATCATTCGGCAGGTGTATGAATCGGCGGGCAGCTATCGGGAAAGCAGCAGAATCTGACCGCCGGCCGTGCAAATGGTGTTCGGGGTGCAGCGGTTCAGGCCCGCCAGATGGCGCCGAGAATGCGCGGTCCGCGCGCGCCGGTGACAGCCGGCAGGCTGGCCGGGCGCTGTTCCAGGCAGTTGCGCGCCAGCCAGGCGAAGGCATAGGCCTCGACCCATTGCGGATCGACGCCCAGTTCGGCGCTTGTCGCGATGCGGCTGTCCGGCAGGCATTTGGCCAGATCGCCCAGCAGGGTTTGATTCAGCGCGCCGCCACCGCAGACATATGCCGTGTCGGCACGCCCCTTGCGTGCCAGTTCGGTAGCAATGCTGCGTGCGGTCAGCATGCTCAGCGTCGCCTGTACATCTTCTGGCGCAGCCGTGCCGATTGCCGGAGTGGCCAGCAGCCAGTCGGGGTTGAAGTAGTCCCTGCCGGTGCTTTTGGGCGGAGCCTGCCGGAAGTAGGGGTCCGCCAGCCAGTGTTCGAGCAGGCCCGTAATGACCTTGCCGCTCGCTGCCCAACGGCCAGATTCATCATGGGTATGCCCTTGTGACCTTTGTATCCAGAAGTCCAGCAGCACATTACCCGGGCCGGTATCCCAGCCGCTGACGCTGCCGTCCGCCCCCAGCCAGCTCAGGTTGGCGAAACCGCCGATGTTGACGACGGCACGATCAAGCCCCGGCATGGCAAACAGCGCCTGGTGAAAGGCGGGAACGAGCGGCGCCCCCTGGCCCCCTGCAGCAATGTCGCGGCTGCGGAAGTCACCGACAACGGTGATGCCAGTCAGCTCGGCCAGCAGGGCATGGTTACCGATCTGCAGGGTGTAACCGAGTTCCGGCCGATGCCGGATGGTCTGGCCATGATTGCCGACTGCAGCAATGGCGCTGGCCGGCAGGGCGCTTTGCCGCAGCAATTCATGCACGACCGTCGCATAGCATTCGCTCAGCGCATTGGCGGCGAGGGCGCTGGCGTGCAGTTCATCGGCAGCGCTGGCCTGCAGGGCCAGCAGGGTTGTGCGCAAGGCTGCCGGCATGGGCAGGGAATGGCTGGCAAGCAGCCGCGGGGTTGTACCGCCCCAGTCGAGCAGTACACCATCGATGCCGTCGAGGCTGGTGCCACTCATCAAACCGATATACAGGTCTTGCGCCATTGCACCGTTCTCCCGCCGGAAGTGCATAAAAGCGCGATTTTAGCAGGCTGGCGGCAAACGGGCCGTGTGTTGCCTTCTGCCGTGCGGCAGCAGAAGCACGCCGCACGGCAGAATTGCGCAGGGTGAAGGGATTATTGAATCATTCGAATCGTGCGGGATGATTCAGGGCGAGGGCAGTCTGGCTGGCGGTCTGCAACTGTGTCAGCAGTGCGGGCAGCTGTTGCCGGAAAGCCTGCAGATTCTGCCCGCCGAGCGCTGGAAGGCTTGGCAGTCGGGTATTGTCCGGGTTCAGTGCAATGCCGTTGCGGCGGATTTCATAATGCAGATGAGGGCCGGTGGAGCGGCCCGTGCTGCCGACATAGCCGATCACATCGCCCTGCTGCACGGCTTGTCCGGTTTTCAGTCCGGCGGCGAAGCCCTGCATGTGGCCATAGAGCGTGCTCATGCCGTTGGCGTGTTCCACTTCGACAAAATTGCCGTAACCGGCCTCGGTGCCGATACGGCTTACCTTGCCGGCTGCGGCACTGTAGATATTGCTGCCAGCGGGTGCGGCAAAATCCGTTCCCTTGTGCTGGAGCCACACCCCCAGAACCGGATGCAGGCGCATGGCGAAGCTTGAGCTGATTGCGGCGTGGTCGACAGGGACACTCAGAAAGGCGGGCAGGGCCGCGCGGCCATCGCTGAAATAGTATGAGCCAGTCTCGCCCTGGTGGTGCAGGAACACCTCGATCAGGCGGCCATTGCCCGGCAGGCGCGCAGCCAGCAGACGTGGCGGACGCAGTGTTTCGCCATCCACGCTAGCGGTTTCGATGACGAGGCTGAAGGCTTGGCCCGCCGGTATTCCCCGTTCCCCGCCATACTGTTGCTTGATTTCATCAAGCTGACGCAACGTTTCCGGATTCAGGGCTGTCGCTGCGAAACTGGTCAGAAAATCTTCTTTAATCAAGCCGTTGATCAAGCGCTGGCTGATGAATGGCGTGGGCGTTTGCGATTCGGCGTTCCAGTCATTTCCCGTTCTTTGCACAAGAATCCGCTTGCCTGAGCTGTGCAGGTAGCTGATGGATTGAACTTTGCCGCTCTCGTCGATGCGTGCTTTCAGCAGACGCCCGGCCTGGAGTTCCAGCAGTTCGCGCGCAGTGGCATCGCTGCGAACGAAGCGCAGTAGTGATGGCTCGTTGGCGTTCAGCCGGTGTAGTGCACTGCCCAGCGTGTCGCCGCGCCGCAGCAGGGTGTCCTGCCAGAACGGGCCGGAGGCTACCGTACTGCCGAGATCGGGCGTGGGCAGCTCGCTGCGTTTCACGTTGCGTTCGGGCGGGACAACTGGTGCCAGTTCAGCAACGCCGTATGCACTCAGGGTGAAGACGGAGGAAAGGAGCAGGCTGCCCAGCAGCCAGGGGCGCAATGCGCGGGGCGAAGGCAGGTGGCGGGCAAGGTCTGTGGAATTCGGAAGAAACTGAAACGGCATCGGGCTGTCTGTGCTTGGTGTCGTGATTCGGACAGCGCGCAGCCTAGCAAAGTTGCATCGAAAAGCGAATTTCCCTTATCCAACATTGGCTTATATTTTCTTACACAAGCTCTGTGCCCGTGACTCAGATCCAGCAGGGCTGACCGGCCCGCTTGATTGGCAAGGGCAGCCCGGCCTGAATCAGTGTGACATCCGGAACGCAAGCGGCGATACGCTGGTGCAGGCGGCCGGCTGCATCGCGAAATTGCCGTGCCACTGCATTGTCCGGAACAATACCGCTCCCCACCTCATTGCTGACGAGCAGGATGCGCTGCCCCGTTGCGCCGGCCAGATGAGCCAGTAGTGCATTTTCCTGTTCGTCATGGCTGGTTCCCGTCGCGTCGAACAGGCAATGGCTCAGCCAGAGCGTCAGGCAGTCAACGACGATCAGTGTTTCCGGGGCATGACCTGCGTCGCGCAGGGCGCGGGCCAGCCACAGTGGCTCTTCGATGGTGCGCCAGTGAGCGGGGCGTTCGTGGCGGTGGCGTTCGATGCGCTCGCGCATTTCGCTGTCACAGGCCTGTGCGGTGGCAATCCAGCATACATCGCCGTGCCAGGCCAGTGCCGAGCTCAGTGCATGGCTGCTTTTCCCGCTGCGCGCGCCGCCAAGGATCAATTCTGCTGCAACAGGGCGGGGGAAGAAGTTCATTGATTGGTGCCGGAAGTCAGGGTCATCGGTGCGGCAGTATAAAATATCAACGCCGGCACGCGGGGCCGGCGTTGCGTAGCGAGGTGCGAGAGCTGGCTTAGCTGAAAAGCTTTCCTTTCAGCAGGTCCAGTCCGGCTGCCAGCAGGTTGCCATCGCCTTCGGGCAGTTCACCGTTCGGTGTCAGCTGGTCAATCAGTTGCGGCAGCAAGGCGGAAATCTGGCCGGCTGCCGTCTGCGGGTCAATGCCGAGTTTTTCGGCCAGCGGTGCCAGGGTTTCGCTGCCCAGCACGGCTTCGATCTGCTCGCTGGATACCGGCAGGTTTTCACCGCTCGCTACCCAGGACTGTGCGACTTCACCCAGTCCGCCTTGCTGAAATTTATCCAGCAGTCCGCCGATGCCGCCTTGCTGTTCCAGCAGATTGCCCAGAAGATTGCCTGCCTCATCGCCGCCAAGCTGGCCGGCCAGTGAATCGAGTAGTCCCATGCTGAATGCTCCGTCATGTCGTTGGTCGCGAAAAGGCCGTATGAAGCCAGCCCGAACTCCATCCTAGCTGCTTTGTATTACACGTGAGCTTTTTGCATGCCGGGCCGGAAGCAGTCAGCGGAATGGGTGCTGCTGGACGGCAGGGAATTCGGTATAATCCGTCGTTTTTCCGTTTTCGGGGATGAATGATGCCGATCTATGCTTACCGTTGCGCTGCGTGCGGTCATGAGGGCGAGCACATGCAGAAAATGGCCGATGCTCCACTGACCGATTGCCCCGCCTGCCATGCCGCCGAATACAAGAAACAGCTGACTGCCGCAGGCTTCCAGCTCAAGGGTTCTGGCTGGTATGCCACCGATTTCAAGGGGGGAGGGGCTTCGTCGGCCAAGTCCGGCGATTCGGCTGCGCCGTCCTGCCCCGGGGGCAAATGTGCCTGCCACTGAACATCCCGCCAAGGTTGCCAGCGGCATGGCCAGTCTGCGCCGCTACCTGATAGCCGGTCTGCTGATCTGGGTGCCGCTTGCCATTACGATCTGGGTGCTGAACCTGATCATCGGTACCATGGATCAGTTGGGTGCGCTGCTGCCTACCATCATGCGGCCGGATTTCTGGCTCTTGCAGGGTGTGTCCTCGACACTTCCGTTCCTTGCTGGTCGCGACCATATACCCGGCTTTGGCGTCATTCTGACGGTGCTGGTGGTGCTGGGGACGGGCGTGCTGGCAACCAATCTGCTGGGGCGTCGCCTGCTGCGGGTGTGGGAAGGACTGCTGAAGCGAATTCCGATCGTCAATTCCATCTACTCCAGCGTCAAGCAAGTGTCGGATACGCTGTTTTCCGATTCTGGCAATGCGTTTCGCGAGGCCGTACTGGTGCAGTTCCCGCATCAGGGTGCCTGGACGGTTGCATTCCTGACCGGTGTTCCGGGCGGCGAAGTCGCGCAGAAGCTGGCGGAGGAACTTGATGGTGAGCTGGTTTCGGTTTACGTGCCGACCACGCCCAATCCGACCTCAGGTTATTTCATTATGGTCAGAAAGGTTGATGTCAAGCCGCTGGCGATGAGTGTCGATCAGGCGCTGAAATACGTGATTTCCATGGGGGTTGTCATGCCGGGAGCACCGGCGGCGGCGCCCGCAACACTTTCTGCTGCGCCGGCTGGCCAGCACACCGCATAAACAACAAGGATAGCTGTCAATGCGTACCAACTATTGTGGTTTGATCAACGAGCATTACCTCGGCCAGACTGTTACCCTGCAGGGCTGGGCCCACCGTCGTCGTGATCATGGTGGCGTGATCTTCATTGATCTGCGTGACCGCGAAGGCATCGTACAGGTCGTGATCGACCCCGATACCCCGGATGCTTTTGCGACGGCCGATGCGTCGCGTTCTGAATACGTGCTGGAAGTGAAGGGCATCGTGCGCGCCCGTCCGGAAGGAACCACCAATGCCAAGATGATTTCCGGCCAGATCGAAGTGTTGGCGAAGGAAATCGTCATCCTGAACAAGGCCGACACGCCGCCGTTCCAGATCGACGATGAAAACCTGTCGGAAAACGTGCGTCTGACCAACCGTGTCATCGACCTGCGCCGCCCGACCATGCAGCGCAATCTGCGCCTGCGCTACAAAGTGGCGCTGCTGGTGCGCAACTTCCTCGACACCAAGGGTTTCATCGACATCGAAACGCCGATGCTGACCCGCTCGACGCCGGAAGGCGCGCGCGACTATCTGGTGCCTTCGCGCGTGCACGACGGTCAGTTCTTCGCGCTGCCGCAATCGCCGCAGCTGTTCAAGCAGCTTTTGATGGTGGCCGGTTTCGACCGCTATTACCAGATCACCAAGTGCTTCCGCGATGAAGATCTGCGCGCTGACCGTCAGCCTGAATTCACCCAGATCGATATTGAAACCTCGTTCCTGAACGAGGAAGAAATCATGAACATCACCGAAGAAATGGCGCGCCATGTTTTCAAGGAAGCCATCGGCGTCGATCTGGGCGCATTCCCGCGCATGCAGTATGACGACGCGATGTTCTACTACGGCTCGGACAAACCCGACCTGCGCGTTGACCTGAAATTCACTGAACTGACCGACGTGATGAAAACCGAAGAATTCAAGGTTTTCCACCACGCGGCAAATATGGACGGCGGCCGTGTCGTCGGCCTGCGCATTCCGGGTGGCGCCGATTTCAGCCGTTCGATGATCGACGAGTACACCAAATTCGTCGGCATCTATGGCGCCAAGGGCCTGGCCTACATCAAGGTCAATGACGTAAGCAACATCAGCAACGAAGAAGGCTCCGGTTTGGCCGCGCCGATCGTCAAGTTCCTGTCGAACGACGCGCTGAAAGCCATCATCGAGCGCACTGGCGCGCAGAACGGCGACATCATTTTCTTTGGCGCCGACAAGCGCAAGATTGTCGACGAGGCCATCGGTGCGCTGCGCATCAAGATCGGTCATGAGCGCGGCGAAGCCGGCGGCTACTTCACCAAGAGCTGGAAGCCGCTGTGGGTCGTCGACTTCCCGATGTTCGAATACGACGAAGACGACAAGCGCTGGAACGCGTGCCACCACCCGTTCACCAGCCCGAAAGCCGAACACATCGATCTGCTCAAAACCGATCCGGGCGCCTGCAAGGCGCGCGCCTACGACATGGTGCTTAACGGCTGGGAAATGGGCGGCGGCTCGGTGCGTATCCACTCGGCCGAAGTGCAATCGACCGTGTTTGACGCGCTGGGCATCGGCGAGGAAGAAGCGCAGAACAAGTTCGGCTTCCTGCTGGACAACCTGAAGTTCGGCGCGCCGCCGCACGGCGGCCTGGCCTTCGGTCTGGATCGTCTGGTGACGCTGATGACCGGCGCCGAGTCGATCCGCGACGTGATTGCCTTCCCGAAGACCCAGCGTGCGCAGTGTCTGCTGACCAATGCACCGAACGCGGTCGACGAGAAGCAATTGCGCGAGCTGCACATCAAGCTGCGCAACCCGCCGCAAATCGTATAAGCCGGAACAGGTGAGAGAAGGCCCGCGCAAGCGGGCTTTCTTTTTGCGCATATCCCCGTGACTCCGGAAATTCGGGGTCTGTGCAATTGAGAAAATGCTTGCCAATGGCGGGGTTGAGGGCTATTATGCGGCCTCTCTTGCGGAGAGATGGATGAGTGGTTTAAGTCGCACGCCTGGAAAGCGTGTATAGGTTAATAGCCTATCGGGGGTTCGAATCCCCCTCTCTCCGCCAGCCGAATCAGTTAAAGCCCCAGTGTTTACACTGGGGTTTTTATTTGTCGCATCTTCGCGCATTTTCAGCGAAAAGTTGACAAAACCGGATTGCAGGCCGGCGTTCTGCCGTGTATAGTTCGCCTCCTTGTCCGGAGAGATGGATGAGTGGTTTAAGTCGCACGCCTGGAAAGCGTGTATAGGTTAATAGCCTATCGGGGGTTCGAATCCCCCTCTCTCCGCCAGTTTTCACACAGAGCCCCGCCAGTCGGGGCTTTGTTGTTTCTGCCGTATCCCTCCCTTTTTTTACCGTTTGGCGCTTTTTGTTGCACCGCAGAACAATTACTCGGAAATTATCTATAATTTTCACATGTGTAAGTATTGGCATGTGTTCATGTGTGATGATGCCGGCAAGCGGTTCACATGAGCGCTTTGATTATGTGCTGGAGGTGTCAAATGAGCTGGTTCAGAAACATGCGGGTGGGCGGAAAGCTGATTCTTGCGTTCCTGTTGCTTGCCCTGATTGGCGCGATTATCGGTGTGCTGGGCATTCGCAGTGCGGCCCAGATCAACGGTATGACCGAGCGCATTTATGAAAAAGATCTGCTTGGCATCAACGCAATCCATGAGGCCAAGGCTGCCCAGCTGAATGTCGCACGTGCTTACCGTAATATTCCGCTGGCAACGAGCCAAGCAGAAAAAGAAGCTGCGCAGGCTGATCTGAATCGGTGGCGCGCTGAGCTCAATCAGAAAATGACTGAGGCCCGGACGTACTACACAACCGATAAAGGCAAGCAGATGCTGTCGAATTACGACACTCTGGTTGCTGAATATAACCGCAATCTTGATCAGCTTGTGCCGTTGCTGATGCAGCAGCCGTTGTATGCCAGCTCGCCAGCCAGTGTCATGATGAATGGCGATCTTGATCGTAATGGGAAGGCTGTTCGCCAGCAAATTGACGAACTCGTTGATCTCAAGGTCAATTTTGCCAAGGGCGTGTTTGATGAAGCGGTCAGCCTCTATGGCAGTGCCAGGCAGACACTCATCATCATCGTCGTGCTCGGTGTCGCGCTGGGCATCATCATGGGATTCCTGATCGCACGCAGCATTACCCGTCCGCTCGGGCGTGCGGTCGAGGTGGCCAATGCACTTGCTGCCGGCGATCTGTCCGGCCATGTCGAGGTCAGCTCGCGTGACGAAACCGGCCAGCTGCTTGCTGCCATGCAGAACATGCAGGATGCCCTGAAGCGCATCATCGGCGATGCGCAGGGGCTCGTCAGCGCGGCCAGGCAGGGGGATTTCAGCCGCAGCATCGATGTGAAAAATCATCAGGGTTTTGCAGCAGAGCTTGGGCAATCGCTGAATGATCTCTCCGTAACAACCGATGCGGGTCTCAAGGATGTGACCCGTGTTGCCAATGCGCTGGCTGCTGGTGACCTGACCCAGAAGATCGACCGCAACTATCCGGGCGTTTTCGGTGAGGCTGCAGCTGGCGTAAACGGTACGGTAACGGCACTGTCCACCGTGATCGGGGAAATCCAGGGAATGGTCGATGCAGCCGCCAATCGCGGTGATTTCACCCGCCGGCTTGAGCTGTCCGGCAAGCAGGGCTATACGCTGACACTGGCCGAACTGCTCAACAAGCTCTCCGCCACAACGGAAGAAGGCCTCAACGACATCAATCGTGTTTCGCAGGCTCTGGCTGCCGGAGATCTTGGCCAGAAGATCAGCAAGGATTACCCGGGCGCATTCGGGCAGACGCGGACTGCGGTCAATGGCATCGTGCTTGCACTCAATACGACTGTCGATGAAATCCAGCAGCTGGTGGATGCGGCTGCCAATCGTGGCGATTTCAGCAACAAGCTGACGCTGGCCGGCAAACAGGGCTATACGCTGACGCTGGCCGAGCTGCTCAACAAGCTCTCTGCCACCACCGAGGCTGGCCTCAATGACGTAACCCGTGTTGCCGGGGCGCTGGCCGAAGGTGACCTTACACAGCGGATCACCGCCCAATATGCCGGTCTTTTTGACCAGACCGCGCAGGGCATCAACGGGACAGTCGACCACCTCAAGCAGCTGGTTGGCGAAATCGTTCAGGCGGCCAGCCAGATCAATACCGCTGCCGGTGAAATTGCTGAAGGCAATATGGATCTTTCCAGGCGCACCGAATCGCAGGCGGCCAGCCTGGAAGAGACGGCGTCCAGCATGGAAGAGCTCACTTCGACCGTGAAACAGAATGCCGAAAATGCCCAGCAGGCCAACCAGTTCGCCATCGGCGCGCGCGAGGTGGCCGGCAAGGGTGGGGCTGTGGTCGGGCAGGTCGTGGAAACGATGCAGTCGATCAGCGATTCGTCACGCAAGATTGTCGAGATCATCAGCGTCATCGACAGCATCGCCTTCCAGACCAATATCCTGGCGCTCAATGCAGCGGTCGAAGCTGCGCGTGCCGGCGAACAGGGCCGGGGCTTTGCAGTGGTGGCCAGTGAAGTGCGCACGCTGGCACAGCGTTCCGCCTCTGCCGCACGGGAAATCAAGGGGCTGATTGGTGACTCGGTCGAGAAGGTCGATGGCGGTGCGCGGCTGGTCAATCAGGCGGGCAGCACCATGCAGGAAATCGAAACCAGCGTGAAGCGGGTGACTGATATCATGGCAGAAATTTCGGCGGCCTCGATCGAACAGAGCGCGGGCATTGCCCAGGTCAATCAGGCGGTCTGCCAGATGGATGAAACCACGCAGCAGAATGCCGCGCTGGTGGAAGAAGCTGCCGCGGCGGCCGGCTCTCTGCGTGAGCAGGCCCAGGTTCTCAGCCGTGCCATTGCTGCCTTCAAGCTCGATAATGTGGTCAGCCGGAGTCTGCCTGCCGCAGCCCAGCCCGTGCGCAGCAGCAGTGCCACCACTGCGGCAGCCAGGCCCAAGCCGGCATTGGCTGCCAGCGGCAAGAAGCCGGCCAAGCCTGCCCCGGCGCGGGGTGTGACTGAGCACGACGAAGAAGCCTGGGAGGAATTCTGATCCGGGTAGAAGTTGGCAGTAGAAAGGCCGGGTATGTTTGCCCGGCCTTTTCATTTAAAGGGTTGTGGCGACATACTATGTTTGGTATTCAAGCCGCTACTATTGGTTTCAGTGTGGATGCTGGTTTCAGTGCAGGTGCTGGGGTGTCTGTTCCTGGGCTTCTTCCGGCGGTTCCGTATGCAATAGTTCGCCATCGGCGTTCGGGAAGAAAGGGCTGCCGCAATCGTCGCAGAAGTCGGTTGGAAAGGTATGGTCATGCACGGTGATGTTGCTGACACCGCATTCGCGCAGGATGGCCTCGATATCACTGATGCAGTCGGTGTGTTCGCCCTCGCCATCCAGCAGTGGCCACACCACACCGTGAATGACCTGGCTGCTGCGTTTGAGCATGAAGCCGACACGGTATTCTTCCAGGCGCTGGCCATGGCAGGCGGCAATTGCCGCCGAGATCTCGCGTGCTTCCACATTGAGCGTAAGCTGTAGAAACGCGACCGTGGCGCGCACTGAATAAGCGCGTGAGGCGTGATCGGTGGCACGCCATGCGGCGAAATAGGCCTGTGGCAACAGCGCTTCCATCGCGCAGCCGGCAAAAACGGGAGCGAGCGCTCCGCCACCCTGTTTCAGCCATTGCTGCTCGGCTTCACGGCGCTCGCCATCGTCTTCCTGCCAGCGGAACAGGGCCTGGCCGAGAGGTGCGGCAACCGCGCAGACGATGTAGCGCGAGTCGGACAGAAAGGCCGCCGTTTCCGGCATCTGGCTGCCGGCGAGGGAGAGGTCTTTGCCAGCGACGGCCAGTGGCGCGAGCTCCTGCAGTAGCCCGTATGTCGGGCAGAAGCCCTGCGGAAGCTGGTCGGGGCTGAACAGATAATCGACCATCGCCAGCCGCGTGTCGCGGGCCAGAACATGCGCCCCAAGCTGCACGCGCAGCGTCTGCAGCAGCTCGCGGCCAAGCATGCCTGCCGGAATGCCATAGCGCGACCAGCTCAGAACCGGTGCTGCGAGCAGCACGACCTGCCAGTCGGTGCCGTCGGCGTGGATGATCCGGGTTTCGCAGGCGGTCTCGATTTCATTCGCCAGCTCGTTCCACGCTTCGCTTTCGATCTGTGCGAGGCTTTCCAGTGCGGTATTCAGGGTTTCCTCGTCACCAGTTTGCAGCAGATGCAGTACCGCTTCGCCGAGCGCTGCCTGCCAGAATTCATCTTCCGGCCGCGTGCAGGATTCCGACAGGCCGGTGGCGAGACGGATCAGCTCGTCGATGTCAGTCGTGCGGCGGTTGCGGCGGGGAGTGCGGGGGCGTTTCAGCATGATCGTGCGCTTGAGCGATGGTGTGTCTCGGAAGGCTGATTCTAGCACCCGGGCCGGTTGCCGGCTTGGCAAGACGCAAGGAAAACGGTAAAAGCCTCTGCATTCCCATTGTCACGCACACGGTCATGGACAATCCCTGTCTGAGCTGCGGCGCCTGCTGCGCCGCCTTTCGCGTCACCTTTCATTCTTCCGAGCTGGAAAGCGAGGGTGGGCGCGTGCCCGATGGTCTGGCCGACATGGAGGGGCGCGAGCATGCTCGCCTCAAGGGCACCGACTATGCCAGCCCGCGCTGCCTGGCTCTGTGCGGCAAGATTGGCGAGAAAGTCTGGTGCGGCATCTACAGCGAACGCCCCTCACCCTGTCGCGAATTCGCGCCGCTGGCCGAAATCGGCAATTACGCCTCGGCCTGTAACCGCGCGCGGGCGAGGCACGGGCTGCCGGAATTGCCTGTCGTGGATGGCTGAGCGTATCAGGCGTGCAGCCGGGTATGCGCTGCGGTGCTGCGGTTGCGGGCAGGTTACAGATCATCCGGCACGGTCAGCTGAATGCTGAGCCGCTTGGGCAACTGGAGCGGCTGCAATTGTTCACGGAAGTACTGATCCATCAGCCGCTGCTGCAGCCCGCTTGCTTTTGCCGCGCGTAGCGCTTCGGTGATGGTCTTTTGCAACTGCGGGTCCGTGCGACTGACATAAAACACAAAGTCGCGGTCATAGATCAGCACTAGCCGGGGCTCGATCTCCAGCTCTGGGTGTGCCTGCTGCTCGCTGACAATTTCCAGTGCGCCACGTGGCAGGTAATTGATCTGCCGGTCTGCGGTGCTGACCATCCGGTAGAGCAGTTGCCAGTCTCCCGGCTGCTCAAGCACCGGCAGCTGGTTGGCCTGCCAGATGCGGACATCGAACCAGTCCTTTCCCATCCCGGCACGCAGCTGCAGGGCCTGAAAATCGGCCAGATTGTTCACTGCGGCAAAGCGCCCCGCAGTACCCCTGGGGATGAGCAGCAGGCGCTGGCCGATCAGCCCCTTGGTCAGGTCGACCGGAACCTGCAGATACATGCCATCCCGCTGCTTGCTGCGCAGTAGCCAGTGCACGTTCAGTTCGCCGGTTTCCAGCATGCGGTTGCGCCGGGTGGCAGGTAACTCGGGGCTGGCCAGCAGTGTGACGGTATGCCCCTGCGCGCGCAGGGCGTCGGCCAGCAGGCGATGATAGTACTCGTGCTGGCCATCGCGGCGGGTCATCATCCGCAGGGTGATGTCTGCTGCCAGCGCGGAGGGCGCCAGCAGGATGAGAAGAACGAGGATCAGGGCTCGCATGATGTTGCTCCCCTGTTGTGATCTGATCTTCGAAGCTTAGCCTGACATTGCGCCAGAAATTGGCATTTAAATTCCGCTGGCCCGACGGGGCGCAGGCGGGCGGGTAATTTCTGCCTGCGCCGTGCGGGGCCGGCATGGCCAGTTACAGATACAGCATCGCCCTTCCGACCTGCTGTGCGGTGGCAGCGTCAGTCAGGCGCTGCAGGATGGTCAGCGCAAAGCTGGCTGCGGTGGCGGGTCCGCGCGAGGTGATGACATTGCCGGCTTCGACCACGTTGTAGCTCCAGACTTCCGCACTGCCCTCAATCAGGGCCGGCTCGCAGCCCGGGAAGCAGCAGGCATCCAGCCCGGCAAGCACGCCGGCCTTGGCCAGCACCATCGGTGCCGCGCAGATGGCGGCGACCAGTTTGCCGGCAGCCTGGTGTTCCTGCAGACGGGCGTGCAGGGCGGGGCTGGCGAGCAGTGCCTGTGTGCCCGGGCCGCCGCCGGGCAGGATGATGGCGTCGGCCAGTGCGTTGTCTGCCGTGCTGAAAGAGAGGTCTGCCGCGATTGCAATGCCGTGCGCGCCGATCACTTGCAGTGAGTCGCCCAGTGCGACCATTCTTGTGTCCACGCCGCCGCGGCGCAGGATGTCGACGATGGTGACGAGTTCGACTTCTTCAAAACCGGGGGCGACGTAAACATGAGCGACGGGCATGGCGGACTCCTTGCGGGGCGGTGGATGTGCGTGTCCGGCAATCATAGCCGATCATGCCGGTCCTGGCCGCATGGAGGGTGGCTGGCAGCAAGGGCGTTCCGGTCGGACTTTGGAGTGAAGCCATGGGTATGTCCTTGTATCCATTTAAATATAATGGCTACGGTGATATATCTTGCATGGTTTTCTTGTTGCTATATTTGGCAGCTAGCCGGTTTTTGGTGCAAATGAAGGATTGTCGGGATGAGTCTGCAGTAGGGCCGGTGCCGCCAGAACCTCGGCAAAGGCTCTGCGGTGAGCAGCCAGCAGCACCGACCAGTCGAATTCCTGCTCGGCCCGTTGCCGGCCTGCGTCTGCCAGCTGCCGGCGCAGTGCGGTATCGCGGTAGATGCGCGTGAAGCAGGCCAGAAAATCCTGCGCATCGTCAGGCCTGAACAGCAGGCCGTTGTGTTCATGCCGCACCACGCTGGGAATGCCGGCGCTGTGGCTGGCGAGCAGCGGCAAGCCTGCCGCGTTGGCCTCGCACAGCACCCGTCCCATGGTTTCGGCGTCGGCAAGCCCGCTGACGCGGTTGATGCTGATGCGGCTGGCCAGGACAAACAGATCACTGGCGGCGTAGGCGTGCTGGATCGCTTCCTGTGCAATGCGACCGGTGAAGGTGACATGCTCCGCGATCCCCAGAGAGGCAACCAGCGTTTCGCAGCGCCTGCGTTCGCGCCCGTCGCCGACCACCAGCAGGTGCAGCTCGGGCGCGATGCGGCGCAGGGCCGGCACTTGCGCCAGCAGAAAGTCGATGCCTTTCTTGGCAACGAGTCGGCATGCCGTCATCAGCACGAAGGCCTGCTCCGGAATGCCATGGTGCCGGCGCCAGCCATCCGGCGGGGCTGCCCGAGCAAAACGCCGGCTGTCGACGCCGCCCGGCAGGACACGGATGCGGCCACTGGCCAGTCCGACCTGCTGCAGCAGGTCACGGGTGTAGTGGCTGTTGGCCAGTACCAGTGCGTTGCCGTGTGCGCTACGCTGCATCAGCTGCAGGCGCTGTTGGCGCAGCAGGGCTTCCAGCCACTCCGGCGTATTGCAGCGGCGATACAGCCGGTGCAGCCATCGTTCCAGTTTCGGGTGACTGACCAGCTGGCTGCCGGTACGGAAGGGGTAGCTGATCCACGGACGCTGCACGTCATTGCCGACCGAGCGGCAGATGACGGGAATGCGGAGTTCCTCGGCCAGCAGGCCGTAATACACATTCGATGCATACACCAGATCGGGAGCGAAAGCCCGCAGCTCGCGCATGAGCAGGTGGTGGTTATGCCAGAAGCCGATGCGGCTGAGGATGCGGCGCACCGGATAGCCGGAAGCGGCATCGAAGCTTGCCGCTTTCTCCTGCAGCTCGTTCTGGTCGGCGCGATAGGTGAATACCATGCAGGCATGGCCGTCGGCATGCAGGGCGTGTGCCAGATGCTGTGCATGCGTCTGCATGCCGCCAAACGAGGGCGGGAACTCGGTCAGGATGAGGGCGATGCGGGGCAGGCGGGCAGGGGGCATGAGAGGATGATGCCCAAGCACCGGGCTGGCGCAAAGCAATTCATCCGGGCTGTTGGATTTGCTTCATCCGGGGAGTAATGCGCTGATAGTCATGCCAATATGCGGTAATTATTAACATCTATTGGATTGTGGTGTTTGATAGATTTATGATCAATCAACGGTGCTTGCCGGCATCCGCAATCCATTTCACGGAAGGAGATCCATCATGGCAAAACAGAAATCACCGCGCATCGACATCGGTATCAGCGACAAAGACCGCAAGGCGATTGCTGCTGGTCTGGCAAAGCTGCTGGCCGACAGCTATACCCTGTACCTAATGACGCACAATTTCCACTGGAATGTCACCGGCCCGCAGTTCAACAGTCTGCACAACATGTTCATGACCCAGTACACCGAACAATGGAATGCGCTCGATGTGATTGCCGAGCGCATCCGCGCGCTGGGTGAGCCTGCTCCCGGCACCTATCGTGAATTCGTGCAGCTCGCCTCGATCAAAGAAGTGGAAGGTGTGCCGAAAGCGAACGAGATGATCCGCCATCTGGTTGCCGCGCAGGAAGCCACTGCCCGCACCGCCCGCAGCCTGTTCCCGCTGGTGGATGCTGCCAATGACCAGCCAACGGCGGACATCCTGACGCAGCGGCTGGAAATCCACGAGAAAACCGCGTGGATGCTGCGCAGCCTGCTCGAAGAATAAGCGGCAGGCAGGAGAAAAACAGCGCGTTCTGCCGGCATTGCAGGTCTATACTCAACAGCATCCGTTTACCGTTGAGTGAAGGAGCTGTCATGTCGGACGTTCTGCTGCGATTTGCGCGCTTTGGCGTGCTGCTGTTTGTGCTTGGCCTCTTCCCGCTTGCCGCCCATGCGGCCGGCCCGAGCAAGGCCGAGCTGGAGAAAACCTCGAAGGCTGCGCTGCAGACGCTGCTGGCGACGACGCCGGCCGCCAAGTCGCTGAATGCGCAGGCGGTTGCCGTGCTGGTTTTTCCTGCGGTCAAGAAGGGCGGCGTGATGGTTGGCGGGCAATACGGTGAAGGTGTGCTGTGGCGCAATGGCAAGGCCAGTGCGTACTACAGCACGGCCGGCGCGTCATACGGCATGCAGATTGGCGTGCAGAAATATGGCTACGCCATGTTTTTCATGAATGAAACGGCGCTGCAGGCGCTGGATGCTGCCCAAGGATTCGAAGTCGGCGTGGGACCGAGCGTGGTGCTGGTCGATGAAGGCATGGCCAGGCAAAAAACCACCACCACGATGAAGGATGACATCTACGCCTTCATCTTCAGCCAGAAGGGGCTGATGGCGGGGCTGGGCCTGCAGGGCAACAAGCTTACCCGCATCGAGAAGTAAGAGGCCGCGACAACTGGCCGGATAATGCTGCCGGCCAGGCTTGCTCTTCGGTACAATCGGCGCACCGCCTTTTCCCCGAGTCGCCGTGCGCCTTTCCCACATCAAGCTGGCCGGTTTCAAGTCCTTTGTCGATCCCACGAGCATTGCCGTGCCGGGTCAGCTGGTGGCTGTGTGCGGTCCGAATGGCTGCGGCAAATCGAACGTGATCGATGCCGTGCGCTGGGTGCTGGGTGAGTCGAGTGCCAAGCAGCTGCGCGGCGAATCGATGATGGACGTGATTTTCAACGGTTCGACCACGCGCAAGGCGGTCAGCCGGGCGTCGGTCGAGCTGGTGTTCGACAATTCCGCCGGCCTGATCCAGAGCCAGTGGGGCCAGTTTTCAGAGATAAGCATCAAGCGCGTGCTTACGCGCCAGGGCGATTCCAGCTACTACATCAATAACCAGACCGTGCGCCGCCGCGATATCACCGACCTGTTTCTCGGCACCGGTGTGGGCAAGGGCGGCTACGCCATCATCGGCCAGGGGATGATCAACCGCATCATCGAGGCCAGCCCCGAAGAATTGCGGCATTTTCTCGAAGAGGCTGCTGGCGTTTCCAAATACAAGGAGCGCCGCCGCGAGACCGAATCCCGCCTCGCCGACACCCGCGACAATCTGGCGCGCGTCGAGGACATCCGCCAGGAGCTCGAACGCCAGCTGGAAAAACTCGCCGCCCAGGCCGAAGTCGCCAGCCGTTACCAGAATCTGCGCGAAACCATCGTCGAAAAGCAGAATCTGCTGGCGCTGCTCAGAAAGCTCGACGCCGCCCGTGAAGCGGAGGCCGCCCGACAGGCCATCGAAACCGCCCTGACCGCACTGGAAGGCCAGCTTGCCGCCCTGCGTGCCCGTGAAGCCACTATTGAAAGCCTGCGCGAAAGTCACTTCACCGCCAGTGATGACGTCCACCATGCGCAGGCGCATCTTTATGATGCGAATGCTGCGGTCGCGCGCCTGGAACAGCAGCTGCAGCATCTGCGCCAGAATCGCCAGCGCCTGACCGGAGAATGCCAGCAAACGCGCGACGGTCTGGCGCGGCTGGACGATACGCTGCGCCAGTTGCAGGCCGAGCAGGAAGAATGGGAGTCGCGCAGCGAAGAGGCAGCGCTGCAGGCCGAAGAGGCGGCACTGGCCGCCGAAGAAGAATATCTGCGTCTGCCCGAGCAGGAGGCCGCCCAGCAGGACATTGATGGCCGCTACCAGCAACTGCGCGAGCGGCATGCCCAGGCGCGCGCAGCAGCCCAGCTGGCGCGCCAGCAGGCACAGAATCATGCCCGTGCACGGGATGCGCTGCGCGATCGCCTTACGCGGCTGATGACTGAATCCGCACGCTTTGCCTCGCCCGATACGGATGACGAGGCCCTCCTGCAGCTCGAAGAACGCCGCCTCGCACTTGAAGAGCGCGTGCTGGCGCTGGCGGATGCCGAGGCGGCAGTGCAGGCTGCACGTGGCCGAGCGCAGCAGAGCCGTCAGCAGCACGACGCCTGCAGGCTGGACGTCGCACAGATGCAGGCTCGCCATGATGCCCTGGCCGGCATGCAGCAGCGCCGTGACGCGGATGCGCTGGCAGGCTGGCTGCAGCAGCATGGCTTGCAGGATGGCGCGCGTCTGTTCGAACTGCTGGATGTTGCCACCGGCTGGGAACAGGCTCTGGAAGCGGTGCTGGGTATGCGTCTGCAGGCAATTATTGGAAAGGGCTTCACCGATATACCTCCTGATGATTCGCTGATGCTCATCCATCCTGCCTCCCATGGCGAGTACATCCGCGTCGCCGGGCTGGCCGGCGCGCAGCCTTTGCAGCCGCTGGTGCAGTGTCGTGATTCTCGTCTGGAGTCCGCGCTCGATGACTGGCTGGCTGGTGTCTTCGTGGTCAGTGACTGGGCTGCGGCAAAGGCATTGCAACCGCAACTGTCAGCCCGGCAGCTGCTGGTGACGGCGGACGGGCATCTGCTCGACCGCAATGCCGTTCATTTCCATGCCGGCACGACTGGCGATAGCGGTGTACTTGCGCGGCAGCAGGAATTGCTGGCGCTGCAGGAGCGGCTGGCCGCCGGTGAAGAAACCCTGCGGCAGGCGGCGATTGAACTGGCGCAAAGCGTTGCCGCCAGCGAAGAGGCGGAGGCGCAACTGCGCACCCTGCGGCAGCAGGAGCAGGTCGAGCGGCAGCAGCTCGGGCAGCTGGAACGGGAACACGCACGCCGCGAAGAAGCCCGCGTGCAGTCACAGAGCCGCCTGCAGGCGTTGCAGGACGAGCTGAAACACCTGCGGCAGCAGCTTGATGCCGAGGAGGCTGCGCTGCGCGACTGCGAAACCGAAGCCGTGATCCAGGAGGCCGCGCTGGCACCGCTGGATGATGAGCTTGAGACGCTGAAGCTGGACCGCGTCGAGGCGGAAACTGCGCTGACACTCTTGCGCAGCCGCCTGCGCGAAGTGGATCGCCGCGCGCAGGAAGCGCGTTTTGCTGTGCAGAGCGCGACACAGCGGCTCGCCGATCTGGCGCGCCGGCACGAGGATCTGGTGCAGCAGCGCGAAGCGCAGGAAGAGCGCCTTGGCATGCTGCTGGAAGAGCTGGCAGGCATCGACGAGGGTGATTTCGACGTCGGCTTCCAGGAAGCCGTCAATGTTCGCACGGACAAGGAAAGGGCGCTGGCGGCCGCACGCGATGTCCTCAACGGCATCACGCAGCAACTGCGCGACGAAGAGGCGGGCAAGCAGCTGATCGAGACAACGCTCGAGCCGGCGCGCGAAGCCGTGAGTGCGGCGCGGCTGGCCGAGCAGGAAGCGCGCCTTGCGCTCGAGCGCTTTGCGCTGGAGCTGGCAGAGGCCGCCGCCGATGAGGCGGCGCTGCAGCAGAAACTCGAACCCGGGATGAAGGTTTCCGGGCTGGTATCGGAAATCGGCAAGCTCTCGCAGGCGGTGAATGCGCTGGGCGCGGTGAATCTGGCTGCGCTGGAAGAGCTGGAGGCTTCGCGCGAACGGCAAGGCTATCTGCAGGCGCAGAGCGAGGATCTCTTTGCCGCGATGGATACGCTGGAAAATGCGATCCGCCGCATCGACCGCGAAACGCGCGCCCTGCTGCAAAGTACCTATGACGCGGTGAACGGCAATCTGCAGGAGCTTTTTCCGCTGCTCTTCGGTGGTGGCCATGCGGAACTCGTGCTGACGGGTGAGGAAATCCTCGATGCCGGCCTGCAGATCATGGCCCAGCCTCCGGGCAAGAAGAACGCGACGATTCACCTGCTTTCCGGGGGCGAGAAAGCACTTACGGCGCTAAGTCTGGTATTCTCGCTGTTCCGGCTGAACCCGGCGCCTTTCTGCCTGCTGGACGAGGTGGATGCGCCGCTGGATGATGCCAACACCTTGCGCTTTTGCGATCTGGTCAAGAAAATGGCCGAACGCACACAGTTTCTGTATATCAGCCATAACCGGCTGACGATGGAAATGGCGGAGCAGCTGGTGGGAGTGACCATGCAGGAGCAGGGCGTGTCGCGCGTGGTGGCGGTGGATATTGCCGCTGCCCTGTCGATGCGCGAAGCGGCTCCGGCCTGAGCGTTGCACTGGGTGCAATGGATAAATGCAGAGCGCAAAAGCGCCGCACAATGGATGAAAACGCGTAGCCGGCGATGCCGGCTGCGAAGAATCACATGCTGATACTGTCTGATCTGATATGACCGACTTACAACTGGGATCACTGATTGTCGGTGGCGTTATCGTCGCCGCTGTCTATGCCTTCAACTGGTGGCAGGAATACCGCTATCGTCGCGAAGCCGGTCAGGCTTTTGCGCGCAATCAGCCCGACGTGCTGATGGATACACCGCGGAATATGGTGCGCCAGGGCGAAAGTCTGCGTGTCGAGCCAATGGTCGACGAACCGCGCCTGCGTCCTGCGCTGGTTGACGATGTGCCCGAGCCCATCGTCGGAGAAGACGATATTCCGCCGCTGCCGGTCGGTCTGGCCGGCCGTGCTGCGCCACAGCCAGAGCCGGTTGCACCTGCCTATGTTCCGGCCGAACCGGTGGTTCGCCCGGTAGCCCCGGCCGCGACGCCGGCATCAGCTCCGGTGGCAGAGGAAGAGGATGCTCCTGCTGAAGCACTGGCAGGCAGCCTGCTTGATCCGGCGCTGGATTTCATCGCCGAAATCCATGCCGGTGAGCCGGTGAGCGCCGGTGAGGTACCGCCATTCCCGGCAGCGAAGCGCGTGCAGGTGATTGGCCGCACGCTGCAGGATCATTGGGAAGCGGTGCAATCCACCAGTCGCAGCCGCTTTACCGAACTGCGTGTCGGTCTGCAGCTGGCCGACCGGCAGGGGCCGGTGACTTCCGAGCAGCTCAATGCCTTTACCATGGGCGTGCAGCAGTTCGCCGACAGCATCGAGGCCAGTGTCAGCTACCCGCAGCGCAGCGCCAAGCTCGCCGCCGCCCAGGATCTTGACGAATTCTGTGCCAGTGTCGATGTGCTGATCGGACTGAACGTGCTGGCGATTGATCGCCCCTTCCCGATGGAAAAGGTGCGGGTGCTGGCCGAGCAGGCCGGCCTGGTGCGCGGCCCCGATGGCGCCTTCCATTACCGCAGTGATTCCGGCAAGACCCTGTTCACGCTGACCAACCAGGACCAGACCCCGTTCGGCAAGACGTCTGAGGCGCTGACCCTGCTGTTTGACGTGCCGCGAGTAGCGGGCGGTCTGGCGGTATTCGATTACCTGAGCGAATTCGCGCAGAACCTGGCCGGGTCGGTGGCCGGAAATCTGGTCGATGACAATGGCAAGCCACTGACGCCAAGCAGCATCGCCAGCATCCGCAAGCAGCTGGCCGGGATTTACGCCCGCATGGATGATCGTGGCATTGCGCCGGGGTCGATGGCGGCGCTGCGCCTGTTTGCCTGAACGTTTTCCGAATCTGAATTGAATACCGGACGCCGCTGTGATCAGCGGCGTTTGCATTGGAGCCCGCCGTGCCCGAACCGACCTCCGCCGAACTTGCCCGCGCCGCCGATCTGCGCGACCTGCTTAACCGCTATGCGCATGAGTATTACGTGCTGGATACACCCAGCGTTCCCGACTCTGAATACGACCGGCTGTTTCAGGAGCTTGAGGCGCTCGAAGCGCGCTATCCCGCACTGAAAACCGTCGATTCGCCCACCCTGCGCGTCGGCGGCAAGCCGCTGCCGTACTTCGAGCCGGTCACGCACGTCGTCCCCATGCTGTCGATCCGCACCGAAACCGACGTGACAGCCGCCGGTGCCGAGGCGTTTGACGCCAGCGTGCGCCGCGAGCTGGATCTGCTGCCGCTCGATCCGCCGGTGGAGTACGCCTGCGAACTGAAATTCGACGGCCTGGCGATTTCGCTGCGCTATGAAAACGGCGTGCTGGTACAGGCCGCGACGCGCGGCGACGGCGCGACCGGCGAGGATGTGACGCAGAACATCCGCACCATCGGGCAGATTCCGCTGCGGCTCAATGGCGTCGCGCCATCTGTGCTGGAAGTGCGCGGCGAGGTTTACATGCGCCGCGACGATTTCGCGGCGCTGAACGCGCGCCAGCTTGCCAGAGGCGAGAAAACGTTTGTCAATCCGCGCAACACGGCCGCCGGTGCCGTGCGCCAGCTCGACCCGGCGATTGCCGCGCAACGACCGCTGTCATTCTTCGGGTATGGGCTTGGAGCCATTGAGAGCTGGAGCAATCAGCCTGATACACATGCCGGTATTCTGGACGCGCTGGCGGGGTTCGGCTTTCCGGTCTGCGACGTGCGCGCGGTGGTGCAGGGCGGAGCGGGCCTTGCCGCCTTTCATGATCGCGTCGCCGAGCTGCGCGAGACGCTGCCCTTCGATATCGACGGCGTCGTCTACAAGGTCAACGATCTCGCACTGCAGGCGCAACTGGGATTCCGCACCCGCGAACCGCGCTGGGCCGTCGCGCACAAATACCCGGCGCAGGAAGCGCTGACCACCGTCGAAGCCATCGACGTGCAGGTGGGGCGTACCGGTGCGCTGACGCCGGTCGCGCGTCTGGCGCCGGTGTTTGTCGGCGGCGTGACCGTGACCAATGCGACGCTGCACAACCAGGACGAGGTCGACCGCAAGGATGTGCGCGTTGGTGACACGGTGGTCGTACGCCGTGCCGGCGATGTGATTCCCGAAGTGGTCAGCGTGGTGCTGGAGCGCCGGCCAATGGTCGAGGTATCTGGCGCTGACCTTTTTGATGCAAGGGCTGTAGAGCAATACCCCCGTTATCGTTTGCCCGATGCCTGCCCGGTGTGCGGCTCGCACGTGATCCGTGAAGAGGGCGAGGCGGTGACGCGCTGCTCGGGCGGGCTGTTCTGTTTGGCGCAGCGCAAGGAAGCAATCCGCCACTTCGCCGGCCGCCGCATGATGGACATCGAAGGTCTGGGCGAGCGCTACATCGACAATCTGGTCGAGCTCGACTATGTGAAGACACTGGCCGATCTGTACCGGCTGAGCTTGGACGATTTTCTGGAAATGAAGCGCCGGGCTGATTTGCTTGAATCCGGGGGGCGCGACGGTGTCGTGCCGGAAACCGTAAAGGCCGGGCAGGTGACGACGAAATGGGCGGAAAACCTGCTCGCCGGCATCGCCGGCAGCAAGACGCCGCCGCTCAACCGCTTTCTGTTTGCGTTGGGTATCAGGCATGTCGGCGAATCAACGGCCAAGACGCTGGCCGACTGGCTGGGCAATCTGGCGCTGATCCGCCGTGCACCGGCGCCGCTGTTGCGCCTCCTGCCCGACGTTGGTGCAACAGTTGCCGAAGCGATTGCAGACTTTTTTGCCGAAGCGCACAACCAGCAGGTCATTGATGATCTCCTCTCTTTGGGTGTGCTACCGCAGGGAGAGAAGGCGCCGAACCCGGCGCTGCGTTCTGATCTGGTACCCGAAAAGCTGCTGGCTGCGCTCGATGCGCCCAAGCTCACCGCAGCACGTGCGGCGTCGCTGGCGCAGGCCTTGCCGGATGGCCAGCTTGCTGCATTGCGTGACTTCAGTGCCGGACGCCTGCAGGATGCCGGGCTGACTGCGGATGGCGCACAGGCGCTGCTCGGCTGGTTGCATTGCCATCCGGGCATGCTGGAGCAGCTCGATGCCTTGCGTGCGGAATTGCTGGCGCAGCTGCCTGAAACTGCCGCCCAAGTGGAAGGTGTGCTCAGCGGCAAGACGCTGGTGCTGACCGGGACGCTGCCGACACTGACGCGCGATGCTGCGCAGGCACTGATCGAGGCGGCCGGTGGCAAGGTCAGCGGCAGTGTCTCGAAGAAAACCGATTACGTGGTGGCGGGCGAGGCTGCCGGCAGCAAGCTGACCAAGGCCGAGCAGCTTGGCGTACCAGTGCTTGACGAGGCCGGGTTGCTGAATCTGCTGGCTGAGGGAAGCGCATGATGGGAAAGTTGCTTGCGGGTATCGGGCTGGCCGTATTGTCAGTAAATGGCTGTGCGGAGGTACTTTCCGGGGTATATGGCCACGCCTTCACCGGCAAACGCAATGACGCGGTATGGACTGTGCAGCGCAGTACTGCCGGTATTTATCAGGTGCTGCAGCATGGTGACGATAGTTGCATGGCGGGCAAGGTGCTCGATGACGCGGCACGCCTGCGATTCTGGCAGAAAATGGACTGGCCCCAGGCAACGGTGAGCGTTGCGCAATGCCTGCAATTCGGTGATGGCATGATTTGCCATGTACCACAGCCGCAGCGGCGGCAGATCGTCTGGCTGGCGGATAATCGCAGTGATTACTTCTACTACGACACCATGGCCGGGGTGATGGAGGTGCATCGCATCGGCTAGTCATGGATTCGATTCGGCCCGCTGGCTTTGCGGAATACTACTCTTGTAGATGGTGTTTAATTATTTGAACATTTTTTGGTGCTTTCGGATGTTGACATTGCTGTTCAATAGTTTGAACATGTGCTCATGCGCAAATCCGAAGCCCTGCAACTGTTTGGCACCCAGACCCGTCTTGCCGAAGCACTCGGCCTCGGGCGCTCGGCCATTTCGCAGTGGCCCGATCTTTTGCCGCAACGTCAGGCCGATCAGGTGCTGGGTGCGGCATTGCGGCTCGGTTTGCTGAAACACCATCCCCGACTTATCCCTTCGATTGCAGAGGACAGCAGCATGCAAAAGGTTCGCAAGGCCGTTTTTCCGGTTGCCGGTATGGGCACCCGCTTCCTGCCCGCCACCAAGGCCAGCCCCAAGGAAATGATGCCGGTGGTCGACAAACCGCTGATCCAGTATGCCGTCGAAGAGGCGCTGGCGGCCGGCATCACCGAGATGGTCTTCATCACCGGGCGCAACAAGCGCAGCATCGAGGACCACTTCGACAAGGCCTACGAGCTGGAAAACGAGCTGGAAGCCAAGGGCAAGGACAAGCTGCTGGAAATTCTGCGCGGCATTATTCCGAAATCGGTGACCTGCATTTACATCCGCCAGCCCGAGGCGCTGGGCCTGGGCCACGCCGTACTGTGCGCCAAGCCGGTGGTCGGCGACGAACCGTTTGCCGTGATTCTGGCCGATGACCTGATTGATGGTCCGGAAATGAAATACATGGTGGATGTGTTCAACGACACGCATTGCTCCGTGCTGGGCGTCGAGGAAGTGGCGAAGGAAGAAACCGGCTCCTACGGCATTGTCGAGGTGCAGGATGCGCCGGCCAATCGCCTGCGCATCAACAACATCGTCGAGAAGCCGAAGCCCGAAGAAGCGCCGTCCAACCTGGCTGTCGTCGGTCGCTACATCCTCACTCCGCGCATCTTCCATCACCTCCAGCACGTACAGCCGGGCAAGGGTGGCGAGATTCAGCTCACCGACGGCATTTTTGCGCTGATGCAGGAGCAGCACATCCTCGCGCACAAGCTTGAGGGAGTGCGCTATGACTGTGGCTCGAAGCTGGGTTACCTGAAGGCAACGGTCGAACTGGGGCGCAAGCATTACGAGGTGGGCGAGGAGTTTGACCGCTACCTGCGGGCATATTGCGCGCAGAAAGGCTGATTCCACTTTTTCTTGCCGAGGGCCTCGGAGTCGCGCCTCCGGGGCCTTTTTGTTTGGCCTGCATAAAGTCGTGTGCTTTGTCGCCGATATGCTTTGCAGAATAAGCATCCGATTGCTGTACTTACAGCAATAAAGGTAAGCTGCCATTTCGGCAGTAAGCCGCCTAACGACCAGGGAAGCGTATGTTTGACCAGAAATCCATTCTAATCACTGGTGGCACAGGATCATTCGGCAAAATGTTCATCCGAACCTTGCTGCAGCGTTATAAGCCGGCACGTATCGTTGTTTTCTCTCGTGACGAACTGAAGCAGTTCGAGATGCAGCAGGAGTTTACTGACCCTTGCATGCGTTTCTTTCTAGGTGATGTGCGTGATGCTGATCGCCTGAAACAGGCCATGCGCGGCATCGATTATGTAGTACACGCTGCTGCGCTGAAGCAGGTTCCTGCTGCCGAATATAATCCGACCGAGTGCATTCGTACCAATGTCTCAGGGGCAGAGAATGTCATTAGCGCTGCGATCGAGAATGGGGTTGAAAAAGTCATCGCACTTTCAACCGACAAGGCGGCCAGTCCGATCAATCTCTACGGCGCCACCAAGCTGCTGTCAGACAAACTGTTCATTGCAGCAAACAATATCGTTGGCGGTCATCGCACACGCTTTGCCGTCGTGCGCTATGGCAATGTGGTCGGTTCGCGTGGTTCCGTCGTACCGTTTTTTCGCAAGCTGATTTCCGATGGTGCGCAGAGTCTGCCGATTACCGATGCGCGAATGACCCGTTTCTGGATTACCTTGCAGCAGGGAGTGGATTTTGTGCTGGCCAATTTTGGTCGCATGCAGGGCGGCGAGTTGTTCGTTCCGAAAATTCCGTCGGTGCGCATCACCGACCTTGCGCGCGCGATGGCACCGGATTTGCCCCAGCACATCATCGGAATCCGGCCTGGCGAAAAACTGCACGAGCTGATGATTTCCAGCGATGACAGCTTTCATACCTATGAATTTGCCGATCATTATGTGATCGCGCCATCGATCACTTTCATCGTCAAGCACGGCTACGAATCGAATGAGGCCGGCGAAACCGGCGTGCTGACGCCGGAAGGATTTTATTTCGCATCGGATAACAACCCTCAGTTTCTCGATATCGCCGAACTGCAGGCGCTGGATCGGGCAACGCCATGATTCCGTATGGCCGCCAGCAGATCAGCGAGGACGATATTGCCGCTGTCGACGGGGTGTTGCGCTCCGACTGGCTGACGCAAGGTCCGGCTGTTCCTGCCTTCGAGGCTGCGTTGTGCGCGCGTACTGGTGCCAGGCATGCAGTGGCAGTCAGCAGTGCTACGGCCGCACTGCATCTGGCGTGTCTCGCCGCTGGCGTTGGTGAGGGCGATCAGGTCTGGACAAGTCCGAACACCTTTGTAGCTTCGGCAAACTGTGCAATGTATTGTGGGGCAACCGTTGATTTTATTGATATTGATCCATATACCCTCAATATCGATATCGGGCTGCTGGCTGAGCGGCTGGCTGTAGCCTCACAGTGCGGCAGTTTGCCGAAAGCCGTGATCCCGGTGGCGTTTTCCGGGCGTAGTGCGGACATGCAGGCACTGTGGCAATTGGCCCGAGAGTATGGCTTTGTCGTGATCGAAGATGCCTCGCATGCGGTGGGTGCAAACTATCTCGGGCAGCCGGTGGCGAGTGGTGAATATGCCGATATGACGGTGTTCAGCTTTCATCCGGTGAAAATCATCACCACCGCCGAAGGTGGAGCGGTGCTCACCAACCGTCGCGAGTGGGCTGATCAGCTGCAGCGCCTGCGCAGTCACGGAATTACCCGCGACCCGGCACTGATGAATTCGGCCTGCGAGGGAGAATGGTACTACCAGATGCTGGAGTTGGGTTTCAATTACCGCATGACTGATCTTCAGGCTGCGCTGGGGCTGTCCCAGCTGCAGCGGCTTGACGTATTTCTGCTGCGGCGTCGTCAGTTGGCACGCCGTTATACCGCGTTGCTCGCCGATCTGCCGCTGATTCTGCCGCCCCCTAGTGAGGAATCAGCCTGGCACCTGTATGTGGTGCAGCTGGCCGATGCATCCCGTCGCAAGGCCATTTTTACCGAGCTGCGCGCACGTGGCGTCGGGGTGAACGTGCACTATATTCCCGTGCATCTGCAGCCTTATTACCAAGCGCAAGGCTTCACTAGGGGCTATTGCCCGGTTGCCGAAGCATATTATCAGCGGGCAATCACGCTGCCACTGCATGCCGGAATGACGGATGCACAGCAGGATGAAGTGGTCAGTGTATTGAAGGAGTTGCTGCAATGAGCGGGAGCATTGCCATCATTCCGGCGCGCGGTGGCAGCAAACGGATTCCGCGCAAGAACATTCGCCTGTTCCACGGCCAGCCAATGATTGCCTATTCGATCAGGGCTGCGCTGGATTCGGGTTTGTTCGACCGCGTTGTGGTTAGCACGGACGACGCTGAGATCGCCGCTGTGGCGCGAGACCTTGGAGCAGAAACGCCGTTTGTGCGTCCGGCCGAGTTTTCCGGTGATTATTCCACTACGGTCGAGGTGATCCGACACGCCATTCTTGCGCTTCGCGAGCAGGGTAATACTGCGGAGTTTGTCTGCTGCATCTATGCAACCGCTCCTTTTGTGCAGCCACAGTATCTCCGCCAGGGCTATGAGCAGCTCACCGCGCACCCCGATGCCGCCTACGCTTTCTCGGTGACTACGTTTCCGTTTCCGGTGCAGCGGGGTATTCGGCTGAATGCCGCTGGCCGTGTTGAAGCCATGTACCCGGAGTTCCGGAATACCCGCTCGCAGGATCTGGACGAGGTCTATCACGATGCGGGCCAGTTCTACTGGGGGCGTTGTGAGGCTTGGGTAAGCGGAGAGGTGATTTTTTCGCCCGCTTCTCTGCCGGTGATTCTCCCGCGCCATCTGGTGCAGGATATTGATACGCCAGAAGACTGGATTCGTGCCGAACTAATGCATGCTGCGCTGACCGATTCGGCGCAGGCGCAGGCATGACACAGATCCTGTTTCGGGCTGATGCTTCACCGGCAATCGGGACGGGCCATATCATGCGCTGTCTGGCACTGGCCGATGGTTTGTCTCATTCCGGAGCGGAAATCACCTTCGCATGTCGCGAGTTGCCGCAGTCCTTGCAGGATATGCTGCGGCAGCGCCAATACCGCTTGCTGCCTTTGCTTGGCGCGGTCGATGCGCAGGAAGAGGCTGACTGCATACTGCAGAGCCTGCCACAGCCTCCAGACTGGCTGATCGTTGATCATTACGAACTCGATGCCCACTGGGAACTGGTCATGCGCCCCCGGGTGCGGCATCTGCTGGCGATAGATGACCTGTGCAATCGTCCTCATGCAGCAGACATTGTGCTTGACCATAATCTTTCCTTTTCAGAGAGTGACTATCGCCCTCTGGTGGGTAAGGGCTGCCGTTTGCTGCTTGGGCCTCGCTATGCCCTGCTGCGCGAGCAGTTTGCCGGCAAAACATACCAGGTATCCCGGACGATAAGGCGGGTGCTGGTCAGTTTCGGCGGGAGCGATCCAGGTGGTGAATTATTCAAGGTCATGGACGCAGCGACCGGCCTGCCGGGCATCCACTTTACTTTTCTGGCAGGGCAGGCCAACCTGGCCTGGAACGCCTTGCAGCAGCGTGCAGTGAGTCAGCCTGACTGGTGTCTGCTGCGGCATGTTGACAATCTGGCCGAGCTGATGCTCGAGCACGACCTGTTTATTGGTGCTGCCGGAGGAATGGCTCTGGAACGCGCTGCAATCGGCCTGCCGGGGTTGGTGATTGCCGTCGCTGACAATCAGATACCGGGAGCGGAGGCAATGGCCGAAGCGGGTCTTCATCATTATCTTGGTCGGGCTGATGAGGTGGATGCGCCCGCGATTCGCGCAGCTGTGCTGGCAGCCGATTACCAGCAACGCACACACTGGTCGGCGGCGGGGCGAAAACGAGTCGATGGCAAGGGTATTGCCCGGGTAGTCAATGAAATAAGAGCATGTGCGCTGATACTTAGACGTGTATTGGAAGTGGATCGTGACTTGCTGTTCGCTTCGCGCAATGCGCCTGAAATCCGCCGCTGGGCATTGCAGACAGATGAAATCAGTCGCCCTGTTCACGATCGCTGGTTTAGTGCGCGGCTCAAGGACGAGGATTGCCTGTTCCTGATCGGCGAGCTTGATGCGGAACCTGTCGGTGTGGTGCGTTTTGATCGTTTGCCGCAGCAAACTGATGTGTGCGTATCAATCTATCTGTTGCCCCAGTTCATCGGACAAGGGTTGGGCGCGGCTTTGCTGCGGCGCGCACAGCACGAACTGGTTTGCCACTGGCCCGATGTTACGATGATACGGGCTGAAATTTTGCCCGCTAATCATGCATCACTAGCCCTTTTTCAAGGCGCAGGCTATCAACGTGATGGCGAGGCCTATGTCCTTTCTATTGGAGATATCCGCACATGAGCGAGATGCGTATCGGCCCCATGCCCATCGGAGAAGGTCACCCGCCCTTTGTGATTGCTGAAATGTCCGGCAATCACAATCAGTCACTGGAGCGGGCGCTGGCAATAGTCGATGCCGCTGCCGCTGCCGGGGCCCATGCGCTCAAGTTGCAGACGTACACTGCTGACACGATGACACTGGATATTGATGAAGGCGAATTCCGCATCGCCGATCCTGCCAGTCTGTGGGCGGGTACGTCCTTGTACCGGCTGTATCAGCAGGCTCATACTCCCTGGGAGTGGCATGCACCCATCATGGCTCGTGCAGCTTCCCATGGCATGCTCTGTTTTTCGACGCCATTTGATGAAAGCGCCGTCGATTTTCTGGAGTCGCTGGCTGTTCCTGCATACAAGATTGCGAGCTTTGAAAATACCGATCTTCCCCTGATCCGCAAGGTTGCCGCGACCGGTAAGCCGATGATCATTTCTACCGGCATGGCAACCGTCGCCGAGCTGCATGAGGCGGTGACCGCGGCAAGAGAGGCCGGCTGCCGGCAGTTGGTGCTGTTGAAATGCACCAGCACCTATCCGGCGTCGCCGGAAAATACCAATCTGCGCACCATTCCGCACCTGCGCGAGCTGTTTGGCTGCGAAGTCGGATTGTCGGATCACACAATGGGCGTCGGAGCCTCGGTCGCGGCCGTGGCGCTGGGTGCCACGGTGATTGAAAAGCACTTTACGCTGAGTCGCGCCGACGGCGGTGTGGATTCGACCTTTTCGCTGGAGCCGGAGGAAATGGCCCAACTCGTGGTCGAAACCGGTCGGGCGTGGCAGGCGCTGGGGCGCGTGAGTTATGGCGCCACCGTCGCTGAGGAGAAATCCCGCGTGTTCCGGCGTTCGCTCTACATTACGGCAGATTTGCCGGCAGGAACGGTGCTGGATGAAAGCAATGTCCGTGCGATTCGCCCCGGTTTGGGCTTGCCGACGAGGCATCTGCCTCAGGTGCTGGGACGGGAACTGAAAGTGGAAGTGAAGCGTGGCACGCCCTTGACCTGGGAGTTGCTGCGGTGACCTTGCGAGCGGGCCTGATCGGTTGCGGCCGGATCGGCTTTGGCTTTCAACAGGATGTGCAGCGGGTTGGCATTGCTTCGCATGCCGGTGCCTACGCTGCGCTGGATGGGCTTGCATTGCAAGCGGTGGCTGATCCGGATTTGGCCACAGCCAAGCGCTGTGCGACCCTGTTCGGGGCGCCGGATTGCCGGGTATTCCGCGATCCGGCCGAGATGCTCGCGACAACCGAGCTGGATGTGATCAGTATTGCCAGTCCGGATGAGCTGCATGCCGGTCATCTGGACGAGTCGCTTAAAGTGCCGCAATTGCGGGGAGTCTTGCTGGAAAAGCCGCTGGCGCTGTCCACCGGCGTAGCCGAGTCGCTGTTGTCACGGATTGCTGCTTGTGGCATTCCCGTGCTGGTGAATTATTCGCGCCGCTTTTGCTCCGCGCATCAGGCTGTCCGTCAGGCGATCATTTCCGGTGAGCTGGGTGAAATTCGCACGGTCACCGGCTTCTACGGCAAGGGTCTTCGCCATAATGGCACGCACTGGCTTGATCTGGCGCGCTGGTTTTTTGGCGAATTGGCCGTGCATGAGGTGAGGCAATCGCATGCTAGGCCATTCGGGGTTGATGCAACCCCCGACGTGATACTGTCTGCGGCGTCAGGCTTGCTGCTTCATCTGCATGCAGCCGATGATCGCGATTACACGCTTTTCGAGATGGATATTGTCGGTACTCATGGCCGAGTGCGGGTGCTCGACGGAGGGCTGAATATCGAATGGTATCGCGTGGAGGCCAGCCCGTATTTCAGTGGTTACCAGCAGCTGGTGCGCTGGCAGACCGTATCGGGCTTGCGTGACAGTTTGCTGCACGCAGTGGCAAATCTGCGTGATGCTGTTACGCAGGGGGCCGCCCCGCTGTGCTCGGCGGATGATGCTGCGCAGGCCTTGCGGCTTGCATGTCAGGCTGCTGCATATCTGCCTGTTGCCAGCGAGGGCGCTTGATTGATGCGCGTGGCCGTTGTTGCGGGCGATCCCGGAGGTGGAAATGTGCTCCTGCCGGTTTTGCAGGAGTTGCGGGATGCTGGCTTTTCGCTGCGCCTTTTTGCCTATGGCTCGACTCTTGCCCGCTGGGCTGCTGAGGGCTGGGTTGTTGTATCAGCGGAAACTCCTGATCTGAGCGATTGTGATGTGTTGCTGACGGCAACCTCAGTCAACGCCATGATGCATGAATTGCACTGGTGGCAAGCCGCGAAGGCGGCAGGCATACCTTCATTTGCCGTGGTGGATTTCTGGAGCAACTACCTGGCACGTTTTACCACAGCGGATGGCAAGCCTGTTTTTCCTGACCGGATCGGCCTGCCAGATGGGGCGGCACTTGCTGCGGCAGCAGATGCCGGCTTGCCGGCCGAGCGCTTGTGTGTTGCCGGGGTTCCGGTGCTGGAGCAGCTTGGTCGGCGTCCGCCGTTGACCGCTACGCGTAAAGCTGAAATCCGCCGCATCAATCATGTGGCTGCCGGGAAAGAGTTATGGATATTTGTCTCCCAGCCTCTGCGCGAGATGGCTGCCCTGACGGGGCGGGGCGGGCTGGATGAGTTGCAGATTCTGCAGGATATACAGCGTGCGCTTGCCGAGTTGCAGCTGCCTGTGGCCTTGCGTCTGCGGCAACATCCACGCGAACCCGCTTGCGAGTTTACGAGTGACTGGGCGGATTTCGCTTTGCTGAAAGCGGATGATATTTACGATTGCCTGTGTGCTGCCGATAAAGTACTGGGGATCAGTTCCATGCTGCTGCTGGAGGCAGCTGCGTTGGGCTGCCCTGTGCTCAGTTACCAGCCCGGCATGACAGCCTGTACAGATGGGCTGCCCTGGCAGGAACAAGGGGCGATTGTGCGTGCCTATGGATTTCCGGAATTGCTGGTTCGGCTGCGGCAAAGGAATACGCATGGGTGTATGATCATGAAGCCCAATGAAATAAATGCATCTAGTCGTATACGATACGAATTGGAAAAGATGAAGGGATTGTGATGGCAGAGAAATTGGCGATTGAAGGTGGAAACCCGGTACGAACTACCTCCATGCCGCTGTACAACACACTGGGTGAAGAGGAGCGTGCTGCAGTCAATGCGGTGCTGGATCGCGGCATCCTGTCCCAATTTCTGGGAACCTGGTCGCCCGATTTCTATGGCGGCCCCTGTGTGCAGGCGCTGGAGAGGGCCTGGGAAGCTCATTTTGGTATTGCCCACGCCGTCAGCATGAATTCGGCTACCTCGGCACTCTATGCGGCCGTCGGTGCCGCAGGAGTTTCACCAGGTGACGAGGTAATCGTCTCGCCCTATACCATGTCGGCGTCGGCTGCCGCAGCCCTGGTCTATGGCGGGATTCCGGTGTTTGCCGATATTGATCCTGATACCTTCTGCATTTCTCCGGCGACCATCGCTGCCCGGATTACGTCGCAAACCAAGGCCATCATTGTTGTCGATATCTTCGGTCATCCGGCTGATTTCGACGGCATCATGGCTCTGGCTCACGAACATGGTCTGGTGGTGATCGAAGATTGCGCGCAGGCACCCGGAGCAAGCTATCACGATCGTCCGGCCGGTACGCTGGCTGACATTGGTGTTTACAGCCTGAATTATCACAAGACCATTCACTGCGGCGAAGGTGGTGTGGCAGTGACCGACGATCCGGCGCTGGCAGAGCGTTTGCAGCTGATTCGCAACCATGGCGAAGTGGTTGTGAAGGGAAAGGGAGTGGAAAACCTGGTCAATATGGTCGGTTTCAACTACCGGATGACAGAGATCGAGGCTGCAATCGCCGGCGAGCAGCTGAAGAAATTACCTGCTCTGGTCGCAAAACGGCAGCAGAATGCCGATTATCTGCGGTCCTGCATGGCTGAGCTTGCCGGTATTGCGCAGCCCCTGGTGCAGGAGGGCTGCACGCATGGCTACTACGTCTACGCGATGAAATTCGATTCCGCCAAATTTGGCGTACCCCGCGAAGAGTTTGTCGCTGCAGTATGCGCCGAGGGTATTCCACTGCGTCAGGGCTATGTCGAGCCGCTGTACTTGCAGCCACTCTACCAGCAGCGCATCGCCTTTGGAGCGCATGGCTATCCGTTTACTGAAGCGCGCAATATGCTGGATTACTCGCGCGGAAGTTGCCCTGTGGCTGAGCGCATGTATTCGACTGAATTGTTGCTGGGTGATTTTTGCCATTCAGCACTGACTGTTGACGATCTTGATGACATCAGCAAATCGATACGCAAGGTATGGAAACGGTATGCGCGATGAAACAACTTGGCCTTGGTCCGTAAGCGAATCTGCCCCTGGGTTGCAGCTATATGGAGCTCTTGTGCACCTGCGGGATTTTCGTGCTGCAGATATATCCCCTGAATATGTTGGCTGGCTGAATGACCCACAGATCGTTGCCTACAGCAGGCAGCGCTTCTATGTGCATTCGCTGGAAAGCTGTGCAGCTTATGCAGCCAGTTTCCACGGGACGAGCAATCGCTTCATTGCCATTGATGATGTCGCTAGCGGCAAGATGGTTGGAACGATGACAGTGTATGCCAGCCTGCAGCATGATACGGCTGATGTCGGTATTCTTCTTGGCGCTGCGGAAGTGCGGGGTAAGGGATATGGGCGTGATGCCTGGAATACATTGCTTGCGTTTTTGCTGAGTTCTTGTCGCATTAGGAAGGTAACGGCAGGAACATTGTCTGTGAATGAGCCCATGTGTGCGATTCTTGAGCAATCCGTGATGCACCGGGAGGCAGTGCTGGCTGGCCAGGAATTGCATGGCGGATGCCCTGTTGATGTCTATAAATATGCAGCTTTCTTGAGCAAGGTGATATGAATAAAACTGCCGCATTGAAAAATATGGCTCTTGCACGTGATATTGGCATGAAGGGCGATATTGAGCGAGCTTACAGAATTGCGAGGAAAAACGAGGAAGGACTGCGTGACCATTATGGTTCGCAACTCCTCTATGGTTCTCTTGCTGCCATGCTTGCTAAATATGATGAGGCGGAAATGGCTGCGCTTCGCGCGTTTGATCTGGATAATGCCTCATATGATGCGGCGGTTTTACTTGCAAAGATATATGTTAATTTAAATAATCGCGATGGGGCGTTGAAATTTTCAAAGCTTGCCTATCAGATACTGCCGTCCAGTAAAGAGGCGGCTATTTATTATGCTGTGGAGCTTCATCACCAAGGAGATCCCAAGGCGGCGGAAGAGATTCTTATTGATCTGTATAAACGTGATCGCAGTGATCCCGATGTGGCTTCATTGCTCGGGATGATGTGGGCAAATGCCGGACATTTTTCCCAGGCTCTGATGGTGGTTGAGGGAACGGATTATAAGAATAATGAAAACATTGAATTTTTGAGTAGATATTTTGAGATCTTGATATCCAATGGAAAAGCTTCTGAAGCTAAAGAAGTGGCTAGAAAATGCATTGGCATCATCGATCGAAGTGGTGGTGATAAGAGGCAGCTAGCTTCTGCGTGGGAGGATCTGGGGGCTGCTCACATGGCTGCAGATGAGGCTGATGAGGCCATGCGGGCCTTTGATATGGCGCTTGCGATAAATCCTGCTAGTAAGCAAGCACTGGTAAATAAAGCCGCCCTCTATAAATCCCTAGAGCGGTTCGGAGATGCTGTGGCTTGTTATAAAGCTGCGGCTTTGGCTAATCCAGATGACCCACGTATTTATCATCATCTGAATAATATATTGCGTGACATGGGTTTTCTGGAGGAGTCTGCGAGATATGGCGAAATGGCCCTTGCTGCACGCCCGGGGAATGTGCATTACCAAACGAATTTGGGGACTTCCTATTTTTGCATGGGGCGGCTTAAGGATGCTTGGCCTTTGTATGAGGGGCGTTTAAATGAGTCCTCATCAACATATTTTGAGCTGGGGATTCCTGTTTGGCAAGGTGAAGCATTGGATGGCAAGCGGCTGCTGGTTTTGCGTGAGCAAGGTGTGGGAGATGAGCTGCTGTTTTCAAGTATGCTGCTGGATTTGCCTGCCAATGCAGCAAAAATCGGCTTTGGATGCCAGCCGAAGCTCTATAGCCTGATGAAGCGCACTTTCCCTGAGATTGATGTTTTCTCGATTGATGCTTGTAATGAGGCGACACTCCGTGATGACTATGATTATGTGATTTCGCTTGCCTCTCTGGGCAAGTTTTATCGCAACAGGCTCGAAGACTTTGCAGGGAAAGCGATTGAGTTGGTGCTGGATGAAGGGTTGGCTGCCAATTTGCAGGAACGTGTTGCTGCTTTGCCTGCGGGTTTGCGGGTTGCCTTTTCCTGGCGCAGCATACGCCGCGGTTTGCGCCGTGATCATCATTATCCAGATTTGGAATTCTGGCAGCCGCTGTTTGATTTGCCTGGAATACAGTGGGTGTGTGCGCAGTACGGCATAAGCGATGAGGAAGTCGCTGATTTGCGTGCCCGTCTTGGAGACCGATTTCACCTCTTCGAAGATGTGGATCATCTTGACGATCTTGATGCATCAGCCGCCCTTCTGCGCGCCTGCGACCTTGTGATGGCGCCATGCAACACGATTTCGGTTCTTGGTGCCTGTGTTGGCCGGCCGGTACTGCGCATGGGGTACTGCATTGATTATTTCATGTTTGGTACCGAGCACTATCCATGGCTGCCAACCGTGCAGCCCATGCTTCGTGCATATGATGAATCATGGACCTGCGTTTTTGCCAGGTTGCGTCAGATTCTGGCCGGGCTTACGAGCTGATCTTATATACCCTATGTTGTATGCTTGTGTGGATCTTTATTTTAAATGGATGCAGGCCTATACGTTATTGTTTTCTGGGTTTTTGAGCCTGCCGACGGCGATGGACCTATTTTGTTGGAAAAAGTGAAATCTTGCTAAAGTTGCCTTGGATACGGTCGATATATGCACCAAGAGCAGTCGGGCAGTCGTGAACGACTAAGCTCCCTTAGCCGAGATGCCCTCTCACACCAAGGAGAACGATCATGCAAGTCATTAACACAAACGTGCCCTCGCTGAACTCGCAGCGCAATCTGGCCAACTCCGCCAACTCACTCAACACCTCGCTGCAGCGCCTTTCCTCTGGTCTGCGCATTAATAGCGCCAAGGATGATGCAGCTGGTCTGGCGATTTCCGAGCGCATGACCAGTCAGATTCGTGGCCTGGATCAGGCTCGTCGCAACGCAAATGACGGCATTTCCCTGTCGCAAACGGCTGAAGGCTCCCTCCAGTCCAGTGGCGACATCCTGCAACGTATTCGTGAGCTGGCTGTACAGTCGGTTAACGGCTCCAATTCGGGTAGCGACCGCCAGGCACTGAACGCCGAAGTGTCGAATCTGGTCGGCGAACTGGAACGCATTGCAAACACCACTGAATTCAACGGCCTGAAGCTGATGAACGGCTCGAACGGGTCGATGACCTTCCAGGTCGGCGCCAATGCAAATCAGGTGATTACCGTTGGTTCGGCCGATGTACGTACCAATAAGTATGGTCTGAACACGATTGGAGGTTCTGCCGTTGCCGCTGCTGCAGCAGCAAACTTGACTGCCGGCTCGTTGGTGATCAATGGTCTGACTCGCGCTACGGTTGCCGTTCTTGCAGGCGATAGCGCGAAAGATTTGGCAGACAAGATTAACTCCAAGTCCGAAGCGACTGGCGTTTCTGCATCTGCTCGTACCCTGGCGCGTTTGACATTTACATCGTCCGGCTCCAATACCATCAGCATCAAGTCGAATAATTCGACTGCGGTCAATGTAACCTTCAATATTGGTGTAGGTGCCAATAGTGCAGATGATTTCGCTCAAGCTGTCAGTGAAATCAATAAGAAGTCGTCTGAAACCGGTGTCACCGCACAAGTTAACAAAGCCGGTACTGGCATCGATATCTTGAACGACTCTGGCCAATCCATTACATTGGGATCATCCAATGTCATCAATATGGCTACCGGTGGGCAGCGTGCCCAAGGAACGATCAGCTATGTTGCTGGTGTTGCCCTGACTGCTGGTGGCATCGAGGCTCAAGGGGTTATCAACCTTGATTCTACTAGTGGCTTTAGCTTGGGTGGTCCTGCTAATGTTAATTTCAAAACAACCAAGTCGGACTCTAATAACACGGTAAGCACTATCAGCGTGGGTTCCGCAGAATCGGCAACGATGGCAATTCGCATCGTTGATCAGGCACTGAACAATATCAATAATGTTCGTGCCAACTACGGTGCTATCCAGTCGCGGTTTGAAACCACCATCAAGAACCTGGCAACCACTTCGGAAAACCTGTCTGCATCACGTAGCCGCATTCGTGATACCGACTTTGCCAAGGAAACGGCTGACCTGACTCGTTCGCAGGTGTTGCAGCAAGCGGGTACTGCGATGCTGGCACAGGCAAATGCTCTGCCGAACCAGGTCCTGAGCCTGCTGCGTGGCTAAACTTCAGGCTAGTGCTGGAGTAAACTGAAAATGCCCCGGAGCGCAGGCTTCGGGGCATCTGTCCAAAAGGAGTATGGCCATGCAAATCAATTCAGTAGGCGCAACACAGCAGCCGTTGCCCAAAGGCGATGAAGCTGTCCGGTCGCAAATGACGACCCAAACATCTTCCAGGCTGGCAAATGAAACCGCCAAGCCGGTCGAGGCTAGTCGCGATGCAGTGCAGGCCATTGATCCCAAGGAGCAGGCACGTCAGATTGATGAAGCTGTGAAGCAGATCAATGAGACGATCAAGACCCTGAACAAGGATGTAGGGCTTGAGTTTTCAACGGATGAAGATACCAAGATTAAAATGGTAAAATTGGTCGATACGCAGTCCAAAGAAATATTGCGCCAAATTCCATCGCAAGAAGTCCTGAATATTGCGAAAGCTATTGACAAGTTGCAGGGTTTGCTGGTTAGGGATAAGGCTTGATTTATTGTTTCATGTGTTGTGCAGAATTAATCTGTACGGCAGTTTGCTTGAAGAGGTGGGGAAATGGCAATCACTACTGGCGGTATGAGTGGCATCGATATTAACAGTATCGTTAGTCAGTTGATGGCCATTGAGCGGCAGCCTGCACAGAAAATGTCTGTGAAGGAAGTAAGTCTGCAAGCCAAAATCAGTGCGTACGGCACGATAAAAGGAGGGTTGTCCTCTTTTCAGGCCGCGCTGGCAAAGCTGAATAATGTGGCGAGTTATGTCGGTTCGACCAGTGCGAGCTCGTCGGATGATGCGGCGGTGAAGGTCTCTGCCGGTTCTACTGTCCAGGCCGGCAAGTACAATATTGAGGTCACTCAGCTGGCTTCATCGCAAAAATTGGCCAGCAAGGTTTTTACAAAGACGAGCGATGAAGTAGGTCTGGGTAAATTGACGATTGACTTCGGTAGCTATGCAAGTGGGGAGTTTGTCCAGAACCCCAGTCGTACGGGTGCATCAATTACGATTGATGCCAGCAATAATTCACTGACGGGTATGCGCGATGCCATCAACAAGGCCAATGCCGGCGTAACCGCGAGCATTGTCAATGATGGCACAGGCTATCGCCTCGCACTGTCTTCGAATGAAACCGGTAGTAATAGCGCCATGCGCATCAGCGTCGATGAAGGGGGAGCTGCGGCTGCCAATATCGACATGACAGGCCTGTCTGCATTTGCATATAACGCATCAAGTACTGGCACGGTTTCCAATCTGACGCAGAATATGGCTGCGAAGGATGCCATATTCAAAATTGATGGAATTGCAATTACCAAGCCGAGCAATACCGTGACTGATGCGATTGATGGCTTGACGCTGAATCTTCTCAAGGAAACAACCACTGGTGTCAAAGTTGACGTCAGCAAGAATGCAGCATCCATCAGTGCCCCCTTGAAGGAAATGGTCAAATCCTACAATGAGCTTATTTCCACCATGCGTGGCCTGACCAAGGCAGATGTTGCCAATGCCAAGCCCGGTGAATCCGTTAATGCCCAAATTTTGAGCGGTGATTATGGCCCGCGGGTGATTGAATCAGAATTGCGCAGTGTAATGAATCAAGCGCTGGATTTTACAGGCGGCAATCTGAAGCGCCTCAGTCAGGTTGGAATCAGTATAGATCGTGAAGGTGTGATGAAGCTGGATGAAAGCAAGCTTTCCAAGGCCATGGCCGACGATCCCCAGGGCGTTACCAGCCTGTTTGCTTCAAATGGCCGTATTGATGATCCTTTACTTAAAGTCGAATCACTTGGGAAGACGCTGGCGACGGGTAATTATGCCTTGAATATAAGCCGGCTTGCTACCCAGGGCAGCTATGTGGCAGCAGGAAGTGTAGCCTTTGATGGCACTGGAAAACTGGCTATCACTTCCGGTAATCGGAGTATGTCTCTTAGTGTTGATGGCAAGGCGATTTCGGTTGATTTGACTCAGGGGACTTATACCGGTGCACAGTTGGCCGCAGAACTCCAAACCCGCATCAACTCGGATGCTTCGCTGAAAGCAGCTGGCAGTAGTGTTAGCGTGACCATTGACGGATCTGGCAAGCTGAGTATTTCGTCACAGAAATACGGCGCTGCGTCGAGTGTGACGATCAGCAGCTCTCATGCTGATCTTGGTTTGAGTGGTGGGGTGGCAACAACGGGGTTGGATGTTGCAGGTACAATGAATGGTGTTGCCTTGAAGGGCGAGGGCCAGAAACTTTATAACGATGACGGCTTCAAATTGCAGGTCCAAGGCGGTGCAACTGGTAGTCGTGGAACCCTGGCGGTATCGCAGGGGTTTGCATACCAGCTTGACAAGGCTGTTGCTACGATGCTTGATTCCAAAGGCACCGTTGGAACCAAGCTGGACTCACTGAACAAGAGCGTCAAAGACGTCCAGCAGCAGAAAGTGGTATTCGAGCGTCGTATGACCGCATTGGAAGCACGTTATCGCGCCCAGTATGTTGCGCTGGATACGATGCTGACCCAATTGCAGCAAACCAGCAGCTCGCTGACCCAGCAATTGGCAAGTTTGCCGAAATTTCAGTAGTACAAGAGGAGCTTCTCATCATGAGCGCTAATTTGCGACGTGCAATGTCTGCCTATGGTGTGCAAAGTCTGGATGCTGATGTCTCGACAGCATCGCCGCATCGTTTGATCATCCTTTTGTATGAAGGGGCGATCAAGGCGGTAACGCTGGCAAAGCTTCATATGGAAAGTGGGCAGATCAGCGAGAAGGGGTCTGCAATTTCGAAGGCCATTGCAATTGTCGAAGACGGCTTGCGCCTGAGTCTGGATCGCGAGGCCGGAGGCGAACTCGCCGAGAATCTCGATGCCCTGTATGAGTACATCGCGCATTTGCTGCTCGAGGGTAATTTACACAATGATCCCGATCGTCTCGATCAGGCTTTGACTCTTCTGCGTGATCTGAAAGATTCATGGGCTTCGATTGCTCCGGCAGCGCAAAGTCCGCAGGCTGCCCCAGCCGAGCAGGCGGTACAGTATGGCCGCGTCTGACAAGGTACGTTTCGAGGAATTGCTGGACATGCTCCAGCAAATGCGGCAGCAACTGGATGAGGAAGCCTGGGACGATACAATCGAAAAATTCCCCGCGCTGTCCCAGGCATTGCAAGCAATCTCCAATGCTGATTTGGCTGCATATCCCCCTCCTGAGCGGCAGAAGCTGGCAATTCTGGCCCAATCGGTACAAGATGAATTGCAATTTCTGATGCCGCATCTTGAGGCTTGGCGCCAGGAGACTCAGCAGATTCTGCAAAGTATGAATAATCAGGGAAAACTGCAGCGTACCTATCGGACCTGATGTTTTCCATTACGTCAGGAAGTTCAATTCATGGCCCCTTCTACAATAGCCATCAGTTTTGAGACCGCGTTGCTATTGCTGGGGGTATGTCTGGCTGTCTATGCCATCGAGCTCTTATTCTTCTGGTCAAAGAATCGCCGCCAACTGCATCAGCAGCAGCTGCTCCTGCAGGAGCAATCTCGGCTGAGAAATGATGTTGAACTCTTAGGACTCAGACTGGCTGCTCAGGAAGCGCAATTGCGGCTCATCTCTGCATCGTCTGATCACGTAGCAGCAGATGACGCGGAGATTTCAGGTCGCAGCCCATATGCTCAGGCCATTCGCTTGGTTCATGAAGGGGCCGGTGTTGAGGAGATCCAGCGCAATTGCGGTTTGGCCCGTGGCGAGGCCGAGTTGATTGTGGCCTTGTATCGGTCAGAAGGAAAAACCTGATCGCCTGGGGTTGCTGAGAGTGGAGAGTGTTCACCATGTTGCCTGGTAGCGGCCCTGTCAGTCTGGTTCAGAATTATTTGCGTGCCCAGCAGGGCGTGATTGACGTTGCACGCCCTCCCGAGGGGGCGCAGGTACTGCTGACTGTCGGGGAACGGGTACAGGCAACGGTGCAGGCTATGCTGCCGAATGGGCGCTTTGCCGTGCTGGTGAAAGACCAGTTGCTTGATATGAATCTCCCCAGTAATACCCAGCCGGGTAATAAGCTGGACCTCACTGTTCTTCAGGGGTCTCCTCAGATACGGTTTCAAATGGATGCTGCAGCGCCGCAACAGTCTCCGCAGGCGCCAAATGTGGCATTAAGCCAGGCTGCGCAGCGTCTTGCCACTCTCGTGACGCAACTTGCTTCAAACGATGCTGCTCCAGTGTTGCGGCAGTCCGAGCCGCTGTTTTCCGGTTCGCCTGATCCGGCAAAGTTGGCAAGCCAACTGGCCGGGCGTCTGGGAGAGAGCGGCTTGTTTTACGAGTCGCATCAGGCGCAATGGGTCAGCGGGCAGCGTAGCTTGCCGCAGTTGCTGCGCGAGCCTCAGGCCGCAATGGTGAATGCTGACTCGACCAGGCTATCTGGCTCGGAGCAGGCTGTAAAAACGCAACTTGCTCCATCGGCCAATGATGCTCAGGAATCGTTGCAAGGTTCACGCCCTGAACCTGCGACTTCCCAGGCTGCAAGGCCTGCCGATCATGCGGCGAATGACCGCCTGTTATTCATGGCAAATCAGGGTATGCAGCCGGATGATTCGGCCGATCCAGCGCAGCAGTTGCGCCAGCTCGTGCAACAGCAGCTCGGAATGGTGGAACAGCGCCCCTTGCACTGGCAAGGGCAGGCGTGGCCCGGTCAGCCCATGGAGTGGTCACTGGGCTGGGAGCGCGATGCCCGTGATCCACAGGCTGATGAGGCGGAGACGAGGGCCTGGCAGAGCCGCATGGATTTGCAGATGCCTCATCTTGGCTCAATTGGCGTGATTGCCCGTCTGCAGAATGGGCAGTTCTCCGTGCGCTTTGTAGTTCCCGAGTCCGCGAGCCGGACTGCAGTGACTGCCGCCTTGCCTGTGCTTGCGCAGCGATTTTCCGCTGCCGGCTTGCAGTTGGCGCAGGCGCTTGTTGCTCCGGATGAAGAGGCCGGTGCATGAAGAAAGTACAGCGCAGCTCCGGGCAGCTTCAGGCCGTTGCGCTGGCCTATGCGGAGGGCAGTGGTGCTCCGCGAGTTTCCGGCAAGGGGCGTGGGCTGATGGCGGAGAGAATCATCGAAAAAGCCCGCGAAGCCGGTGTTTTCGTGCATGAATCCCCCGAGCTGGTGTCCTTGCTCATGCAAGTGGATCTGGATCAGCACATCCCGCCGCAGCTCTACCGGGCCGTAGCCGAACTGCTGGCTTTCATTTATCTGCTGGAAAATGGCGCTTCGCCGGAAACTCCCGAGTTGACAGCGCTGTTGCCAAAGCCTGAGGATGCGGGTTCCTCTTCCGACTCGTCCGGCAGTACCGGCTAAATCAATCTGATGACTTTTTCTGATGTACGCCTGCAGCAGGCTCATGCAGCGATTGCCGCTCTTTTTCTTTGTCTCGGGCTTAATTACGGCACTTGGGCGGCTCGTATCCCGGCACTGAAAGCCCAGCTGGGGATCAATGATGCGCAGCTGGGCTTCTTTTTGCTGGCCTCAGGTTTGGGGGCGGTATTTTCATTTCCGCTTACTGCTTGGGTGTTGCAGTGGTTTGGCACGCGAAAAGTTTGCCTGTTTGCCGTTTCGGGATTGCCGCTGGTGTTGCTCGCACTGTCTGCTGTGGAAAATTATGCGCTGGCCATCGTGATCATGCTGGCGGAGGGCGTACTTGCGAGCTGTCTGAATGTGGCGATGAACACCCAGGCGGTTGAATTCGAGCAGGCCTCGGGGAAAATGATCATGTCGCGTCTGCATGCCATTTTCAGCCTCGGGCTGCTGGCCGCTGCAATGCTGGCTTACATGCTGGTCCAGCATGCCACGCCAGTGCTCGGCTGGCATTTCGGCCTTGCCGCCGCAATGATCGTGCTCGGTGCGCTCTATGCCGGTCCAAGGCTCATTCCATCCGAGCCGGCGGCAGTTGGCAGCGGTAGTGGCAGGCGCTTTGTTCTGCCGGCAGGCGCCGCGGTCGGATTTGGCCTGCTGGCATTCTGTGGCACGATTGTCGAAGGTTCGATGAATGACTGGAGCGCGCTGTATCTCAAAGATGTCGCCGGGGTGAGCCAGCAGCTGGCAACGCTTGGCCTTGCTGCATTTTCTACGACCATGTTTCTGGCGCGCTGGTTTGGCGATGGCTGGCGCTTGCGTTTCGGTGCTAGGACACTGCTGGTCGCCGGCGGCTTGCTGTCTGGTGGTGGTCTGCTGCTTGGCATCGTAGCGGGAGGTTACGTTGCCGGCTTGCTCGCGTTTGCTCTGATCGGGGTCGGGATGGCTGCGGTTTCGCCATGTGTTTATCAGGGCGCTGCGAAGCATGGTGCCGTCACGCTGGCAGCCGTTACGACGATGGGCTCAGTCGGGGCTCTGCTGGGGCCTCCGCTGATCGGCTTTGTCGCACATACAACATCACTGTCCTTTGGGATGGGGCTGGTGGCCTGCATGGCGTTATTCATTGCCATACTGGCAAGAGTGGTGCGCTGGTAGTTTCTTGTAGTGTATATGGCTACAGCCCTTTATTTAAAAGGGCTGTAGCCATATAGGTAGATGTGTTTAGCAGATCAGTGTGTACGGGAGGTGGTGGCTGAACTGGCCACGGACCCGATCCACGACATCCTGTGCCGGCGGCGGAGTATCAGTCAGTTCATACTTCATGCCCAGTTCTTCCCATTTGTGCTCGCCCATCTTGTGGAAGGGCAGTACTTCAACGCGCTCCAGCAGACCAGGCCCGCGCTGGTTCAGGTCAGCCAGATAGACAGCCAGTTTTTCCACGTCTTGCTCATCGTCACTCCAGCCGGGAACCAGGACGTAGCGGATCCAGATTTTCTTTTTGAGCCGGATCAGCCGCTCGGCAAAATCGAGTGTTGGCTGTAGCGGTTTGCTGGTCAGTTTCTCGTACTTTTCCGGATTCATCTGCTTGATGTCCAGCAGGACGAGATCCACATTGGCAAACCAGGCATCATCAAGGTGTGCAGCCAGAAAACCCTGCGTATCGAGTGCGGTATGCAGCCCCCATTGTTTCTTGACGCGATAGAACACCTCGCCAACAAAGTGAGCCTGCATCAGCGGCTCGCCACCGGTGATGGTCAGGCCGCCGGCAAACTTCAGGAAATTGGCGTACTTTCCGATCTCGGCCACGACTGCATCAATGGTCATCTGCCGTCCCGAGTAGATTTTCCAGGTGTCCGGATTGTGGCAATACAGGCAGCGGAACTGGCAGCCGGACATGAAGAGGGCAAAGCGCATGCCTGGCCCATCAACAGCAGCACCTGTTTCAAAGGAGTGGATATAGCCGACCAGATGACCCTCGTCATCAACGGTCGCAGGAAAGATCTCTCCGGCTGGTTTTTTTTCTTCAGTCATGGATGGCTCAGTGCGAAGCGGAATGAGATTTTCAGTCATTGTAGCGTGTTGCCGATAAAAAACGGGCCAGCTTTTCAGCTGGCCCGTGCTTGCCGCCCTTGCGGGCGGCGCGGCTTGTCAGCCTATCAGGCGTGCATGTGGAAGGTGCGGTTGATTACATCCATCTGCTGTTCGCGAGTCAGCTTGATGAAGTTGACCGCATAGCCCGACACGCGGATGGTCAACTGCGGGTAGTTTTCCGGGTGTTCCATGGCGTCGATCAGCATCTCGCGGTTCAGCACGTTGACGTTGATGTGGAAGCCCGAAGCGCCGCAGAAACCATCCAGACAGTTGGTCAGGTTGTTCACGCGATCAGCCAGCGTGTGACCCAGGGCATCCGGAGTGGCCGAAGCTGTCCAGCTGATGCCGTCCAGTGCGGCTTCATACGGCAGTTTGGCGACCGATGCGCCTGCAGCGACGAAACCAGACTTGTCGCGGCCGTTCATCGGGTTGGCGCCCGGAGCAAACGGTTCGCCAGAGCGACGACCATCCGGGGTGTTGCCGGTTTTCTTGCCATATACCACGTTGGACGTGATGGTCAGAACCGATTGGGTCGGCATCGAGTTGCGATAGGTCTTGTGCTGCTTGATCTTGTTCATGAAGGTTTCAGTCAACCACACGGCAATGCTGTCGACACGATCGTCGTTATTGCCGAAGGCCGGGTAATCACCTTCAATCTCGAAATCGGTGGCTACACCGGCTTCATTGCGGATTACTTTTACCTTGGCGAACTTGATGGCGGACAGGGAGTCGGCAGCTACCGACAGGCCGGCAATACCGCAGGCCATGGTGCGCAGAATGTCACGATCATGCAGTGCCATTTCGATGCGTTCGTAATGGTACTTGTCGTGCATGTAGTGGATAGCATTCAGTGCCTTCACATAGGTCTTGGCCAGCCAGTCCATCATCTTGTCGAACTTGGCCACGACTTCGTCGTAGTCCAGGTATTCGGCTGTGATCGGCTCGAAGCCCTTGGCAACAACGGCGCCAGTCTTTTCATCAACGCCACCGTTGATTGCATACAGCATGGCCTTGGCCAGGTTGCAGCGTGCGCCGAAGAACTGCATCTGCTTGCCGACGCGCATGGCCGAAACGCAGCAGGCAATCGCATAGTCATCGCCCCATTGCGGCAGCATCAGGTCATCGGATTCGTACTGGATGGCCGATGTTTCGATGGACATCTTCGAGCAGAAGTCCTTGAAGCCTTTGGGCAGCTTGGTGGACCACAGTACAGTGAGGTTGGGTTCCGGTGCCGGGCCGAGGTTGCAGAGCGTCCAGAGGGTACGGAAGCTGGTCTTGGAAACCAGTGTGCGGCCGTCTTCGCCCATGCCACCGATCGATTCAGTCACCCAAGTCGGATCGCCCGAGAACAGTTGATCGTACTCCGGAGTGCGCAGGAAGCGCACGATGCGCAGCTTGATGACCAGATGGTCGATCATTTCCTGGGCTTCGGATTCGGTGATGCGACCTTCTTTCAGGTCACGCTCGAAATACACGTCGAGGAAAGTGGAGATGCGGCCAATCGACATGGCGGCACCGTTCTGTTCCTTGACGGCAGCCAGGTAGCCGAAGTAGGTCCACTGTACGGCTTCCTGGGCTGTTGCAGCCGGGCGACCGATGTCAAAGCCATATTTGGCGGCCATTTCTTTCAGCTCGCCCAGAGCCTTGATCTGCTCGGAGAGTTCTTCGCGGGTGCGGATGACGTCTTCGGTGAAATCAACATCGTCGAGTTCGGCCTTTTCGCGTTTCTTGTCCTTGATCAGGAAATCAACACCGTAAAGAGCGACGCGACGATAGTCGCCAATGATACGGCCACGGCCGTAGGCATCCGGCAGGCCGGTAATCACGCCGGACTTGCGGCAGGCCAGGATATCAGCGTTATAGGCATCGAAAACGCCCATATTGTGGTCTTTGCGGTAGAAGTTGTAGGCTTCCTCTACCTTGGGGTCGAGCTTGAAACCATATGCTTCGAGGCCGGTCTGCACCATGCGCAGGCCACCGTTTGGAACGATCGCGCGCTTGAGCGGAGCGTCAGTCTGCAGGCCGACAATCACTTCCAGATCTTTGGCAATATAGCCGGCATCGTGTGCAGTGATACTGGCGCCGCGATCAGCGGAAACATCCAGTACGCCCTTTTCACGTTCCTGCTTCAGGAGTTCGGACAGAACAGCCCATTGTTGCTTGGTGCGTTCGGTCGGGCCGGCAAGGAAACTGTCGTCGCCTTCGTACGGGGTGTAATTCAGCTGGATAAAGTCACGTACAGCGACCTTGTTTTGCCACTCGCCGGTGGTAAAACCGCGCCATGCGTCGAGTTGGAGAGTGGTTTCCGGTGCGTTCATGGTGATGCTCCTAATGGCGATGTCTGGTTGACGACCTGTTGAACCAGCCCCGGTCTGGTGGGCCCGGGTTGGTGTAATCCCTTATCTACAAGATGTAGATTAGCACTGCGATATGCTGTAATGCTTGGTAAATATGCACAAAGAATCCTAACAAGGATTCATAATCAAAATTTGATCTGCATCATGATTGGCAGGCTGTTGTTGGAATAGAGAGTGCTACATTTTATGCTGCTTTGCAGCATATTGGCGGCATTGTCATTTTGCTGCTTTGCAATATAAAGTTGAAAACAAATGCAGGGTAAAGATCATATTCGAATTGCAGAAGGCGATTTGGCAATGAAGACCGCAGTATTTTCCGGACGAGCGTCCCTGTTCGTTTTTGTGCTGCTGATGGCGGCATGCAGCAGCACTCAGTCACCACCGGCAGGGCAGGATAAAAGGCGGGGCTCCCCCCCAACGTCTTCTAGTCAAGCGCTGCGGCTTCCACCCAATGCGGGGCAGGAAGTGGCCATGCGCGCGCTTGGCCTGATTGATGTCGGTTATACCTTTGGCGGGGCCAATCCTGAGGCGGGTCTTGATTGCAGTGGTCTTGTGCGGTACGTGTATGCGCAGGCCGCAGGAGTGAGTTTGCCGCACAATGCTGCACAGATATCACAGCTGGCCCGCCTGGTTTCCAGGGAGCAATTGCGACCTGGCGATCTGGTATTTTTCAATACTCTGGGCAAGCCGCGCTCCCATGTCGGTATCTATATTGGGGATGGGCGATTTGTCCACGCACCCAACTCCCGAGGCAAGGTCAGGGTCGAATCCATGACGCAGCCGTACTATCTGAGCCGATTTGAAGGAGGGGGGAGCTTTCTGGTCGATTGATTTGCTGTTGGGCTAGACGAGGTCACGTCGGCGGGCTGCGCTGCCTGCACTACTGATTTTGCCGTCTGCGGAATAGGAGGGCAGCTCGTCGCTGTCTGGTCTGACGGCTTGCTGCAGGAATTGCTGTTCTATTTCCTGGCGCGTGCTGATGAGTTGGCCATTGGTGCGGTTCAACAGCTCAGCCATGCGGGCTTTATCCAGCAGCTGCTCCCACTTCGGAAGTAGATTGCTTTGGTGGGTATGCAGCCAGCTGCGGATTGGACCGGCTTGGTCGCTGATGCCTAGTTTCGCAAATGCCTGACGCCTTGCCTGGCTGCGGTTTTCCAAGTGCCGCAACTGGGTTGTCTTTTCTTCAAGCAGCGGAATCAGATCATCCAGTTTGCGCTCTGTAAGCAGCTGCTGCTCTTTCTTCAGCAGGCCAAGAAGCTGCTCCAGCTGCTCCAGCTCCGCATCGAGGCTGAGTTCAAGTTCCGAAGTGGGCATGTGCTGTTTCGTGATCAGGCTTGGCGGGTCAGGAGGTCTTTGACGCTATCGAGCAGGCCGTCGGCAATGGCTTCCGGCTTGACCTGGAAGCGGCCTTCACTGATTGCCTGACGGATGGCTGCGACCTTGTCGGCGTCAAACGTGCTTTCGCCTTGGCTGATGCCTGCGCTGCTGCTCAGTTGAACACTGTCCTGCTGCAGGCTGGCTTCACCTGCCTTGCTGCTGGTACTGCTGCGATTTTCCGCTGTCCGCAATTGCGGAGGGGCTAGCGGTTTGCCCTGGCTGTCGATTTTCATGGCCTGCTCCGGTCCGGGTACACATGCCCATGTGTAGCAATAGTTATATTAAGCTCTATATCGGCGCTTGGGTGATTATCTTTAACTGGATTTTTTAAACGCTCAGCAAAGAAGTTTACATGGAATCCTGCTGGTTCGGCTGCCACTGGAAATTGCATTGGTTGCACTGGCAGCTGAAATCGATATGGTGCGGAGGCAGGCCGTTGCTGATGATTGCATCGCAGCGGGCGCCGCAGGCAGGGCAGGCATCGGTCAGTGGTGCTGGTCTGGTCTTGTTGTTGCCCCGCTGCAATGCATGTGCACAGCCTGTCGTGTATTTGTTCTGCATGGTACCTTACTCGGTATTCGCCTCTGTGCCTCGTATTTAAAGCGCTGGCTGACTATATATCACTACCTGTGTCCACGTTGAGTAGCTTGCTATAGGTTTCTTCATCAAATCCGGCAATCACCATACCTTCATGCTCAAGTAGAGGGCGGCGGATCAGCGAAGTATGGGCATGCATCAGCAGGCAAGCACTGTTCGCGTCCGTGATGCTGGCTTGCACGGCTTCATCCAGTTTGCGCCAGGTCGTTCCCTTGCGATTCAGTAATGCTTCCCAGCCGAGTTGTTGGCTCCAGTCGTGCAGTCGCTCGAGGGTGATTCCCGATTTTTTGTAATCATGCCAGGTGTAATCAATGCCGGCGTCATCGAGCCAGCGGCGCGCCTTTTTGATGGTGTCGCAGTTGCTGATGCCATAAAGAGTAGTCATCGCTCAGTGCAGTTCCATGTTGAAGCTGATTTCCGGTTCATCGTCCGGTTTCTGCTGCGCGGTCTGCTTGTTGGCGACAGCCGCTTTTTCCTGTTCCTCTACGGATTGCGAGTTGTTTACCATCCAGGAGAGGTTGGTGGCAGAGTCGGCATTGCGCAGCGCCTCATCCAGTTCGACTTCACCGGAGCGGTAAAGGCGGTACAGCGATTGCTCGAATGTCTGTGAACCTTCGGACAGTGACTGTTCCATGGCCTCCTTGATGTCGGCCAGATCACCGTTTCGAATGAGCTCCGCGATACGGTTGGTGTTGAGCATGACTTCAACCGCAGGAACCAGAACACCCTGCTTGTTGCGCACCAAGCGTTGCGACACGATCGCTTTCAGCGATGTCGATAGGTCGTAGAGCAGTGCTTCGCGGGCTTCCTGCGGGAAGAAATTTACAATACGGCTAAGCGAGTGGTAGCTGTTGTTGGCGTGCAGTGTCGAAATGCAGAGGTGGCCGGCCTGGGCATACTGCATGGCGTAAAGCATGGTTTCGCGATCGCGGATTTCGCCCATCATCAGCACATTAGGAGCCTCGCGCATCGCGTTCTTCAATGCTTCGGAGTAGCTCAGCGTGTCGATGCCCACTTCACGCTGGTTAAAAATCGATTTCTTGTGTGGATGCAGGAATTCGACCGGATCTTCGATAGTCAGGATGTGGCCGGCATGATTCTCGTTGCGGTAATTGAGCATTGCGGCCACGGTGGAGGATTTACCCGAGCCGGTGGCGCCAACCAGCAGGATGATGCCGCGCTTCTCCATGACCAGATCCTTGAGGACCGGTGGCATGCGCAGCTCTTCAATCGAAGGAGCATTTATGCGGATGTAGCGCACAACGACGGCAACATTGCCGCGTGCCTTGAAGATATTGATCCGGTAGCTGCCTACTCCTGGAATGGAGAGTGCAAAATTCATCTCCAGTTCGCGCTCGAAGCGTTCGATCTGGCCCTCGTTCATCAATTGATAGGCGAGTTGCTTGACGTGTTCCGGGGCTAGCACCTGATTGTTGACCGGGTGGCATGTGCCCTGAATCTTGATCACGATGGGGGAGTGCGCCGACAGGAACAGATCTGAGGCATTGCGTTCGGCCATCAGCTTGAAAAAGGGAAGCAGATTCATTGGAATGTGTCCGGCAGAATGTGGGCTGGGGAATTTTACCTGTTTCGGGTAAGTGCGGTATTCGGAATATGCTCCCGGTGTTGCATCGGAAGTGAGTCGAGGCAGAGCGCCTGTCTGGAGGATAGTCGATATGGCAGGACATGCAGCCTGCCGGATGAATCCATCCGAAGCGTTCCGCAGCGGTTTTAAACTTGTTCGCATTCTGTTATGATGGCGCAAAGCTCATGGCAGATTGCCGGGAGCTGTCCTTGATCGAATGGGCGCAGTCTTGCAGCCCATTTTTTGTTTGTGGTGCAGGAAGCGTATATGGCAGTAAGTCTGCAAAGTCTGGTTGATGCGACCTTGCCGGGCCTCGGGTTCGAACTGGTGGACCTGGAAATTGGTGCCGGCGGCATGGTTCGCCTGTTTATCGACAAGCAGCCTGATGGCGTGACCATCGATGATTGCGTACTGGTCAGCAACCATCTGACACGCCTGTTCATGGTGGAAGAGGTGGCCTACGAGCGTCTTGAGGTGTCGTCTCCGGGGCTGGACCGACCACTGAAAAAACCGGCGGATTTTGAGCGCTTTGCCGGCAGCATGGTCAAGGTCAAGTTGCGTATTCCATTGCCGGACAAGCGGCGGATGCTGCTTGGCAGTCTGGTAGGTTTGCAGGGCGAGGAACTCGTCCTGCTGGTGAATGGAGAGGAGCTGCGCTTGCCGCACTCTCAGGTTGATCGTGTGCGGCTTGAGCCGCAGTTCTGACATTGTCCCGGCACGAAAGAGCCGTACCGGAGGAAGGATTGCAATGAATCGTGAAATTCTCGTGCTGGTTGATGCGCTGGCGCACGAAAAGAATGTGGATCGTGAGGTGGTTTTCGGCGCGCTGGAGCTGGCGCTGGCATCCGCGACCAAGAAGCGTCTGGATGATGACGAGGCCGAGGTTCGAGTCGAAATCGATCGCCATACCGGTGAGCATCGCGCTTTGCGCGTCTGGACCGTGGTCGAAGACAATGACCATGAAATGCCGGCCTGCCAGATCGCGATTACCGATGCGCCGGACTATGACGCGAACCTCAAGGTGGGTGACGTCTGGGAAGTCGAGCTTGAGCCTATCGATTTCGGTCGAATTGGTGCCCAGTCGGCCAAGCAGGTGATTTTGCAAAAAATCCGTGATGCCGAACGTGAGCAGAATCTGAATGACTTCTTGCAACGCCGCGAGCACATTGTATCCGGTGTGATCAAGCGTATCGAGCGTGGCAATGCCATCATCGAAATCGGCAAGCTGGAAGCAATCCTGCCGCGCGACCAGATGATCCCGAAGGAAAACCTGCGTGTTGGCGACCGCATCAAAGCCTTCCTGCTGCGCATTGATCGCCTTGGTCGCGGTCCGATGCTGGTACTGAGTCGTACAGCCCCCGAATTCATGGCCAAGCTGTTCGAGCTGGAAGTGCCGGAAATCGAGAATGGTTTCATCGAACTCAAGGGTGTGGCCCGCGATCCGGGCATGCGTGCAAAGATCGCGGTCAAGTCGAATGATCAGCGTGTCGATCCGCAAGGTACCTGCATCGGCGTGCGTGGCACCCGCGTGAATGCGGTCACCAACGAGCTTGCCGGCGAGCGCGTCGATATCGTGCTCTGGTCACACGATGCAGCCCAGTTCGTGATTGGCGCCCTGTCTCCGGCCGAAGTAAATTCCATCGTGGTGGATGAAGACAATCACAGCATGGATGTCGTGGTCGACGAGTCAAACCTGGCAATGGCAATTGGCCGAGGCGGGCAGAACGTCAAGCTTGCTTCTGAACTGACCGGCTGGAAGCTCAATATCATGACCGTCGAGCAGGCCGAGCAAAAACACGAGGAAGAATTCTCCAAGGTCCGCCAGCTCTTCGTGCAGGCACTGGATATCGGCGAGGATGTCGCTGATGTACTCGTGCAGGAAGGCTTCAATACCCTGGAAGAAGTGGCTTATGTGCCGCTGAACGAAATGCTAGAAATCGAGGCTTTTGACGAAGATACCGTCAATGAGCTGCGAGCCCGTGCGCGCGATGCCCTGCTGACGCAGGCCATTGTCCGTGAAGAAAAGCTGGAGCATCAGTCCGAGGATCTGAAAACCCTCGAAGGCATGACTCCGGAGCTCGCCGCTCTCCTGGCCGAGAAAGATATCCATACCCGCGACGATTTGGCCGAGCTCGCGGTAGACGAATTGACGGAAATGACCGGCATGAACGAGGACTCGGCCAAACAACTCATCTTGAAAGCGCGCGAGCACTGGTTCGTTGATGCGCGGGAGGAAAACGCATGAGTGAACTAAAAGTCAGTCAGTTTGCAGCCGAATTACGAATGCCGGCACAGGAGCTGCTGGAGCAGCTTCGCGCAGCCGGAGTCAACAAGACGACCGAGCAGGACTCCCTGACGGCAGATGACAAGGCTCGTCTGCTGGAACATCTGAAGCAAAAGCATGGCGCAGGAAACAAGGGAGGCATTACGCTGACCCGCAAGGAAACCAGCGAAATCCGCAAGACCGATGCAACCGGCAAGGCAAAGACCATTACGGTTGAAACACGGAAAAAGCGGGTTGTCGTTGCGCCGGAGATCGTCGCAGCTCCGATTGCTGCTGCGCCGACCAATGCCGCGCCGGCAGCAGCGGTCATTGATTCCGAGCAGCAGGCCGCGCGTGAAGTAGAGGCCCGCCGTCAAAATGAATTGCGTGAACGCCAGGCAGCCGAAATGCGCGCCAAGCAGCAGCGCAATGAAGCGCCGGCTCGCGCCGAACCGGCTGTGGCAGAGCCCCCCCCCCCTGTGATCGAGGCTGCACCCGTTGTAGCCCCCAAAGTGGAAGAAGTCGTTGCGCCTCGTCATGCGCCGCGAGTCGAGCCACGCAGCGAACGTCCGGCTACTGCAGAGCGTAAGCCTGAGGTGCGCGCACCGGAATCACGCGGCAATGACAATCGCCCGCGTGTTGGTCAGCGTGTTGAATTGCGCAAGCCCAGCGACAAGCCGATGCGTGCGCCCGAGCCTGTCAAGCCAGTGGCTCCGGCTCCGGTTGCCAGCAAGCCTTCCGACAAGAAGGACAAGAAGGATGGCAAGAGCAGCTGGGAAGAAGGTCGCGGCAAGAAAGGCATCAAGACGCGTGGTGGCGATACCGGTGGTGACTGGAAATCCGGCAGGAAGGGTGGCAAGCGCCAGCAGCAGAATGACAACAATGCCCACGGCTTCCAGGCGCCGACCGAGCCGCAGGTGAAGGAAGTCAGCATTCCGGAAACCATTTCGGTTGCTGATCTCGCTCACAAAATGGCGGTGAAGGGCGTTGAAGTCGTTCGTGCCCTCATGAAAATGGGCATGATGGTAACGATCAACCAGGTGCTCGACCAGGAAACCGCGATGATTGTCGTGGAAGAAATGGGCCACACCCCGATTGCAGCCAAACTGGACGATCCGGAAACCTATCTGGGCGATGATGCTGCCGGTGAGCACGAAGCCATTTCGCGCGCCCCTGTCGTTACCGTCATGGGTCACGTCGATCATGGCAAGACCTCGCTGCTGGATTACATCCGTCGCGCCAAGGTAGCGGCAGGTGAAGCTGGCGGCATTACCCAGCACATCGGCGCCTATCACGTGGAAACCGAGAAGGGCATAATTACCTTCCTCGATACCCCGGGTCACGAGGCATTTACCGCCATGCGTGCACGTGGCGCCAAGCTGACCGATATCGTTGTACTGGTGGTGGCGGCTGATGATGGCGTGATGCCGCAAACGATCGAAGCGATTCACCATGCCAAGGCGGCCGGCGTGCCGATCGTGGTTGCAGTGAACAAGATCGACAAGCCGGAAGCCAATCCGGAGCGCATCCGCCAGGAACTGGTGACTCACGAAGTGGTGCCGGAAGACTGGGGTGGCGATACCCAGTTCGTGCATGTTTCCGCCAAGAAGGGCGAGGGCATTGACGAACTGCTCGATGCAATCCTGCTGCAGGCCGAAGTGCTGGAGCTGACCGCTCCGGTCGATGTACCGGCGAAGGGTATCATCATCGAGGCGCGCCTCGACAAGGGTCGTGGTCCGGTCGCATCCTTCCTGGTGCAGAGCGGTACGCTGAAGAAGGGCGACATGCTGCTGGCCGGTCAGGTTTATGGCCGTATTCGCGCCATGCTGGATGAAAACGGCAAGCCGATTGACGAAGCCGGCCCGGCCATTCCGGTCGAAATTCTTGGTCTGTCGGATGTGCCGGCAGCCGGTGAAGACGCCATGGTGCTGGCCGACGAGAAGAAGGCGCGTGAAATCGCGCTGTTCCGTCAGGGCAAGTTCCGTGATGTCAAGCTGGCGCGCCAGCAGGCCGCCAAGCTGGAAAACATGTTTGCCCAAATGACCGAAGGCGAAGTACAGAACCTGCCGGTCATCATCAAGGCCGACGTGCAGGGTTCGGCCGAAGCGCTGTCGCAATCGCTGGCGAAACTCTCCACCGACGAAGTGCGCGTGCAGATTCTGCACAACGCCGTTGGTGCGATCAGCGAATCCGACATCAACCTGGCACTGGCCTCCAAGGCTGTGGTAATCGGCTTCAACGTCCGTGCTGACGGCTCGGCCCGCAAGCTGGCCGAAGCTGAAGGCGTTGATCTGCGCTACTACAACATCATTTACGATGCGGTAGATGAGGTGAAGGCTGCGCTGTCCGGCATGCTGGCTCCGGAAAAACGTGAGCAGATCACCGGTCTGGTCGAAATCCGCCAGGTGTTCACCGTCTCCAAGGTTGGCGCGATTGCCGGTTGTCTGGTGATGGATGGTGTCGTCAAGCGTCATTCCGGTGTCCGCCTGCTGCGCAACAACGTGGTGGTGTTTACCGGCGAGCTGGATAGCCTCAAGCGCTACAAGGACGATGTCAAGGAAGTCAAAGGTGGCTTCGAGTGTGGTTTGCAGCTCAAAAACTACAACGACATCCAGGTGGGCGACCAGCTGGAGGTCTTCGAAATCATCGAAGTGGCCCGTACCCTCTAATTGGTTTACGGCCGGCTTTGCAAGTCCGCACAACCGCAGGGATGCCTCCCTGCGGTTTTGTGCTTTTGATATGGCGAGCCGGCGCAAACAGGAGCAATCATGCCCAAGAAAAGCTTTACCCGTTCCGACCGCGTTGCGCAGCAGTTGCAGCGCGATGTGGCCGAATTGATCCGCGGCGAGCTGGATCACCCCAAGGCCAGCCTGATCACGGTGACTGACGTGGAAGTCACCCGCGATTATTCGCATGCCAAGATTTTCTATACCTTCCTCGGCGATGCCGAAGCTCAGGCGGCGATTGCCGAAAAGCTGGAGCAGGCCAAGGGTTTCCTGCGCAGCGAGCTGGCGCGTGGCATTTCGCTCTTCAAGATGCCCGAATTGCACTTTGTATATGACCACTCGGTCGAGCGCGGCATGCAGCTGGAAAGCTTGATCAACCAGGCGGCCAGCCTGCCCAAGGCGCCGGACGAAGAGAACTGATTTACAAGGGTATGCCTCTATAGCTTTTTAAATAAAAGGGCTATAGCCATATACCCAGGATATATGTATGGCTAAACGCAAGATTGACGGGGTGCTGCTGCTGGACAAGGCGCACGGCTGGTCCAGCAATGGCGCCCTGCAAAAGGCCCGCTGGCTGCTGCAGGCGGAAAAGGGCGGCCATACCGGTGTGCTCGATCCGTTTGCGACCGGTTTGTTGCCGCTCTGTTTTGGCGAGGCGACCAAATTTGCGCAGCGCATGCTTGATGCCGACAAGGGCTATCGTGCCACGCTGTGCCTGGGCAGGGTGTCGACCACGCTGGATGGCGAGGGTGAAATCAGTGAATCCGGCGTTGCGCCGCATGATGCCGCAGTGATTGCTGCTGTTTTGCAGCAATTCACCGGGCCGATCAGCCAGGTGCCGCCGATGCATTCGGCGCTCAAGCGCGATGGCAAGGCGCTGTACGAATACGCCCGCGCCGGCATCGAGGTCGAGCGCGCGCCGCGTGCGGTCACCATTTACGGGATTGAACAGGTCAGTTACCAGGCGCCGGAACTGGTGATCGATGTGCGCTGCTCGAAGGGCACCTATATCCGCGTACTGGCCGATGATATCGGCAAGGCACTCGGTTGCGGCGCGTATCTGACCGGGCTGCGTCGCACGCAGACCGCCGGTTTTACGCTGGCGGGCGCGGTGGATATCACTGCTTTCGAGGCCATGAGCATGGCGGAGCGCGAAGCCCTGCTGCTGCCGGCGGATGCCTTGCTGGCCGAATTGCCGGAATTCGTGCTGGATGATGCGCAATTCCAGTTGATCAGTCGCGGCCAGCGGCCGCGCATCAACGCTTGTCCGGCGGGTGAATATCGGCTTTACGCCGGAGCGGAAACCACGGATAATCGGCGGTTTATCGGTTTGGGCGAAGTGGTGGTGGTCGGCGACGGCTGCGAACTGCGGTCCAAACGTCTGCTGGCTGGTTTGTAAACCAGTTGGTGTAAGAAGCAGAGGCTGGTTCCGACTCGCCCCTGCTCGTCTGACCGGGCAACCGGTCCATTTGGAGAAAGTAATGACTGTAACAGTTGCAAGCAAGGCTGAAGTAGTAAAGCAATTCCAGCGCGCCGCTGGCGATACCGGCTCCACTGAAGTTCAAGTGGCTCTGCTGACCGCCCGCATTAACGACCTGACCCCCCACTTCAAGGAACACAAGAAGGATCACCACTCCCGTCGTGGTCTGCTGAAGATGGTTTCGCGTCGTCGTCGTCTGCTGGACTACCTCAAGCGTACCAATGTAGACAGCTATCGCGATCTGATCGCCAAGCTGGGCCTGCGCAAGTAAGCGCAGCGCCAAAAAGTCGCAGTCATCTGACTGCGACTTTTTTGTTTTCGGGGTGCATGAATCGTTATCAGTTCAGCGCCCCAAACCCTCGCGCCGGCTTAACAGCGGATCCGGCGGCAGGCGGGGGGTAGGTTGTGCCGGAACCGGCGGCAGTGTCAGGTATGTACTGACAGGATCCTGCTGACAGTTGACTGCAGATTATTGCAAACGCGACGCGCCATGATCCGGTGCGAAAAATGTGAAAAGGAAAACATCAGTGTTCAACAAGATCGTCAAAACCTTCCAGTACGGCCAGCATACCGTCACGCTTGAAACCGGCGAAATCGCCCGTCAGGCCAGCGGCGCCGTTCTGGTCAGCATGGATGACACCGTTGTACTGGTTACCGTGGTAGCCGCACGCGACGTCAAGCCGGGTCAGGATTTCTTCCCGCTGACCGTCGATTATTTCGAACGGACTTATGCTGCCGGCAAGATCCCCGGCGGCTTCTTCAAGCGCGAAGGCAAGCCCAGCGAAAAGGAAGTACTGACTTCCCGCCTGATCGATCGCCCGATCCGTCCGCTGTTCCCCGAAGGTTTCTACAACGATATCCAGATCATCGCGACCACCGTGTCCGTTGACCAGAACATCGATTCCGACATTGCCGCCATGCTGGGCGCATCCGCTGCGCTGGCGATTTCCGGCGTGCCGTTCCAGGGCCCGATCGGCGCTGCGCGCGTGGGCTATGTTGACGGCCAGTACATCCTGTGTCCGACCAACGAGCAGCTGGAAAACTCGCAGATGAATCTGGTGGTCGCCGGCACCGAGCAGGCTGTGCTGATGGTCGAATCCGAAGCCAACGAGCTGTCGGAAGAAGTGATGCTGGGCGCCGTGGTGTTCGGTCACGATCAGATGCAGGCCGCCATCAAGGCAATCAACGAGCTGGCTGATGAAGTAAACCCGGAGCTGTTCGACTGGGAAGAGCCGCAAGTCAATGTCGAACTGACTGAGAAGATTCGCGGCATTGCCGGTGAAGGTCTGAAGCAGGCATTCAAGCTGCGCCAGAAGCAGTTGCGCACCCAGAAGATCAACGAAACCTGGGCGCTGGTAAAAGAAGCGCTGATCACGGAAGAAACCGGCACGCTGGAAGCCAACGAAATCAAGTCGATCTTCAAGGGCCTGGAAGCCGAAATCGTGCGCGGCCAGATCCTGAACGGCGAGCCGCGCATTGATGGCCGCGACACCCGTACTGTGCGCCCGATCTCGATCCGTACCGGCGTGCTGCCGCGTACACACGGCTCCGCACTGTTTACCCGTGGCGAAACCCAGGCGCTGGTTGTTGCGACCCTCGGTACCAAAATGGATGAGCAGAAGATCGACGCCATCCACGGTGAATACACCGACCGCTTCATGCTGCACTACAACTTCCCGCCGTACTCCACAGGCGAAACCGGCCGCGTCGGCGTGCCGAAGCGTCGTGAAATCGGTCACGGTCGTCTGGCCAAGCGTGCGCTGATCGCCATGCTGCCGGGCAATGACGAGTTTGCATACTCCATGCGTGTCGTATCCGAGATCACCGAGTCCAACGGCTCCTCGTCAATGGCTTCCGTCTGCGGCGGCTCGCTGGCGCTGATGGATGCAGGCGTGCCGATGAAGAAGCACGTAGCCGGTATCGCCATGGGCCTGATCAAGGAAGGCAACCGTTTTGCCGTGCTGTCCGATATTCTGGGTGACGAAGATCACCTGGGTGACATGGACTTCAAGGTGGCCGGTACCGATGGCGGCATTACCGCGCTGCAGATGGACATCAAGATCAACGGCATCACCAAGGAAATCATGAAGGTGGCGCTGGAGCAGGCCAAGGAAGGCCGTCTGCATATCCTGGGCATCATGCAGGGTGCTCTGGAAGGTGCGCGTGAAGAAGTCAGCACGCACGCTCCGCGTCTCTATACCATGAAGATCAACCCGGACAAGATCCGCGACGTGATCGGCAAGGGCGGCTCCGTGATTCGCGCACTGACCGAGGAAACCGGTACGCAGATCGACATCCAGGAAGACGGCACCATCACCATCGCCTCCGTGTCGAGCGAAGGTGCTGACGAAGCCAAGCGCCGCATCGGCCTGATCACGGCTGAAGTGGAAATCGGCAAGGTCTATGAAGGTCCGGTCGTCAAGATTCTGGACAACAATGTCGGCGCCATCGTTTCCATCATGCCGGGCAAGGATGGTCTGGTGCACATCAGCCAGATCGCCAACGAGCGCATCAAGAACGTGGCCGACCACCTCAAGGAAGGTCAGGTTGTTCGCGTGAAGGTGCTGGAGCAGGACGAGAAGGGTCGCATCCGCCTGTCGATCAAGGCGCTGCTGGCTGAAGAAGTAGCTGCACCGGCTGCAGACGCACCAGCTGTCGAGGGCGAATCGGCCTGAATGGCCTGACGCTTTCCGACATGAAACGCCCTCCGGATGGAGGGCGTTTTTAATGGGTATATCGCTGCAGTCATTTAATCACAATGGCTGCGTGACAATACCCATTATTATGATGGTTTCGATGGAAAAACAAACGGGCCCGAAGGGCCCGTTTGTTTTTGTGTTTCGACCGCTCTCGGCTTAACGCGCCGGGATGTCGAAAATCCGCAGCGAATTGGCGCCGCCGCCGGCAGGTACACCGAAAGTGACGGCCAGGCGATCGCCGGGAACCATCTTGCCGCTGCGAACCAGTTCGGCCTGGATGTGCGTGATTTCAGTTTCACGATCCGCGATGGCCGGAATCAGTACGGGCTGGATATGGCGATACAGGGCCATTTTCCGGTAGGTGCTGACCGAGTTGGTGAAAGCATAAACCGGCACCTTGCCGATGTAGCGCGACAGCCAGAGAGCCGAAGTGCCGGAGTTGGTCAGCGCGGCTACGGCATTGAGCTCCATGTGCATGGAGGCGTAGACGACCGACATGGCGACGGTCTGGTCGATACGCTTGAAGCTGTCAGCGGTGGTGAATTCGCGATCAACACGGCTTTCACCCGAGCGCTCGGCTTCCAGGCAGGTGCGAACGAGAGCCTCAACGGCTTCGACCGGGTACTTGCCGGCAGCAGATTCGGCAGACAGCATCACGGCATCGGTGCCGTCCAGTACCGCGTTGGCGCAGTCGGAGACTTCGGCGCGGGTCGGAACCGGGCTGTTGGTCATCGATTCCATCATCTGGGTGGCGGTAATGCTGATCTTCTGCTTGGTGCGGGCACGGCGGATCATCATTTTCTGCAGCGCCGGAACTGCCGCATCGCCGACTTCCACAGCCAGATCACCACGGGCGACCATGATGCCGTCGGAGGCGTCCAGAATTTCATCCAGATTGGCAACAGCTTCCGTGCGTTCGATCTTGGCGATCAGGCCGCCAGTACCACCGGCTGCGCGCAGCAGGGTGCGGGCCATATACATGTCGGCGGCGGATTTCGGGAAGGACACGGCAATGTAGTCGGCTTGCAGGGCAGCTGCCGTCTTGATGTCTTCCATGTCCTTAGCGGTGAGCGCGGGAGCAGTCAGGCCGCCGCCCTTGCGGTTGATGCCCTTGTTATTGGAGAGCGGGCCGCCGAACAGTACGGTGGTGTGGACTTCTACGCCTTTGACAGATACAACTTCCAGCTGGATTTCGCCGTCGCCCAGTAGCAGGGTGTCACCAGCGGACACGTCATTGGGCAGTTCCTTGTAATCGAGGCCAACGCGTTCCTGGTTACCCATTTCGCAGCTGGCATCAAGAATGAAGGTCTCGCCTTTTTTCAATTCGATGCGATTCTTTTCAAATTTGCCGATGCGGATCTTCGGGCCCTGCAGATCGGCGAGAACGGCAACGGGGCGACCCAGCTTGTCGGCAATGGCGCGAACGGTATTCGCGCGATCAATATGATCCTTGGCGCTGCCGTGCGAGAAATTCAGGCGGACGGTGTTAACACCGGCTTCGATCAGTTTTTCGAGAACGGCGGGCTCGGTCGAGGCCGGGCCAAGGGTAGCGACGATTTTGGTGCCGCGAGGCAGTGTTGCAGATGACATGGGGTTTATCCAGTGTTGCAAAATGTAAGACGCATTATATGCGGTCTTGCATGACGGCAAGAGGTCTTCTGTAGTGCTCGCGTCAGAAATAGGAGGGATTCTTGATGCTGGTCAGGCCGGCGCGGGCGGCTGCAGGAGGTGCGCCCGGAAAGCGGGCAAAAAAATAGCCAGCTTTGAAAGCTGGCGTCCCCACGGGGATTCGAACCCCGGTTATCGCCGTGAAAGGGCGGTGTCCTAGGCCTCTAGACGATGGGGACTGAGGCAGTGTGTGGTTGGCGCGCCCGGAGCGATTCGAACGCCCGACCCTTTGGTTCGTAGCCAAATACTCTATCCAACTGAGCTACGGGCGCGCTGACCATTTTCTGCTTCATTCCGTGAGGTCTTCAGCAGAGAGGCCGGACTATACGGGTCTTTTGAAAAATTGGCAAGCGTCTTTGGCAAAAAACGGTTAACGGTATTTTCTGATCAGACCGGTCAGCACGCCGAAGATTTCCAGGCTGTGCGTCGGCCGAATGGGGGAGAAGTCCGGATTGTGCGGAATCAGCAGGTAGCCCTGCTTGTCCCGGCCCAGTTCTTTCAATGTGTATTCGTTGTCGACGATGGCAAGGACATAATCTCCGAGATTGGCAGCATGCCGCTTCTCGATGACGGCAATGTCGCCATCGAAAATGCCTGCATCCATCATCGAATCGCCCTTGATCCGCACAAGGATGGAGCTGGAAGGGCGTGGAATCAGGTAGTCATCGACCGAAAGCGATTCACTCATCGCATCGTTCGCGGCAGCGGGCAGGCCGGCCGGCACATTGAAATCGGCCAGTTCGCGCTCGAAAAAGCGCTTGGTAGGGGCGAGGCGCTTGTCTGGACTCATCTCCAGATAACCGGCGAGACTGAGTCGCTTGACCAGTGCTGAAACGGCCGATTTGGATGCCATGCCAAGCAGTTCGCCGATGACGGCGTACGACGGGATGCTGCGGTAGCTGGCGAAATAATCCTGCAGTTTGGCCAGGTATTCGTGATCGCGGTTTGGGTTGCCCATGCGTGGACCCTGACGTGAAAGGTTGGGTAAGAAGCGCCGCAGTCTGGTGTTGCCGCTGACTGTGGGTGGCGAACATTCGTTCCATGTAGCTTAGTGAACGGGCGTTCTGCTGTCAATTGCCGGTACGTTTCCCACGGCGTGCTACGCCTGTGGCATAGTCTGTTCACTGTCATATATACCCTCGGAAGTGCTGACATGATTCGAACCGCTTTACTTGGTTTTGGTTACGCCGGGCGTACTTTTCATCTGCCCTTGCTGCGCGCAGAGGCAGGGATCCAGGTCACCACTGTTCTGAGCAGCAAACCCGCTGAAGTTCATGCCGCCTTGCCTTCAGCGAGAGTGGCAACCGCTCTCGAAGAGGTGCAGGATGATCCGGATATCGACCTCGTGGTGATTGCTACGCCGAATCATCTGCATGCCCCGATGGCTGCCAGCGCCTTGCGGGCTGGCAAGCATGTGGTGGTGGACAAGCCATTCACGGTGACGCTGACGGAGGCGAGGGCGCTGGCAGAACTGGCACAGCAGCGGCAGCGTGTTCTTTCTGTCTTCCAGAACCGGCGCTGGGATGCGGATTTTCTGGCTTTGCAAGCCTTGTTGCAGCGGGGAACGCTTGGCGATGTAGTGCAGTTCGATAGCCAGTTCAACCGCTTCCGCCCGCTAGTCCAGCCGCGCTGGCGGGAGGGGGATGGGCCGGGAGCCGGGCTCTGGCATGATCTGGGTCCACACCTGATTGATCAGGCTCTGCTGCTGTTCGGTGTGCCCCAGTCTGTGAGCGCCTCGATCCGCATTACCCGTCCGGAAGGCATTTCACCGGACTGGGCTCATGTTCAGTTGCATTACCCCGACAAGGCGGTGCTGCTGCACGCCTCCATGCTGGTAAGCGGTGGCGTGCCGCGTTTTGCGGTCCATGGCACAGCCGGCAGCTGGGTCAAGTACGGTCTGGACGAACAGGAAGGCCAGCTGAAAAACGGCCTGCTGCCTGCGAGTCCTGATTGGGGTATCGATCTGAATGCCAATCAGCTATTTGGCCATGAGGCTGACGGGGCTGGGGGTATAACGCTGCCGCGCGGCAATTATCCGGCATACTATGCCGCCGTGGCTGCAGCGGTACGTGGGCAGAGCTGCAATCCCGTTACTCCGCTCGAAGCCGTTGCAGTGATGGCCGTGCTCGAGGCAGCACTGGAAAGTTCGGCTTCGGGTTGTCGTGTCGCACCTGCTCTGAGCTGCGACGAGCAAGAGGGTCTGGCGACGCTCAGGCGGAAGCGGGCAGAGCAAGCCCGAGATGCGGAGCTCCTTTGACATGACAGGCGAAGATCGCTTGCTGCCGTGTCTGAATTTTTGCTGCGTCATGGAATAATCGTTTCCCACTTCGGCTTGACACGCCTATAATGCCGGAGCGGCTACCCCCCAGTCTTGGTGGCCGGCGCGCCCTCTGCGCGTTACTTGATAATCACTTTTCTTGATTGATTCGCGCTGCCGCAGACTGGTGCCGTCTCCCGACGGCTGCCGGCAGATGCAATGACGCCATTCCGGAGCTTGCATGTCGTTTGCCGCCCTCGGCCTGTCGGACGAAATCGTCCGTGCCGTGACGGAGCGTGGCTATACCACGCCCACCCCCATTCAGACCCAGGTCATCCCCGCTGTACTCGGCGGCGGAGACATTCTCGCCGGTGCACAAACCGGCACCGGCAAAACTGCCGGCTTCACGCTGCCTCTGCTGCAGCTGCTCAGTACCCGCCCGGCCAAGGCCGAAGGCAAGATTCGTGCGCTAATCCTGGCGCCAACCCGCGAACTTGCTGCCCAGGTGGAAGAGTCGGTGCAGGCCTACGGCGCACACCTGAAAATTCCATCGATGGTGATGTTCGGCGGTGTCGCGATCAACCCGCAGATCAAGAAGCTGCAGAAGCGGGTCGACATTCTGGTGGCGACACCGGGACGTCTGCTTGATCATGCCCAGCAAGGCACGCTCGATCTCTCCGGTGTCGAAGTTCTGGTGCTGGATGAGGCTGACCGCATGCTCGACATGGGCTTCATTCATGACATCAAGAAGGTGCTGGCCCTGTTGCCGGTACAACGCCAGAATCTGCTGTTCTCGGCCACTTATTCCGACGAGATCAAGGAGCTGGCCGACAAGCTGCTGAACCAGCCGGTGCTCATCGAGGTCGCTCGCCGCAACGCTGCTGCCGAAACGGTGGCCCAGCGTGTGCATATCGTTGATCGCGACAAGAAGCGCGATCTGCTGACCCGCCTGATCCAGGACAATAATTGGCATCAGGTGCTGGTATTCACGCGCACCAAGCATGGCGCAAACCGCCTTGCCGAGCAGCTCAACAAATCTGGTGTCACCGCCATGGCGATTCATGGCAACAAGAGCCAGAACGCCCGCACCAAGGCATTGTCCGAGTTCAAGTCGGGCGAGCTGCAGGTACTGGTCGCAACCGACATCGCGGCGCGCGGCATCGACATTAGCGAATTGCCCCACGTGATCAATTTCGAATTGCCCAATGTGCCGGAAGACTATGTGCACCGCATTGGCCGTACCGGCCGTGCCGGTTCCGAGGGCGAGGCCCTGTCACTGGTCTGCGTGGATGAATTCAAGCTGCTGGCCGATATCGAAAAACTGCTCAAGCGCGAATTGCCGCGTTTTACGCTGGAAGGCTTCGAGGCCGATCTGAGTGTTGCCCCTGAACCCTTGCGCGCACCGCGCGAGGCGAGAGGTCCGCGCAGCGCACAGTCTCGCCCGGCACGCAACAAGCCGGCGGGAGCCAGATCGCAGTCCAGCAAGCCCGCGGCAGCAGAAACCGGAAACGGTTCGGATGCAGAGCGTCCCGCTCGCGCTGCGCGAACCCGCAAGGCAGCGCCTGTGGCCGCCCTGATGGGCGGTAGCGGTGTAGTCGAGAAGCAGGAACCCATAAGCACCGAAGGCGAAAGCACGGCAACTGCCACGCAGCCAAACACCGGCGATCAGCAGGTGCGCAGCAACAAGCGGCGGCGACGCAACAAATCCGGCCAGCGGGACGGTCAGCCGCGTGAGCGTGCTGCGCAAGAGCAGCAGGGCAACAGTAATGGCCAGCAACGTCGCGAGCAGAAACCGCGCAAGCCACAAGGCCAGGCAACCTCAGGCGCCGCAAGTACCGGTTCCCGTCAGCAGGACGGCAATCGGCGGCGCGACCCGGACGCCCAACCGCTGAGCAATGAAAACACGCCGCTCTGGGCCTATTTTGGTGACAGTACCGGCCGCAACCGTGGCGGTGGTGGTAATCGTGGCGGGGGCAATCGCGGTGGTGGTGGCAACCGTGGCGGAAATGGCGGTGGCAATCGTGGCGGCGGCGGCCGTCACTCCTGAGCTGGAGCCCGGCAGACATGACACACAACACCGTCTTCATTACCGGAACCAGCCGCGGGCTCGGACTTGAGTTCACCCGGCAGTATCTGCAGGAAGGCTGGCGGGTGCTGGCTGCCCGCCGTCATGCCGCTGCGCAGCTCGATGAGCTGCAGCAGCAGTATCCGCAGCAGCTGCGACAGTTGGAGCTCGACGTGGGCGATCTGGCGGCCATTGACCGCCTGCCTGCCAGTCTTGCCGGCGAGTGTATTGATTTGCTGATCAATAATGCCGGCATTTATGGCGGCATCCACCAGCAGTTGGGCGATTGTGACCTCGCCGAATTTCAGCGTGTACTGGCGGTCAATGTGCTGGCACCGCTGCGCCTGACCGAGGTTCTGTTGCCACTGCTCAGGTCCAGTGCCCGCATCGCTCATCTGAGCAGCCTGATGGGCAGTATGGCTGATAATGGCTCCGGCGGCGATTATGCCTATCGGGCTTCGAAGGCCGCGCTCAACGCCATTGGCAAGAGCATGGCGGTGGATCTCGCCGGCAGGCATACCGTGGTGCTCCTGCACCCGGGCTGGGTACGCACCGACATGGGTGGCCCGGCGGCGCTGATTGATGCAGCCAGTAGCGTGAGAGGAATGCGCACGGTCATCGCCAGTCTGCAGGACTGGGATAGCGGTCGGTTTTTCAAGTACGACGGCAGCGAATTACCCTGGTAAGGGGCGCAGGGCTTGTCCGGCCTCTTCTGGGAATTGCTGTTGGCCGGCGCAATTGCCGCATCTTGACATCAGCTCCTCGGCCGACATGAGGGTCAGGTAACGCCAGGCCCCCGACGCCGCTTGAAGAGTCAGAACTCATCACCTGCTTTGTTCCTTCTGGCTTTCCATGGACATCATGGATAAGGATGGCGCGAGGCCTTCACCTGGCACTGCTGCAGTGGGTTTGGTGAAACTTGCGGCACCTTACGACGGCTACTTGCCTGCCAAATTGCCATCTCGCCAGACCAGTGCTAAATCGCGACAGCAAAGAAAGGTTATTTTTTGTAAAAACTCGTCAAATCCCGCTATTTGTCTTGCTTAGTCCTTTCGTGTTTGTTATTTTTCCATGAGTTCCCCCTTGGTTGCGGAGATCATGGATTCCCCGATCCTGTTTCTGTTGTGTTTATTGCTGCTAACCGTACTGCTTTGTGCACTGCTCTTGCTTGTGCAGCGGCGGCGCAATTCAGCCGAAGAAATGCTCACCTGCATGGCAACCTTGCCGGGTGATCTGCCCAAGCACCAGCGCAAGGGACGCCGACAGGTTCTGCGCTCCCCGCATACCATGCCGCGCGATGAATTCCTACCCAGCTTGCCGTGGCTGATTGGCCTGGGTTGCGCATTCCTGATTGTCTTTGCACTGTCGCTTTTTGCAATTGGTTGATGGGTATATCGCCGTAACCCTTGCTTTTATTTGGTTGTGAAGCATTACATTGCCCCGTATTCCAAGGGCAGCCTATTTCGCCCCCAACTCTTCTGCTTGCCATGCTGCCAGCCCGGGTAAAATGGCGTTTTACCGTGCTGGTCCTGCGCATGTCCGCCTCCCCATCGCCATTTTCAGACGAGCTGCTCGAGCAGGTTCGCAACCTGCCTGATCTGCCCGGCGTATACCGTTATCTGGCTGCCGATGGCTCTGTACTCTATGTCGGCAAGGCCAACAGCCTGAAGAAACGCGTTGGCAGCTATTTCCAGAAAAGCGATCTGAGCCCCCGCATCCGCCTGATGCTGTCGCAGGTCGCACGGCTGGAAACCACCGTAGTGCGCAGCGAAGCGGAAGCCCTGCTGCTGGAAAACAATCTGATCAAGGCGCTCAGCCCGCGCTACAACATCCTGTTCCGCGACGACAAGAGCTATCCCTACCTCATGCTGTCCGGCCATGAATTCCCCCGGCTGGCGTATTACCGCGGCGCACTCGACAAACGGCATCAGTACTTCGGGCCCTATCCGAATGGCTATGTGGTGAAGGAGTCCATCCAGCTGCTGCAGAAAGTATTCCGGCTGCGTACCTGCGAGGACAGCGTATACAGCAACCGTTCACGACCTTGTCTGCTGCACCAGATCAAGCGCTGCACCGCGCCGTGTGTCGGCCTGATATCAAGCGAGGATTACCGTGCCGACGTGCAGAATGCCGTGCAGTTTCTCAATGGCAAAACCGGTGAGCTGCTGAGCGGGCTGGAAGCCCGCATGCAGGCGCTGGCAGGGGAATGGAAATTCGAAGAGGCCGCAGCGGTGCGCGACCAGATCGCGGCACTGGCCCGCGTGCAGGAAAAACAGTTCGTGGAAAGCAAGGGAAGCGAGCTGGATGCCGACATTCTGGCCTGCGTACTGCAGGATGGCCTCCTGTGTGTCAACCTGGCCATGGTGCGCGGCGGGCGGCATGTCGGTGACAAGAATATCTTCCCCGCGCACGCCGAAGGCTACGGCGCGGCGGAAGCGCTTGCCGCCTTCATCGCCCAGCACTACCTGAATCGCAGCGTTCCGCCCGTGCTGTTCTGCAGCCCGGAGCCGGCAGATGCAGCCATTCTTGCGGCGACGCTGACCGGACAGGCCGGACGCAAGGTCATCATTAACGCCAGCCCCAAAGGGGGTCGCCGCATCTGGCTTGAAATGGCGAGCAAGAATGCCGGGCTCGCCATCGCCCAGCGGCAGAGTGCGGCGGCAACCCAGCAGGGACGCTTGTTCGCGCTGATCGAGGCGCTGAATCTGCCCGAGGAAACGCGGCGCATCGAATGCTTCGATATTTCGCACACAATGGGCGAAGCCACCGTTGCCTCCTGCGTGGTGTATGACCGCTTCGACATGCAGCCCAAGGAATATCGCCGCTATAACATCGCCACGCTGAAAGAGGGCGAAGCCGCGCGCGACGATGCAATTACTCCCGGCGATGACTACGCCGCGATGAAGCAGGTCTTGACAAGGCGCTACAGCAAAATAGCCGCCGGCGAGGGCGTTGTACCGGATCTGATCCTCATCGACGGTGGCAAGGGTCAACTCACGCAAGCTGAGGCCGTGATGGCGGAAATCGGGCTGGCCGAGCCGGTACTGCTGGGAGTGGCCAAGGGCGAGACGCGCAAGGCCGGGCTTGAGCAGCTGATCATCGAAGGAAGCCATGCCAGCGTGCGCCTGCCGGCCCATCATCCTGGGCTGCATCTCATCCAGCAGATCCGCGATGAATCCCACCGCTTTGCCATCACCGGCCACCGTGCACGCCGTGCCAAAATCCGGGTGTCTTCGAGCCTTGAGGACATTCCCGGCGTTGGCCCCAAACGCCGGCAAAAGCTGCTGACCCGCTTTGGAGGCATCCAGGGCGTGAAAGCAGCAGGTGTGGAAGAGCTGATGCAGGTGGAAGGTATCAACGCGGCGCTGGCCGAGCAGATCTATGCGGCATTGCATGGCTAGCCAGGCTGGTTTGCAGGCTTCTTCCCGCGCTACAAACCTGCTGTGCAGGACTGGTGGCCGGCTTTTTCGAGCTTATACCGTATCGCTATGCAATCGCATGCTGTTGTGTAGTGCTCAAGCCTGGGTATGTAGGCAAAGATCTTGGTTTTAAATAGTTGTGAAGGTATACCTATGCCTGTTTTCTGAATTGCCGCAGGGCGAAGCGGCCCGGGTCAACGGCATCGAGCAGTTTTCTTTCCAGCGGAAGTGGTTCGCCATTGAGCAGGCAGCCCAACAGGTCGCCGGCCAGAATGGCCCAGGTCAGCCCGCGCGAGCCAAAGCCGAGCGCGCCATACAGGCCGGGCAGGCGGGCCAGTTGCCAGAGCTGGTGCGCCGGCCCCGTCTGTGCGTGCGGCGCTGGCAGCTGGCCGATCAGCGGCAGGCGGTCTGGTGAGGCGGGACGGGAGCAGTCGCGCCAGTCGTAGATCATGTCATCGTCCAGCACGATTCTGGGCAGCAGTTTGCGCAATTCCTGCAGGTTTTTTCGTGCGGCGGCGGCCACATCGCCATCCCTGACTTCTGCCGCACCCGCGCAGCGCAGCCCTTGATAGCCGGGGGTCAGATAGCCGGGGCCGGACAGTGCATATTCGGGCGCATCGAGGCGACTGGCTGCGATGCGGGTGACCACGCGCCGGCTGTCAGTGAGTGGGAGTCCGGCTTGCGGGCAGAGCTGCGCCGCTGCGGTGGCATTGGCCAGTATTACGGTCTCGCTGCGGGTCAGAATTTCGCCCGCATCACCGCTCAGCAGCCAGACACCATCTTCCCGTTTCATGCCGGCAACGCGGCAGCCCGTGTGCACCGTGATGCCAGGATGATGCAGCAGGGCGGTACATAAACCGGGTGGATGTATCCAGCAGGAGGCTTTGTAGAACAAGCCACCTGCACTTATGCCTTGCCCGGAAAGCTGGCTCCCAGTCTGCTGGTCCAGATGGTGCGCCAACTCGCCCGGCAGTTGCAGCTCAGCCGCAATCTCGGCAAAGAGGGCATCCTGCTCCGGTGTCTTGGCGATTTGCAGGTGGCCCGGCCGGCCGTGGGCGACGGGAGTACCGGCATGTTCCAGCAATGCCAGCGCCTGCAGCGTCTGTTCGCAGCCTGCACGCGTCAGCCGGGCCTGCAGATTGTCATCACGGCTGAAGGTTGGGTGCATCAGGCCGACGTGGTTGCCCGAGGAGCCCCCGGCAATGGTGTCGCCCGCCTCCAGAACACTGACTTCCCAGCCGCGCCGGGCGAGTTGCCAGGCGGCGCTGGCGCCAGCCATGCCGGCACCGACGATGACTGCGCTGCGCGCAGGGGCCTCCTGGCGCAGCGAGCTACGCCAGCGAGGGCCCTGCGCACTCTGTCCGCGCAGCATCTGCCGCTTGCCGGCAAACCCCTGTATCCGTTCTACGGCAAAGCCGGCATCGGCCAGGCCGCGCCGTACATGACCGGCGACGGTGTAGGTGGCTAGCGTCGTCTGATCGTGCGCCAGGCGGCGCAACTGCCGGTAGATGGCCGGGCACCAGAGCCCGGGGTTCTTGTCCGGAGCAAAGCCATCCAGATAAATGGCGTCGGCGGCCAGTTGCAGTTCGGGCAGCCATTGCGATGCGTTACCGAGCACCAGTGTGAGAATGACCCGGCCTTCTGCCAGTTCGATCCGGTGTATGCCCTCGGTCAGCCAGGGCCAGGCGGCGCACAGTTCGGCGGAAAAAGCGGCAATTTCCGGATAGTGCGCGTGCAGCAGCGCCAGGTCATCGCGCCTGAACGGATATTGTTCGACGGAGACGAAATGCAGGCGCTGGCTGCGCGCCGGATCGGCCTTCCAGGCCTGCCAGGTGGCCAGAAAACTCAGGCCCTGGCCAAAACCTGTTTCCAGTACGGTGAAATGCGTGCGGCCTTGCCAAGCCTGCGGCAGGCCATTGCCGGCCATGAACACCTCACGCGCCTGGGCTAGCCCGCCGCCCCGCGAATGGTAAATGTCGTCAAACTGGCTGGAGTAGGGGATGCCTTCCGGGCTGAATTCAAGTGGGGCGCAGTTCAGGATGGTCATTGCGGTATCTGGGTGTTTGGCGTCGTGCAACGTTCGATTTTACCCCGAGAATCTCTTCGGTATCTTTTCGCCCCGCGTTCACGGAGAGTATCCACCCTGAGAGGCGACGCGCGCGGTTCGCCGGATTTGCGCGTAGGCAAAAGAAAGCGGTTTAATGTTGATCTGGTTAGCCCTTGCCAGCCACGACAGTATGGGAGAATGGCGGAGCAGGCATATGGGGAGGCAAAACAATGAAATTCTTCCGCAGACAGATCAGCTCGGCGCAGTTCTTTTCTCCTGCCACAGTGCTGACTTTGGGGGATAACGCCGCAGCAGGCGATGCCGCGCAGCCCGCATCGGTACTCCAGCCAGGGCGTCAGCATCTCCTCCACCAGCAAATCGCCGCCTGGTGCAGCCTGACCGCTGCCTGCCTGATGCTGCCGCTGCATTTTGCTTTCGGCCCGAAAGATCAGCATCACCTGGTCTATGGCATGTACCTGCTGCTGGCAGCCTGGTTCGGCCTTCTGGCATTCGGCCTGCACGGCCGCCATTATGTGGCGATGATCTGGGGGCAGCGGGTGCTGGTTGCGATCGCCATTCCCTGGGCTGCGGCGCTGCTGGCTGCACTGAATCATGCAACGCAGCCGATTCTGCCCTTGCTCTGGCCCGTGCTTGGGCTGTGGCTGCTGCTGCTGACGACCTCACCGGCACAATGGCTGTTCTGTGTGCTGCTCGCCGCACCAGGGCTGCTGTATGCCGCCCGCTTCGGGTGGGAGGCGGATGCGCGGGCGATTTCCATGCCGGTGCATTTTGGCATCGTCTTTGTTTTTCTGCTGGTGGCAAGCCTGCAGATGGCCCGCTTGCGGCAACGGGTCGGCGTGGTGCGGCAGCGGGTAGCCGAACGCGAGGCTCATCTGCATGCCAAAGCGGATCGCATGCGCAAGCTTGCGCTGCGCGATGCGCTGACCGGCTTGTCCAATCGCCTGCATCTGATGGCAAGGCTACGCCGTATGCTTGACCATGGCGCAAGGCGCAACGACGGGGCAACCCTGTTTCTGATTGATCTGGATCACTTCAAGGAAATCAACGATCAGCACGGGCATGACGCCGGCGACGCCGTGCTGATCGAAGTCGCGCATCGTCTGCGTCATCTTGTGCGGCATGAAGATCTGGTCAGCCGGCTGGGTGGTGATGAATTCGTGCTGCTGGTTGAGGGGCAATTGCAGCCGGAGCATGCTGAGCTGCTGGCGGCCAAAATCCTGCAGGGTCTTGCAGCGCCATGTCGTTACAAAGAGATTTTGCTGCCGCTGGGAGGTAGTGTGGGGGTAGCTCCGCTGCATGCTGGCATTCATGATCCCGATGCCTGGCTCAAGGAAGCGGATGCCGCAATGTATCTCGCCAAGCATGGCGGGCGTAATCGCTACGCCTTTTCCGGAACGGCGCCAGCAGCCCAGTAACGAGAGCAGTGATTGGCATCACAAATGGTAATGTCGACGTAATTTTGTGTAGTGGTATAGTAATCACACATAAAAACAAGCACGACACACAAAGGCGCATACCATTGAGAGGCTTATCCATGCAGACACGTTACCGCTGCGGCCATGCACTTGAGCACAGCCAGGACCACACAGACTGGCATCTGGCTGCAGTCAGCTATCCTTGCCCGGCCTGCCTGCGAGCCGTTGCCGCCGGCCAGCAAAAGCAGACCGCTGCTTATGTCAATCTGCAGCAGCTGAGCCCGGCGATGGCTGCTTTCGTACTGGAAGTGGCCGATGCTCCGGCAGCTCTGGGTGAATTGCTGGCCCAGCAGGGCTATGCAAGCAGCACGCCTTCACGGGATGAGTGCACGCCGGGTTATCCGGAGCGGCTTGAGACCGGCGCAGTCTGGCGCAAGGAGTTCCATTTTGCCGTTGATATTTCGCCTGGTTTTGTGCTGGCGCTGATGGAAATGCTCAAGCACGAAACCATGCTGCTCAGCGCCTACTTCCCCGCTGGCAGCAAGGCGGTCGCTTTCATGGCATTTCCGCAGCGCAACCGGGAGCTTGAATCGGAGCTGTTCGAACACGGTTGCCTGGAAAAGGCCTGGCACGCCAGCGCGCTGCCTGCCTGAATCCGTTCACCTGAAAAGCCGGTGCAGGGTGGGAACCCGCCATTCTGCACCGGCTTTTTACTGCTTCAGCTGCCTGCGCCGAACAGTTCGCGCCAGAGTGTTCTGACGGCGGCCAGATGGTCTTGCAGTGCCGCCAGCGTGGCCGGATTGGGCTTGCTGTCATTCAGGCGTCCCGCATGCTGCAGGCGCCGCAATTCGCGGTAGGCGTGGCGTGCGGCATCGGCTTCAGTTGGCGGGATATAGCCGTGCCGTGCCGCGACGTCGAGCAGGGCAATATTGCCGCTGTTGGCGGTCAGTGCCGGACACTCTCCGGCATGGGCCAGAATCAGGAACTGCACGATGAATTCGATGTCAACGATGCCGCCGCGCACATGCTTGACGTCGGTTTCCAGCGCTGGATGCGTTTCCAGCATGCGCTCCCGCATGGTGCGTACTTCATCGCGCAGCGAAGCCCGGTCGCGCGGCAGGGCCAGAATGTCGCGGCGGAATGCCTCGAACCATTCTCCGATCTTGCGATCTCCCGCCGCATAGCGTGCCCGGCTGATGGCCTGGTGCTCCCATACCCAGGCCGATTTGTGCTGGTATTCGCTGAAGGCCGTCAGCGTGGAAACCAGCAGGCCGGACGAGCCGTTCGGGCGCAGACGCAGGTCAATGTCGTAAAGCTGGCCGGCCGAGGTGAGCGATGTCAGCCAGTTCACGATGCGCTTGGCGTAGCGAGCGTAAATTTCCTGTGCGCTGGCATCCTCGTCGTCATAGAGAAACACGATGTCCAGGTCGGAACCGTAGCCCAGCTCCTTGCCGCCGAGCTTGCCATAGCCGATGACCGCAAAGGCTGGCTCGTCACGGTGCCTGCCGGGCAGTTCGCGCCAGACTTCTTCCAGCGTGACGGACAGGATCAGGTCGGCCAGGTCGGACAGGTGATCGGATACTTTCTCCAGCGTGAGCATGCCGGCAATATCCTGCGCGACCAGCCGGAAAATCTGCGTGTGCTGGAAATGGCGCAGGCAATCCATCTTGCCCTCGGTATCGCCGTCCAGATCGCGGACTTCCTCGCGCAGCAGCAGCCCCAGGCGCGGCCAGTCCGGCTCCTGGTAGAGCAGTCGGGCATCCAGCAATTCGTCAAGCAGGATGGGGTGGCGGGTCAGGTATTGCGATACCCAGGCGCTGGCGCTGTAGAGATCGGCCAGGCGCTTGAGTGCCTGCGGGTGTTCGGCAAGCAGTGCCAGATACGATTCGCGCCGACTCACTGCTTCGATCAGATCCAGTACGCGCAGCAGTGTGGTGTCCGGGTTGTCATAGCCAGCAGCCGTGTTGACGAGGGCTGGCAGGATGACGTCGATCCGCCGGCGGCAGCGCTCGGGCATCTGCAGGTATTTGTTGCTGGATGTATAGCTCTGCAGCCTTCTCTGTACCTCGTCTGCATCGCCATACCCCTTGTTTCGCAGCAGTTCACCACCGCTTTCGTCCTGCAGGCTGAGCAAATCGCCGGCCGCTTCGCTGCCGCCGTCAACCGGCGAATGGGCAAACACCTGCTCGAAGTGGCGAGCCACTTTTTCACGATGATAGTCGAGGGCGGTCCGGAAGCTTGCCCAGTCGGGAAAGCGCATGCTCGCGGCGATGCGGGCCTGGTCGGCTTCATTGCCCGGCAGCATCTGTGTCTGTGCATCATCAAGATACATGATGCGGTGTTCCAGATTGCGCAGGAACACGTAGGCAGCATCCAGATCGGCAACGGCCTCTTCCGGCAGCGTACCTTGTGCACCAAGCTCGCGCAGGATGATCTGTGTCGCGCGCTGGCGCAGCGCCTTGTTGCGCCCGCCGCGGATCAGCTGGAACACCTGGCCGATGAATTCGATTTCGCGGATGCCGCCGGGCCCCAGCTTGATGTTGTCGAGCTTGTCGCGCCGCTGCACTTCCCGCCGGATCTGGCTGTGCAGGTCGCGCATCGACTGATAGGCACCGTAATCAAGATACTTGCGGAACACGAAGGGCTGCACCAGTTCATAGAGGCCGTCCGCGTCGCCGGACAGCGCGCGTCCCTTGATCCAGGCATAGCGTTCCCACTCGCGACCCTGCGTGAGCAGGTAGTTCTCCAGTGCGCCAAAAGAGCACACCAGCGGGCCCGAATCGCCGAACGGGCGCAGGCGCATGTCGACCCGGAAGACAAAACCTTCATCGGTGACGTCGCCGATCAGATTGATGAGCCGCTTGCCCTGCAGAGCGAAGAATTCATGGTTGCTGATCTTGCGCGGGCCAGTCGTTTCGCCGTCCTCGGGGTAAACAAAGATCAGGTCGATGTCGCTGGAAACGTTGAGCTCGCGCCCGCCCAGCTTGCCCATGCCGACCACGATCAGCTGCTGAGTGGTGCCTGTCTCTTCTCCGACTGGTTCGCCATGCCGTTCATCCGGTTGTGACAGCCAGCCCAGTGCGACTGCAATGGCCACTTCGGCCAGATCGCTCGTCGTGTGCATGGCTTCATCCAGATTCGACAGCCCGGCCAGTTCACGCGCAATGAGGCGCGCCATCACGGCTTGCCGGAGCTGACGCAGGTGCAGTTTCAGTTCGTCATCGCTCAGGCAGGGCCTGCTTGCGAGGAATGCAGTCATTTCATCGCGGCTGAACGGCTGATCGATCGTGGCTTCGGTATCCGCCTGCAGTTGCGGGTGGCAGCGGAACAGGCGCTGGAGATACGTGCTGTGCTGCAGGGCTGGTTCGAGCAAGGAGGCTGGGGGAGCTATCATTTCGGTCATGAGCGTGGCGCTTACTTGGTAGAATCGGATTCCTGTTTCCATAACCCTAACACAGGCACCGCCAGTCTGGCGTTCCCGTGCCTGCGGATGCGCGATGCAATTTCTGACCCGGCTGCGTGCGGCGCTGCCATCCTTCCCAGTGTTCTGCCAGCGCATTCCGGCCGCGATGCTGCGCGGCGCCTGGCGCCTGCTGCTGGGTTTTTTCATGCTGCTGCTGCTGCTGGCTCTGGCGTGGCAGTTCCTGCTTGTTCCGCGGGTCAACGAATACCGCGGCTGGGTGGCCGGGAAAATCGGCGCGCAGACCGGGATGGTTGTGCAGATCGATGCCCTGAGTGCCGGCTGGGATGGCGCACGTCCCGAGCTGACCTTCAGCGGCGTGCATATCCGAGGGCGCAAGGGCGAGCAATTGCTCGATCTGCAAAGCCTGTCCGGCAGTCTGTCCTGGTGGAAGCTGCTGCTGGGGGATGTGCGCTTCAGCATCATCGAACTGGATCGCCCTGTACTTACCCTGCTGCGCAATCCGCAAGGGCGCTGGTTTGTCGGTGGTAGCGGGTTCAGCGGGGGCGAGCAAAGCAGTGATGGCAATACGCTCCTGCGCTGGCTGCTGGACCAGGGTGGGCTGCGGATTCATTCCGGCACACTGCTGGTCGTCGATCAGCAGCGCAGCCAAGGCAGGACGCTGCGGCTCGAGCAGGTTGACTTCGATACGTCGCAGCTGTTCGGCTTTCGCTCGGTGGCGCTGGGTATGAATCTGCCCGCCGGGATGGGCGGAAGGATGACACTCGGCGGCAAGCTGCACGGGCGCGATCCTGATCAGCTGGCCGATTGGTCCGGATCCCTGGATCTGCATATTCCGGATACAGATCTGGCCCGACTGGGCGACTGGCTATCGCTGTTCCGCAGCCAGGAACGCCTGCGGGGCGGGCATGGCGAGCTGAATCTCGCCATCAGTTTTGACGGAGAGCAGCTCGAGCAGCTCGACGGCCGGCTGCTCATGCGCGATCTGCAGCTCAGGCTGGGGGAGGAAAGCCTGGTGTTGCCCTCGGTGGATGCCGGGCTGAGCTGGCAGGCTACCCGTTCCGGCGAAGAAATCCGCCTCGATGGCCGCCGCATCGTGACACCCAGCGGCGACGTATGTCAGCCCTGCCGACTGGATTTCAGCCGCAAGGGCGAGCAATCGTCACTGTCCGGCGAAGGCGTCCAGCTGAGCGGCCTGAATGCCTTGCTGCCTTTCCTGCCGGCAGATTGGCGCGCGCGCACAGAAGGGCTGACCCTCAATGGCCAGCTGGCCCGATTTTCGCTGGACTGGCAGGGCAAGCTGATTGATGTGCGCCGCTATGATGGTGAAGTGCAGTTCGCCGGCCTTGCCCTGGCCTGGCCGGGTGTGCTGCCGCAGCTTGGCGGAGCGACGGGGGGCGGTCTGGATGGCGAGCTGAGCTTTACGCAGGACAAGGGTGAATTCCTGCTGCGTGGCGACAAGGTGACGCTCGACTATCCGGCGCAATTCATCGAGCCGCTGCATTTCAGCGAGGTGAAACTCGAAACCCGCTGGCAACGCCAGTCACAGGGCTGGAAAGTGCAATTCCCGGAAGTGCGCCTCGCCAGCGCGGACATGCAGCTGGCGGTACAGGGGCAGTATGAGTGGCCCGGCAAGGGGCTGGGACGGGTGATGCTGGATGGCGATATCGTGCGGATGGACGCGAATCGTGTGTATGCCTACCTGCCGCGCGAAATCGGCGATGACACGCTGGCGTGGCTGAAGCATTCCCTGCGCGCCGGGCGAGCCGAGGCGGGCAAGATACGCTGGCACGGAGAGGTGGCCGATTTCCCCTATCCGGATGCCGGCAAGGGGGCTCCAGCCGGGGGTGTCTTTGATATCACTGCACGGGCTCGCGCCGTCACGCTGGCATTTGCCGATGATTGGCCTGCCATCGAGCAGATCAACGGGCAACTGCACTTCAGCGGCCTGAACATGAAAATCGATGCACCGGAGGCGCGGGTATTCGGTGTCAGGTTGCTTGACGTCAGAACCGAAATTCCCGATCTGGGCCAGAACCAGCACGTCCTGATTGAAGGTCGCGCGCGAGGGCCGATCAATGATTACCTGCGTTTTCTGGCCGGCAGCCCGCTGGTCAAGCAGGCCGCCGGCATTCCGGCCTCGCTGAAGGCCGATGGCAATGGCGAGCTGGCGCTGAAACTGGACATTCCGCTGGATGATGTCGATGCCACGCAGCTTAGCGGACGCTATTCCTTCAGGGCCGACCGGCTGGATTTCGGTGAAGACGTACCACTGCTGCAGCAGGCTCATGGCCAGCTGCTGTTTGACCAGGATCGCTTTCGCATCGAAGAAGCCAGCGCGCAGGCGCTTGGCGGACCGGTGCACCTGACCGCTGGCAGTGATGGCAAGGGCGGAATGAATTTCACCCTGAAGGGCGAAGCGCAAAGCGAACAACTGCTCAAACACTATGCATTGCCCTTGCCAATGAGCGGGCCGTTCGCGTATCAGGGCAATCTGAATTTCCGGCCGGGCCAGTTCGATTTGCAGTTGCAGTCGGCACTCAAGGGGGTTGCGGTGGAGCTGCCGCGCCCGATGCGCAAGGCGGCGGGAACGGAGTTGCCGCTGCGCATCAGGCTGAGTGGCAGTGAAAAGGGGCGTCAGCTGGCATTATCCTATGGTCAGCTGCTGCAGCTTGACTGGCTGAAAAACAAAGGTATGCCGGTACAGACAATGATTTCATTGGGGTCTGTGGCAATACCCTCAAGCAAGCCCGGGCTTGTCATTCAGGGGGGCTGGCCTGAGCTTGCCGTGCAGGAATGGTATGGCTGGCTGCAGACCCAGTCTGCGCAGCAAGGCAAGGGCGAGTTGCCCGTCCCCGCACTTTCTGCCGCCGATGTGACCTTTGGCAGTATTGCCGGCTGGGGGCGTCAGCTGCAGGATGTCAGGCTGAATTACGCCGATCTGGGCACTGGCTGGATGCTGAAGATGAGCAGTCGCCAGCTTGCAGGGCAGCTCATTTCCGGCGGACAGGGGCGGCCACTACAGGCAAGGCTCGACCGCCTGCAGCTGCCATGGCCGGAGCTGACCGGTGTCAGTGCGGGAAATGCCGACATGGCGGCCAGCCCGCTGACCAGGCATTGGTCGGCATTCGATGTGGAAATCAGACAGCTTGCCTACAAGAGCGCCCAGCTGGGGGTACTCTCGATCAATGCGAAGGCCATCCCGAACGGCTGGCAGGTCGATTCCCTGTCCATCGTGAATCCGGATGGCACTTTGCGCCTGTCCGGGCAATGGCTGCTGGCAGATGCACAACCGCGCGGCAATGTCCGCTTCACACTGGAAAGCAGTGATACCGGCAAACTGCTGGGGCGGCTTGGCTACCCGCAGAGTCTTTACCGGGCACCGGGCAGCTTCAATGGCGAGCTGGGCTGGACGGGGAGTGATGCCGTTCCCGATTTCACTACGCTGCAGGGCAAGCTGCACCTTGACCTCGGCTCCGGGCGCTTTGCCAGAGTCGAGGCGGGCAATGCGGCGCGGCTGCTGTCGGTGCTGAGCCTGCAGTCGCTGGCGAGAAGGGTGCGGCTCGATTTCAACGATGTGGTTGCCGAGGGCATGGAGTTTGATCGCATCCGCGGTGATGCCCAGATTGATCGCGGCATGCTGCGTACCGGCAATCTGCTGATCGACAGTCCAGCCGCCGACATCAAGTTCAGTGGCGAAGCCAATCTGGTCGCGGCCAGCCAGAATATGCGCGTCAGGATTGTCCCCAAAATTGGCGATACGGTGGCGCTGGCGGCAACAGCGGTCAACCCGATTGCCGGCATTGCCACACTGGCGCTGGGCAAGGCATTCAACGATCCCTTCGGGCAGATGATCGCCATGGAGTATGCGATCACCGGCAGCATGGCAGATCCGCAGATCAACCGTATCGACCGCCTCGACACGCTGCGCGGAATGATGCCCGGGGCAAGTGCCACTTCCGTGGCTCCGGGTCGCAATTGAGCAGGAAAGCACCATGACCGTATTCAGTACATTGCAGGCCGCAGTCGTGCAGATGGTGTCGACTCCCGATGTCGTGGGCAATCTGGCCGTAGCTGCGCGGCTGCTGCAGCAAGGCGCGGCCGCTGGCGCCAGTCTGCTGGTGCTGCCCGAATATTTCGCCATCATGGGCGCTCGCGATACCGACAAGCTGGCCCATGCCGAGCCCTTCGGGCGTGGCCCCTTGCAGGATTTTCTGGCCGGGCAGGCGAAATCGCTGGGTATCTGGCTGGTCGGTGGCACGATTCCGCTGACGAGCGGGCAACCAGGCAAGGTGTTCAACAGTACACTGGTATTCACCCCCGCAGGCGACGTCGTGGCGCGCTACGACAAGCTGCATCTGTTCGATTTTGACAGCGGCAGCGAGTGCTTTCGCGAGTCGGATACCATCCAGCCCGGCAGCGAGCCGGTGCTGTTCGACAGCCCGTTTGGCCGCATCGGTCTGGCTATCTGCTACGACCTCCGTTTTCCCGAGCTTTTCCGGCGCGACCGGGCCGATCTCTGGATCATTCCAGCCGCGTTTACCGCCACGACCGGGCGTGCGCACTGGGAAGTGCTGCTGCGTGCGCGTGCCATCGAAAACCAGTGTTTCGTACTCGCCAGCGGGCAGGGTGGCCAGCACCCGACCGGGCGCGAAACCTTCGGCCACAGCATGCTGATCGATCCCTGGGGGCAGGTGCTCGCCTGCCTGCCGCAGGGCGAAGGGGTGGTGATGGCAGAGCTGAAAGCCAGCCAGCTCGAGCGTACGCGGCGCATCCTCCCGGCGCTCGCGCACCGGCGCCTGTGATTTCTATGGTTTAATGCGGCGGTAACCGAATTGACACGTCGCACAGGCGACCTGAATGGATAGCTGATGACTCACCTTGATCTTGCCCGCAATGCCTTGCTGACCCCGTTCGCGCTTGACGACGAGCGCCTGGATGCCGTTTTTGCCGCCATCCTGCAGCACGATGTCGATTATGCCGACCTCTACTTCCAGTATTCGCGCAGCGAGGCCTGGAGTCTGGACGAAGGCATTGTGAAATCGGGCAGTTTCAACATTGATCAGGGCGTAGGCGTTCGCGCCGTTTCGGGCGAGAAAACCGCGTTTGCCTATTCGGATGACATCGGCCTGCCGGCACTCATGCAGGCCGCCGAAGCGACCCGCGCGATTGGCCGCCAGGGGGGCGAGGGCAAGGTGGGCTTGCTTCGTGGTGTTGCAGGCCATGCGCTGTACGGGATTGATGACCCGATTGCCAGCCTTGATTCGGCCGCCAAGGTGGCGCTGCTGGAACGGCTGGAGCAGATGACCCGCAGCCTTGACTCCCGCGTGGTGCAGGTGATGGCGAGTCTCGCCGGCGAGCACGAACTGATCTACATTGCACGCCACGACGGCGTGCGCGCCGCTGACGTCCGCCCGCTGGTGCGCGTATCGCTGCGTGTGATTCTGGAGGAAAACGGCCGGCGCGAGCAGGGCAGTAGCGGTGGCGGCGGGCGTTTCGACTTCGCCTGGTTTACCGATGATGTCCTGCTGGATTACGCGAAAAAAGCCATTGACCAGGCCGCACTCAATCTGCAGGCACGGCCGGCACCGGCGGGTGAAATGACCGTCGTGCTGGGTTCGGGCTGGCCGGGTATCCTGCTGCACGAAGCCATCGGCCACGGGCTGGAAGGCGATTTCAACCGCAAGGGCAGTTCGGCCTTTTCCGGGCGCATCGGCGAACGCGTTGCTGCCAGGGGAATCACCGTCGTCGACGATGGCACGATTGCCGACCGGCGCGGTTCGCTCAATATCGACGATGAAGGCAACCCGACCCAGCGTACCGTGCTGATCGAAGACGGTATCCTCAAGGGCTATCTGCAGGACAATCTGAACGCCCGCCTGATGAATGCCAGTGTCACCGGCAATGGCCGGCGCGAATCCTACGCGCACCTGCCAATGCCGCGCATGACCAATACGCTGATGGAAGCCGGCAGCGTCGATCCGCAGGAAATCATTGCCTCGGTCGAGCGCGGGCTGTATGCCGCCAATTTCGGCGGTGGCCAGGTCGACATCACCAGCGGGAAATTTGTGTTTGATGCGGCCGAAGCCTGGTGGGTGGAAGGTGGCAAGCTGCAGTATCCGGTCAAGGGTGCGACCTTGATCGGCAACGGCCCGGACGTGCTCACGCGCGTTTCGATGATTGGCAACGACATGGCGCTTGATCCCGGCGTGGGCACCTGTGGCAAGGAAGGCCAGAGCGTGCCGGTAGGCGTCGGCCAGCCGACGCTGCGCGTGGATGGCGGGCTGACCGTGGGTGGTACTGCCTGACACACTTATTCAGAATGATTTGTTGCCAGTCTTGCAACTTTTCCGGTTTGCCCGCATCTTAAGCGTGAAGCGGGCAAACTGATCCGCTATTCCTCAAGGAGAAATGACCATGCAATTCAATCCGGCATCCTATGGCAGCCCTTCGCTGGCCGTGGAGCGCAATCGCGTACTGCGCAATACCTATGCGCTGCTGGCGCTCACCATGATTCCGACCGCCATCGGTGCGCTGGCCGGTATCCAGATGCAGTTCCAGATGTCCGGCCTGATGGGCTTTCTGGTTTTCATGGCCGTGAGCTTCGGTGCGTTCTGGGCCATCAACAAGAACAAGAACAGCGCCATGGGCGTCGTTCTGCTGCTGGCCTACACCGGCTTCATGGGTCTGTGGCTCTCGCAAATTCTGCAATTCGCGCTGCGCTTCAGCAATGGTGCGCAACTTATCGCGACAGCGGCAGTTGGCACCTCGGCGATCTTCTTCACGCTGGCGACCATTGCCACGGTGACCAAAAAGGATTTCAGCTTCCTCGGCAAATTCCTGTTCATCGGTCTGGTGATCGGCCTGCTGGCGATGGTTGCCAACATGTTCTTCGCGATTCCGGCGCTCTCGCTGGCGATTTCCGCCGCCTTTGTGCTGATTTTCTCGCTCTACATCCTGTATGACGTGAGCAATATCGTGAATGGTGGTGAAACCAACTACATCACTGCAACGCTGAACCTGTATCTGGACGTGTACAACCTCTTCATCAGCCTGCTCAACATCCTGATGGCCTTTACCGGCAATCGCGATTAAGCATCTTGCTACCCAAACAAAAACCCGCCGCTGGCGGGTTTTTGTTTGCTTGCCGACCAACATACATTGGGTTCTATAGCTCTACAGTCATTGCATTCATTTGGCTGCGGGCCTATACCTCGATGAAATCAGGCCGTGTTATCGCGCCGTTCGATCAGCGCCTGTGCCAGCGTTGCCGGATCGGCGTGCTCCAGTTCGCCACCCACGGGCAGGCCGCGGGCAATGCGGCTCACACGCAGGCCGCGCGCACGCAGCAGCTCGGCGAGGTAGTAGGCCGTCGCCTCGCCTTCGGTCGTGAAATTGGTGGCGAGAATGACTTCCTCGACTTCACCATCCAGCGCACGCGCGAGCAGGGGCTTGAGGGCGATGTCGTTGACGCCGATGCCGTCCAGCGGGCTGAGGCGCCCCATCAGCACGAAATAGCGTCCTTCAAATGCGCGCGTGGCTTCGATCGACCACAGATCGGTCGGCATTTCCACCACGCACAGCTGGCTGTGGTTACGCTGTTCGTCCAGGCAGATGTCGCACAGCTCGGTTTCCGCAAAGGTGTTGCACAGCCGGCAATGCTGCAATTTGCCCTGTGCGTCGATGATGGCCTGTGCGAGCTGGACTGCACCGGCCGGGTCGCGCTGCACGAGGTGGAAAGCCATGCGCTGCGCCGATTTGGGGCCGACGCCGGGCAGCACTTTCAACGCATTGATCAGGGATTGCAGGGAAGGTGGTGTGGACATCTTGTCGGGTATCCGCCTGCAGCCATCTGGATTAAATGGCTGCAGGGCTATCGGTTGATGGGTATGGTCAGGCGTCTTTCTTGATGACGATTTTCGGGAAACGGCTGGAGAAGTCCTGTGCTTTTTCCGCGATACGGATCGCAATCTTGCGCGCGATTTCCTTGTAGATGGTTGCCGCCTTGCCGTCCGGCTCGGCGATCACCGAGGGATGGCCGCCATCGGCGTTCAGGCGGATGGACAGCTCCAGTGGTAACTGGCCGAGCAGTTCTGTGCCGTAGTCCGCGCACATCGCCGCGCCACCGCCCTCGCCGAAAATCGGCTCGGCGTGGCCGCAGTTCGAACAGACGTGCATGCTCATGTTTTCCACGATGCCCAGAATCGGCACGCCGACCTTTTCGAACATTTTCAGCCCCTTGCGGGCATCGAGCAGCGCGATGTCTTGCGGCGTGGTGACGATGACGGCACCGGTGACTGGTACTTTCTGGCTGAGCGTCAGCTGGATGTCTCCAGTGCCAGGTGGCAGGTCGATGACCAGATAATCGATGTTGTCCCACTGCGTGTCGTTGAGCAGCTGCATCAGCGCCTGGGTGACCATCGGGCCGCGCCACACCATTGGCTGCTCCGGGTCGATCAGAAAGCCGATCGACATGATCTGGATACCATGGTTTTCGATCGGCCGCAGATGCTGGCCGTCAGCGGATTCGGGATGCGCACCGGCAACGCCCAGCATGGTCGGCTGCGAGGGGCCGTAGATGTCGGCGTCCAGCAGGCCGACACGCGCGCCTTCCGCGGCCAGCGCCAGCGCCAGATTGGCGGCCGTGGTCGATTTGCCGACGCCGCCCTTGCCGGAGGCTACAGCGATGATGTTCTTCACGCCGGAGAGCAGTGGCACGCCGCGCTGTACCGCGTGCGCAACGATCTGGCTGCTGACGCGTACCTCGACACGGCCCACGCCTTCGACCTGCAGCAGGCGGCTGCGGATCTGTGCGGCCAGCTGATCGGCCTGGCTGGCGGCAGGATAGGGCAGGACGAGATCCAGACTGGCCAGATCGCCGCTGAGTTGCAGATTGCGGATGCATTTGCTGGCGGCGAAGCTGCGCTGCGTATTCGGGTCAATCAGCTCAGCCAGTGCGGTCTGAAGGGTATCGATAGTGGCCATGGGCGTGCTCCGGTACTGCGGGTCGTAAGTGGGCGGACAATATGCCAGAGATGGGGGTGGGCATGGCATGCTTCAATAGCGGCGATCACCAGAATTTCTGCGGCATGCGGCCAGGTTCTGTTGACGTTTTGTTTGCGTTCCCGCTGGATCGATTTTTGCGCCGAATCAAGGCATTGCGAGCGCCGCATAACGGGCTATGTTAGCGAAGCAACAACGCGGAGTCGGCGCAAAAAGCGCCCAGCCATGGAGGGTTTGGCTGTTTTTGGCCTGACCCTGCGTTGCAAAGCCCTCACATGGAATGACCATGCACCGGGCTTCGCGCCTGGTTTCAGGCCAAAAACAGCACAAACGGGCATCGTAAACAAAACGTCAACAGAACCTAGGCGCTCGGCTATCATTCCGGCACGATGAAAGGTTTCAATACTATGCAAAAAGAACTGTCCGGTGGCCGCTTCAGGATTATCCGCAAACTGGGCCAGGGTGCACAGGGGCTGGTGTATCTGGCCGAGGATCAGCGCCTTGGCCGCCAGGTTGCTATCAAGATGCTGCACAGCCAGGGCCAGCAGGCGCTGGACGAGGCGCGGGTGGTCAGCAATCTGCAGCACCCCAATATTGTCGCGCTGCACGATGCGTTTGCCGAGGCCGGGCATCCCTGTCTGGTGTTCGAGTATGTCGAAGGCCAGACATTGGCGGGCCTGCTGCGCGAGCGCGGCCATTTGCCTGCGACGGAAGCCGTGCGGCTCCTGCTGCCGGTGCTTGATGGCTTGGCGCAGGCGCATGGACAGGGCCTGGTACACCGTGACATCAAGCCGCAGAACATCATCATCGATGCAAGACAGCAGCCCCGCCTGATGGATTTTGGCGTGGCTACGCCGCGCAAGACCGGCACCAGCAATCTGACGGGCACGGTGGGCTATATGGCGCCCGAAATCCTGCAGAATCTGCCGGTCGATGCCCAGGCCGACGTGTTCGCTGCCGGCATGACGCTCTATCAGATGCTGACTGGCAAGCTGGCGGCGGAAGGCGATTCGGCCTTTGCCGTCCTGCAGCGCACGCTCAGCGCCGATTTCGTACCGCCATCCCGCTTGCAAGGCAGCATCGACGACCGCATGGACCAGATCGTGATGACGGCGCTGTGCAAGAATCCGGACGAGCGCTATGCCGATGCGGCCGCATTCCGGCTGGCCCTGCAGAGCTGGCTTGAGCGCCCGGACGAGCCGAAGCAGGATGAGGATGCGGCTGCCCGTCACAGTACACTCGATTTTCTGCTGCGGCGCATGCGCCATACGTCCGATTTTCCGGCTCTGTCGCAGACGATCAGCGCGATCAACCGCATTGACGAAGCGGATACCGAGCGCCTGCAGAATCTGTCTGAAGTCATCCTGAAAGATTTCTCGCTGACCAACAAGCTGCTGCGGATTGTCAACTCGGCCAGTTACGGCCAGTTCGGCGGCACGATCAGCACGATTTCGCGTGCGATTGTCATCCTTGGTTACGACAACATCCGCAATCTGGCGATTTCACTGCTGCTCTTCGAACACATGCATAACCGCAGCCATGCAATCAAGCTGCGTGATGCGGTGCTCAGCGCCTTTTTCGGTGGCCTGCTGGCCCGGATGCTGGGCCTGAAAACCGGCTGGCGTGATACCGAAGGCGTGATGATCTGCGGCATGTTCCAGCATCTGGGCAAATTGCTCACGCTCTACTATTTCCCCGAAGAGAGCATGGAAATCGAGCGCCTGGCACAGCTCGAGAGCATCAGCAACGAGCTTGCCGCGGCAAAAGTGCTGGGCATTTCGTATGGCGAGCTGGGCCTCGGGGTGGCGCAGAGCTGGAATTTTCCCGAGCGCATGATCGCCAGCCTGCGCCCGCTGCCCGAAGGCACGCTGCGCGAGCCGCAGAGCACGCCCGAACGCCTGCGCATGTTTGCCAATCTGTCCGCCGAGCTGCTGCCCTGCATTGAAGCCAGCGACAAGGCATTGCCGGCCATGATGGCGGCGCTGGTCAAGCGCTTTGCTCCCGCAGTCGGCTTGCATGCCAATGATTACGACAAGGTGCTCCAGGAAACGGCCAAGCAGTATCTGTCCTACCTGACCATTCTGGGGGTTGATGTCACTGGCAGTGCCTATGCCAAACGGCTGGCGCAACTGGCGGGGCAGCCGCTGACCTCAGTCGCTGCCGGGGTGGGCGCACCGGAAGATACGCTCACCGGACACATTCTTACCGCGGCCACGCCGGCTGGCAGCGCGAATACGCCGCAACAGGTGACCAGCATGCTGGCCGCCGGTGTTCAGGACATCACCAATACGCTGGTGGGTGACTACCGCCTCAATGATCTGCTGCGCATGATCCTGGAAACCATGTACCGCAGCGTGGGTTTCGAGCGGGTGCTGTTCTGTACCCGCGATGCGCGCAGCAACCGCATGATGGCCCGCTTCGGTTTCGGCGATGACATCCAGCGCATCATTCCGGTGTTTGCGTTTGATCTTGCCGGCCTGCAGGATGTGTTCCAGCTGGCGGTAGGAAAGAATGCCGATGTGCTGATCGAGGACATTGATGCGGACAGTATCCGGGAGCGTATTCCAGCCTGGTTCCGCTCGGCGATGCCTGCGCATACCTTCATCATCTTTCCGCTGGTGATCGACAAGAAACCGATCGGGATGTTCTACGGCGACCGCAGCGAGGCACATACCCTGCAGATTCCGCATGACCAGCTTAACCTGCTGAAAACAATGCGGAATCAGGCGGTGCTTGCGGTCAGGCAGAAGCAGAGTGGCGGCTAGCTGTCTCGTTTTGTGCGGTGCAACAAAAAAGTGTTGACATCTCCTGTTTGCAGGATACAATGGGTTCTGATGATGCACTGCACAAAAGGAGAATACATCATGTACAACGCACAGCAATTCGCCGAGTTCAACCAAGCCAACATCGAAAAGACCCTGCGCCTGACCAACATCGCACTGGCCGGTGCCGAAAACCTGCTGCAACTGCAGTTTTCGCTGGCTCGCGACCTGATCGCTGAAAACGTGGAAACTGCCAAGGCTGTTGCCAACGCCCGTTCCGCACAGGATCTGGCCGAACTGCAGAAGACCCTGAGCCAGCCGGCTGTTGGCAAGTCCCTGAATCTGGCCCGCACCGTTTTCGACGCTGCCAGCAACACCCAGCAGGAAATCAACAAGCTGGTTGAAGAGCAGGTCCTGGAATTCAACAAGAACCTGCTGGCTTCGCTGGATCAGGCCGTCGCTCAAGCCCCGGCTTCCGGCGCTGCCGTATCCGTGCTGAAAAACGTGGTTGAAACCGCCAACACCGCCTACGACGCCCTGAACAAGACTGCTCAGCGCATCAGCAGCAACATCGCCGATGCGACGGTTGCTGCGGTTGAAACCGGTGCCAAGGCTGCAGCCAGCGCCCGCAAGAGCGCCTGAGCTTTCCGCCAGTAACAAAAAAGGAGCCGCAAGGCTCCTTTTTTGTTTTGCACCTTCTGCATAAGCATCCATGTATATGCCAAAAACCCTTGATCGTGAAGGGCTGTAGTCATATACCCTGATGTTTACAGGAAGTAGTTCAGTACGCCTTCCAGACCGACGCGGTTGATCGCATACGGCGCTTCGGCGACCACCTTCGGCTTGGCATGGCAGGCGACGCCAAAGCCGGCCTCATGCAGCATGGGCAGGTCATTGGCGCCATCGCCCAGCGCAATCACCTGCTCGCGGCGCAGGCCGAGCTCTTCGCGCATGCGGATCAGTTCGGCTTTCTTGCGTTCGGCATCAACGATATCGCCATCGACGCGGCCGGTCAGTTTGCCGTTTTCGATTTCGAGCACATTGGCAATCGTGCGGTCGAGCGACAGGCGTTCGCGCAGGCGGTCGGTGAAAAAGGTGAAACCGCCCGAAATCAGCAGGGTCTTCGCGCCTGCCTGCCGGAAGCCGGCCAGCATGGTTTCGGCGCCCGCCATCAGTTGCAGGCGCTCGTCATAGACGCGCTGCAGTGCGCTGGCTTCGAGTCCTGCCAGCAGCGCCACGCGGCGGGTAAGGCTGGCGCGAAAATCCAGTTCGCCACGCATCGCCGCGGCGGTGATTTCGGCAACCTGTGGCTTGATGCCGACCATGTCGGCAATTTCATCGATGCACTCGATGGTGATCAGCGTCGAATCCATGTCCATGACGACGAGGCCGATGTCGCGCAGCGCGATGTCTTCCGGAATAAAGGCGTAATCAAGCTGGTTCGATTCGCAGAAATCGGCCACGGCCTCCATATTGGCAATCTGCGCGCCCGGCAGCTTGAAGGCCTGCGGGCTGATGGCCTGAATTTCCTGGGCATCCGACAGGCGGGCCAGCTGTTTGAGATCCGGGGTGGCAATGTCCGGTGCCTGAATGACAAGACGGTGCATGGTGATCGTGATCTGGAGGAACGGAAGTGCGCGATTCTAGCAAACCCGTCCGGTTCTGTTGTGACAATTGCCGCGCCAGGCTGCGCGCTCCGGCAAGATGGCGGGCCTGCGTAAAACCAAGGCAAAGCTCAACAGAGCCTAGGCCGGTTTGCGCCGGTGTACCAGTGTCAGCAGCAGCCAGCCGGCAAGCCCGGCGCTGATCGAGCCCAGCAGCGTATCAAGTACCCGGAATTCCAGCATCCTGATCGCACCGTGACCATGCAGACCCAGAATGCCCAGCAGCATCATCAGTACGAAGGTATTGCAGAGCGAGAACCAGGCCATGCCGCAGGAAAAGGCCAGCGGCAGCAGCAGGCATGCGACGAATGCCAGCCAGGTGTAGGGCATGGGATCATGGAAAAGCTTGAAGGCCAGCAGCGCGATCAGTGAGGCAACACTGACCCCGCAGAAGCGCTGCCAGAGCAGCAGTAGCGTGCGCTCGTGGTCGGGGCGCAAAACCAGCAGGGTGGCGATGCCGACAAGCGCGGGGTTCAGCAGATGCAGTGTGGTGGCAATACCCATGCTGGCGGTGACGGCCAGAGCCAGCGTGATGCCGAATGCAGGGCCGGCAAACCGCCCTTCAAGGCCGACGCGCAGATCATGCCGCCAGAAGGGCGCCGCAGGCAGCGGCGTCGGATTGTGGCGACGCGGTGCGAACAGGATGCTGACGGCCATGGTCCAGCATGCGCCGTAGAGTACCGGGGGAAGGCTGTCCAGCGGAAACAGCACGGGTGCCTTGCCAAGCAGGTAGCCGATGCCGATATAGCGCAGCAGCATTTCCAGGGCCATACCACCATTGAAGGCGTAGCCAAGAACGACAAAGCCGACGAGACCAAGCCACCAGACGGCGGCATTCTGCTGGCTGGCAAGCAGGCCAATGGCAAAGCCGAGGCAGAGTGCAGCAATGCCCAGAGCCATGTTTTCCAGTCGGTGCAGGCGTTTTTCTCCCATGTCCAGCAACAGCGTATAGAAGACGCCCAGCCCGAACATCGCGGCCTGCTGCAACTGGCCATTCAGCGCAAGAATGAGCAATGGCAGCGAGAACGCGAGCAGGTTCAGCATTACGCGCTGGCGTTGCCAGGGGTGTCTGCTGGGTTTCAGTGCCGGTAGCAGCGATGGAAAAGCCATGAATGGGCGAGCAGGGGAAGTGGTGACCCTGTCATGGTTGGCCATTTCCAGTGCTTTGTCATGGTAAAACTCACTGCGCCGGAGTACTCAGGGTGAACTGCAGCTCTGCCAGTGCCTGCGGCAGCTCTGCCAGTGCATGGATCGTCGTGTAGCCCGGGCCGGTGACACTGCGCGAATCCTGCGGGTTGAACCAGACGGCCGACAACCCCTTGCCGGCCGGAACCCGCACGTCGCTCATCAGCTGATCGCCCACCATTACCAGTTGCTGCACGGGCAGAGCCAGCTTCTTTGCCACCTTGTGCCAGTACTGCGGATTGCGTTTTTCCGCACCAACATTGCGCCAGCAGAAGATGGCGCCGATGTAATCCGCCAGCCCGACCCGCGCCAGTGCCGCGCGGATTTCGGCTTCGGTCGAGACCCGCGCGCTGCTGGCAATACCACAGGGAATGCCGGCGGCGTGCAGTTGCGCAAGCAACTCACCTGCACCGGTGATGGCTCGGACGTCCGGCCAGCCGACCATCGGATCGGTGCGGCTGGCATCATCCGCCATCAGGGTGTCACCCCAGTCAAAAAGGAGATATCCGGGTTTGGGCATGACGCGGGTATGTGGCTACAAGTAGCTATTCGAAAAGGCTATGGCCTGATGCGGTGGCAGGTATATGCGATCAGACGCCGTGGCACTTCTTGTATTTCTTGCCGCTGCCGCACGGGCAGGGGTCGTTGCGGCCGACCTTGGCTTCCTCGTTGCGCACGGTTTCCACCTTGCCGATTTTGGCTTCGAGCCAGTAGTGCATGATGTCTTCAACGATCCAGGGCAGCTCGGTGAGGCGTTCTTCGCGTCCCTTGATGCTCAGCGTGTCGCTTTCGTTTTCCGGATGGTGGCCGAGTTCCAGTGCCAGAATCTTGGCGCAGGTTTCAAAGAAGGCATCGCTTTCGTCCAGCGCCGCCTGCCAGGCTTCTTCGCGCAGCAGCATCCCGGCGCGGAAACCCGATGCCCAATAGGCACCCAGCGATTCCTGCCATTTCTCGTCAACGCCTTCGTCTTCCAGAATCAGCGGGAAATACAGCGGCTGTTCGCCGACACGCTCGCGGGCGCGCAGCGAAAAGGCAGTGCTGACGGTGCCGGCATGGCGGCGGATCAGCCCGAGGATGGTGTCGGCTTCCGCTGCATCGTCGAATTCCGGTACGGCACCAGCAAACACCTGCGGCAGCCATTCTTCTTCAGTCACCTCTTCGGGGCCGATGGCCAGCGCGACCAGCAGGCCATCGAGCATCTCCAGATCCATCGTTTCTTCCGGTGTCTTGCCGGACATCAGGAAGTTGTCGAGCTGCTCGAGTTCGGTTTCGTTGAGTGCTTTATTCATGGCAGGGCTCGCGTGGGCATTGAAACCGGAGATTATACCGCTCGCGTCAAGAGCCCGGCGCCGGATACGGCCGGACGCGGGAAGGGAAAAGCGCAAGAATTACCAAAACGCGCCGGTCTGGCTGTGCCATCATGGGGTGCACTGACTGCCTGTGCAGGGATTGCAACGGGTATGGCCATCAAACCATTGCGAATGAATGGCTATATGCATAAACACCGGAGGGTATCAATATGAAAGGATTGAAGTCATTGTGGCTTGCGGCAGTGCTGGCACTGCTGGCGGGCTTCTTGCACGCGGCAGAGCCGCAGAAGGTGCGCACCCCATTCATTGACAACTGGGGGCAGATTCCGCTGGAAGAACTGGCAAGGCAGGCTGCCACATTCCCGGGGGTTTTCTACTTGCAGGGCAATGAGAGCCAGAAGGTGATTGCGCTGACGTTTGACGACGGCCCAAGCCAGTTCACGCCGGCGCTGCTGGATGTGCTGAAAAAGCATCAGGTAAAGGCGACCTTTTTTGTGCTCGGCAAGTCGATGGAACAGTCGCCCGAACTGGTCAAGCGTGCGCATGCCGAAGGTCACACGCTGGGCAACCACTCGTGGGACCATCCGAACCTGAGCGAAATGTCCGGCGAGGCCTACTGGACCAAGCAGCTGCAGCCGACACAGGACATGTTCCAGAAGGTGCTCGGTTTCAAGCCCAGCCTGATGCGCCCGCCCTATGGCTTTCTGACCGATGCGCAAATCAAGGGCATTGATGGCCATGGCATGAAGGCGATTCTGTGGTCGGTGGCTTCTGACGACTGGTACCTCACACACACGATGCAGAATGCCGCAGCAGCGGATGCCATCGCCGGGCAGGTCGTCAAATACGCTCATCCCGGCGCCATCGTACTCGCACATGATGCCGGTGGCCGCACGCGCCAGCCGACCATCGAGGCGACCGACCGCTATATCGCTGAACTGAAAAAGCAGGGCTACCGCTTTGTCACGGTTGACCAGCTGCTGGGTGTGAAGCCAACGCTGAACTGATGGCCTGGTGATCCAGACGCAGGGGCGAGCTGCTTCGCTCCTGCAAACTTCACAAGACTGCCAGAAACATCTCCTGTGTCCGGCCGTTTGCAATAGATGGGGTGACTCCGGTCATCCGCTGCAGCCTGCCGTCGCCCGCACTTTGTGCGTAGAATGCCTGCCTTTCCGACCATTCCCCAAGCCGCCATGCGCATCCTGCTAGCCCCGATGGAAGGTCTGCTCGACCATATCCTGCGCGACATGCTCACGCGTGTCGGCGGCATCGATCTCTGTGTCACCGAATTTGTCCGGGTTTCCGGTACGCTGCTGCCGCACCGGACGTTCGAGCGGATTGCGCCCGAGCTGCTGCACGCCAGCCATACGCCGGCCGGTGTGCCGGTGCGTGTACAGCTGCTGGGTTCCGACCCGGTCTGTCTGGCTGAAAATGCCGCGCGGCTCGCCGAGCTGAACCCGTGCGGCATCGATCTCAACTTCGGCTGTCCGGCCAAAACGGTCAATCGTCACAAGGGCGGGGCAATCCTGCTGCGCGAGCCAGAACTGATGTACCGCATCATCAGTGCGGTGCGTGCGGCCGTGCCGGCGGAAATGCCGGTGACTGCCAAGATGCGGCTGGGGTATGAAGACACCAGCACTGCACTGGCCTGTGCCGCAGCCATCGAAAGTGCCGGGGCGGCGGAAGTGGTCGTGCATGCGCGTACCAAGGTCGATGGCTACAAGCCACCGGCCTACTGGGAGTGGATTGCCACGATTCGCGAACAGGTTTCGATTCCGGTCGTGGCCAATGGCGAAATCTGGACGGTGGAGGATTTCCATCGTTGCCGTGAGGTTTCCGGCTGCGAGGATGTGATGCTCGGGCGCGGTATTGTCGCCGACCCGGGTCTGGCTTTGAAAATCCGTGGCGAAGCGGCACCAGACTGGATGGCCTTGCGGCCGATTTTCGAGCTGTTCTGGCAGAAGGTGCAGGCCTCTGTTCAACCTGCGCATCAGGCGGGCCGCATCAAGCAGTGGCTCAACTACATGCGCCGCGCGATTCCGCACGCCGAGGCGGCGTTTGCCGAGCTGCGCCAGATCAGCAATCCCGACGAATTTGCCCGGCAGTTTTTTGCGAATTACGAGCGCTACTAAGCCAGGGTATTGCCATGTAGCCTTTTGGTGAAAATGGCTGTGGCAATATAGGCTGGTATGTATGAATAAAGCTCACGTCGCTTTGGGTGTGAGCCGACAAACAAAAAGGCCCTTGCGGGCCTTTTTGTTTGGGCTGCAATCAGCGATGCAGGGAATCAACCCAGCAGGTGCTTGATTGCGTCGCGCTCTTCCGACAATTCCTTGGCGGAGGCGTCCATCTTGCTGCGGCTGAATTCGCTGATTTCCAGGCCTTCCACGATGGTGTACTTGCCATCCTTGCAGGTGACCGGATAGCCGTAGATCAGGTCGCTGTAGCCGTATTCGCCATTGGCCGGGATGCCCATGGTGACCCAGTCGCCTTCCGGCGTGCCCAGCACCCAGTTGCGGATGTGATCGATGGCAGCGTTGGCGGCCGAGGCCGCGGACGACAGGCCGCGTGCCTTGATGATCGCGGCGCCGCGCTGCTGAACGGTCGGGATGAATTCGCCTTCCAGCCACTTCTGGTCGTTGATCAGGCCGGCTGCGTTCTGGCCCTTCACTTCGGCGTTGAAGATGTCCGGATACTGGGTGGCGGAGTGGTTGCCCCAGATGGTCATTTTCTTCACGTCGGTAACGGCAACGCCAGTCTTTTGAGCGATCTGGGTCAGGGCACGGTTGTGGTCCAGACGCATCATGGCGGTGAAGTTGGCCGGGTTCAGATCCGGTGCGTTCTTCATGGCGATGTAGGCGTTGGTGTTGGCCGGGTTGCCGACGACCAGAACCTTCACGTCACGCGAGGCTACGGCGTTCAGTGCCTTGCCCTGAGTCGTGAAGATGGCGCCGTTGGCTTCGAGCAGATCCTTGCGCTCCATGCCCGGGCCGCGCGGACGGGCGCCAACCAGCAGGGCCACGTCGGCATCCTTGAAGGCAACCATCGGGTCATCGGTCTGCACGATACCGGCCAGCAGCGGGAATGCACAGTCATCCAGTTCCATCACGACGCCGTTGAGCGCCGGCAGGGACGGGGTAATGTCCAGCAGTTGCAGGATGACCGGCTGATCCGGGCCGAGCATGGCGCCGGATGCAATGCGGAACAGCAGGCTGTAGCCAATCTGGCCAGCAGCGCCGGTAACGGCTACGCGTACAGGTTTCTTCATTCTCATGAACTCCGTGGGCTTGGATGACTGACTTCATCCTGTATTCATCTGGAGCACCGGGTACGGCCAGCGGGCGTACCGGTACGAACGATCAGTTTAACACGCGAGGTGGTGTCGTGCCGCTATTGTGCCAGTTTTTGGAAATTTCGTGGTATATCTTTTGTCTTATATAAGACTTGTGCTAGACTCGCCAGAATATCTGTGATAAAAAGCTTGGTAAATATTGATCATGAGCAAACTTGCCGCACAGCCTCTCTACCGTCAGGTGCTTCGCGAAGTGATGGTTGCCATCGAAGCGGGTGAGTGGGATGAGGATGAATCCCTGCCCAGTGAAACTGATCTGGGCAAGCGTTTCGGCGTGAGCCAGGGGACAGTTCGCAAGGCGCTGGATGTGCTGGTGACGGATGGCGTGCTGTACCGCCGCCAGGGTGTTGGTACCTTTGTTGCCGGCACCAGTGATTTCCTGCTGCGAGGCCAGTTCCTGTCGCTGGCGGGGCGCGATGGCGTCAAGCCCAGCGTGGACTTGCTCGGTTGTGTACGGATTCATGCCGGCGAGCAGTTGGCCGAAATTCTGGGTTTGCGTCGCGGCGCAGCCCTCTGGCAGGTCAGGAGGTTGCTCCGGGTTGAAGGCCAGGTGATCGGTCTTGAGGAGATGCTTTTGCCTGAGGCGAATTTTCCAAGTCTGGAAATCCGCCGCATCCGGGAGCTGAAGGGTAATCTCCGCGAGTTATGCTGGCGTGACTTCGGGGTGCGCCTGAAGGATGGTGAAGTGCGTTATCGCGCGGTGCTGGCCGGTCAGACCGAGGCCCGTTTGCTGATGATGGATGTGAATGAGCCCTTGCTGCAGCTGGTGCGGCTTGCCCGGGATTTTGACGGCAAGCCGCAAGTCTGGAGTGTGGCGTGGCTGCGTACCGAGCAACTGGCGTTCGAACCGCCGGCGCAGTTTGGTGCCCAGGCAGGGTGAACGATAGAAAGAATCTGGAGTGATGTCTTATATAAGACATTAATCCGAGGGTGGCGGTGTCAACACCGCCTTGTTTTGAGTGAAGAGGAACGCGCGTTATGCAGAAGACACGCCCCAAGCACCTGGATCTGAGGGTCATCAAATTCCCGTTGCCAGCCATCGTCTCCGGCTTGCACCGTATCAGTGGTGCGCTGCTGGCTTTATCCATTCCTTTCGTGCTGTATGCACTGGAAGGTTCCTTGTCCAGTGCCGAGCGTTTCGAGGCCTTCCGCGCCTGTCTGGGCAATCCGCTGGTAAAGCTCTTTCTGCTGGTTGTGCTCTGGGGCTTCCTGCACCATGCCTGTGCCGGAACGCGTTTCCTGTTTCTGGACATGCACAAGGGTGTTGATCTCAAAACCGCCCGCCTGACCTCCTGGATCGTCATGATCGTCAGCCTGTCCCTTACTGCCGCGATTGGAGCCTACGCATGGTAAATCGTATCGTTGTTGGCGCTCATTACGGCCTGCGTGACTGGCTGGTGCAGCGTGCTACCGCCGTCATCATGCTGGTCTATGCCGTTGCTGTCGGTGCGTTTGTCCTTTTTGCCGCCAAGGCAGGGTATGCCGACTGGCAGCAGCTGTTCTCCTGTACCTGGGTGAAGGTCCTGACCACCGTTACCGTGCTCGCGCTGCTGTGGCATGCGTGGGTCGGCATCCGCGACATCTGGATGGATTACGTTCAGCCGCTGGGTCTGCGCGTCACGCTGCACGTGCTGACCATTGTCTGGCTGGTTGGCAGTCTTGTTTATTCGGTTAAAGTTGTGTGGGGTGTTTGAGCATGGCCATTCCTGTTCGCAAGTTTGATGCAGTGATCGTCGGTGCTGGTGGTGCCGGTCTGCGCGCTGCGCTGCAGCTGTCGGAAGCCGGCCTGAAAACCGCCGTTCTGTCGAAAGTTTTCCCCACTCGCTCGCACACTGTAGCGGCGCAAGGCGGTGTTTCTGCGTCGCTGGGCAATTCCGAGCCGGATCACTGGCACTGGCACATGTACGACACCGTCAAGGGTTCGGACTGGCTGGGTGACCAGGACGCCATCGAATTCATGTGCCGCGAGGCACCGAATGTCGTGGTCGAGCTGGAACATTTCGGCATGCCGTTCGATCGCAACTCTGACGGCACCATCTATCAGCGCCCCTTTGGTGGCCACATGTCCAATTTCGGCGAAAAGCCGGTGCGTCGCGCCTGTGCTGCTGCTGATCGTACCGGCCACGCCATGCTGCACGCGCTGTACCAGCGCAATGTGCGCGCCAATACACAGTTCTTCGTCGAATGGATGGCACTGGATCTGGTGCGCGATACTGATGGCAATGTGCAGGGCGTCGTTGCCATGGAAATGGAAACCAGCGACATCTACGTATTCCAGGCCAAGGCAACGCTGTTCGCTACCGGCGGTGCCGGTCGCATCTTCGCATCCAGCACCAACGCCTTCATCAATACCGGTGATGGTCTGGGGATCGCTGCCCGTGCAGGCATTCCGCTGGAAGACATGGAGTTCTGGCAATTCCACCCGACCGGTGTGGCTGGCGCTGGCGTACTGATCACCGAAGGCGTGCGTGGTGAAGGCGGTATCCTGCGCAATGCGCAGGGTGAACGCTTCATGGAGCGCTATGCACCGAACGCCAAGGATCTGGCGTCGCGTGACGTGGTTTCCCGTGCCATGGTGACTGAGATCAACGAAGGCCGTGGCTGTGGCCCGAACAAGGATCACGTGCTGCTCGACATCACGCACCTTGACCCTGAAGTCATCATGTCCAAGCTGCCGGGCATCCGCGAGATTTCGATCAAGTTCGCCGGTGTGGATCCGATCAAGGCGCCGATTCCGGTTGTGCCGACCTGCCACTACCAGATGGGCGGTATTCCGACCAACTACAAGGGCGAAGTGGTTGTCGATGGCAAGCCGGTCAGCGGCTTCTATGCCGCCGGCGAAGTGGCGTGTGCATCCGTGCACGGTGCCAACCGTCTTGGCACCAACTCGCTGCTTGACCTGCTGGTATTCGGCAAGTCGTCCGGCAACAGCATGATTGACTTCATCAAGGCTGCGCCGAAGGATCTGCCGGAGCTGAATACTGCCGATGTCGACCGCTCGGTTGCCCGTGTTGATCGGCTGAACAACCAGAAAAACGGCAGCAATGTGCACGAAGCGCGCGCGGCCATGCAGCGCACCATGCAGGCGCACTGCGGCGTGTTCCGTTTCAAGGACATGCTGGCGCAAGGCGTCGAGAAAATCCTCGAAGTCGAGCAGATGGTCAAGACCACCGAAATCGCCGACAAGTCGAAGGTATTCAATACCGCACGCATCGAAGCCCTGGAGTTGGAAAACCTGATCGAAGTCGCCAAGGCGACAATGATTTCGGCCAATGCGCGTACCGAATCGCGCGGCGCTCATGTTCGCGACGATGCTGCCGATACGCCGGAGCGCCCGAATGGCCGCGATGACCAGAACTGGCTCAAGCATACCCTGTGGCACCGTGAAGGCAATCGTCTGGACTACAAGCCGGTCAACATGAATCCGCTGACCGTCGAAACCATCGCACTCAAGACACGCTCGTACTGAGAGGGCTGCACATAAATGACTACCCAAACCGTCAAATTCCGCGTTTATCGCTACGATCCGGACAAGGATGCCAAGCCCTACATGCAGGACATCAGTGTCGAGGTGGATACCACCACCGAGCGCAAGCTGCTCGATGCACTGGTAAAACTGAAAGTGGTTGATGAAACCCTGTCGTTCCGTCGCTCCTGCCGCGAAGGCGTTTGCGGTTCCGATGCGATGAATATCAATGGCAAGAATGGCCTGGCGTGCATCACCGACATCGATACGCTCAAGCAGCCGATCGAAGTCCGTCCGCTGCCGGGTCTGCCGGTCATCCGTGACCTGATCGTCGACATGACGCAGTTCTTCAAGCAATACCACTCGATCAAGCCCTACGTGATCAACGACACGCCGGCGCCGGATCGCGAGCGCCTGCAAAGCCAGGAAGACCGCAAGGAACTCGATGGTCTGTACGAGTGCATCTTGTGTGCCTGCTGTTCGACTTCCTGTCCGTCGTTCTGGTGGAATCCGGACAAGTTCGTCGGTCCGGCGGGTCTGCTGGCGGCTTACCGCTTCATTGCCGATACCCGCGACACGGCCACCAACGAGCGCCTGGACAATCTGGAAGACCCATATCGCCTGTTCCGTTGCCACACCATCATGAATTGTGTCGATGTGTGCCCGAAGGAGCTGAATCCAACTAAGGCGATTGGCAAAATCAAGGAAATGATGCTCAAGCGCGTTGCTTGATCACGACTGGGTACCAAGGAAGGCAGGCATGGACGATGTTCATCTGAAACGGCTGGTGTGGCGTTCGCGCCGCGGCTTGCTGGAGCTGGATCTGCAGCTTGAGCGTTTTGTGGCAGAAGTCTTGCCCACGCTCGATGATGCCGCTCTGGCCGAATTTGAAAACGTCCTGCTGCTGCCGGACAACGATTTTCTCGATTATCTGAATGGCAAGGCCGACTGCCCGGACGAACGTCTCAAGCCCATGCTTGCGCGTATCCGGGGAGCACAACAATAACCACTTCGGCCTGGCCGAAACTGCTTAAACAGGAGTTTTTCTGCGATGGATAAAAAGGTTACTCTGAATTACAACGGCAACCAGACTCTGGACATGCCGGTTCTTGACGGCACCCTTGGCCCCTCTGTTGTCGATATCCGCAGCTTTGCCAAAACCGGCATGTTTACGTTTGACCCGGGTTTCCTGGCAACGGCTTCCTGCGAATCCAAGATCACCTTCATCGATGGTGATCTGGGCCAGCTCTACTATCGCGGCTATCCGATCGAACAACTCGCTGAAGGTGGTTCCGACTTCCTGGAAACCTGCTACCTGCTGATCTACGGCGAGCTGCCGAGCAAGGAGCAGAAGGAAGAATTCGTCAAGACTGTCACCGAGCACACCATGGTGCACGAGCAGCTGACCCGCTTCTGGCAAGGTTTCCGCCGCGATGCTCACCCGATGGCCATGATGGTGGGTGTTGTTGGTGCTCTGTCCGCTTTCTATCAGGACAGCCTGGATGTATCCGATGCCCGCCATCGCGAAGTAGCCATCTACCGCCTGCTGTCGAAGATTCCGACCATCGCTGCAATGTGTTACCGCTACAGCCAGGGCCTGCCGTTCGCCTATCCGCGCAACGACCTGAGCTATACCGCGAACTTCATGCACATGATGTTCTCCACGCCGTGTGCGCCGTACGAGCCGAATCCGGTACTGGTGCGCGCACTTGACCGCATCCTGATCCTGCACGCCGATCACGAGCAGAATGCATCCACTTCGACTGTCCGCCTGTCCGGTTCGTCCGGCGCCAATCCGTTTGCGTGTATCGCTGCCGGTATCGCCACGCTCTGGGGCCCGTCGCACGGCGGCGCCAACGAAGCCGTGCTTCTGATGCTGGACGAGATCGGCTCGGTTGAAAATGTTCCGGCCTTCATGGAAGGCGTGAAGAACAAGACCCACAAGCTGATGGGTTTCGGTCACCGCGTGTACAAGAACATGGATCCGCGCGCCGCGATCATGAAGCGTACTTGCGACGAAGTGCTGAACGAGCTCGGCCTGCACAACGATCCGAAATTCAAGCTGGCCATGGCGCTGGAAAAGATTGCCCTGGAAGACGAATACTTCGTTTCCCGCAAGCTCTATCCGAACGTCGACTTCTACTCCGGCATCGTGCAATCCGCACTGGGCATCCCGGTCGAAATGTTCACCGTGATCTTCGCCGTAGCGCGCACCGTTGGCTGGATCAGCCACTGGAACGAGATGATGTCGGATCCGGGCATGAAGATTGGCCGTCCGCGCCAGCTTTACACCGGCGCGCCGCGTCGTGACTATGTGAAGATGGAAGACCGCGGCTAACACACTGAGCGCCACTGCCGGTGACGGTGGTGGCGTCATTGCATTGACCGGAAAGGGCATCAGCTTGCAGCTTGCCCGGCATATAAAACAGGATTTACCACGGCAATGATGAGAGAACTCACGACCAATTCACATCTGTTCGGTGGCAATGCCCCGTTTGTGGAAGAGCTCTACGAACAGTACCTGTCCGACCCGACTTCGGTCGCCGATGAATGGCGCGGCTATTTCGACCAGCTGCAGCAGACTGCAGGTGGCAATGATCGCGACATACCGCGTGCACCGATCGAAGAGTCCTTCCGCCAGCTGGCCAGGCAGCCGCATCGTCCGGCAGTCGCCGTTGACGAAGCGGCGACCCGCAAGCAGGTCGATCTGCTGCGCATGATTTCTGCCTACCGCATCATGGGCAGCCGTGCGGCGAACCTTGATCCGCTGCAGCGCATGGACAAAACTCCGCTGCCGGCGCTTGATCCGAAAACCTATGGCTTCACGGACAGCGATATGGCGTCGAGCCTCGGCACCAATATCGACAGCATGCCGCGTGCGACAGTCAGCGAAGTCCTGGGCTTTCTGAAACAGACCTATACCGGCAATATCGGCCTGGAGTACATGCATGTCACCAACGCCGACGAGCGTGCATGGTGCATGGCGTTCTTCGAATCCCGCCGTTCCACGCCGGATTTCAGCCGCGAGCAAAAGCTGCGCATTCTCAAGCAGGTCACCGCAGCCGAAACGCTGGAGCAATACCTGCACAAGAAGTACGTTGGCCAGAAGCGCTTCTCGCTCGAAGGCGGCGACAGCATGATTCCGGCGATGGATTATCTGGTTCAGGCCGCCGGCAAGCTCGGCGTGCAGGAAATGGTCATCGGCATGGCCCACCGCGGTCGTCTGAACATGCTGGTGAATATCCTCGGCAAGCAGCCGCGCGATCTGTTCGGTGAATTTGAAGGCCGCTACAGCACCCAGCTGCCCTCGGGCGATGTGAAATACCACATGGGTTTCAGCTCGGACATCCCGACACCAGGTGGCCCGATGCACCTGACGCTGGCGTTCAACCCCTCGCACCTTGAAATCGTGAATCCGGTGGTCGAAGGCTCGACCCGTGCCCGCCAGCACCGCCGCAAGGATGTGAATGGTGATCAAGTTCTGCCGGTACTGATCCATGGCGATTCGGCCTTCATCGGCCTGGGCACCAACCAGGGCACGTTCAACCTGTCGCAGACCCGCGGTTACGGTACGGGTGGCACCTTCCATCTGGTGATCAACAACCAGGTCGGTTTCACCACGTCCGACGTGCGCGACAACCGGTCGACCCTGTTCTGTACCGATATCGCCAAGATGGTCGAAGCCCCGATCTTCCATGTGAACGGCGACGACCCGGAAGCCGTGTGCCTGGTGACCGAGGCTGCACTGGCCTATCGCCAGAAGTTCCACAAGGACGTGGTGATCGACCTCGTCTGCTATCGCAAGCACGGTCACAACGAGGCGGATGATCCCTTCGTGACCCAGCCGATGATGTACAAGAAGATTGCTGCGCACCCCGGTGCCCGCAAGAAGTATGTCGAGCGTCTGGTCAATGAAGGCGTGATTACTGAAGCCGATGCCAATGCGATGATCGACGCTTACCGCGCGGCGCTGGATCGCGGCGAACATGTAGAGCAGACCACGCTGACCGACTACAAGCGCTCCTACGCCGTTGACTGGTCCAAGTACATGGGCACGCACTGGCGCCATCCGGTCAATACCGCGATTGCCCAGGCCGATTTGCTGCGCCTGGCCGAGAAATTCACCGCCTATCCGCAGGATTTCAAGCTGCGCACCACGGTCGAGAAGGAACTGAAAGACCGTCTCGAAATGGCCAAGGGCAATCTGCCGGTGAACTGGGGTACGGCCGAGCATTTCGCTTATTCCACGCTGCTGACCGAAGGCTTCCCGATCCGCATTTCCGGTGAAGATTCCGGCCGTGGCACGTTCAGCCATCGCCATGCCGTGCTGCACGATCAGAACCGCGAAAAGTGGGATCAGGGCACCTATATCCCGCTGCAGAACATCAGTGACAACCAGGCGCATTTCCTGGTGATCGACTCGATCCTGAACGAAGAAGCCGTACTGGCCTTCGAGTATGGCTACTCCTCGTCGGCTCCGGACGAGCTGGTGATCTGGGAAGCCCAGTTCGGTGACTTTGCCAACGGCGCGCAAGTGGTGATCGACCAGTTCATCACCTCCGGCGAAACCAAGTGGGGCCGCCTGTCCGGTCTGACCATGATGCTGCCGCACGGCTACGACGGCCAGGGGCCGGAGCATTCCTCCGCTCGTGTCGAGCGCTATCTGCAGATGTGTGCCGAGCACAATGTCCAGGTACTGATGCTGTCCGAATCCGCGCAGATGTTCCACGCACTGCGTCGCCAGATGCTGCGCCCGTATCGCAAGCCGCTGATCATCATCATGTCGAAGAAGCTGCTGCGCTACAAGGACTCGATGAGCCCGATCGAACACTTCAGCAATGGCGAGTTCCGCACCGTCATCGCTGATGATGGCACGGCTGATCTGAAGAAGGCCAAGCGCGTCATCTGCTGCTCGGGGCAGGTGTATTACGACCTGTACAATGCCCGCAAGGAGCGCGAGATCAAGGATATTGCGATCGTCCGCATCGAACAGCTGTATCCCTTCCCGACCGAAGAGCTGCAGGCCGAACTGGCGAAATACCCGAATGCCCGCGAAATCATGTGGGTGCAGGAAGAGCCGAAGAACCAGGGCGCCTGGTACCAGATCCGCCATCGCCTCGAAGGCGTACTGCAGGCGAAGCAGACCCTGGCCTTTGCCGGTCGTCCGTCTTCCGCTTCGCCGGCAGTTGGCTACATGAGCAAGCACAATGCCCAGCTCAAGGCCTTCGTTGATGAAGCAATGACCTTGTAATCCGGTGCGGCCCCCGCCAGAGGGGGCCGCGTTCTGCGTTTGAGCCAGCCGCAAGGCAAACCGGCCCGATAAGCCGGAACCCAAGAACACTATGGAGTCGTAACCATGATCGTTGAAGTCAAAGTACCGCAGCTGCCGGAGTCTGTTTCTGAGGCAACCCTGATCAGCTGGAAGAAAAAAGTGGGCGAGGCCGTTGCCCGCGATGAAAACCTGATCGATATCGAAACCGACAAGGTCGTCCTTGAAATTCCGGCACCGCAAGCCGGCGTACTGGTCGAACTGGTGCAGGCTGACGGCGCAACCGTGACCAGCCAGCAGATCATTGCCAAGATCGATACCGCGGCTACTGCCGCTGCCAGCGCTTCGGCCGCAGCGGCACCTGCTGCTGCCCCCGCTGCGGTGTCCGCCCCGGCTGCCGGTGTGACTGGTGGTCACGCCATGCCTGCCGCCAAGAAGCTGGCTGCCGATGCTGGCATCAATGTCGCCGACGTTGAAGGTACCGGCCGTGGCGGTCGCGTGCTGAAGGAAGACGTGCAGAATCACCTCGCGAAGCCCGCAGCCGCTGCACCGGCTGCCGCACCGGCCATCATCATCCCGGGCGAGCGCCCGGAGCAGCGCGTGCCGATGAGCCGCCTGCGCCAGCGCGTGGCCGAGCGCCTGCTGCAGTCGCAGTCGACCAATGCCATCCTCACCACCTTCAACGAAGTCAACATGAAGCCGGTGATGGACCTGCGCAACAAGTACAAGGACAAGTTCGAGAAGGAACACGGCGTGAAGCTGGGCTTCATGGGCTTCTTCGTGAAGGCCGCCGTTGCCGCGCTGAAAAAGTACCCGATCGTGAACGCATCCGTTGACGGTAACGACATCGTTTACCACGGCTATTTCGACATCGGCGTGGCCGTTGGCAGCCCGCGCGGTCTGGTGGTGCCGATCATCCGTGATGCCGACAAGCTGAGTCTGGCCGACATCGAAAAGACCATCGCCGATTTCGGCAAGCGTGCGCAGGAAGGCAAGCTGGGCGTGGAAGAACTGACCGGTGGTACCTACACCATCTCCAATGGCGGCACCTTCGGCTCGATGATGTCCACCCCGATCATCAACCCGCCGCAATCCGCGATTCTCGGCATGCACGCCACCAAGGAACGTGCCGTGGTGGAAAACGGCCAGGTTGTCGTTCGCCCGATGATGTATCTGGCGCAATCCTACGATCACCGCATCATCGACGGCCGCGAAGCCGTGCTGAGCCTGGTGGCCATCAAGGATGCCATCGAAGATCCGGCCCGCCTGATTCTCGATCTGTAATACGGCCTGCAGCCGGTGCGGCTTGCTCGTGCCGGCTGGCCGGTGTTATGGGGTATAGCCCTGTAGCCATTGAAAAATAATAGATACACGTGCATATCCGGCTACGTATATTGCCGGGGTGCAAAAGGACAGCATCATGACGCAACAATTTGATGTGGTAGTAATCGGCGCCGGCCCCGGCGGTTATGTGGCAGCCATTCGCGCCGCTCAGCTTGGTTTCAACACCGCCTGCGTTGACGAATTCAAGAACAAGGCCGGTGAAGCCAGCCTCGGCGGCACCTGCCTGAACGTCGGCTGCATTCCGTCCAAGGCGCTGCTGGAGTCGTCGGAAAACTGGGAACGCATCGAGCACAAATTCGAAGCGCACGGCATTTCCGTCTCCGGCGCCAAGTTTGACGTGAAGAAAATGCTCGAGCGCAAGGACGGCATCGTCACCAAGCTCACCCAGGGCATCGGCTACCTGTTCAAGAAGAACAAGGTCGCCAGCCTGCACGGCCATGGCAAGATCGTCGGCCAGGCCGACGGCAAGTGGCTGGTCGAAGTGGCCGACGGTGACAAGGTGGAAACCGTTGCCACGACGCATGTCATCATCGCCACCGGCTCCACGCCGCGCCAGTTCCCGGGCGTGCCGACCGACAACAAGCTGATTCTTGACAACGAAGGCGCACTGGCGATCCCGGAAGTACCGAAGAAGCTCGGCGTGATCGGCGCCGGCGTCATCGGCCTCGAAATGGGCTCGGTGTGGAAACGCCTGGGTTCGGACGTGACTATCCTTGAAGGCGCGCCGGGCTTCCTGCTCGCCGCTGACGAAGCCGTTGCTCGCGAAGCCAACCGCATTTTCACCCGCGATCTGGGCCTGAAGATCAGCTGCGGCGTGAAGATCGCCAAGGTTCAGCCCAACAAGAAAGACGTGACCATCGAGTACGCCGACTCTGAGGGCAAGGAACACAAGGAAACCTTCGACAAGGTGATCGTCGCGATTGGTCGTCAGCCGAACACCTGGAATCTGGCCGCCGAATCGGTCGGCCTGCCGCTGGACGAGCGCGGTTTCGTGATCGTCGACGACGAGTGCCGCACATCCTTGCCCAACATCTGGGCGGTGGGTGACGTGGTGCGCGGCCCGATGCTGGCGCACAAGGCGTCGGAAGAGGGCGTGGCGGTTGCCGAGCGCATCGCCGGTCAGCACCCGCACATCGATTTCAATGTCGTGCCGTGGGTGATCTACACCAGCCCGGAAATGGCCTGGGTCGGCAAGACCGAGCAGGCGCTGAAGGCCGCCGGTGTTGAATACAAGAAAGGCCAGTTTCCGTTCAGCCCGAACGGCCGCGCACTCGGTCTCGGTGAAGTTGGCGGTTTCGTGAAGATGCTGGCCTGCGCCAAGACCGACCGCATCCTCGGTGTGCACATCATTGGCCCGTTTGCTTCCGAGCTGATTTCCGAAGCCGTCGTGGCAATGGAATTCAATGCGTCGTCGGAAGACATCGCCCGCATCATCCACGCTCACCCGTCGCTTTCTGAGGCGCTGCACGAAGCGGCCCTCGGTTGCGACAAGCGTGGCCTGCATTCGTAATCGTGGCGCGGGCAGGGCATCTGGCCCGCCCGGAGCTTGCATGAACATGGCAGGACCAGTGAGCGCTGGCCTGCCGGACAACCCTCTCCTTACAAAGGGAACACAGAGATGAATCTGCACGAGTACCAAGCCAAGGAACTGCTGGCCAAATACGGTCTGCCGGTACAAAAAGGCATTCTGGCAAACAACGCCGAAGAGGCTGCTGCCGCTTACGACCAGCTGGGCGGCAAGTTTGCCGTCGTCAAGGCCCAGGTGCATGCCGGTGGCCGTGGCAAGGCCGGTGGCGTGAAAGTGGTGAAGAGCCGCGAAGAAGCCGCCGCAGAAGCCCAGCGCCTGATCGGCACCAATCTGGTGACCTACCAGACCGACGCCGCTGGTCAGCCGGTCAACAGCGTACTGGTGTGCGAAGACATGTATCCGGTACAGCGCGAGCTGTATCTGGGCGCCGTGGTGGATCGCGGTTCGCAGCGCGTGGTGTTCATGGTGTCCACCGAAGGTGGCGTGGAAATCGAAAAGGTTGCCGAAGAAACTCCGGAAAAGATCATCAAGATCGAAGTGAATCCGCTGGTGGGCATGCAGCCCTTCCAGGCACGTGATGCCGCGTTTGCGCTCGGTCTGAGCGGCAGCCAGATCAACGCGTTCTCCAAGCTGATGCTGGGTTCTTACCAGGCCTTCGTCGAAAACGATTTCGCCCTGTTCGAAGTCAACCCGCTGGCCCTGCGCGAGAACGGTGAACTGGCCTGCGTGGATGGCAAGATCAACCTCGATTCCAACGCGCTGTTCCGTCATCCGGAGCTGCTGGCGCAACGCGACAAGAGCCAAGAGAACGAGCGCGAAGTGAAGGCTTCCGAGCACGAGCTGAACTACGTGGCACTGGAAGGCAACATCGGCTGCATGGTGAACGGCGCCGGTCTGGCGATGGCCACCATGGACATCATCAAGCTGAAAGGCGGCCAGCCGGCCAACTTCCTGGATGTGGGCGGCGGCGCCACCAAGGATCGCGTGATCGAAGCGTTCAAGCTGATCCTGGCCGATTCCTCGGTCAAGGGTGTGCTGATCAACATCTTCGGCGGCATCGTGCGTTGCGACATGATCGCTGAAGCAATCATCGCTGCCGTGAAGGAAGTGAACGTGACTGTTCCGGTTGTCGTTCGTCTGGAAGGCAACAACGCCGAACTCGGTGCCAAGATCCTGGATGAATCCGGTCTGAAGCTGACTTCCGCCCAAGGCCTCAACGACGCCGCCGAGAAGATCGTCGCTGCCGTTGCCGCCCTGTAATCACCAGCACCACAGTCAGAATTCGAAAGGAAATCGAAATGAGCGTATTGGTCAACAAAGATACGAAAGTGCTGGTGCAAGGTTTCACCGGCAAGAACGGTACCTTCCACGCCGAACAGGCGCTGAAGGTCGGCACCAAGGTGGTCGGTGGCGTGACTCCGGGCAAGGGCGGTTCCGAGCACCTCGGCCTGCCGGTGTTCAACACCATGAAGGACGCTGTTCGCCAGACCCAAGCTGACGCTTCCGTGATCTACGTACCGGCAGCCTTCGCCAAGGATTCCATCCTGGAAGCGGTTGAATCCGGTGTGAAGCTGATTGTCTGCATCACTGAGGGCGTGCCGACCATCGACATGCTGTACGTGAAGAAGGCTGTCGACGAAGCCGGCATCCGCCTGATCGGCCCGAACTGCCCCGGCATCATCACCCCGGGCGAGTGCAAGATCGGCATCATGCCGTGGCACATTCACAACCCGGGCCGCATCGGCATCGTTAGCCGTTCCGGCACCCTGACCTATGAAGCCGTAGCGCAAACCACCGCGCTGGGTCTGGGCCAGTCCACGTGTATCGGTATTGGCGGCGACCCGATCCCGGGCACCAGCCACATCGATGCCCTGAAGCTGTTCCAGGACGATCCGGATACCGACGCCATCGTGATGATCGGTGAAATCGGCGGCTCGGCCGAAGAAGAAGCGGCCGAATTCGCCAAGTCCTACGTAACCAAGCCGGTGGTTGGCTACATCGCTGGTGTCACCGCTCCGAAGGGCAAGCGCATGGGCCACGCCGGTGCGATCATCTCCGGCGGCAAGGGCACGGCCGAAGAGAAGTTCAAGGCCTTCGAGAAGGCTGGCATCGCCTACACCCGCAGCCCGGCCGAAATCGGCAAGACCATGTTCGAACTGCTGAAGAGCAAGGGCATGATCTGAGCGGTTTCATCCGCCCGGCAGTAACAACGACGCCACCGCAAGGTGGCGTTGTTGTTTGCTCCGCTGAATAATCCTTAGCGTAAAGTGCCTGTTGCCACCTCAACGCCACCAAGCTGTTCCAGCCGAACTTTGTTACCGTCAAAATTCAGCTTGATCCTGTATGCCCAGCTTTCGTCCAGCCACAGGGTTTCCAGCAGCAGTGTCTTCTGGTCAAGCCATTGCGCGCGCGAGCTGATCAGTGATTCCGGGCCGCTTTGCACGATCTGGTTTTTTACCGGCGGTCGAGGTGTGTCGCGCCATTGCCCGTCCAGGCCCGCGACCTGTTGCCAGGTTGGTTCGCTCTGCTGGTACAAGGGCCGATTGCCCACATCCCGGGTTGTTACCCCGAGCATGAGCTCATTGCCTTTAAATTTCATTTCCAGACGGGAAAACCAGAAGTCACTGCCAATTTCAATGGTTCGTCCGTTGAGTCGCTTTTCCAGTGGCGAGCGCTGGTTTTTCACGGCGATTGTTTCGCCCCAATTGGCTGCCTTGGCCTGCAATTTGGCGAAGGCAGCGGGATTGGCTGGCAGGCTGCTGGTGGCGGGTGTGATGAAATATTCGCGCAGGGCGGTAAAATCGATTTCGGTCGAATTCCGTTCACCATCAGGCCGGCGCGATGTTACAACCAGCGTCATGTCTTCGGCGGGATATACGACGATGTATTGCCCACCCCAGCCTCTGGCTGCAAACCACTGGCGATCCTTGAACACCCACCAGTGGTAGCCGTAGTAATACGGGTTTTCCGTATTGGCCTGAACCGGCAGGACAGGTTGGGTTGCTGCGCTTGCCCATGCCGCAGGAACAATCTCTTGTCCCTGCCATTGACCGTTTTGCCGGAACAGCTCGCCAAAACGCAGCATGTCTGCAGGGGTGATGTATAGCCCGCGGCCACCGTTAATCTGCCCACCCGTTGTAGTAAGCCAGCGGAAGTTGTCGATTCCCAAAGGGCCAAACAGCCTTTCCTGCGCATACTCCAGCAATGGGCGTCCCACCGCTTTTTCGGTCATCGCCGCCAGGAGTGCTGAACCGACACTGTTGTAGTTGAAGGTTCCGATCTGTTCGGGGTCAATGGGCTGGCGCAGGAATTCGCCAATCCAGTCCTCATGCTGCATGATTTTTTCCCAGCTGGATGAACGATCACGACCGACAAAGTCATTCCAGATCATGCCGGATTTCATCTGCAGCAGTTCTTCAACGGTGATCTTGGCTGCCGGCAAATCGCGGTACTGGGGCAGAATTTCACCAACCGTATCGGTGAGGTTCAGCCGGCCATCGCTGATGGCTTGCCCGACGAGGGTGGCGGTGACGCTCTTGGCCACCGAATTCACCTGATGTGGCATTCCCGGCCGAAACGGTGCGTAATAGGCATCCAGCACCAGTTTGCCATGTCGGGCCAGGAGCACGCTTTCGGTTTCAAATCCTTGTGTGCGCAGGTAGTCGAGCATGCTGCTCAGTTTTGCCGAATCCAGTCCTGCACTTTCTGGCGTTGCGCGTGGCAATGGACTTGCGTGGGCGATCCCCAGCAGCAGGATGGCAAGTCCGAGACAGAACCGGATGAAATGGCGTGGAGATGGCATATCTGGTATCCGTGCAGTGATTATCAGAAAACGGGAGCTTGCCTCCCAGGTGACAGCTTAATGCCGAGAACCCCGAGTGTGCACATTAGGCCCTAACAGAACAGACGTTATTTGATCTTAATTGCTGTCTTGTTAGCAGTACCGCTTGTTCAGCGTTGCTGCAGGGCACTGCCTTATGTATGGGCTTGTGGTCTGCTGCATGAAATGGTTAGGGCCTGGTACTGTGCAGGGTATTGCAGCCTGTCAACGCTGGCCGGGCAGGGTGGCATGCTGCTTTGCCCTGTGTGTTCGACAATCAAATACTGATATTCATGTGGCCATCCTTACATCAGATTTCTTTTTGCGTTGGTTGATCTGACGAAGATCGTTACACTCTGCCGATTGTTGTTGCTGGTGAATGGTATGCGCGGCTTGTTGCTTGCAGTAATCATGTTCGTGGTCGGGGCGCTCAGTTCGGGTGTGGGGGGCGGGCTGGCACTGGCGTTCTGCGCCTATGTGGTCAGCCTGTTTCTGTGGCCTGCTGCTAAGGACGACGGGCAGAAAGAGGGCGCAGCGCCGCAAGGCGGCCCGGCCATGCCGGAATCGACTGCGAGGGCTCGTGAGGTACACCGCCCGGCTGCGCCATCCGCAGCGGGCATGACCAAATTCGATGCACTGGCCCAGCGGGTCGCGCAGCTCGAGGATGAGGTGGCGCTGCTGCGGCAGCGGCTTGATGAACGCCCCGTCGCTGCTGCGGCAGAGCTGACATTGCCACCGCTTGACATTGCGCCGGCTGCCTTGCCTGTTGCCCCCGTTGCAGCGGCTGCCGAGCCAGAGCAACGGCAAGCAGCCGCAATTGAATTGCCGCCCTTGCCCGATTTGCCAGCCGCAGTGCCAGCAAACACGCAGCCCGCAGCGCTCGAATTGGCTCAGCCAGCTGAAATGCAGCTATTGCCGGTGACCGAAACGCAGCCTGTGATGCAGGAGCTGCCTGCGAGTGCGCCAGGTGATGCATCGACCCCGGCCCGCGCGGAGCCTGTCACGGTGACAGACCGCGCCGGCACTCCGGAAGCCGCGCAGGACGCTGTGGCGGAAGCCATCCAGCCACTGCGGTCAGAGTCTGCTCCGGCGTTCGTACCGGAAGTGCCGCAAGAGCAGATTCCCGAGGGGCCCGATCTTTTCCAGAAAGCCTGGAACTATGCCCGTGACTGGCTGCTGGGTGGCAATACCGTGGTGCGGGTCGGGATTCTGATCCTCTTCTTCGGCGTGGCTTTCCTGCTGAAATATGCCGCCGACAGCAATCTGCTGCCGATCGAACTGCGGCTGGCCGGCGTGGCGCTGGGGGCATGCGGCCTGCTCGTGACCGGCTGGCGGCTGCGCGAGAAGCGGCGTGGCTACGGGCTGATCCTGCAAGGGGGCGGGGTGGGCATGCTCTACATCACCGCCTTTGTGACGCTAAAGCTCTTCAACCTGCTGCCGGCCGGGGTGGTACTGGCCTTTCTGGTCATCCTTGCCGTGCTGTCTGCCTTGCTGGCCATCCGGCAGGATGCCCGCTCACTCGCCGTGATGGGGATTACCGGCGGTTTCCTTGCGCCTTTGCTGACCAGCACGGGCGGTGGCAGCCACGTGACGCTGTTCAGCTATTACGCGCTGCTGAATGCCGGCATTTTCGGCATGGCGTGGTTCAAGTCATGGCGTCCGCTCAATGTGCTGGGCTTTGCGTTTACCTTCGGCGTCGCCACCCTGTGGGGCGTGCTGAAATACGAGCCTGCACTGCGTGCATCTACGCTGCCTTTCCTCGCACTATTCTTCGCCTTCTATCTGGTGATTGCCATCCTGTATGCCCTGCACCGCGAGCTGAAGGTGCGTGACTATGTCGATGGCACGCTGGTATTCGGTACGCCGCTGGTGGGCTTTGGTCTGCTGGCGAAACTGATGCAGGGTGTACCCTTCGGCCTGGCGTGGGGCGCGGTCGTGCTCGGCGCTTTGTATCTGGCACTGACGTTCTGGCTGAAGCGCACATACCGGCTGCGCCTGAATCTGCTGGCCGAATCCTTTCTCGCATTGGGAGTGATTTTTGCGACTCTCGCCATTCCGCTGGCCTTTGACGGCCAGACTACGGCAGCGATGTGGGCGGTGGAAGGGGCTGCCATCGTCTGGATCAGCCTGCGCCAGCAGCGCAAGCTGGCTCTCGGGTTCGCACTGGTGTTGCAGCTGCTGGCGGCGGGCGCCGTGGCGATGCACTGGACACCGGCCGCTGGCGATGCCGTCGCGTTTTTCAATGGTGCCTGCATGGCTTTCCTGCTGCTGGCCCTGTCGGCGCTCTCGACCGGCTTCCTGTTGCAGCGCGATGCCGCGTGCCAATGGCTGGCTGCGTGCCGGCCGCTCGCCATGTGCTTTGCCGCGCTGGGTGGCATCTGGTGGTTTGCCGCCGGCCTGTATGAAATTCATCGCCTTGCCGGGCCTGCCAGCCTGTCGTCGCTCTACCTCCTCTTTACCACGCTGAGCCTGGTCATGGCTGGCGCACTCGCAAGGCGGCTTGTCTGGGAAGACCTGCGCTGGCCTGCACTGGCCCTGCCTGTGGTGCTGGCCGCCTGGGCCTTCTACCTGCTGAGTGTGCCAGCGCATCCGTTTGCTCACTGGGGCTGGCTGGTGCTGCCGCTGGCATATGCGGCTGGTTGGCTGGTGCTCAGGCGCCACGAGAATGGTCTGCAGGGCGGCGCGGCGTTGCATCTGCTGCTGGTCTGGAGCCTGAGCGCCTTGCTGGTGCGGGAAGCCGGCTGGCAATTGCTGCAGTACATTCCTGAGGGTATCTGGCTCTATACATCAATCCCATTGGGTTGTGGCCTGATACTGCTGCTTGTATCATTGCTGGCTCCGAGATGGGCCTGGCCGGTGCAACTGCATCGCAATGCCTATCTGCTGCTTGCCCCCTTGCCGCTGCTGCTGGCACAGGCGCTGTGGTTCGCTTTTGCACTCACCAGCAATGGTGATCCTGCGCCGCTGGCTTATCTTCCCGTCCTCAATCCGCTTGATGTCGCCGTGGGGCTGACGCTGCTGTCCGTGCTGGTCTGGTTGCGCATGCTGGGGCGTGAGCAACTCTGGACTGTGCCGGCGCAACTGCCGGCCTGGCTGCTGTGCGCCAGTCTCTTGCCCTGGCTGAGCAGCGATATCCTGCGCCTGTTCCATCACTGGGATGGCCTGGATTATGGCCTGGACACGCTGCTGATTTCGCTGAAGGTGCAGGCCGTGCTGGTGCTGTTCTGGTCGGCGGTCGTGGTACTGCTGCCCGGCCGCTTGCGCAACGAAGCGGCACGCCTGGTCGTGCAACAGGTTTCTGCTGCCGTGCTGGCGATGATGGCAGTCTGGGCCCTGCTGGCGAACCTCAGCGATGGCCAGCTGCTGTCGTTCAGCTATATTCCCTTCTTCAATCTGCTGGAGCTGGCACAGCTCGCCGCCATTGGCGCGGTTTATCTCTGGTGGCAGCAGCGCCGCACGCGCGGCGAGGCGCTGCCCAGCAAGCCGGACTGGCTGCTGTACGGTGGCTGCGCGGCGGTGTTCCTGCTGCTCAACGCCGCGCTGCTGCGCGCGGCGCATGGCGGCTGGCAGGTGGAATATTCCCTGCTGGGTATCGCCCGCTCGCTGGGTGTGCAGCAGCTCTTTGTCCTGCTGTGGGCACTAGCTGCTGCTTTCGGCATGTGGCTGGCGTGGCGCGGGCGCGAGTTGCGACTCCTGCCGGTTGCGGGCGGTTTGCTGCTGGTGCTCTGGCTGTGGACTTTCCATGCCAATGTGGCGGATTCCGGCGGGCGCATGGCGGTGGTACCGCTTCTGAACCCGCTAGATCTGCTGCAGGCTTTCATTCTTGCGCTGCTGGGAGCATGGTTCTGGCTGATGCAGCGTCGGCAGGGAGTTCCGTTGCTCTCTGAAAATGCCTTGCGCGTGGTTTTCGGACTCACCGGTTTTGTCTGGCTGAATGCCGTGCTGCTGCGTACCATTCATCACTGGACGGGAGTACCGTATGTCTGGCATGAGCTGATGCAATCGATGACCGTCCAGACCGCTCTGTCCCTGTTCTGGACCCTGCTGGCGCTGGTATTGATGGTGCTGTCTACCAGACGGCGCGACCGCGCGATCTGGATTGCCGGCGGCTTGCTGCTGGTGCTGGTCGTCGCCAAACTCTTCATGTTCGACCTTTCCAAGGTTGCCGGCATTGCCCGCATCATCAGCTTTATCGGCGTGGGCGTACTGCTGCTGCTGATCGGCTATCTGGCACCGTTGCCGCCAGCCCGAAAAGCACCGGAAGGCGAGGAGCAGATCAATGCGTAACTTGCTGGTTGTCCTGGCCTGGCTGGTACCGCTGGCCGTATTGGCTGCTCCGGCGCAGCAAGCCGCAGCAGCCAGAGACACGCCCGACGGCTATGCGCTGCGCCAGCCTATTGTGCTGCAGGGCGAGGCGCCGGCGTACCGTGTCACCATTCCGGCCAGTGTCTATGACTTCAGCCGTCAGGAAGGTTTGCGTGACCTGCGCGTCTTCAATGCCGCTGGCGAACCTGTGCCATTTGCGGTAGATGTCGTCAGGCCGTCCGCCAATGACCGCGAAAACCAGCAAGTACTTCCATTTTTCGCGGTGCCGGCGCTGGCTGCCGAGCAGGTGACACAGGATGCTGACGGCCGCTTGCTGCTGCAAAAAACCGTTTCCGAGAAGCCGGTTGGCTTGCTGCTGGATGCCAGCCAGATTCCGTCCGGCCAATGGCAGACACTCACTCTGCAGCTTGCTGATGCCAATTACCGTGGTCGCGTGCAGTGGCTGCTGAGCGACGACCTGCAGGTCTGGCGCACAGGTGGTCAGCAGGAATTGCTGAAGCTTGCCAGCGGCCCCGGCCAGACAACGGTGAATCTGGACGGCCAGCACGCCCGCTATCTGCGGCTGGACTGGCTGGACAAGCCTTTCCGGCTGCAAGCGGCTACCTTGCGCTGGCGTGAGCGCGGTGATGCGCCCGCAGCACTGAACTGGACAGGCTGGCAGCGCGCCAGGCCGGGGCCGTCGCCCGGTGAATACCTGTTCGATCTCGGCTTGCGCGCCCCCTTCGAGCGACTGGACATCCGCCTGCCGCAAGCCAATACGGTGGCTGGCGCGCAGTGGTACAGCCGCGAGTCGGAGAGCATGCCCTGGCAGGCCATTGCCAGCAGCAGGCTGAGCCAGCTCGGGCAGGCATCCGTAGCGCTGCAGGGCTTTGGCAGCGTGCCCTGGCGTTACTGGCGGCTACTTGTCGACACGCAGCAGGGCGGGCTGGGGCAGGGCATGCCCGAGCTGCGGGCTGCCTGGCCAACTGAACAGCTCACCTTCATTGCCCGTGGGCAAGCACCTTTCCTGCTGGCCTGCGGGCGTGAAACGCCTGGTGCTGCGCCGCAGACACTGGACGCGCTATTCGATGGCAAGGCGGTGCAGCTTGCCTCCGCCAGCCTTGCCGCCCCCTTGCCGGCAGCGGCCAGTTCGACGGCAGCCAGTGCGATTCCGCCAGACAGTGACCGCTGGCGCAAGGCCGGCCTGTGGGGCAGCCTGCTGCTGGCCGTACTGCTGCTGGGCGCGATGGCATGGAAGGTGCTGCGCGAGCCCGCAGTCGGGCAGGGCACGGAAGACGGGGGCTGATCAGAGAGCGCAGCCAGCTTTGCACACATTTCATGTCTGCTGAAGGCTTGTCGCTGCTGCCATTGTGATCAGCTTCAAAGTGCGCAGGCGCATCGTCCCGTTTGACTGCATGCAGTCTGGCCAGAATCAAACTACAGTGAGTACCCTGATTTGCCTCAAGCGCATGCCGGCAAATTGCTGCTAGCGTGTAAGCAGTCGTCCCGATCGCCGCTTTAGCCGGAGCAAAACCATGCACGAGCTCAGCCTTGCCGAAAATGTGATCCGCATCGCGGAAACGGCCGCCCGCAATGCGGCCGCTGCAAGAGTCACGCGAGTCCGGCTGGCCGTGGGGGCATTCGCCCATGTCGATCCTGACACGCTGCAATTCTGCTGCGAGCTGGCTGCAAGGCAGACGCTGCTGGACGGCGCCGAGTTTCTGGTGGAGCGCACGCCGGGCCAGGCCTTCTGCATCGACTGCAAGCAGGATGTGGCACTGGAGCGCATCGGTTTTCCCTGCCCGCAGTGCGGCGGCTTCGACTTGCGGGTGACAGCCGGTGATGAAATGCAGGTGCTGGATATTGCGGTGATGTGATCTAATGGGTATACAGCTTTAGCCCTTTAAAATAAATGGCCTTGGGCATATACCCGGATATTGGTCTTTGCCGGACAGGGTGCCGGCAGACACAAGGAGCAGAGCATGTGTACCACTTGCGGTTGCGGTCACGGTGAAACGACAATCAACGGCATTGCGCCGGTCAGGAAACGCCACGCCAGCGGGCCGCTGGGCGCCTACCGACGGCTGGAGCAGGGCGCGGCGCACGCAGCTGAAGCAGCGCCGCTGGGCGCGGTGCATGCACCTGAAGTCGATCCAGAGCGCACGCTGCGCCTCGAACACGACATCCTCGCCAGCAATGACGCACTCGCCGAGGTCAACCGCCGGCAACTGGCGCAGCAGGGGATTTTCGCGCTGAATCTGGTGTCCAGCCCTGGCTCGGGCAAAACCACGCTGCTGGTCGAAACCATCCAGCGCTGGGCGCGGCAAACACCGGTGGCGGTGGTCGAGGGCGACCAGCAAACGGCGAACGACGCCGAGCGCATCCGCGCCACCGGCGCGCCGGCGGTGCAGATCAATACGGGCAAGGGCTGTCATCTGGACGCGCACATGGTCGCCGGTGCCCTGGCGACGCTGCGGGCCGAGCATGCGCTGCAGGACAACAGCCTGCTGCTGATCGAAAACGTCGGCAATCTGGTCTGCCCGGCGGCGTTCGATCTGGGCGAGGCGCACAAGGTCGCCATCCTGTCGGTGACCGAGGGCGAAGACAAGCCACTGAAATACCCCGACATGTTCCGAGCTGCCGACCTGCTGATTCTGAGCAAGATCGATCTGCTGCCCTATCTGGATTTTGATGTGGATGCCGCCATCCGCATGGCGCGGCAGGTGCGCCCGGGGCTGGAGGTGATTCGCCTCTCGACCCGCAGCGGCGAGGGCTTTGACGACTGGCTGGCCTGGCTTGCTGCCGGCTGTGCCAAAGCGCAGCGGGGCTGAGATGGATCGCCAGCGCCTGCGCCTCACCGTTCGTGGCATTGTGCAGGGCGTTGGCTTTCGGCCTTTTGTGTATCGGCTGGCGCACGAGCTGGGTGTGGCCGGCTGGGTGCGCAACGACGGGCAGGGCGTAACGCTGGAAATCGACGGAGATCCGGCCTGCCTGCAGGACTTTGCCCGGCGCTTGCAGGACGAGGCACCGCCGCTGGCGCGCATCGACGCCTGTGAAATGGTCATGGTGGCAGCAGGCGAGCCGCATTGGGGGTTTGAAATTCTCGATAGCGACGCGACGGCTGCATCCGTCGTCAGCGCGAGCATCGGTGCGGATTCCGCGGTCTGCCCGGCCTGCCTGTCTGAACTGTTCGACCCGGCCAACCGTCGCTACCGCTATGCCTTTATCAACTGCACCGACTGCGGCCCGCGCTACACGCTGGTCAGACACCTGCCTTATGACCGTGCTTCGACCAGCATGGCGGCGTTTGCCCAGTGCGCGCCGTGCCTGATGGAGTACCGTAATCCGCTGCACCGGCGCTTTCACGCCGAGCCGAACGCCTGCCCGGATTGCGGCCCTGCGCTGCAGCTGCACGACGCCAATGGTGCCGAAATCGGCGGCGATGCGATTGCCGAGACGCTGGCGTTGTTGCAGGCCGGGCAGATCGTCGCCATCAAGGGCCTGGGTGGTTTTCATCTGGTGTGCGATGCGCGCAACGCCGACGCGGTTGCCCGCCTGCGGGAACGCAAGCACCGCGAGGAAAAACCGCTGGCGGTGATGGCGGCGAATGCCGCCTCGCTCGCCGGCATCGCGCAGCTGCACGAGGGCGCGCAGCGCTGGCTCGAATCGGCGGCGCGGCCGATCGTGTTGTTGCCAAAAGCCGCGCAGACTGAGCATGCCTTGCCGGGTATCGCGCCGGGGCTTGCTGAAATCGGCGTATTGCTGCCCTATACCCCAATTCATTTTCTGCTGTTTCATGAGGCCGCCGGCTGCCCTGCGGGCACGGACTGGCTGGCAGAGCCGCAGGATTTGTTGCTGGTGATGACCAGCGCCAATGCCAGGGGCGAGCCGCTGGTGACCGGCAACGCGGAAGCGCTGGTGCAGCTGGCCGGCATTGCCGATGCCTTCCTCATGCACGACCGCGATATCGTGATTCGCTGCGACGATAGTGTGTTGCGAGTCGGGTATGACGATGCAGCCCAATTCATCCGAAGGGCGCGTGGCTATACCCCGCAAGCGGTGCCGCTGGCGCATGCTTTGCCGCCAGTGCTGGCGCTGGGCGGTTTTTTCAAGAACACGCTGTGCGTGACCAGAGGAAGTCAGGCCTATCTGTCGCAATACCTCGGCGACCTCGACCGCGTCGCCAACTGCACGGCGCTGCAGGATGCCAGCACTCACCTGCTGCACCTGCTGCAAGTGAAACCGGAATGCATCGCGCACGACAAACACCCCGATTTCTACAGCAGCCAGCTGGCGCTGCAGCTGGCCGATCAATGGCAGATTCCGTGCATCGCGGTGCAGCACCATCACGCGCACATCGCGGCGGTGCTGGCCGAGCATCAGCTCGACGAACCGGTGCTGGGGCTGGCGCTCGATGGCGTCGGTTTAGGAGACGATGGCACCGCCTGGGGCGGCGAGCTGCTGCTGGTCGATGGTTCGCAGTATCAGCGTCTGGGGCATTTGCGCACGCTGCCCATGCCCGGCGGTGACAAGGCCGCGCGCGAGCCGTGGCGGATGGCCGCCAGCGTGCTGGTGGAACTTGGGCGTGGCGACGAGATCGCCAGCCGCTTTGCCGCGCAGCCTGCCGCCAGCCTTTTGAATCAGCTTTTGAGCCGCCCGCAGCCGGCCACCAGCAGCATGGGCCGCTATTTCGATGCCGCCGCCGGGCTGCTGGGTGTTGCTCCGGTGATGAGTTTCGAAGCGCAGGCCGCCATGCAGCTGGAAGGGCTGGCCGCGCGGCATGGCGTGTGTGCGACCGTGTCTGGCCTGTACCGCATTACTGACGGCGTGCTGGATCTGCTGCCGCTGCTGGCGGTGCTGGCTGATAGCCCCGATCCGGCACACGGCGCGGCGCTGTTTCATTCTGTGCTGCTCGATGCGCTGGCGGACTGGGTGGCAGAGGCAGCCGAACGTACCGGCATCCGCACGGTGGCCGGTGGCGGTGGCTGTTTCCTCAACGCGATCCTGTTGCGTGGCGTGCGGGAGAAGCTGCTGGCTCGCGGCTTGCGTTTTTTCACCAGCCAGGCCGTGCCGTGTGGCGATGGGGGGCTGGCGCTGGGGCAGGCGTGGGTGGCGCAGAGGAGCATGCGATGACTGGCGCAGTCTTTACTCAGGCGGAAGGGTTTATAGCGCCTGCGGCGCGGGGTTTTACATGCCGGTTCCGCCCGGCGGACGGGATACTTTCTTTGCTTCGCCAAAGAAAGTATCCAAAGAAAGGCGAGCCCGGTCAGCCGGCCCTTCGGGCTACCCTGCGATGCTCGCTTTTCCGGGGGCGCGGGACAACTCGGCCCTGCGAGCCTCAAACACGTCCCGCGCCTGATCCCGGAAAACCTGCGCTTCTCGGCGGCTTTCAGGGCGATTCCGTACTAACGGACGTTTGTATGTCTCAATCGTTGCCAAGTCACGACTGGTGGTTGGCACGCCAATGCCCTCGCAGTCGCCGAGAAGCAGAGTTGCAGCCAGGATTTCGGCGTGACGAGTGTTTGAGCCCCGTAGGGGCGAGTTGCGGCACGCCGCTGGATGCAACGAGCATCGCAGGGGACCCGCCGCAGGCGGGCGACGGAGCGGGCGCGCCTTGGGGGTGTCGGGGGGCTTGGCAAGACAAGCCCCCTGACGTGCCGCCGGGCACCCCCGGCATGCAAACACCGCGCCGCAGGCGCTGCAAACCCGACACCTAGCCCATTGCCAACTGGCAACGAGCACCATTTATAAAGAGGAACACCCCATGTGCCTGGCAATCCCCGCGCGTGTCACCGAGCTGCTTGACGGCGACCGGGCGCGTATCGAACTGGGCGGCGTTCACAAGGACGTTTCCATCGCGCTGGTCGAGGAGGTCGCCGTCGGCGATTACCTGATCGTCCACGTCGGCTTTGCCATCGGCAAGCTCGATCCGGTCGAGGCCGAGGAAACACTCGCGCTGTTCGCGCAGATGGCAAAGATCGACCCCGCCAACCCAGCCCCTTACCAGTGAGAATCGCATGAAATACATCGACGAATTTCGTGATGGCGAGCTGGCCCGCGGGCTGGCGAAAGCGATTGCCGCGGCTGTGAACCCCGCGCGCGAATACCGGCTGATGGAGTTCTGCGGCGGCCACACCCACGCCATTTCACGCTATGGCCTGCAGGATTTGCTGCCCAGTAACGTGCGGCTGATCCACGGCCCCGGCTGTCCGGTGTGCGTGCTGCCGATCGGCCGCATCGACAGCGCGATTGCACTGGCGACGCAGCACGACGTGATTCTCTGCACCTATGCCGACACGCTGCGCGTGCCGGCCAGCAACGGGCTGTCGCTGTTGAAGGCCAAGGCGCAGGGCGCCGACATTCGCATGGTGTATTCCTGTGACGACGCGCTGCGCATCGCGCAGGACAACCCGCAGCGCGAGGTCGTGTTCTTCGCCATTGGTTTTGAGACCACCACGCCCCCCACCGCCGCGATCATCCTGCAGGCGCAGCGCCTGCAGCTTTCTAACTTCAGCGTGCTGTGCAACCACGTGCTGACGCCGGCGGCGATGGTGCACATCATGGAAAGCCAGAACGATCCCGCAGCAGTCGCCATTGACGGCTTCGTCGGTCCCGCGCACGTCAGCACCGTGATCGGCTCTGGCCAGTACGAAGGCTTTGTCGCACGGTATCAACGACCCGTCGTCATCGCCGGCTTCGAGCCGCTCGACGTCATGCAGGCCATCCTGATGCTGATTCGCCAGATCAACGACGGCCGTGCGGAAGTCGAAAACGAATTCACCCGCGCAGTCACGCGCGAGGGCAACCGCAAGGCGCAGGGCCTGTGCGAACAGGTCTTCGAATTGCGCGAAACCTTCGATTGGCGCGGCTTGGGCGAAGTGCCACTCAGCGCGCTGAAAATCCGTTCTGAATTCGCCCGGTTCGACGCCGAAGTGCGTTATCAGGTTGGCTACGCGCAAGTGCCCGACCACAAGGCCTGCGAATGCGCCGCGATCCTGCGTGGCCACAAGCGCCCGGCGGATTGCAAGGTGTTCGGCACGGTCTGTACGCCCGATCACCCGCTCGGCGCGTGCATGGTATCGTCGGAAGGCGCATGCGCGGCGCACTATACGTATGGGCGGTTCAGGGTTGAGGTTGTTGCGCCGGTTGATGAAGCGTAATTGCAGGGATGAAAAATAATATTCGTGCGAATATTCTGGGTTATTCGTGCCTATTTGCTAATTGCTGATTTTTTATGTGTTTTGGATTTTTATCGATTATGAAGCGATATCGTATTTTCTGTTTTGACTTTGATAGTCGTGCTATTTTATTGAAGCCATTCCGCGATGACTGGAGGGTGGCTTTTGAAGGTTCTGAATATCCAAGTGAAGCAGGAATGATCACTAGACTAATGAAGCAGTATGGTGATGAGTTTTTCGATAGAAAATTCAAGGATTTTGTGGATGTAGGGGTTAAGCCGTTTTCTGTTGTTTCATTTCATAATAAATTTTTGTCTCAAATTAGGAGTGCATTTATTCATGGGCAGTATTACCCTGCTTTGACTGGTGCTTGTGCGCTTGGTGAGAGAATTTTAAATCACTTAATGAAAGGTCTTCGCCATTCCTATTGTGGTCACGATAATTACAAGAAAATTTATCGGAAGGAGTCCTTCGATTATTGGCCGCAAGCGATTGATGCTCTAAATGATTGGGGGGTGTTGACGCCGGAGGCTAGGCGATTATTTTGTGAGCTTAATGATCGGAGAAATTTCGCAATTCATTTTAATGAAGAAGTTGATTTCAATGATCGTCAACTTTCATTAGATGCAATTCGCAGTCTTGAGGGCGTGATTGATAATCAATTTTCATCTTTCAATGCGCTTCCATGGGTGCTTCCTTCTCCTGGTGAGTCTTATATTAGGAAGGATTGGGAAGATGCCCCATTTATTAAGCTTGTTTATTTGCCAAATTGCATGAATGTGGGATATATGCACAAAGTTGTAAGTGTGATTCCTCTAAGTGTTGAGGATCGTGCTGATTATCCTGAGAAGGAAGTCAGTGATGATGAATTTGTGGAGCTTCGAAAAGAGCACGGTAGGTAGGGTCCAGCGTCCGGGAAACCCAACACAATTGCGGCAACTTTTCTCATGCACGGTGCCAAGTAGTAAGTAGAGTGCAATCGCCGCAGGCATTGCGCCGTATTACAACCCTCCGGCGTATTGCCGCTTCGCGGCGAATACGCCCTACAACAATAAAACCAGCAGGCCCATCATGAAAACCTACACCCGCCCCCTTGATCTGAAAAACGGCCGCGTCGACATGAGCCACGGCAGCGGCGGCCGGGCGATGGCGCAGCTGATCGACGAGCTGTTCGCCCGCCACTTCACTAACCCCATCCTTGCCGAGCAGGGCGATGGCGCGTGTTTTGCGCTGCCGGTGGGGGCGGGCCGCATGGTAATGGCGACCGATTCGCACGTCGTCTCGCCGCTGTTTTTTGCCGGTGGCGACATCGGCTGTCTCTCGGTGCACGGCACGATCAACGATGTGGCGATGATGGGGGCGAAGCCGCTGTATCTGTCAGCCGCCTTTATTCTGGAGGAAGGCTTTCCGCTGGCTGATTTGCTGCGCATCGTGCAATCCATGGCGCAGGCCGCGCGCGAGGCGGGCGTGCCGATCGTCACCGGCGACACCAAGGTGGTGGAGGCCGGCAAGGGCGACGGGGTATTCATCACCACCACCGGCATTGGCTTGGTTACAGAGGGTATTGATCTGAAGCCTTCAAATATCAAAGCAGGTGACAAGATACTGGTGTCGGGTATGCTGGGCGATCACGGCGTGGCGATCATGTCGCAACGCGAAAATCTCACCTTCGAGACCACGATCCAGTCCGACACGGCGGCATTGAATGGCCTGGTGGCGGCGATGCTGGATACGGTTCCAAATATTCATGCACTTCGCGACCCGACCCGCGGTGGCCTGGCCGCGGTGCTCAACGAATTCGCCCAGGCCAGCGGCCATGGCATGGTCATTCATGAAAAGGCGATTCCGGTGCGCAGCCAGGTTGCTGCTGCGTGCGAGCTGCTCGGGCTGGATCCGCTGTACGTGGCGAACGAGGGCAAGCTGGTGGCTTATTGCGCGGCGGAGGATGCCGAAAACCTGCTGGCCACGATGCGCGCGCATCCTTTGGGCGCCGACGCGGCCATCATCGGCGAGGTGATCGCGGACACGAATGCCTTCGTGCAGATGGAAACGGTGTTCGGTGGGCGCCGCATGGTTGACTGGATCAACGGCGAGCAGCTGCCGCGGATTTGCTGAGGGTATTCAGGAGCTCGACTGCGTGGCATGGGTTGAGCGAGTGCGAAGTCCAATATGGCATCTCTTGAGCGTTGGGCTTCGCTTCACTCAAACCAGAAAGACTTGATTCTGCCTGATGATGTCTCTGCTTCATAATCGTTATTCCCGCGTACGCGGGAATCCAGATGACGGTGTGAAATCAAGCTTTGCTCTGGATGCCCGTCTTCGCGGGCATGACGAAAAAGCTTCTGAAATAGAGACATAATCAGGTGCTTCTTTCGGGTATTGCTCTGCAGCCTTTCTGTGTAAATGGCCGTGGCTATATGGGTTGCCGTGTATATATCGGAAAATCTGCAAAGTAACAGGCCGGCTTGCGCCGGCCTGATTCGTTTTACCCCACCATTTCCTGCAACTTGTCCAGCAGCGTATCCAGCTGCACCGGTTTGCTCAGCATGCCGGCAATCGGTGGCAGGTAGCTCTGCTTTTCATTCAGTGAAAAGCGGAAGTGGGTATTCTGGTCGATGCCGGTGAGCAGCAGGATGGGCGTGTGGCGGATCTCGCGGTAGCGTGAATCCGGGCGCTCGTCGCGGATCTGGTAGACCAGCTCGAAGCCGGCGGTGTCGGTCTCCAGCATGGCTTCCGTTACGATGGCGTCGGGCTTTTCTGCCAGCGCCAGCTTGCGGCCGGCTACCGCCGAATTCGCGCATTTCACGTCAAAGCCGTGCCCGGCGAGTTGGGCCGCGAGCTGTTCGCACAGCGCCGCGTCGTTGTCGATCAGCAGGATTTTCTTGGTCATGGTCCAGGCCCCGTCTTACTTCAGCAGTTCGTAAATGACGTTGCGCTTTTCCCAGGCTTCGTTGCGCTCGTACATGTCGATGGGGAATTCCATCTGCTTGAGTTCCACCGGCGCGGCCTGCTTGTCGACGAGGCCGAGTGCCAGCGCCACGCCATACAGAATCGCCTCGGGACGGGGCGGGCAGCCGGGGATGTAATAATTCACCGGCAACACTTTATCGGCACCGCCGGTGACGTTGTAAGTATCAAACCACGCGCCGCCACCGGTGGCGCACGAGCCGATGGCGAACACCAGTTTCGGGTTCGGAATCGCCTCGTAGGCGCGCTTGACCAGCGGCAGTGTCGGGCGGGTGACCGCGCCGGAAATCAGCATGGCATCGGCGTGCCGCGGCGAGGCCACCAGCTTGATGCCGAAGCGCTCGACGTCGTAGAACGGCGTGAGGATGTTCAGGATTTCGATGTCACAGCCGTTGCACGCGCCGGTGTTGCAGTGATAAACCCAGATTGATTTCCCGAACATGCGTTTGCAGAGATTTTTCAACATGATTTACTCCTTGTCGCTCGGGCGCTGGTAGTTGTCGGATTCCTTCAGCAGCGCGGGATCGAAGGTTTCGCTGGTCTTGCGAACCAGTGCGCGCTGTTCCAGGTTGTCGTAGCGGAAGCCCTTCAGGTTGATGCGGTCGATGGCGTTGGTCTTTTCCATCTCGTAGCAGCGCCCGCAGCGCTGGCAGGTCATCATGAAGAGCTCCATGCGCGTGGTGATGTCTTCCTTCTGGTCGCAGGCAATCTCGAAGCTGTTGCTCATTGTGATCGCTTTTTCCGGGCAGATGTCGGCGCAACGACCGCAATAGGTACAGCGCGAGCCGTCATACAGCATCACGCGCAATTCCTGGCACACGTCGCGCACCAGAATGCAGCGCGCCGGACAGTGATCCGAACAGCCGCCACAGCCTATGCATTTCTGGTGATCAAATACCGGCTGGCCGCGCAGGTTGGCGGGCACGGGCGGGCGCTCGTTCGGGTAATCGAGCGTGACCACACCCGGCTTCATCACCATCAGGAGCTGCTTGATTTTGCTGGTAATCCACATGGCTTTCTCCTTTGCCGGGTCAGAAAATCACGGCAGCGCCGATGGCGGCCAGTGCGATGACGAAAAGAACGCCGAAATAACGGATGGCCTGGTCAATGCGGTAGCGCGGATGCGTGGCGGACAAGAGCCCGATCAGCAGGAACACGACTACCGTCAGCACCATCTGCAGCGCCAGATCGACCAGATAGAAACCGGACCCCAGCAGCGGTACGAACATGGCGATCGGCAGATAGGCGTAAAACATCTGCTTGAGCATCATGTAGTACTTGAAGAGCGCGTAGTTCGGGCCGCTGTACTCGATGAAGGGCCCACCCAGCAGTTCCTGTTCGGCCTCGGCGATATCGAACGGCTGGCGGGCAACAAAGGCCTGCAGGCCGAAGAGGCTGACCGCGATCATTACCACCCCGGGCACACCAAACGCCGCCATCGGCGTGCCGTAGATGACGGCGGTGAGGTCGAGACTGCCGGTTTTCAGTACACCCAGCAGCAGCACCATGAAAAGGATCGGCTCAACCATGATCATCGTCGTCATTTCACGGCTGGCGCCGATCAGTGCGTAGATGTTCTTGCTGGCAAACGCGCCCAGCAGCACGGCCACGCCGCCTAGCGTGAGCAGATAGACCAGCGAGATGGCGTCGGCATAGGGCGTCAGCGCCGTCGCACGGCCGGCGACCGGCAGGATGGCAATCACGCACAGGATGGACGCGAACGCCACCAGCGGGGCGAGTCTGAACGGGAGGATGCCGGCAGAGTCGATGTTTTCCTTGCCCAGCAGTTTCAGCACATCGTAGTAGGACTGCGCGAGCGGCGGCCCCTGGCGGCTTTGCACGCGAGCCATGACCCGGCGCACGACGCCGTCCAGAAAGGGGGCAATCACTAGGAACAGCAGCAGATTGCCGAAGACCTGCGCAATGCCGATGGCGATCTCAGTAAATTGGCTCATTTTTGCACCTGTTGAAGTTGATTTCCCTGCAGGCGTTTTCTCGACATGACGTCCAGTTCCGCCTTGGAGATCGAGCTGGATTTGCCGGTTTGCAGATCAACCACCGCCACACGATCCGTGCACGAGAAGCAGGGGTCGATGCTGCCCATGATGATGGGGAAATCGCCGAACTGTTCATCCAGCAGCATCAGTGGCACGGCCTGCAGGTTGGTAAATGTGGGGGCACGCACGCGCCAGCGTTCCGGGCGATTGTCTTCGCCAGTGACCACGTAATGCACCGACTCGCCGCGCGGTGCTTCGACAACCGTGATGGCATGGCGCTGGGCGGGAATCTTGTCCTTCATTTCGACGAAGATTTCGCCGCCCGGCATCTTGTCCAGACACTGACGGATGATCTTGATCGCCTCGAAGGTCTCTACCACGCGAACCACCAGCGTGGACCAGACATCGCAGCCATCGAGCACCGGCACTTCGAACTTCATTTCGTCGTAGGCCGCATAGGGGTGATCCCGGCGCGCGTCGATATCCACACCACGGGCTCGCGCGACCGGCCCGATCAGGTTCCAGTCGATGGCCTGTTGTCTGGTGATGGTGCCCACGCCCTTGGTGCGCTTGTGGATCGAGGTGTCTTTTTCGATGGCGCGATAGATGACCGTGAGTTCATCTTCGATCTTCTTGACCACATTCAGGATGTCTTCCGCGATATCCGGCGTGATGTCACGGCGTACACCGCCGACCAGAATCATGCCGTAGGTCTTGCGGTTGCCGGTCAGGCGCTCGCACAGCCACATGATCTGTTCGCGCACGCGCCATGCCTGCATGAACACGGTGTCAAAGCCGATCAGGTGGCCGGCCACGCCGAGCCACAAGAGATTCGAGTGAATGCGCTCGATTTCCAGCATCATCGTGCGGATGAACTCGGCGCGGCGCGGGATGATGAGGCCAGCGGCGGATTCCACTGCCTGTGAAAACGCGGTGGCATGCACCGAGCCGCAGATGCCGCAGATGCGCTCGGCAATGAAGGGAACTTCGTTGTAGCTGACCTGCGTCTGGCACAGTTTTTCGATGCCGCGGTGCGTCATGAAGCCGCGGTAGTCACAGCCCTTGATGGTTTCACCATCGACATACACGGCAAAGTGCTCGGGCTCGTGCAGGCTGGGGTGAAATGGCCCGACCGGAACAATCTTGGTTCCCGGTGGTGCTTCGTCGAGCTGGTAGGCGACGTCTTCGGCACCTTGCGGCACGAAATCGTGCGGTACTTCCTTTCGGAGCGGGTAGATGCCTTCGGGCCAGTCGTCCGCCAGTACCAGCTTTTTCGGCTTCGGGTGACCGGCAAAGCGCAGCCCCAGCAGGTCGGTGACTTCGCGCTCCGACCAGCCGGCAGACGGCAGGTCGGGCGTGATGGATTCGAGCACCGGATCATCAACGGGGGCCGAGGCGCGGCAGCAGACAAAGCGGTTGCTGTCGTCCAGTGCATAGGTGTGCACCATCGCCAGCGTGCCGTCGCGCTCGATGTTGTCATAGCCGATGCTGCACAGGTAGCGGGCGCCGGAGGCGGTGATGATCTGGCTTGCTTCGCGAAAGCCGGCGCGCTTGACATCGATGTAGATGGTGCGTTCGTCAGTTTTCTCGACGCACACCACATCGTCACGCAGGCGGGCGATCAGTTTGGCTTCCAGTTCTTTTCTTATCGACATGGTGGTAACTCCGGAAAATCAGGCGCCGCGCACATTGCCGCCAGTCCATTTCATGAACTTCTTGAAGGCGTCGAAGATGTGACTGCTTAGGTAACGGTTGGCATTGTTCAGCGTCTGGTAGCCGCACAGCCACACGGGTGCGGTGCGCTCTTCTGCGCCACCGGCGCGGCGCAGCCACAGTGCGGCGAGCAGCGCCACCACCAGCATGGCGATCATCACCAGCGGCAGGGAGAAGGCGACAGGTGACCCATTGGCAGCAGCAAAGCTCACGCCGGCATAGTTTTGCGACAGCGAAGCGAGCACTTCGGGTGTCCCCAGTGTCTGCGTCAGCACGCCTTCCGAAGTGGCGAGCACGCGACCGAACAGTGCGACGAAAAGCCAGGGGAAGAAGCCCTGCACCAGGCAGACGGCCGCCAGTACCAGCTTGGGCGCCAGCATCACCTTGCTGACTTCGTGCACATTGTTCTTGTCGTTCCACTCGACGCCGACCGAGGTAAAGGTCATGCCGTAGAGTTTCACGTAGGTGGCCAGTGTCATCGCGCTGGTCACCAGTGCAATCACGCCGAAGATCACGAAGATGCCGGCGGTTTTGCCGGAGAGCAGCGTCGAGCCGACGATGGCCCACTTGCTGGTGAAGCCCGAGAAGGCCGGCACGCCGGAGACTGCTATCGCGGCAATGCCGGCAATGATGGCAGTGACGGGCATCAGCGCGAAAAGACCGCCCAGCTTGTCCAGGTCCTTGGTGCCGGTAGTGAACTGCACGCTGCCTACGCAGAGGAACAGCAGGCTCTTGAAGATGGCGTGATTGAGCACATGCAGGAAGGCACCGAGGATGGCCAGCAGTGCCAGCGCATGCAGTGCGGCATTGGCGCCGAGGTAGTAGCGCGCAGCACCGACAGCCAGAATGATGTAGCCGATCTGGCCGATCGAGCTGTAGGCATTCAGGCGCTTGGCATCGACCTGCTTGAGTGACTGGGATGTCCCGATGAAGAGTGTGACCACGCCAATGATCGCAACCACCAGCCCCCAGTACTGCACTTCCTGTGCCGGCAGGGTGTCGGGCATCATCCAGAACAGCGTGCGGATCATGCCGTAGATGCCGGTTTTGAGCATCACACCTGACAGCAGGGCACTGATCGGCGAGGGAGCAACCGAGTGGGCATCAGGCAGCCAGAGCTGGCCCAGTGGGAACATACCGGCCTTCATGCCGAAGCCCAGCAGCGTGAGCGTGAGTACCAGTGTGCGCAGGCCTGCATCGGCCATGCCCAGATGCTCCGCAATCTGGTGCAGCGGCGTCCCCCAGGTACAGCCCGGCAGCATCAGCCCCGCGGCCAGCACCGCAGCCCAGGCGAGTTCCATCAGGATCAGGTATTTGTTCGCGCTGCGGACAATCACTTCATCCCTGTAATCGAAACGGATCAGGAAGAAGGACGCGATGGTCATCATCTGCCACGCAATCGTAAAGCCGGTGGTAAGGTCATCAACCGTCACCAGCGCGATCATGCCGGCGATGAAGACCGGATAGCAGAAGAAGAAGCTGCGCAGGCTGTAATGGCGATAGTGATCCATCTCCATGTAATCGATGCAGTAGAACGCGGTCACCGCAGCGACGGATGAAATCAGCACCATGAATACAGCCGAAAAACCGTCAATCATCAGCGGGATTGCCAGGCTGCCCCATACCAGATCCACGTGCAGGTCAAACGTCGCCGGTGCCGCACTGCCGCCGAGTACCTTGACGGCAATGCCGGTGAAAACGACTGCGGCGGCAAGTGTGGCGAGGAAATTCAGGCTGCCCGCCCATTTGCGCTTGCCCGCCAGCAGGGGCGTGATGAGCGCCGAGGCCAGCAGCAGCAGGATGCCGGTCTGCAGGCTGGTGTAGATACTGTGGTCCATTTTTAATGACTCCTTCCTGCATGCCCGGCGAGCATATCGATCACCGCGTCGGCACTGGTCTGTATTTCCTTGCTCATGCTCATCCCGAAATCGATGTTCTCAGCGGCTACGCCGAGCAGGTAAACCTGCTTGCCGTGACGCTCAAGCAAATCGCCGGCCATGGTCAGCGCCAGTTTGTGGGTTGAATAGCCACCACCGGTTTCAAGCTCGGCCAGCCGGCCGAGCACCAGCGAACCCGGAGCCTGGCCGCTGCCCTGAATGGCGTCGATGAGCAGCACGTGCTCAGGCGCGCTGTCGGCGAGGCGGAAAACATGGTTCTCGATCACATCCTCGGCGTTGATCACCCGGTGGGGGCTGTGTGCAGGCAGCGAGGCCTCCAGCCGTTCGGCGATGTAACAGCCGACGGCATCATCGCTGCGCAGGGCATTGCCGATGCCGACGATGCTGGTGGGGGTGGCGAGAATATCCGCAAGTTCAGAAGCGAAGCTCATATCTGTTCGCCCAGTGTCTTGATCTGCCGATAGGTGTAAACGGGCCCGTCAGTACAGACGAGTGTTCTCCCCACCGCGCAGTGCTGGCATTTGCCGATGCCGCATTTCATCTGCCGCTCCAGTGTCGAGATGATCGCGTCCTCGCTCATGCCGCGCTTCAGGAATTCACCGATCACGCTGTTGAACATGACCGGCGGGCCGCAGACGAAGGCCACGCTATTGTCGACCGGCACCTTGGCTTTTTCGATCAGCTGGTTCACATAGCCTGTTTCGCCATGCCAGCCTTCTTCTGCGCGGTCGATGGTGATGAAGGTCTCGAAGCCGGCGTTTTCCTGCCACACCTTGATGTCCGGCTGGTACATCAGGTCCTTGCTGCTGCGAGCACCGTACAAGAGGATGATGCGGCCGAAGTCTTCGCGGTGCTGCAGCGCATGCACGATGGAGCTTCGGAGCGGAATCAGGCCGATACCGCCGGCCACGTAGATGATGTTCTTGCCCTTGATCTCGTCAAAGGGGAAGCCGTTGCCAAACGGGCCGCGCACGCCGAGCTTGTCGCCGGGCTTGAGGGCATGCAGCGCGTGGGTGACCTTGCCTACAGCGCGTACCGAGATGTGGAAACGGTCGTTTTCAGGGCTGGGCGGCAGCGAAACTGCAAATTCCCCGGCACCAAATACGGTGCACATGATGAACTGCCCCGATCTGATGCGGAATTCGCGCTCGACGTCCTTGTTGGGAAAGGACAGGTAGAAGGTCTTCACCTCGGGGATTTCATCGCGAATCTCGTCAATGTTCACCACTTCGGGGAAGGTCACAATCGGGCACAGGCCGGTGGTCTTGCAGTTGCCGTGCTCGTGATTGCCGTGACAATTGGACATCAGGCTTCTCCTCCGGTGATCTCTCTGCGGATGTACTGCACGACGTTCGGCAGGCCGATGTCGCCTGGGCAGACCCACTGGCAGCGGCCGCAGCCGACGCAGCCGGGGCGCAGGTATTTTTTCGACTGGGAATAGGACAACTTGCAGAAGAAACGCTTGTTGCGACGGTCTTCCACTGGCTGGCGCGGGTTGTGGTCACCGGCCATGCGGGCATAGCCTTCGAAGGAACAGGAGTCGCGCGTGCGCAGACGCTCGCATTCGCCGCATTCCGTCTGGGCGTCTTCGATGTTGAAGCAGCTACAGGTCGGACAAACGAAGGAACAGGCACCGCATTCGAGACACTGGTCGCCGATGTATTCCCAGGTTTCGCTTTTGATGAAGCCGGTGGTGATGCGGTTCATCACGCGTGAGACCCAGGCCTTGTTGTCGGTGGCCATGTCCGGGAACAGGTCGATGCACTTGTCGACGACCGCTTTCTGTTCGCTCAGCTGTTGTGGCTTGGCTGGCGTCCAGTTGTGGGCGTCGGCCAGTGCCCGGCCTTTTTCGCTGCCTACTTTCACCAGGTAACCGTCTGCCAGTTTGGTCAGGTCAAGATCGAAGCCTTCATCGGCATCCGGCCCCGAGTGCGTACAGACGCAGAAGCACTGCGGGAAGGGATGCAGACAGGTATTGCTGATCAGCAGGCACTGGCGACGATGGGTGAGGTAGACGTCGTCGACGAATTCCTGGCCAAGGAAAAAGCGGTCGAGCGCCTGGATGCCGGCCAGATCGCATGGCCGCAAGCCGAACAGCACTTTGGGCTGTTCGAAATACTGCCGGGCCATCTCGACGCTCTGTGTTTCGGCGTCGTACTTGTATTTCAGGATGCGTTCCATCTGCGGGAACAGGATTTCCTTGACCGGCATCGATGGAATCGGCGCTTCGAGATCAAGCGCAGTCGCATCGTTGATCAGGTCAAAGAAAACCTGCCGGGTCTGCGGCTCGACCTGCGGGCCGTAGACGGCATAGCTTGCCTGCAGTTCGGTGACCAGCTGGCTGATTTCGTCTGAGGACAGGATGTACATGGACATGGAGAGGTTCCTCGCCTTAGCAGGCTGTCAAAAGACAGTCTGCGTTCCGTTTTTCCCGGCTCGGCCGGGAAAAATGCATTGCAAACAAAAAGCCGTTGATTGGCATGCAGCCGTGTTGCGGCAGGCTAGGCCTGGCGCTTGCTGCCACTGGAGTTGTCGCCATCGCGTCTGATGCCCCCGTTATTCTTGGATCTGGATCGGAATCACGCTTTCCTCGCCAGCTGCATAGGCGTTTTCATACGGCAGCAGGAAGTCGGAAATCATGTTCTTGATGAAGTAGGGGATGTAGGCGGTACCGCTCTGTACATCGGGCGAGATCTTCACGGCGATCTTCATGTGCGTGCCGATGCTGGAGCGCACATTGACCAGCCACTTGTCCTTTACTTTCAGGCGCGTGGCGTCGTCGGGCGAAATCTCGATATAGCCGTGCGGGTAGAGCCACAACGTCTGGTCATACTCGCGGCGCGGCACGATCGTCTTGCGCATCAGGTTGTTCTGGTGCCAGTAGTGCTGCGCCTTGCCGATCATCAGCGCGAAGGGGAATTCGGGGGTCGTCGGTGATTCCCAGTATTCGATGTTGATCGCGTTAAATTTGCGCCTGCGCGAATTCGGAAAGGCTTGGGGATTCCAGTGCTGACCGAAACCCTGGCTGAGCTGCTGATGGCTCAAGCCAGCATAACCAGGGGTATTGTTTGCCAGCTCAATAAAGACATCGGCTGCATTTGCATACCCCCATTGATGCCCTGCAGCAGCGGCGATTTTCTGGAAGAGCGCCCAGCCAGGCAGCACCTTATGCGGGTTGTCGACATTCTTGCGGGTAATCTGTACGCGGCGGTCCGAGGCGGTGTAGGTGCCGTCGGTTTCATTGAACGCCGGCAGCGGGAAGACCACATGCGCCAGATCCATGAAGGCGCTCTTGTACGCACAGGAATACACGACGAAATCCAGGCTGGCGATGCGTTCCCTGTCGCGGATGATGCCGTCATCGTGGTCGATCACGAACAGCGCGCGAATGGCTGAATCGGGGCTGGCGAGCGCCTTGAAAACGCTGTTGCCGGGCTCGCCGGACACGCCCATGTCGAAGCTGCCCTGCAGATTGCTGATGCCGGCCACCGGAATGACGGCGGAATGCTCGTGGTCCATGCGATCGGTCAGCAGAGCCAGATTGGTGATGGCGTCAATTGTCGGGCGATCCAGCCCGGAAATGCCGCTGGAGAACAGGATGACAATGGATTTGGCCTGTTCCAGATATTTGGCTTCTTCCTCGATTTCCTCGTAGCGGATGCCGCTGGCACGCTCCAGTGCCACCGACGAAATGCTGCGCAGCGAGGCGACGTAGTCGGAGTAACCCGGCATCTGGTCGATGTTGGCCTTGCGCTCGCGATTGGCGGTGCGGATACCCAGCAGCGCCTTGGCCAGCGCATTGACCAGCAGTCCCTTGGTGCCAGGCTTTTGCTGGAAGTGTTTGGTCGAGAGCTTGGCAATCTGCGTGCGTGAGCTTGATAGCGTCACCACACGCGCGCCACGGCGCTGGGCCGCGTGGATATTGCCGCCGATGATCGGGTTTTGCCGCGTGATGTCGGTGCCGACCACCAGGATATAGTCAGCATGGTCGATGCTGGTCAGGCTGCCATGAGCGCCGGGGTAACCGAATGCATGCTCGAGTGATGCCATGCTCTTGCGGTGGCCGGCTTCGGCACCGATGCCCTGCAGGCGGGTGCCGAACACTTCATGCGCCAGCCGCCCCAGCGTGTAGCCATCTTCATTGGAAGAACGTGCCGAGGCGAGAATGCCGATCTCACCCTTTGCGCCATCAAATTGCTGCATTCGGCTGGCAACAAGGGCGATCGCTTCTTCATAACTTGCCGGTCGCAGCTGGCCGTTCTCGCGGATCATTGGCTGCGTGATCCGTTCGTTCGTGTTCAGCAGTTCGTTGGCATGCCAGCCGCGAATGCAGAGCTTGCCCTTGCTGACCGGGTGAGCGATGAGCGGAGCCACGCCGAAGACTTGCCTGCCATCCGTCTTCAGAAACTGTCCGCACCCTGTGCCGCATAGATTGCACACGCACGTCTTATAGTTCATGAGTTGCATAAGTCACGAGCCTTTTGCATCACGCAGAGTCATTGCCGGAAATAAAAAAAGGCGGACGAAAAATCGCCGCCTTCGGAATTGTTTTTGGTGAGTGCATCGCAGCGGATGCCGATTGATCGGCGCAGCCAGATGAATGAAGTGGTGGCCGCCCGGAAGACTCCGGGCAGGAACTCCAGGCTGGAGAGTGCGGGCGCAAATGCAGACTGATGGGATGCACCGGTATCGACCGGCCAGGCAGCCCCTTCTGTTGCAATGCAGCGGCGCATGCAAGCGTTGACGCGCCGCTTTTCCTGATTCCCCCGCATGAATCAACTCCTGAAAAATGCCAATTGATCAAGATGTTGCGCAGCAGGAAAAGCGTCGCGGAATTGATACACCTCTGCTAAACCAGAGGGGTGGCAATCACCCGAACAGGACCCTGGCCATTTATTGGTCGCCGGCAATCGTATCCGGCTGGCTCATTTCCCCGTCGTACAGCATTTTGCGCTCTTCTCACTGTCTTTCTTTTTTGCAAACGCGGCTTTGCCCCATGACAGGGTGTTACTGATTTTTTCCGCTGCTTGCCTTTTGTAAAGAAGTTTAACGCTCCGTTTGGTGCTAACGTTGCGCGAGGTCAAACAGCCCGCACGGCTGAACGATAAAAATGGAAACACCCTGATCGGCTCTCCGGAGAATTATCGATGCACATTCCAAATGAAATGCTTAATGGCAGCATCTGTCCCCTCAGTGCGACCGTCGCTGTCGCAGGCATCGCGCTGGCTAGCCGTGCAGCGATGAGGTCGCCCGACAAGCCGGGAGCACTGCGCTTTGCGGCGGTTTCTGCCCTGATTTTTGCCGCGCAGATGATCAACTTCCCTGTGCAGGATGGAACATCGGGCCACTTGCTCGGTGGCGTACTGGCCGCGGCACTCCTGGGTGTACCCTTTGGCGTGCTGGCGCTGGCGCTGGTCGTGACGGTGCAGTCCCTGGTGTTTGCCGACGGCGGTCTGCTTGTGCTGGGCGCCAATGTATTCAACATGGCCCTGCTCGGCGCAGGCGCGGGCGGCTTGCTGAACAGATATCTGGCGCAGCGCGGCATGCACCGTAGCCTTGCGCTGCTGCTGGCAGGCTGGACTTCGATCATGCTGGCAGCCTCGGCCTGCAGCATCGAACTCGCATTCAGCGGCACCATCACTGCCGGCAAGGTGCTGCCGGCGATGCTGGGTGTACATGCCCTCATTGGTGTGGGCGAAGCCCTGATTACGCTGGTTCTGGTTACTGCACTGAGTAGTGCGCGCAGCACGTCCGGCCGAATGGATGTAGCGGTCCCGCTTCTGGGCGCATTGCTGATCGCTGCGCTGCTCAGCCCCTTTGCCAGCAGTCATCCTGACGGGCTGGAATGGGTCGCTCAGCAATACGGCTTCCTGAAAGAAGGTGCTCCGCTGTTTGTCGCACCGCTGGCCGACTATGCCGTGCCAGCGCTGGGTGATTCCAGCCTCTCGACCGCTCTGGCAGGGCTTGCGGGGGTAATGCTTGTTGCTGCTGCCGGAGTGCTGCTGGCCGGTTTGCTTCGACTCACTGCTCCAGCATCTGCCGGCTGAATTGCGCTGGGCGTATTCTGTGCTCGATGGATAGCCTGCCATTCAGGCAGGGTACTGCATCGCAGGAGGCAGGGCCTGGCATGTGATGCTTTGAGCGCTTGCCCGACCGCGGCCATTGGGAGTGATAAGGGACTGCCTGCTTTTCCTACCTCCCGATGAGCCTCGGCAGTTCGTGGCGACATATCGCAGCCCGCCGCCTATACTGCGCAGCCGTGCCGTGCAGATCTCTCAGTGATCTGCACGGTCGCCCATTCCGCTGCTCAGGTTGATCCATGTCGTTTCTCTCACTGGGCCTTGCGCCCGAACTGGCCACTGCGGCCAGCCTGCAAGCCTGGCTTGCGCCCACACCCATACAGTCTGCCGTGGTTCCGCTGGTTCTGCGCGGCGCTGATGTGCGTGCTTGCGCGCAGACTGGCTCCGGCAAAACAGGGGCGTTTGCACTGCCTTTGCTGCAGCGCTGGCAGGAGCAGGGCGAACGTGTTCTGGTGCTGGTGCCCACGCGCGAGCTGGCCATGCAGGTCGCTGATACCTTTGTGCAGCTGGCCAGTGCCCTGTCGCGAAAACCCAAGGTTCGCGCGGTGTACGGTGGTGCATCGGTCAATGCGCAGATGCAGGATTTGCGTGGCGTGGTTGATGTGCTGGTGGCAACGCCGGGCCGCCTGCTTGACCTGATCGGCAAGAATGCCGTGCGTGCCGCAACGTTTTCCACGCTGGTGCTTGACGAAGCCGACCGGCTGCTGGATTTGGGGTTCAGTGCCGAACTGGCGGCGATCCTGGATTTGCTGCCGGCGCACCGGCAAAGCCTGCTGTTTTCGGCGACCTTTCCGCCAGCGGTGAACCTGCTCGCGCAAGGTCTGCTGCGGGAGCCGGCATGTATCGAGATTGCATCCGCGCCGGAAACGAGACCGCAAATCCGGCAGCGCGCGATCAATGTCGATACGGCGCGCCGTACCGCCTTGCTGCTGCAGCTGCTGGCAGATGCCGGTGATGCGCGAGCCCTGGTGTTTGCAGCGAGCAAGCAGGGCTGCGAGCAGCTGGCGCGTGAGCTTTCTGCCGCAGGGGCACCGGCTGCGCCATTTCATGGCGAGCTGAGCCAGGGTCGGCGCAATCAGGTGCTCGATGGTTTCAAGGCGGGCAAGCTGCGGGTGCTGGTGGCGACTGATCTGGCTGGTCGCGGCATTGATATTGATGGCTTGCCGCTGGTGGTGAATTACGATCTGCCCCGTTCGCCGGTCGACTACACGCACCGCATCGGCCGTACCGCACGTGCCGGTTTGAGCGGCACGGCGATCAGCCTGATCGGCACCGGTTGCGAAGCGCATTTCCGCCTGATCGAAAACCGGCTGAGCATGCGCGTGCCGCGCGAGCAGATCGCCGGTTTCGAGCCGGTGGCAGTGCCGCTGGCCGTGGCCAATACCGGTGGCGTCAAGGGCGCGCGCATGAGCAAAAAGGACAAATTGCGTGCAGCGGCGGCTGCTGCAGCGGAAAGCGATGATCCCGGGAACGGGCAGTAAATCAGCCGTCAGTCCGGAAACGTCCTTCGTCAGGTGCACCTCACGGCCAGATCGGGTGGATCAGGTCTGCGTGTTGCTTACCAGTTTGGGGAGCATTGTTTGCCAGGTTTGCAAATAAACTTGCCTATGTATTGACCTGTAGCCTTTTTAATAAAAAGGTTGTAGGCCAATACCTATGTAAATCATCACTCGGCATAGTATTGCAGGTTGTCGAGCTGGTAGCGCAGCGATTCCATACGACGCTGGTCACGCCGCTGTTCGTCCTGGATGCTGCGCAGGCGGCTGAGCAGGTGGCGCCGCTCGTCTTCCTTATCCGCGCGGGCAATGCGCTCTTCGAGTTTCCAGCGTTCGCGATCCAGCCGGTCCTGCTCATATTCCAGCGAGCTGATTTCGCTGACGATCAGATAGCGCTGACGCCCGCGCTCATGGGCGCGCTGGAAAGCCGGCTGCAGCGCGGCCGGGCAGACGGCATTGTCGCTGTCGCCGGCCAGCCCGACGCGATAGCCGTTTTCCGGGGTGCAGTAGGCCAGCAGGCCCTGGTTGCGTCCGCGATTGTAATCGGCCAGCAGCGGTTTCACGCCCAGATCGCGGCAGGCTTCGTAATAGGCCGCAATCTGCGAAGTGCGTCCCTGCTGGCCGTCACGCAATCCCAGCCCATACCAGTCACCCACGCGGCATTCGCTCTCGGTGAGTGCGGCACAGCCGGACAGACACAGCGCCGACAGGACGAGGAGGGCGGTTTTCATGGCTGGCTCCTTGTTTTTAGAAGAGGGGGAAAGCGCGGATTGCGCCGTTCGGGCCGGCAATGGCGAAACGGGAACAGGCAATACCCTGATTGCGGGCGGTTACCTGAAAGGTCCTTTGCATTACCGCTGTTTCCCCAGTATGGCCATTGCCGGCTGAATGTGTGCTGAATGCCGCATCTTGGCGCTCTGCACCGTGAATGCTACAGCCGGAAATCCAGCGACCTGGGCAAGGCCTGCATTGCGTGGCGCCCAATTTCTGCCTGCGCGAATGACGCCGGTATTTTTACCGCTCAAGGGCATTAATCCGGCCAAGACGATGTGAAAAAGTACCAGATGCAGCAGGAAATAGTGCCGCGCTGCCTGCCATTCATCGGTGAACAATAGCTCTGTCGTAGTGACTTTCCGACCAATTACACACAGGGGATCAATCAATGTTCACATTCAAACGCAGTTTACTCGCCGGCAGCATGGCGGTGATCGGACTGGCCGCTGCAGGCCAGGCCAGCGCCGCCGAACGCCTGGAATACTGGACCATGAACATGGCACCGGCATTCAAGGATTACTTCACCGCGTTGACCGCGGATTTCAACAAGCAGAACCCGGGGCTGGAAGCCGTCTGGGTCGACATGAACTGGGATCAGATCCAGCCCAAGCTGATTGCCGCGCTGGCAGCTGGCACCCCTCCGGCGCTGGTCAACTTCAATGTACCCTGGACGCATGAGTTTGCCCGCCAGGGCAACATCCTGCCGGTCGATGCCTATATGGGTGCCGACAAGGCCAAGTTTGAAGCCAATGCCATCAAGGATGTGACCGTCAACGGCAAGACCTACGCCTTCCCGTGGTACAACTCGGTATCCGTCATTGCCTACAACAAGGAACTCTTTGCCAAGGCTGGCGTAAATGGTCAGCCCAAGAGCTTTGATGAGCTGCTGAGCCAGGCGCGCGCCGTCAAGCAGAAAACCGGCGTTCCGGCGTTCGCGCCGAAGCTGGCCCCGGGCAGTGGTGGCGGCATGCTGGGCTGGTTCTATTACGCCGGCCTGCCGGTCATCAAGGATGGCAAGGCTGTGTTCAATTCGCCGCAGCACGTTGCCATGCTCCAGCAGTTTGCCGACATGTACAAGCAAGGCGTGATTCCGCGCGATGTGTTCAAGCTGGAATTCGAGCAGGAAATCGCAGCGTATAACGCCGGCAAGCTGGCCATGATGACCACGGCACCGCAGGCGCTCAAGCGCACGCAGTCTGATGCCAAGGCCGTGTATGCCAAAACCGACGTTGCGCCGTTCCCGGTCGCCAACGGCCAGATGGCCTGGGGTGGCTGGCTGATGACCTATGTGATTCCGAAGGGCGTCAAGAATCCGGAGGCGGCCGGCAAGCTGGGCATGTTCCTGGCGAATGACGCGAACCAGCTGGCCTTCTCCAAGGCAACCAGCACCACCTTCCCGTCGACCAAGCTGGCCGCGAAGGATGCTTTCTTCATGGCGGGTGCCAACAGCCAGGACCCGGTCGAGAAGGCGCGTGCGGTGGCGGCCGGTTCGATGGCCGGTGCCAAGACCATCACGCTGGAGCCGGGCACGCTGCCGGATGAAACCACGATGATGCGCAAGTTCAATGATGAAATGCAGCAGGCCATCACCGGTCGCAAATCGGCGAAGGCAGCACTGGATGCTGCGGTGACCGACTGGAACAAGCGTCTGGTCAAGAAGTAAGCCGCTGGCAGGGTATTGCCATGTAGCCATTAATCTGTAATGGTCGTGTAGCAATACATTGCCAATGTATGTGAAAAGGCAAGGGCCCGCATGCCCGGTCGGTGGTGCAAACCATCATGCCGGAATGCGGGCTTTGCTGTCTTTTCGGCACCATCACGAACCGGATATCCTGGCAATCGGGGGAAACGTAAGGATTTTTGGTGCAGCGCAAAGAAACAAGGTTATAGTCGCGTTAAGCTGATAACCAATCTCAAAACGAGGACGGCCGCATGACCCGAAATCACCCCAAACTCACCGAGAATCCATATTACGAGGGCGTGCCCGATTACATGACCGAGGTGTATGACTGGGCCTATGTCGATCCGGACTGGGTGAAGTTTCTTGATCGCAACATCGTTGTGACCACCTTGCTGTTCGGGAATGACCAGCGGCTGATGAAATCCTACCTGGCCGAGATCGAGCCGGGCATGCGCGTGTGGCAAGTGGCGCACGTGTACGGTGACCTGGTTGCGCGCGCTGCGGAGAAAGTCGGCCCGGCCGGCGTGTTCCACCTCACCGACGTCACTCCCATCCAGGTCGAGCACGGCAGCAAGAAGCTGGCCGGCAAGCACTGGAGCCGCGTGATCCGTGCCGATGCGGCCAACTGGTACAACGACGATACGCCGTACGACCTGATCTGCAGCTTCTTCCTGCTGCACGAAGTGCCGGAAGACCGCAAGGAGCAGATCGTGAACAACATCCTCGACCAGCTGCCCGCGCACGGAAAGGCGGTGTTCGTCGATTACCACCGCCCGCATCCGCTGCATCCGGTCGGCTGGATTCTGCGTGGCGTGAATGCCTGGCTGGAGCCGTTCGCCAAGGCACTGTGGGATCGCGAGATCAGCAGCTATGCCCATGATGCCGACCGCTTCGAGTGGAAAAAGCAGACGTTCTTCGGTGGCGTCTACCAGCGGGTCATCGTCACCCGCAAATAAGCGTGGCAATGAAATACATCGGGATGTATGCGCTGCTGGCCCAATAATCCCGGGCAATAAAAAAGGATACCCGCAGGTATCCTTTTTTATTGCCCGCCGGCTTGCGCCAGCGGGGTCAGCCCGGACCGATCAGCCGAAGCGGGGGGCGCGCGGCTTGTTGCTGCCGAAGCTGCTCGGGCGGCGTTCGCCACCTTCACGGCCCTGGCTGCGGCCTTCACCCTGACGGGCAGCGCCATAGCCGCCTTCACGGCGCTGACCTTGTGCAGCACCAGCGGTACGATCACCTTCGCTGCGACGGGCGCCGCCATCGAAGCGAGCTGCGCCACCTTCACGACGCGGCGCGTGTTCGCGGCGTGCCGCGCCTTCGCTGCGATTGCCATCGAAGCGGTTTTCACCGCCGCGGGCTGCACGATCACCATAGCCTTCACGTGCGGCTTGCGGCTTGCGGGTGGTGTGCGTATCGGTAAAGCCGCGGGTTTCGTGGTGACGGGCTGCACCTTCGGTCTGACGACGGCCTTCCTGCTGGCCACCTTCGCTGCGGCTGCCGTCAAAACGGGTATTGGCACCATCAAAACGCTGGCCGCCTTCGAAGCGCTTGCCGGAATCGAAACGGTTGCCGCCTTCGGTACGACGGCCTTCGCCGCTACCTTCGAAACGGCGACCGCCACCGTTGCCCTCATAGCGACGGCCACCGCCGTTGCCACCGTGAGGACGACCGCGACCGGCACCGCCACCGGACTTGCCACCGCGTTGCTGCGGACGGAAGTTGGCTTCGAGGCCTTCAACGCTCAATTCTTCGAAATCGATCTTGTAAGTGCTGCGGATGCGGATCAGCGGCACGGCATCGTTGCGGCCGATCAGCGAAATCGCCTGACCGGTGCGACCGGCACGGCCGGTACGGCCAATGCGGTGAATGTAATCTTCCGCAGCGCGCGGCAGGTCGAAGTTGATCACCAGATCGATACCGGCCACGTCGATACCGCGGGCGGCCACATCGGTGGCGACGAGTACATCGACGTCACCGCGGCGAACGCGATCCAGCGTGCGGCGGCGTGCGGTCTGCGGCAGATCGCCGTGCATGGCGGCGGCGCGGATGCCTTCGAGCTTCAGCCAGTCGGCGACCTGGTCGGCATCAGCCTTGGTGGCGGTGAACATCACGGCCTGCTGGGTGCTGTGGCTCTTCAGGAAAGACGCAGCCAGCTTCAGCTTGTGGTCGTAACCATCGGCGTAGTGCAGGGCCTGGGCAATCGGCTCGCGTTCGGCCGGAGCCACGGTGATGCGCTGCGGGTCACGCAGGATCGGTGCGGCGAAGTCTTCAACCGATGCGGAAATGGTCGCCGAGAACAGCGCATTCTGGCGTTCGGAAGGCAACGCGGCAGCAATGGCTTCGACTTCTTCGATGAAGCCCATGTCCAGCATGCGGTCGGCTTCGTCCAGAATGAAGGTTTCGAGACGGCGGAAGTCGATGCGGCCGGATGCCATCAGATCCTGCAGGCGGCCCGGAGTGGCAACCAGCACTTCATAGGGTTGGGAAATCTGGCGGTTCTGCACCGGATACGGTACGCCACCGACCACGCAGACAACCTTGCAGCGCGGAATCGGGCGGCAGAAGGAAATTGCCACCTTGGAAACCTGCTCGGCCAGTTCGCGAGTCGGGGTCAGAATGAGGATGCGCGGGCCGCGAGCCTGGGTCTTGGCCGGGTGCATCAGTTTTTGCAGTGCCGGCAGCAGGAAGGCGGCGGTCTTGCCGGTGCCGGTCTGGGCCGACGCAAGGACGTCGTTGCCTTCCAGCAGGGCGGGGATGGTGGCAGCCTGAACCGGGGTGGGTTCGGTAATGTCCTGATCGGCAAGCATTTTTGCCAGAACGGGGTCGAGGCCGAGCGCGACAAATGCATTGTCTGCGAGAGAGTGCGTCATGGTGTGTCCTGATTAGGGAGGTTGGCTCGCGAAAGGTGCGAGATAAACATCGGCGCCAACCACGTCACACCGCAAAGCGGGAAGGGCTGTATCTGCTGCAGCGCGATGGTGCGCTACGTCATTGACACATGCCTGAGGTCAGGATCGATGCAAACAAACAAGCCCGCGCAGCTGGCGGGCTTCGGAATCGGATGCATTATTGCAAAGTGTGGCGCGAAACGCAACAGCTATCTTATTTTTCTGTGCAGCGTGTTTGAGTTGTGCTTGTTTCGCGCAGAAAATGCCGCAGGATTTCCTGCTCGGTGCGGGAGCGGTCGCCGAGCGCGACGGGCATCTGCAGGTGCAGGGTGATCGTCTCATGATCATCCAGCGTCAGCCGCACGCGCGGCGTGAGCGAAGGGCTTTCCAGCGCGAAACTCTGCTCGATGTCGCGGCGATGGCGTTCGAGATCCTCCTGATACGTGGCGACCAGCAGGTTGGCAGCATCCAGCAGCACCGTCTCGCCTTTTTCCCAGTCGGCATCGCGCGGCAGGGCCACGTGGATGGTGTGGATCACATAGCTGCCGAGCTTGGTTTCATTGAACACCGGCTCGGTAAGCAGCACGCTATTGGGAATGGTGATGGTACGCCCGACCGTACCCTTGCTGCTGCCGGCATGGCTGGATTCCAGCAGGGTCGTCGACAGCAGCGAGGTGTCGAGCACCTGCCCCTTCAGGCCGCGCAGCTCAATGCGGTCACCGGCCTGGTAGGCGTGCGTGCTGGTGCGATAGATCGAACCCAGCATGCACATGATCAGTTCCTTGTTGGCAATCACGATGGCGGCGGCAATCGCCACCATCGACACGGCGACGGCCTCGATCTCGTTGGCCCAGATCAGCGCGAGTCCGATGAGCAGCAGCAGCAGCACGCTGTTGCGCAGGGTGATCAGCCAGCGCCGTTTTACGTCCGGGTGCAGGTCTTCGCGCCGCAGGATGGCGTGACGTGCCGAGCTGCGCAGCAGCAGCAACAGGCCGATCAGCACCAGCGATGCGATCAGGTCGTGCAAGAGCGCCTTGTCTACAAAATCGGGCAGATAGTTTTTCAGCATGGCAAGCAATGCAGGAGGGATGTTCATTCTCCTTAGTGTAGCCTGCCTGCCGCGTAGTTCACCGCAGGGCGGGTAAATAATACCCGGCAGGGCCTATCCGGCCAGCCATTTTGCGCAAAGGGCTGCAGACACATACCCGGGTCGTGGCATTCAATTCGCCAGCAGAATGCCGGCAATCAGCAGCATCACCGCACCGATCAGGCCATCCAGAATCCGCCAGGCCAGCGGCCGGGCGAAGAGTGGCGCGAGCAGGCGTGCGCCGAAGCCCAGGCTGATGAACCAGAGGATCGACGCTGTCCACGCGCCCAGCACGAAGGTCGGACGCAGTTCGGGTGCCTGCTGGCCACCGATGCTGCCGACCAGCAGCACGGTATCCAGATACACGTGCGGATTGAGCAGTGACAGGCTCAGTACCGTGATGATGGCCGTGCGGCGGTCGAGCTGCGGTGCGCCGCCGTGGCTCATGCTGTTGCTGGCGAGCGCACTGCGCCAGGCGCGCAGGCCGTACCAGATCAGGAAGGCCGCGCCGCCCCAGCGCGTGAGCGCCAGCAGGACAGGTGTGTCTTCGATCAGCTTGCCCATGCCGGCCACGCCGAGCGCGATCAGCAGGCCATCGAGCACGATGCAGATGGCAATCGTCGGCTGCACATGCTGGCGCGCCAGCCCCATGCGCAGCACGTGCGCGTTCTGGGCGCCGATGGCCATGATCAGGCTGGCACACAGGCCCAGCCCTTGCAGGAAAACGGTGGCATTCATTCTTTTCTCGATCCGCTTGCGACAAACAATGCCGCAAGCATGCCCATGCTCGCCTTCCAGATGAAGCAGGATTAATATTTCTCCGGATAGCTGAATAAAACTTGATCTATGGTGCCCCATGCAATTCGATCATCGCCACGGCGAAGCCTTTCTGGCCGTCATTGATACCGGCAGTTTCGAGCAGGCCGCCGTGCAGCTGCACCTGACTTCTTCTGCGGTATCGCTGCGGGTGCGGGCGCTGGAAACCCAGCTCGGCACGCCGCTGATCGTGCGCTCGCGTCCCTGTCGCGCCACGCTGGCCGGGCAGAAGGTGCTGCAATACCTGCGCCGTGCCCGCCTGCTGGAGGACGATTTCCTCAAGGAACTGGCCGGCAGCGAAGGCGGCGCCATCAATGTGCCCCTGGCTGTGAATGCCGATACGCTGGGCACCTGGCTGCTGCCAGCATTGGCACCATTCCTGATCGCCGAGCACGTGATGATCGACCTCACCGTCGATGATCAGGACCACACCTATGCGCTGCTGGCCGGTGGGCAGGCACTGGCCTGCGTGAGCACCGAGCCGCAGGCGATGCGCGGCTGCGTGGCCGAGCCGCTGGGCATCATGCGTTACCGCATGCTGGCGTCGCCCGCCTATGTGGCACGCTGGTTTGCCGCCGGTTTCACGCGCGACGCCGCACGGGTGGCGCCGCTCTTGGTTTTCAACCGCAAGGATGCGCTGCAGGCCGATTTCCTGCGCCGCCACTTCGGCCTGGCTGGTGGTTATCCCTGTCACCATGTGCCGGCAACCGAACCGTTTCTGTCCGCCATCGAGCACGGACTGGGCTACGGCATGGTGCCCGATCTGCAATCCGGGCCGGCACTGGCTGCCGGACGGGTGGTCGACCTGGCGCCGGCAGCACCGGTGGATGTCCATCTCTACTGGCACCGCTGGAAAGTGCAGTCGCCCAGGCTGGAGCGCCTCTCCCGCGTGGCCGTGGCAGCGGCGCGCGCGGTACTGCTCCAGCCAGCGGAAAACCTCCAGCAGGCTGTTGAAAACAGGCTGTGACCCATTTTTTACGGTTTTTCGGTAAAAAATGTATGAAAACAAGAAAACAAGAGCTTGATTTTGCAGCCAATAATTTGCGCCGGGCTTTGCCCGGTGCTTGATGCCGGCCGATAGGCCGACTTTTTCAGCACCTTGCCAGGCCAGAGCTTGCCTTACGCATTTGCCGCAGGCCGGGCGCCCATCTCTGCTAGAATGCGGCAACTCTGCAAACGGGCAAATTCGAATGCCGCTCAATCTCCCCATCATCCTGACCTGGCTGCGCGTCGCGCTGATTCCGATCATTGTCGGCATTTTCTATCTGCCCGAATCCATCCTGCCGCTGCATCTGCAGAACCTGCTGGGCGCGGTGGTGTTTGCGCTGGCAGCCGTGACCGACTGGTTTGACGGCTTTCTGGCGCGGCGCTGGAACCAGACATCGAGCTTCGGTGCCTTTCTCGATCCGGTGGCCGACAAGCTGATGGTCGCAGCGGCGCTGATCCTGCTGGTCGAGCTTGCGCGGGCACCGTCCTGGCTGGCCGTCATCATCATCGGCCGCGAAATCACCATTTCCGCCTTGCGCGAATGGATGGCGCAGATCGGCAAATCCAAGAGCGTCGCGGTGGCGACCATCGGCAAGTTCAAGACGACCGCGCAGATGATCGCCATCCTGCTGCTGCTGTGGTGGGATCCGATCATTCCGGGCATCAAAACCAGCATCATCGGTCTGGTGGCGCTCTACATTGCCGGTGTGCTGACCATCGTGTCGATGTTCTATTACCTGCGCGTGGCCGCCGAGCAGTTTCGCGAAAACAGATAAAGCAATGCAGTGGGTATGACTGTGTGGCCCTTTTTAAAAAAGGGCTACAGTCATATACCCCTATTGACCAGTAACACACCCTCCCATGCCACAGCGCTCGGCCTTGCTGGCGATAGCCGGTTTCTATTTCTGCTACTTCGCCTTCAACGGCCTGTTCTCGCCCTATTGGGGGCTGTACCTGGCCGCGCTGTCGTTTCCGGCCTGGCAGATCGGCATCCTGACCTCGCTCACCCAGATCAACCGCATCTACGCGCCCACCATCTGGGGCTGGCTGGCCGACCGCAGCGGCCGCCAGCGCAGCATCCTGCGGCTGGCCGGCGTGATGGCCCTGCTCGGATTTACCACGCTGCTGGTGAGCAAATCCTTCTGGCCGCTGCTGATCGGTGTGCTGCTGGCGAGTTTCTTCTGGAGCGCGGCGCTGCCGCTGGTCGAAGCCACGTCGATGACCCTGCTGCGCGGCAATGGCGGCGCGTATGCGCGACTGCGCATCTGGGGCTCGATCGGCTTTGTCGTCGCCAGCGTCGTGGCGGGTTATCTGATCCAGTCCTTCGGCACCATGGTCCTGCCCTGGGCCGTCATCAGCGTGATGAGCGGGCTGGCGGTCTACAGCTTCATGGTGCCGCAGGCACCGCACTCAGCCACGGACCAGGCCGGCGACGCCGGCTTTGGCGACATCCTGCGCCGGCGCGAAGTGCAGGCGCTGCTCGCCAGTTGCTTCCTGATGGCGTTCGCGCACGGGCCTTACTACAGCTTTTATTCGATCTATGTTGCCGATCATGGCTGGAGCAAGAGTGCGATCGGCTGGTTGTGGACGCTGGGCGTGGTCGCCGAAATCGGCGTCTTCTGGCTGATGCCGGCGCTGACGCGACGTTTCTCGCTGCGCGCCATCATGCTGGCGGGGTTGCTGGTGGCGATGCTGCGCTTCCTGCTGATTGCCTGGGGCGTTAGCCACCCCGTGCTGCTGTTGCTGGCACAGCTCGGGCACGGCATGACCTTCGGCAGTCATCACGCGGTGACCATGGCCTACATCCACCGCCATTTCCAGGGGCGCCATCAGGCCAAGGGCCAAGCGCTCAATATCGCGTTTTCCTTCGGCCTGGGCGGCAGTGCCGGCGGCATGCTGGCCGGCTGGCTCTGGCCGTACTGGGGCGGCGCCTGGGTATTCAGCGCGGCAGCATTGGCCGCTCTCGCCGGCGCGGCAATTACATGGATGGGTATTGATCGCAGGCCCTTTTCTGAAAAAGGCTAGATCGGTATACCTATTGCCTCGATGATGCGCAGATTCAGCCCGGCGCTGATGCTGCGGCTGAAATCGCCCACCAGTTCCTCATCAACGACCGGGGCCTGAAAGGGCAGCTTGCGGCCGGTTGCACTCAGCAACCAGTCGCCATCACGCCCCAGCACGCGCAGCTCGCCATGGCAGGCCGGGCACCAGGCGCGATCACCCGAGCGTGCACGGCGTGTCAGTGCCACCGTGGGGCCGCAGCTCGGGCAATTCTGCAGCGGAATGCCGGGTTCGCTGTGGCCGACGATGTGGTGCAGCCTGCCGGCGCGCCCCAGCTGCAGCAGCCGTTCTCCCCATTCACGGTCGAACTGCGTGCCGAGGTTGCGCTCGATTTCTGCGAGCGCAGCGGCAATCGGCATGCCCTTGCGGTAAGGGCGGTTTGACGTCATCGCATCAAAGGCATCGGCCAGCGCGACGATCCGTGCTTCGACCGGTATCGCCTCATCACTGAGCTGGTAGGGGTAGCCGCGCCCGTCCGGGCGCTCGTGATGCCAGGCAATCGCACCGCGGATCAGCGGCGCGAGCGGATGCTGCGCAATCATCTTTTCGCCGATGCCGGGGTGGCGCTGCATGATGGCCCACTCGGCCTCGTCGAGCTTGTCCGGCTTGTTGAGAATGGCATCGGGAATGCCGACCTTGCCGAAGTCATGCATGAAGCCGCCCAGCGCAACCCTGGCGGTTTCATGCTCATCCAGACCGGCATCCTCGGCCAGCAGGCGCGCGAATTGCGAAACACGCCAGAGGTGGCCGCCGGTATACGCATCGCGCGCCTCGACGAGCATGGCGACGGTGTGCAGGCTTTGCAGCAGATGGGTGAGCAGCGGGCTGGGCATGATGGTCCTTGCCGTATGGCAGTCGTTGATGCTCCTTGAGCATAGGCGAGGCAGACCTCTGGCGACAGATGAGCAGCACAACGCTTTCAGGTGGTGCTGCCGAGCAGTGCGCCCCAGCTGCTGCCGCCGCGCGGCCGCAGGTCGCAGGAGCCTGTCGTCCGCAGGTCCTGTAGCGCGCCGGGAATCTGTGCCAGCCAGCGCAGATATAGATGATCGGCCAAGCGGTGCAGGCGGGCAGTTTTGACGGATGCATTACCCAGAATTTCAGCGGCGGACTGCACCGACGGCAGGTGTTGCCAGTGCTGCAGTGTGGCTGCGTCTTCCCGGCACCAGTCGCGGATGCTCTCGACCGTGACTTCCAGGTGTGATTGCAGGCCAATGTGCGGGCCGCAAGCAAAGGCCTTGTTCATGCAGTAGTGGCCAAACAGGATGCGCTTGGCGCCACGCGGAATCTCGAAGGTATCGAAGTGCCAGTGAAACAGCTCCAGCTCACGCTGCGGGCCCAGCCAGTGCCGGGCTTCGGGAAACACGGTGCCAAGCACCTTGCCCCAGCCGATCTGCGGCACGCTGTTGCGGCGCACCTTGCCACCCAGGGCGCGTGCCAGCATCTGCCCGCCGAAGCAGTGCCCGAGAATCGGGCAGGAGAGCCGCAGGGCATCCTGCAGCAGGGCATCTTCGCGCCGCATCCAGGCCGTGCCGTCGTTGGCGCTCGCATTGGAGCCAAGAATCACGATGCCGCCATATTCGCTGGCACGGTTGGGAGGAGTTTCCCCGGCATGAATCGCGAACACGCGATGGGGAAGGGCATGACGCTCAAGTACGGTCAGCAGATAGCCGGGCCCCTGAGTGGCTTCGTGCTGGCAGATGGCGATCGGTTTCATGAGTCAGTCCTGTGCGGTGAAGACAGGGCAAGACTAGAAATCCGCAGCACAAAACACTGCAAAAAAAGAGGGCGCTTCTGTCAAGAAGGCATAAAGGCGCGCATGAACTCCTGGGCTGGCAGGCCATTTTTATGCGTTTTTTATATGTGCCGTCGTGATCTTTGCAGCAGCTTTAGGCCCGAATTTTTACAGTCTGGGTGTGGGCGAGATCGCCCTTTGGAGCACAACGATGACTGATATTGCCTATCTGGGCCTGTTGCTGGTTCTGCTGATTCTGATGCCACTACTGGTGACGCTTTGCATCCGTAGCGGAGGCCAGCCATGAACCTGATCGAACTACTTGCTGCATTACTCGCGCTGGTACTGCTGGTTTACCTATTTTATGCGCTGTTCAAACCGGAGCGTTTCTGATCATGACTGCCAATGCTGTTTTGCAACTGGGGCTCTATCTGGGCCTGTTGCTTGTTCTGGGCTGGCCGCTTGGCCTGCTGATCAGCCGGGTGATGGCGGGAGCGCCGCCGGTGTGGCTGCGTTTCCTGCGACCGCTTGAGCGCGGTTTTTATCGCCTGGCCGGTGTGCAGCCTGCTGAAGAGCAGGGCTGGCGCAACTATGCACTGGGCCTGCTGCTGTTCAATTTCATCGGCGCTGTCGCACTTTACGGCCTGCAGCGCCTGCAGGGTGCCTTGCCGCTCAATCCGCAGGGTTTTGGCGGCGTATCGCCGGATTCGGCCTTCAATACGGCCATTTCCTTTGTCAGCAATACCAACTGGCAGGGCTACAGCGGTGAATCGACCATGAGCTATCTGACCCAGATGCTGGGGCTGTCGGTGCAGAATTTCCTGTCGGCAGCGACCGGCATTGTGGTTGCCATCGCGCTGATCCGTGGTTTTGCGCGCAAGACGGCGAACACCATCGGCAACGTCTGGGCCGATCTGACGCGAATCACGCTCTACATCCTGCTGCCGATTGCGTTGGTGATTGCGCTGCTGCTGGTCAGCCAGGGCGTGCTTCAGAACTTCAGGCCTTATCAGGAAGCAAGCACGGTTGAAGCGGTGAGTTTCCAGCAGGCGAAGCTCGACGCGGCCGGCCAGCCGATGAAGGATGAACAGGGCCAGACGGTGATGGAAACCGTGACTACCCAGACGCAAACCCTGCCGATGGGGCCGGTCGCTTCGCAGGAAGCCATCAAGCTGCTGGGTACCAACGGTGGCGGTTTCTTCAATGCCAATTCAGCGCATCCGTATGAAAACCCCACGCCGCTGAGCAATCTGATTGAAATGCTGGCGATTTTCCTGATTCCGGCGGCCCTGTGCTTCACCTTCGGCAGCATGGTTGGCGACCGCCGGCAGGGCTGGGCGATTCTGGCCGCGATGACCGTGCTCTTCGTGCTGGCGTATGGTGTGCTGGTCAGTGCCGAAACCGCCGGCAACCCTGCCTTTGCGAAGCTGGGTCTCGATAGCGTGGCCAATCTGGAAGGAAAGGAGGCCCGCTTCGGGATTGTCGCATCCAGCCTGTTTGCCACCATCACCACGGCGGCATCGTGCGGCGCGGTCAATGCCATGCACGACTCGCTGACACCGCTGGGCGGCATGGTTCCGACCTTGTTGATGCAGCTGGGCGAGGTGGTGTTCGGCGGCGTGGGTTCGGGCCTCTATGGCATGCTGGTCTTCGCCATCCTGGCGGTGTTCATCGCCGGGCTGATGGTCGGGCGTACGCCGGAATACCTCGGCAAGAAGATCGAGACGTTCGAAATGAAGATGACCGCACTGGTCATTCTGGTCACGCCCTTGCTGGTGCTGCTGGGTACGGCGCTGGCCGTGTCGGTAGCCTCCGGGCGCGCCGGGATCTTCAACCCGGGAGCGCACGGTTTCAGCGAGGTGCTGTATGCGCTGTCAAGCGCGACTAATAACAACGGCTCCGCGTTTGCCGGCCTGTCTGCCAATACGCCGTTCTACAACGTGCTGCTGGGGCTGGCGATGTGGTTCGGGCGCTTTGCCATCATCGTGCCAGTGCTGGCGATGGCTGGCGCACTGGCGGCCAAGAACCGCCTGCCGGTCAATGCCGGCACGCTGCCCACGCACGGCCCACTGTTCGTGACGCTGCTGGTGGGCGCCGTGCTGCTGGTGGGAATGCTGAACTACATCCCCGCGCTGGCGCTGGGCCCGATCGTCGAACATCTGCAGATGCTGGGCCATTGAGGCTGACTGGCGATTCTGTCCTGAATATGTGGTGGCGGGCCGTGCCTGCCACCGGAGAGGATTCAAAATGACGAGCAAGAAATTATCACTGCTTGATCCTGCGCTGGTGAAACCGGCGGTGATCGAGTCGTTCCGCAAGCTTTCGCCGCAAGTGCAATGGCGCAACCCGGTCATGTTTGTCGTGTATGCCGGCGCAATCCTGACCACCTTGCTGCTTGGGCAAGCGCTTTTTGGCAAGGGCGAGGCACCAGGCGGCTTTATCGCCGCCATCACCCTGTGGCTGTGGTTTACCGTACTGTTTGCCAATTTTGCCGAAGCCCTGGCCGAAGGACGCAGCAAGGCTCAAGCGGCGAGCCTGCGCAGCAACAAGAAAAACGTGCTGGCCAAGAAACTGAAAATCGCGACGCATGCATCGGGCTATGAAGTCACCGACAGCGCCAGCCTGCGCAAGGGGGACGCCATTCTGGTGCAGGCCGGTGACGTGATCCCGGCCGATGGCGAAGTGCTGGAAGGTGTGGCATCGGTTGACGAATCCGCCATTACCGGCGAATCGGCACCGGTGATCCGCGAGGCCGGTGGCGATTTTTCGGCCGTGACCGGAGGTACCCGCGTACTGTCGGACTGGATCGTTGTCAGGGTAACGGCCAATCCGGGCGAGGCCTTTCTGGACCGCATGATCGCGATGGTGGAAGGCGCGAAGCGCCAGAAAACCCCGAACGAAATCGCGCTAACCATCCTGCTGGTGGCACTGACCATCGTGTTTCTGGTCGTGACCGTCACGTTGCTGCCGTTTTCGCAATTCAGCGTGCTGGCGGCTGGCAGTGGCGAGCCTGTATCGCTCACCGTGTTGGTATCGCTGCTGGTGTGCCTGATTCCGACGACCATTGGCGGCCTGCTGTCGGCCATTGGCGTGGCCGGCATGAGCCGCATGCTGGGTGCCAATGTGATTGCGACTTCAGGGCGCGCGGTGGAGGCCGCCGGTGATGTGGACGTGCTGCTGCTCGACAAGACCGGCACGATCACGCTTGGCAACCGCCAGGCGGTGCGCTTCATTCCGGCACCGGGCGTAACGGAAGCCGATCTCGCTGATGTAGCACAACTGGCGTCGCTCTCAGATGAAACCCCGGAGGGCCGCAGTGTGGTGGTACTGGCGAAGCAGCAGTTCAATCTGCGCGAGCGCCAACTGCTGAGCCACGAGGTCGAATTCATCCCCTTCAGCGCCCACACTCGAATGAGCGGTGTCAATTACGACAACCGACAGATCCGCAAGGGGGCGACCGATGCCATCCGCAAGCATGTGGCCGCACAGGGGGGGCATTTCCCGGAAGAAGTCGCCCGGCAGGCCGATGAGGTGGCCCGGCGCGGCGCGACCCCCTTGCTGGTGTGCGAAAACGCTCGCGTCATGGGTGTGATCGAACTCAAGGATATCGTCAAGGGCGGTATCAAGGAACGCTTTGCCGAGCTGCGCGAAATGGGCATCAAGACCGTCATGATCACCGGCGACAACCCGCTGACCGCCGCAGCCATTGCGGCCGAAGCCGGCGTGGATGATTTTCTTTCGGAGGCCACGCCGGAAGCCAAGCTGGCGCTCATCCGCCAGAATCAGAGCGAGGGCAAGCTGGTCGCCATGACCGGTGATGGCACCAATGATGCGCCGGCGCTGGCGCAGGCTGACGTGGCGGTGGCTATGAATACCGGCACGCAGGCCGCCAAGGAGGCCGGCAATATGGTCGACCTGGACTCCAACCCGACCAAGCTGATCGAGATCGTCGAAATCGGCAAGCAGATGCTGATGACGCGCGGCTCGCTGACGACCTTTTCGGTCGCCAACGATGTGGCCAAGTATTTCGCCATCATCCCGGCCGCGTTCGCGCTGACCTACCCGCAGCTCAATGCACTGAACGTGATGGGGCTGAATTCGCCGGCCTCGGCGATTCTGTCAGCGGTGATCTTCAACGCGCTGATCATCGTGTTCCTGATTCCGCTGGCGCTGCGTGGCGTGAGCTACAAGGCGCAGGGCGCGGCACAGCTGCTGAGGAACAATCTGCTGATCTACGGTCTGGGCGGGCTGATCGTGCCGTTTGCCGGCATCAAGCTGATTGACATGCTGCTGGGCCTGACCGGTTTGGTCTGATTCCCATAAATAATGATGGGTATAGGTCTGCAGCCAAATAAATGAAATAGCTACAGAGATATACCCATAAGGTAATGGCAGGGTTGCGCCATCCGGCGCGCCCGCCACACAATCAAGGAGATTGCCATGCTGCAACACCTTCGCCCCGCACTGAACATTTTTGCCCTGCTGACTTTCTTGACCGGCGTGGCTTATCCGCTGGCAACGACAGGCCTTGCCAAAGTCCTTTTCCCGTATCAGGCCGGCGGCAGCCTGATCGAGCATGACGGCAAGACGGTCGGCTCAAGCCTGATCGGGCAATCCTTCACGGGAGATCACTATTTCTGGGGGCGTCCGTCCGCGACCGGGCCGATGCCGTATAACGGCGGCGCATCGGGTGGCTCCAATCTTGGTCCGACCAATCCCGCGCTGCTGGATGGCATCAAGGGGCGTGTCGAGGCGCTGAAAGCGGCGCACCCCGGAGAGAAGGGCGTCGTGCCCACCGATCTGGTGACCACCTCGGCCAGTGGCCTCGATCCGCACATCAGCCCGGCTGCGGCCACTTACCAGCTGGAGCGTGTGGCCACGGCCCGCAATCTGCCGGTGGAGCAGGTGCGGAAACTGGTCAGCGAGCACACGGATGGCGCACAATTCGGCATTCTGGGCGACCCGGTCGTCAATGTACTTGAACTCAATCTGGCACTGGATGCGCTGCAACGATGAGCGAAAACAACCGCACCGACTCGGCGCGACCTGACCCCGATGCGCTGCTCGCCGAGCTGCAGCGCGAAGAAGCCAGATCCAGCCGGGGCAAGCTCAAGATCTTCTTCGGCGCCTGCGCTGGTGTTGGGAAAACCTATGCCATGCTGGCGGCAGCACAGGCCAGGCTGCGCGAAGGAGTCGAAGTGCTGGTCGGGGTGGTGGAAACGCATGGCCGCGCCGAAACGCAGAAAATGCTGCAGGGTCTCGAAGTCCTGCCCGCACGGGCGCAGGAATACCGCGGACGCACGCTGCCGGAATTCGACCTTGATGCGGCACTGCTGCGCCGGCCGGTACTCGTGCTGGTGGATGAGTTCGCGCACAGCAATGTGCCTGGCAGCCGGCATGTGAAGCGCTGGCAGGATGTCGATGAATTGCTGGCGGCTGGCATCGACGTCTATACGACACTGAATGTGCAGCATCTGGAAAGCCTGAACGACATCGTCGGTCAGATTACCGGCATCATCGTGCGCGAAACCGTGCCTGACCACATGTTCGATGCGGCCGACGAAGTGACGCTGGTCGATTTGCCACCCGAGGAGCTGCTTGATCGTCTCAGTCAGGGCAAGGTCTATCTGGGCGAGCAGGCGGGGCGCGCTGCACAGCATTTTTTTCGCAAGGGCAATCTGCTGGCGCTGCGGGAACTCGCCCTGCGTCGCACGGCTGACCGTGTCGATGCGCAGATGCGCGCCTACCGCGCCGATCAATCCATCCAGCCGGTCTGGCAGGCACGCGAGCGTTTGCTGGTGTGTGTCGGCCCAGGTGCCGATGCGGAAAAACTGATCCGCAGCGCGGCACGGCTCGCTGCCAGCCTGCATGCCGACTGGCTGGCGGTCTACGTCGAAACGCCGGCCCTGCAGCGACAAGTCAAGCAGCAGCGCGAACGGGTAATTGCAAACCTGCGGCTGGCGCAGGAAATGGGCGCCGAGACCAGTGTGCTGGCCGGCGCGGAGCTGACCGTGACACTGCTGGCTTTTGCCCGCAGCCGCAATGTTTCCAAGCTGGTGGTCGGCAAATCGCTGCGCAGTGGCATCTCCCGCCTCTGGCGTCAGCCTTTGTCGGAACGGCTGGCGCAGCGCGCGCAGGATGTCGATGTGTATGTGGTCGCGCACGAACTGGCCGGTGACGAAGCACCGCCGTCGCGGCGTTCGGCCAGCAGCCTGTTTTTTGGCGACGAGAAGCCCTCGCAGCGCTGGCAAGGGTATCTGGCCGCAGTCTTTGCCTGCGGCCTGACATCCGCATTGGCAGCGGCACTCCTGAATGTGTTTGACCCGGCCAATGTGGTGATTGTATTTCTGCTGACGGTGGTGCTGGTTGCCATCCGCTTCGGCAGGGGGCCGGGGATCGCCGCCTCGTTTCTCAGCGTGCTGGCATTCGACCTGTTTTTTGTACCACCGCAATTATCACTCACGGTCAATGACACCCAGTATCTGTTCACCTTTGTCTTGATGCTGGGGGTGGCCCTGATCATCAGCCAGCTCGCCGCGCGGCTGCAGTTTGAAGCCCGGATTGCCACCTACCGCGAACGGCGCACGCGGGCACTCTACGAACTTGGCCGGGATCTGGCCGGGGCGCTGACGGCGGCCAGTGTGGTTGAAATCGGCTTGCGCAAGCTGGAAGAGCTGTTTGCGGCCCGTCTGTTGTTGCTGTTGCCGGATGCCCAAGACAAGCTGCAGGCTGCCGGCGAGCTGGGCAGCTTCGATCTCGGGCTGGCCCAGTGGGTGTTCGATCATGCCGAGCCGGCAGGCATGGGTACGCAAACCCTGCCGGCTGCCGGTGCGCTCTACATACCCCTGAAGGCACCAATGCGGCTGCGTGGTGTGCTGGCGCTGGTGATCGACGATCACGCCCTGATCGCCACGCCCGAGCAACAGCGCCTGCTGGAAACCTGCGCCAGCCAGATTGCGCTGTCGCTTGAGCGCGTTCATTACGTCGAGGTTGCCCAGGATGCCATTGTTGCGATGGAATCCGAACGTCTGCGCAACAGTGTGCTCTCTGCCGTATCGCACGATTTGCGTACGCCCTTGACCAGCCTGATCGGCATGCTCAGTCTGCTGCAGTCGGAAAAGCTCGATGCCGGCGAGCAGCGCTCAGCACTTGGCGCGATGAATGATGAAATCCTGCGCATGAACAGTCTGGTTACCAATCTGCTGGATATGGCCAGCCTGCAGTCGGGCGTGAAGCTCAAGCGTGAATGGCAGTTGCTGGAAGAAGTGATCGGCAGTGCCGCGCGTGGCTGCGCCGGCCAGTTGCAGCAGCACCGCTTGCGGGTCGAGTTGCCGCGCGATCTGCCCATGATCGAGTACGATGCGGTTCTGATCGAGCGCGTGCTGGTCAATCTGCTGGAAAATGCGGCCAAATACACCCCGGCCGGGTCGGAAATCGTGATCAGTGCCCGCATTGAGGGCGAGCAGGTCGCCGTGAGTGTCTGCGATGATGGTCCGGGACTGCCGGCCGGTGCTGCCGAGCGGCTATTCGACAAATTCACCCGCGGTACCACTGAGTCATCCACCCCGGGCGTAGGGCTGGGTCTGGCCATCTGCCGCACGATCATCGCTGCGCACGGCGGCGGCATCCACGCGGAAAACCGCCAGCCGCACGGCGCTGCCTTTACCTTTACCCTGCCGCGCGGTACGCCGCCGGCGCTGTCCCTGGATGCCGAATGAACGACCTGACCATCACCGTGGTGTTTATCGAAGACGAAGCGCCGATCCGGCGCTTTCTGCGGACCACGCTGGAGCACGCCGGCATGCAGGTTTTCGAGGCTGAGAACGGGCAGCGCGGCCTGTTGGCGGTGGCCAGCCGCAAGCCCGATCTGGTGATACTCGATCTCGGCCTGCCGGACATGGACGGTGTTGAAGTTATCCGCCAACTGCGCGACTGGACGGCGCTGCCGATCCTCGTGCTCTCGGCGCGCGCACAGGAGGCGGAAAAAGTGGCCGCACTGGATGCAGGGGCTGATGATTATCTGACCAAGCCTTTCGGGGTGGACGAATGCCTTGCGCGCATCCGCGTGCTGCTGCGCAGGCATGCCGGCAGCAGCGCGAAGAACGAGCAGGTGTTCGTGTTCGGCTCGGTGCAGGTGGATCTGGTGCAGCGACAGGTCAGCAAAAACAGCCAGTCCATCCACCTCACGCCCATCGAATACCGCCTGCTGACCACGCTGATCCGCCACGCCGGCAAGGTGATGACGCACCGCGAGCTGCTGCGCGAAGTCTGGGGGCCGAACCATAGCGAATCCAGCCAATATCTGCGTGTCTACATGGGACACCTGCGGCAGAAGCTGGAGGACGACCCGGCGCTGCCACGGCATATCCAGACCGAAACCGGTGTCGGCTACCGGCTTGCACCCTGATTGTCGCTGAAGTGGCCTCGCAAGGCGCAGAGGGCGGGCTTCTGCTAAAGTAGCGGCCATATTTCAGTTCAGAGCAGGAAGCCGCCCCATGATCATCGTCATGCAGTACCACGCCACCGACGCGCAGATTGCCAATGTTGTTGACCACATCCGCGAAGCGGGGTTGCAAGAGCATGTTTCGCGCGGGGCGGAGCTGACCATCATCGGCGCCATTGGCGACGAGGACAAGCTGGACATGCCGCGTTTCGAGCGCCTGGACGGCGTGGATCGCGTGACCCGGGTGGCCAAGCAGTACAAGATCGTTTCGCGTGTAACGCATCCGGATGGCTCCATCATCAAGATTCGCGGCATTCCGCTGGGTGGCGAGCAGATCCAGGTGATTGGCGGTCCGTGCTCGGTTGAAACGCCGGAGCAGATGGCGCTGGCCGCTCAAGGTGTGGTGGATGCCGGCTGCCGCATGATGCGCGGTGGCGCCTTCAAGCCGCGCACCAGCCCGTATGCCTTCCAGGGCCTCGGTGTGCAGGGGCTGGAATACCTGAAGGAAGCCGCTGGCCGTCACAATCTGCCCATCGTTACCGAGCTGATGGATGTGCGCATGCTCGACACCTTCATGGAATACGACGTCGACGTCATCCAGATCGGCGCGCGCAATATGCAGAATTTCGATCTGCTGAAAGAAGTGGGGCGCGTGAACAAGCCGGTAATCCTCAAGCGCGGCCTGTCGGCCACGATCAGCGAATGGCTGATGGCCGCCGAATACATCGCTGCCGGCGGCAACCACAACATCATTTTCTGTGAGCGCGGTATCCGCACTTTTGAGACCGCGTATCGCAACGTGCTCGACGTGACTGCGATTCCGGTTCTCAAGCGCGAAACCCATCTGCCGGTGATCGTCGACCCGAGCCATGCCGGCGGCAAGGCATGGATGGTCGCCTCGCTGTCGCAGGCGGCAATTGCCGCCGGTGCTGACGGCCTCCTGGTCGAAATGCACCCGAACCCGTGCGAAGCCTGGTGCGATGCCGATCAGGCGCTGTCGCCGGACGAACTCAAGCAGCTGATGGCCACACTGAAAGCCATTGCTGCCGCGGTGGGGCGAATCTTGTAAGACATGGACCTGGCAATGAATCCTGTAAACAAACTGGTGCTGCTGGGCACCGGGCTGATTGGCGGCTCCTTTGCGCTGGCCTTGAAGCGCGCCCGCCTGGTGAACGAAGTGGTCGGCGTCGGCCGCAGCATGTCCAACCTCGAGCGTGCGATCGAACTGAAGGTGATCGATTCGGCCAGCCTGGATGCGGCCAGCGCCGTACAGGGTGCTGATCTGGTCATGCTGGGAACGCCGGTCGGCCAGATGGGCGCGCTGATGCAGCAGATTGCCCCGCATCTTGCTCCGGATTGCATCGTGACTGACGGTGGCTCGACCAAACAGGATGTCGTCGCGCTCTACCGCCAGCATCTGCCGCAGCAATTGGCGCACTGCATACCGGGTCATCCGATTGCCGGCTCGGACCTGAGTGGTGCTTCGGCGGCGCAATATGGCCTGTATGAAGGTAGACGTGTTGTGCTGACTGCCTTGCCGGAGAATACCCAGGAGAGTATTGCGCGCGTGCGCGCGCTGTGGGAAGCCTGCGGCGCGGTGGTACATGAACTGAGTGCGGAAGAACACGACGGCATTTTCGCCTGCGTCAGCCATGTGCCGCATCTGCTGGCGTTTTCCTACATGAATGCCGTACTGGATCGTGACAATGCCGATCGTTGCCTCGATTTTGCCGCCACGGGCTTTCGCGACTTCACTCGCATCGCCGGCTCGCACCCCGAAATGTGGCGCGACATCACGCTGGCCAACCGCGACGCCATCCTGCGTGACCTGAACGCCAACCGCGCGCGGCTGGATGAACTGATCGCGCTGGTTGAAAGTACCGATGCTGACGCGTTGACTACCTTCATTGATCGCGCCAGCAAGGCGCGCAGCAAGTGGGGCAAGCCCGGGGGCTGAAGACGCGGCCGGCTGTGTCTGCGCACGGCAGACATTGCCTCTGGCCGATACGTGGACCCGTATGCCCGTTCAGCGATTATAATGAAAGGGTTGTGGTTGCATACCCTTGTTACTGCCATGTGCAAGGCCTGCCCGCCACGCCAGGCTGCGCCGGCAGGCACTGGCAACTGGTGCACGATGAAGCTGCGAACATCCCGCAAGGCAGCGCATTTTTATCCGCTCTTGCCATAATGGCTTGCAGGTATATCCGGCCGGCATTTCTTCGGCCAGACTCTGCCCATTCGCTCACCAGCAGGAGTAGTCCAGATGGTCTATCAGGCAGCTGCAAACCGTTATGAACCGATGCCTTACCGACGCTGTGGCCGCAGCGGCCTCAAGCTGCCGGCGATTTCGCTGGGCCTGTGGCACAACTTTGGCGAGAACCGGCCCTACGACAACAGCCGCGCGATGCTGCTGCACGCTTTCGATCACGGCGTGACGCATTTTGATCTGGCCAACAACTACGGCCCGCGTCCCGGTGCGGCAGAGGAAACCTTCGGGCGGGTACTGGCGCAGGATCTGCGGCCGTATCGCGACGAGCTGATCGTCTCCACCAAGGCTGGCTGGCAGATGTGGGAGGGGCCGTATGGCGAGTGGGGTAGCCGCAAATACCTGATGGCGAGCCTTGACCAGAGCCTCAAGCGCATGGGCCTCGATTATGTGGATATTTTCTATTCGCACCGTCCCGATCCGGAAACACCGATGGAAGAAACCATGGGGGCGCTTGATGCCATCGTGCGGCAGGGCAAGGCGCTGTATGTGGGCATCTCGTCCTATTCCGCCGAGCAGACCGCCGAGGCTGCTCGCATCCTGAAGCAGCTGGGTACCCCTTGTCTGATCCACCAGCCAAGTTTTTCAATGTTCGACCGCTGGATCGAAAACGGCCTGACCCGTGTGCTGGACGAGCAGGGCATCGGCTCGATTGCCTTTTGCCCGCTGGCGCAGGGTTTGCTGACCAGTCGTTATCTGAATGGTATCCCAGAGGATTCCCGTGCCGGCTCAGTCGACAACCCCTTCCTGACGCCGGAAAAAGTCGAGGCGAGACTTGCGCAGGTGCGGGCCCTCAATGCTCTGGCCGAAGCGCGCGGGCAGACACTGGCACAGATGTCGCTGGCCTGGGCGCTGCAAACAGTGACCTCGGTCATTATCGGCGCGAGTCGCGTCAGTCAGATCGAGGAAAATCTGGGTGCAGTGCGCAAGCTGGATTTCACGGCCGGCGAGCTGGCACGCATTGAAGAAATACTGGCAACTGTATAGGCTTGCGCCTTTCGTTTTTAAAAGGTTCAGGGGCTATACCCATGAATATTCCTGTTATCGCCATTGATGGTCCGTCGGCCTCCGGCAAGGGTACGGTCGCGCAGCGCGTTGCCGCCGAGCTGGGTTTTCACTATCTGGATTCCGGCGCACTCTACCGCCTGACGGCACTGGCCGCGGAAAAAGCGGGTGCCGGCTGGGATGACGAGGCCGCCGTTGCCCGCGTGGCTGCCGCGCTGGATGTGGTATTCGATGGTGACGTCGTTTTGCTGGCCGGTGAAGATGTCAGCACAGAAATCCGCAGCGAACACATCGGCGTCGGAGCGTCGAAAGTGGCCGCCCTGCCGGCGGTGCGTAGCGCACTGTTGCAACGTCAGCGCGACTTTGCCCGCGCACCTGGCCTGCTTGGTGATGGTCGCGACATGGGTGAGGTCATCTTTCCGCAGGCTGAGCTGAAGGTATTTCTGACCGCAACGCCCGAAGCCCGCGCCGAGCGCCGCTACAAGCAGCTGATCGCTCGCGGTGAGGCGGCCGACCTTGCCGCCATCACGGCCGACCTGGCCGCACGCGACGAGCGTGACCGCAATCGGCTCGTTGCACCGCTGCGGCAGTTGCCGGATGCGAAGCTGCTCGATACCACCGCAATGGGAATCGATGAGGCGGTTGCAACGATATTGCGCTGGTGGCGGGAGAAATAATCACTAAAGGCTTGATCGGAAAAAAGGATTTCTTTAAAATACTGCCTTCGCTGCTGGTTGTTCCGGTGGCGGATGTGCCCCGCAAGGGGTGTTTGCTGGCCGGATGCGCAACGCTTTCCGGCCTTTTGTCCAACTAACCCCGCTCGCAGACGTCTGTCTGGCGAGTATTTGGATCCTATCCCAATATGACTACAGCTACTTTGTCCGGTATGGACAGTTTTGCCGCCCTGTTTGAAGAAAGCCTCAAGAGCCAGGAAATGCGCTCCGGTGAAGTGATCACCGCCGAGGTTGTTGGCATCGACCAGAACTGGGTAACTGTCAACGCCGGTCTGAAGTCCGAGTCCCTGATTGCCCTCGAAGAATTCAAGAACGACAACGGCGACGTTGACGTCAAGATCGGCGATTTCGTGACCGTTGCTATCGATAGCCTGGAAAACGGCTACGGCGAAACTAAGCTCTCCCGTGAAAAAGCCAAGCGCCTGGCTTCGTGGATCGAGCTGGAAGATGCTCTGGAAAAGGGTGCGATCATGTCCGGCGTTATTTCGGGCAAGGTCAAGGGCGGCCTGACTGTCATGGTCAACGGTCTGCGCGCATTCCTGCCGGGTTCGCTGGTTGACACCCGCCCGATCAAGGACACCACTCCGTTCGAAGGCAAGCTGGTTGAGTTCAAGGTTATCAAGCTCGATCGCAAGCGCAACAACGTGGTTGTTTCCCGTCGTGCCGTACTGGAAGAATCCCTGGGCGAAGAGCGTCAGAAGCTGCTCGAAACCCTGAAGGAAGGCGCGATCATCAAGGGTATCGTCAAGAACATCACCGACTACGGTGCGTTCGTTGATCTGGGTGGTATCGATGGTCTGCTGCACATCACCGATCTGGCATGGCGCCGTGTCAAGCACCCGAGCGAAGTTCTGGCTGTGGGTGATGAAGTTGAAGCCAAGGTTCTGAAGTTCGATCAAGAGAAGAACCGCGTATCCCTGGGTCTGAAGCAACTGGGTGAAGATCCGTGGGTGGGCCTGTCCCGTCGTTATCCGCAAGGCACCCGTCTGTTCGGCAAGGTGACCAACCTGACCGACTACGGCGCGTTCGTTGAAATCGAACAAGGTATCGAAGGTCTGGTACACGTGTCCGAAATGGACTGGACCAACAAGAACGTTCACCCGTCCAAGGTTGTTCAGCTGGGCGACGAAGTCGAAGTCATGATCCTCGACATCGACGAAGAAAAGCGTCGTATCAGCCTCGGCATGAAGCAATGCCTGGCCAATCCGTGGGAAGAGTTCGGTCAGAACTTCAAGAAGGGCGACAAGCTGCAAGGCGCGATCAAGTCCATCACCGATTTCGGTGTGTTCGTTGGTCTGCCGGGCGGCATCGATGGCCTGGTTCACCTGTCCGACCTGTCCTGGCACGTTGCCGGCGAAGAAGCCGTTCGCAACTACAAGAAGGGCGATGAAGTCGAAGCCGTGGTTCTGTCCATCGATATGGAAAAGGAACGCATCAGCCTCGGCATCAAGCAGCTCGAAGGTGATCCGTTCAACAACTACGTAGCAAGCAGCGACAAGGGTGCAATCGTCAAGGGTACCGTGAAGTCCATGGATGCCAAGGGCGCAACCATCCAGCTGGCCGACGATGTTGAAGGCTATCTGCGCGCCACCGAAGTATCGCGTGACCGCGTTGAAGACATCCGTACCGTCCTGAAGGATGGCGAGGAAGTCGAAGCCATGATCATCAACGTTGATCGCAAGAACCGTTCGATCAACCTGTCGATCAAGGCCAAGGATGCCGGCGAAGAGAAGGCTGCCATCAGCCAGCTCACTTCCGATGCCAGCGCTGGTACAACCAACCTCGGCGCACTGCTGAAGGCCAAGTTGTCCGGTCAGGAATAAGGTTTGGGATTGTGACTGGCATGACCAAATCCGAACTCATCGCAAAACTCACCGCCCGCTATCCGCAGCTGGTGGCGAAGGATGCGGAGTTGGCCGTGAAGACGATACTCGATGCGATGGCCAAAAGCCTTTCGCAAGGTCAGCGTATCGAGATTCGTGGCTTTGGCAGCTTCGACCTGAACTATCGTCCGCCAAGAATGGGGCGCAATCCGAAATCCGGCACCAAAGTCGAGGTTCCGGAGAAGTTTGTTCCTCACTTCAAGGCTGGCAAGGAGCTGCGTGAGCGCGTTGATGTAAACGCGTAACGCATTCCGGCAACAAGAGAAAGGCGGCATTTGCAAGAATGCCGCCTTTTTTGCGCATTCCGCCATGAAATAAACCGGCGGTTTTCCGCTACAATACCCATCTGACTGCCATTTATGGATTTGCCATGCGATACCTGATGTGGGCCATCAAACTACTGCTGTTCTGCATTCTGTTTGTTTTTGCGATGCATAACGCTGACCCCGTCCGCCTGCATTTCTTCCTTGGCTACTATTGGGAAGCACCGCTTGCGCTGTTGCTGCTGATTACACTAGCCCTGGGGGCTGCGCTGGGCGTACTGGCCGGCCTTGGACAGCGCATCCGTCTGCGCCGGGAAGTCCTGCTGCTGCGCAAGGAAAGAAAGGCGCGTTTCGAACAAACCACAACACCGCTGCAGGGTATTACGGCTGATGCATCCCGCGACCCGGCCTGACCGCACTATTCATCCGCTTTCCATTTTCCGGTTTTTCCCATGATAGAAATCCAGCTGTGGTGGCTGATTATCCTGCCCGTCTTTTTCGGGCTGGGCTGGCTTGCCGCCCGCATCGACATCAAACACGTCCTCTCCGAGAGTCGCTCACTGCCGGCCCAGTATTTCCAGGGGCTGAATCACCTGCTCAACGGTGAAACCAACCGTGCGGTCGACGTGTATGTCGACATTGCGAAGTTGCATGCGGAGACCAGCGAGCTGCAGTTTACGCTCGGACATCTGTTCCGCCGGCGGGGTGAGCTCGAGCGAGCAATCCGCATGCATCAGCGCCTGCTGGATCGCAAGGATCTTTCCGATAATCAGCGCCAGCAGGCACAACTGGAGCTGGCCATCGATTTCATGAAATCGGGCCTGTTCGACCGTGCCGAATACCTGCTGCATAACCTTGCCGACACCGATTACTCACGGCAAGCCCGGGTTGAGCTGCTCGGCATCTATCAGCAGGAGCACGAATGGAAGAAAGCCATCGAGCTGGCACAGCACCTGCGGGATGACAGCCACAGCTATCAGCACGAAATTGCCCATTTCCACTGTGAGCTGGCGGCCCATGCCATGCTGCATTCGCGTGAAGATGAAGCCGAGAATGAATTGAGGGCCGCACTCCAGGCCAATCGGCAATGTGCGCGTGCACGGGTCATGCTGGGCGAACTGGCCGCCAGATGCGAGAAGCATGAACTGGCCATCGGCGAGTGGCTGGGGATGGAAAAGCAGGACATCCTCTACCTGGCTCTGGTCGCACGTCAGCTGCTGGCCGCCTACGATCAGCTCGGACGAGCTGAAGAAGGCGAGCGTTACCTGATGGGTCTGCTCAGACAGAATCCCGATCTGGATGTGCTGGATGTGCTCTACGAGCGCATTCTGGCGCGAAATGGCCCGGATGCGGTAAGCGCATTTGTACGCGAGCGGCTGCGCGAGCACCCGACGATGTCCGGCCTGCGCAAGGTGCTGGAAGCGTATCTGCTGCAGGCACCGGCAGATCAGCAACCCGATCTTGAAATCATCGTGCGCCTCATCCACGAAGAAACGCGCGAAAACACGGTTTATTACTGTAAGGCCTGCGGCTTCCGCACGCGCCAATATTTCTGGCATTGCCCGGCCTGCAACGAATGGGAATCCTATCCCCCGGTTCGTGGCCAGCGCCGGTTAGGCCATTAAGAGGAAAGCATGTCCGATCCAAGAATCATTGTGGCGCTGGATTTTCCGGCCGCCGAGCCCGCCCTTGCCTTTGCTGCCCGTGTTTCGCCCGCGCAATGCCGGTTGAAAGTGGGCAAGGAACTCTTTACCTCGGCGGGGCCGCGGTTGGTCGAGGAACTGGCTGGAATGGGCTTCGACGTCTTTCTTGATCTGAAATTTCACGATATTCCGAATACGACGGCTCACGCCTGCGTTGCTGCAGCGAAACTCGGGGTCTGGATGGTCAATGTCCATGCTTCTGGCGGTCGCAAGATGATGGAAGCAAGCCGCGATGCCCTTGATGCGCTGCCGAAGCGGCCTCTCCTGATTGCCGTGACGGTTCTGACCAGCATGGGTGATGCTGACTTGGCCGAACTGGGGCTGCCGCCTGCAGCCCAGCAAGTTGAGCGCCTCGCGAGGCTGGCAAGTTCCAGCGGGGCGGATGGCGTGGTGTGTTCCGCCCAGGAGGCCAGCCTCATCAAAAATGCCTGCGGCCAGTCGTTCAAGCTGGTTACTCCCGGCATCCGCCCGGCCAACAGCAGCGCGGATGACCAGAACCGGATCATGACACCGCAGGCTGCCATTGCGGCTGGTTCCGATTATCTGGTCATCGGCCGGCCAATCACGCAAAGCGTCGATCCGATGCAGACGCTGGCTGAGATCAATGCCAGCCTGGCAGCCTGATTGCCGGACTATTCGATATTGAGGTTATAAATGGACTGGTTGAAACGACTGGCTGCGGCCCGTGTACTGGTAGTGGGTGACGTGATGCTGGACCGTTACTGGTTTGGCGATGTAGAACGAATTTCGCCGGAGGCACCGGTTCCGGTGGCTCGTATCCAGAAGACTGACGAGCGCGCTGGTGGCGCCGCAAACGTTGCACGCAATATTGCCGCACTGGGTGGGCAGGCTCATTTGCTCGCTGTGGTAGGTGATGATGAGGCCGGCAGCGCACTGGAACGCCTGCTGACCGCTCATGGCGTAAAGGCTTCGCTGCATCGCGATCCCGACATAGCCACCACCGTGAAATTGCGTGTTCTGGCGCGCCAGCAGCAATTGCTGCGCATCGATTTCGAAAACGAGCCGAGTCACGAAGTCTTGGCAGCGAAACTGGATGAATTCGAAGCAATGCTGCCGCAAGTCGATGTTGTCATTCTATCCGACTACGGCAAGGGTGGTTTGCGGCATGTCCAGCGCATGATCGAGATCGCTAAGGCGCATGGCAAGCCGACGCTGGTTGATCCCAAGGGCGATGACTATGATCGCTACCGTGGCGCGACGCTGCTTACTCCGAACCGCAGCGAATTCAGGCAGGTGGCCGGGCGCTGGGCATCGGAAGATGAATTGTGTGCCAAGGCCTGCCAGTTGCGCGAAAAACTGGATCTCGACGCGCTACTGGTGACGCGCAGCGAAGAAGGAATGACGCTGTTTGCCGCTTCTGAAATTGTCCACCAGCCGACGCAGGCACAGGAAGTGTTTGATGTTTCCGGTGCCGGTGATACGGTGATCGGCACGCTTGGTCTCATGCTGGCAGCTGGGCTTACGCTGCCGCAGGCGATGGAATGGTCCAATCGTGCCGCCGGCATTGTGGTCGGCAAGCTTGGTACGGCCGTGGTTCATCCCGAAGAGCTGTTCGGCGATAGTGAGTGAAGGGGGGGCGGGTTAAGTAGCTCGAACTGTGCCGCATTGTCCAGGCACCATCCTGAATAGTGCGGTGCAGCCTGCTTTTGGGAGCAACTTTAGTCAGTACCCGGGTATGTATAGGCCTCGACCCTATTCTTGCCATGCTTCTTGGCCAGATACATGGCATGGTCAGCGCGTTCCAGCGCAGCCTGAGCGCTTTCACCGGGAATCACCTCGGTTACTCCGGCACTGAAGGTGATCAGCAATTTCTCGTTATTGTGCAGGAAGAAACGGCGCGTCAGCTCGCGCTGTACCCGCTGCATCGCCACGATGGCATTGTCCGTGTCGGTTTCCGGCATGATCAGCACAAATTCCTCGCCGCCATAACGGGCGACCGAATCCATCGGCCGGATGATGGATTTGATGACGCCAACCAGATGGCGCAGAGCATCATCACCGGCACCGTGGCCACGGGAATCATTGAGCTTTTTGAAATTGTCGATATCCAGCAGCGCCAGTGACAGCGTGCTGCCATTGCGCTGCGCCCGGGCCATCTCGGTTTCCATCGCTTCTTCCATGCCGCGCCGGTTGAGTGCTCCGGTAAGCTGGTCTTCACGAATGCGCTGGCTCATCTCGGTCAGCTCTTTTTCCAGCTCCAGCACGCGCTCATGCGCTTCATCAGCGCGACTGCGTGCTTCATTCAGCTCATCCCTGGAGCGCTGCACGTCCAGCTGCATGCTGCGCGTATCCTGCAGCAGGCCTTCCATCACATCGCGAATGCTGCCCAGATCCCTGGCCTTTTCGATCTGCTCGGCATAACCACTGATCTTGTCGTGATAGCGGTCGGTACTGACCGACATATTACCCAGACGGTCGATGAACGAAGTCAGCATCTGCTTAAGCGCTTCCTGTGCCTCGACCAGTGAGTGCTTGAGCTGGCTTTGCTTGAACAGCACCTCTTTCAGGCCGGATTCGGCATCGTAGAGCACGCGCATGTCGAGTGGCTGCGCCATGATGTGCTGGACGACGGCAATCTGCCCGCGCACCCATTCGTCGTCAATGACGATTTCCGCCATATTATCCGTGAGCAGACGCAGCAGATTCATCAGTGCATCGCAAAGCCGCAGTTCCTGGTCATTCTGCAGCTCAAGCCGCAGCCAGAATTTGCGCAGGCGTGGCAGCAGTTTCTCTAAGCCGGCCTCATCCTGGACCACGGCCGCTTCTTCGGCGAGCGAGGCCGCATCTTGCTGGAGATCCGGACTGTGCGCCAGCCGCGCCCTGACGCCGATCTGCAGTGTGGTGGACAGGGCATTGGCCCAGGATGCGTGGGAGATGCTACCTGCAGATGTGGCGGGGAAAACCATGCCGACAGTCGGTACTTGGCTGGTAGCTTCGGCAGAATCAGTCGAAGTCAGGTCGCCTTCCAGAACGCCACCGCCTTCTGCTCCGCCCTCGCTCCAGGCCCGAACCAGCGAGGCCAGTTTTTCATTGAGCTCAGCCGAGTTGCCGCCAAAATTGATCAGCACTTTTTCCAGGCTTTCCTGCTTGCGGCTGGGCGTGTAGAAGGGATTTCGCAGATCCCATTGCCGGATCAGATCCCGGATCAGATCTGCCCAGGAGCGACTCAGCTCACCCTGATTACCAAGACCCTGGACACATCGGAACAGCAAATCCGGGAAGTCGCCCCATTTCTCTGTCTGTGCCGTGCGCCTTAGCTGGGTCAGCTGGCGCTGGAATTCGGCGGACTGCCTGGGTTGCGCATCCAGCGCAGCGATCAGCTCACGCAGGGCAGGGTGCAGGCGCTCGCTTTCCGGGGTGCCGGCAATTTCATGGAATATCGCCTCATAGTGATCCGGAGTCGGTGCCACGCGCCGAACTGCGAGCTGCTTCAGCGTTTCACGAGCGATGACGGTTGGATTGCTGGGCGGGGATGGAGGGTTCATGGCCATTCATGGAATAGGGCTGACAACTGCAAGTATATGCGCCTGCCACAAAAGGGAAAGGCCGCCAGAGGCAGCCTTTTCTGCTTGAGTCCTGCCGGTCAGGCAAGGCCCTTGGGCAGGCTGAATACGACGTTTTCCTCGATGCCGGACATGGGGGTGACATCCAGTGCTCCAAAACCGCGAATGCGGTCGATCACTTGCTGCACCAGTATTTCCGGGGCCGATGCACCTGCAGTGATGCCGACCCTGGCATCGCTGGCAAACCACTCGGCCTTCAGTTCGCCGGCATTGTCGACCATGTAGGATGAGATGCCGAGGCTGGCACCGACTTCACGCAAGCGGTTGGAATTCGAGCTGTTGGGCGAGCCAACCACGATCAGCACATCGACATCGCGAGCGAGCTGCTTCACCGCATCCTGCCGGTTTTGGGTGGCGTAGCAGATATCGTCCTTTTTCGGACCAACGATATCCGGGAAACGTTCGCGCAGGGCATTGATCACGACCTGGGCATCATCGACCGACAGGGTTGTCTGCGTCACATAGGCCAGCTTGTGCGGGTCAGCTACTTCCAGTGTTGCCACATCGGCAGGCTCTTCAACCAGGTACATAGGACCGTCGCCCTGACCCATGGTGCCCTCGACTTCCGGGTGGCCCTTGTGGCCGATCATGATGATGGCAAAACCCTGCTGCTGCAGGCGACGAACTTCGAGATGCACTTTCGTTACCAGCGGGCAGGTGGCATCGAATACATTCAATCCTCGAGCTTCAGCCTCGCTGCGTACTGCCTGCGAAACACCGTGCGCCGAAAAGATCACCGTATTGCCGGCAGGAACGTCGGCCAGATCCTCGATAAAGATCGCGCCCTTGGCTTTCAGGTCTTCGATCACGAATTTGTTGTGCACGACTTCGTGGCGCACATAGATCGGCGCGCCATATTTCTCCAGCGCTTTTTCAACGATGGCAATGGCGCGGTCAACGCCGGCACAGAAGCCGCGCGGCTGGGCCAGGATGATGTTCATGCGGCTTTTTCCTTCTCGCGTTTGAAGCTATCCAGAATGATCAGGCCAGCTCCACCGACAATGGCGGAGTCAGCCAGGTTGAAGGCCGGATAATGGCTGTTCCGGATGTAGAAATCCAGAAAATCGATGACATGCCCGAAAACAATCCGATCAATCGCATTGCCGATGGCCCCGCCCAGAATCAGGGCCAGGGCCAGGGCGAAGCGGGTTTCGTGCTGGTGGCGCTTGAGCAGATGCACGATATAGCCGGAGACCGCCAAGGCAAGCACGGTGAAGAAATGCCGCTGCCAGCCACCGGCGTCGGCCAGGAAGGAAAAGGCTGCGCCGGGGTTGTAGGCCAGGGTCAGATTGAAAAAGCCAGGTATCACCGTCAGGCTCTCGCCCTTGTTGAAGTACAGCTCGATACCGTGCTTGGTAATCTGGTCGAGCGCCAGCACGCCCAGTGCCAGCAGCAGCCACTGTTTCAGGCCGAAACCGGCCAGTCGCTTAAGCATGCTGGCGTACCTCGCCGGCGCCGTGCAGATTGTCGTCGCAGCGCGCGCACAGCGTCGGGTGTCCATCTACGGTGCCCACCGTGGGGTGGTAGTGCCAGCAGCGTTCGCACTTCTCGGCTTCCGCGACCTTCACGCTGATCGCGGTCTCACTGCCTTGCTGCAACTCGGCCTTCGAGACGATGAGCAGGAATTTCAGCTCGTCACCAAGGGCTGCCAGTGCCGCATGTGTGTCACCGTTGGTCGTGATGATGACCTCGGCCTGCAGGCTGGAGCCCAGCTTGCCGTCGGCACGCAGTACTTCGATGTCTTTCTGGGCCTGCGCGCGGATTTCACGCGCCAGCGCAAATTGCGCATTCAGCGCAGCCGCATCGGCAACGGTCGGGACGACGTGCCAGCGGTCAAGGAAGACGCTGTCGCTCGTGCCATTGAGCACTTCCCAGACTTCATGCGCGGTAAACGAGGTGATCGGTGCCAGCAGACGCACCAGCGCCTGCGTGATGTGCCACAGCACGGTCTGCGCCGAGCGGCGGCCGGCGCTGTCTGCGCCCATCGTGTAGAGGCGGTCCTTGATGATGTCCAGATAGAAGGAGCCCAGTTCTTCCGAGGCGTAGGCCGTAATGTCCTGCACGGCCACATGGAACTCGTACTTGTCATAGCAGGCCAGTACGCGCTGCTGGAATTCGCCCAGTTGCACCAGCGCATAGCGATCCAGTGTCGTCAGCTGTTCGACGGGCAGGGCATTTTCAGCCTTGAAGTCAGACAGGTTGGCCAGCAGGAAGCGCAGCGTATTGCGGATGCGGCGATAGGAATCAGTGGTGCGCTTGAGGATTTCGTCGGAAATCGACAGCTCGCCCGAGTAATCCGTGCTGGCGGTCCACAGGCGCAGCATGTCGGCGCCCATCTGGTTGATGACGGTCTGCGGCGCGATCACATTGCCCTTGGACTTGGACATCTTCATGCCCTTGCCGTCCACCACAAAGCCGTGGGTGAGCAGCTGGTCGTACGGTGCACGCCCTTCGGTCGCGCAGGCTGTCAGCAACGAGGACTGGAACCAGCCGCGGTGCTGGTCGGAGCCTTCCAGATACAGGTCGGCCGGCCACTTCAGTCCTTCGCGCGCGCGCAGCACGGCAAAGTGGGTTGAGCCGGAATCGAACCACACGTCCAGTGTGTCTTTCAGTTTTTCATAGGTCTCGGCCTCTGCGCCCAGCAGCTCGCTGGCATCCAGACTGAACCAGGCTTCGATGCCTGCTTTTTCGATGCGTTGGGCGACCTGTTCCAGCAGTTCGGCAGAGCGCGGGTGCAACTCGCCGGTTTCCTTGTGCACGAAGAAGGTCATCGGCACGCCCCAGTTGCGCTGGCGCGAAATACACCAGTCCGGGCGGTTCTTGATCATCGCTTCCAGGCGTGCGCGGCCCCAGCTCGGGAAGAAGGCGGTGTCGTCGACGGCCTTGTTGGCCTTGTCGCGCAGTACGCTGCCGTCATGCGCGGCATGCTCCATGGCGATGAACCACTGGCTGGTCGCGCGGAAGATGATCGGCGTCTTGTGGCGCCAGCAGTGCGGGTAGCTGTGCAGCAGTTTTTCGTTTGCCAGCAGGTTACCGTTGGCTTCCAGCACTTCCAGCACCAGCGGGTTGGCCTTCCAGACGGTGAGGCCGGCCAGTTCAACGGATGCTTGATTACCTTGGGCATTCATCGCCGGCGTGTTGCTGATGTAGCGGCCATCGTTGCCAACCGGATTGTCGACCGGCAGCTTGTAGTGCAGACCAACCTGGTAATCCTCGACACCGTGCGCGGGGGCCGTGTGCACGAGGCCGGTACCCGCGTCGGTGGTAACGTGCTCGCCGACAATCACCGGCACCTGGCGGGCAAAGAAGGGGTGCTGCAGCTGCAGGCCTTCCAGCGCCGCGCCCTTGGCTTGCGCAATCACTTCATTGGCATCCAGGCCATAGCGCTTGATGGCCGCTTCGGCCAGATCGCGCGCCAGAATCAGCAGGCCCTTTTCAGTCGCGATCAGGTCGTAATCCAGATCAGCAGAAACACACACGGCCTGATTGGCGGGCAGCGTCCACGGCGTGGTGGTCCAGATCACGGCAAAGGCCTGCTGGTCGCCCACATTCACGCCGCCGAAGGCTTTGGACAGGGCCGTGCTATCCACAACACGGAAGCCCACATCGATGGCCGGCGAGGTTTTGTCTTCGTATTCGACTTCCGCTTCGGCCAGCGCCGAGCCGCAATCCACGCACCAGTGCACTGGCTTCTGCCCGCGCGTCATGTAGCCGTTGGCGTTGATTTTGCCCAGTGTGCGGACAATTTCGGCCTCGGTCTTGAAATCCATGGTGCGGTAGGGATTTTCCCAGTCACCCCACACGCCCAGGCGGATGAAATCGACTTTCTGGCGCTCGATTTGCTTGGCGGCATATTCGCGGCACAGTTCGCGGGTGAAGGACGCCGGCAGCTTGGTTTCCTTCTCATCCAGGCCGTTGACCTTGCGGTATTCGACAATGCGCGCGTGGATGTCGGGGTTGTTCTTTACCGCATCCTTGTCGCTTTTGACGATCTTCTCGATCTGGTGTTCGATCGGCAGGCCGTGGCAATCCCAGCCCGGCACATAGGGCGCATCAAAACCAGCCAGCGACTTCGACTTGATGATGATGTCCTTCAGGATCTTGTTGACCGCGTGACCGATATGGATATCGCCGTTGGCATAGGGCGGGCCGTCATGCAGCAGGAATTGCGGGCGGTTTTCCGTGCGGGCCTTTTCGCGCAGCTTTTTGTAGAGCTGCTGGTCCTGCCATGCTTTCAGGAAACCGGGCTCGCGCTTGGCCAGATCGCCACGCATCGGAAACGGCGTGTCGAGCAGGTTGACGGGGTACTTGTTGCTGGTCTTGTCGGTCATGGCTGTTCCGGTATGCAGGGTATTGGTCTGTATGCTTTGAATATGTTGGGTTGCGTGTCTATACGATCAAGGGTTCTTTCGCTGCGAACCATGCTCTGGCCGCTTCGCAATCCCTCGCGATCTGGGCTTTGAGCGCATCCAGATCGGGGTACTTCTCTTCGTCACGCAATTTGACGAGGAAATCGACGCGCAAATGGCGGCGGTATATCTCCTCGTTGAAATCGAACAGGTGAACTTCAAGTTTGGGCAGCAGGTCGCCGCCACGGATGGTCGGACGAAAGCCCAGGCTGGCGACACCCTGCCGTACGCCGCCCAGCCCATGTACTTCCACCACGAAAATGCCCAGCAAGGGCGGGCGGTTGTGCTTGAGCTGGATGTTGGCGGTCGGGAAGCCGAGCTCGCGGCCGATACGATCGCCGCCAACCACGCGCCCAGAAATCGAATAGGGGCGGCCAAGCAGTCGGGCGGCGTGATCCAGCTCGCCGGCAGCCAGCGCCGCGCGCACGGCCGTCGAGGAAATGCGCTCATCACGATGCTGGATTTCCGGCAGACCATGCACTGCAAGTGCTGGAGAGGCCTGCAGAAGTGAGATATCTCCACGGCGCTGGCGGCCAAAGCGAAAATCGTCGCCGACCAGCACATACCGGGCATTCAGATGACTGACAAGCACATCATCGCGGAAGGCTTCGGCTTCGACTGCGGCAAAGCGGCGATCGAAGCGCTGTACGACCAGATAATCAACACCCGCAGCAGCCAATAGCTCTATTTTCTCGCGCAGGCTGGTCAGGCGGGCAGGAGCCTGCTCGGGCGCGAACAGTTCGCGCGGGTGCGGTTCGAAGGTAAGCACTGCGGCAGGCAGGCCCCGCGACTGTGCCTCACCGCGCAACTGGCGCAGCAGGGCCTGATGGCCGAGGTGCAGCCCGTCAAAATTGCCGATTGCCAGAACACAGGGAGGGAGGTTGGCGCCGGTAGCGCCGCGGACCACGCGCATCAATGACATGCTGCCGATTTATTCAAACCGCCGATTGTAGCGCCAGCGCGCCGATTTGTCTTGAAACGGCCTCAGGCGAGGCGCCGGACAGGAACTCAGCGACCGACTTCGACTTCGCCGCTGGCACGCGCTATGCCGGTCACGATCGTGCCATTGCTGACACGGACGCGCACCGGGCTGCCTTCCGTCGCCGCTGCTTGCGCAATGCCGTCATTCACGATCTCGACACCGTCCTGACGGTAAACCACACGCACCTTCTGGTTCTGCTGGATTACCATGGCCGCGCGCAGCATTTCACGACGCACCGGCTGGCCGGCCGCAACAGCCGAATTCAGCGTGCGGCCAATGGCCATTGCCGGGTCGAGAATCACCGAGCCGGGCAGGTTGGCCAGATCGCCCTGCTGCGGGAGCAGATCCTGATCCTGGATGGTCTGATTGGCCGCTAGCGGGCGAGCTGCCGTGTAATAGGTCATCACAAGGCTGACCTGTACCGGCACGTTCAGGCTCCAGGTCGCGCCCGCTGTGCAGCGTACCCGCAGCAGCACATTGCCGATGAGTTTCTGGCCGGAGGGCAGGCTGACTTCCATCTGCTGGCAGGGATCGAGCCGCAGGCGCGAATCCACCTTGCCGACACTGTAGGAGCTTTGCCCCTGGGCGTTGGCAAGCGAGGCATCCAGCCACTGCGCCACCGTGCGCAGCACCTGTGACATCTCCTGGGTCGCAGGCGACGCGGCACGGCACAGTGGCGAAATCAGCAGAATCAGAAGCAGCGGGGCGAGGAATCGTTTCATGCCGGCGATTATAGGCTTTGGTGACTGCTTCGCCTACAATCGCGCCCTTGAATGCCTTCAACCGCAAGGACCGCCATGTCGATCGAAATGCTGTTTGCCCTGTCCACCATCGTGGTGCTGATTGCCGGTGCGCTCTCGGTATTCAGCCTGCAGCAATTGCGCCAGACGCAAAGAAACGTGCTGGACCAGCTGCTGGCAGAAATGGATGCGCGTCATCGCGAACTGCAGGGCGAACTGGCGCAGGGGCTGGCACGCCAGACCGAAGCAAACCACGCCGCGCTCACCCAGCATGGCGCGGTACTGAACAACGCCGTCAACAGCTCGGCAGAACGCCTGCGCGACGGTCTCAACCAGTCCTTCGAGCGCCTGCGCAGCGGAGTCGGCACCGAGCTTAACCAGTCACGCGAAAACCAGCAGCGCATGGCGCAGCTGCAGGCTGAAACCATGCAATCGCTGCAGCTGGCATTGACATCCACACTGGCGGACAGCCGCGAGCAGCAGATGCAGAAACTCGCCGACATGGCAGCTGAGACCCAGTCACGCCAGGAAAACCTGCGCCTGGCACTCAACACCAGCCTGGGCGAAACGCGCGAACTGGTGTTGAAACAGCTTGCCGACATCGCCGCCAGCCTGCAGGCCAAACAGGATGCGCTGCGCGAGGATGTGCTGCTCAAGCTCTCGACCATGCTCTCCGAGCAGGCCAAGCGCGAGATGGACATGCTGCAAAGCATGCTGACCACCTCCACGCAGCAGCTCACGGCCAGCGTGGGTGAACTCACCAAGACCGCCGACGGGCGCCTGGCAGAAATTTCCGGCAAGGTGAATGAGCGGCTTGACGACGGCTTCAAGAAAACCAACGAAACCTTCGCCAATGTGATGGCGCGGCTGGCCACCATTGATGAAGCACAGAAGAAAATCGACGGGCTGACCACCAATGTGGTCAGCCTGCAGGAGCTGCTGGGTGACAAGCGCAGCCGCGGCGCCTTTGGCGAGGTGCAGCTGGAGCACCTGATCAGCAATGTACTGCCCCAGCAGGTGTACGAACTGCAGGCCTCGCTACCCAACGGCACGCGCGCCGACTGCCTGCTGCGCCTGCCGGAGCCGACCGGCACGGTTGCCGTGGATGCGAAATTCCCGCTGGAAAACTACCACCGCATGTTCGCCGCCGGCGAAGACCGCAGCGTCGCGCAGCGTGCCTTCAAGGCGGATGTGAAGAAACACATCGATGACATCAGCAGCAAATACATCATTCCCAATGTCACGGCAGACGGTGCGGTGATGTTCGTTCCGGCCGAAGCGGTGTTCGCCGAAATCCACGCCTACCATCCGGAGCTGGTGCAGTACGCGATGGGCAAGCGCGTGTGGATCGTGTCGCCGACGACGCTGATGGCCGTGCTCAACACCGCGCGCGCGGTGATCAAGGACGTGGAAACGCGCAAGCAGGTGCACATCATCCAGGAAGCGCTGGGCAAGCTGTCCGCCGAATTCGGCCGCTTCGACAAGCGGATGAAGAAACTCGCCGATCACATCCGCATGGCGCATGACGATGCGCAGGAAGTCAGCATCACCAGCGAAAAGATTTCAAAACGCTTTATCGAAATCGAGCAGGTGAAGCTGGATGACCTGACTACTCCTGCTCCGCAGGCGCTGGCTGAGTAAGGTTGGTGGGTATTGCTCTGCAGCCCTTTAAGATAAATGGCTGAGATGCAATACCTGGCAATCTATCTTCGGCGCAGTCGGCTGACTGATTGCATCAGCAACACGCCGGCCAGCGCACCTGCGCCATTGGCGAGCATGTCGGCCAGCTCGAATGCGCGGTAGCCACTCAGCCCCTGCAGGAATTCGATCACCACGCCCACCAGCGTGCAGCAGAGCCAGACGGGCAGGGGGCGGGCAGCATTCCACATCGCCAGCAGGGCAAGCACGCCGTAACCGGCAAAATGCTGCAGCTTGTCGCCACCGGGGACGACCGGGCCGGTCAGCGGCCACAGCGAACCAAGACATATCATCACAGGACAACAAACCAGCAGGCCACGCCGTAGTAGGGGCGGCAGAGAGACGGATTCAGCGCTCATGATTTCCCTTGAGCAGGACCAGCACCGCGCCGCTGCCACCATCAAAGGGGCGTGCCTGGCAGAAGGCCAGCACTTCGTCGCGTTGCGCCAGCCAGTTTTTCAGTTTGAGCTTGAGCACCGGCTCCTTGTTTTTCGAGCCCAGACCCTTGCCGTGCACGATGCGCACGCAGCGGCGGTTTTCCACGCGGCAGCGGTGCAGGAATTCACCGACGACCGGGCGCGCATATTCGCTGGTCAGTCCGTGCAGATCGAGTTCGCCCTGGACGACCCATTCGCCGCGCCGCAGCTTTTTCAGTGAGTCGGGGCGCACGCCGGGGCGCAAATAGAGCAGTTCCTCACCGGTTTCGAGTTCATCCCACGGCCAGAAATCGGTCATTGCGTCGCGCATCACTCGCGCTTCATCTCGCCAGCGCTGGACAGGATGGGGTGACGGGTATTTGGCCGGGTGCTCGAAGTAATCGTTTTTATGGGGCAATACCCCCTGCATTGCCTCAAGGAATAGCTCACGATCGCTCTTGGGAGGCGGTGGCAGTTCGCGATAGGCGACAAGCCTGGCCTCCAGCGTTTCGCGCTGATGGCTGCGCATCGCCCGGGCCAGTGGCTTGAGGGCATCGGTAAACGGAGAGGTTTTGCTGGGCTTGGCCATGGTGCGGCGAGTCTAAAGTGCGCTCGTCACACAGGCAAGGCTTGTACGCGGCAAGGGCGACTGTGCGACAATCGCTGCTTGTTTTCCAATATTCCGGACCTGATTGCATGCAGCGTGGCCGTTTTATTTCTGTCGAGGGTGTCGATGGTGCCGGCAAGAGCACCCATCTGGCCTGGCTGGCTGAGCACCTGACCGCCGCCGGTGTGCCGCTGCTGCAGACGCGCGAGCCCGGCGGCACGCCGCTGGGTGAAGCGTTGCGCGGATTGTTGCTGAGCGAGGCAATGGCGCTCGATACCGAAACACTGCTGATGTTTGCCGCGCGCAGCGAGCACCTGCAGCAGGTGATCTGCCCAGCGCTGGCGCGCGGACAGTGGGTGCTGTGCGACCGCTTCAGTGATGCCACTTTTGCCTATCAGGGTGGCGGACGCGGCCTGTCTGACGCGCGCTTTGCCGCACTGGAAAACTGGGTGCAGGGTGAGGGCGCTGCGCGTATCGAGCCGGATCTCACGCTGCTGTTCGATGTACCACTTGAAGTCAGCCAGGCGCGGATGGCCAATGGGCGCGTGCTGGATCGCTTCGAACGGGAAGCGCTTGATTTTCATGCCCGCGTGCGGGAGGCCTATCTGGCCCGTGCCGCTGCGGCGCCACAGCGCATTCGCGTGATCAACGCCAATCGCCCGCTGGACGTCATCCAGTCCGAACTGGCCGAATTGTTTGCCGGGCTGGGGTGGGCATGAACGCGCTCTATCCCTGGCAAAAGAAGGACTGGCAGGCGCTGCTGCGGGAGCGTGAACGCCTGCCGCATGCGCTGCTGCTGACCGGCCCTGCCGGCATCGGCAAGCTGCGTTTTGCCGAGCGTCTGGCCAATCTTCTGCTGTGCGAAACCCCGGGCTCCGCTGAACCATGTGGCGAGTGCGAAGGCTGCCGCTGGTTTGCCGCCGGCAATCACCCCGATTATCGCCTGCTGACTCCGGCCGAGGCCGAAGAGGATGAAGACGGCAAGACCAAGCGCAAGCAACCGGTGATCCCGGTCGATGCCGTGCGCGAACTGGAAGACTTCGTGAACCTCACCTCGCACCGCCGTGGCGTGCGGGTGACGGTCGTGGCTCCTGCCGAAACCATGAATGTAGCAGCTGCCAACGCTTTTCTGAAGACGCTGGAAGAACCGCCGGCCGGTGCCGTCTTCATTCTGGTGGCGCATCACTGGCGGCGTCTGCTGCCGACCATACGCAGCCGCTGCCGGCAATTCCCGCTCAGCCTGCCTGACCACCACGCTGCAGAAAGCTGGCTGGCGGCAGAAGGCGTGGTCAATCCGCAGTTGCATCTGGCGCACATGGGCGGCGCGCCACTGGCGGCACTGGAAGATGCCAGCGCGCCGTGGCTTGCCCAGCGCAACGAACTGCTGCAGCATCTGGCCAACCCGGCAGCACTCGATGTGATCGGCATAGCCCAGACCCTGGAGAAAACCCGGCTGGATGTGGCGCTGGTCGTGGATTGGTTACAGAAATGGGGACATGACATTGTCAGCTTGGGTTTAAGCGGCAATATTCGCTATTATCCGGACTGGCGGGATGATCTGCAGCGCCTGAGTGTGCGTGCAGTGCCCTTGCTGGAGTGGCAGAAAACCCTGCTGTCTGCCCGCAAGGCGGCGCATCACCCGCTGAACCCCAGGCTGGTTTATGAATCCCTGCTGTTTGCCTATCTGGACGCACTGCGCACGCGCGCAGTAAAACCGCAGTGACAATAACCACGGCCGCGCATGCGCAGTGAGACAAAACCATGAGTGAACCGACCCGTCAGCCCGTCACCCGCCCCGGTGTACTGTCGCTGAACATCAAGGAAAAAGCGGCGCTGTATGCGTCCTACATGCCCTTCATCAAGGGCGGCGGAATTTTCATTCCCACCAACAAGAGCTACAACCTCGGTGACGAGGTCTTCATGCTGCTTTCCTTGCTGGATGATCCGGCCAAGATCGCCGTTTCGGGGCATGTCATCTGGATCACGCCGCAGGGCGCACACAATAATCACCAGCAGGGCATCGGCGTGCAGTTTTCGAATAATGAAGCCGGCGCCCAGGCGCGGGTGAAGATCGAAAACCTGCTGGGCGGCTATCTGAATTCGGGCCGCACCACGCATACGATGTAAACTGGGCGCTTCGCGCCTTCAGACGTACCCCGAAGGCCGCAACGATGCGGCCTTTTCCATTGTCAGAGCAGCCCCAGAGTACCCATGTTTGTCGATTCCCATTGCCATCTGAATTTTCCCGAGCTCAGCAAAGACCTGCCGCAGCACCTGGCCGACATGCAGGCGGCCCAGGTGAGCCATGCGCTGTGTGTCTCGGTCAACCTGCCCGAATATCCGCAAGTGCTCGCGCTGGCCGAAGCCCATCCGCAATTCTTTGCCTCGGTCGGCGTACATCCCGATTACGAGGACACGCCCGAACCCACGATTGCGCAACTGATTGCCGAGGCACGCCATCCGCGTGTAGTGGCCATCGGAGAAACCGGGCTCGATTACTATCGCCTCGAAGGGCGCAGCATTGCCGACATGGAATGGCAGCGCGAGCGGTTTCGCGTGCACATCCGCGCCGCACGCGAAGCCGGCCTTCCGCTGATCATCCACACCCGCGCCGCCAGCGAAGACACGCTGCGACTGATGCGCGAGGAAGGCGCCAGCGCGGCGGGCGGGGTAATGCACTGCTTTACCGAATCGATTGCTGTAGCCGATGCCGCGATGGAGCAGGGCTTCTACATTTCGCTCTCCGGCATCGTCACCTTCAAGAAAGCGGTGGAGTTGCAGGATGTAGCGCGCCATGTGCCGCTGGAGCGGCTGCTGATTGAAACCGACAGCCCTTATCTGGCGCCGGTGCCGCATCGCGGCAAGCTCAACCGTCCGGCCTGGGTGCGTCATGTCGGTGAATTCATTGCCGAACTGAAGGGGGTCAGCGTCGAGGAAGTTGCCGCCACGACTACTGCCAATTTCTTCCGGTTGTTTGCCAAGGCCGGCCCGGCATGAGCGCGGCGCCTCGTGTCGAAGTGCTGGTGCTCGGTGTCGGATCCAGCGGCGGCACGCCTGCACTGGGCTGCACCTGCCCGACCTGCACATCACCTGACCCGCGCAATGTGCGCACGCGGGCGTCAGCCGTATTACGGGCCGGCGGCCAGACTTTCCTGATCGACACCGGCCCTGACCTGCGGCAGCAAAGCCTGCGCGAGCAACTGCTGCGTGTGGATGCCGTGCTGTACACCCATCCGCATGCCGATCACCTGAACGGCATCGACGATCTGCGTGCGTTCTGCTGGCTGCAGAAAGCACCGCTGCCGGTGTTTGGCAACCGCCTGATGTTCACGCACATCCGCGAACGCTTTCCCTATACGCTGCTGCAGCCCACCGCGATGTGGGACAAGCCGGTACTCGATTTTACCGAGGTGCACGCAGAGCCATTCGAATTTGCCGGCGTGACGGTGCAGCCCATCCCGCTGCTGCACGGCAAATGGCCGATTCTGGGCTGGCGCATCGGCAATGTGGCTTACCTGACCGACGTGTCCGACATTTCCGACGAAAGCCTCGCCCTGCTGCAGGGACTGGATATCCTGCTGCTGGATTGCCTGCGCGAACGCCCGCATCCGACGCACCTCTCGGTTGCACAATCGCTGGAATGGGCTGGCCGGGTTGCCGCACGCCAGACGGTGCTGATCCACATGACACACGAACTGGAATACCATGAACTGGGCCGTCGCCTGCCGGAAGGTGTGTGCGTCGGCTTTGATGGCATGCAGCTGGTTTCTGGGAGTGGTGAATAACAGGGTATTCCATTGTAGGCATTCAGGAGAAATGGCTACAAGTCAATACATAACAAGGTATTAGAATGGGACTGTTGCGCTCGACGCCATTTCTGGTTGTACTCTGGCTCGCCGTTTTCGGCGGCGGCTACCTGGTTTTCAGTGACTTTCTCGTCAGCCGGCAGGCACCAGCCGCGCAGATTTCCGGCAGCGGCAGCCTGAGCCTGCCGCGTGCGGCGGACGGACATTACCGCACCAGCGGCAGCATCAACGGTCAGCAGGTGATGTTCATGCTTGATACGGGCGCGAGCACCGTCACGCTGGACCAGCAACTGGCCGACCGGCTGGCCCTGCCGCGCGGTGCGACGGTCAGCACCCAGACAGCCAATGGCACGGTTGAAGGCTACGAAACCGTGCTGCCGCAGCTCGATATTCCGCCCTTTTCCCTGCAGCAGGTGCGCGCTGTTGTCGTGCCTCAGCTGGGCGATGAAGCGCTGCTGGGAATGAATGTACTGAACCGCTTCGACATCCTGCTGCGCGATGGCGCCATGGTGCTGGAGCAGCGCAAATGAAAGTGGCATCGCCGATGATGGAGCAAACATGAGCAACGCCGATCAACCTATCCCGCAAACCGTTTTCGGCTACATGCTGGCGCGCCATCTGCCTCATGTCCTGATCGTACTGGCCGCACTGGCTGCCTTGATGGGTCATCCGGCCGCGCTGGCCTATATCCTGCTCCTGAAAGTGGCATATCCGGTCTGGGTTGGCATGCAATTGCAGCAATGGGAAAACCGCGGGCTGGCGCGGCGTGAAACGGTGCAGGTCCGCTTCAAGACCGAGCTGAATGGCATTCCGCTCAGCCACGATGGGAGCGCGCTCAGCAATGTCTTTTTCCTCAGCCGGAAAGCACTCGTCGAAAAACTGACCCAGCTGGCGATGGTGCGCGTGATGTGTGATTGCTGGATCATCGTGTTTGCTGCCCATCAGTTCTGGCAAGGCATCGTGCATGGCAAGCGCATTCTGGTCGAGGCGGGGAGTGCTGCCTGGTGGCTTGCGGGCCTGAGTGTGGCAGGCTTTGTGCTGTACACCTTTTCACAGAGCATCAGACTGCTGCTGGCCGCACGGCGGGAAGAATGGGTGCTCAGTGAGTCAGCGGGAGCGGGCACCAGTCTCGTCAGCGCTTTCCTTCCGGTGGGCAAGTCTGAGCAGACTTCTTACCGCCCTTATCTGCAATGCCTGCTGGGTCAAAAATAAGTACCGGTTGGGTATTTGGATTAATCCATTGCCTGTAAATGGCTTTGGACATATACATTACCAAGTATAAGGAGTCTGCAATGCCGGCACGCAACATCCTTGGCCAGCCGCTGCAAGCTTGCAGCATGGCGCCGCTCACGGGTTATCTTCGCGATGGCTGCTGCCGCAGCCTTGATTCCGACCCCGGCCAGCATACGGTCTGTGTGCAGGTGAGTGCCGAATTCCTGAACTTTTCCCGTTCGAGAGGCAATGACCTGAGTACGCCACGCCCCGAATACGGTTTTCCGGGCTTGCAAGCGGGTGACCGCTGGTGCCTGTGCGCCCTGCGCTGGGTGGAAGCACTGCAGGCCGGCGTGGCACCGCCGATTTTTCTGGCTGCCAGTGACGAACAGCTGCTCGATCATGTATCACTGGAAACGCTGGTCGAGTACGCCATCGACCGGCCAGCTGCCGGCTAGGCAACATGTTCACCGGTGGAATCCTTTACTGGCTCTGCATCACGGTCGCTGCGCTGGCGGCTCTGCTCATCGTTTTGAACTGGATCATGCTGCTTGCGTTCGTTCTGCGCCGGGATAAGGGGGCGTTTTCATTTGCACCACCATTTCTTTGTGGCCTGGCTGGTGCCGGTGCCAGCCTGTGGGTCTGGCAGGAGCATGCCGGCTGGTTTGCGGTTGCGTTTCTCTTGCTTGATCCAAGCATTGCACTGCCAATGGTCTGGCTTGCCATAAAGCGATGGTTCAAGCGATCTGGTTAGTTTCCGCCGGACAAGCAAACAAAAACCCCGCAAATGCGGGGTTTTTGTTTGCAGAGGAAATGCAGGCGGATTACTTGGCCTTCACTTCTTCACGCTGGTAAGCCTCGACATACGGACGGCCGTAGTAGGTGTCGATCAGGATCTGCTTCAGTTCCGAGATCAGCGGGAAGCGCGGGTTGGCGCCGGTACACTGATCATCGAAGGCTTCTTCGGCAATGCGATCCACCTTGGCGAGGAATTCTTCTTCGTTCACACCAGCATCCTTGATGGAAGCCGGAATGTTCAGAGTCTTCTTCAGCTCGTCGACCCAGGCCACCAGTGCCTCAACCTTCTGGTCGTCATTCTTGCCCGGCAGACCGAGGTGTTCGGCAATGTCGGCGTAACGGCACTTGGCTTGCGGACGGTCATACTGGCTGAATGCAGTTTGCTTGGTCGGGATGTCAACCGCGTTGTAGCGGATCACGTTCGAGATCAGCAGGGCATTGGCCAAGCCGTGAGCCAAGTGGAATTCGGCACCGATCTTGTGCGCCATCGAGTGACACACACCGAGGAAGGCGTTGGCAAAGGCCACGCCGGCAATCGTCGCTGCGTTGTGTACGCCTTCACGAGCCTTCGGATCCTTCGCACCGTTGAGGTAGGAGGAGGGCAGGTGTTGCTTCAGCAGCTTCAGTGCCTGCAAGGCTTGCGGATCGGAAAACTCGTTGGCCATTACCGAAACGTAAGCTTCCAGTGCGTGAGTCACCGCGTCGATACCACCGAAGGCGGTCAGGCTCTTCGGCATGTTCATCACCAGGTTGGCATCAATGATGGCCATGTTCGGGGTGAGTTCGTAATCGGCAATCGGGTACTTCATGCCGCTCTTTTCATCAGTCACGACGGCGAACGGAGTGACTTCGGAGCCGGTGCCGGATGTGGTCGGGATCGCGATCAGCTCGGCCTTGATACCCATTTTCGGGAAGGTGTAGATGCGCTTGCGGATATCCATGAAGCGCAGCGCCAGATCTTCGAAGTGAACTTCCGGATGCTCGTACATCACCCACATGATCTTCGCGGCATCCATCGGCGAGCCGCCACCCAGGGCAACAATCACGTCCGGCTTAAAGCTGTTGAGCATGGCCACGCCCTTGCGCACCACGGCCAGAGTCGGGTCGGCTTCAACCTCATAAAATACTTCGACTTCAATGCCCTGATTCTTCAGGATGCGGATGGTTTCATCCACATAGCCGTTGTTGAACAGGTAGCGGTCAGTCACGATCGCGGCGCGCTTTTTGCCAGCCAGTTCTTCAAGGGCAACGGACAGGCTGCCGCGACGGAAGTAGATGCTCTTCGGCAGTTTGTGCCACAACATGTTCTCGGCCCTCTTGGCAACGGTCTTCTTGTTGATCAGGTGCTTCGGACCGACGTTCTCGGAAATCGAGTTGCCGCCCCAAGAACCGCAACCCAGCGTCAGCGACGGCGCCAGCTTGAAGTTGTACAAGTCACCGATACCGCCTTGCGAGGAGGGGGTGTTGATCAGGATACGGGCGGTTTTCATCTTGTCGCCGAAGTAGGCGATGCGTTCACCCTGCAGATCCTGGTCGGTGTACAGCGACGAGGTGTGGCCGATACCGCCGAGCGCCACCAGTGCTTCGGCCTTGGTAACGGCGTCGAAGAAATCCTTGGCGCGGTACATGGCCAGCGTCGGGGACAGCTTTTCGTGGGCAAAGGCTTCTTCTTCGCCAACGGAAGTCACTTCACCTACCAGCACCTTGGTGTAGGCCGGAACCTTGATGCCGGCCATTTCGGCAATCTTGACCGCAGACTGGCCGACGATTTCAGCATTCAGGCCGCCATTGACCAGGATGACCTTGCGAACGGCCTCGGTTTCCTTCTTGTTCAGGATGTAGCCACCGGTGCTGTTGAAACGTTCCTTCACCTGCTCGTAGATGCTGTCAACGATGATGACAGACTGTTCGGATGCGCAGACGACACCGTTGTCGAAGGTCTTCGACATCAGAATCGATGCAACAGCACGCTTGATGTCAGCGGTTTCGTCGATCACGACCGGCGTGTTACCGGCACCTACACCAATGGCGGGCTTGCCGGAGGAGTATGCTGCACGCACCATGCCCGGGCCGCCGGTTGCCAGGATCAGGTTCAGATCCGGGTGGCGCATCAGGTGGTTCGACAGCTCAACGGTCGGCTCGTCGATCCAGCCGATGATGTCGCGCGGTGCACCAGCGGAAACGGCAGCTTCCAGAACCAGACGGGCAGCTTCACAGGTTGATTTGCGAGCGCGCGGGTGCGGGGAGAAAATAATGCCGTTACGGGTCTTCAGTGCAATCAGTGCCTTGAAGATCGCAGTGGAGGTCGGGTTGGTGGTCGGTACGATGCCGCAAATGATGCCCACTGGCTCGGCGATGGTGATGGTACCGAAGGTCTTGTCTTCCGACAGAACGCCGCAGGTCTTTTCATCCTTGTAGGCGTTGTAGATATACTCGGAAGCAAAGTGGTTCTTGATTACCTTGTCTTCAACAATACCCATGCCGGTTTCGGCAACGGCCATCTTGGACAGCGGCAGGCGCGCATCGGATGCGGCCAGTGCAGCTACACGGAAAATCTCGTCAACCTGTTCCTGCGAATAGCTGGCGAAAAGTTGTTGAGCTTTCTTGACGCGAGCTACCAGAGCATCGAGTTCTTGAACATTGGTGACAGCCATCGTTTTCTCCTTGCTTGCGCGCTACGTGGCGCGCAGTTTTGAAACCTGAAACGGAACCGCTATAGCTAACCGCGGTTTTGCTTAACCTTTGACAGCAGCATAGTCCTGCGTGTCACCACATTATTTGATATATCTCAGAGGTAGCAAGTGACTTATTTACTACATCGCATAATGTATATTATGTCAAGTTAATGCTTACAAAATACGTTGGCGACTTGTAGTATTACTACGACCTTTCGACCGTTCGTCGGCTGGTGCAAAAAATGAAAAAGTCATCTAAAAGTGTTCCCTCTAAGCCACAATCTGCAGGCGCTCGCCGCCTGAATGCCCGCTTCGATCTGATCTACCGGACTGGCCGCGCCAAGTCAGACGCGTTGCTCGCAGGCTGGCAACTGGCTACAAGCCAGCAATTGCGTGATTCTGACCGTCTGTATTGGCTGATCTTCATTCATGGCCATGATGCAATCAATGCAAGACCTGACCACACGGCCTCCATTCTGAAGTCATGGCAGGTAGATAGCAAAATTGCACGATCAAAGGCCGCTGGCGAGTGGCCGCCAGAGCCGCGCCGTAATCATCAGGTGCTGCCGTGGTTCCTGGCTGTGTACCCCGATTACGCAAAAGCCGCCATTCTTGCGAAATGGCGGCCCCCGACTTACCTGAGAAAACCCTGACTACTTGAATACGTGGTTCTTGAGCCAGTCATAGACCAGCATTGCCGCCACGCCCGTTCCTACGGCAATCACGATCTGTCGCAGTCGCATGGCTTATTCCTGCGACGGCGACGACGGGTCGGGAAGAAAGCAGGCCACCACGCCGGCCACCACCGGGCCGAGATTGATCAGTGCGTTGGCCTTGTCGCCGGACATACCGAAAGCGACCCCAGCGGCGGCAGCGCCGGCCCAAGTAGACGGCTCGCGCAAGCGTGCGAGCAGGAATTGCAGAGACTTCTTCATGTGTTGACCCTCCCCGAGTCTTTTGTTTTGAGCCACCACGGCCCGTAATCACCTGTGCCACCGATGCCGGTTTCCGGCTCCCGGTAGGTCGGCGTTTTTGTTGGCGGCTTCGGCTCAATGCCGACGGCCTGCCGGTATTCGTGTACTGCTCGCCCTGCCATCACTGCCTTGATTGCCGGGTAGGCTTCCAGAATGGGGAAGCCGTCTAGCGCCATCATTGCGGCTGGCATGTAGGACAGGATGATGTTTTCCTCGATTGGCGACTGCGGCACCACGCCGGCCAGTGCCTGCACGTCGAGCAGGAAGGCTTTGCGGTTCTGCTGGCCGGCTGCGGTCTTGATGTCCTGCAGCCACATTTCGGCCCCCTCGTACACCACGCCGCCTGTTGCCTTCACAACTTCAATCGCGGCCTCTCCGGTTTGCGTGACCAGTGCCTTGCCCAGCGTTTCGCCCGGCTTCTTGTTCAGCCACACCCACGCCAGCCAGCCGGCTCCGGCCACAGCGGCCAGCATGATCGGATTGGCGCGTGTGATACCAGACACAATGCGCCCCGCGTTCATCGTCAATTCAGCCTCCCCGGCCCTATACTTCGCTCAAACAAGACCACAACCGCGAACGGTGCAACCATGAAAACCCTTTTCCTTGTCCTGGCCCTGCTTTCGGCCCCTGCTTTTGCTGGCAAGCTTGAACAGACCATCACGCTTGCCAACTTTGAAGCTCAAACGATTACCACCAGCTGCGACAAGATCATTTACACGCCAGCAATGGATAAGTGTTCCAGCCATACATGCTTCAATGCCGAATCCTCTCAAGCAATCGCCCCAATGAAGAAAAGGGCAAAAAAACTCGGCCTTACAAATCAGCAAATAGATTCTGAAATGAAGCGTGCATATCAATACCTAAAATCAATTGACGTCCTTCGCAGTGAAGGCGATGCCGGTATTGATGGCATCGGCATCGTTGAGCAGGCATATTGCCTCGCCCTTGAGGACAAAGCGGGCAAACCGCTTTTCTAAACGTCGCCCATTGCTCTGTATTTGTTCCAAAGATGGCGGTAGCTCACCGCCATCGCTTCCATTTCTGCCGCATCCTTAGGCCACTGAAAATCCCCGCCAGAAATCCATGCGGCAATATCAATCGACCTGCGCTTGATCAGCCCACCCATCGGATTTGCTGCGCTCGGCCCTGTCCTGAATGCCATAAACCGCAGCATTTTTTCAGTGTCGCCCGAATTTGCAATTGCAATTGCTTTCGCCCTGTTCACCTCCCCAAGACCGAATGCAAGGTTAATCAGTGCGTCATACTGCGCTTGATTCAGGTTTTTATTTCGCAGGCGCTCATTTACCCAATCGTTGAAAAACTCCAAATCCTTATAAAGCCATTCCCACGCCTGTTCTGTGGTGATTCCATTCATCATCCACATATCAAGCTTCTGCTCGCCCGCTTTCGTTCCACGGATATTGTGCCCAAATCCGATTGCATAACCACCTGCTGCGCCAGTCTTGCTTTCAGGACGAATATACGGTTTCAGCTTTGGCGATTCCGGCCCTGCCGCTTCCCAAATTGTGATAGCCCGAGCTAATGATTTTGTTGATCTCATATTTACCCCACCCCCAACCAGCCCCCCGGCTGCTGTTGCGAACATCGCCGCGATGCGCTGCACTTCGGCCCACACGGTTTGCGCGATGCCCTTGAACCATTCGTAGAACTTCTGCAGGATTTCCGTCGGCATAGCCACGACGGTCGACCAGTTCGACCAGTCCTGCTTGACCTGTTGCGTGCGTTCATCCAGCCACGGATAGAGGCCGTCCGGCGCGACAATGGATTTGTTCATTGCTTCGGTGAACCATTCATAAATGCCAGTCGGCGCTACCTTGGTACCGCTGCCGGCGTCATAACTGGACGGGCTTTTTTCGTCTGGCTTGAACCAGTCATACAGCCCGAACGGGTCAGCAGCGCTGGTCATTACTGCGGCGCCGTGAATGCTTTTGTGACGTTGTTGTACGTGGCACCAATGACGGCATTGGCTTTGCCGTCTGCCAGCACTGCGCCGTCCCACATTTTGTAGACGTCAACAAACAGCGATGCCGTGGCCGCGTCGGCTACGATCAGGTTGTCAACTTTGTTGCCCTTCAGCATTGCGTAGATCATAGAAATTCGTCCCATTCGATAAGTAAGGCACCGCCGACGTTTTGCTTGCCATAGCCTTCAAACGTCAAATCGCCTACGGTGTCACTGCCGGCACTGATGCCGTTGAAAACGGTATTACCGTTTACTGCGCCGATTGCAGCCGGATAGGCCTGCCCCGGCAGTAAATCCATGCGGCGCTTGATGCGCACGCCAAGCGGCGAATAGGCTGTGCCGCCACCGCAGAGCGTGACCACGGCACTGCCGCGAATCAGGGTAGCGGGTGCATTCCAGACGCCCGATGCGGTAATGAGCTGGCTCATGGCCTTGCGGCTCTGCAGCCGGCCCTGACTGAGGTATCCCATCAGCGCACCTCCATGACGCGGCATTTGCCGCCTGCCACGTCGCTTGTCGCGTACCACGCGCACGTTGGCACCTGCGTTTCGTCAATGTAGCCACCCGGCCCAATTTGCATTACCGCGTTGGCCGCCGTGACGCCGGCACCGCCGATGTAGAGTGTGGTGCCGCCCGCGTTGTAGATGCGCAGCCCGCGCCGGCCTGCGTCGCCCGCGGCGATCTGCTGGGCGGCCCCGGTGTTGATGGTCGCTTCCGGGAAGTGGCCGATACTCTGGTCGAGCGCGATCTGGATGCCGCCCGTGACGCTGATGCTGCCCACGGCGCGGTCATAGCCGCCTCCGCCTGATGTGATGGCGATCTTGACGTTTTGCGTACTGGCGCTGACGATTTCAACCCGGTCGAATCCGCCTTCCGGCAGGGTATAAAACCCGGATTCAATGCCCTGCGCCTCTTCTACGACGCGGCCAAGTTGGTAGATTTTCACGTCTACCGGGTAGGCGAGCTCGAGAATGCGGAAGTATTTGCCGGCAATGTGGTAGTTGACCGATTCGCCGGCCAGAATGCTTGCCTTGATTGTGCGCATATCAGCCCTTTTTCCAGACCATCAGCAGCACCAGTGCGGCCCCGGCCCAAATCAGATATTTGAAGTCGCCCAGCGATTTACCATCCGCTGCGGCTTTTGCGTTGTTCCAAGCGTTTGCCACTTCGCTGACGGCGAGGCGGTTTACTTCCTGTGTGGCCGATGTGACCTTGTTATTCGCGGCCATTACCGCGTCAATCACGTTCTTGCCCATCGTGGCGGTGATGTGCTGTGCATCACCGATGGCGGAAAAGGCGTTATCCGCGATCTTGGTTGAAAACTGGTAGCTGGACTGCTGCGACTTGGCAGCGGCATCCAGTGCGGCCTGCAGTGATGCGCTATTCGACTGCAGCGCTTCCTTGGTAATGTCGATTGCGCCCGCGATTGCGCCATGATCGGTCGTTGTCTGCGTCAGTGTGTTGGTGCTGTTGTTCGACATATCGACGCTGTTGCCGTCGCCCGAAATGCCGAGCCCGTCCTGCACGGCCACGCGCCGGTCATAGTTGTTTACCGTTTGATCGGTGCTGTTACTGCTGCGGCTTCCCATTGCTTCGCCTCATGACTATTTCTGTCTGCTCGAAACCCAGCGCCTCATAAAGTCGCTTCAGGCCGGGCCTTTGAATGTGGGTTCTGATGGAATCAAACCCGTTCAGGTGTTCGACCAACAGGCGCATTGCCTGCCGGAACTGTTCTGGTGTCGCCCGGCTCGCACCGGTGACGATGACGGCCTGATTGTGGCCGTTGACCCGGCTGGCGGTGACCATCGCGGATCCGATGCGGACCGGGCCGGCGTGGAACTCGAACAACACTGCCGCGCCGGCTTCTACCCATTCGCGGAATTCGGCAACGCTGGCGAGCGGGTCGCCATTCAGGGCACTTTCGGTCTCTGCCGCTGCCTGATCTGACCAGCCCGCCCGCCGTAGCGTTACCGTTTCCATTTCTTGATGACCACGACCAGAATCAGCGCTGCAGCGGCAATCAATACCGTTTGCTGACTGATGCCCGGCGCGGTGAAACCGCCGCCGCCGCCAGTGCCGCTACTGCCGCCGCCACCGCCCTGCCCGCCCGGAAACACTGCGCCCCCCTTGCCGCCGTTGTCCCGGTTGCCGCCGTTCAGTGTGCCGCTGCCGAAATTCGTCAGAAAATCGCCACCGACCCACGGATTTTGCTGCACGTCCTGAAATGCCGAGGACGGGCCACCGCCCGCCGCTTGGCCGAGGCCGCCGAGCAGGGAGCCAAAAACGCCAGTCAAATCCAGCGGTTTGATTTCCATGCTCAGTCCTTGAGAATTAGCAGCAGCACAACCCCGACGCCGGCCAGCAGGAGATAAGGCGCGATGCTGGCCCCGGTGGTGGTGATCGGGTTGCCGTTGACGGTTTCCTTGCCGGGTTCGTAGACGCGACCCGTATTCGGGTCAACGGCAATGCGGCCCTGCCGGTATTGCTGCCACATCGAATAGGACTGCATCCCGGTATTCAGCAGGTCTTTGATGCCGGCAAAAATGCTGGCGTTGTCGCTGCTGTAGCTGACCGGTGCGCCGTCGCCCAGCCCCTCCCAAGGGCCGAGCGCGGTTGAAGGTACGATGACGCCGTTCATAGCGCCCCCTTACAGGTTTTCGAACAGGTCGATGTACTCGACGTAGACGGTGATTGCTTCGGCAGCGCTCATGGTCACGTTGAATTCAAAGGTCTGCGCGTCAGCCGTGGACAGCATGTCGCCCAAGTTCTTGTCGGCAATCGGGTCGAAAACGTACCAGCCCGGTTGAGGAACGCACTTGTTTTCTTTCTGCCAGAATTCGTTGATAGCCTTGTCGGAATCGTGGTACGTGATGCCGTTCTTTTTGATTTCGAGCGCTGTCATGTTGTTGGACTTGATGTACACGCGCTTGATGATGGAACCGTTCTGGCCGTAGGGCAGTGCTACGGGCCACTTGCCCGCGCCGCCGATGTTGACCGGGTACCGCAGCAGCTTGTTCAGCACGGCCAGCGGCTTCGGGCCGGATACCTGGGCGTAGGCTTGCAGCGTCGGAGCGGTAGCCGGGCCAATATCGACTTCCAGCATGAGCGAGGCCACACCAGACAGAGTGCCGATTGCACCTACCGACTGGCCGAGCTGGTCGCGGGCGAACAGTTCGGAAAAGTCGATTGTGAGCATGGTCGGGTCAGAGGCCAGACTGGTATAGCTGTTCATGGCGTCAAGATCAGGGCCGGTACATTCGCTGATTACCTTCTGGTTCATGCGAACACGAATGCCGGTGATGTGGGCCTTGGTGAACGTGGTGCCGCCGAGCTTCAGGGTAATACGCTCATAGGTATCACCCGGCGGCAGGGACAGCGTAGCTACCGAGTTCGGCGCGACGTTGGTGAACGGCAGCAGTTTTGCGGTGCGACTCATTGCCGACCCCCTTACGCGCCGGTAACGACGGTGCGAATCTTCGGCACGCGGTAAATCACGGCCAGAATAACGGCCACTTTGGCCGCGAAAATCAGATGTGCTTTCATGGAAAATTTCCCCTAGTGAATGGATGGCCGCCCCCGGCCCTTGTTGCACTTCCCATTTCGCGCCAAAAAAAAGACCCCCGCAAAGGGGGGTCTAAGAGGGGTAGAAATAGGGGTCTAAGACCCGTAGAACTACCCCCGGTGCGAGGTGCAAAAATCCTTCAAAAAGTCAGCTTTCCGCGTGAAATTCCCTCCCGCGAGTGTTGCAAATATGCCAAATCCGGCATGTTCAGCAGCTCTTCCGGCTTGCACTGGAAGCGTTGCGCCATGATTTTGGCGTCCGGCATCCAGACCAGCTTGCCGCAGCGCACCAGCGAGGCATTGCCGAGCGTGTTCTTGTCCATCAGCGCCGGGCGTTGCGACAGGGCGTAGATGGTCAGTCCCTCTGTGCGGCCTTGCGTGATGCACTTGCGCCAGCCTGCCGAATCGGATTGCCCGCCGATGCACACGTCCGAGAGTTCTTCAGCGACAAAGGTCAGGTTTTTGGCTTCAAACGCCAGCATTGCGACCAGATCGAATGCCCGCCTTACTTGCGCGGGATTTCCTTCGGGCCGGATGGCAAGGCGAAACGAGCCGGACGGGCCAGCGCCCCGGACGGCCCGAACAAGATCAGCCAGAGTCGGGACAGTTTTTGCGTAGTTTTCTGCACTGAATTCCCCCTTGGAATCCCAAATAATCAGGCGCGACGGCTTGAGCCGGTCAAGTTCGCGCATGACGTAGGTGGTTTTGCCAGACCCGGACGCGCCGAGAATGGCGTTTATATCGGCCTGCCGCGCACGCTTATTCGGCGGCGGCTGCTGCTTCACCTTGCGGCTCGCCATGTGCTACTGCCCCCTTGCTGCTGTGTTGTCCTGGCTGATTGCCCTGCGCTTCGCGCATGGCGGCAATCATGGCGTTTTCCTGCTTGATGGCCGATACCGTCGCAATGCCTACCGGCAGCAGCACGCCGGCAAGCTGAATTTCCGGCCCCCACTGCTCGAAAAAGCCGCCCGCCGTCCAGCCGTACTTCGTCATGACCGGGCCTGCAGCATCGGCAATGCGGGCAATGGTTTCATCGGTGTAGACCCGGCGCAGGCAGGGGTATACCGGCCCGAGCAGTTCGCGTGCTGTTTTCAGCAGGCATTCGGCCTCAATCGACGGGTTGTAGATGGGTTGTTCTACCCCCTCCCCAGCCGGGTTGCTGTCGTCGGGTATGGCGTAGCTCTGCTGCACTTCCGCGTCATGGCCTGCCGCGAGGTGTTCCAGTGCCAGCAGTTGATTGCCGCCGTAGTTTTCGCCAATGTTTTTTTCCATGTTGCTCTCCCTGAGCCTTGTTGATTATTCAGCCAGTGCCTTTGCCAGCTCTGCCAGAAACCCGCTACCCGCTGGCGGATTGGCCGGATTCGGCTTCCTGATCGGTGCCGGCGTCCCTGCCGGTGCCGGTTCTGCGGATTTTTCCTGTTCTGTGCTGATGCCAGCCTTCTTGCGCAACAGCGCATCCGATTCCTGCCCGTAGGCTTGCAACTTCACGCTGCACCAGCTACACACCAGCATGGCGAACCCGTTTGCCTGTTCGGTCAGCGGTTGCACCCTTCCGCAACATGGGCAGGCGAGTTCGCCAATCTTTCGGCGCGGCTTCATAGCATTGCCCCGGCCAGACCGTTGCGGGCGCACAGATCGGCCACGACAGCACGCAGCCGGGCCAGCTCTGCGGCCAGATTCGCGTTGTCCTGGCGGACCTCACGCAAGGCCGATTCCAGAAATGCCGCGTGATTGACTGCGGCCTGTGCGAACTTATCCGCCGCGCCCTTCGCCGTCATCATGCTGGCCGCCTTGACCCCTTCAGCGGCGTGAATCAGTTGCAGCGCTGTTGCGCTGCTGGTTTTTTCGTTCATCGTTCAGCCCTCCCCGGCTCACACACAAAATCCATCATGAAAATGAAGCATGTCCAAACCAAAAACATAAGCCGCTGCCACGCATCCCACTCTCCGAACACATCCGTTTTGAGCGTGACAAAGGCAATTGCCGCATAGACCAGCAAGGCACTCCCCAAAAGGCTTCCCGCCAGATTCCTTTTTTTCCGCACGTTCAGCCCTCCCCGGCTTGTTTCTTGATAATTCCTGCATCCGGTGAATAATCCCGGCCATATTCGATAGGCGTTACAAGGCGATTTCTGATGTAAATTCCGCCCCTGACTTTTCCTGCTCTTTTTCCGCACCGCCGACACAGATAGCCGTTGTCGACAAACCCGAGCCAATCAGGCCTTACCTGTAAATCGTGCTTCCACCAAAGGTGCCATCCCATGCGGCAGCAAAGCAGCCGGCATGACCGCCAAAGCCACCACTTCATACCCCATCCCCTGCCTGCGTTTGCCGGAATTCCCCCGGCTTCCAGAATGAATATTTCTTGCCCTTCGCCTTCGGCGCGGCCTTTTTCCGTTGCTGTTGATCGGTGATCAGGCGCCGGACGTTCGCCCGGTGATCAACCCCCGGTGACCAGCCCCCGGCCAGCGGGTTTTCTGCCGCGTATTTCTCCGGCTCCAACCCCCTGCCGGCTTCGCCGGTTACAGTTAGTGCCACAAGTCCGAGGGGCTGCGGCTGCGCCGCAACCCTGCCGGGCTGCGCCCGGTGCGATTCGTCCTTGACCTTGCCCCACTTCACCGTCCAGCCATCTTCATGGGTTATGACGGATTCGCCGGACGGGCCGACCAGCCCCCGGATAATCTTGACCGGCTCGCCGTAGGTGTTTTCGCGCTCTTCCTTCAGCAGCGAAACCGGCGCTTTCTTCATGGCGTGCATGTAGCGCCTAAACTGGCCCTGATCTGCCGCCGTCCAGCATTCGCCCAAGGCTTCCGCGTCTGCGTTCGCCTTCCAGCCGGCCAGATTGATGTTCCGCATGATGGTCAGCAGTTCCAGCACATCGGCATGACCGCCTCGCATGGCTTCCGTGGCGCAGCGGCCCAGCGGTGCGGCATTACCGGCAAGCAGCCCCTTTGCGGCTTCGGCCACGTGTTCGCTCTTGTGCTCTGCCGCCTTGCGCAGCACTTCCGCTACTTCATCGCGTACCCGGCGCAGCTCGCGCCAGACGGTGATAGACGGTGCGCCAAAGGTCTGAAACTGCCGGATTCCCCACAGCCGCGCCCATGCGGTTGCACGCTGCGCGCCGTTAACGGCATCGGTGCCGGCTTCGGTATCGCCCTGCACCCCTTTACCGTCCAGATTCTTGGAGATATACCCAATCGCGTATGCAACGGCGGCATACGTCATATCCTGCCCTTTCTTCGGCTTGATGCGCTCAATCAGTACACGTCGCTTTGCCGCGCCTCTTTCATCGCCCAGCGTCTGTAGGAACTTGCCCCGCAGTGCGGTCAGCAGCAGGCGGGCATGATTCGGACGCATGAACAGGACGAGGTGCCAGTGTGGCGTTCCGTCCTTGTGTGGCTCGACTGTGCGCAGGCCGATAACCGGCACATCGGCTTTCGCCATCAGCGCCCTGAACTCTGCCCAGCGGGCGCACAGGTATTTGTGTGTGTCTTGCGGGCTGGTGTCGCGCCATGCCGGATTATCGACAAGGCGCTTTTCGCCGCTGGCGTCCTCGACAGTGCGCAGGCGGTGAAATGCCCCCGGCGCGGTCAGGGTGACGGCATAGGCCACATACCCGCCGCGCTGGCACCATTCGGCAATGCCCTTCATGCGCACCACCAGTTCCAGGCGCTTGTTCTTCGGATTGGCAATGCTTGATTCGATAATGGCCTGCAGCGGGATTGCCTCGCCGTCTGGGCTGATGACTTCAGCCGCCGCAATCGCTGCATCACTGCGCGCCTTGCGCTGGCTCATGCGCCACAGTCCGGCGCTGCTGATGTATGCCCCGGTCTTTCCGATGTAGCCCCAGCCGTATTCCTTTCCTTCCATTGCCCGGATTGACTGTCGCATGAGCTGCCGCCGCCACCATTCTGCGCGGCAAACCCGCTTTGCCAGCCCCACGGCCCGCAGGTATGCCCGGCCATCACAGGCCAGCGGCAAGGCTTCATCCAGCCAGCCCGCCGCAATGGCGAACAGCAGCGGGTCAAGCGCATCTGCGCCCGTCACGTCCCGGCATTGCTTCGCCATTTCTTCAGCGCGTTGCTTGCAGTCCGCATCGGTAGCCGTTTCCAGCCATTCACGGAACTGCAGGCGCTTTTCTTTCAGGTGATCAGGCAGCACGCTTCGCCAGCCCCTTGGCGCGCGCGTGCCATGCCCTTTGATAGGTGTTCTCGGCGTCGCCAATCAGCGCACCGCACAGGTTCTGGATGACTTGCAGGTTTTGCAGATTGGCCGGCGTGCCGGATTGCTGCAGGCGGTCAGCGCGTGCCGCCGCCGCTTTTGCCAGTCTCTTGGCCCACTGTTGCAGCTCGACCAGTTCCAGCTCTTGCTCGTCGGTGAGCACATCATCGGCGGTCAGCTCTGCCGACTTCGGCAGTACCAGAGGCCGGCAGTTTGCGTGTGTGTCCAGGCGCGGCATGTTTGCCATGCCCGCCGCGATGTGGCCCCGGCATTCAGCAAGGGCCAGCGGTGCGACCTTGCCGGCGTCCATTACTCGCCCGCCTGAACTGCTTTCTCAACAAAATCTGCGGCGGCAAGCAAGTCCTGCGCAAAAAGCCTTGCCTGAGCCGCCGTAAAATATCCCGTTGCCCCGCATCCATGAAAATCCATCGACACTTGCACATCAGCATCAAGCACCTCATTGACCCGATACACATTTACCGATGTACGCCCCTTGTTTTCGCCCGAGGCAGAAAACCCCTCTCTACGACTCACGCCAAACACACGTTTACTTTCAGTCATCGCTCGCACCTTTTCCGCTTGTTCATCCTCGGTTCAGGAGCTAACAGTTAGCTTACGAAATAGCCGACTGACGCCCCTCAGGAGCGAACACTAGCCCATTCGCAGTCCCCATTGCTTACAGGCTATGACGGTAGTGATGTAGCGCCCATCCCCCAAAACTACATTGGATGACACGAAAAATGATGACGACGAAATACTTAATTTTCTGTGCAAAATCAAAGCTAAACATCAAGTCAGACTACGCCCTTGCCATGCATTTGCAGGTGACGAAAAAGGCCATAGCTCAGCACCAAAACAAGCAAGCCACCATGTCGGACAATACTTGCGAGAACCTTGCAGAAATCCTTGAATGTGATGTGGCAATTCTCTACGCTGCCATGCACGCAGAACGCGCAAAGAATGAATCCGCCCGGCAGGTATGGCTGCGCATCTGGCGAACTCTTGGCGGTCAGGAATTGCTTGATTTACTTCAGAAAAAATACCCGCTGCCCCGGCAGGTGCAGCTGCTTGATGTACCTTTTCAAGTCACCCACGAACCCCCGCGACTGACCTTCACGGCATGAAAGGAAAAGGGCCGATTTCGCAATAATCGGCCCTTATTCTGTATATTATGTCAAGTTAACTAACCGGCAAAAAGGCGCGGGATTAGAATCGACGCGCCTTTTGTATGTCTGCGGTGCTGCAAGGAAATTTGCTTACTCGCTAATCCGCACTCTTCCCTGCAACGATTCCGCGCAGGGATTGGGTACGGCGCTCGCCCAGCCCTTGGCGGATGTTGACGGCGTGGTATCTCGCCAATGCCTGCCGCTGTTCTTTGGGTAAGGATTCATCGTGATAAGCGGCCTGGATCAATTCCTTCTGCACGAAGGCAAGCTGGCGGGCCATCAGTTCACAATTTTCCATCTGCCGGCCCTGGTTCATTTCGGCGACGATGTGCAGTGCATCGCGCTTGATGCGATAGATCAGTGATTTCTTCAGCAGATCGTGCCGTTCGCTGTAATCGTGCTTGCGTGCCGGCATCAGCTCAGTCGGCGGAAACATGCTGGACGCGGCGGTATTGGCACGTTGGCTAGGCTTGCTCATGATCCGGCTGATCCAGTCCAGCATGGATTATTGTCTCCCGATGAAAGCTTGTCTTATACCACAAGCATGTGCCGCTGGCATGTTTGTGCCGTGACAGCAAGGGGATATCCCGAATGGACAGGCTTTGCCTGCCTGGCAGATAGTCCGCCCAATCAGGTCAACAGGGAGCGCAAGCTCATGAGTGCAGTTAATCGTGACGGTTTTACTTCCACCTTCGGCGTGCTGGTTGCCACGCTGGGGTCGGCTGTTGGCCTCGGTAATATCTGGAAATTTCCCTACCTGACCGGCGAAAATGGCGGCGCGGGCTTTCTGCTGGTTTATCTGCTGGCAACCCTGCTGGTCGGCTTGCCGGTCATGATCAGTGAAATCATGCTGGGCCGCACCGCGCGTGCCGATGCCGTCAGCACATTCCGCAAGCTGGCGCCGCAGCAGCCCGCCTGGCAGGCGATCGGTTACATGGGGCTGGTATCGGCCATCCTGATTCTGGCCTTCTACACCGGCGTGGCCGGCTGGGTATTTGCCTATATCTTCAAGTCGATTTCCGGCAGCATTGCCACCACCGACCCCAAGCAGGCAGAGGCCGCTTTCGGTTCGCTGGTCAGCAATCCCTGGCAGGTGCTGCTGTGGCAATGGGCGGTACTCGCCTTTACCGGCGGCATCATCATCATGGGTGTCTCCAAGGGTATCGAGGCAGTCACCAAAAAGCTGATGCCGATTCTCTTCCTGCTGCTGGTCCTGCTCTGTATCCGCAGCCTGACGCTGCCCGGTGCGGTGCAGGGACTGAAATTCCTGTTTGCCCCCGATTTTTCCAAGATCACCGCCGGCGTGGTACTCACTGCGATGGGGCTGGCCTTTTTCAAGCTGTCGGTAGGCATCGGCACCATGCTGACCTACGGCAGTTATTTCCGTGCGGAACAGAATATTCCAGCCACCGCGCTGCGGGTAATGCTGGCTGACCTCACCGTTTCCATGCTGGCCGGCATGGCGATCTTTCCGGCCGTGTTTTCCTTCGGTTTCCAGCCCGCCGGTGGCCCGTCGCTGGTGTTCATGACCATTCCTGCCGTCTTTGCCAGCATGCCGGGTGGGCAAATTTTCATGGTGCTGTTCTTCGTACTGGCGGCGATTGCGGCCACGGGGGCCATGCTGTCGATTCTGGAAGTGCCGGTTGCCGTGCTGTCCGAGCGCTTCGGATTCACGCGCCGCAATGCCACCCTCCTCTCGGTATCCATTCTGGCGCTCGCTGGCGCCCCGGCCATCCTGTCGTTTTCGACAACGGCAGACTGGCTGGTGTTCGGCAAGAATCCCTTTGATCTGTTCGATTACCTCAGCTCCAATGTGCTGATGCCCATCGGCGGTATCCTGATGTGCCTGTTCGTCGGCTGGGTGTTCGGTTTGCCGCAACTGGAGGCCGAGTTGTCCAACCGCGGCCTGCTGCAGAATCGCGCCCTGATCCGCGTGCTGTTCGTGCTGGTGCGCTTCGTATCGCCGCTGCTGGTACTCATCGTCATGCTGAAAGGCTTGAACGTATTCTGAGACCTCAAATACATCAATGCGTATGTCGCTGCAGCCATTCCAATGAAATGGCTGCAGCGACATACCCTGAAAATTACATTCGCACCTACAAGCTGAAAACCAAGCCGGTACAATCCGGCTTTTGTTTTTCATGCTCCATGAGTCAGCCATGAGTGACGCAAGCCTTTCCCCGCTGGGCAAAGTATCCGCCTACATCAGCGAATACGACCCTTCCCTGCTCTTTCCGATTCCGCGCCAGGGCAAGCGCGATGAAATCGGCATCACCGGTAAGCTGCCCTTCATGGGCATGGACATCTGGAATGGCTATGAATTGTCCTGGCTGAACCTGCGCGGCAAGCCGCAGGTAGCCACTGCCGTATTCATGATTCCGGCCAACAGTCCCGCCATCATCGAATCCAAATCGTTCAAGCTCTATCTGAACAGTTTCAACCAGACCAAACTGACTGACGCCAATGCACTGGCCGACTTGCTGCGTGCGGATCTATCAGCCGCCAGCGGCGCCCCCGTGATCGTGCAGATCCGCGAGCCGGACACGTTTGCGGGCTGCAAGTTCGGCGAACTGGCGGGCTACAACATTGACAATCTGGATATCGATGTCGAGAGCTACAACCCTGAGCCGCAACTGCTGCGCTGTGATCTGGACGAAGATCACCCGGACGCCGGCCCGATCGAAGAAACACTGACATCCAATCTGCTGAAATCCAACTGCCTCGTGACCGGCCAGCCGGACTGGGCCAGCGTGCAGATCAGCTACACCGGCCAGCCGATCAATCGCGAAGGCCTGCTGCGCTACCTGATCGGCTTTCGCAATCACAATGAATTCCATGAACAATGCGTCGAACGCATCTTCATGGACATCCTGCGCCAGTGCGAACCGCTGAAGCTCAGTGTCTACGCGCGCTACACCCGCCGCGGCGGCCTCGACATCAACCCCTGGCGGGCCAATCACAACGCCGCCCTGCCCCCCAATCTGCGCACTGCACGCCAATAAGCATCAGACCTGCCAGGGCTGAAAAACTGGCAGGCCGGCAGCCTAGACACCATACTTGGAGCAGAACACTCGGGGAGTATGGTGCATGGCTGACGTCGATTTTCTGCATCCGGTCATTCGCGACCCGGAAAGCTTCCAGGATTTCCGCGATGCGCTGGCCGACTATGCCCCTCGTGTCGAACAGTTACTGGCCGAGCTGAAGCTCGCCCCGGGCAATTCGGCGCTGATCGCCGACCTCTTTCGCGCCTTTCACAACATCAAGGGCGATGCCGGCCTTTGCCAGATCGACTTTGTCATCCCGCTCGTGCATGGCATCGAAAGCATCCTGACCCGCATCCGTGCTGGCGATCTGGTTTTCACTGATCTGCTAGGCGAAGTGATGCTGTTGACGCTGGATCGCATCGAGCAGGCCGTGGAAACTCTCGCGCAGGGGCGCGGCCTGCAGAATCTGCATCTGGGCTCACTGGCTGACGGGCTGACGCAAATGGATGGTCTGGCAGGCCCAGCACTGGACGAAGCAGCATCGGCGCTGATTCATTCGGTGACCGGCTTTCGCCCGGCCACCGTACAGCTCCCCTTCCGGTTGGGGCAACAGAGTGCGCTGGCTGCCGGTGCAGTACACGAAGACCTGCATTTCTTCCGGCAGCTGGCCTTGCAGCTTGAGGCGCATTCGCCACTGCTGCACGGTCGGACGGCCCGCAATCTGCGCCTTGCGCTTGATACCAACCGCGAAGCCGGCGAACCCGTGGACATGATCCAGCTGGAAGCCGCCGTCTACATGCACGATATCGGCATGATGCTGCTGCCGTCCGAGTGCTGGCTGCAGCCCGGGCCACTTGGAGATCCCCAGCGGCAGCAACTGGAGGCTCATCCTGGCTGGGCTGCCGGCTTGCTGGCGCGCATGCCGGGCTGGCAGATGGCGGCTGAAATCTGTCTGCAGCATCATGAACGACCTGACGGCACCGGCTATCCGAATCGCCTGCCCGTGGTCTCCATCCATCATGGTGCTCGGATTCTGGCCCTGATCGATGCGTTTGAATCCGTCATGCTCAAACACAGTCATCGAGGCCAGCAGCGCTCGGTCTTGCGCGCAATCTCGGAAATCAATGCCACGGTCGAGCAGTTTGATTCCTTCTGGATTGCGCCCTTCAATCGGGTGATCCGCGCCACCCTGGAAAGCTGACCGCGAGGGAAAAAATCATGCGCACCGATCCATGCGCTGCCACTGTTAGCCCGGGCATGCATCAGTCCCGGCCGAAATGAAGCGAGGCCAGAATGGATGAGCCAGGCATCAGCCCCCAGCTACAGCAAGCTGTAGATCTCATCGCCGAGCTGTGCCACAACAAGCGCAGTCAGGCGTATGAACTGTGCGAGTCGACGCTCGCCCGGGCGCGTGAGCTGCATGATGATGCAGCATTTGTCACTGTGGCTCAGCACTATGCCTTGCTGATTGACCAGCAAGGTTATCCGGATGCCGCGATCGACATCCTGCATGAAGCCCTTCAGCTTGCGCAAAGCCATCACCTGTTTGCCGAAGAAGCCCGCTTGCTGAACCTGATCGGGCGCTCGCTCTATACCCGTGCCGAATACCGGCGAGCCATGCAGGCCTGGGGGCGTTGCCTTGAATGTGCCGAGCTGGCCAGTGACAAGGTGACCTGGATTTATGCCAAGATCGGCATAGGGCAGATCTACGATGCACTTGATGATCCGGCGACAGCCGTCGATGTACTAAGCCTTGCGGCCACGCAAGCCGAGCAGCTCCAGGACGGCGACCTGATATTGAATGCCCACCTCAATCTCGGGGTGAACCTGTACCGGCTGGGGCGACTGGATGAAGCCGAAGCCGCTTATCGCCAGGTGATCCTGCTCGCCCGACAGCTCGGCCATCAGGATGATGCGGGTGAAACCCTGTTCCGCCTGGCCGAACTCGATATCGCGCGTGGCAGGCCGGATGAAGCACTGGCCTTGCTGGATGAGGCATACCGCCTGTGTGAGGGATCCAGCCACTGGTGGGGACTGGCAAATGTCTGCCTTGCGCGGGGCGAAGCACTGGTCTTGCAGGGCAACAGCTCGCTTGCCACGACCAGTGTTCGTGAAGGAATCGAATTTGCCAAGCATGCCGGTGCCGCTCACATCGAAGCGCGCCTGTGGCATGCGCTGGCACGGCACGCTGAATGCGGGGGAGATATCCCGCAAGCCTATGCTGCATTCAAGATGGCCAGCGCGCTTGATCAGTGCATTCTGCTCGGCAGCCATAATCCGCACCAGCAGCGTGAACTCGAAGACCTGGCCGGCTTGCGCATCAGCCCAAGCCGGCAACTGCTTGAGCTCTCCACGGATCAGAGCCTTGAGCAGCGCTCATTGCAGGACGCCATGTGCCTGCTGGCGCAGAAAGGATGTGACATCCTCGATTTGCCGCAATGCTCGGTCTGGCTGCACGATCATGACGGGCAGCAGGCCTTGCACTGCGCCTGTCGCCATGCAGCCAGCGAAGGCACACAGGTTGAAAGCGGCGAAATGCTTTTTCAACATGAGCTGCCGGAGTTTTTCGCCCAGCTCGGGCAAGGTGACAGCGTGATCGCCCATGTCGCGCGTTACCATCAGCACACTTGGCAGCTTTATGAACACTATCTGTCCAGTCACGGTATCGAAGCGCTGCTGTGCCAGCCGCTTCTTTTGCATGGCCAGCTCGCTGGCGTAATGATGTTCGAGCACCGCAAGCGGCAGCACAACTGGTCGGCGGACGAACTGCTGTATGCCAGTCAGCTCGCCACCATTGCCACACGCACCATTGCCAATATCGATCGCCAGCATTTTCTGGAAGATATTGCCAAGCTGAATGTGGCGCTGCGTGAAAGCAACGAATTGCTGGAAGACCGGGTGAAGGCTCGCACCACCGAGCTGGAAAATGCCAATCAGGAACTGGCGCAGGCCATGAATCATCTGGTGCAGTCGGAGAAAATCGCTGCACTTGGCAATCTGGTCGCCGGGCTCGCCCACGAGCTCAATACGCCGCTCGGCATCAACCTTGTTTCCGCGACCACGCTGGAGGAGAAACACCGCGAACTCAGCGAGGCCATGACTTCCGGCACACTGAAAAAAACCATGCTGGAAAGCTATCTGCATGAAGCGGGCGATGCGCTGCAGCTGATCGTCCGGAACTCCCGCCGAGCCAGCGATATGATGAACAACTTCAAACAGGTCGCCGTCGACACCTCGTCCAACCAGCGCCGCCATTTCGACCTGCGGGCAACGGTAGAAGAAGTGCTCTGGACGCTCTCGCCGCAGTACAAGAAGCGCCCCATCACCTTCCGCATCGACATTCCTGCCGGGCTGGGCATCGACAGTTACCCGGGCCCCTTCGAGCAGATCATCAATAACCTGGTCATCAACTCACTGGTGCATGCCTTTGCACCGGATCAAGCCGGGGAAATCAGCATTACGGCACGGGTAGAAAATGACGTTTGCCTGCTGCACTACCGTGACACCGGAAAAGGCATCGCCGAAGCCTTGCAGTCCAGGGTGTTCGAACCTTTCTTTACTACCCGCTTCGGACAGGGCGGCAGCGGACTGGGGCTCTATCTCGTGTATTCGCTGGCCACCGGCTCGCTCGGTGGTGACGTGCGTCTCCTGCCTCCGGAAGAAGGTACGGGAGTCTGCTTCGAACTGCACTTCCCGGTATCGGCTCCGGCGGCCACCGCATCTCCGCCTGCCGCTCACTGAAGCAATGGGTGGCAGATTCGAAGCGCAGGGGACGGCAGGCAACATTCAGCGCTTTTCGTATTCTGGCGTCATTGGCCGGGAAAAGCATGAATACCTGTCAGGTGTGCGCTGAGGGCGGCTCCGTATAAACGACATAGTATTTGCGCACGGCCTCGACCACTTCGAATCGCCCTGAAAACCCGGCCGGAATAACCGCCGCCTCTCCTGCGGCCACGCAAACCACGCTACCGTCCTCGTCATGCAGGCGCACCAGGCCGCTGATCACGCAGAAAAATTCATGCTTGTCATCCGCGAAGCGGATACGCCACTCGCCAGGCTCGCATTCCCAGATGCCACAGCTGAATGCACCATCGCCGCTGAGGTAGTGTTCATATGTCGTTCGCCTGGGCGAGTGGGCACTCAGCAGGCGGTCGGGACGGGGTTCATCATGGCTGGGGGCAACAGCCGCACGGAAGTCGGTGATCTTCATGGAACAGGCCTAGGGTAAAGCAGGAGGAAATGGCGTCAGGACACCAGCCGCCCCGATTGTAATCGTTGCACCGTATGATTGCAGGCCGCAATCGGGCTTATAATTTCGGATCTTGCGGTCGGTTTGACCCAGCCACTTTCCCGAGCCCAGCCATGACCTCTCCCATTGCGGCAATTCACCCCGTCAAGCTTGACCACACACCCGATATCCGGCTGATTGCCTGCGATATGGACGGCACGCTGCTCGATGACGAGCATGCCATTCATGATGATTTCTGGCCGCTGATCGAGGAACTGCACCGCCGCGACATCATTTTCTGCCCGGCGAGCGGTCGGCAGTATTACAGCCTGCTCGAACGCTTCGCCCCCGTCGCAGACGACCTGATTTTCATCGCGGAAAACGGCACCTACGTCGTGCAGCAGGAGCGTGAGCTGAGCTCGGATTGCCTCGCGCTCACCGATGCCCGTGCCCTGCTCGCGGCCTATCGGGAGCTCAGGGAGCAGGAGGCCGATGTGAGTGCCGTGCTGTGCGGCAAGCGTTCGGCCTATATCGAAGGCGGGACGCCGGAATTCCATGCCGAGGTCGGCAAATACTACCCGCGGCTCGAAGTCGCCAGCGACCTGCTCATGATCGAGGATGACATCCTGAAAGTCGCCCTCTTCACCCCGCGTTCGTCCGAGACTCTGATCTATCCGGCTTTTCGCCCGTTCAGCGCGCAGCATCAGGTCGTCGTTTCCGGCGCGCACTGGCTCGATGTCATGGCCGCCGGAGTCAACAAGGGGTCTGGCATTCGTCACATCCAGCAGATGCTGGGCATCACGGCCGAGCAGACCATGGTATTCGGCGATTTTCTCAATGATCTGGAAATGATGGACGAAGCCCGCTACTCCTTCGCCATGGCGAATGCGCATCCGCAACTGAAGGAACGCGCCAATTATCTGGCGCCGGGAAATACTGACAATGGTGTTGTCCGCACCATCAAGGCCGTGCTCGGTCTGGAGTAACGCTCAGGGAGATTGCCTGATAAGTAACCGATAGGCAATCAGGTATATGATCAAAACCCTTTATCTAAAAGGGCTATGATCATATACCCCATGAACATCAGGACTCCAGGTCGCTATTCCAGCCTTCCGGACGCATCATGGCGTTGCCGAAGCGGGAATACATGCCCTGGAACACCAGCGGGACACGGCCGACCGGGCCGTTCCGGTGCTTGCCGACGATGCACTCGGCCAGGCCCTTGTGCGGGCTGTCGGGGTTGTAGTACTCATCGCGGTACATGAACATGATCAAGTCGGCATCCTGCTCGATCGCGCCGGACTCGCGCAAATCGGACATCATCGGGCGCTTGTCGGTACGCTGTTCGACCGAGCGGCTCAACTGCGACAGCGCGATGATCGGCACCTTGAGTTCCTTGGCCAGCCCCTTGAGCGAACGCGAAATTTCGCCGAGCTCGGTGGCGCGGTTCTGGTCCTTGGCGCCCGCGCGGCCAGCCATCAGCTGCAGGTAATCGATCACCACGAGCCCGAGGCCATCCTTGTGCTGACGTGCCAGCCGCCGGCAGCGCGTGCGGATGTCCAGCGCGGTAAGCGCGCCGGTTTCCTCGATGAAAATCGGTGCCTCGGACAGCTTGCCAACCGCATGCGTGAGCTTGAGCCAGTCTTCATCGTCAAAGCGGCCCGTCTTCAGCTTGTGCATGTCGATGCGGCCCACCGAGCCGACCATCCGCATGCCCAGCTGCGTGGCCCCCATTTCCATCGAAAAAATGGCCACGGCCTTTTTCAGCTCGCAACCGACGTGCTCGGCAATATTGACCGAAAACGCCGTTTTACCCATCGAAGGACGCCCGGCAACGATGATCAGGTCACCCGGTTGCAGGCCGGAAGTCATCTTGTCCAGATCAATAAAGCCGGTCGCGGTGCCGGTGACTTCAGAAGGATTTTCCTGCTGGTACAGATGATCGATGCGCTCGACGATTTCTTTCAGAATCGGCGGCATGGCAAAAAAGCCCTGCTGGCCCTTGCCGGACTGTTCGGCAATCTGGAAAACCTTGGATTCGGCTTCGTCGAGCAGATCCTTGGCCTCACGCCCGCCCGGATTGTAGGCCGAATCAACGATTTCGGTGGCCACACTGGCAAGCTGCCGCATGACCGATTTTTCGCGCACGATTTCCGCATAGCGGCGGATATTGGCTGCCGATGGCGTGTTCTGTGCCAGGCTGCCCAGATAGGCCAGCCCGCCGACGTAGACCAGATCATTATTGGAGTCGAGCGCCTCGGATACGGTGATGACGTCGGCCGGGCGATTCAGCTCGATCAGCTTGGCGATGACCTCAAAAATGCGGCGGTGGTCATCTCGGTAGAAGTCGGCGGCAAAGAGGATGTCGGCAATGCGGTCAAAAGCGCCGTTTTCCAGCAGTAGGCCACCCAGCACCGATTGCTCGGCTTCGATCGAATGTGGCGGGAGCCGAAGGTTTTCCAGTTGCGCACTCTCGAAGGCGGCAGTAGCATGCTCGTTCATTTTGGCCGGACAGTGGTATTGCAAGGCCGCCTATTCTAGCGTTTTTGGCCCTCTCCATGCAGTGCATTCGCAAATCCGTTCTGGTTCCCCATTCCGCCGCACAGATGTACGAGCTGGTTGCTCGCTGTGAGGATTATCCGAAATTCCTGCCGTGGTGCGGTGGTGTCGAGGTGCATGAACGCAGCGAGGCGGTGCTCGATGTGACCGTGCGCATCGAGTTCATGAAAATCAGCAGCCATTTCCGTACCCGCGACCTGCTGACAGAAAACCGCATCGACATGGAGTTCGTCGACGGGCCGTTCCGCCATCTCAATGGCATCTGGCAGTTCACGCCACTGATGGAAGATGCCTGCAAGATCGAATTCGAGCTCGATTATGAGTTTTCCAGCAAGACACTCGAGGCCGTAATCGGCCCGGTGTTCAACAAGATTACGTCCACCTTCGTCGATGCCTTCATCAAGCAGGCCGACAAGCTTTATGGCTGAATGCAATGTCCCAGATTACCGTTGAAGTGGTTTATGCAACCCGAGAAAAGCAAAAGCTGGTCATTCTGAAAGTCGATGAAGGCTGTACGGCGCAACAGGCGGTTGAGCGCTCGGGACTTCTGACCGAGTTTCCCGAGATTGATCTGGCAAAGAACAAGATCGGTATTTTCGCCAAGGCCGTGAAAGCCGACACGGTGCTACGGGACAAGGATCGTGTGGAAATCTACCGGCCGCTGATTGCCGACCCGAAAGAAGTGCGCCGCCAGCGTGTCGCCGACGGTAAGGTCATGAAAAAGGGCGGCGGCGAGGCCTGACTGGCGCGGTTTGCTCAGTCGTCCTGTTTGCGGGCACCTGCCAGCAGGACCCCGGGGCTCGACTTGACCGCACTGTCACTCCCTCTGGCGCGCAGGCTCAGCCAGCACCAGACGGCAATAGCCAGCACCAGCAGTGCGGCAACAATTGAAATCAGCAGAAACACGTCAGTTCGCTCCAGTCAGCGGGTTTATTATCCGGCCCTTGGGGTTATCCCCTATTTGCGCACGGCCGGATCGCACCATACGGCACCAGCCAGTCCTTTGCCAAGCGCGCACCGGCAGACGGCCTGACCGCACCGGGAAATTCTGCCTCTTGCGGCATTTTTGCTGCAAAAATGCCACAACTGGACGCTGAACATGGCATGATGCGCGCCTTCTGACGTTTGCCCCGCATTTGCCCATGTCCACTGCTCCCACCATTCTGATTACCGGCTGTTCCTCGGGAATCGGCCATCATGCTGCCCATGCCCTGAAAGCGCGCGGCTGGCGCGTCTTTGCCTCGGCACGCAGGATCGAAGATGTCTGCCGACTGCGTGCGGAAGGTCTTGAAGCCATCCTGCTGGATATCGCCGACAGCCATTCGATCGAAACCGCCGTGCAATGGCTGGCCGGAGAAACGGGAGAGCGGCTCGATGCCCTTTTCAATAACGCCGGCTTCGGTGTTCCCGGCGCAGTGGAAGACCTGAGTCGCGCCGCCTTGCGTCACCAGTTCGAGACCAATGTGTTTGGCAGTATCGAGCTCTGCAATGCGGTACTGCCCTGGATGCGTCGCCAGGGGCAGGGACGCATCATTTTCAACAGCTCGGTGCTCGGCTTTGCTGCGATGCCGGTGCGCGGCGCCTATAACGCCAGCAAATTTGCCCTTGAAGGCTTTGCCGACACCCTGCGCCTGGAGTTGGCCGGGTCCGGAGTGCACGCCATCCTGCTTGAACCCGGCCCCATCACAAGCCGCTTTCGTGAAAACGCCGCGCGTGAATTCGCCGAGTGGGTCGAACCGGTGCAAAGCGGCATTCATGCCCCACTCTACGCCACCATGCGCGAGCGTCTGCACAAGCCCGGCGCCAGCACGCCGTTCACGCTGGGGCCGGAAGCAACAACCCGCGCGCTGCTTGCCGCACTCTCTGCGCGCACACCCGCAGCCCGCTACCGGGTCACAACACCGACCCACGTGTTCTGGCATCTGAAGCGCCTGCTGCCAACCCGCTGGCTGGATGTGCTGCTGCGCAAGGCTGGCGCCTGATACCCTGCTGGATATGTGACTGAAGCCATTCCAAGAAAATGGCTGCAGCCATATACCTATCGCAAGACCCTCGCCAGCCGTGCCGAGATAGCTGTAAGGCGTGTTCCGCCCCTATAATGGGCTGATTCATTCCGCCACTTCCTCTGCCGATACACTGCCTGTGGAGCCTCTGCATGAGTCAATCGCTGCGCGTCATCCTGTCTGCTGCCAGCCTGATGCTGGGAGCCTCAGCATTGCCGCAGGCGCAGGCGGCGCTGATGACGCCGGCGGAAGCGGAAAAACTGGGCGACCGGCTCTGCACACCGACCAGAAATGGCCTGCTGGATTGCGTACTGATCGCACCGCCGCCCGCGCGCGGCGGCAATGCCCCCGAAATCGTCCCCCTGCCCCAGGCCTCATTCAGCGAATCATTCGGCCCGGAAACGCTGGAAGCCCCCATGCGCCCTGTACTGGAGCCGCTGCCGGAAAAACTGGATGGCCGCAGTGCTACCATTGCCTGGGATATTGGCTACGGCACGCCCGCCGAATACTGGGAAATCTGGGACAACCAGGAACTGCTGCTGCGCAGCCGGCAATTTGTGCAGCGCGATCTTGCCAGCAAGCTGCGCCAGAACGAGGACAGCTTTGTCATTGATGCACTGTCGGTGCAAAGCGGTGTCCAGACGCTCAATAATCTCGCCGATGGCCGGCATGAACTGGAAATCCGTCTCTGCAATACAAGCAAGGCTGGCCAGCCCGTCTGCACAGCTGCGTCGACCGCCACCTGGGTTGGCGCGGCAGTCAGCGAAATCGGTGACGAACGGCAGGGCTTGCCCGCTGTTCCCGAACTCGGCTGGTTCCCCCAGATCAATACCGGAGAAGCCTTCCTGCTGGAATGGCACGTCTGGTGGGGTAATCCCGGCAGTTACTGGCAGGTGGTGCTGGACGGCAAAGTCAGTAGCGAATCCCGCGTCTTCACGGAAAATGCGCCCAACAGCCAGGCCGGCAGCATGCAGATACTGGGCATGCAGCCCGGCAAACATCAGCTGAGCGTGCGTCTATGCAACCAGCTGCTGTGCGCGGAAAGTCAGCCCGCCACACTGGAAGTGCTGCTGCCCAGCGAAGAGGAAATTCGCCCTGTACTGACCATCGAGCGCGGCACGCCCGACAGCATGCTGCTGTTATGGACGATTCCGCAATACCGCCTCAAGACCGCCCCGGTGCAATGGCGACTGCTCAATGGTGAAACCGGCAGTGAAATTGTCACTCCACCAGAGCTCGGTGCCTGGCAGCATTCGATCCGTGCCTGCCAGAGTGCTGACCGCGCCCGCCCCGGTGTATCGGCCGCGAGCTATTGCGGCGAATTGCGCCTGCCCGTGGCCCAGACGCCAGCCAGCGTACAGGTCGAGGTGTGTACTTCCGCGACTGACTGCCTTTACAGTACCGCACGCAGCGTCAGCCTCCCCCCAGCGAAAAATTAATCAGTTGCGGGCATGACCCAGCCGGTATTCAAGCAAGCCGTCAAAATGAGGCAGCACCTGCGCCAGGTAGCCCAGCGGCGTGCCGGCCCGCTTGTTGAGCGCCACACAGACAAAGTGCCATTCCTGCATGCGCTCGCGCACTTCGATGCTGATGCTGCCACTCGCCACTTCGTATCCATGGGCACGGGCAAAGTCGCGCAGCTTGTTTTCCGATACGCAGGCATCCAGATTGAAGCGCAATGTAACGGCAATCGCTGGCCGTGATGGCAGCCAGGACTCCAGCCGTCCGCCCCACATCATGCACACCACGCACAGTAGCGTGAGCAGCATGCCGGCCAGATAAAAACCCAGTCCGATCAGGATGCCGATCGCGGCGGAACACCAGATCGACGCTGCTGTGGTCAGCCCGCTGATGTTGAACCCTTCGCGCATGATGACGCCCGCACACAGAAAGCCAAGACCACTGACGATCCCCTGGATCACGCGCGTCGGGTCACCGAACGAGGCCTGACCATGGCCTGCTGCAGCCAGCTGACCGCCAAACCAGAGCTGCGGATAGCCCAGTGCCACGACGAGCGCGGTCGATGCCATGCAAACCAGGCCATAGGTGCGCATGCCGGCCGCGCGCCCCCGGTAGCTGCGCTCGTAGCCCAGCAGTAAGCCGAGCACCATGGCGCCCAGCAGGTGCAGTCCCATCACAACGTTGGAGGATAGTTCGGCTGGTGACCAGTACGAAGCAAGCTGGCTGGAATCAAGCATTGGGGCTCCCCTGCAGCAAGCAATGCTGCCTGTCCTTTCAGACTAGCCCCCTGAAACGCTGGCTGCCACAGCATTCCCCAGAGCAACGCTTTGCATTCAGTCAAAACTGAACGAGTAGTAGGCATCGACGGAGCTCTTGTCGAAGCCGATGCGGGTTACCAGCGACCAGCCACGCGTGAGGTTAAAGGAGAACTTCACCGCATCCGACAGGCCATCGATGCTTTTCTCCAGAGACATGCGCAAATTCCGGTTCAGCTGCTTGCTGACCGAAACGATCTGCGTGCTGGTGCCGTCCTCGTTTTTCTCGGTGCGATAGCCCACTTCATCGATACCGACCTTGTCGAGGATTTCATCGGTCAAGCCCTTGCCAAGTCCATCCCCTGCCATGCTGTTGAGCATCTGCAGCAAGAGCGCGCTATCGGATTTGTCCATCGAATCCGAGCCATGGCCGAACATCAGCCAGGACAGTTTTTCCGTATCGGATACGGTGGGTTCGGAATACAGGCTGACTCGAGGACTGCGTGCCGAGCCGGTAACTTTCACGCCAGCCTCCACCTGCTGGTTCCGACGAACCGCCAGAATATCCAGCCCGGGATTGTCCAGCGGTCCCTGGAAGGAAAGAATCCCGCGATCGATATCGAGCTTTTGCCCGTAGGCACGGAATTGCCCGCCTTCTTCGACCGAAAGCGTGCCAGAGCCGGCCAGTGGCTTGCCGGGCTGGGCGCGCAGGCGCAACTGTCCGGCAAGTGTGGCATCCAGCCCGTAGCCGCGCACGCGGAAATCCTTGCCCAGATCGAGATCCAGCTGCAATGCCATTTTCATCAGATTGCCTTCCTGCTTGGGGGCTCGCCCGACGATGACCACGTCATCTGAAAGTTTTGGCACTTCATTGTCAACGTACTGGATGTCGCCCTGATCGGCCTTGAACGCGCCATTGATCTGCAGAGTGCCGTCGGCAACCCGGATCTGGCCCTGCCCCGAAGCCACCAGCAGCATGTCTGCCTTGCTGACAAGCGTAAACTGATTCAGTTTCAATTCGGCCGTCGCTGCGAGCTGGTCTGCGGCATCGAGTGCGATGACACCTGCTCCGTCCAGCGTTCCCTTACCCCCTTGGAAATGCAGCTTGCTGAGCTGGATCTTGCGATCAGCCAGCTGCAAGTCCATCACGCCTTCCCTGAGCTGGACACCGAGCGCCGGGTCGCTGACTGCCAGCTGCTTGCCATTGACGTGGCCGGCGTAACTTGCTGCCTGCAAGGTGCCACTGCGGGTGATGTCGAACTGCAACTGGCCGTTGAGGCGCAGGTCGCCCCCGGCGAGTGCAGCAAGTGGCGCCAGATCGGGTATGCGGCCCTGCACACCAAGCTGCAGCGGTGCCGCAGTGGCGATGCCTGTAGCAGGATCGAATGTCGCCTGCCCACGCAATTCAGCCTGTCCGAAAGCCGATTGCAGCATGCCACTCAGCGCGAGCTTGCTCGCATCGCTGCGCAGACTCAGTTTTGCCGCCTCCAGACGCAGCGGCTCTGCCTTGCTGCCCGGGGTGGCTGAGCGCCAGACCAGGTCGCCACGCTGCCGCTCGACCGTCAGGCTGCCATTCAGCACATTACGGTATGCGAGCTGCCACTGCGCGCCAAGCTGCAGGTCGCCAGACAGCGATTTTTGCGGCAACAAGGCCAGCAATTCACCCGCATGGAGCTGCGGCAGTTGGCCGGAACTTTCCCAGGATTGGCCGTCCCAGTTGAAATAGGCCATGTTCAGCTGGCTGCGACCATAAGCAAGATTCAAGGCGCCGATGTGTGCCTGCCCTGCACCCACCTTCAGCGGGACCGGTGCTGCCAGATGGATGGGCTGTCGCCATTCACCATCCAGCTTGGCAAGCTGGCCCTGCCAGACCCACTGCGCATCCAGCCCGCCGGAAAACCCCGCCTGAACGCTTGCCGGAGCTCCGGCGTAGTTCATGCTGGCCTGCAAGGTGCCGGCATGCTGGGCACGGGTTCCATTGATGGCCAGATCCAGCTGGTCCAGCCGGTTCGCTCCGGCCTCGACGCCGGCAAGCCTGGCGTTCAGATCGAAAGGGCTATTCAGGTCGGGCTGCAGGCTGCCAGCCAGCCTGGCTTGGGCGATGCGGACACCTCCGGGAGCGGCAAGTCCGGCTGCTTCCAGCTGGAGCGTCGTGCGCGGATTGCGCCACTGCCCCTGCAGATTCACCGTGCCGGCGATGCGGCCGCTAAAGCCGGGTCCCAGCTGCTGTAGTGCGGGCAGGTCAAGATCAAGCAGCAGCTGATCGGCCGGATTGCCCAGTGCGCCCTTGGCTCCGAGACGGTTGCTGCCCAGCGAGAGCCAGGCATCTGCCTGCTGGAGCCGGTCAGCCTGCAGCTGCAGCCGGCCTTCGCCAGCCAGCGCACTACCGTTGAAGCGGCTGGCTTGCAGGCGATATTCAATTGTGGCCTGCGGCGAAGGCTCGATCTGGCCATCCGCCTTGATCATGCCGGCAATCTGCCCTGCCGGCACTGCCGCCCAGTCAGACGGATTGAAATCCTTGAATTCGGCCTCGAGGCTGAAGTCGTACTTTTTCTCGAGGGCTACGCTGCCCTTGGCATTAATCAGGCTCTTGCCCTGCTGCAGCAACAGCGAGCGGACTTCGATGCGGCGTTCGCGCTCGGGATGAATCCAGCCCAGGTCGGTTCTGGCCTCCACCTTGCGCAGGCGGTCACGGATATCCAGCTTGATGTCGGGAGCAAGCCAGGGGCCATCGAGTTGCAGTTCGCCAGACAGCGCCGCGCGCGGCTGCCGCGACCACAGGCTGGCCGGATCAAGATCCGCGATTCCCAGCGTCAGCTTCATGGCACCGGCAGTCAGTCCGGCATCACCGGTAATGCGGCCACTACCAAGGGTATCCAGATGCAGCCTTTTTAAATGAAGGGCTTCATTTGCATACTCCAGCTGGGTATTGAGGTTTTTAACCGGAATTTTTCCTGCATCCAGCGTACCGGCATCCGCATTCTTCACCGCCAGATCACCGACGGCCCTGCCAGGTCCTTGCGGTGTGAGCCGCAAATGCACATCCAGGCGAGCTGATGGGAGTGTCGCGGCAAAGGCTTGCGGATTGATGCCGCGCAGCTCGACCTGGCCCGCCTTGAGAATCTGGTAGCCATGTTCGGCAAAGGCATCGATGGTCAGCCCGGCACTGGCGCGCAGGTCTTCACCATCCACCTGTAGTGCAAGACCGAGTTTACGCAGCGGCCCGTCGGCCCGGACGTGCCCTTTTACCGCCCGACCTTCGACCTTGCCATCAAAAACAAGCCTGCTGTTCAGCTGGAAAGGTTGACGCCCATCCAGATTGGCTACACCCGTAATGTCACCTTGTGGCAGCGTCAGGTTTTTCAGATTCAGCTGATGCTGCCTTCCGCTGCTCGACAGGCTGCCCGACAAGCCGGAGAACAGCGTCTCCTTGCCGGAACGGAATTGGGCCAGCGAGAACTGGTCGATCTGCAGGGTAAAGGGCAGGGTCAGGCTTTGTGGCGGTGGTGAGGCAGGTTTTGCCGGCGGCAGGGGCTTGGCCTGATAACTGAGCGTGCCCAGCTGCAGGTTTTCAATATCCAAACGCCGCAGCAATAGCGTGTATGGCACCCATTTCATGCGGGCATGATCAACGGCCAGAGTCTCGCTGCCTGTCTCGACTCGCACGCCCGACAGATCGAACTGCGACCAGAATGAACCGTCGATCCGCTCCACCCTCAGCACGCCACTCCGATTGATCTGGCCAAGCAGCCATGCCTTGCCTGCATCCGAATCCAGCCAGGCAAGTCCCAGCGTGAGCAGCAGCACGGGGAGCAGTACCAATGCCAGTGCGCCCCACACCACCCAGCGCAGGACACGCCGCCAGCGTGCCGGCTTGAGGCGATTCACAACGGTAACCGCTGCCTCGCTCATAAGGCCAGCCCCAGTGCCAGGCTAAGCCGCCACTGTCGTGCATCGATGCCGTAGGCAATATCGGCCCCCAGCGAGCCGGCCGGACTGATCCAGCGTGCGCCGATCCCTGTTCCCGTCACCGGATCAAGGCTGCTCCAGTTTTTCTCGGCGCCGCCGTAATCGACAAAAACAGCGGCACGCCAGTCCTTGTAGACGGGCTGCTGAATTTCCAGCGATGCCGTGGCCAGCACCTGACCGGGCAAGGTTGCCCCATTCCCCTGGATGCCCAGTGTCTGGTAGCCATAACCACGTACACTGTTTGTCCCCCCCGCCCGGAAAAGCCAGTTGGTCGGCACGGTACTTTCGTTGCTGGCAAAGGTCTGCCCCAGCTCCAGGCGGCCGATGACGACGCCATTGCCGGGCATTTTCAGATATTGGATGCCCCGTCCGTATACCCGAAGAAAACTGGTGTCGGACAGCAAGGCTTCGGTGGCGCCGCCGATTTCGACCTGTGCAAGCAAACCATCGCGCGGGTCGCGGATACTGTCGATTTCCCGGCTCTTCAGGATGTAATTGAAGGTCAGCGCCTGCGGATTCTGGCTGATGCCAGTGCTGGAACGATCTTCGGTCTGGTATTCCAGCACCATGGTCCGCTCCAGTCTGAATTCCTGCTTCATCCGGCTGGTGCCGACGGTGTAACTGGTAGTTTCCAGACCCGCGATGTCATTTTTCTTCAGGTTGACATAACTCGCAAAGTCATAACCGCGCGGATCGCGCGGAAAGAGAATATTGACGTCGATTGTCTGCTCTTTCTGCTCTAGGTTGAATTTGGAAGAAAAAGTCAGACCTTCGCCGAACAGGTTCAGGTAGCGGTAATCCAGTGTCGTTCGCAGGCCGGTATTGGTTGAATAACCGGCCCCCAGGCCAACTTTGTGCAGCGGAGCCTCGACAACCCGTACTGTCACAGGCGCGTTAAAGGGAGACTCATCGGCAAAATCGGGCTCAACCAGCACGGAGGAGAATTGGGGCAGATTCTGCAGATCGGTCTGCAGGTTCAGCATCTGGCGTCTGCGATAGCTGTCGCCTTCAGCGAACTTGACATGGTTGCGGACCATCTTTTCCGGATAGCGCTGCAATCCTTCAATTCTGAGGGGGCCGTAAGTGTAGGCCGGACCGCTATCGAGCGTAAGACTCAGTTGTGCAGTGGCAGATTCGGGATCGATCAATGCCTGGCTGGCCACAATGCGGGCAGTCGGATAGTCACGGGCAAGCAGGCGGTCCAGTGCAATCCGCTTGCTCTGGTCCCACAGTGATTGCTGGAAGCGCTGACCGGTTTCCAGCGCCCATCCCGATTCGATGCGCTCGTTCAGGCGGGATTCCTGCTCGGCCTGCTCGGTAATCGCTCCCTGCAACTGCACGTCGATCTTGCTGACCAGTACGGGGCGCCCCGGCTCGACACTGAGGATGATTTCCGGTTTGTCCGGCGTACCTTGCTGATTCACCCGAATATCCGGCGTGAAATAGCCTTCGGTTGCCAGCAGGGCTGCAGCGCCTTCCGGTGCAGTGGCAATCAGGCGCTCAAGCTGTTCCTGTGTCAGTCGCGGATCACCCTGCCATTTGACCAGATCAAGATGCTTTTCAAGCAGATCACGCAGATCGCCGGGCGCGACGATCTGCACCCGGTAATGGAGAACAGTCGCTGGTGCTTCGGCAGCACAGCAGACAGCTGACAGGCAGGCCAGTCCAAGGAAAGGGTACGCGTTGAGCATCCGTGAAGCTTCAAATCCAGGCAGAACGCCACTTTACCGGATAGCTGGCAGGAACAGAACAGGCAGAATGGCTTTATTCACCGGTCAGCACGCGCACATGTTCGGCGACACTGCGCCCCAGTGCAGACAACTCGTAGCCGCCCTCCAGCATCGACACGATACGGCGCGAGGAATGGACTTCGGCCACCTTCATCAATTGGCGCGTCACCCAGGCGTAATCAGCCTCGACCAGGCCCAGCGACCCCATGTCATCTTCAAGGTGGGCATCAAATCCTGCCGAAATGAACAGCATTTCTGGAGCAAACTCATTCAGTCGTGGTAGCCATTGCTCGCAGACTGCTTCACGGAACTGCTGACCGGTGCTGGCCCTGGGCAAGGGAACATTGTGCATATTGCTACCCTTGGGGATGTCGCCGCTGTAGGGATAGAATGGGTGCTGGAAAATGCCGACCATCAGCACGCGCGGATCACCGGCCCAGATGTCTTCAGTGCCGTTGCCGTGATGAACATCGAAATCGATGATTGCGACGCGCTCCAAGCCATATGCATCCATCGCGTGCTGAGCGGCAACCGCAACATTATTGAAAAAACAGAATCCCATCGAGCGAGCTCGCTCGGCATGATGCCCTGGCGGGCGGATTGCACAGAATGCATTCTGGGCTCTGCCGCTCATAATTAGATCTACCGCCTTGATGCCGGCTCCTGCCGCATGATATGCCGCACGCAAGGTGTAGGCATTGATGGCCGTATCGGGATCAAGCTGCACTGTACCCACCGCAGGACTGCGCCTGGCCAGGTCATCAAGATAATCGGCACAGTGCACACGTTCAATCTGCTCACGCAGGGCTGGTGGCGCATCAACATGCAGCAGGTAATCCCACAGACCCGCCGCAATCAGCCTGTCCTGGATTGCAGCCAGCCGCTCCGGACACTCCGGATGCCCCTTGCCCATGTCATGCATAGAACAGGATGAATGCGAAATATAAGCGGTTGCCCCACTGGCTTGGCCAGACCATTCAGACACCATGTTCTCCTGCGGATTTGGAATTGTTTTTATTGCACTGTGTTACAAATAAGTCTACGCCCGAGCCTGCCCGACTGGCAAACCCGATTCTTGGAGTGACAAGCCAGCCAGCACATGCAATTGTTAGGGAAGGTAATAATTCAGGGACGTACAATGACCCCGCTGCAGCAGGCTTTTCAACGCACCCTGGACACTCTTGACACCATTATTCTAGGCAAGCGTGACTTATTGCAGCTGGCACAAGCATGCCTTCTTGCTCGCGGACATCTGCTGATTGAAGGGCTGCCCGGGGTTGGGAAAACCACCCTTGCCCATGCATTGGCCCAATGCTGTGGGCTGGAATTCAGGCGTGTGCAATTTACCAGCGACATGCTGCCTGCCGACCTGATCGGCGTGACAGTCTACGAGCGTAGTAGCGAACACTTCCGCTTCCATCCCGGGCCACTTTTCTCGCAACTTCTTCTGGCTGATGAAATCAACCGGGCGTCCCCAAAAACGCAATCCGCGCTACTGGAAGCAATGGAAGAACATCAGGTCAGTGTTGATGGTTCCACACATGAACTGCCACAGCCTTTTTTTGTCATCGCCACACAAAATCCGCTGCAGCAGATCGGAACATACCCGCTCCCCGAGTCCCAGCTGGATCGCTTCCTGATTCGTGTCGAACTGGGCTATCCGGATGCGGCGGCCGAACGCCAGTTACTCCAGGGCATCAGTCGACGCGAGGCACTGCATTCACTGGCATCGGTTGTATCACCGGCCGAGTTGGCAAATGCACAGCAGGCTGTCCGCCAGGTTCATGCCAGTGCAGCATTGCTGGATTACATCCAGGCGCTCGTCGCTGCAACCCGGCAGCTCCAGGACGTTGCATACGGGTTGTCGCCGCGAGCAGCTCTGGGGCTGTTGAATGTCGCACGTGCCTACGCCTGGCAGTACGGTCGCGACCTGGTATTACCCGAAGACGTTCAGCAGGTTTTCCCCGGTGTTGCCAACCATCGCATGCTTCTACGGACTACCGGGCAGCCGGCTCATGGCGTGGCTGAACAGTTATTGCAGCGCGTTGCCGTACCGTGATGCCCATGCCCGATTTTTACAATCGCCTGCGCACTTCATTACGCTGGCGGCGAGAAGGACTCAACAGCCCGGCTCCCACTGAAACGGCAATGACACTCACCCGGAAACGCATCTACATCATTCCGACCATGTACGGATTCGGAGTGGTCGTGCTGGTTCTTGCACTACTGATAGGTGCACTTAACTACCAGATCAATCTTTTTTATTTTTTGGCCTTCATGACGATGGGTATCGCACATTCGATCTTATTGCGATCATTTCTGAATCTGAACACGATACATATCGAGATATTGCCCACATCACCGGTATTCAAAGGTGAAACGGCATTTTTCAGGCTCAGGATACAAAAACACCAGAATCGTGGTTGTCTACAATTGCATGTCGGAGCCCTGGGGCAGGATGAACAGGCTGACTTGCTCGAATTGCCTGCCGGACAGACTGCCCAGTTGCTTGTGCCTGTCAAGGCTGAACGGCGAGGCACACTGCAGCTGCCTCGCTGCAAGATCAGCAGTACTGCGCCAATGGGCTGGTTTCATTGCTGGGGATATGCCGAGCTATTTGGGCAGACGCTGATCTATCCCCAACCAGAAATTGCTGCACCGCCTCTTCCAGTGCAAATCGGCGCTGAATTCAACGGAAATCAGACCATCAGAGGCAGCGAAGAAATCAGCGGTTTGCGCCCATATCAGATTGGGGACGTGGCACATCACATAGCCTGGAAACAGAGTGCTCGCAGCGAGCAACTCAGCAGCAAATTGCTCGAAGCACCTGCTGGAGAGCAGTTGATTCTGAGCTGGGACAATCTTCTGCAGCTTGACCCTGAGCTGCGACTATCCAGGCTCTGTGCCTGGATACTGGCCGCAGAACAACAGGGACTCCTGTATGCCCTGCACCTTCCCGGATGTCATCTGGGTCCGGGGGGAGGTATTGGGCATCGTGACGCCTGCCTGGCACGGCTGGCTCTGTTCAACATGGACATGTCATGACAGCAAGTCCGACGCTAACCTGCGGCCAGCGGCTTGAACTGGATATTATGGCCCTGATCGTGGTGACGCCACACCTGATCAACTTTGCAAGCTGGTTCAGCATTTTCTTGCCTGTCGTTTTGCTCTGCTATTTATGGCGGGCCTGGCAAAAGAAGCCTCTATTACCTCGTATCTGGATCTGGTTGCTGGCAGGTCTATCTGCGTGGATTGTGTATTTTGAATTCAATACCCTGCTTGGCCGCGATGGCGGGCTGGCCATTCTTATCAGTCTGTTCTGTTTCAAGCTGTTCGAATCCCGCACACGCCGTGATGGCCGGCAGTTGATACTGCTTGCCTTGTTCTGTACCGGCACACAGTTTCTGCATGATCAAAATCCACTGATGATGCTGTCGGCTCTGGCTGGCATTGCAGCCATTACCCTGTGTGGCATGAGGATTGAACATCCGTCCGGGTATTTCAGGAGTCAGGGAAAAACAGTTATCCGCATGCTGCTGGAGGCATTACCCATCGCCTTGCTGCTTTTCGTGCTTTTTCCTCGGCTGCCATCTCCACTCTGGCGGGTTCCTGCCGAATCACAGGCGTCCAGCGGTCTGTCCGACAAGGCTCTCGACCCCGGCAGCATCAGCAAGCTGGCTCTGGATGAAAGTGTGGCATTTCGTGCCGAGTTTTCTGGTAGTCCCCCCGATCGCAATGCCATGTATTGGCGTGGACCGGTTTTTGGTCAATTTGATGGCCGCCGCTGGCTGGGCGCCGAACCGGATCTGGCCAGTGCCAACAACCAGTCTCTGCAGCCGCTGAGTTACCCTGTCGATTACACGATTACCCTTGAGCCACATCAGCAACGCTGGATGCTGGCTCTTGACTTGCCCGTGACCATCCCGCAAGGTGCCCGCATTTCCAGTGCCGGCCAGATACTGTCCGAGCAGAATATTGCGGTTCGGACTGTGTATTCCCTGCGCTCCAGCTTGCAGTGGCGAACTGTCGAATTGGGCTATCCGGCGGAGCAATTGCAGTTGCCCCAGGCTGGCAATCCCCGCACAAGGGAATACGCCAGAACCTTGCAAAAACTCCCGCCTCGCCAACGTGTTCTCGCTGCATTGCAATGGCTGAAATCAGGTAATTTTCGCTACACATTGAGTCCTCCTTTACTGACGAGCCAGGATTCAATCGATGAGTTCCTTTTCGAGAGCAAGCGCGGATTTTGCGAACATTATGCGGGCAGTTTTGCCGTTCTGATGCGCGCAGCCGGGGTTCCCGCACGGATCATCACCGGTTATCAAGGTGGCGAACGCAATGAAACGGGAAATTATTACATAATCAGACAGGCGGATGCTCATGCTTGGGTCGAAGTCTGGCTGGCTGACGAAGGGTGGCAGCGGGTTGATCCAACTGCAATTATTGCTCCGGCGCGCATTGACTCAGGTCTGGCAGAAAGCTTGCCCTCCGGTACACCGCTTCCCCTCATGCTGCAAAGTGACAGTAGCTGGCTGAAAAGCCTGCGGATGCAGAATGATGCGCTGATGTATCTGTGGAATCGCTGGGTGGTCGAATATGATGCCAAACGCCAACTGGATTTGCTGCGAAGAATGCAAATACCGGATATCGTATCCTGGCAGTTTCTGCTAATCCTAGTTGGTGGCTTATCTCTATTACTCTTTTTTGCTTATGCCTCGGTCGTTTGGCAAAAGAAAGCGAATATCAAAGTCAGCCGTGAGATACTGCTGTATGTTGAATTTTGCAAGATTCTTGCCAAAAAATGCCTTGCACGACACCCTAATGAAGGTCCGGATGCGTTTGCCCAACGAGCCATCGAGACATGGCCAGAGGCGGGTAGGCATATAAGGCAATTCATTGATGGATATATAGAGTGCCGGTATGGCAAGGGAGCTGATGAAGAACTTCTGGCCAATATGGCGGAACAGCTGCGGCGGCTCCGCCGGATGCCTTACCGGCGCTGACCCGTTCCCAGACCATGCTGGCGAACACGCTCGAACATGCAGATCGCGGCGGCAGCCGCTACATTCAGTGATTCAATCCCTGCCGCCATGGGAATGCGAACTCGCAAGGTAGCCAGTGCAGCGACCTCTGGAGAAACCCCTGCCCCTTCAGAACCCATGACTAGAACGACATCTCCTTGCCAATCGGCGTCATACAGCCCCACGGCGGCATCAAGCAGTGTGGCAGCGACCCTGCCCTGAAAGGACCTGCAGCCCTCTAAGAGCTCGCATCGCTCGACCAGATCCAGAACGGCATGAGCCCCCATTCCTGCGCGCAAGACCTTCGGCGACCACACATCCGCACAAGCGGGGGACAACCATACCTGATCAACCCCGGCTGCAGCAGCCGAGCGCAGAATGCTGCCGACATTTCCGGGATCCTGTATGCCATCCAGGGCAATACAAAATCCGCGCTGCAACGCCGCATTTTTCTCGGGGATAGTGACTTGGGAAAGCACACCCGTTGCGCTGGGCAGCTCGCTCAAGGTGCTGAATAGCGTTTCATCCAGTAGGCAAAGTGGGGCCGAGCAGCGTTGCAGCAAAGTGCTGATTTCCGGATTGTTCAGACTACTTGCGGTAATGAATACCCGTACAGGCTGCTGCCCCGCATCGAGCCAGCTGGAAAGCAGGTGCGATCCATCAAGCAGGGTTTGCTGCAATTTAAGGCGTTCGCGTCGATTGCTGGCCAGTTTGAGAGCCTGCTTGTAGGTTGGATTCTGTGCCGATTGAATAAGGGTTGTCACGGTTTCAGCGCTGTGAATAATGGGTTAGCGCACGACTAGTCAGCATGCAGATTTGTTTGAAGTGGTTATAGTGATCATCACCGGGTTCCTGCTGCCCATGCCTGTCAGCATAAATCAGGCCCAAGGGCTTGCTGCCGACAAAAATCGACATAAGGAAACAATTATCAGCGGCACACGCCAGAAAGGTTTCTGGCAGATGGTTGGCAAAGCGCTTGCGGCTATCAATGTTAAGCCAAACACTTTGTGGTTTTTGCAGCAACTGCGAGAAAAGACTGGGCTGTTCCAGATTGATGCACAAGCTACGCAAACCATCATTCGCCACCACACCATGCACATAACGGGTGCGCAGTACCTGCTCAACGGGCTGTACCAGCGTAAACGCAATCCGCTGCATCCCCAATCCTTCCGCCAAGGCCCGAACAGCCAAAGCCATGATCTGATTGGTTGGTGCCCCCTGCTTGCCTGCCAAGTGCAAGGCCTGCATGCGCTCGCTCAGCACATTAGGCACCATCTTTTCAGTCAGCAGTTCGCGGGCATCTGTCTGCACCTTGGAAGGTACTGGCCAGTCACCAGGCTGCATGGCGAGCCAGGTGGCTGCTGGCACGATTTGAACATATGGCCATCGTCGCGCCTGCCGGAGCATTTGCTTGCTGACGCGATCCCAAACGTGATCCAGCCCAATGCCCAGAGCACCTGCAATGGTTTCGAGTTGCGTGGATATGTCATCCAGCCACCAGCCCTGCTCAAGTAGCGAGCACAAACGGACAATGCTGCTTTGCAAGGCAACCCGCACGCTGGGAACTTCATTTCCACCCAGCAACTGAGTCAGAGCATCAGGTAGCTGCCAGGCGGCAATCAGAGCCCCTATCGTAGTTCTATCAGCTGCCGGTGCTTTTTCCGGCAAGTGGGAGCCCAGAAGATGCAGCATGTCCGGAACCACGGCAAGCAATGCCGCAGCCTGCAATTCTTCCGGATACGCGTCATTGCGTATAGTGCTCAGATCAAGTGATAGTGCACGCGAGAACCTCGCCCTTGCCAGTAACTGCAATAGCTGCTGATAGGCTTGCGGATCAGCAGGGAGCAGATATTGCTCGACCGTCGGCAAATGACTGCATCGTTCCAGAAAAGGGGCAACCCCCATCATCATTACGATGTGCTCAATTGCAACCACATCAGACGCCATGGCCCCGCGCTTGCGCTGGTTGATAAACCGCAGCACCTGAGCTGTCAGAAGCGGATCATTCCACACCAGCGCCTCAATATCTGTCGGCCGCAAGGAGTCGGTGCGCCGCAGCATTTGCTGTAGCTGTACCTTACTTTCTTGCAGAATCGGCAAGGCATGCTGCTGCCAGTATTTGATCCAGTTAGATGTCTGCATGCCTACATCCGCCAAAGCAAGAGCTGGCCACCTTTCCAGTCGCCATAGTCAATCATTTCATCAGGCTCAACACCGGGAACCGGAAACGAATTGCTGATGAAAAGGCTGCCCGGCCGCATTTCGCGCTTGGCCTTGCTCCACAGTTCCGGCATTGGCTCGGGGGAAAGAAAAGCATAGACACAATCGTAGCAGGCGAAATCCATCTTCCGGTAATCCTGTCTGTACCATTCCCGGCACCCACGCATGCGTACACTACCTATTAGCCAAGGGAACCATGCCAGTTCCGTTCCGGCCAAGATCAGGTCCGGCCTTGAACGCGCCAGCGCCTGTAAAACAGTACCTGTCCCTGCTCCGACATCGATAAACCGGGACCCATGCGGCAGCAGCTCACACAATGCGCGCAACGCGCCCTGACCACTGGTGTATAACGGAACCCGTTGCCTGACCGCCTGTCCTGAAAAAAGCCAGAGCACGACAAGAATGATCAAATACCAATAAGCTGGAACATCCGCTTGCAGCAAGAGAAGCAATGCTGGCAAAAACAGTGCATGAATTGGAATCCACCATCGTCCGTCATGCCAGAACACTGCGGCGATCGCAGCCCCCCCTCCCGCAGCAAAGGCGGCAGGAAGTGGCTCCAGAGTGACGCTGAGTACTCTCCAGATCGCACAGGCCATAGCCAGTAGAATCAGGAAGCGTGGCACTTGCGCCATTTTGTCGGGCATGGTCAGGGAGTGGCTGTCACGGGAGCAGAAGCTTCGGCTTCAGCTTTACTTTTTCCTGCCTGCTCCTTGATATCCTGTTCGGCTTCACGATTGAGTACAACAATGCTGATGCGCCGATTGACCGGATCGTAAATATTTTCGACGTTCAGGGGTACCTTGTCGCCGAAGCCGTTAACCCGGAGAACCTTTGCATCAGCCATGCCGCCAGTGATCAATTCACGACGTGATGCATTCGCACGCTCGGCCGAGAGCTCCCAGTTACTGAAGCCTGCGGCCCCTCCGGAAAAAGGTGTGCCATCAGTATGGCCGGACAGGGAAAGCGCATTTGGCACTTCATTCAGCAAGGCTGCGACTTCGTGCAGGATCTCTCTTGCATATGGCTCAAGTTCGGAACTGCCGGATTTGAACATCGGTCGATTCTGCTCATCGACAATCTGAATGCGCAAACCTTCGGCAACCATATCGAGCTTCAACTGGCTTTTGAACTGCTTGAGCTTGGTATTGGTCTGGCTTTTGTCATCCATCATGGCCTCAAAGCGCTTTTTCAGCTCTGACAGCCGCTTCCGGTCTTTGGCGGATTCTTCCTGCGGGGGGACCTCGCCTTTCTTGACTTGTCCGGCCTGTTTGGTCAGGTCCTGCCCTCCCCCCTGGATGATCGATTCTGCATCGCCAGCTCCGGAACCGCCGGCATTAGCAACCTTCAACGGGTTGGAAAAGTAATCCGAAATCCCTTTTAAATTTCCTTTGGAGACCGACCCCAAGAGCCACATCAGCAGGAAGAAGGCCATCATGGCCGTTACAAAGTCTGCATAGGCAATTTTCCATGCGCCACCATGGTGACCATGGCCGCCTTTCTTGATTTTTTTTACAACGATAGGACGTTGGGAGTCGTCGCTCATGATGCTCTCGAAAATACTGACTAGCCGTGATTGTCGTGGGGACTTTTATTTGTTTTTTGCGCTTTTCACGAATTCTTCCAGCTCCTGGAAGCTCGGACGCTCGGATGAGTCAAGCGCCTTGCGGCCGAATTCGACCGCAATTTGAGGTGCGTAACCATTCAGACTGGCCAGCAGGGTCACTTTGATGGTTTGGAAAACCTGTGATGATTCCTTTGCCTTGGTCTCCAGCAATGTACCCAGCGGGCCGACAAAACCATAGGCGAGCCAGATACCCATGAACGTCCCTACGAGCGCCGCCCCGATCAGTTTGCCCAGCTCACTGGGTGGCAAGTGCAGCGAACCCATCGTATGCACAACGCCCATTACTGCCGCGACAATACCAAAAGCCGGCAAGCCATCCGCCAGCTTGGTAATTGCTGTTGCTGGCAACTCAGCTTCATGATGGTGGGTTTCAAGCTCCACATCCATCAGGTTCTCGATCTCGAATGCATTCAGGTTGCCACCGACCATCAGCCGCAAATAATCGGTGATGAACTCGACGACATGATGGTCTTTGGAAATACCGGGATACTTCGAGAAAATCGGGCTTGAGTGCGGGTCTTCCACGTCATTTTCTATGGACATCAGACCCTCCTTGCGAACCTTGGACAGCAGTTCGAACAAGCAGGCAAAAAGATCCATGTAGAACGCTTTGGTGTAGGCACTTCCTTTGAAGATGCTTGGCAGTGCTTTGATGGTTGCCTTCAGAGGCTTGCCCCCGTAGCCGGCAATCATCCCGCCCAGCGCACCGCCGAAAATGATGACAATTTCGCTCGGCTGCCATAGCACTCCCAAGTGACCGCCGTGCCAAGCGTACGCACCCAAAATGCAGACACACATGAAAACGTAGCCAACGATGACAAACATGTGTCCAGAATTCCTTTTCGAATATTCACGCTGAGAAAACGGAAGCGTCAGATAAAGATGGAGTCTCTACGGATAGTAGAAGCTAAGTTCACGTGCGACAACCTCTCCAGCTTACCAGAGACTGGACTGGAGCGTGTATTGCCTGACGGGACCGAAGCTGCGGCGATGATCCTCCAGCGGGCCATGCATTGCCAAGGCGGCCAAATGGCGTGCCGTAGGATACCCCTTGTGTTCATCGAAGCCGTATTCCGGGTGGCGGCTATGCAATTCGTGCATGGAACGATCTCGCGCAACCTTGGCCAGTATCGAGGCAGCCGAAATCGCTGGAATCAGGGCGTCACCTTTGACAATAGCGCGAGCTGGGGCAGACAGGCCGGAAGGAATACGGTTGCCATCGATCAGGATTTCATCCACAGGAACAGTAAGTTGCTGTACAGCTCGCTGCATGGCCAGCATGGTGGCCTGCAGAATATTAAGCCGGTCAATCTCTGCCGCACTCGCCTCACTGATGGCCCATGCCAGTGCTGTTTGCTGAATCAGTGGGAATAGCGCTTCCCGTTTTTTCTCGGTCAATTTTTTGGAGTCGGTCAACCCGGGCAGATCAAAGTGCTCGGGCAAAATGACGGCAGCAGCAAACACTGCACCAACCAGAGGCCCCCTGCCCGCCTCATCAACGCCGCAGATAGCAAGACCGTGGTTCATACGGATTGCAGCACTTTTGCAACAGCCTCTGCCGCCCGCTCGGCAGCCGAACATTGCAGGCGCTGGTGTTCGGCGGTGAACAGGCTTTCCAGATCGATTGTCAGTGACTTGTTGTTCAGGTAGTTCAATACCGCCTGACACAAGTTGATTGCTGTTGCTTCATTTTGCAAGAATTCCGGGACGACGTAGCGGCCAGCAATGATATTGGGCAGGCTGGCATATGGCAGAATGAATTTGCCACGAATCATGCGGTAGGTGAGCGGCGAGACGCGATAAGTGACTACAGCCGGGCGTTTCACCAGCATGGCTTCGAGGACTGCAGTTCCGGATGCCTGCAGGACGACATCAGCAGCGGCCATTGCTTCATGGGAATGGCCGAACATCAGGCGCCAATTCAGTGCCTGCGCATTTTGTGCCCAGATTTCTTTTTCGAAACGGGTACGGGTCTCACGGGAAATGAGGGGTACAAGGAAAATCAGGTTTGGATCATGCTTGGCCAGCAGGTGCGCGGTTTCTACCATAAGGGCAGACAAGGCCTCGAGTTCACGCATGCGGCTGCCGGGCAGGATGGCGATTACCCTTGCCGCTTCTGCGAGCTGCAATTGTTCCCGGTATGCATTCTTATTGATGACAAGCGGAATCTGATCGGCCAGCGGGTGACCCACATAGGTCGCCGGCACACCTGCCTGATCATAGATGGCCTGCTCGAAAGGCAGAATTAGCAGCATGTGGTTTACGGCTGCGCGGATGCCCTTGATGCGCTGCGGGCGCCATGCCCAAATCGAAGGGCTGACATAATGGATGGTCAGGATGCCGGCTTGCTTCAGTTTCCTTTCGATACCCAGATTGAAATCTGGCGCATCAATCCCGATGAAGACATCCGGCCGCTCATTCATGCAGAGTTTGAGCAGCGCTTTGCGGAGCTTGAGCAGGCTGGGCAAATGTCGCAGGACCTCTACAACTCCGCCTACGGCCAAGGTCGACATGGGGGCAATGGTGCGAGCTCCTGCTGCCTGCATTTTCGGGCCGGCGACACCATAAAACTCGGCATCGGGATAGCGAACCCGCAAGGCATTGATCAGGGCCGCTCCCAGCAGATCACCCGAGGCTTCGCCTGCCACAATGGCGATACGTGGACCAGTATTGGCCCGAGGCTTTTGATGCTGCATGGCTAGCGAAGGATACCCCTGGAGGACAGGGCAAAGAAATCAATAAAGGGCTGCAATGCGCTCTCACTGAGTGCCGCTTCCCGGATACTGGCTACGGCTTCGTCATAGCTCACGCCAGCACGATACAGCAGCTTATAGGCACGCTTGATGGCGAGGATCTGCTCTGCCGAGTAACCCCGCCGCTTCAAGCCTTCGCTATTAATCCCGCGCGCGATGGCCCGGTTGCCCTCGCAGATGGTAAAGGGGGGCAAATCCTGCACGATGATCGAGCCGCCGCCGGCCATTGCGTGCGCGCCAATCACACAGAATTGATGTACGGCGCTCAGACCGCCAAGAATTGCATAGTCGTGCACATGAACGTGTCCGCCCAGAGTGGCGCTATTGGCGAAAATGGTATGGCTGCCAATACGACAATCGTGCCCGATGTGTGCATAAGCCATCAGCCAGTTGTCGTCACCAATGCTGGTCAAGCCTTCATCTTGCGCTGTTCCCACTGCGACAGTGACGCTCTGGAAAAACGTGTTGCCATCCCCAATGGTCAGACGGGTCGGTTCATTGCGGTACTTTTTGTCCTGCGGCGCACAGCCGATCGAGGCGTGGGCATGGATAACATTATTCTCACCCAAGCTGGTGTGGCCATCGATAACGGCATGCGCACCGACCCGGCTGCCCGATCCGATCCGGACATGGTCGCCAATAATGGCATACGGCCCAATCTGCACATTATCACCCAGCTCTGCGCTGGAGCTGACAATGGCAGTAGGATGAATCATTGTTGTCATAGCTAAGCCGGTTATTTTTCGATGCTCATTGTGTCGATCAAGCCAGATCAACTTCCCGCTGCGCGCACATCAGATCGGCTTCTGCGGCAATGTCACCGTCCACCAGGGCTCGGGCGGTGTATTTCCAGATACCGCGTTTGCTGGCCACGATTTCAGCCTCCAGGATCAGTTGATCACCCGGCACGACCTGACGCTTGAAGCGCGCATTATCAATGCCCGCATAAAACAGGATGGTATTGGGAGAGGGCGCAGGTTCGATGCTCTTGAAGGTCAGTACCCCTGCAGCCTGAGCCAGCGCTTCAAGAATAAGCACTCCTGGCATGACCGGATAGGATGGAAAGTGTCCCTGGAAAAACGGCTCGTTGATGGTGACGTTCTTCAAGCCACGGATCGACTTGCCTACTTCGAGGTCAGTAACCCGGTCAATCAGCAAAAAAGGATAGCGATGCGGCAAATGCGCCATGATCGTGCGAATATCCATTGGTGTCATTTATTCACTCCCAGACTCATTATCGTCGTTCAACGACTTTTCAATTTTCTTCAGGCGTTTGGCAATATCATCCAGATTTCGCCAGTGCACCGTGTTGCGCAACCAGTTCGCATGCGGGATTGATGGAAGACCGCTGGCATAAACCCCGGGCTCCTTGATGTTGGAGCCGACCCCTGAGCCGCCCAGCAGGGTGACCCTGTCGGTGATTTGCAGGTGGCCGCTGATTTTGCACCCTCCACCGATCAGACAGTTCGCGCCGATTTCGGTAGACCCGGCAATACCAACGCAGGCAGCAATGGCGGTGTGCGCCCCGATCACCACATTGTGCGCAATCTGGACCAGGTTATCGATTCTGGCTCCCGCATTGATGATCGTGTCACTTGCGGCGCCGCGGTCTATGGTTGCGTTCGCACCGATCTCGACGTCATCGCCAATTACAACGCGACCGATTTGCGGGATTTTTTCCCAATGATCGCCTGCCCAAGCGTTCCCAAAACCATCCGAGCCGATAATGGCACCTGAATGGATGATGCAGCGATTGCCGATTACGCAATTTGCATAAATTACCACCCTCGGATAAAGCCGGACATTGCTTCCGATTGTGGTCCCCGGACCAATCGAGCTCCCGGAGCCAATGACACAATCGGCGCCGATGACTGCATCACGCTGGATATGCGCAAACGCTTCAATTTGCGCGGAAGGATCAATTTTTGCTCCAGGCTCGATTACTGCTGTCGGGTGGACACCTGGAACTACCGGTTCTGCGGGATGGAAAAGCTGCAATATTCTTGCAAAATAGAGCTGCGGATCCGGAAAGATGATCCTGGTGCCGTCAAATAGCCCGGAATCCTGTGCGCGCACAATCAGCAGCGAGGGTCGGCTTGATGCCAGCTGTTGTCTGTATTTGGCAGAAACCAGAAAAGTAACGTCACCCGTTGCTGCTTCAGCAAGCGGAGCACAACCGGAAACCTGAACATCTTCGCCACAGAGTTCACCGCCAAGTCTGCTGACCAGTTCATGCGCTGAGAATGATTTCGTCCCCATTACTTGTCAGCCAGCATCTTGATGATCTTGTCGGTAATATCCAGCTTTGGATTGCGATACACCGCATCCTGCAGGATGACGTCGAATTTTTCGGCTTCTGCAATCTGCCGGATCACTGCGTTGACTCGCTCCTGCATTCCCGCAAGCTCTTCGTTGCGGCGGGCATTCAAATCTTCATTGAATTCGCGCTGCATGCGCTGAAAATCCTGATTCAGCTTGATGAGGTCACGCTCTTTATTCTTGCGGTCAGCCTCGGCAAGGCCGCCTTTATCAAGAGCAGCCTGAAGTGCCTTGCCTTGGGCAGAAGCACGCTGCAACTCCTGCTTTCTGCCATCAAATTCTTTTTCAAGGCGCTTGGCGGCGCGTACCGCAGGTGACGACTCGCGCAAAACACGCTCGGTATCGACAAACCCGATTTTGACATCTGCGGCAAATGCGAAAGAGGATACCAGCAGGAAAAACGCAGAAAGCAACAAACGCATGGCTTTGTCCTATTAAAACACCTGACCCAGTTGGAACTGGAATTGTTCGGTCTTGTCACCGTCTTTCGAGTTCAGCGGGTAAGCATAAATCAGTTTGATGGGACCAATTGGCGAAACCCATGTAAAGCCGAAGCCAGTTGAGTAGCGCACTGCATTGCCATCTAGATCTTGGCCCGGCCCCCAAATACCGCCCGCATCCACAAATGCACTCAATCGCATTGACTGGTCATCTTTCATACCCGGCACAGGAATAAGGAACTCCAGGTTGTTCACAAAACGGCGATCACCCCCCATGCTGTCGCCATTGCTGTCCTGCGGCCCAAGACTGCCGGATTTGAAACCACGCACCGAGTTGACACCACCTGCGAAGAAGTTCTTATAGAATGGCAGCTCACCGTCACCATATCCATCTGCGTAGCCGAGCTCGAAATTCCACATGAATGTCAGAGATTCAAATGGCGAGTAGAAGAAACGATTCTGAAGATTAACCTTGTAGTATTCAATTTCCGACGGTGGGATGGCAATATCAGCGGCAACCTTGAACATGTTGCCTTTCTTGGGATAAATGACGGAGTCGCGCGAGTCGGATACAAAACTCAGCGAGGCTGTGTAGGTCTGATTGTCCGGCCCCCATTTTTTCACAAATTCATTGACGTGATTCGGGCTGTTCTGATTGGTCTTGATATCAAGATTTTCATAGTCGAAGCGGAATTGCAGACTGTTGTAATCGCTTACCGGCAAGCCAAAGGAAATGCCGCCACCCAAAGAGTCCGTAGTGTAATCGCCCTGCTCCAGGTCGTTCGCATTAGGGTCCGTTGACCGTTTGTAGACTCCCCATCCAAAAGAAACGCCATCCGGCGTGAAGTATGGATTAAGGACATTGAACGTATAGTTCTGGTCGGTCTGGCTGGTGTTCGCCTCGATCGTTACGCGTTTGCCGCTTCCGAGGAAGTTATTCTGGGAAAGGCTGGCCATCACAAGAAAGCCTTCGTCCTGGCCATACCCGGCACCGATGTTGAAATTGCCGGTTTTCTTTTCCGCCACCTTCACGTTCAGATCAACCTGGTCCACTGCATCAGGCACTACGGCAGTATCAAGATTGACTTCGCTGAAATAGTCAAGCTGCTGCAGACGCTCCTTGGAGCGCTTTATCTTGCCGAGGTCAAACTGTGCCGATTCAATTTGTCGCAATTCTCGCCGGATCACTTCATCCTTGGTCAGGGCGTTTCCGGAAATATTGATGTTGCGGACATAGGTTTTTTTGCCAGGATCAACGAAGAAAGTAAATCCTACCGTGTGCTTTTCCTTGTCGACATCCGGGACCGGGTTGACGTTGGCAAACGCATATCCTTGCTCGCCCAGCATCTCACTGATCCGGGCAACAGTTTTGTTGATTTTTTCACGTGAAAAGACATCGCCAGTGTTTATGGCAAGCAGAGGCTGCAGCTCTTCGTCGGGGATGGGATACTCACCCGCAAACTTCAGAGAGTTGATCGTATATCGCTCACCTTCACTGATGTTGATGGTGAGAAACATCTCGGTTTTGTCTTCAGCCAGAGAAACCTGAGTCGAGTTGATCGCGAAATCAAGATAGCCGCGATCCATATAGAAGGATTTCAGCTTTTCAAGGTCAGCAGTCATTTTCTGCTTGGAGTACTGGTCTGCTCGCGTGTACCAAGTCATCCAGCCCGAAGTTTCCAGCGACATTTTTCCGATCAGATCATCCTCGGAAAAAACCTTGCTGCCCACGATGTTGATCTGCTTGATCTGGGCAACATCGCCCTCGGAAATGTTCAGCTCGATGCCGACGCGATTGCGATCCAGCTTGGTGACGCTGGGCGTAATCAATACCGAGTAGCGCCCGCGCGCATAATATTGCTGCTTGAGTTCGTTGATTGCAGCATCAAGGGTATCCTGCTGGAAGATACGCCCTTCGGCGAGATTCTGACTTTTGAGGGCAGACTTGATCTGGTCTTTTTCCAGCAACTTGGCGCCGTTCACATTGATCTGGGCAACGGTCGGCCGCTCCTGAACCGTGATGATGATTGTATCTTTGTCAGTTTCAATGCGTACGTCATTGAAAAAGCCTGTGCCAAACAGGACTTTGATCGATTCGCGGGCCTTGGCATCGTCAAAACTCTCACCGACCTTGACCGGCAGATAATTGAAAACAGTGCCAGGGTCAGTACGCTGCAGGCCTTCAACCTTGATGTCCGCGACGGTGAACGCTTCAAATGCATGAGCAAATGGGGTACCCAGGGCTGCGACAAGCAGCATGATCATTGGTTTTAATTTCATCGTTCCGGTTCTTCTTGGCGATCAGCCAGTAATCAGGCGGTTAATGTCGTTATAAAAGGCCAGAGCCATCAGGCTGAGCAGCAGTGCCACTCCCAGACGCTGTCCCCACTCCATGCACCAAAGCGGTAGAGGACGACCTCTCAGCAACTCGGCGGTATGATACAGGAAATGCCCCCCATCAAGAACCGGCACAGGCAGCAGGTTCAGGATGGCCAGACTCAAGCTGATGAAGGCAATGAACTGTATGTAAGCAAGAAGCCCGATCGAGGCGCTTTGTCCTGCATATTCGGCAACACCAATCGGCCCGCTAACCTGCTTGAGCGACGCCTCACCGGTCAGCAACTGGCCAATCATTCGAATACTCAGCACCGACATCTGCCAGGTGTAGGCAGCCGAGCGCTGAACAGCCTCCAGCGGCCCGTTCCGGTCAACAAAGGTCAGTTTCTGATAGAGAACCGGGTCGGTACGAGGGCCTAGCCCGATACGCCCGAACTGCTTGCCGCCCTGCTGCACGCGCTCGGGTTGCAATTGCGTCGTCAGGGTTTCGCCCCGGCGTGAATAACTGATCGTCAGCGACTTTCCCGCTGATTGCTGGATCAGCTCGTGAAAAGCCTGCCAGCCTGCCAAGGGCTGCCCATCAATACTGAGAATGCGATCCCCTTCCTGCAGTCCGGCGCGATTTGCCGGGCCATCCTTGCTGACATGCCCCAGCAAGCCGGTCCAGGGCAGGATTTCAATCCCCAGGTTACGCAGCAAGCGGGCATCATAGGCAGCATCTCCCAGTCCGGCGAGATTCAGCAGCAGATTCGCCTCACCACCTGATGCGCGCTGAACTTGTACGGGCACACGCGCTTCACCAACATGGGCCAGCAATTGCATCTGCGCCATCTCCCAGCTTGCCACGGGAGTGCTTGCCACCGCCATCAGCCTGTCACCCGCACGCAAGTCGGATTGTTCCGCGACACTGCCTGCTTCAACCGCACCAACAAACGGACGCAGCGCTGTTTGCCCATGCATGAACACGCCTGCGAATAGAAGCCAGGCGAGCAGCAGGTTTGCCAGTGGTCCGGCTAATACAATCGCCATTTTCTGCAAGGGATGCTTGCTTGAAAAAGATGATGCCGGATCATGGAGTCCACCCCCTCCGTCCTCCGGCGACTCACCCTGCATCTGCACGAAGCCGCCAAGAGGAATCAGTGCAATCTGCCAGGTCGTACCGCCTCGCTGCCATTGCACTAACGGCTTGCCAAATCCGATGGAAAATTTCAGGACACGCACGCCGCAACGGCGTGCAACCCAGTAGTGGCCGTACTCGTGGAAAGTCACGAGTACGGCAATCATCAGGACGAACGCGCCCAGAGTCAGCATGTGCAGGTCGCCAACTCTTGCGAGGCAACACGCCGTGCCTCGCCATCTGCGGCAAGCAGCGACTCGATCGAGTCCGCCGGAAGGCAAGGCAATGCGCTCAGTGTTTTTTCAATCAAAACCGGAATATCCGTGAAGCGGATCTGCCCGGACAAAAAGGCTGCAACGGCGATTTCATTGGCGGCATTCAAAACGGCCGTCGCTGCGCCACCAGACTCCAGTGCGGCGAAAGCCAGTGCAAGACAGGGAAATCGCTGCAAGTCTGGTTCTTCAAAATCCAGTCGGCCAACCTCAAACAGATTAAGGGGCCTCACTCCGGTTTCGATACGGTGCGGGTATGCCAGGCCATAGGCAATCGGAATGCGCATATCGGGAGAACCCAGCTGCGCCAGAACCGAGCCATCCTGGTATTCGACCATTGAATGAACGACGCTTTGCGGATGCACTACGACCTGGATCTGTGATGCGGGGGCATTGAACAGCCAGTGCGCCTCGATCACTTCGAGCCCTTTGTTCATCATACTGGCCGAGTCGACTGAAATTTTCTGCCCCATCGACCAGTTGGGGTGGCGCACGGCCTCCTCTGGTGTAACGCGATGGAGGCTATCCAGACTGCGTGTCCGGAACGGGCCGCCAGAGGCTGTCAGCAGCAGCTTGGAGATACCTGCAGCTGCAAGTGAAGTGCGATAAGGATGCTCGCGGAATGCGATTGGCAGCACCTGGTAAATCGCATTGTGTTCGCTATCGATAGGCAGCAGTTCGGCGCCGGAATCCCGCACGGCATTCATGAACAGGCCCCCGGCCAGCACCAGCGTTTCCTTATTGGCGAGCAGTACGCGTTTTCCGGCCCTTGCCGCGGCAAGTGTCGCCGGCATGCCGGCCGAGCCGACAATCGCCGCCATGACGGTATCCACCTCGGGCAATGTTGCCACTCGTGTCAGCGCATCAGCACCGCACAGCACACAGGTGTCCGGTGCATGATCGGCAAGCATACCCTGCAAGCGATCGGCAGCCTGCTCGTCCAGCACGACGGCATAAGCAGGCTGATGGTCTATGCAGGCCTTGGCAAGCCGTTCGATTTGGCTGGAGCCGGTCAGGGCGACCACTTTGTACTGCTCCGGATGCCGGCTGATCACATCAAGGGTGCTGGTGCCAATACTGCCCGTTGCACCCAGGATGGTGATATGGCGAACTTGGACGGTCATGATTATTCTCAGTGGGAATAGGTTAGCAGCACGGAGAGTAGCTGGACGGCAGCAGCAACGGGCAGCAAGGCTAGCAGACTATCGACCCGGTCCAGAATGCCGCCATGCCCCGGCAACAGGTTGCTGCTGTCTTTCATGCCGGCCTGGCGCTTGAATAGCGACTCAAGCAGATCGCCAACCACACTGACGACCAGCAGCAGCAGGGCAAAAACAATCCAAATCAGCACCTGTACACCTTGCGATTGGGCCCACGGTAAAAAACCGAACAATAATACCTTCCCAGGTATTATGCTGATATACAAGGCTACAGCTAGGCTGGCGCCCCATACCCCCTCCCAGCTCTTCCCGGGGCTGATCAGAGGAGCCAGTTTTCTACGGCCAAATGCCTTGCCGGAAAAATAGGCCGCCGAATCGGCAACCCAGGCGATGGCGAGTATGGCCAGCAGGCTCCAGCCATTGCCGCGAAAGACAGCCAGTACCATGGTGGCTGGTGCAATCAGTGCCCAGCCGAGAAGAATGTTCAGATTACCCGCGGCACGAAGTTGCCATTTGTACCGCAACCAGAGCGGAGCCAGTACACACCAGAACGCTGTTGCCCCGATCAGCATGCCGAGCAAGGGGGCAACACCGGGACGCAGTGCGATAAATCCCGCTACCAGCAAGGCGGTTAAACCAGGATAAATCTGGCGCAGAACGCCCTTCAGGCCGGCAAGCCGTGCCCACTCCCAGGCAGCAAGGCCACTCAACAGCACACAGACAAGCGACCAAGCCGACGCCGGCAACCACAGAATGGCCGCCAGAAATACTGGCAGCAGCAGCAAAACAGTCAATATTCGGGTTTTTAGCATTGCATCAGGCCTGGTCAGGCGCCTCACTGGAAAGTTGCTCGCTGATTCGGCCGAAGCGCCGCTCGCGCCCTTGGTACCAGGACAGCGCCTGCAACAAGGCTGTGCGGTCAAAATCCGGCCAGGCCAGATCAGTAAAGTAGAGTTCGGTATAGGCCAGCTGCCAGATAAGGAAGTTGCTGATACGCTGCTCGCCGCCGGTACGTATGAAGAGATCAGGCTCGGGGGCATAAGCCATGGCGAGATAGGGAGCGAGGTCTTCTTCGGTCAGGCTGGTTGCGCAGGCAGGATTTGCCGCCAGCAGCTGCCGGGTGGCATTCATGATGTCCCAGCGGCCACCGTAATCGGCGGCCACGGTGAGCGTCAGGCCATCGTTGCCCGCCGTACCCGCTTCTGCCGCCTCGATCAGCATGACCAGTTCCGGAGAAAAACGCGCGCGGTCGCCAATAATCTTCAGGCGAATGTTGTTGCGCTTCATTTTTTCCACTTCGGTCTGCAGTGCCTGCAGGAAAAGCCCCATCAGAAAGCTGACCTCATCCGGAGGGCGCCGCCAGTTTTCACTGGAAAAGGCGAACACGGTCACGAAGCGCACACCGAGTTCGTCGCAGGCACGAACCACATCGCGCAGCGTCTCGACGCCCTTCTTGTGGCCAAATACCCGCGGCATCAGACGCTTTTTGGCCCAGCGGCCATTGCCATCCATGATGATGGCAATGTGCCTGGGTACCGGGCCGATTTCCTCAGGCACAGCCCGGGTCGTACTGGAGAACAACGCCATTGCAGTCCTAGCCTTAAACAGCCATCAATTCCTTTTCTTTTTCGGCCAGCTGCTTGTCGATTTCGGCAACGTACTTGTCTGTCAGCTTCTGGATTTCATCCTGACCACGGCGCTCGTCGTCCTCGGAAATATCCTTGTCCTTCAGGAGTCGCTTCAGTTGCTCATTGCCATCACGACGAACGTTGCGAACGGCTACACGAGCCTCTTCTGCCTCGCCACGAACCACCTTCACCAGATCACGGCGGCGTTCTTCTGTCAGCATCGGCATCGGAACGCGGATCAAATCACCGTTGGTGGCCGGATTCAGTCCGAGGTCGGCATCGCGGATGGCCTTCTCGATCTTGCCCACCATGTTTTTTTCCCACGGTTGCACAGCCAGCGTGCGAGCATCCGAAGCAGTCACGTTGGCGACCTGGCCAAGAGCGACCATGCTGCCGTAATACTCAACCTGCACCTGATCCAGAAAACCCGGATGAGCGCGGCCGGTACGAACCTTGCCAAGATTGGTTTTCAGGGTTTCGACCGATTTCTGCATTTTGTTTTCGGTATTTTGCTTGATTTCTGCAATCATTCTCTGTTCCTCGCAACAACAAAAACAGGCGGCCCTTGCCGCCTGTCAGCATACGGACACTCAAGCTCAGCAGTGTACCAGTGTGCCCTCGTCTTCCCCAAGCACTACGCGCTTTAGAGCGCCCTGCTTGAAGATGCTGAACACGCACAGATTCATTTTCTGGTCGCGGCACAGGGCAAACGCAGTGGCATCCATGACCTTCAGATTGCGACCGATTGCCTCGTCAAAAGTGAGGGTGTGGTAGCGCACCGCATCGGCGTTCTTTTTCGGATCATCGGTATAAACGCCATCAACCTTGGTGGCCTTCAGTACGATGTCTGCACCCATTTCCATGCCGCGCAGCGCCGCTGCGGTATCGGTAGTAAAGAAAGGATTGCCGGTGCCGGCACCAAAGATGACCACCTTGTTTTCTTCCAGATAGCGGATCGCCTTGCCGCGAACATAGGGCTCGGCAACCTGCTGGATGGTCAGCGCGGACTGGACACGGGAAATGATGCCGGCGTGACGCATGGCATCCTGCAAGGCCAGTGCATTCATGACGGTTGCCAGCATACCCATGTAATCAGCCGTGGCGCGGTCCATCCCCGCGGCAGCCGGAGCCACGCCACGGAAAATATTGCCGCCACCGATCACTACGGCCACCTGGACACCAAGATCAACCACCGATTTCACTTCCTGCACAATGCGCTCGATGGTGGCACGATTGATGCCGTAGCTATCATCGCCCATCAGCGCCTCACCGGAGAGTTTCAGCAAAATGCGTTGGTACTTGGGTGCTTGGCTCATGTGATTGTCCTCGTTCTAATTGGGTATATCTGATGGAATGGCGCGTACACAAACGCCGCGCGTGACCGCGCGGCGTTATCTTTACTACATATAGCTCAAAAATCAGAGCTTGGCTGCGGCAGCAACTTCGGCTGCGTAATCCACAACCTTCTTCTCGATGCCTTCACCGACAACCAGCATCGCAAACTGGTTGATCTTGGCGGACTTGGACTTGATCAGCTGTTCGATGGTTTGCTTGCCATCTTCGGCCTTCACGAAGACCTGATTCAGCAGGGTCACTTCCTTCAGGAACTTCTGTACGGTGCCCTCGGCGATCTTTTCCAGCATTTCTGCGGGCTTGCCGGCTTCCTTGGCGCGTTCGATGGCAACGCGGCGCTCGGTTTCGATCAGCTCGGCATCAACACCGGAAGCGTCCAGCGCCTTCGGCTTGCTGGCAGCGATGTGCATGGCCAGATCCTTGCCCAGCAGCTCGTCGCCGCCTTCAAGGTCAACCAGAACACCGATCTTGGCGCCGTGCAGGTAGGCAGCCAGATGGCCTTCGGTGGTGTAGCGCACGAAACGGCGCAGGGTCATGTTTTCACCCAGCTTGGCGATGATGGCCTTGCGCAGGTCTTCCACGGTTTCGCCGGAGTCGGTCTTGGCTGCAGCCAGTTCTTCGACGTTGGCCGGGTTGGCATCAACCACAGCCTTGGCTACGGTACGGGCAAAAGCTGCAAAACCTTCATCCTTGCCAACAAAGTCGGTTTCACAGTTGACTTCGACGATGGCGCCGGTTTTCTTGTCATCGGTGATGAACGCAACAACAACGCCTTCTGCGGCGGTGCGGCCAGCCATCTTGGAGGCCTTGTTGCCGGACTTGATGCGCAGCAGCTCTTCAGCCTTGGCCACGTCACCTTCGGTTTCAACCAGAGCCTTCTTGCACTCCATCATGCCCAGGCCAGTCAGCTCGCGCAGCTCGGCAACCATCTTTGCGGTGATATCCGCCATGATCCATCTCCAAAATTCGGGTTAATCAGTGTAGTCGGCAGTCATTACGATTCGACTGCACAACAAGAATTCTTACCTTGCGAAAAAGGGGCTGTTCGCCCCTTTTTCTTTACCGGCATTCAGGCCAATCAGGCTGCGGAGCCTTCTTCGCTGGCAGCAGCTGCTGCAACGATTTCCTGAACCGCCTGGTTGCGGCCTTCCAGGATCGCATCAGCGATGCCACGGGCATACAGGCGGATGGCGCGGGACGAATCGTCGTTACCCGGGATCACGTAGTCGATGCCTTCCGGATTGTTGTTGGTATCAACAACACCGATAACCGGGATGCCCAGCTTCTTGGCTTCAACGATGGTGCCCTTCTGGTAACCGGTGTCGATCACGAAGATCGCGTCCGGCAGACCGCCCATGTCCTTGATACCACCGAGCGAACGCTCGAGCTTCTCAACTTCGCGGGTCATGTCCAGCAGCTCTTTCTTGCCATAGCCACCGTTTTCATCGGCCAGCACGGCCTTCATGTCGTTCAGGCGCTTGATGGATTGCTTAACCGTCTTGTAGTTGGTCAGCATGCCACCCAGCCAGCGGTGATCGACAAACGGAGCGCCTGCGCGTTGAGCTTCTTCAGCCACGATTTCGCGGGCAGCACGCTTGGTGCCGACAAACAGGATGTTGCCCTTGTTGGCGGACAGACGGCGCACGAAAGTCAGTGCGTCGTTGAACATCGGCAGGGTTTTTTCCAGGTTGATGATGTGAATCTTGTTGCGAGCGCCGAAGATGTATTGGCCCATCTTCGGGTTCCAGTAACGGGTTTGGTGGCCGAAGTGAACGCCGGCTTCCAGCATATCGCGCATGCTAATGGACATCTAAAACTCTCCAATTTGTCACAAGGTTAGGACTACCTTCCGCAGGAACGCTCAGCACATCAGCACGGCGCACCCGTGACGGTACGGAAGGGAGATTGACCCGCACCCGAACCATTCGAGCGCGGAAAACGGCGGATTATACGCCGGCGGGGGCGGGAATTTCAAGGTGTGCCACACACCTTTTCATCCAGCGCGCGGCACAGGCTCTCGATCCGCCAGCGGCTTTCCCTTTCCAGCGCCAGATTCCCGGTTGCACTGGCAATTGCCAGCTGCAGCCGATAATCATCGAGCAACCAGAGTGGCTCGCCGATTTGCCGGTCAATCACCAGCGCATCACCCAGCGCCGGCAAGGCCTGCAGGGCCCGCCCCATGGCGAGCAGTGCTTCCGCACGAGTTCGCAGGGCATGGCTGCGCTCGGCCAGAGCGAGCTCGGATTGCAGCAGAACACCGTCGGCAATCTGAAGGGCCCGCACCGGGTCCTGCTGCTGCAAGGCCAGCCGTGCCTCGACATTGCGGATTGCCGGCTGCCACGCGCACGCTGTGCTGCTGCAGAACGATGCAGCTCCGGCAATGGCTGCGGCCACATCAACACCCTGGATGCGCAAACCTGCCCGTGCCAGCAACAATGCGGCCTGCGCCCTTTGTTCATCAGAGTAGAGGGTATTTTCCCGTAGCCCTTTCAGACCAATGGCTGCAGCCTGATACTCCCCGTTCCTTATCAACAGCTGGGCCAGTCCCAGTTGCGCTCGCCCCTGCGCTTCCCAGTCATCCTGCAACCTGGCAAGCTGAATCGCGCTCTGCCATTGTTGTGCTGCCACTGTCGGGCGCCCTTGCCGCTCGGCCTCTAGTGCCCGCTGCACAGCCTGCCTTTGCCGGGACGTCTGTACAGACATTTCAGATTGCGGGCTTCCGGCGCAGCCGGCCAGCAGCAAGATGGGAATCAGCCATTTCATGGGCGACTCTCCGGAATGAATTCATTGCCGGGAGGTGGTGGTAGCATGGAGCGCAAAGGCCAGCTCTGCTGGACGCCCTGCAGGGTGTAATCCGCGTCGTACAGAAGATTGTCGGCATTGCGCAATATGCCGGGCATCTGCGGCGCCACCTGCTCGGAAGTCCGGCGCAGGGTCTGCATGGTTGCACTGGCATCAGCCGCTGTCTGCTGCAAGCTGCGCACTCCTGATGCTGCATCCGCTAGCATCGCCGGTAGATGCTGCTGTACTTCGGCCGCCATTGCATCAGCGCGCAGCAGCAGTTCGCGCGTTTGGACGAGCGTTTGCCGAACATCCTTGTCAGCCAGCGTATTCACATTGGCCAGCAGGGCATCAAGCTGTTTGCGGGTTTCGCGCATTTCGGCCGTCATCGTCTGGATATTGGCCACTGTCTTGCGCACATCCCCTTGCGGGTCGTTCACATAAAGCATGCTCTTCTGGAATTCATCCAGCAGTGGCAGTGTGCGGTTGCGCAAATCCTGTGCGATGTCGGCAAAACTCATGGCCGGCACGAAAGTCAGCACACCGTCCTCGGCCAGCGGCGCAGCCTTGGCGGAACCTCCGGCAATCTCGATGAAATGGTCTCCAACGAGTCCATCCTGCTGCAGGATGGCCAGCGCATCGGTTTTTACCCACTTCATGTAGCGGGTTTCGATCAGCAATTCGACATCGACTCTGGCCTCGCTATTGAGCTGTACCTCATCGATAACTCCAATCCGGAAACCGGAAAGACGCACCTGCAGGCCTGGAAGAAGGCCGGTGCCATTTTCGGCGACCAGATGGACGCGGGTCTTGTGCTCGAAAAGACCACTGCGCTCACCCAGGAAGGCAGCCAGAGCCAGCAGCATAATCAACAGGGCAAAACCGGTCAGGCCGACCCGCCACCCCAGGAACCGGAAACGTGGATCACGGTCACGCATCAACGCCAGCGTCATTTCTTCATACCTTGTAATGAATCTGCGGATAAAGCTGCGGCGAACTCCTGCTCGTCGGCATAGGCACGAAATCCGGCCGGCACTTCGTGATGAGCCACCACCAGAATTGGCAGCTTCGGTGCACACGCATTCAGCAGCTGGGCCAGCTCGCACTTTTGCGAGACCTGCCGCCACCAGTCTGCATCAGCCATCAGCAACAAGGGGTTTGCCAGCAAGCCACGCATCAGCTGAGCCAGTCGACGATCTGCGGCACTGAGGGCTTGCGGCAGACTGGCGACAAAATTCTGAATGCGTTCATCATCCCAGCCCAGCGGCTCCAGCATGCGCAGCAAATGCGGCTCAAGCTGCGCGGGGTCTTGCCCGAGATGGTACCACGCAGGTAGAGCCAGGTTTTCCCAGATCCGCAAATTGCTGATCAGTACGGCGCGCCCTTCCTGAACGCTGACATAGCCGCCACTTTGCTTGCGCCAGTGGGCAGCGAGCCGGTCGATATGCTGTTCAACCGATTCGTGGGCTGCAACCTGCAGCCAGAACAACGGCGGGGTTTCAGCACTCATCCGATAATCGCCCACAACAGATCCAGCACGAAAAGCGCTCCCATTCCGTGCATGACGGCCATTGATGTTGCACGCGGGACTTCAGTGGGCAGCGGAGCGACAGAAAGTCCGGCGCGACAGGCCAGAACAGCGGCAGCCAGCCCGAACGACAATGCCTTCGCGGGCAGCAAGAGTACCGCACTCCAGGAAAGTACCCGTTCCAGCGTGATCAATTGGTAACTGATATTGCTGCCGGCGGCCACGATCAGCCCCCCGGTCAGCGCCGCCAGCGCCATGCAGCAAGACAGCAGGACACACGCAAGCGCCATGCCGGCTACGCGCGGCAGCAGGAGGTAAGCGGCAATATCGATATCCATCAGCCGCAGGGAGCGAAATTCGCCATGCATGCGCATATTGGCCAGTTCGCTGGCTACGGCGGACGAAGAGCGCGCGATCATCACCAGCCCTGCCAGCAAGGGGGCGAATTCGGCAAAGGTCAGCGAACCCAGCAGGCGCAAGGCCGTATCCCGGCTTTGCCCATACTCGACATGCAGCAGCACGACAATGATGGCACCCAGCGCAAAACCGATCAGTGCCACCAGCAGATAGGCCTCATTGGCGGTGAAATAGAGCTGTTTCAGAAGAATGCGCCGGACCGGCTGCATGCGCAGCGCCGGCAACTTCCGCCAGACAGACCACATTGAAATGGACGCATCGGTATTCTGCAAACCCCAACTCCGGCAGGCGCTATATAATTTGCCCATTTTATACCGAGTACGCCTGCAGATGTCGCCACTCGCTTTCCTGATGATCGGGCTTGGAGCCGCTGCCGGAGCCTGGCTGCGCTGGCTGCTGAGCATCTGGATCAATCCCTTCTTCCCGACCATACCTCTTGGCACCCTTGCCGCAAATCTGCTTGGTGGCTACCTGATGGGGGTTGCTCTTGGCGCCTTCCAGCACTGGCCGGCACTGAGCCCCGAACTGCGCCTGTTGATCACCACCGGTTTTCTGGGAGGCTTGACGACGTTTTCCACGTTCTCGGCCGAAACCACCACCCTGCTCCTGCGACAGCAATACGCCTGGTGCGCTTCTGCCATAGTCATGCATGTTGCTGGCTCCCTGCTGATGACCTGGCTGGGCCTGCTTTCCATCAACCACCTGCTTCAGCGAGGCTGAACATGGAATTACTGCGCTTTTATGTCCAGCAAAACCAGCGGCACGCGGGCATGCCCATTTACGAATGGCTGCTAAAAGAGGCCCACACGCTGGGTGCATCAGGTGGAACAGCATTTCACGCTCTGGCCGGTTTTGGTCGACACGGCTGGCACAGCCAGTCCTTTTTCGAGCTGGCCGGCGATGTCCCGGTTGCCGTCGAAATCATAGCCGCCCCCGAGTTGCAGGATGTCCTGTTACAAGTTATCCGTACAGCGAAGCTGAACCTGCCCTGGCTGCGAGTTCCTGTTCAGCATGGCTACACGGGTCAAGACACTTAATACCGCTATGGTGCTTATTGTTTTTTTCGATTAGCACCCCATAGTCATACTCAACTAGACTATCGCCAATTTTCAGACCGGTGCAGTATTGCTCCGGCTTTTGCATGCCATTCAGGAGGAGTTTTCATGGCCAGTATCCATCATCCGCTGCTGATTCTCGGCTCCGGCCCTGCCGGCTATACCGCTGCCGTTTACGCAGCTCGCGCCAACCTCAAACCGGTGCTCATCACCGGCATGGCACAAGGTGGCCAGCTGATGACCACCACCGAAGTGGACAACTGGCCTGCCGATGCCGATGGCGTGCAGGGGCCGGAACTGATGGCGCGCTTTGAAAAGCATGCCCGCCGTTTCGGCACCGAAATCATTTTCGACCATATCCACACAGTCGACCTCAAGTCCAGCCCGAAAAAGCTGATTGGCGATGCCGGCGAATACACCTGCGATGCACTCATTATCGCTACCGGTGCGTCTGCCCAGTATCTCGGCCTGCCGAGCGAAGAAGCCTTCTCGGGTCGTGGCGTTTCTGCCTGCGCAACCTGCGACGGCTTTTTCTATCGCGGCCAGAAAGTCGCAGTGGTGGGTGGCGGCAACACCGCCGTTGAAGAGGCTCTGTATCTGGCCAACATCGCCGAGCACGTCACACTGATCCATCGCCGCGACACCTTCCGCGCCGAAAAGATCATGGTCGATCACCTGATGGAAAAGGTTGAGGCTGGCAAGATCAGCCTGGCACTCAACAGCACGCTGGATGAAGTACTGGGCGACAGCAGCGGCGTCACCGGTGTGCGCCTGAAATCCACCAGCGACGGCAGCACCCGTGAACTGGCACTGACTGGTGTGTTCATCGCCATCGGTCACAAGCCGAATACCGACATTTTCAAGGGCCAGCTCGACATGGACGAAACCGGCTACCTGATCACCAAGGGCGGTCGTGACGGCAATGCCACTGCCACCAGCGTCGCGGGCGTGTTTGCTGCCGGTGACGTACAGGACCACATCTATCGTCAGGCCGTAACCAGCGCAGCTTCCGGCTGCCAGGCGGCACTGGATGCGGACCGTTACCTGGAAAGCCTGCGCTAAGCAGAAGGCAAACCGGTGCAAAAAACCCGCCGCGGCGGGTTTTTTGCTGTCAATCCAAATAATACCCGTGATGGTATTTATACAGGAGCTTTTATATAAAGATGCTGCATGCATATACCCCGCATCATAATTCCATCGGTGCGCTGATCCAGATCAGATCGACGCCATTGGCCGGGGTGGCGAAATCCTGAATGGTTACATTCCGATACAGGCAGGCAAACTGCAGGAAACCGGATATTGCCCACAGGAGCCCGCATGCCCCACAGTCACGTTCTTGAGCCCACCCCCGCCAGGCCCGCCTCGCTGACCAATCGCCTGCTCGATGGCATCGAGCGGGTTGGCAACGCCCTGCCCGATCCCGTCACGTTATTTGTACTGCTTTGCCTGGTCGTCGTACTGGGCAGTCACTGGGCAGCAAGTACCGGCATGAGCGTCATCAAGCCGGGCACTGACGACGTGATCACGCCGGTGTCGCTGCTCAGCGCCGCCACCCTGCAGCAATGGCTGGTCGACGCCCCGAAACATTTCGCCACCTTTCCGCCACTCGCTACCGTGCTGGTGGCTCTGATCGGGGTCGGCGTTGCCGAGCGCAGCGGACTGCTGGGCACCGTCCTCGCCCGTATTGTCATGTGCGCACCGCGGCGACTGATGACCCCGATTGTCGTGCTGGTCGGCATCATGTCGAACCTTGCCTCCGACGTCGGCTATGTGGTCGTCATTCCGCTGGCCGCCATGATCTTCGCCAGCGCCGGCCGCCACCCGCTGGCCGGGCTCGCGGCGGCCTTTGCCGGTACATCGGCGGGTTTTTCGGCCAATCTGCTGGTATCCACGCTTGATCCCTTGCTGGGCGGGCTGACCGAAGCCGCCGCACACCTGATCGACCCGGCCTGGCAAGTCAGCGCCCTGGCCAATTACTACTTCATGGCCGCATCAGCCATCGCCCTGACGGCTGTTGCCTGGTATGTCACCGACCGGATCGTCGAGCCACGCCTGCCTCAATGGCAGGGCAACGCAAGCGCAGCCGATACGCCGCAAGCCGATGCGGCAAGCCGTGCAGCCGAACAGCGCGGCCTGCGTGCGGCGGGGCTGGTCGCCCTGCTGACCACCGGCCTGCTGCTGGCCCTGTGGCTGCCCGAAGGCGGCATCCTGCGCGACCCGGTCAAGGGTACGCTGCTGCCCTCGCCTTTCATTAACGGCATCGTCGTGGTCATCATGGTGGTTTTCCTCCTGCCCGGCATTGCCTATGGGCTGGCAGCCGGCAGCATAAGCAACGACCGCGACGTTGCACGCGCCATGGGTGATTCACTCTCCGAAATGGGCTACTACCTGGTGATGGTGTTCTTCGCGGCACAGTTCATCGCCCTGTTCGGCCAGAGCAAGCTGGGCGTACTGCTGGCCGTCAACGGCGCAGAGGCCATCAGTGCCAGCGGCCTTTCCGGCATGCCGTTGCTGCTGACCTTCGTGCTCTTCACCGCCGCAGTCAATCTGGTCATCGGTTCTGCCTCGGCCAAATGGGCCTTGCTCGCGCCGATTTTCGTGCCAATGCTGATGCTGCTGGGCTTCACCCCGGAAGCCACCCAGCTGGCCTACCGCATTGGTGATTCGGTCAGCAACATCATCAGCCCGATGATGGTGTATTTCCCGATCGTGCTGGTTATGGCCAAGCGTTACCTTCCCGAATATGGCCTCGGCAGCCTGATCACCCTGATGCTGCCGTATTCGCTCGCCTTTACGCTGGCTTGGTCACTGCTGATGACGGTATGGATCGGTCTGGACATCCCGATCGGCCCCGGGATTGCCATCCATCTGCCGGCAGCACTGCACTAAACGTAAATACCGTAAAAACAAAAAGCGCCTTGAAGGCGCTTTTTGTTGCGGGACAGGCTGATTGCCTATACCTGCACGATCATTCCCACTCGATCGTCGCCGGCGGCTTGCCGGAAACGTCGTACACCACGCGGTTGAGACCACGCACTTCATTGATGATGCGGTTGGACACACGGCCCAGCAGGCTGTAGGGCAGCTCGGCCCAATGCGCCGTCATGAAGTCGCTGGTCACCACGGCACGCAGTGCCACCACATAATCGTAGGTGCGGCCATCGCCCATCACGCCAACGGACTTCACCGGCAGGAAAACCGCGAAGGCTTGCGAGGTGAGGTCGTACCAGGACTTGCCAGTCTTTTCATCCACCGTGTTGCGCAGCTCTTCGATGAAGATGGCATCGGCGCGACGCAGCAGATCCGCGTATTCCATCTTCACTTCGCCCAGAATGCGCACGCCCAGGCCCGGGCCCGGGAAGGGGTGGCGATACACCATTTCATGCGGCAGGCCGAGGGCCACGCCCAGCTGGCGCACTTCATCCTTGAACAGTTCGCGCAGCGGCTCCAGCAGCTTGAGGTTCATGTCGTCCGGCAGGCCGCCGACGTTGTGGTGGCTCTTGATTGCATGGGCCTTGCCGGTTTTGGCGCCGGCCGATTCGATCACGTCCGGGTAGATGGTGCCCTGAGCCAGCCACTTGGCGGTGGTCAGTTTGCCGGATTCCTGCTGGAAGACTTCGACGAATTCGCCGCCGATGATCTTGCGCTTCTTCTCCGGGTCGGTGACGCCAGCCAGCTTGCCCATGAACTGCTCTGTAGCGTCAACACGGATCACTTTCACGCCCATATTGCGCGCGAACATGTCCATCACCATGTCACCTTCGTTCAGACGCAGCAGACCGTGATCCACAAACACGCAGGTCAGCTGGTCGCCGATCGCGCGGTGGATCAGCGCAGCTGCCACCGATGAATCGACGCCGCCGGACAGGCCGAGAATCACCTCCTCGTCGCCCACCTGCTCGCGGATCTTCTTGATGGCTTCGTCGATGTAGTTCGGCATGGTCCACGATGGTGTGGCATCACACACGTGCAGGACGAAGCGGTGCAACATTTCACTGCCGCGCTTGGTATGGGTCACTTCGGGGTGGAACTGCACCGCGTAGAAGTGTCGCTTCTCGTCGGCCATCGCCGCAATCGGGCAGGACGGCGTCTCGGCGATCACCTTGAAGCCTTCCGGCAGCGCAGTGACCTTGTCGCCGTGGCTCATCCACACGTCGAGGAAGCCGTTGCCAGCGTCATCGACACGATCCTGCAGGCCTTCGAAAAGCTTGGAGTGGTGCCGCGCCTGGATTTCGGCATAGCCGAATTCGCGCTTGTCGCCACTTTCCACCTTGCCGCCCAGCGTCTGCGCCATGAACTGCATGCCGTAACAGATCCCCAGCACCGGAATGCCCAGGTCGAACAGCGCACGATCAGCCTGGTAGTCGGATTCGTACACCGAATTCGGGCCGCCGGACAGGATGATGCCCTTGGGATTGAAAGCCCTGATGTCGTCCAGCGACATGTCGAAGGGATGCAGTTCGCAATACACGTGGGCTTCACGCACGCGACGCGCGATGAGCTGGGAGACCTGGGAGCCGAAGTCCAGAATCAGAATCTTGTCCATGCCGGGCAATTCCTGGTGGTGGAGAAATGTGAACCCGGTATTTTACTGCAGAGCGGCGCTGCCAGCGAGGCTTGATTGCGCTGGGGCTGCCGGCCAGGAAAAAGTGGCGGGTATATGTCTGCAGCCATTACTTGAAAATGGCTGCAGGCATATATCCATGCATGTATTTAAGGGCGCCACTGCCCCTGCTGCAGACTGCGGATCAGGGAGTCCAGTACCGGAGCGCCCTGCATGGCATCGGGGTGATTGAGAATGCCGACTACCACCCAGTTGCGGCCCTTGTCATCGCGCACATAGCCAGCCACGGCCCTTACATCGCGCAGGGTTCCAGTCTTGATGTGCGCCATTCCCGCACTGCCCGGCTGCGCAAGACGCTTCTTCATTGTTCCATCCATCCCGACGATGGGCAGCGACGAGACAAATTCGGCCGACCACGGGCTGCGCCAGGCCATCTGCAGCATTTCTCCCAGATGGCGTGCAGCAATGCGCTCGCGGCGGGAAAGGCCCGAGCCGTTTTCGAGCACCAGCTCGGGCCAGTTCATGTCATTGCTGGTCAGCCATCCCTTCACCGCAGTCACGGCGGCAACGTCGGTCGCAGCGCCATTGGGCTGGCGTGCACCGATGGTCAGAAACAATTGCCGTGCCATCACGTTGTTGCTGTATTTGTTGATGTCGCGAATGGTGCTGACCAGATCGGGCGAGCGGCTGGATGCCAGCAGCACGGCCGTATCGGGCACCGCCTTGCCAGCCGGTTTTTCAGTCTGCCCCGAGCCCTTGCCGCCCTGCTGATACCACAGATACCAGAACAGGGCCGCCGTGTAATCACGTGAATTGAGCACCGGCACATAGCGCTCGGCCTTGCAGCCCGGCGGCATTTCGCCGATGAACTGCACGATGTACTGGATGCCACTGACCTGCCCGGTGCGCTGCTGCACGCGCTTGCTCCAGGCGGCACAGTCCCCGCCGCTGCCCACCGCCAGATCATTGCTCACACGGACCTGGTTGAGCGGTGGTTCCACCACCAGCTTTACCTTGTCACCCGTGCTGTCAAAACCGATGCGCAATGTGCGGAAATTGCTCAGCAAGCCATCGGGCGGCACCAGAAAAGCCCGTTCGCTATCACCGTCATCCTCGTAGTCCTGCGGCAGCGCCAGATCACTGAAAACGCTGCCATCGAGCACCAGCGGACCGCGGATATCCTCGACGCCGGCATTGCGCAACTCGCGCACCAGCAACCACATGCGCTCGATCGTCAGCTTCGGGTCGCCACTGCCGCGCAGGTAGAGATTGCCTTCCAGCGCACCACCAGCCGGTTTGCGATCTGCCAGCAGATCGGTCTGCCACTGCCAGGTCGGTCCCAGCATGTTCAAGCCAGCCCAGGTAGTCACCAGCTTCATGGTCGACGCCGGGCTGACGCTTTCATCGGCCCGATGGTAGAAGGCCTTGCCACCATCCAGCGGAATGACGGCCACACTGAGCGCATCCGCCGGCAACTTGGCCGCCTTGAGGCTCTGCTGCACCGGCGCGGGCAGATCGGCGGCAAAGGATGGTGCTGCGGTCAGCAGCAATGCGGCACAAAGAATGGGGCGAATGATCATGGCTGATTTTCCTTGCGTTCTTGCTGACGCGCCTGCCAGGCCTGCAGGTCGCGGCGGTATTGCTGCAGTTCTTCCGCATAGGTGTCGAAAATGCAGGGGTTGCAGCCACTGGTGCAGCAGGCTTCAAGTGGGGGCTCGACCGGGGGCTGCGGCGCAGGATCATCGGCCGGCACGGCATCAAGCGGTAAGGCACTGGGCAGGGTCATGTGATCCTCGATCAGGTTGGCCGGCAAGCCGGCGCGATGATTTTTCCGGCAATAGTACATGCACGCAAGGCAAAAACGCCAAAGCACGCACGAGTCGGGTGGCGCGCTCGTCATTTCGTCATGCCCTTCTGCTAGAATCGCAGCCTATGGCCTATCAAGTACTCGCGCGCAAATGGCGCCCACGCAATTTCGCCCAGCTCGTCGGGCAGGAACACGTCATCAAGGCACTCGCCAACGCGTTTGCCAATGAGCGCCTGCACCACGCGTATTTATTGACCGGCACCCGCGGGGTGGGCAAAACCACCATTGCGCGCATCATGGCCAAGGCACTCAACTGCGAAACCGGCGTCACTGCCGAGCCCTGCGGAGTTTGCTCGGCGTGCACGCAGATCGATGCGGGCCGCTTTGTCGACCTGCTGGAAATCGATGCCGCATCGAACACCGGCATCGACAATATCCGCGAAGTGCTCGACAACGCGCAGTATTCGCCCACCGCCGGCCGTTTCAAGGTCTACATCATCGATGAAGTGCACATGCTCTCGAAAAGTGCCTTCAATGCGATGCTGAAAACGCTGGAAGAGCCGCCCGGCCATGTGAAATTCATTCTGGCGACCACCGACCCGCAGAAAGTACCGGTCACGGTGCTGTCGCGCTGTCTGCAGTTCAGCTTGCGCAACATGACGCCGCAGCAGGTGATTTTCCACCTCGGGCGCGTGCTCGATACCGAGCAGATCACTTACGAAGCCGGTGCGCTCAACCTGCTAGGCCACGCCGCGCACGGCTCGATGCGCGACGCTTTGTCGCTGCTCGACCAGGCCATTGCCTATGGTGCCGGCAAGGTCGAAGAAGCCGGCGTGCGCGCCATGCTCGGCGCCGTTGACCAGAGCTACCTGTTCGAGCTGCTGGACGCCCTCGTCGCGCAGAATGGCGGCCAGCTGATCGCTGCCGCCAACGCGATTGCCGGGCGCGGGCTTTCTTACGAGGCTGCGCTGCAGGAGCTCGCGCACCTGCTGCACCAGATCGCCATGGTGCAGATGGTGCCCGGCGCGCTCGCCGATGACCTGCCTATCCGCGACGACATTCTGCGCATCGCCCAGGCAATCAGCCCGGAAGACGCCCAGCTGTATTACCAGATCGCCATTCACGGCCGCAATGACCTCGCGCTGGCGCCGGACGAATACGCCGGCTTCACGATGACCCTGATGCGCATGCTGGCCTTTGCACCGGTTCCCGCCGGGCAACTGCCCCTCGCCCAGTCTGGCACGGCGGCGACTGCGGCACCAGCCAGCCGTGCGCCCGTCGCGCAGCAGTCACCTGCTGCAGTGACTGAGAACAGCGCTGAAACACCTTCCGATGCGCCAGCAAGCACCCCGGGCCTGATTCCGGTGCGTGCCGCCGGCTCGAACAGCCAGAATTCCGAGACGTATCCAGCTGAAGCCTCTGCAGAAAAAGGGCCAGAAAGCAATACAGGCGAAGGCATGCCGTGGCAGGACGAAAGTGCAGCAGCCGCGCCGCCGCCAGCGCGCCCCACCGAATTCGATGGAGACTGGCGCGGACTCCTGGCCCAATTGCGCCTCGGAGCCGCCGGTATGCTGGCCCAGCACGCCGAGTTGCTGCGCCATGAAGGCGACTGCTACTACCTGCGGGTGGCCGAAGAACACCAGGCGGTCGCAACGCGCGATTTCCAGGAAAAACTGCGCGAAGCCATCAGTGACTACTTTGGCCGCGAACAGCAGCTGAAAGTCGAAATCCAGCAGCAGACCGGACAGACTCCGGCGCAGCTGGCGCAGCGCGAACGCGCAGCCCGGCAGGACCAGGCCATCGAGGCCATCCAGCAGGATCCGTTTGTGCAGACCGTGGTGCGCGACTTTGGCGGCACGGTCATAGCGGATTCGATTCGCCCCCTATAACCATCGCAGTACCGCGCCGGCGACTGCCGGCAAGTCATTTTTCAAGGAGTTGAACCATGTTCGGTAAAGGCGGCCTGGGCCAGATGATGCAGCAAGCCCAGAAAATGCAGGAAAACATGAAGAAGGCGCAGGACGAACTGGCGCAGATTGAAGTCGAAGGCCAGTCCGGTGCCGGTCTCGTGAAGATCACGATGAGCTGCGGGCATATCGTCAAGCGTGTCAGCATCGATGACAGCCTGCTCGCGGATGACGACAAGGACATGCTGGAAGACCTGATCGCCGCAGCGTTCAATGATGCATTGCGCCGTGTCGAAAGCACCTCGCAGGAAAAGATGGCAAGCGTTACCGCCGGCCTGCCCCTGCCGCCGGGGATGAAATTCCCGTTCTGATGAACGCTGCCCTTGCAGTACGCACATGAAAAAGCCCGGCAATCAGTGCCGGGCTTTTTCATGTGCGGTACGGATTACTGGCAGTTCTTGCTCAGGAATTCGTTGGTCGTGCGGATTTCATCCTGCTTTTTCTTTTCGTCGATGAACTCCATCTGGCCCTTGTCGTTTGACACATTCCTGTAAAGCTTGGAGCCCTGCAAGAATGCCAGGCGCTTGCGGGCATCCACGCAGGCCTGCGAATTCGGATCCTTTTTCTCGGCGGGAGCGGAAGCGGCCTGCGAAGCCGGTGCGGCCGCAGCGGGAGCCGCCGGTTTGGCCCCCTGAGCCGAGACAGCGGAAACTGGCGCATCCTTGGTATTCACTACCTTGGCCTGGCTGGTCTTGCCCGCCGGCGGCTGGTCGGAATAATGCACCACACCCTTTTCATCCTTCCAGGTATAAATCTGAGCCTGTGCCCCCGCAGCCAGCACGCAGAGCAGCAGTAGCCATCCAGTCCGTTTCATTCTTGGTACTCCCCTAAGCAAATCCGTCTCATCGGCTTTCAATCTAACGACTAGGTTACGCCATGACAAGGGATTTGCGTTCATTCGGTCACAAGTTGCACTGAAAAAATCATATAAATTGCCGTTCTGTTCCGCCGCGCAAGACACACCACCATGTCCCGATCATCTTTTCTGCTGGCAAGCCTCCTGCTGCTTGCCGGCTGCGCCAGCACTTCTTCCGCTCCGGATGCGGCAAGTACGCCCGCAATCACCGCTGCACCTATAGCAGAAGTCACACCCACTCCAGTCACGCCGCCGGCCAGCGAGCCGCAGACTGCAACGCCAGTACCCACACCAACGCCAACGCCTGCCGCTCCGACGCCAAGGCCGGTCAGCGAAGCCGATGCCCGCGCCCTGCTCAACCGCTTGCTGCCGGCGCAGATCAAGGATCGCAGCGGCTGGAATGCCGACATTCTTGATGCGTTTACCGCACTGAAGATCCCTTATACCGCCGAGAATTTCTGCGCAGCAGCTGCCGTCATCGAGCAGGAATCAAGCTGGCAGGGTGATCCGGTCGTACCCGGGCTGGATCGCATTGTCTGGCGCGAAATCGAGGAAAAGGCCGAGCGCTTCAAGCTCCCGATGGTGGCCGTCAAAACCGCCCTGCTGAAACCCTCACCCGATGGCCGCAGCTACAAGGAACGCATCGATACGCTGCGCACCGAGCGCGAGATGAATGCGCTGTATCAGGATCTCGCCAGCGAAGCGCGCAGCATCGGCTTGCCGATCGCGCAGAAAAATCCGATCCGCACCGGCGGGCCGATGCAGGTCAGCGTGGCCTTTGCCGAATCGCACGTCAAGGTATGGCCTTACCCTTACACTCGCCGTGGCAGCGTGCGTGACGAAGTCTTTACCCGCCGCGGCGGCACTTACTTTGGCATCGCCATCCTGCTGCAATATCCGGCACCGTATGGCCGCGACATGGTGTATTACTTTGCCGACTTCAATGCCGGCCGCTACGCCAGCCGCAACGCCGCTTTCCAGGCCGCACTCAACCTGCTCACCGGCAGCAGCATGGATCTGGACGGCGACCTGCTGCGCTATGAAAACGGCCAGCCTTCCGGCAAATCAAGCAGCACACAGGTTGCGCTGGCAACACTGGCGCCAAGGCTGGGGCTCACCAAGGATGCCATCCAGCGTGATCTGCTGCAGGAAAAGGTCGCCAGCTTCGGCAGTACCCCCACCTGGCAGAAGGTGTTTGCGCTGGCCGAGCAGCAGACCGGCAAACCTCTGTCCCGTGCCAGAATTCCGCAAATCGACCTGAAAAGTCCGAAAATCACCCGCAAACTGACCACCGAATGGTTTGCCAAACGGGTTGAATGGCGGTACCAGACCTGCCTGGCACGCCAGTAATCAGCGCGGAAAACCACAAGCAAAAGGGGCCGCTCCTGTGATGGAGCGGCCCCTTTGCATTAGGACAGCGGCAACTGTTTACAGCGCAGCCACTACGGCGTCGCCCATGGCGGAGCAGCCAACCCGCGTCGTGCCTTCTTCGAAGATGTCACCGGTACGCAGGCCGTCGGCCAGCACCTTCTTCACGGCATTTTCGATGCGTTGTGCGGCGGCTTCTTCGTTGAAGGTGTAGCGCAGCAGCATGGCGGCAGAAAGGATGGTCGCCAGCGGGTTGGCGACGTCCTTGCCGGCGATGTCCGGTGCCGAACCGTGGCTGGGCTCGTACAGGCCCTTGTTGTTCGCATCCAGCGAGGCACTGGGCAGCATGCCGATGGAGCCGGTCAGCATCGAGGCTTCATCGCTCAGAATGTCACCGAAGATATTGCCGGTCACCATCACGTCGAACTGCTTGGGCGCCTTCACCAGCTGCATCGCGGCATTGTCGACCAGCATGTGGGAAAGCTCCACATCCGGGTATTCCTTGGCTACGTCAGTGACGATTTCTTTCCAGAATTCGGTGGTTTCCAGCACATTGGACTTGTCGATCGAGCACACTTTCTTGTTGCGCTTCTGTGCGGCCTGGAAGGCAACGTGCGCAATGCGGCGGATTTCGGATTCGGCGTAGAGCATGGTGTTGAAGCCTTCGCGCTCGCCGTTGTCGTTCACGCGGATGCCGCGCGGCTGGCCGAAGTAGATGTCGCCAGTCAATTCGCGCACGATCAGGATGTCCAGACCGGACACCACTTCGGGCTTGAGCGTCGAAGCATTGGCCAGCTCCGGATACAGAATGGCCGGGCGCAGGTTGGCAAACAGGTTCAGATCCTTGCGGATGGCCAAGAGGCCGCGCTCCGGACGCAACGGACGCTCCAGCTTGTCGTACTGCGGGCCGCCGACGGCACCCAGCAGAATCGCATCGGCTTCACGTGCCAGCTTCTGCGTGAATTCGGGATACGGGCTGCCAAATTGGTCATACGCTGCGCCCCCCAGCGGGGCCTCGGACAGCTCGATGGGCATGCCCTCAGAAGCCAGCTTGTTGAGGACTTTCTTTGCCTGCGCCACGATTTCGGGGCCGATGCCGTCACCCGGCAATACCAGAATCTTCATTTTTATCTCCAGCCTTAACAAAATACCAGACAGGGTATAGCCATGAGACCATTGCATTAAAATGGCTGTGTGGATATACCCAACTTAGAAATCAAACCATTTCAGCCGCCTACCTGCTGGGGCAAAAAGAAAGAGGGGCGCGCCCCTCTTTCCTGTTTCAGCGGCACACGGCTCAGCTGTGGCTGCGCTTGTATTCCACGTCGCAGTCGGTCATCACGATGACGCGCGGGTGGGTTTGCAGCAGCGAGGCCGGAACTTGCGTGGTGATCGGGCCGTTGAGTGTTGCATCCAGAATGGCAGCCTTTTCGGCGCCCTTCACAACCAGCAGAATCGCCTTGGCCTGCATGATCGAGCCCATGCCCATGGTGACAGCGTGAGTCGGAACCTGGTCGATGCTATCGAAGAAGCGCTTGTTGGCTTCGCGGGTTTCTTCCTTCAGGGTCACCTTGTAGGTGAAACGCGACAGCTTGTCGTCCGGCTCGTTGAAACCGATGTGGCCGTTGTGGCCGATGCCCAGCAGCTGCAGGTCAACCGGACCTTGCTGGTACATCATTTCGTCGTAATTCTGGCATTCGGCATCGATGTCGGCCGCATTGCCGTTCGGTACGTGGGTATTTTCCGGCTTGATGTCGATGTGGTCGAACAGGTTGCGCTGCATGAAGGCGCGGTAAGATTCCGGGTGAGTCACCGGCAGACCAACGTATTCGTCCAGGTTGAAGGTGCGGGCTTCCTTGAAGCTCACCAGACCTTGCTGGTAGGACTTGACGATTTCCTTGTACAGACCAACCGGAGTGCCACCGGTCGCCATGCCCAGAATGGCATTCGGCTTGGCACGAACGGCGGAAATGATGAGATCGGCTGCGGCGCGATCGAGGTCGGCCTGGTTTTTGAATTTATGCAGGATCATGTGAATGGTTTCCGGTATTGACGGGTGACTAAAAAAGAACAGCGTAACTATACGGCAAAAATGCGGCTGAAAAGTTGACGTAATCGAAATCCGCCAGTTTCAGCTGTGTTTTCGCCGCACCGCTCGCAATCAGGCAAAGAGCCAGGGCTGTTCAAGCTTGCGTTTTTCTTCAAAGGCCCGGATTTCATCGGCATGGCGCAACGTCAGCCCGATTTCGTCCCAGCCATTCAACAGGCAGGCCTTGCGGTGTTCGGTGATCTCGAAGCTGAACACCTGGCCTGATGGCGTCGTGATGGTCTGGCTGGCCAGATCGATGTTCAGGCGATAGCCCTCGCAGGCAGCGGCTTCCCGGAACAGCTGATCCACTACGTCTGCCGGCTGCACGATGGGCAAGAGGCCATTTTTAAAGCAGTTGTTGAAAAAGATGTCGGCAAAGCTCGGCGCGATCAACGCGCGGAAGCCGAAATCCTCGATGGCCCACGGTGCGTGTTCGCGGCTGGAACCACAGCCGAAGTTGTCGCGCGCGAGCAGAATCTGCGCGCCCTGGTAGCGCGGCAGGTTCAGTTCGAAATCGGGGTTGAGCGGGCGCTGGCTGTTGTCCATGCCCGGCTCGCCGTGATCCAGATAGCGCCACTCGTCAAACAGGTTCGGGCCGAAGCCGGAGCGCTTGATCGACTTGAGGAACTGCTTGGGGATGATCGCGTCGGTGTCGACATTGGCACGATCCATCGCGCAGACCAGCCCGTCGAGTTGGGTAAATGCTTTCATTATTTCGCTGCCTTCTCAATAGCCTGACCGCCCTTCTTGATGTCTTTGCCTACGCCTTCGATGGTGTTGCAGGCAGTCAGCATCAGCAACAGGGAACCCAGAATCAACATAGCTCGCATGGCAAATCTCCCTTGGTCAGGCAAAAGTACGGATATCGACAAAGTGGCCGGCAATCGCTGCGGCGGCGGCCATTTCCGGGCTGACGAGGTGCGTGCGGCCACCCTGCCCCTGCCGGCCTTCGAAGTTGCGGTTCGACGTCGACGCGCAGCGCTCGCCCGGCTCCAGCCGGTCGGCATTCATGGCCAGGCACATCGAACAGCCCGGCTCGCGCCACTCAAAACCGGCCTCGATGAAGATCTTGTCCAGACCTTCCTCTTCGGCCTGACGCTTCACCAGACCCGAGCCCGGCACAATCAGCACCTGCTTGACGCTGTCAGCCTTTTTCTTGCCCTTGACCACCCCGGCGGCGGCGCGCAGGTCTTCGATACGGCTGTTGGTACAGGAACCGATAAACACCTTGTCGACCGGAATGGAAGTAATGGGGGTATTGGCCTGCAGCCCCATATATTGCAAGGCGCGCGCATAGCTACCCTGCTTGACTGGATCAGCCTGTTCAGCCGGATCGGGAACCACGGCAGTCACCGGCAGCACCTGCTCCGGGCTGGTGCCCCAGGTCACTTGCGGCGCAATGTCTTCGGCCTTGAGTTCGACTACGGCGTCAAATTGCGCACCCTCGTCGGAAACCAGCGTGTTCCAGTAGGCCACGGCCTTGTCCCACAGCTCGCCCTTGGGCGCGAACTCGCGCCCTTTCAGGTACTCGGCAGTCTTTTCATCAAATGCCACCATGCCGGCACGTGCGCCACCTTCGATGGCCATATTGCACAGCGTCATGCGGCCTTCGATGGAAAGGCTGCGGATTGCGCTCCCGCCGAACTCAATGGCATAGCCGGTACCGCCTGCAGTGCCGATCTTGCCGATGATGGCGAGCGCCACATCCTTGGCGGTCACGCCAAAGCCGAGTTCGCCGTCAACGCGCACCAGCATGGCTTTCGACTTCTTGGCAACGAGGGTCTGCGTGGCCATCACGTGCTCGACTTCCGACGTGCCGATGCCATGCGCCAGCGCCGCAAACGCGCCGTGCGTGGAGGTATGGCTGTCACCACAGACAACGGTCATGCCCGGCAGGGTGGCGCCGTTTTCCGGGCCGACCACGTGCACGATGCCCTGCTTGATGTCCTTGAACGGGAAATAGGCCAGCGCACCGAATTCCTTGATGTTCGCATCCAGTGTTTCCACCTGGGTGCGCGAAATCGGGTCCTGAATGCCCTTGTCCCACTCGTTGGTTGGCGTGTTGTGGTCAGCGGTCGACACGATCGAGCTCTTGCGCCAGAGCTGGCGGCCGGCGAGCTTCAGGCCTTCGAAGGCCTGCGGGCTGGTGACTTCATGCACCAGATGACGGTCGATATAGATCAGACAGGTGCCGTCGGCTTCCTGGCGCACAATGTGCGATTCCCACAGTTTGTCGTAGAGCGTTTTACAGGACATGGCGCATTCCGGACGTTGAATTGTTAGAGAAAGCTGCGGCAGATCATGCTGCCTTGCTGGTACGTTTGGCTTGCCGTACTACACATTGGCAACAAGCATACTTCGGGAGCGATACCGGAACAAGACCAGAGTTTATACTGGTATAAATGCTAACAGCCTCTAGCCGGATTACATCATGCCCAGCCGCTCGCAGGAACTCGCCGATTTTCTGAAAACATTGCGACAACGCTGTGACCCGGCGAGCTTCGGCTTTGCCAGTGGCAGCCGCCGGCGCACCCAGGGGCTGCGGCGGGAAGAGCTGGCGCAGCTCGCCGGCATCAGCCCCACCTGGTATACCTGGATCGAGCAGGCGCGCGAAGTCAGCATGTCGGCAGCCGTTCTGGACCGGCTGGCAAGCGCACTGCGCATGGACAAAATGCAACGAGGGTATCTCTTTGAACTGGCCGGAAAGATTGACCCCCAGCCATATACCCCAAGCGAAGAGCTCAACCCCCTGCTGATGCAGCAAATCGTCGACCAGATCGCCAGCCCGGCCTACCTGCTGGGCCGCTATTGGGATGTGCTGGCATGGAATACGGCCGCCGCGCGGCTGTTCCATAACTGGCCACGCGATGGCAGCCGCATCAATCTGCTGGAATACGTGTTCTTTGATGCCATGGCGCGTACGCTGGTCGCCGACTGGGAAACGCGCAGCCGCCGACTGGTCGCCGAATTCCGCGCCGAAAGCCGCAGCCTGCTGGATGATCCGCAATTCTCGCTCTTGCTGCAGAAGCTGGAAAAGGACGAACACTTCCATGCCTTCTGGCGGCAGCATGACGTGCTGGAGCGGCAGGGCGGAGAGCGGCTTTTCAGTCATCCTGACGAAGGGATGCTGAGCTTTCAGCAAATCAGCTTCGGGCTCGAACAGCCGGGTGGCGTAAAGCTGGTCATGCTGATCCCGGCCAGCGCCGGGTGAGCTGCATAAAAAATCAGAACCCGGCCTGCCCGGGTTCTGATGTTACTGCGAAACAATCATTTTACTTGGCAACTTCGGCCATGGCCTTGGTCAGTGCCGCATCTGCCGTATCCGCATCCAGCGACCAGCTCATCAGGCCATTCAATCCCTTGGCCTTCAGATACTGGATCTTGCTGGCGATGGTGACCGGATCGTCATAGCTCCACCAGTTGCTGCCGTCGTACAGGTACAGCTGCTTGGTGACCGGATGATATTTGCGTGTGCCCGGAGCGCTGACCAGGGCACGGTAATCGCCATATCCGGCTTCAGTGCTCACACCCACCTTGGCCGGCGCGCCATTGCCTTTCTGGTACAGGCCGTCACCGTTCGGGCCGGCAACCACGCCACCCCAGCCACGACCATAGTACGGGATGCCCAGCACGATCTTGCTGGCTGGCAGGCCGCGCTCGATCAGCTTGTTTACCGCACCATCGATGTTGTAGCTGCCGGCAATTGTCCCGGCCGCCGGATCGGCGGGATCGGGGAACAGGTGGGAATGGAAGTTGGTATTGCCTTCCCAGTTGCCATGGAAGTCATACGTCATGACATTTACCCAGTCCATGTAGGGGCTGTAGCCGGCCGGGTCGGTGTTGTCGATCTTGTCGGCACCGGCACCGATCGCGGCGGTCAGGTACAGGTGCCTGTTGCCATTGGCCGCGCCGTAGGCATCAAGCTGCTTGCGGAATTCGGCCATCAGCAAGGTGAAGTTCTGCTTGTCGGCAGGCGAAGCCACATTGCCGTCCAGACCACCACCGCCCGGGTATTCCCAGTCGATGTCGATGCCGTCAAAGATGCCCGCTGCAGCACCAGCACCACCCGCCGGATCTCCCCCGCTCTTCTTCAAGTTGCCCTTCAGATAGACGTCGATGCACGAAGCCACCAGCTTCTGCCGATTGGCATCGGTCGCCGCTGCGGTCGAGAAATACTTGGACCAGGTCCAGCCGCCCAGCGAAATCATGATTTTCAGATTCGGGTATTTCTTCTTCAGCTTCTTGAGCTGATTGAAGTTGCCCTTCAGCGGATTTTCCCATTCATCGCCAACGCCATCGACGGAATCGCTGGCCTTGTAGTCCATCTGGTAATCCGCCCAGGCATCGCCACCATCACCGGCCGCGTTGTTTTCATTGGCCTTGTTGATGCCGCTGTCGCACTTCACGCTGCCATCGGCCTGCTTGTAGATATTGCCGAAGGCGTAATTGATGAAGGTCAGCTTGGCAGCGGCACCACTGGTATCGACGTGTTTCACGAAGAAGGCGCTGTCATAGACGCCCCACTGGGTGAAGTAGGCACCGACCTGGGCCGTGGCGGGAGCTGGCACACCACTTGGCACCGGGGTCACTGTCGGCGTAATTACCGGTGTAGGTGTCGGGCTGGCAGTCGGCGTTGCCGTTGGTGTTGCAGTTGGCCTGGGGGTTGCCGTGGCGGTCGGGGTCGGAGTGGGAGTGACCGTCGGTGTGGCCGTCGGGGTAGTGCTCGGCTTGGCAGTTGGCGTTGCGGTTGCTGTCGGGGTCGGCGATGCGGTGGCACAGGCCCCCAGATCCTTCCAGACGCCCCATTCACCGGATTTGCCCGGGTCGTCACCCTGCGTCCACCATTTTGCTTCGTAATTGCGACCATTGAAGGTAACACGCTGCCCGCCACTGTATGCCGTACCGGCAACCCAGCCCGCATAGCAGCCTGCAGGTGCCGCTGTCGGCGCCACCGTCGGAGTGGCCGTGATGACGGGTGTTGCAGTTGGAGCTGGTGTCGGTGTTGCGGTTGGAGCAAGTGTCGGTGCCGCAGTCGGTGTCAGTGTAGGCTGCGGTGTTGTCGTCCCGGATGCCAGCTTCCAGAGTGTCGGCGATGCGGCCGGATTCCAGTTGGTGCCGACATAGGCCGTGTGTGTAACCAGTGACTGGTAATCCTGTCCGGCATAGCTTACAAAAGCACCAGCCTGATAGGTATTCCCTTCAGTCCATTGCGGATAACTTGCTGCAGAGGCTGCAACAGCAAATGCTGTTGATAGCAAAGAGAAAATTAGCCTATTCTGATTCATATCATCCCTCCAAGGATATTATTGGTATGAATCTCGATTATGCTTCAATACCAGATACCGGAAAGATTAACCGTAATTAATGTGCTCCGGATCAGCCATAAAAAAGCGCGCCCGCAGGCGCGCAGAATCGGCATGACGCACATCCGCACGTCCTGCCCGAAATGGGGTAAAACAAATAACCACTACGTATATTGCCACAGCCCTTTTATGGAAATGGCTGCAGCGCAATACCTTGCTATGTAATCTGGTCAAGCTGCTCGTGCAGCTCCAGCCAGCGCAGTTCGCATTCATCGAGTTGCATTTTTACCTCAGCTTCGCGGCGCAGGGTCTGCTGCAGCTCATCCTTGCGCTCGGGTGCATACAGACCCTCATCACCCAGCTTCGCACTCAGACTGGCATGCTCGCTTTGCAGTGGCAGCATTTTCCTGTCCAGCTGCTGCAGCTCTTTTTCCAGCGGCTTGCGCTGCGCGGCCAGACGCTGGCGCAACTCGGCCTCTTCGCGTTTTTGCGCCTTCCGGTCCTGCACGCCGGAAGAAGAACGCAACTCACCCTGCTCGGCCTGGCGCACTTCCTGGCTGTAGCGCGTGTAGTCATCCAGATCGCCATCGAAGGGGCGCACGCTACCATTCTCGATCAGCCAGAAATCATCCACCGTGGCGCGCAGCAGGTGACGATCGTGCGACACCACGATCAGTGCCCCTTCAAAATCCTGCATGGCCAGTGTCAGCGCCTGCCGCATTTCGATGTCCAGATGGTTGGTCGGCTCGTCCAGCAGCAGGAGATTCGGTTTCTGCCAGATCAGCAATGCCAGCGCCAGCCGCGCTTTCTCGCCGCCGGAAAAAGGGGCAATCGGCCCGGTCGCCATTTCGCCATGAAAATCGAAGCCGCCCAGATAATTGCGGTGATCCTGCTCGCGCGTTGCCGGGTCGATCTTCTGCAGGTGCCACAGGGGCGATTCATCCAGCCGCAAGTGTTCCAGCTGGTGCTGGGCGAAATAGCCGATCTTGAGCCCCTTGCCTTCGACCAACTGGCCAGCCAGCAGCGGCCTCTCGCCCGCCAGCGCCTTGATCAGGGTGGACTTGCCGGCGCCATTCACGCCCAGCAGCCCCAGGCGAGCGGTTTTTTCCAGGCTGAGATTCAAATTGCGCAGGATCGGCCTGGCGACATCGTAACCAGCCTCGCCATTCTCGATCCGCAGCAACGGATTCGGGCTGGAATCCGGCTGGCGGAAGGCAAATGTGAAGGGTGAATCAACATGCGCCGCGGCAATCCGCTCCATGCGTTCCAGCGATTTCACCCGGCTCTGCGCCTGCTTGGCCTTGCTGGCCTTGGCCTTGAAGCGGGTGATGAAGGATTCGAGATGGGCGATTTCGCGCTGCTGTTTCTCGAAAGCAGCCTGCTGCAGTGCCAGGCGCTGGGCTTTCTGGTCCTCGAAATCGGCATAGTTGCCGGTGTAGAGATTCAGCTTGGCGCGCTCGATATGCAGGATCTGCTTCACGGTATTGTCGAGAAAATCGCGGTCATGCGAGATCACGACCAGCATGCCCTGATAGCTGTTGAGCCAGTTTTCCAGCCAGACCACGGTTTCCAGATCCAGGTGGTTGGTTGGCTCATCCAGCAGCAGCAGATCGGAGCGGCACATCAGCGCCTGCGCCAGATTCAGCCGCATCCGCCAGCCACCGGAAAAACTCGACACCGGACGGCTCATTTCATCCTGCGAAAAACCGAGACCCGCCAGCAGCTTGCCGGCGCGCGCACGCGCCGAATAGCCATCAATGGCCTCGAGCTTCGCCAGCAGCTCGGCATGCTCGTGCCCCTCGTGGTCAGCAATGGCGGCCAGCGCGGTTTCGATCCGGCACAGCTCGGCATCACCTTGCAGGACATAATCAATGGCGGAAATCGCCAGTGCCGGCGTTTCCTGTGCGACATGAGCGATCGTAATCCGCGGCGGCATTTCCAGATCGCCCGAGTCGGCATGGATTTCGCCGCGCAGCATGGCAAAAAGGCTGGATTTGCCGGCACCGTTGGCACCAACCAGACCTGTCTTGCTGCCGGGATGAAGGGTGAGGTCAACGTGGTCGAGCAACTGCTTCGTGCCACGCAAGAGAGTGAGGTCTTTGAATCGGATCATGGGGCGGGAGTTTACCAGAGCCAGCCGGCCACCCCCAGCAGAAGCTGACAGCAAGCACTGGCAGAGCGGCAACCACGTGGTTGGGCCGTCACCTCATGCGCAGGACGCAGGCCGAGCGCTCCAGCGACTTCGTGGACGATCAGGCGGCGAGGGTCTGCCGGACGCCATCCAGCGCGCGGTCGGTGAGGCTGCCATCCGCATTGAGGCGGCGAATCAGCCCCTTCTTCAATGCGGCATGCAGTTCGTGCCTGAGCAGTGTCTTGCCATTGCCGCCGCTGCGATTGGTCAGCAGGAAGCGCGTGCCCTGCGGGCTGATCCACGATACGCGCAAGCGCAGTATCTCGTCTTCGCCCTCCATGCCCCACTCCACCCATTCGCCCCGCTGCGGCAGGACATCCTGCGGCACAGGAGCCAGCGCAGGGGCCGGCTCCGGCTCCGGCAGCAGGGCAACCTGTTCCTGCAGGATGGGGACAGCCAGATCCAGCATGTCCTCGGTGGGTTGCGCCTTCAGGCCAGCACGGATGGCAGCCGCATGGCAATGCACCAGTTCGGAGAAAAAGGCGCGGCATTGCTCCTCGGAAAAGTCGGCAACCCGGGCACCGTCTTCCAGTGTCCTGAGCATCTCGGGAAGGATATTGACAAGTTTGAGGCGCTCCTCGGGGCCGGACTTGGGTTGCACACTCCAGATCAGCTGATCCATGGCCGACAAGCGTCCGGCAAAAACGGGGTCTGCTTCGCCTTCCAGTCCGTATGCCTTCTCGAGCGCAACGCGCCAGACATGGGCAAGAAAATCCGCCACCAGCGGGGGCATTTCGCGAGTGCTCAGACGTACGCGAACCAGGGTATCAGCGGTAACCCGCCCGATTTCGCTGACTTCCTTGTCCAGCAATTCCTGAGCGGCAGACGCGGTCTGCTCTTCCAGCTCCTTCAGCTCGGACGCCAGATAGCCTTCAAGTTCCTGCAATGCCAGCTCGAACACTTCGACGTTGTCGTCGAAATGCGCCACGACCCAGGCCACAACGGTTGCCAGTTTTTCAAAACGCTCGTCGCCGGCTTCCATCTTGTCGGGCGCATCCAGCGCGGCATCGGCAATGCAGTCGAGCAGGCGGCGTGCCGGATGATTCTTCCGGGAAAAGAAACTGCCATCGAGCATGGACACTTTCAGAACCGGAATCTGCAGACGGCCGATCAGGCCCTTGATCGTAGCCGGCAGGCGCTCGTCATTGAACATGTGCTCGAAAAGCAGCGCCACCAGATCCAGCGTCATGCCGTCGACCTGCGGCAGTTTCTTCGCCCACGGCGTTGCCCGCAGCATCGCAACCATATTTCGGCCAGCCAGCGGATCGCGCATGATTTCAGTCGCGTTCGAATCCACACTCTGGCCAGAAGGGATGCTGCGTTTTTGCAGGGCGCTCAGGAAATCGAGCCAGGCTGGCGGCTGCTGAGAAATCGTAGCAGGGGCTTCCTGCTCACCGAATTCAAGCTGTTCCAGCGCGGAAAAATGCGCGGCAAGCTGGGGCAAAATCGCCTGGGCAATTCCGCCAGCAAGCGTCGGTGCAGCATCGCCTGCCGGCGCTGCTATCTCCTGCGCAGCCTGCGTTTGTTGCGGTAATTTGGGTGGGGTATCGGCAGCGTTAGCTGCAGAGCTACGCGCCCCTCCACCCTGATTCGGGTTTTTCACCCGAACAGCGACGGGCTCGACATGCTGCTGGATCAGGAACTGGTTGACGCTGCGATAGACTTGGGCCACCTGCCCAGAAAGCTCTTTCTCGAATGATTTCAGTGCAACAAGGCGCGCATCCAGCCCGCTTTCCAGCTGTCGGCAGGCCGTCAGGAATGCTTCGCATATTGCCTCCGGGCTCATCGGATTGGCGTTGCTTTCATCCGGGGAGATCAGTGTCGCAAAGCGCTGCTCGAGCTGCTGCAGTTCTTCACCACCATCGGATTTCAAGGTCTGAGCCAGATTGGTGGCCGACAGGTTTTCTTCGTATTCCTCATTGGCAACCAGTGCCAGCTTGGTTTCCGGCGCGCTGACCTTGTAGAAGGCGGCCTTGGCCTGCTCGGCCTGATTGTGGAGCAGGCGGGCATTGAATGCTTCGATGAAACAGACCCGGAATTCGTCTGCAAGCAACGCACGTTTTTTCTGCATTTCCGCGCGGGCGGCGAAATAGGTATCGCGCAGGTTGCGATCATGGGTTTTGTCAGCGAGCTCGAGGTAGGTCTGCTCCAGCTTGACGAAAAAACCTTCCAGCGACTGGCTCAGCAACTGGATCGCCAGGTCGCGGCACGCCGCCAGCATCGGGTCGGAGACGAGCATGTTGAGCTTGTGAGCGGAAATCTCGGCGGACTGCGAGGGTTGCAGGTTCATGGGGAACTCCCTGATTGGGAAGAGCACCGATTAATATGCTCACATCCTATATTAGCATAAGTTAATACGATTTGGCTTGACCGTCAATCAGGTGAGTCCCGCATCCCGTCTGCTGTGGCAGGAATGCCATAGTCACCAACACGGCTTGCCGCCAAGTCCCGCCCCGCCTAGATTTCAACAACAAACCTGTAACACGAGGAAAAGCCATGCCCGCTCTGCTAGACACCCTGTATGGCCTGACCTCCCGTCAGGATACGCCTTCCCTGCAACGGTGGTTGCAGAATTATTTCAAGGACCTGCCAGAGTCCGATGTACCACTGCGCACACCCGACGAGTGGCTTGCGCTGTTTCTCATGCATGTGCGGCTTGCCGATCACCCCGGCAATACGGGCGACCACCTGCTGAATATCAGCAATCCGGACCTGGCCGAGCATGGCTGGCAGGGCAAGCACACCGTTATTGATCTCGTTGTTCCGGACATGCCTTTTCTGGTCGATACCGTGTCGATGGCCATTACCCGGCAAGGACTGCGGGTGCACCTCCTTATCCATCCGGTCATGAAAGGAATACGTGATGAATCCGGCGCCCTGCAGGAGAACATGGCCGGCAGCCGCAGCGAAGCCTGGATGCATTTCGAAGTCGACCGTATTTCCGGTGCACGCATGGATCAGCTGGCTCAGGAAATCCGTTCCTCCCTCGACGCACTTGCCACGGCAGTCAGGGACTGGCCCGCCATGGTACGCCGGGTCGAAGCCGAACGTGAGCGCCTCGCGCCCGCACACCTGGAAGCCGCGGAATTCCTGGACTGGCTGCTCGCCGGCAATTTTGTATTTCTCGGTAGCAGGGATTACCACTTGCAGCAGGACGGGCTTGACATCATCCCCGACTCCGCACTTGGCATCATCTCGGCAAGTCCTGCCAGTACTGTTTCTCGGGTTTGGCAGCACCTGAGCACCGAGCAGCGCCAACTGGCCTATGCGGCAGACAGGCCGGTCCAGCTGACCAAGTCAGAGCGTCGCTCCATCATTCACCGACCGGCCTATCTTGATCTTGTCATGTTGCGGCGCTTTGACGGGCAAGGTGTCCTTCTTGGCGAACTGAGACTTTTCGGGCTGTATTCCGCCAGCGCCTACAACACGCCTTCCCGTCAGATTCCGATCATCCGGCAGAAAATCAGCGCAGTCATGCAGCAGCTTGATGCGGACGGCAGTGGTCACCGCCACAAGGCACTGCTGAACATACTGGATACGTATCCGCGCGACGAACTCATCGAAATCGACACCGAAAATCTTGCCCGCATCGCAGTTGGCATTCTGGGCCTGCATGAACGACAGCACGTGCGGGCTTTTTTCCGTGATGACCTCTATCAGCGCTATACCTCGGTAATGGTTTATGTGCCACGCGACAACTATAACTCCGACATCCGGCAGAAAATGATTGAACTGCTGCGCGAGGAGCTGCATGGCGACCGTGTCGAATTCAGTGTCACGATGGGCGACAGCCCGCTGGCGCGCATTCATTTTCTCGTCCACCGCAAGCCCGGCGCGCCGGCCCCTGCCAGCACAGCCGCCAGTATCGAGCAACGCATCACAGCCATTGCCCAGCGCTGGCAGGATGGTCTGCTGCAGGCACTGCTTGCCAGTCATGGCGAAGAAGACGGCAACCGCCTCTTCCAGAAATACCAGCATGCATTCAGCACCGCCTATTGTTCGGAACACCCCCCTGAGCTTGCTGTCCACGACATTGCCCATGTCGAGGCGGCCCGCCGGCTGCAAAGGCTCCAGCTGACACTGCACCCGGCCGGACCGCTGGACAGGCAGCACTGGCGAATCAAGCTCTACCATGCGCATGCCATCACGCTTTCCGCCTGCCTGCCCCTGCTGGAGAATCTCGGTCTGCAGGTGCTCGATGAACGTCCGCATGCCGTGAATGCCGGAGATGGCAGCTGCGCCTGGGTCATCGACATCGGCATTGCTCTGCCTGCCGGTGCTTCACTGGAGAACGCCGAGGACCGCCAGCGCATTCTGGATGGGTTTGCCGCTACCTTTGCCGGACTAGCGGATAACGACAGCTTCAACCGCCTGCTGCTCAGCGGCCTCGACTGGCCCGATGTGCGGCTATTGCGCGCCTATTGCCGCTACCTCAAGCAGCTTGGCCTCAAGTATTCGGCAGACATTCTGGCCGACACCCTGCTCAAGCACGCCAGCATATCTCGCCAGCTGGCGCTACTGTTTCGCCTGCGTCACTCGCCGGACAACCCGCAGGATGCAGTTGCCGACCTGCTGGCCGAAGAAATAGCACAGCAATGCATGGCCCTGCCGAATATCGATGACGAACGCATCCTGAGCAGTATCCTTTCCGCCATCGAAGCCACCCTGCGCAGCAATTTCTTCCAGCGCGGCAAAGATGGCGGCTGCAAGCATTACCTCGCGTTCAAGCTCGAATCCGCCAGGGTGCTTGGCATGCCGCAGCCGGTTCCGCTGTTCGAGATCTTTGTCTACGCCAGCGATTTCGAAGGCATCCATCTGCGTGGCGGCAGGGTTGCACGCGGCGGACTGCGCTGGTCGGACCGACGCGAGGATTTCCGCACCGAAGTCCTGGGCCTTGTCAAAGCGCAGATGGTCAAGAACACCGTCATCGTCCCGGTCGGCTCGAAAGGCGGTTTCGTGCTCAAAAATCCGCCCACGGAGCGCGAAGCCTGGCTGGAGTGCGGCAAGCGCTGCTATCAGGATTTCATCCGCGCCCTGCTCGACCTGACCGACAACCTGCAGCAAGGCACCGTGATTCCGCCACCGTCGCTGCGCCGCCGTGATGCGGATGACCCCTATCTGGTCGTCGCTGCCGACAAGGGGACGGCCAGCTTTTCCGATCTCGCCAATGCAGTCAGCCAGGAGTACGGCTTCTGGCTCGATGACGCCTTCGCTTCGGGTGGTTCGGCCGGCTATGACCACAAGAAGATGGGTATCACCGCGCGCGGCGCCTGGGTGTCGGTCGAGCGCCATTTTCTGGAGCTGGGCCATGACACGCGCACCCAGCCATTTTCCGTGGTCGGCATTGGCGACATGTCGGGCGATGTCTTTGGCAATGGCATGTTGCTGTCGCCCCGGATCAGGCTGCTGGCTGCCTTTGACCACCGGCACATTTTCCTCGACCCCGATCCGGACCCGGCCGTTTCCCTTGCCGAGCGGCAACGCCTTTTTCTGCTCCCTCGCTCGTCCTGGGAAGACTACCAGCCTGCGCTGATTTCAAAAGGCGGCGGGGTATATTCACGTAATCTCAAGAAAATAAAGCTCTCTGATGAAATACGGAGCGCCCTATCCATTGATGACAGCGAACTCGAACCAAGCCAGCTGATCCAGCAGCTGCTCAAAGCCCCGGTCGACCTGCTCTACAATGGCGGCATCGGCACCTATGTCAAAGCCAGCAGCCAGAGCCATGCGGAAGTCAACGATCGCGCCAATGACGCGGTGCGCATCGACGGTCGTGACCTGCGCTGCCGGATGGTGTCCGAAGGCGGCAACCTTGGCTTCACCCAGATGGGGCGCATCGAATACGCACTCAATGGCGGACGCATCCACACCGACGCCATCGACAATTCGGCTGGCGTCGATTGCTCCGATCACGAAGTCAACATCAAGATCCTGCTCGGTGGCGTGGTGCGCGATGGCGATCTGACCATCAAGCAGCGCAACGAGTTGCTGGCCAGCATGACCGACACCATCGCTACACAGGTGCTGGCTGATAATGCCGCACAGACACTCGCGCTCGCACTGGAAGCCGCGCAGGGCGCATCGCTCCTGCCGGTACACCAGCGCCTGATGCAGCACCTCGAAAGCACCGGCAAGCTTTCACGCCGGCTCGAATACCTCCCGTCCGACAGCATTCTGCAGACCCGCCTGCAGGCCGGGCAGGCGCTGACCCGCCCCGAACTGGCCGTCTTGCTGGCTTACGCCAAGATCGTGCTCAAGCAGGCTTTACTGGCCAGCGCCCTGCCCGACGACGCCAGCCAGGAAGGCAATCTGCTGGGTTATTTCCCCGAGGCGCTCACCACCCGTTACTCGAATCGCATCCTCAATCACCCCTTGCGCCGCGAAATCATCGCCACAGTTCTCACCAACCGCATCATCAACAACTACGGCCTGAGCTGCGTATTCCGCCTCACAGAGGAAACCGAAACGCCGGACGAGCGCGTCATCACCGCCCTGCTGCAGGCTGAAGCGCTACTCGACAGTCCTTCGCTGATCGGCGAGCTGGAAGCGCACAGCCAGCTGCTCGGCGGTGAAGAACAGACACGCCTGCTGCTCGCGGTACGCCGCCACACCGAACGACTGGCGCGCTGGCTGCTGCAGCACCCGCCGCTGGGGAACGCACAGGAAGCGCTCTGGCCGCAGCTTCTCGCCTCTCTGCGGCAAAGCACGCCAGACCAAGACGCCATTCCCTGCGTCAGTTGTGTGCAGCATGTCCTGCCACATGCGCTAGGGCTGATGGAATTGCTGCACCGCATGCCAGCAGTAGCGGCGCAGGAGGACATGGACCGGCTGTGCCTCGCCTATCTGGCGCTTTACCGGCGGCTCGACATTGCCTGGTTGTCGGGCATGATTGAGGCGCTGCCACGCGGCAACCGCTGGCAAACGCTGGCCAGGCTGGCAGCTCGCGACGAGCTGCACCGCATCCACGCCGAGCTGGCCCTGACAGCGACACAGGATACGGATACCGCAGACTGGCTTGCGCAACGCAACGATGCACTGGACAAGATCAGCCGCCTGTTTGCCATTTTGCGCGATGAAGCGCCCGACCTTGCCATGATCACGGCAGCCTTGCGCGAATTGCGCGCACGACTGCTGGCATGACCATGCGGAAAGCAGTGCAGCCAGCCGGCCGCGACGCTGGTATAATCGGCGGTTTTGCAAGATAAAGTGGACTGAACTGCATGGAAGCGGAACAGCTCAATCAGATCGGAAACCGGTTTGATGACCTCGGCCAGCGCGCCGAAGAATTGAAGCGCTATCTGGATTATCCGACCAAGGTCGACCGCCTCGAAGAAGTGGTGCGCCTGATCGAAGACCCGGAACTCTGGAACGACCAGAAAAAAGCCCAGGAAATCGGCCGCGAGAAAAAAGCGCTCGAAGACGTGGTCGTGGTGCTTGACGATGTCAGCAATGGCGTACGGGATGGCCGCGAGCTGTTCGACATGGCGCGTGCCGAAGACGATTTCGACACCATTGCCGCGATCGAAGAAGATCTGGCTGCGCTTGAAGAGCGCATCGCCAAGCTCGAATTCCGTCGCATGTTCAACAATCCGATGGACCCGAGCCCCTGCTTCATCGACATCCAGTCGGGCGCCGGCGGCACCGAAGCCCAGGACTGGGCCGGAATGCTCCTCAGAATGTACGTGCGCTATGGCGAACGCAAGGGTTTTGACGTTGAAGTGCTGGAAGAATCCGCTGGCGAAGTGGCCGGCATCACCAGCGCGACGATCAAGCTCTCCGGTGACTACGCATTCGGCTTTTTGCGCACAGAGACCGGCGTGCACCGCCTGGTGCGCGTCTCACCGTTTGACTCCAACGCGCGCCGCCACACCTCGTTCTGCTCGGTGTTCGTCTACCCGGAAGTCGACGACAGCATCGAAATCGAGATCAATCCGGCCGATGTACGCACCGACACGTTCCGCGCCTCCGGCGCCGGCGGCCAGCACATCAACAAGACCGACTCGGCCGTGCGCCTGACGCACATCCCGACCAATACCGTCGTACAGTGCCAGAACGACCGTTCCCAGCACAAGAACCGCGACGAAGCCTGGAAAATGCTGCGCGCCAAGCTCTACGAACTGGAGCTGAGGAAGCGCATGGAAGCGCAGCAATCGCTCGAAGCCGGGAAGTCGGATATTGGCTGGGGCCACCAGATCCGCTCCTACGTCTTCGACCAGAGCCGCATCAAGGATCTGCGCACCGGCTACGAAGTCGGCAACCTCAAGGGCGTCATGGACGGCGATCTGGACGGCTTCATCGAGGCCAGCCTGAAACAGGGCGTCTAAACCATTCGGGGCAGATGCCAGGGTATCTGCCTGTAACCTTTACAAATCAAGAATCGCAGGCAGATACCCATGTCCGACGAACAAATCATCCAGCAAGACGAAAACCAGATCATCGCCGAGCGCCGCGCCAAGCTGGCCGCCATCCGCGAAAAAGGCGTCGCCTTCCCGAACGACTTCAAGCGCGAGCACCTCTCCGCCGACCTGCATACCAAATACGGTGAAGTCGAGAAGGAAGAGCTGGAAGCCAAGGCCATCGCGGTCAGCGTTGCCGGCCGCATGATGCTCAAGCGCGTGATGGGCAAGGCGAGCTTTGCCACTGTGCAGGACGGCGCTGGCCGCATCCAGTTCTACGTCAGCCGCGATTCGGTAGGTGAAGACGTCTACGCCAGCTTCAAGACCTGGGACATGGGTGACATCATCGCGGCCAAGGGTACGCTGATGAAGACCAAGACCGGCGAACTCTCGGTGCAGGTCACCGAGCTGCGCTTGCTGACCAAATCGCTGCGCCCGCTACCGGAAAAATTCCACGGTCTCACCGACCAGGAAACCAAGTATCGCCAGCGCTATGTCGACCTGATCACCAACGAGCAGTCGCGCAACACCTTCATCAAGCGCAGCAAGATCGTGCAGCGCCTGCGCGAGTACATGGTGAACGAGGGCTATCTGGAAGTCGAAACCCCGATGATGCACCCGATCCCGGGCGGCGCCACGGCCAAGCCGTTTGCCACGCACCACAACGCGCTGGACATGCCGCTTTACCTGCGCATTGCGCCGGAGCTGTATCTGAAGCGTCTGGTGGTGGGCGGTCTGGAGCGCGTGTTCGAAGTGAACCGCAACTTCCGCAATGAAGGCATGAGCACACGCCACAATCCGGAATTCACCATGGTCGAATTCTATGAAGCGTATGCCGATTACCAGCGCATGATGGAAATGACCGAAGGCATCATTCGCGCCTGCGCGATCGAAGCCACCGGCCACGCCATCGTCGAATATCAGGGCAAGCAGGTTGACCTGTCCAAGCCCTTCGCGCGCTTCACCATTGCCGGCGCGATCAAGCACTACAACCCGGAATACACCGACGAACAGCTGAACGATCGCGTTTTCCTGAAAGCCGAAATCGCCCGTCTGGGTGGCAAGCCGGTGCTCACTGACGGCATCGGTGGCCTGCAGCTCTCCCTGTTTGAAGAAAACACCGAGGGCAAGCTGTGGGAGCCGACCTTCATCGTCGATTATCCGGCCGAAGTTTCGCCGCTGGCGCGCGCATCCGACACGCAACCCGGCATCACCGAGCGCTTCGAGCTCTTCATCGTTGGCCGCGAGCATGCGAATGGCTATTCCGAGTTGAACGATCCGGAAGACCAGGCCGCACGCTTCCAGGCACAGGTTGACCTGAAGGATGCCGGCGACGACGAAGCCATGCACTTCGACGCCGACTACATCCGCGCGCTCGAGCACGGCCTTGCACCGACCGGCGGCTGCGGCATCGGCATTGATCGACTGGTCATGCTGCTGACCGACTCGCCAACCATCCGCGATGTCATCCTCTTCCCGCAAATGCGCCGTGAGGACTAAGGGTATACAGCCCTGGCCCTTTTCTTGAAGGGGCTATAGAGCAATACCCAACAAAGCCGGCCTTGTGTCGGCTTTGTCACATCCAGTGTTACCCGCATTGAGCTCTGCAAAAAACCGGCATCACACGATGCCGGTTTTCATTTGGTGCAATGCCGTCTGCTCTACCGTGCTGCAGTACCACCCAAACCCAGCGCCTGCAGCGTCCGGTGCAGAACGGCTTTCTCAGCTTCGATGATGCGGGCACGGCGGTCGTACGGATAGGTACTGACCGCCGCGGCGGCAATGTCCAGGCAGTAATCGTACAGCTCGCGATCCTTGCCGCAGTTGCTCACCAGCTGCGGCGAAGCCTTCATCCACTCGAAGGCCAGCTCGGACAAACCGGCCAGCAGGGCCGGTTCGGGGCGCTCGCGGGTGAAGCGTTCGATAAAAGCATTCACCTGAGCGGCGTCGACCACCAGTTCACCATCGGCCGCGCTGGCCAGGTGCGACATCCAGTTGATGGCGTAATCGTTCAGGATACCGATCTCGGCCGACTGCAGCTTGCCGTCCGCCCACATGGTTTCGATCACCGGCACCAGGCTGAGCAGGTAGATGTCATGCTCGGCCAGCCCGTAGGCGTTGACCAGCTCGTCAATGATGCGTTGCCGTGGCATAAGCACTCCCGACCGCGCCGGGGCCCGGCGCCTGATTGATTTCACCAGCCTGAATTATGCCATGGGCCCACAGCGGCAAAGCAGCGCACGCCTGACGCAGCACCGGCAGATCATCAAAATGCAACACCCACCGACGCTCAAGCGGACACCGCAACAGCGTGATGCACCTCCGTCATGCCGCTCCGGCTCGGACGGTTGGCAGTGCCAGCCACATCACGAGGGAGCAGCGCCTGCTGCAGGCTGGCCTGGATCTGCCGCTGCAGGCTTTCCTGCAGCTCGCCGCGTCGCCGGTCTTCGGCGCGCTTGCGCGCCGGGCGGTCTGCGATGGACACGCATTCCCTGGCGAGCGGAATGCTGAAGTGGCCACTCACCTGCCTGATTCCGCCAGCGGCCAGCCAGACTTCCTCGTAGTCCAGCCGGATGTCCTTGCGATGGCGATGGCGATAGCGCGGCGAGGCGTACACATGGTTTTCACTGGCGATGGCGTCGATGAAGGCACAACCGCAAACCCGCGCCACATCGCGTAGCGCATCCAGCAACAGCAAGCGCGGCTGGATGCCATGCAGATCACGTGTCACCGCCCTGATCAGCTCGCGTCCGTCCTTCTTTCCCTGCATGCCGCCGATCAGCAGCCCGGTCTGCCCATTGCGCGTCACCAGGCTGAAACTCAGCGCCTGCAGCCAGGTGTCCGCTGTCACGAGCTGCAGGCACAGCCCGCCTTCCTTGTCGAATTTGCCAAAGCGGTTGAGCAGCAAACGGCATGACTCGCCGGATTTGCCGGGCAGACGCGCCAGCTCGATACCCTCGCCGCGCATGATGGCCGCGGCCTGCTCGGCACGGAAACGCGAATGAAAATGCCGGAAATGCCCGATCAGCACATCGCACACGGCATCCGCCGGCAAGCGGCAGTCAAAGAATGGCCGGTGCACCCGCTCGATGAATTCCGGCTCGCGCCCGAGCACGGCGGAAAGCGGCGAATGGCGCAGAAAGGCAAACCAGCGCGCACTGCTGCGCGGTTGCAGCAGCGACCTGAACACCAGGCGCAGCTTGCGGTGCAGGCGCACATCGCCATTTGCAAAGCGCATGCGGCAAGCCCAGCGCACATCATCGAACCACTGCCCGAACCCATCCCGCTTGCCCGCTTCCCAGTCCCATTCCATAAGCCATCCCTTGCCTGCCGGCGAACCATTGATGGCAGGAGCAAAAGGCCGCCCGCCACGGCAGAGATTCTTGCCGGCACGCGCCGCGCAGGCATGGCAAAACGGTGAGGAAGTGTGAAAAGATGTGAATGGGCTTTGCTGACGGAAAAGCGCATTGCCTCGTGGGCGCTGCATTGTTTGAAGGACAGATATATCGCGAAATTTGCGGATAATGCGCTTGCACACCACGGCAGGTACGATTAGCGTAGCGTAATCGTACGCATGTCCAAGCTGCGAAAAGGAAAGCCACGACAAATCAGCGTCGTGCCTTTGTTTCCGGCTGGATAGCCAGCGGATTGTGGCGGTAACGGATGGTTCCAGTCAGCGGTGAAAATGCATACGTACGATTACGCTACGCTAATCGTACCTACCTCGCGGCTTTGCCATAATTTTTATCGCCAGTTAGGCGAAATTTAGAGTTGAAATGACTAATTCATACTGGAAAAACAAAGGCAAGACTGTTGAGCAGCTGATTGCTGAGCTTCGCTCTTTCGGAAACCAAGACATGGAGGTGCGTATCTCCTTGGATGACGGTGACACGTCCTACCCCATATCTCTAGTGGGGAAGGTAAATGGGAAGTATGCGGTCCTGATGAACTGCGAAGATGTTCAATCACCGATTCGTCATAATCCCGAGGACAGCTAGCCAAACAGGATACGCAAATCTTGATTTGCGCAAAGAGGTTGTCCGATGAACATGCACCGCAGTTAGTTTTGACCGCCTTCCGGTGCACTCCCTCTAAGGGTTACTCTCATGCTACCAACTCATTCATCATTCAGGTTCTAATAAAAACGGCGCCTTTCGGCGCCGTTTTTTATTTGAAAGAAGCAGCAATCACCCGCGCAGCAGCTGGTTCACATACCTTGCCACGCCCTCTTCCACAGTCAGGAATGGCGCGTCGTAGCCGGCTTCGCGCAGCAGGGTCAGGTCGGCCTCAGTGAAACACTGGTATTTGCCCTTCAGCGCTTCGGGGAACTCGGTGTATTCCAGAATGCCCTCGGCAACCAGCTCGGCCAGACTCAGTGCGGGCTTCCCTTCTGCAGCGCGGCAGGTGTTTACCGCGGCGACGGCGATGTCGTTGAACGGCTGCGCCTTGCCCGTTCCCACGTTGTAGATGCCGCAGACTTCCGGGTTGTCGAGGAACCACAGGTTGACCTTCACCACGTCCTCTACTGAAATGAAATCGCGCGTGTGGCCGCCGGCCGGGTAGCCGTTGTATTCACCGAACAGCTTTACCTTGCCGGTGTCGCGGTACTGGTTGAAGTGGTGGAAGGCCACAGAGGCCATGCGCTCCTTGTGCTGTTCGCGCGGGCCGTAGACGTTGAAATAGCGGAAGCCTGCCACCTGCGCGGTGATGCGTTCGTCTTCCATGCGGCGGCGCACGATCTGGTCGAACAGCAATTTTGAATAGCCGTAGACGTTCAGCGGCTTTTCGCAGTCCGGCGTTTCGATGAAGCCCTGGCGGCCGTTGCCGTAGGTGGCGGCACTCGAGGCGTAGATGAACTGCGCTTCTTCCTGTTGCGCCCAGTCGAACAGCGTCAGCGTGTACTGATAGTTGTTGTCCATCATGTACTTGCCGTTGTGCTCCATGGTGTCGGAACACGCGCCCTGATGCAGGATGGCGCTGACTTCACCGTCGAATTCGCCGCTGGCGAGCGCTTCGATAAAGTCGTGCTTGTCCATGTAATGCAGGATGTCGAGATCGACCAGATTGCGAAACTTGTCGCCGCGCGTGAGGTTGTCCACCGCGATGATGTCGCGCTCGCCACGCTCATTGAGCGCCTTCACCACGTTCGAGCCAATGAAGCCGGCCGCGCCAGTAACGATGATTGCCATGGGTATACCTTTGTATCTCTCTGTTTTATTGGGCTACGCGACTACACAGTGCGAGGTATAGCCAGGCTCCGTGCGGAATCCATTGTTCGGTCCAGCGCCAGCTGTGCGCCATGGTCGCCACTTCGGATTTGCGGAAATCGATGCTGTCCTCGTCGTCCAGCCCGCTGGTGATGCCATTGCACACGCCGCCCGGCGCATTGAAAAAGCCCGGTTCGTAGCGCGGATTGTTGCGGCCCCAGCCCTGCAGCATGCAGGCATCGAAGGGGTTGGCACCCAGCAGCCAGTTGAAGGCATTGTCGCCGTATTCGCGGATTTGCGCAGCAAATTCCGCGTCCTCAGAAAACAGGCGCCGGGCGACTTCGGCAGCGGCGACAATCGAGCCCAGCCGCGCGTTCTCGCCCTGCCACCAGTAGCCGGTTTCATTGTCATGCGGGATGAAGAACTGCGTGCCGCCCGGCTGTTTGGCGTTTTTCACGAAATGACGCGGGTAGCCGAAGGGGTTGTTTACTTCATTGGTGATGGCGATTTCGAAACGGTAGGCCTTTTCCAGTGCGGCACGGATGCGGCCAGCCAGCGGCGAAGCGGGAACGACTTCCAGATAGCGCAGCAGCGCGAGGTAAGGCAGGCCAGCTTCGGCGGCGTGGTAGTAGCTGCGCTCGCCCGCGTCGTCCATGCGGAACCAGCCGGCGTCCTGCTGGCGATTCAGCAGGCTGTCGACACGGCGGGCGGCGGCATCGGCGTACACAGCCTCGCCCGTCGCGGCCAGCAGCTCGGCGGCGGCCAGCAGCGCGCAGTAGTCGTCGATCATGTTTTCACGGCCGTCTTCCAGATAGGCGATGTTGTTCGCTTCCAGATCAGCAAAGCCTTTCTTTGCGCCAGCCAGATAGGCGGCACGGGTGAAGCCCTCGCCGTCACGGCCAAGCTGGCTTGCACGCGCCAGCGCGGCAATCGCACTGCCGCCGCCCTGACGGTAGGCCGCGTGGTAGGTGGCGAATTTTTCGCCCTTCTGCGTCTTGTATTCGCAAATGTCGCGGCGGTTTTCGTCCTTGCTCCACTGGTCGAACACGGTCATGTAGAAGTAACCCTGTTCGGACTGCATGCGCAGCAGGAAATCCGCGCCGTGCAGTGCCTCATCGGTGATGCGCTCATAGAACCACTTGTTGAAGAACGCGATGGTCTTGTCGCTGTCCGGCCCTTGCGGATCATCCATGCGCTCCACTACCCACTCGGGGCGCTGGGGCATGCGTGCGAGGCCATCGATGAGGTTCCACACCACCTGCGGCGTCTGCTGCGGGTTCATGTACTGCGAGTAGGACAGGTGCGACAGGTATTTGGAAACATCGCCCGAGGCATCGTACCAGCCGCCATGCACATCACGGCGCTCGTCACTGCCAACCAGCGGGCGGCTGCGGTCGGCCAGATCGAAAATGCCGGAGCAGCGCTGGCCCTTCAGGTAATGCACGATGTCGGAAATCATCAGCTCGGCAAACACGCGCGAGTGAATGGCAAAGTTTGCCGAAACCAGCGGCGGGCTGATGCCGTCGAGCACAATGAAATACTCGCCTTCCTGCGCCAGCGCCGAAAAATCGGCCGTCCAGAAATGCCAGCCCTGCCACCTGGCAACTGGCCCGCTGGCCACGAGCTGGCCGCTGTATACCGCTGCGCGGCTGCTGCTGTCATAGACAGTGAAGCCCGTGGATGCGAGCGAGGCAGGCGCTTCGATGACGGCGGTTTTGCGGCTGTCCGGCGCGTAGCCGAGATGGTTAAGCAGGATTTTCATGGCATTACCTTGAGTTTTTCTTGTTGTTTCTTGTTGGTTGACGGTATTCAGGCGTGGCTCAGCAACCAGTTGCGGGCTGCGCCGATCATTCCGGCATGATTACCGGCGCTGGCGAGAATTACTTTGCTCATGTTGCGGAAATCCGGCAGCAGGCGCGACTCCAGCGCGGCATTGAGTTCTGCCAGGAAGGATGCGCGCCCGGCAATGCCGCCACCGACCACCACCCGTTCGGGGTTGAGCACATAGATCAGGTTGGCAATACCGGCTGCGAGCGTATCGAGCCACTCCTGCACCAGCGGGACAATCGCTGCATCACCGGCATCAAAGCCCGCAAAAATGGCTCGACCATCGAGCTGGCGCCCTGTGCGCGCAGCCACGAGGTTCACCAGCCCACGCATCGAGGCATGGTCTTCCCAGTATTCGCCCTTTGCCAGGCCATTCACGTGCATATAGCCCCATTCGCCCGCAGCAGCGCGGTGGCCGCGGTAGAGCTGCCCGTTGATCACAATGCCGCCGCCGATGCCGGTGCCGATGGCCACCGCGATGAAATTGCGGATGCCGGCGGCAGAACCCAGCCAGCCTTCGGCCAGTGCCACGCAATTGACGTCATTTTCGACACTCACCGGCAGGCCGAAGCGTTCGCCGAGATGATCCGCCAGCGCCACGCCGGGAAAATCCGGGATGGCTTCGGCCGCGCCGAGAATGCGCCCGCCCACGGGGTCGACCAGCCCCAGCGTGGAGACGGCAATGCCGATTACCGTTTCGCGCGCCAGTACTTCGGCGAGCAGGGCTTCGATGCGCGCCAGCACGGCCGCCGCGCCTTCCTTGCCATGTGTGTCGGCCACCCGTGCATCCAGCACGATGCCGTCTTCCTGCACAAGGCCATATTTGAGCTGGGTGCCCCCGATGTCGAGTGCCAGCAGTTTTCTCATCAGACGTCTTCCCAGTTGATCGGCGTACGGCTATTCGCACGCAGGTAGTCGTTGGCGGCGGAAAAATGGCCGTTGCCGATAAAGCCGCGATAGGCCGACAGCGGCGACGGATGGGCAGATTTCAGCAGCAGGTGCCGGTCGCCTTCGATGCGGGCGGCTTTCTTATGTGCATGACTGCCCCAGAGCATGAATACCAGATTCGGGTGACGCGCGGCCAGTTGTTCGATCAAACAATCGGTAAAACCTTCCCAGCCTTTTTTCGCGTGCGATGCGGCGCAATCGGCTTCCACCGTCAGCACGCTATTGAGCAGCAGCACGCCCTGCCTTGCCCAGCCGGCGAGATTGCCGTGCTGCGGCGGAGTCACCCCGAGGTCGCGCGCGATTTCCTGCCAGATATTGCGCAATGACGGCGGCATCCGCACGCCATGCGGCACCGAGAAGCTCAAGCCATGCGCCTCGCCGGCACCGTGATAGGGGTCCTGGCCGAGAATCACCACCCGCACGTCTTCCGGTGCCAGGGCTTCGAGCGCGGCCAGACGCTGCGCCTGCGGCGGATAGATCGTCTTGCCGGCGGCCGTTTCGGATTCCAGAAAGGACTGCAGGCGCAACCATGCCGGATTGGCCAGATAGTCGGCCAGCAGGGGCTGCCAGGCAGCCGGTACGGTCATGCTCATGCCTTGCTCCCGCGCTGCTGGCGGATCAATTGCCGGTGCCGCCCGAAGATGAGGCGCGAGAAGGCTTCTTCCTGCTCTTCGCTGGCAAATTCCAGGGCGGCACTGATGCGAAACTGCATACCCGCTGGCTGGCAGTCCGTGATGCGGGCATCGAATTCGAGCAGGCAGGGCAGCTCGCCGGACATGCTGAAGGCCAGAACTCCCGGCGTATCCGCTGCAATGGCGTCATGCTGCAGCCAGCTGGCGGCAGTCAGGCCCAGCTCCGCTTCATGCGGCGGCGGCAACTCGCCAATCTGGCAGCGTGCCAGCCAGGCCAGCGCCAGATCCAGCTTGGCATGCAGCGCCTGCTGCCCTTCCGCATGCTGCACATTCTGTTCGTACTCGTGCAGGACATGCAGGTATGCGTTCACTTCGCGGCTGCTGCGCTGCAAGGGACGGCGGAGGTGCCACGCCAGGGGAATGCATCCCTGCCAGATCACGCCGGAGGCGGAAATATCGCTCATGAGACCACAGACCGGTCGGAAAAAAAGCGATTATACCGGCATGTGCTTGTGTTTTCCCCCCGGCGCACTAAGCTCGGCTTATCACCTTCCCGCGACCTCCCCATCATGCTGCCACGCCTGTTGTCCATTCCCCTTTGTCTCTGCCTTGCCAGCCTGGCCATCACACCCTCCGCCGTGGCCAGTGACCCGCATGCCACGTCCAAGGCACCGAAGAAAGCGGCCACTCACAGCAAGGCCAAAACCCACTCAGCCGACCCGCATGGCGGCGCCGTGCACTGGGGTTACGAAGGTGCGGGCGGGCCGGAAAACTGGGCCAAACTCGACCCCGCCAATGCGCTGTGCGCCACCGGCCAGCAGCAGTCGCCCATCGATGTGCGGACCACCTATGCGCTGGCGCTCGACCCGCTGGTCTTCCAGTACCGCCCGACCAAGCTCAGTGTGCTCAACAACGGGCACACCATCCAGCATGGCGTCGATCCCGGCAGTTTTCTCGAGGTCGGCGGTGACCGTTACCAGCTGCTGCAATTCCACTTCCACACGCCCAGCGAAGAAGCGGTCGGCGGCAAGCGTTATCCGATGGTGGCGCATCTGGTACACAAGAATGACGCGGGTCAGCTGGCCGTCGTCGCCGTTTTCCTGACCCAGGGCACCGCCAGCAATCCGCTTTTCGACGTACTGTGGGAAAAACTGCCGGCAGAGCACAATGTGTCAATGCGTTTCGAGGACAAGACATACACGCCGAGCGACATTCTGCCGCGTGACCAGCGCTACTGGACGCTGATGGGCTCGCTGACCACCCCGCCCTGCAGCGAAGGCGTACGCTGGTTCATCCTGAAAACCCCGGTGGCCATCTCGAAAAAACAGCTGGCGAAATTCCAGCACGAATTCAGCATGAATGCCCGCCCGATCCAGCCGCTCTACCAGCGCGCGATTCTGGATGGGCAGTAAGTAACAAGGTGACCCCGGCATCCCTGACGGGAATCAGTCGTCGCGCGTGAGAACTTCCAGCAGTTCGATCTCGAAGGTCAGGTTCGAGTTCGGCTTGATGTGTTCACCGATCTGGCGCTCGCCATAGGCCAGGTGGGCCGGCACAAACAACTTGCGTTTGCCGCCGGCCTTCATGCCCATCAGCCCCTGATCCCAGCCCTTGATCACCCGCCCGGTGCCGATCACGCACTGGAAAGGCTTGCCGCGCTGGTGCGACGAATCGAAGACCGTGCCGTCTTCCAGATAGCCCGTGTAGTGCGTGGTGATCAGCGCGCCTTTCACGGCGGCCTTGCCGTCGCCCTCACACAGATCGACGATTTGCAGTTCATTGTTCATGGTATTCCTCGTCAGAATGGCCAGCGGGCGGCGTGACATCGGTGGCATCGGTGCCCTCGCTGCGGCGCACGCGCCGGCCGGAAAAGAAGGCGCCCAGCTGCCCGGCAGCCACATCAGCGCAGCAGCCGCCTTCCACATGCGTGTGATGGTTGAGCTGGCGGTTGGAAAACAGGTTCAGTACGCTGCCGGCCGCGCCGGTCTTGGCATCGCGGGCGGCAAAAACCACGCGGGCAACCCTGGCATGCAGAATGGCGCCAGCACACATCGGGCAGGGTTCCAGCGTCACATAGAGCGTACTGTCATCGAGCCGGTAGTTGCCCAGCCGCGCGGCTGCCGCCCGCAGCGTCAGCATTTCCGCGTGTGCGCTCGGGTCGGAAAGGCCGATGGGCTGATTGTGCGCGATGGCCAGCACTTCACCATCCTTGACCAGCACGGCGCCAACCGGCACTTCGCCTGCGCGGGCAGCCTCATCGGCGGCAGCGAGCGCCATGGCCATGAAGGCTTGATCGGCAGAGGTAAACGAATCAGGCATCACGCTCCCTGCTCATAAAACCGGGGTATACAGCCATAACCCTTCTGCAAAAAGGGCCATCAGGCAATACCCAGCATTTCTTCGGCATGCTGGCGTGTGGTTTCGGTAATGGTGACGCCGCCAAGCATGCGGGCGATTTCGGCGACGCGCTCGGACCGATCAAGCACCGTGATGGCGCTGACCACGCCAGCCTCGTCGCTGGTCTTGCTGACCTGCAGATGCTGGTGGCCACACGCGGCAACCTGCGGCAGATGGGTGATGCACAGCACCTGCCGCGACTCACCCAGCTCGCGCAGGCGGCGACCGACGATTTCGGCGACCTTGCCACCGATGCCGACATCCACTTCGTCAAAAATCAGCGTGGGCACTGCGGCCACCTTGCTGGTCACCACCTGCAGCGCCAGCGAAATGCGCGACAGTTCGCCACCGGACGCCACTTTGGCCAATGCACGCAAGGGTGCGCTGGGGTGATTGGCGACCTGCAGCTCGACCTGCTCAAGACCGAACGCCGCCGGTGCCTCAAGCGGCAGCAGCGTGATGGCAAAGCGCGAAGAGCCGAGTGCCAGCTCGGGCAATTGCGCATTGACTGCCATCTCCAGCTCGCCCGCTGCCTTGCCGCGTGCGGCGGACAGCTGGGCGGCCTGCTGGCGGAAAGCTGCCTCGGCCTGCTCGACACGGGCCTGCAGCCCTTCCAGCCCGCCCGTGCCGCCGAGCTCCGAGAGGCGCTGCTGCCATTCCTGCAACTGTGCCGGTAGCGCCTCCGGTGGCAGACGGAATTTGCGGGCGGTCCGGAACACTGCATCAAGCCGCGCTTCAACCTCGGCCAGCCGCGCCGGGTCCAGCTCCAGCCGGTCAGCGTAGTGCCTGAGTGCGTGAATGGCGTCGGCCAGTTGCGCCTCGGCACCTTCCAGCAGCTCCAGCGTTTCGTTGATTCCCGCATCGTAATCGGCCAGCCCGGCGAGCTGATGCTGCACACTGGCAAGCCAGCTCTGGCAGTTCTCGTCGCCATCAGCCAGCACCGTCAGGCCACCCTGCACACCTTCGATCAGGCTGGCGGCGTGGTGCAGACGCTTGTGCTCGGCCTGAAGTTCCGGCCATTCGTCTTCTGCCAGATTCAGCGCCGCGACTTCGTCGATCTGCCATTGCAGGCGCTCGCATTCGGCCTCGAAAGCCGCGCGATTCTGTTCGGCATCCTGCAACTCGCCGGCCAGCGCCTGCCAGTGGCGATACTGCTCGCGCACGCTGCGCGCCAGTTCGCTCGCCTGCGCGTAGTCATCCAGCAGGGCGCGCTGCGCATCTGCGCGCAGCAGCGACTGGTGCGCATGCTGGCCGTGAATGTCGACCAGCAGCTCGCCCAGATTTTTAAGCTGCGCCAGCGTCGCCGGCGTGCCATTGATCCAGGCGCGGCTTTTCCCCGCCGCGTCGATCACGCGGCGCAGCAGCAGATCACCGTCATCGCCCTGCAGCGATTCAGCCGCCAGCCATTCCTCTACTTGCGGCAGCGCTGCCGTCACGAATACCGCATTCAACTCAGTTCGCTCGGCCCCCTGCCGCACCATCCCGGCCTCGGCCCGCTCGCCGAGCAACAGGCCCAGCGCGTCAATGAGGATGGACTTGCCAGCGCCGGTTTCACCGGTCAGGACCGAAAGGCCGGCACTGAAATCCAGTGCCAGCTCGCGAACGATGACGAAATCACGCAGATGCAGGGAATGCAGCATGTGGATTTTCCTGAAGATTCTTGAGGCCTGGAATGGCTGCTGGCGCCATCACAAATGACGGCAGTGCGGCCGAAACGAAGAAATCACAGCAACTTTTCACCCCAGCGCAGCTTGGCGCGGAGCATGTCGTAGTAGTTGTAACCCAATGGATGAAGGATCGTCAGCGTGTTCGGGTAGCGGCGGATGATCACGCGATCCATTTCGCGGATTTCGCAGTCGCTCTGGTTGTCGAAATACACGCGCGAATCCTGGCCGCGGGTCAGCAGGAAGGCGACTTCGGCCGTATCGCTGACCACGATCGGCCGGTTCGAGAGCGACTGCGGGCAGATCGGCACCAGTGAAATTGCCGGCACGGTGGGATGCAGGATGGGGCCGCCCGAGGCGAGTGCGTAGGCGGTCGAGCCGGTCGGAGTAGACACGATCAGGCCATCGGAGCGCTGGCTGTAGACAAACTGCTGGTCGATGAAGATTTCGAATTCGATCATCGAACCGATCGAGCCGCGGCTGAATACCACATCATTGAAGGCCAGCGAGCGATGTATCTCGCTGGAGCCCCTGAGAACCCTTGTTTCCAGCAGAATACGCTGCTCGGGTATATACTCGCCACCAAGGATGCGCGGCACGATGGCTTCCATGTCGTGCAGCGGGATGTCGGTCATGAAACCGAGCCGGCCCTGGTTGATGCCGATCAGCGGAATATTGCAGGGCGCCACCAGCCGCGCGACCGACAGCATGGTGCCATCGCCGCCCATGACGATGATGGCATCCGAAAGCTGGCCAATGGCATCGCGCCCGACACGCTCGAACTGGGTAATGCCGTGTTCACTGGCGACCTGCGCTTCCAGCAGCACATGCACGCCGCGCCGCTGCAGCAGCGTGGCAAGCTGGCGCAGGGGTTCGCCCAGAGCGGGGGTGGCAAGGCGTCCGACGAGGGCTACCGTTTTGAACAAACTTTCCATGTCTTGTAATCGCGGGTCATTGCCCGCAATTAAACACACATGACCGGTTAAAATCCAGCGCCATGATGAACGAACGTGCACAAATCCTGCTTCGCACCCTGATCGAGCGCTATGTCTCGGAAGGGCAGCCTGTCGGCTCGAAAACCCTTTCGCAGCATTCCGGGCTCGACGTCAGTCCCGCGACCATCCGCAACATCATGGCGGAGCTGGAGGACCTCGGCTTCATCGCCAGCCCGCACACCTCCGCCGGCCGTATCCCGACACCGCGCGGCTACCGCTTTTTCGTGGATACGCTGCTCGCCAGCCAGACCCTGTCGCGCGAAGCGCCAGCCACCTCGCCACTGCCAACGGATACACCGCAACACAGCATCGAAGCGGCTTCGCAGCTGCTGTCGCAGCTCACGCAGTTTGCCGGTGTGGTGCTCACGCCACGCCGGCAGGAGCTGACGCTCAAGCATGTCGAATTCCTGCCGCTCTCGGACCGCCGCGTGCTGCTGATTCTGGTCACGAGCGACGGCAGCGTGCAGAACCGCATCCTGCACACCGAGCGCAACTTCAGCGCCGTCGAGCTGCTGGAAGCCGGCAATTTCCTCACCCAGCACAGTGCCGGGCACACGCTTTCCGAGCTGGTCACGCTGGTACAGCGCGAGCTGCTACGCCTCAAGGGCGATATCGTCGCGCTGATGAATGCGGCCGTTGAAGTCGGCAGCAGCAGCGCCGTACAAGGCGAAACCGTACTGGTCTCGGGTGAACTGCAACTTCTCGGCGTGAGCGAACTCTCAGCCAACGTCAGCCGCGTGCGGCAATTGCTCGAACTCTTCGAGCAGAAAACCGCCCTGCTGCAATTGCTCGACCAGGGCTACCGTGCCGACGGCATCCAGATCTACATCGGCGGCGAATCCGGCCTTGCGCCCCTGGACGAATGCTCGGTGATCACGGCGCCCTACCATGTGAACGGCAATGTGGTCGGCACGCTCGGCGTGATCGGCCCCACCCGCATGGCGTATGACCGCGTGATTCCGATTGTCGACATTACCGCCCGACTGCTGTCGAGCGCCCTTTCCATACAAAGCAGCCATTCATGAGAACAATGAAAAAACTCATCCGCACTCTTGGCATCGCCGCCCTCCTCGCCACCTCGGCAGCGCAGGCCGACGAAGCCCTCGTCGCCCGCGACGATGTCAAAGTCTATCTCGATGAAATCAGCGCGCAATACGGCTTCAACCGCGCGGAACTCGACACGCTGTTTCTGCAGGTCACCCCGAAACCGAACATCCTGAACTTTTTTGACCGCCCGTCCACCTCGAAGCCCTGGTATGAATTCCGCCCGAATTTCGTCACCCAGGGCCGGGCGATTTCCGGCGCCAAATTCTGGCGCGCCAACGCGCCGCTGATCGAGAAAATCAGCAAAGCCTATCAGGTCGAGCCGGAAGTCATCCTTGCGATCCTGAATGTGGAAACGGGCTACGGCAAAAACCAGGGCAGCTTCCGCGTGATCGACGTGCTCTCGACGGTCGCGTTTGATTACCCGCGCCGTGCAGAGTATTTCCGCCGCGAGCTGACCGAATTCCTGCTGCTGGCCCGCGCGGAAGGCTGGGACCCGCTGGTATTCAAGGGCTCGTACGCCGGCGCCATGGGCTGGCCGCAATTCATGCCCTCGTCCTTCCGCAACTTCGCGCAGGACTGGGACAAGGATGGCCACCATGACATCTGGAAAAACCCGGGCGATGCGCTGGCGAGCACAGCCAATTACCTGAAGGAACACGGCTGGCAGCAGGGCAAGTCGGCTTACGCCCCGGTGAATTTCAATGGCGATGCCGAGCCGCTGCTGGCGGAAAAATTCAACCTGAAATACACGGTTGCCGAGCTGATGGAGAAAGGTGTGCAGCCGCTCACCGAACAGGATACCCGTGAAAAAGCGGTGTATTTCGCGCTGGAAACCGAGCCGGGCGTGACCAGCCACTATCTGGGCTACAACAATTTCTACGTCATCACTCGCTACAACAAGAGCACGCTGTATGCGACGGCCGTGCTGCAGCTGGCCGACGACATCAAGGCGGCGTACGCCAGCGGGGCTGACCTGGAGACCAAAGCTAAAGCCCCCGCAAAGAAACCGGTAGCGAAACCGGTGCAGAAGCTCTGGTAAACCGGCCAAGTTTATACATGATGATGTATCGGTCCATGAGCCTTTCTCTAAAAAGGCCATGGGCCGATACCCGAAGATCAGCCCCTCCCTCTCAGCCCTGACCCACTACCGCACCAGCGCGAATATCCACATACCCTTGCGCTGGTAGTGCGCCAGCAGTTCGTCAAGCATCACCAGCACGCCGCCGGCGCAGGAAGCGGTCGAGCGCAATACAAAAAATAACAACGGTTTTGCTGCCTAGTACATCGCATGCCAAAAAACCAAGCACGGGTACTTTGGCAAGAAACCATGGCCTGTCCCCTATTTCGCGGCACTGCAAATCAGCGGCGTTTGCTTGCTTCTCTCCCTGGCAGGCAACGATGGTCCCGCTAATGAGTAATGAAGGCGCTTATTTGATGCCTGCCACCTTGCCGATGTCGAGCATCATTTCCGGCTCGGCCAGCGATGCAAGAATTTGCAGATGCACGTGTGCGTTGAGCTTTTGCAGGTTCTCGAATTTCAGCGGCCCGCCGAGCGCCAGCGCCGGAACAAAACCATAGAGCATATCGTGATCCAGCGGTCCGAGGTGCTTTAGCGCATAGTCAAACCCGCCGTTTTGGCCGTGCTCGTCTTTCTGGTCGCAGTAACTGTAACTCAGAGTACGGAACCAGAGCTGAGCAACACGTTCCATGCCAATTTCTGCGATGTCTGCGCTGCAGTCATCAGGGTAAATTTGTCCATAATTGCATTTAACCCGCACAGCTGGCCCACTCTTTTCCCCCCACAGGTAAAAATCACCAAAGGCACTGCGCGCGAGCACGTGCCAGGCGTCCTGCTCCAAGAGGCCGGTCGGTTCGAGGAACAGTTCCATGTCCTCGTCCCAGTCGGCGGGGTTAACTAGCCACAAGCGACCATTGCCCCATGCACTCCAACCGTACAGTTGCCATAGCTGCAATACTGTATTGGGCAGCTTGCCGCGATACTGCGCGATGACATCGTCAGTCACCGGTTGACTCAGAGTTGCCGGGCCAAAGCCCTTGAAATTGTAAAAACTATCAAGCCACTGCTCCATGTCAGTCTCCTATTTGCAGCGTTTCAGTTCTGTGTTCATCTTGGTATTGGCGCGCTCGGCTTCGGGTACCGATTAAGCATACTCATCGAGATCATCGACGCGGTACTTCCATTGCGAGCCGAGCAAAGAATTAACGCCTCTATCGCACATTGTCATTTTGACAGCATTGAAAAACAGGGGAAGACCACGGTATTCGCATCCAGGAAAATGACTTGTGTCACCCATAGGAAATGGGCTCGCCGCGTTTCGGCCCCGGCTTCATGATCAGCAAGGTGTCCTGCAAGCGCTGTCGACACGCATCGGCAAAGGCAATCGCTTGCACGGCATCATTCTGAAACTGCTGGTATTGTTCCCGGCTGAGCGCATAATACTCTTCGTAATCGACCAGGCCATTGCTCACAGGAATTGAGAGATAGTACTGCCCCGAGTCGGTTTCCTGACCGATGGAATAGCCATGCTCTCTTGAAAAGCAGGTGTCGTTGAATTTCATGATCAAGGCTTAAAGGAGGACCCCACTTGCGGCCATATTGAAAAGCAGTTGGATATTTTCACGTCAGTCATCGCTGCATTTTCATAGCTTCGCTTGCTACTTCATGCAGCAAGTCGGAAAGTTCATGATCAAAGTTATCAATGTCGAGCGCTGCAATTTTCCCAAGCATCATGTTGCTCAGCTGGGCAAAGTCCGTAGCTTTTCCATTCTCCAAATCTACCAGATACTGAAGTTGGTCAATTACGGACTGCAATGGAAACATATAGGGAGCCCGCTGCAATGCCAGTTTTGATTCTGCGAGCGCTTTCTCGAACAATTGGATTCTATTCATTGATTGGGCTGCCATGACTTGTGAAAAACAGGGAACGAACCGGGTTTTCGCTGCCCGGCAAATCAAAGGCCATGCAAATTTGGTACGGATGCAATAGCCAAAAATCATGGTCTGCCCCCTGTTTCGTAGCGCCAATCTCGATGGCAAGGGCAAGACCAGGAAACCTGGCAGCGAAGCCCGCGCAGAAGCCCCGGCAAACCGGCCAGGCAGATACATGATGATGTATCGAGCCATAGCCCCTTGCTTCAAAAAGGCCATGGACCGATACCCCAAGATCAGCGCACGCACCTCAGCCCTGACTCTCTACCGCACTCAGCTCGAATTTCCACACGCCCTTGCGCTGGTAGTGCGCCAGCAGTTCGTCGAGCATGGCCAGCACACGGCCGGCATCGGCACAGAAAGCCACGGCCGGGTGGTAAATCGGCAAGCCCTCGAACACATTGCGTGCGGTTTCTTCATCGTGGGTCAGGCGCCGGAAGCGGTCGAGCGCAATGCGGATCAGCGTGTTTTCCGTACTGTGCGAGGCATCCTGGCTGCAATCGGCCAGCAGGCGAAAACGATAGCCATGCCGCTCGAATTCCACCTGCCGCCCCGCCCGGCGCACCGCGAGATAATTGCGGGCATTGGGCGGAAGATCCTGCTGCCGAATATAGTCGGCCAGCACGCTGTCGGGATCGGATCCGAGCAACGTGGCTTCGATCACATCGCCGTGAATGCGGACGATGTGAAAACGGAACAGGACATTCATTGACTCGCTCATCGATCCGGCCGGCAGGCGACGTATTCGGAAGCATCATGATAAACCTGCCGGCAGGACTTGCTGCACCTGCGCAGCGTAGCCGTTGCATGAACGGCACGCCGCGCAACGGATCACTTGCGCAGTTTCAGCCCTGCGAGCGCTGAAGCCATCGCGCCCTGCGGCTCGGAATGGCGCTGCTGGCCAGCCTGCTGGCGGCGTACGTCGTTGCGAGAAGCGCCGGGCTTGCCGCTCTCCTTTGCCGGCGCAACATCGTCGCCCAGGCGCATGGTCAGCGCGATGCGCTTGCGCGGTACATCGACTTCGACCACTTTCACCTTCACTACCTGCCCAGCTTTCACCACCTCGCGCGGGTCCTTGACGAACCTGTTCGACAGCACCGAAACATGGACAAGGCCATCCTGGTGTACGCCGATGTCGACAAAGGCTCCAAAATTGGCGACGTTGGTTACCACGCCCTCCATGACCATGCCGGGCTTGAGATCCTTGATGTCCTCGACGCCCTCGGTGAACGTCGCGGTCTTGAACTCGGGGCGCGGGTCGCGGCCAGGCTTGTCGAGCTCGGCGAGAATGTCCTTGACTGTGGGCAGGCCGAAGCGCTCGTCGGTGAAATCAGAGGCATTCAGGCTTTTCAGCGTGCTGCTGTCACCGATCAGCGCGCGGGCATCCTTCTGCACTTTCGCGAGGATTTTCTCGACCACCGGATAGGCTTCCGGGTGCACCGCCGACGCATCAAGCGGGTTCTTGCCATTCATGATGCGCAAAAAGCCCGCTGCCTGCTCGAAGGTCTTGTCGCCCAGGCGCGGCACTTTTTTCAGCTCGCTGCGGCTGGCAAACGCGCCATTCTCGTCACGGTAGGCGACGATATTTTCGGCCAGCGTCGGGTTGAGCCCGGAAACACGCGTCAGCAGCGCGGCAGACGCCATGTTCACATCCACCCCCACGGCGTTCACGCAATCCTCGACAGTGGCATCGAGATTGCGCGCAAGACGGGTCTGGTTCACGTCATGCTGGTACTGGCCTACACCGATCGATTTCGGGTCAATTTTCACCAGCTCGGCGAGCGGGTCCTGCAGGCGGCGGGCAATCGACACTGCGCCGCGCAGCGATACATCCAGCTCGGGAAATTCCTTCGCGGCAAGCTCGGACGCCGAATACACCGAGGCACCGGCCTCCGATACAACGATCTTCTGCAGCTTGCCGCCAGCGGCCTTCACCAGCTCAGCTGCCAGCTGGTCGGTTTCGCGGCTCGCCGTACCGTTGCCGATGGCAACCAGCTCGACCTGGTGCTTGATAACGAGCGCGGCAAGCACCGCCAGCGATTTATCCCATTCGCGGCGTGGCTCGTGCGGGTAGATGGTGGCAGTATCCAGCAGCTTGCCGGTGGCATCGACCACGGCCACCTTCACACCGGTACGCAGGCCCGGGTCCAGCCCCAGCGTCGCGCGCGGTCCGGCGGGAGCGGCCAGCAGCAAGTCTTTCAGATTGGCACCGAAAACACGGATGGCCTCTTCTTCAGCGGCCTCGCGCAATTCGCCCAGCAATTCGGTTTCCAGGCTCACCGCGAGCTTGGCACGCCAGCACAGGCGCACGGTGTCCGACAGCCATTTGTCGGCAGGGCGGCCCGCGTTTTTCACGCCAACCGTCTCGGAAATCGTCACCTCCATCGGGCTGACCGGCAGCGGCGCTTCGATTTCTTCCGGCAATGCCAGAGCCAGGCTCAGCACCCCTTCGTTGCGCCCGCGCAGCATGGCCAGCAGGCGATGCGAAGGTACGCGGGCCAGCGGCTCGTGGTGGGCAAAGTAATCGGCAAATTTGGCGCCCTCGTTCTCCTTGCCTTCAACGACGCGGCTGACCAGCTCCGCGCGTTCGCGCAATGTCGCGCGCAGTTTTTCCAGCAACGCGGCGTTCTCGGAAAACTGCTCGATCAGGATGGCGCGCGCACCATCGAGCGCGGCCTTCTCGTCAGCAATCTGATCGTTGATAAAGGCCGCCGCCTCGGCTTGCGGATCGCGCGACGGCTCGGCCAGCAAGAGGTCGGCCAGCGGCTGCAGGCCGGCTTCGCGCGCGATCTGGGCACGGGTACGGCGCTTCTGCTTGTAGGGCAGGTAAAGGTCTTCGAGACGCTGCTTGTTCTCGGCCATTTTCACGTCGAATTCCAGCGCGGGTGTCAGCTTACCCTGCTCCGCGATGCTGGCAAGGATGCTGGCGCGGCGGTCTTCCAGCTCGCGCAGGTAGACCAGGCGCTCGGCCAGATTGCGCAGCTGCGTGTCATCCAGCCCGCCGGTGACTTCCTTGCGGTAGCGGGCGATGAAGGGCACGGTAGCGCCTTCGTCGAGCAGTTGTACTGCGGCGTTGACCTGGGCTTCGCGGCAGGCCAGTTCACCGGCAAGGCGCTGGGCAATCGAGGGCAGCATGGCAATCCTGATGTGTATGCAAAAGAGGCGGGATTGTAGCCCAGGCTTTGCCCCCCCAAAAGCATTCAATCCGGGACATGCCGCGCAGCGATGCACACTTGCCACGCCAGCCAGCGCCGGGACTAGTCGGCAGGGCCGGTTTGCTCTAAGGTTGCACTTTCACGTTTTGCGGAGCCGGCTCATGAGCGTCATTGCCGTATTCAACCAGAAAGGCGGGGTGGGAAAAACCACCGTAACGGTGCATCTGGCTGCAGCACTGGCGCGCAATGGCGTGGAAACCATCGTCATCGATCTGGACCCGCAAGCGCACCTGACCTCGGTATGGCGCCCGCAGACCAAGGTCAGCGAATCGATCTACACCTTTTACCAGGGCACCACGCAGCTGCTTGATCTGGCCCGGCCGCTGGATCGCCATGTCCACTTCATCCCCTCGCACATTGAGCTCTCGCGCATCGACGCACAGGTCAGCCGGCATCGCGACAACCTCTGGCGCCTCAAGCTGGCACTGGAAGCCGAAATGCTGGCCGGCAGCGACATTCCCATCATCATCGACTGCAGCCCGATGCTGGGGGTGCTGGCCTTTTCCGCACTGCTCGCCGCCGACATGGTGCTGATTCCTGTTGCTGCCGAATATCTGGCACTCAACGGCGCGCACCTGCTCGACAATACGCTGGCCGGTCTCGAGAAATTCCAGCCGCGCGTGCCGCGTCGCTATCTGCTGAACCGCTACCAGACCAATTCGCCCACCTCGCAGAAAATCCTGCAGCAGCTCAATCGCCACTACCCCGGCGAAGTGCTGCAGACGCGCATTCACGAGAACATCGACATCATCGAGGCCATCGGCGCCGGCACCGACGTTTTCACCTCGACGCCCAATGGCAGCGGCGGCACCGATTTCGCCTTCCTGCTCGACGAGCTGGTCGAGCAGGGCCTGATGCACGCCACGCCGTCCAGCCGCGAGCAGTCGCTGCTCAGCCTCTGAGAACCTGTTCATGATCTTTTCGCGCCAGCGTTCATGGCGGTGCCGGCAAAGCACAAGGCGCGGGTCGCGCCGTGGTGCAAGCACCACAAGCGGCACGTAACGCGGTGATCTGTCGGCAAGGCCATGAACCCGAAGGGCCGGCCCGTAAAACGGTCATTCACTGTGTTGCACTCCTTGCCAATAACGCGTTATTGGCTGCGTCGTACGCCGTGTGCCTGACCGTTTTACGGGCCGGCGCTGACGTGAAAAGATCATGAACAGGTTCTGAGCCGCGCTGGCACATGCCAGTGTGCAAATGTCGGCCTTTCCTGCGCTGCACAATGGTAAACTGCGCGCTCGCGATCCAATCCGGCCGCAAGTAAAACCGACTCTGCCATGTTCGAACTCCTCCTCGGCCTGCGCTATACGCGCGCCAAACGCCGCAACGGCTTCATCTCCTTCATTTCGCTGGTATCCATTCTCGGCATCGCGCTTGGCGTCGCCGCGCTGATCATCGTGCTCTCGGTCATGAACGGCTTTCAGGAGGAAGTGCGCAACCGCATCCTCGGCATGACCGCCCACATGACGATTGCCGCACCGGATGGCCAGCTGTATGACTGGGAACACGCCGCCGACATCGCCAGCCGGCATGATCAGGTACTGGGCAGCGCACCCTTCGTGCTGGGCCAGGGCCTGCTGACCAGCGGCGAGCAGGTCAAGGGTACGCTGGTGCGCGGTGTCGATCCGCAGCATGAAGCGGCAGTGAGCGAGATTCCGCAGAAAATGGAGATCGGCAAACTTGATGACTTGAAAGCCGGCGAATTCAACATCGTGCTGGGCTGGGAAATGGCGCGCGAGCTGGGCGTGAATCTGGGCGACAAGGTCACGCTGATCACACCGCAGGGCCAGGTTACGCCGGCAGGCATGATTCCGCGCCTCAAGCAGTTCAAGGTGGTTGGCGTATTCAAGGCTGATTACTATCCCTACGACGCCGGGCTGGCGCTGCTCAACATCCAGGATGCGCAGCGCCTGTTCCGCATGGGCGACGCGGTCAGCGGCGTGCACGTCAAACTGTCCGACATCATGCTGGCACGCCAGCTGGCACCGAAAATCAACGTCGAGCTGCCCAATCTCTATGTGAATGACTGGACGCACGAAAACCCCACCTACTTCCGTGCGGTCGAAATCGAAAAGCGCATGATGTTCATCATCCTGACGCTGATCGTCGCCGTTGCTGCCTTCAATCTGGTTTCCACACTGGTCATGCTGGTGACCGACAAGCAGGCCGATATTGCCATCCTGCGCACACTGGGCGCATCGCCCGGCAGCATCCTGCGCATTTTCATGATCCAGGGCGCGATTTCGGGCTTTGTCGGCACAGCCGCCGGCGTAATCGGTGGCGTACTGGTGGCGAAAAACATCGGCGTCATCGTGCCGCAGATCGAACGCCTGATTGGTGCCCGCATCCTCTCGGCCGATGTCTACCTGATTACCGAGCTGCCCTCGCGCGTAATTCCGGGCGATGTCGTGAGCATCGCGATCATTTCCCTGCTGCTGGCACTGCTGGCTACCGTTTACCCGAGCTGGCGCGCCGCGCGCATCAATCCGGCCGAGGCACTGCGCTATGAATAATTCCGCCCTCCACACAAGCGAACAGCCTTCTGGCGAACTCATTCTGAGTGCGCAGGGACTGGGCAGAACCTACCAGAGCGGCAAGCTGGCCACGCCCGTTCTGCACGATGTCGATTTCAGCCTGCAGCGCGGCGAGATCGTGGCGATTGTCGGTGCTTCCGGCTCGGGCAAATCCACCCTGCTGCACTGCCTGGGTGCACTTGACCAGCCCGATGCCGGCAGCGTCAGCCTGCTCGGGCAAAATCCGTTTGCGCTCGATAGCCGACGCCGTGGCGATCTGCGCAACCGCCACCTCGGCTTCGTTTACCAGTTCCATCACCTGCTGCCCGAATTTACCGCTGCGGAAAATGTGGCGATGCCGCTCTTCATCCGCCGCATGCCGCGCAAAGCGGCGCTCGAGCAGGCCGAAGCGATGCTGGAAAAAGTGGGGCTGGCGTCACGCACGCACCACAAGCCGGGCGAGCTGTCCGGTGGCGAGCGCCAGCGCGCGGCCATTGCCCGCGCACTGGTCACACAGCCGGCCTGCGTGCTGGCCGACGAGCCCACCGGCAACCTCGACCGCGACACGGCCGATAGCGTCTTTGCCCTGATGCTCGACCTGGCGCGCGATCTCGGCAGCGGCATCGTGATCGTCACGCACGATAACGAACTCGCCGCACGCTGTGACCGGACGCTGAAGCTGACCCACGGCCGGCTCGAAAACTAGAGCACGGTCAGGCAGCGGCTTGGCCGCAGATCATACTTGTACACGTATGCACCCATAGCCATTCACCAGAAATGGCCATGGGCATATACCCTCAATGATTAAGGTCACCCAGAAAATCGCCCTTGCCCAGTGGCACGCCGTTGTGACGCAGGATGGCGTAAGCCATGCTCACGTGGAAGTACAGGTTGGGAAGCGCGAAGTGCAGCAGGTAGAAATCTCCCTGCAGGGGCTGATCGGGCAGCCAGGGCAGCGTGATCGATTTCTGGCCGACCTCTGCCAGATCGTCCGGGCGGAAACTTTCCAGATAGGCCTGCGTGCGGCGGATGCGTTCCTGCAGCTCGGGAAACGTTTTTTCATCATCGGCAAAGCTCGGCGCCGTCTGCCCGGACAGGCGCGCCAGCGCGCCCTTGCTCACGTCCGACGCAATCTGCACCTGGCGCAGCAGCGGGTACATATCGGGTGCCAGCCGGCTTTGCAGCAGCACCTGCGGATCGATCTTGCGCTCGACAGCCCATGCCTCGGCCTTGTCGAGAATGGCGGCCAGATTGCCGAGCATGCGGTGGCAACTCGTGGCGATCACTTTGTAATGCGTCAGGGTCATGGGGAGCTCCGGGTCCGGTGGAGAAAGAAGCTGCAACTGGCATTGCTTGCCAAGCAGCGGCAATGCTGGTGTACTTGGGCTTTATAAACGCTGGCAGCAGCACTTCCCAGCACTGTTTTATCCATTTGCAGGAGATTTACAGGATGTTCAAGGAATTTCGCGAATTCGCCATGCGTGGCAATGTGATCGATCTGGCCGTCGGTGTCGTGATCGGCGCGGCATTCGGCAAGATTGTCGACTCTCTGGTGAAAGACGTGATCATGCCGCCGCTGGGCTTCATCATCGGCAAGGTGGATTTTGCCAATCTGTTCGTCACGCTCGCGGAGGGCAAGGTCGCCGGCCCCTACGCCACATTGAAAGCTGCACAGGACGCCGGCGCGGTTACCATGAACATCGGCATGTTCATCAACACGCTGATCAGCTTCATCATCGTGGCCTTTGCCATATTTCTGGTCGTCAAGGCGATGAACAAACTCAAGCGCGAAGAAGCGCCGGCACCGGAAGCGCCAGTTGCCACTCCGGAAGACATCGAACTGCTGCGCGAAATTCGCGACCTGCTGAAAAAGTAAGGGTATGGCCATGCAGCCATTCATTTGAAAACGCTGCAGCCACATACCCGCCAAAATAGCATTTATTCCGGACAACAAAAAACCCGCCAAGGCGGGTTTTTTGTTGCTCACTCCAGGGCTGATCAGCAGCCGTAGGGATGACGCAGCACGATGGTTTCCTCGCGATCCGGGCCGGTCGAAACGATATCGATCGGGGCTTCGCAGACTTCGGCAATGCGTTCCAGATACTTGCGGGCGTTTTCCGGCAGGTCTTCCCACTTCTTCACACCGAAGGTGGACTCGGACCAGCCCGGCATGGATTCGTAGACCGGCGTGCAGCGGGCGATCTGCTCGGCACCCACCGGCAGGATATCGATCTTTTCACCGTCGAGCATATAGCCGGTGCACAGTTCGATGGTTTCGATGCCGTCCATTACGTCGAGCTTGGTCACGCACAGGCCGGAAACACCGTTGATCTGGATCGAGCGCTTCAGCGCAGCGGCATCAAACCAGCCACAGCGACGCGGACGGCCGGTCACGGAACCGAATTCGTTGCCACGCTTGGCCAGACCAGCGCCGACATCATCAAACAGCTCGGTCGGGAACGGACCGGAACCCACGCGAGTGGTGTAGGCCTTCACGATGCCCAGCACATACTGCAGCATCTGCGGCGCAACACCTGAGCCGGGCGCTGCGGCACCGGCCACACAGTTGCTGGAGGTCACGAACGGATAAGTGCCATGATCGATGTCGAGCAGCGTGCCTTGTGCGCCTTCGAACAGCAGCGGACGGCCCGCCTTGTTCATGTCGTACAGCGTGCGCGACACGTCGGCCAGCATCGGACGGATGCGCTCGGCGTGCTTGAGCGTATCGTCGTAGACCTTCTGGAAATCAACCGGTTCGGCCTTGAAGTAGTTCACCAGCTGGAAGTTGTACCACTCGAGGTTTTCCAGCAGCTTGGCGGCAAAACGCTCCGGATGGTAGATATCCTGCAGACGGATCGAGCGACGCGCGATCTTGTCTTCGTAAGCCGGGCCAATGCCGCGACCGGTGGTACCGATTTTCTTCTCGCCCTTGGCGGCTTCGCGCGCCTGATCCAGTGCGATGTGGTACGGCAGGATCAGCGGACACGCTTCGGAAATGCGCAGGCGGCTGGCAACATCGATGCCGGCAGCGTCGAGCTCGTCGATTTCCTTCAGCAGGGCTTCGGGCGAAAGCACAACGCCGTTGCCGATAAAGCAGGCCTTGCCTGCATGCAGGATGCCGGAAGGAATCAGGCGCAGTACGGTTTTCTTGCCACCGACCACCAGTGTGTGACCCGCATTGTGACCGCCCTGGAAGCGCACCACACCCTGGGCGTGATCGGTCAGCCAGTCAACAATCTTGCCCTTGCCCTCATCGCCCCATTGGGTGCCGATCACGACGACGTTTCTGCTCATTCAAAACCTCGATGCCGTTTCAGTTGCAATTGATTCTTTGCACTACACAAGACAAGGCACGGGAACGCTCATCAAAGGCGTTCCCGTGCCGTAAAAACGCAATCATACCTGCTGTTAGGGTTTTCCGCTAACCCATAGTCAGCGAAATCACCTGCCACTGGTCTCCCGCCTGCTGCAGCTTGCGGTCGTACGCCACTTCGTCCGCCTGCACCCCCAGATCGACAATGACCGTTTCGCCCTGCTGGCGCAGCGCGCGAATCGCAGCGACGAGTTCCGGCGCATCACCGGCAGGAGCAAGAATACCGGGCTTGACCGAGGGAAATGGCAGTTGCGTGAGCGCGCGCACATCAAGGCTGAAGCCGGTGGCAGGACGCGAGCGGCCGAATTTCTCGCCTACCGAGTCGTAGCGGCCGCCACGGGCCACCGCATTGGCAAAACCCGGTGTGTAGGCATTGAAAACAAGGCCGGTATGGTAATAGCTGCTGTGCAGTTCGGAGAGGTCGAAACCGATCTCGATGCCGCGCACTGCCAGTGCCTGCTGCAGCGACTCCAGTGTATCAAGCGCAGCGGTCACCGCCGGCAGCGCCGGCAGCGCTGCACGTGCTTCAGCCATAACGCCGCCATCGCCATAGCAGCTGGCCAGAGCCAGCAGGCCGGCAGCAGCTTCAGCGGAAAGATCTGCCGTCAGCTCGCGCAAGCCCGGCGAATCTTTCTGCTGCAGGGCCACGAAAACCTGCTCCCGCAACTCGCCACGCAGGCCGGCGGCATCGGCCAGTGCGTTGAAGAGGCCCAGATGACCGATTTCAAGACGCAGATCGGTAACACCAGCCAGCGAGAGGCTTTCTACCATCAGCTCGACAATTTCGACATCGGCAGCAATGCCGGCAACACCATAAATCTCGGCTCCAATCTGGCGCGGCTCGCGCGTGGCCAGAATGCCGTCGGGGCGGGTGGTTACCACCGAACCGGCATAGCACAGCCGGGCAACGCCTTGGCGATTGAGCAGATGGGCATCGATCCGTGCTACCTGCGGCGTGATATCGGCGCGCAAGCCCATCTGGCGGCCAGTCAGTTCATCCACCAGCTTGAAGGTTTTCAGGTCCAGTGCCCGGTCATCCTGCGTGAACAGGGATTCAACGTACTCGACCAGCGGCGGCTGCACCAGTTCGTAGCCGTAGCGTGCGAAAAGATCCAGCAAATTGCGGCGCATGGCCTCGATTTGACGTGCTTCGGAAGGAAGAACGTCGGAAATATACTCGGGAAGAATCCAGTTTCGCATTGTCTCGGACACACACAATAAGGCCCGCGCACGACATGGCGCGGGCAAAACATCATTTTATCGTCAAGCAGCGAGCATGACCACGGCGCAGCCTGCCAGCAGCCCACCCAGACCGATCAGCCGGATCTGGCGATCGGGCAGCGCGGCCAGATTGAGCATGGCATTGCGCCAGAGCGCCGGCATCGCGAAGGGCATCATCCCTTCGAACACCAGCATCAGCCCCAGCGCCATCCAGGCGGAGTCGATCACTTGGCGCCTCCCGCGCGCGGGTTCTTCATGTACTTGAAGAATTCGGAGCTGGGATCAAGCACCATCACATCGCTCTTCTTGCCGAAGCTTTCCTTGTAGGCATCCATGCTCTTGTAAAAGGCATAGAACTCCGGATTCTTGCCATAGGCGGCGGCATAGATTGCCGCAGCCTTGGCGTCACCCTCACCCATCATGCTTTGCGCCTTGTTGTAGGCATCGGCGAGAACAATTTCCTTCTGCTTGTCGGCATCACCGCGGATCTTGTCGGCCTGAGCCGCGCCTTCCGAGCGCAATTTGTTTGCTTCAGTCTTGCGCTCGGAACGCATGCGCTCATAGACCGAATTCAGTGTGGCTGTTTCAAGCTCGACACGCTTGAGGCGAACATCGACAATGCGCACGCCAATGGCTTCCGCATCGGCATCAGCCACCTTGCGCAACTCGCGCATGACTTCATCGCGTTTTCCGGTGATGACGTCCTGGACTGTGCGCTTGCCGAATTCGTCGCGCAGCATCTTGTTGACGGTAGAACGCAAGCGTTCGGTTGCCTTGAGTTCGTTCAGACCGACCGCCTTGTAATACTTCTCCACATCGGCAATCTGCCACTTGATGTAGGTATCGGCCAGCACGTTCATCTTTTCGGAAGTCTGGATGCGCGCCGGCGTTGACTCATCAATGGTCTGGATGCGACGGTCAAAGCGCTTCACTTCCTGCAGAAAAGGCACTTTGAAATAGATGCCCGGTTTCTGGATGATGCGCTTGGCTTCGGAAAACTGGAAAACAACGGCGCTGTGTTTCTCGTCAACGGTAAAGAATGACAGGAAGAAAGCAAACAGCCCGAGCAATACCGCAGCGGCAATGGTAATCAATCGATTCATGGCTTATTCCTTTCAACGGCCTTCGCGTTCAGCGTTGCGCAGCGGCGCTGCTGCACGCGGGGATTCGGCAGACGGCTTGATGGCTGGCGTTTCTGCCGCCTTTGCTTCGGAAACCGAAGCGGGTGCACCACCGTCACTCGCCTGAATGAGCTTGTCCAGAGGCAGGTAAAGCAGATTGCCTCCAGCCTTCTGATCAATCAGCACCTTGGTCGAGCCTTTCAGCACCTGCTGCATCGTGTCGTAGTACATGCGGTCACGTGTAACCTGCGGTGCCTTGGCATATTCGGCAGCGATCCTGTTGAAGCGATCCGCTTCACCCTCGGCGCGCGAAACAACCTGCTGCTTGTAACCCTCGGCTTCCTGCAGCAATTTTGCAGCCGTACCGCTGGCGCGCGGCACCACTTCGTTGTAATAAGCCCGACCTTCATTGATCAGCCGGTTCAGATCCTGCCTGGCCTTCACTGCATCGCTGAAGGCCTCCTGCACTTCCTTCGGAGCCTGAACGTCACCAATATTGACCCGGGCAATGGTTACGCCGGACTTGTAGCGGTCAAGCAGCTTCTGCATCAGATCCTTGGTGTCATCGCTGATCTTGCTGCGCCCCTCGTTAAGCACGGCATCAACCTGACTGCGCCCTACGACCTCGCGGATTGCCGATTCAGCAACCTGGTTGACCAAATCGCTGCCGTCTTCTTCCTTCAACTTGTTATTGAACAGATAGTCACGCGCATTATTCAGCGTGTACTGGACACTGAGCTGGACTTCAATGACGTTCTGGTCCGCGGTAAGCATCATGTTGCCATCCGCGCCTTTCATTCCCAGTTCAACCTTGCGGATTTCGGTCATGTTGACCAGTTCGCTGCGCTGGACCGGCCAGGGCAGATGCCAGTGCAGGCCGGGCGAGGTGACCGTATCGACATAACGTCCGAACTGGGTAACAACGGCGTTTTCCCGTTCGTCAACGATATAGAGGCCACTGGCGGCCCAGAGGGCCAGTACAACGGCCGCGACAATACCTGCGCTACCGGATCCGAAACCGCCGTTACCGGAAGGCTGCACCGGATTGCGCCCCCCGCCAAACAGCGTGTTTACCTTGGCGCTTAACGAACGGAAAATCTCGTCGATTTCCGGCGGGCCATCCTTGCGGCCACCGCGTTGCGGATCATTGCTCATTCATCTTCCTTGACGGATTGGTTCATTGTTTCAATCAGTGCGCGACGCAGCTCATCAAGCCCCAGGCCCTGCTTCGCACTGACGCGCGCAGCAATCACCCTGCCTGATTCGTCATATTCGAGGCCTGCCGGCTGGTCGCGCAAATCGATTTTATTCCAGACCAGCAATTGCGGAATCTGTTCCGCACCGATTTCATTTAATACCTTGTTGACTTCACTGATCTGCATATCCCGCAAGGGATGGCTGACATCCACGACATGCAACAGAAGGTCAGCTTCGACCGTTTCTTCCAGCGTTGCCCTAAATGCAGCAACCAGTGTATGTGGCAGTTGGCGGATAAAGCCCACCGTATCGGAGATAATGACGGAATGCTCGGAATCAAGGTAGAGCTTGCGCGAAGTTGTGTCCAGTGTTGCAAACAGCTGGTCGGCTGCATACAGCTTGGCCTTGGTCAGTGCATTGAAAAGCGTCGATTTCCCGGCATTGGTATAACCAACGATGGACACGGTGAATTCGCCCCGGCGCTGCCTCGCCCGGCGCTGCGTACTGCGCTGTTTCTGGACTGTGGCGAGCTGGGCCTTCAGGCGCTTGACACGACCACCGATCAGGCGCCGGTCCGTTTCAAGCTGTGTTTCCCCCGGTCCGCGCAGGCCAATCCCGCCCTTCTGACGTTCAAGGTGAGTCCAGCCACGAATCAAACGGGTCTGGATGTGGGCGAGCTGGGCCAGCTCGACCTGCAGCTTGCCTTCCGACGTGCGCGCACGCTGGGCGAAGATGTCCAGAATCAGGGTAGTCCGGTCAAGCACACGACACTGCAGCACTCGCTCGAGATTTCGCTCCTGTGCGGGTGAAAGCTGGTGATTGAAAATGACCAGCTCGGCACCATGGGACCTCACGGCCAGCGCAATTTCTTCCGCCTTGCCCGTACCCGCAAAGAAAGCAGGATCAGGACGCGAGCGCTTGCCTTCCACCACATGGAGCGGAGTAACGCCCGCAGAGCTGACCAGCTGCACGAATTCATCGACATCATCGCGATAATCGGGATCACCAAAATCGAGGCAAACCAGAATGGCATCCTCGCCCTTTTTATGTCGCTCAAACATCACTCACTCGCGGGTAAAGTACAGAAATCATGCAGAAAGTCAAAAACCCCGCTAGGGCAAGCCCTGCGGGGTACCTTAACTTCCAGGCTGTCAGGCTTCGAGAGTCGCGGCAGACGGCGAGTCGTGCGGAATATTGACAGGACGGGATGGAACAACGGTCGAAATGGCATGTTTGTAAACCATCTGCGTAACCGTATTGCGCAGCAGGACGACATACTGATCGAACGACTCGATCTGACCTTGCAACTTGATGCCATTGACAAGATAGATCGACACTGGCACGTGTTCCTTGCGAAGGATATTCAGAAACGGGTCCTGCAACATTTGCCCCTTGGCACTCATTTTTTAGTTCTCCGACTTTTGCGTTATTTGGTACCACAATAAATGGGTTCGCAGTTAACTGCGTCTTACGCTTATAGTACAGCCCCCGTAAAAAGCCAATAGGTAGATCCACCTAAGCAATTTGAAAGCTTCTACTTTTTCGCCTTTTTACCAGCCAGCTTGCTGCGATGTTTGGTCTTCATCCGCGGGTTCATCTTGGCGGTTGCCGCAGGCTTGACTTCGAACGGATTATCGCTCTTCTTGAACTGTACTCGCAGTGGCGTCCCCTGTAACTTGAACATTTTGATGAACGTATGCTCAAGATAGCGCCAGTATGAGGCAGGAACCTGCTCCAGCGCATTGCCGTGAATCACAACTACTGGCGGATTTGTTCCACCCTGGTGCGCATAGCGCATTTTGGGACGGACTTTGCCAGCCAGCGGGGGCTGCTGGCGCTCCAGCGCAAGCTGCAGCGCGCGGGTCAGCTTGGGCGTCGGGATTTTCACCATCGCCGCAGCATAGGCCTGATCGATCGAGCCAAACAGATCCGCAACACCCTTGCCCTGCAGTGCAGAGATATGGTGAAACTTGGCAAAATCAAGAAAAGCCAGCTTGCGGGCAATATCACGCTTGATCTGGTCTTTCTGTTCCTGGGTTGCCACTTCCCACTTGTTGACTGCCACCACCAGAGCTCTGCCCGCTTCAAGCACGAAACTGGCTACACGTGCATCCTGATCCGACACATCTTGCGTGGCATCGAGCACCAGCACGGCAACATTCGCATCCTCGATCGCCTGGATGGTTTTCACGACCGAGAACTTCTCGATCATGTCGGTCACTTTGCCGCGACGGCGGACACCTGCCGTATCGATAATGGTGTATTGACCGCCATTACGCTCGAAATCGATGTAAATCGAGTCGCGAGTGGTTCCAGGAGCATCAAAGGCAATAACCCGGTCTTCACCAAGCACGGCATTCACCAGCGTTGATTTCCCGACATTGGGCCGCCCGACAATCACAAACTTCGGATGGTCGGGCTCTTCCTCCGGCTCCGGCTCGGGAAAATCGGCCAGAATGTCATTGATGAGCGTGCGGACCCCTTCGCCATGGCTAGCAGAAATCGCGGCAGGCTCGCCAAGCCCCAGCTCGAAGAACTCGGAAGTAACGATGCTCTGATTCATCCCTTCGATCTTGTTGACCGCAAGCCATACGGGACGGGAGCCCTGCCGCAGGCGATTCGCAATGATCTTGTCATGCGGCGTGAGCCCGGTACGGCCATCAACAATGAAGACAACAGCATCGGCTTCATCAACGGCCTGCAGGGTCTGCTTGGCCATTTCAAACATGATGCCTTCGTCGACAACCGGCTCGAAACCACCGGTATCAACGACCAGATAGGGTTTTTCACCCACGCGGCCGTGTCCGTAGTGGCGATCCCGCGTCAGGCCGGGCTGATCTGCCACCAGCGCATCACGCGACTTGGTCAACCGGTTAAACAGGGTTGATTTGCCAACATTCGGCCGGCCAACCAGAGCAATCGTGGGTTTCATCAAATTCCTTACTTCACACCATATGCGTACAAACCACCCTTGGCGGTCTGCACCAGAACCAGATCATCCGCCAGCGGCTGCGGCGGTACAACAACACGTGCGCCATCGGTTGGACGCTGGGCAACAAACGCACCATCCTCACGATTCAGCCAGTGCAGATAACCTTCAAAGTCTGCCACCAGCAGATAGGGCCCGGTGATTGCCGGCGCACTCAGGGCACGGAATGCCAGCTTGTCCTGCCGCCACAGGTTACGCCCCGTCGTGCGGTCAAGCGCGACGACCGCACCTTTATCATCGGTAAGATAGACGCCCTGCTCGTCCATCGTCAGGCCGGACCAGCTGGATGCCTCACGCGTCCAGAGCAGCGTCCCGGACTGCGCATCAACGCAGGCCACCCGACCCTGGAACGCCACGGCACACACATTGCCATTGGCAACCACCGGAGTTGCAACGATATCAGTCACGCGCTCAAGCTCGGACACGCCGCGTGGCAGCGCAATCGGAGCATCCCAGCGCACACGACCATCCGCCATGTTGAGAGCCACCATCCGGCCTGCCGGCAAGCCCACATAGGCGACACCATCACTGATCAGGGGGGCGGCAAAATTCCGCAACAGCAGACCGGGCTGCTGGCGTTGATAGAACCACTTCAGGGCGCCATCCTCAGTGCTGAATGCTGAAATACGGCCATCCACACTGCGAACAAGCACGAGCCCGTTGCCGACGGCCGGTGGGGCAATCACCTCGCTGGTAGCGCGAGCTGTCCATAGCTGCTGGCCGGTATGACTGAATGCAATGACCTCACCCTTCAGAGTCCCCACAACGACCAGCTTGTCATCCAGGCCAACTCCACCGGCAATCGGTCGATCCAGCGTCACGGTCCAGCGGGCTTGCCCGCTGGCTTTGTCCAGCAGCGCTAGCTGGTTGGGAGCTCCGGCAACAGCGATCGTGTCACGCCCGATCGCAGGGCGGAAACGGTAATCGGTGCTCCCGCCGATTGACGAGCTCCAGCGCACCGAGGTCGCCGCTTTCTGGGCGACCACTGGCAACGAATTGGGTTCCGGCGCATTGCTGGTCGTACCGCATGCGGTGAGCAGCAGCAGTACGCAGGAGGCGATTCCGAAATGCTTCATCGACATCATTTGGCTCCAAGGGCGTCGATCTTGAATTCAATCAGGCGGTAATTCGGTAGTTCCTTGCTGGTTTTGGCCAGGGCCTGCTGATAGGCATCACGGGCCGCCCCCTTGTCTCCCTTGAGGAGGTAGGCATCGCCGCGCATTTCGGCAAAAATGGCCGAGAAGCTGCTTTCTTCCGGCGCCTTGACCAGTGCCAGCGCTTCATCATACTTCTTGTCATCCAGTGCAATGCCTGCCAGTCGCAGACGACTGAGATCGCGTACCGTCGCTTCTGCGGAATGATCCAGCGCCCATTGCAGTTCGGCGCGCGCGGCAGGAGCCTGCCCTTGCGTGTAGGCCAGCATGGCGGCCAGCAGCGCACCACGCGAGGCATAGGCCGTCCCGGCATAGCTTTCCTTCAGCGTCTGCAGCTGTTTCTGGAATTGAGCCGGATCAGCGGCCACATCTTGGAGCTTGATGAATTCTGCGCTCGCCTGTTCATTCACATGGCGTTGCCATGCCTGCCATCCCTGCCAGGCGAGAAAGCCCAGCAAGGCGGCCAGCAAGACCGCTGCCAGATATCGCCCCCAGTCGATCCACCAGGCCTTCAGTTGGGCGAGTTGTTCCTGTTCTTGCAAATCAAATGCAGCCATTCGGGTAACCCCTGTTCAGTATTATTTGTTCAGCCTGCCGCGATTGCCGCAGCAAGATCTGCAATTGCCAGGGTACGTTGTTCACCCTGCCCCTCACCGGTCAGCGTCTTGAGGCTGGCCTGTCCGGCTAGCGCCTCACTCTCCCCGATCACGACCGCAAAGCGTGCTCCGGATGCATCCGCCTTCTTGAATTGCGACTTGAAACTGCCTCCACCGGCATGCAGAACGACAGCCAGACCAGCCTTGCGCAAGGTGATCGCAGTCGTGAAAGCCAGAGCTGCGGCTTCATCGCCCTGATGCACCAGATACACATCGGCCGCTTCGCCTGCACAGGCAATACCCTGGGCTTCCAGCAACAGCAGCAGGCGCTCGATGCCGATGGCAAAACCGACTGCAGGGCATGACTTTCCGCCCAGCTGCTCAACCAGGCCATCATACCTGCCACCGGCAGCAACGGTTGCCTGCGCCCCCAATTCGGTGGTGGTCCACTCGAAAACGGTGCGATTGTAATAATCAAGCCCGCGCACCAGGCGATCATTCAATGTATACGAGATGCCAGCCGCATCCAGGCGGGCACGAACGCCAGCCAGATGCAGGCGGGATTCTTCCCCCAGAAATTCGGACAATTTCGGCGCCTGCTCGGCCATTTTCTGCAAGGCCGGATTTTTCGTATCCAGCACGCGCAGCGGATTGGTATACAGCCGCCGCTTGCCATCCTCATCGAGAATGTCGATGAATTTTTCCAGATACGCAATCAGTGCCACACGGTGCGCAGCACGCTCATCGGCGTTGCCCAGCGAATTCAGTTCCAGCTGCATGCCGGCAAGGCCAAGCCGCTGCCAGAGATCAGCCAGCATGACGATCAGCTCGGCGTCGACGTCCGGGCCGTCAAAGCCGAACGCTTCAATACCCAGCTGGTGGAACTGCCGATAGCGACCCTTTTGCGGGCGTTCATGCCGGAACATCGGACCGATATACCACAGGCGCTGGGTCTGGTTGTACAGCAGCGCATGCTCGATGCAGGCGCGCACGCAGCCTGCAGTCCCTTCCGGGCGCAGCGTCAGCTTCTCCCCGTTCAGGCTGTCCTCGAACGAGTACATTTCCTTCTCGACAATGTCGGTGTGCTCGCCTACGCCGCGCACAAAGAGGCCGGTCGGCTCGACAATCGGCATGCGGATGTTCTTGTAACCGTATGCCGCAGCCCAGTCACGGAACACCTGCTCCACGTGCAGCCACCGCGCACTATCCTGCGGCAGCACATCATTCATGCCGCGGATACCTTGAATAGTATTTGCCATAAACCCAATAAATCAGAAAGCTCTAGACCTATACCCCAATAATCGGGATAACTTTTGCAGCAACTTCACGCCGCTTGCTGCCACCTTCGCCATAGCGTGTGCGCACATAATTCTCGACAATAGCCTGGAATTCTTCGGCTACCCGCTCGCCCTTGAGCGTGACGTCCTTTTCTCCATCGATGTAAACCGGACAGACCGGAACCTCGCCAGTGCCGGGCAGGGAAATGCCGATATCCGCGAGCTTCGATTCACCCGGGCCATTGACAACACACCCCATGACGGCGACCTTCATGTCTTCAACGCCGGGGTATTCATTACGCCAGATCGGCATCTGCACGCGCAGGAAACTCTGGATATCCTGCGCCAGCTCCTGGAATACCGTCGATGTGGTACGTCCGCAACCAGGGCAGGCCGTAACCAGCGGTACAAAGGAGCGCAAACCCATGGTCTGCAGCAACTCCTGCGCAACGACCACCTCCTTGGTGCGATCACCACCCGGTTCGGGCGTCAGCGAGATGCGGATGGTATCACCGATCCCTTCCTGCAGCAGAATCGCGAGCGCAGCAGAGGAAGCAACAATGCCTTTTGACCCCATTCCAGCTTCGGTCAAACCAAGATGCAGCGGGTAATCGCAGCGCGCAGCCAGATCACGGTAAACAGCCACCAGATCCTGCACATGCGAGACCTTGCATGACAGCAGTATCTGGTCGGCCGACAAGCCCCAGCTCTGCGCCTGTTCGGCCGACTCCAGTGCCGAGACGATCAGCGCCTCGCGCATCACGGCATCCGCGGGCAAAGGCTGGGAAAGCCTGCTGTTTTCATCCATCATGCGCGCGGCAATCGCCTGATCCAGCGACCCCCAGTTCACACCGATACGCACAGCCTTGCGATATTCAATGGCCTTCTCGACCATGAAGGCGAATTTCTCGTCGCGCTTGCTGCCCTTGCCGACATTGCCCGGATTGATCCGGTACTTCGCCAGAATCTGTGCACATTCCGGGTAATCACGCAGCAGCCGGTCGCCGTTGAAATGAAAATCACCGACCAGCGGAACCCGGCAACCCCAGTTGTCGAGTTTTTCCCAGATGACCGGCACGGCTGCCGCAGCCTCGGCACTGTTGACCGTGATGCGCACGACTTCGGAGCCGGCACGCCACAGTTCGAATATCTGCCGGGCGGTTCCTTCGGCGTCCGCCGTGTCGGTATTGGTCATGGACTGGATCATGACCGGATGGTCACTGCCAACCCAGACATGGCCGATCTGGACTTGCCGGGTTTTGCGGCGGGGAATTGCAAAAGTCATTGTCGTGTCGTTATTGTTATTTCAGTTCAAAGGTAGCCACTTCGGCACGGGTCGACGAGGCCAGATCAATCTGCTTGCCGCGGAATATTACCCGGGTATTGGGCGCATTGCCGATCTTGAGCGAATAAGGGAGCTTGCCGCCCAGCACCTGCTCCGCACCGGGTTTCAGCAGCCCCGAATACAGCTTGTTGCCATCGGCATCAAGCACCTGCACCCAGCTGTCCGACTGCGCGGAAATGACGAGATCTCCATGCCCAAGCGGAACGCTGGCACCAATGGCACCCGGCAGGCTTGCCGGTGAAATCACGATGACGGGCTCGCTGGCAACGCCAATCGGCCGCGACGCAAGAGCGAACGATGATGCGGGCGAGGCAACAACCTGCGGTACGGAAGCGTCGATAGCAGCAACCACACTGGCATCCGAAGCAACAGCCACCAGATTGCCAAGCGGCACGGAGGCCTCCGGCGCGTCGACCTCCGGACTGGATGGCTGCTGCATGTACCAGAATACCAGCACAGCCCCCAGCATCAGCCCCGCAACGGCCGCAAGGATACCGAGCAGGGAGCGTGGCGCCGAAGCACCTGCCGCAAATGATGGCCCGTCTTCTTGCGGCAATCGCGGCAGCGCAGCCTGCGGCCGCTCAGGCGGCAGCAGGAGGGCAAGCTGGTCCTGCAGCAGCTGCACATCCAGCCCCAGCAGGCGGGCATAGTTGCGCACGAACCCGCGCACAAAGGTGTTGCCGGGCAGACTATCAAAGGCGTCAGCTTCCAGCGCCGTGATCTGGCCTACCGACAGCTTTAGCTGCCCAGCGACCTGCTCCACCGACCATCCCCGCAATTCGCGGGCAATGCGCAAAGCTGCACCAGGCGAAGGAGCGGGTGTTGTTACTGCTGCATTTTCCTCGGTCAAACTCATTGCTCGAACTGCCCCGCTTTCAGATAGCCCGCTTCCCTGCTTTCCGGGTACAGACTCAACAATTGGTCAGACAATTTCTTTTCAGCCGCACGATTGCCGGCCTTGCGCTCGAGCCGCACACCCAGCCAGAGCATGTCGGAAGTCGGCGTCTTGATCAGGCGATTCAGCGCGTTATAAGCGTCACGCGCATCCGGCAACTGTCCCTGCCGCAGGTAGATATTGGCCAGGCGCAAGCGAGCCAGAGCATTGCCGGGGCGATACTGCAGGGCAAGGCGCAGATAGCCGATTGCACGCTCCGTATCACCGGCCTTGCTGGCACAATCGCCAGCAACAATGTAACTGTTGTCGATAGCTGCATAGACGGTATTGCTGAACACCTGCTGCAGCCTGGCAAGACCGCCCTCATAATCACCGCGCGAGCACAGGTACTGCCCAAAATTGTGATTGACGTCAGGATCGGCCGGGGCAAGATTCAGAGCCTGCTGGAAATATCCCCTTGCCATTGCATCATCAGACAACTCGGCATAGGACAGGGCAATGATCAGGTATGGGGTCGGAGCATTCGGACTGGCCGCCAGCGCTTTCTTGGCCTCTTCGATTGCGATCGGATACTGCGCGCGGCGATAGTACTCTGCCGCCAGCTCGGTCCGGATACGCGCGCGATCTTCGCTGGTATAGGTTGGCGCGTCACTGCCCGCAGCAAGTGCCTGCCCGGCCAGCAGCGCGAGCCCCACCATCATTGCCAGTAATCTATGCATCAGCTTTCGTGCCCCCGTTTGTGAAACACCACCTGCTGGCTTTCGGACAGACGTGCAACACGTCTGGTTTTGTCCTTTACCTGCCCTGCGAGCTGCCCACAGGCGGCATCAATGTCATCGCCGCGCGTTTTCCGCACGGTGACCACATTGCCACCGTCAGCAAGCACGTCCCGGAATCGGAGGATAGCATCGCGCGACGAACGGTTGTAGCCCGAATTTGGGAAGGGGTTGAACGGAATCAGGTTGAACTTGCAGGATACCTGCCGGGCTATGTCGAGCAATTCACGTGCATGCTCGGGCTGATCGTTCACGCCTTCGAGCATGATGTACTCGAAAGTCACGAAGTCACGCGGCGCCTTGTCAAGGTAGCGGTTACACGCTGCAAGAAGCTCTTTGATCGGATATTTGCGGTTGATCGGTACAATTTCGTCGCGAATACGGTCATTGGACGCATGCAGACTCACAGCCAGGGCTACCGGGCAATCATCGCGCAGCCGGTCCATTGCCGGCACCAGACCGGACGTGGAAAGCGTGACACGACGCCGGGACAGGCCATAGGCGTTGTCATCGAGCATCAGGCGTAGCGCACGCACCACATTATCGTAGTTGGCGAGCGGCTCACCCATGCCCATTAGGACAACATTGGAAACGATGCGGGAATCCGCGTTCGTCACTTCGCCGATGCGGGCGGTTTCATTCGAGAGGCGGCGGTTAGCCCACCACAGCTGGCCTATGATTTCACCGGTAGAGAGGTTGCGATTGAACCCCTGCCGGGCTGTCGAGCAGAACGTGCACTCGAGCGCGCACCCCACCTGACTCGAAATGCAGAGCGTGCCACGGTCATCCTCGGGAATGAACACGGTCTCGACCCCGTTACCGACACCAACATCAAGCAGCCATTTATGCGTACCATCACTGGCAACCTGCTCGGCCAGCATCGCCGGAGCCTTGACACAGGCACCGGCGTGCAACTTTTCACGGAAGGTTTTGGCAATGTCAGTCATCGCGGCGAAATCACTTTCGCCATGCTGGTGCACCCATTTCAGCAATTGCTTGCCACGAAACGGTTTTTCGCCGAATTCGGCCATCAGCGCCAGCATGCCGGCCGCGTCATAATCCAGCAGATTGACCGCCATCACCATTCCTCCCGCATTCGACCGGTTTAGCGGCCAGCGTACACTTCGCTGGACGCGAAGAAGTACGCAATTTCGATTGCCGCATTTTCCAGGCTATCCGAACCATGCACAGCGTTCGCATCGATCGAAGCGGCAAAATCAGCACGGATCGTACCGGCATCTGCCTTTTTCGGATCGGTAGCACCCATCAGTTCGCGATTCTTGAGCACGGCATTTTCACCTTCCAGCACCTGGATCATAACCGGGCCGGAAGTCATGAAGGTCACCAGATCATTGAAGAAGGGGCGCTCCTTGTGCACGGCGTAGAAACCCTCGGCTTCAGCACGGGACAGCAGCTTCATTTTGGCCGCAACGACCTTCAGCCCGGCGGACTCAAAGCGGTCATAGATCTTGCCAATGACATTCTTGGCAACTGCATCGGGCTTGACGATGGAAATCGTACGTTCGATGGCCATGTGATATCTCCATTTCTTTCACGGTTGTTATAAACTGATACGCCTGCGTCGGACATGGGCATCGGATTGGTTCTGGGCCAAACTCGAAGCCTTCACCGGCCTGATAGCAACGTAAAGACACGCACTGTCATGGCACACGCATTGCGAATAGCCGCACAGTATATAACAAATCCCCTCCATCCCGGCATATGAGCGACCCTCTCGACCCCATTTTCCAGCAGGAAGAACAGCGCAAACTGCGTGCGCAGCTTTTCTGGCGACTTGGCATCGCAGCCCTTGTTCTCGGCGGCGCCCTCGGCGGCATCATCTGGCTGGAGCAGCAGCAGACCCGATCATCGGCGGCCACGACACCGACACCGGGAACACCACGCATCGCGCCCCCGATCGCCACACCAACCCCGGCACCCACTCCGATTGAAGCAAGTAGCACAGCTACCGCGGAAGCAAGCACAGCCAGTGCCGTACAGGCCAGCGTCCCCACCGCGATCAGCACCGGCACACCACTGCCAACCAGCAGCCAGCAGCCAGCGATTACCCCGAGAGCAACGAACACGCCCCACCCCACTCCGGCGGCAAACAGCACCGGCAAGGCTGGCCCGGCACCCGCCCCGACCGGCAAGGCAGCGACCCGACCGCCCCAGACCATACCCCTACCCACACCGGACGCAACTCCCGCACTCTCCGCCGCACCGGCTGCCACCTCCGCCACGCCCACCGCAGCAAGCACACCTTTCAGCGTATCCGAACGCAAAGGCAGTTATACCGTGCAGGCCGGTGTTTTCCTGCACGCGGCGAAAGCCGAGAAACTGCTGGACCAGTTGCAGCGCGCCGGCATCCCGGCCTATCTGGAAACCCGCGTGCAGATCGGCCCTTTCCGCAACAAGGCCGAAGCCGATGCAGCCATCAGGAAACTCAGGAGCATGGGCATCGACCCGGTTGTCCGCACACAATGATACTCATGCAAGTACCATGACTGAACCATTTAAAACAAAGGGCTTCATGGCAATACCCATAAAAAAGGACTCCATCCGGAGTCCTTTTTTGCTCATCGGGCCAGCTCAGATTACCGGCTCGTCCGGCAGAAAACTCACCGTCGGCAAGCCCGAGATGAGCACAGCCTGCCGCAACGCTTCGATTGCGGCCGCACGGGGGAAATTCCGCCGCCACGCCAGCATCACACGGCGTGTTGGCACCGGCGGCACAAAAGGCCGGATCGCCAGCAGATGCTCATCCGCCTCGGTCACCGACGTAGCCGGCAAAACAGTCACACCCACGCCACCCGCCACCATATGCCGGATTGTAGTCAGCGAACTACCTTGCAGTGTCCGCTGCAAACTGCCGGAAGCCAGACTTTCCCGGTTCAGATCGGGGCACGTCTGCAAGACATGATCGCGGAAACAGTTGCCGGGAGACAGCAGCAGCACATTTTCATCAGCCAGCTGCTCGGACTCGATGGCCGCCAACTCTTCCCACGGATGTCCCTTCGGCGTTGCCACCACAAACGGCTCTTCGTAAACGATCTGGGTCGCCACTCCGGGCTCGCTGAAGGGCTCGGCGAGAATCGCGACATCGATTTCGCCCTGCTTGAGCATTTCCGCCAGCCGCGACGTGTAATTCTCCTCCAGCAGCATCTGCATCTGCGGCGCCTTCAAGCGCAGGGCGGGAATCAGGTAAGGCAGCAGATAGGGACTGATCGTGTAGATGATCCCCACCCGCAAACTGCCAGCCAGCGGATCCTTGCCCTGTTCGGCCAGCTGCTTGATGAGCTGCACCTCTTCCAGCACGGTCTGCGCCTGCCCGACAATGCGCTCCCCGATCGGTGTCAGCGTCACATCACCGGCCGAACGCTCGAAGAGCGTCACCCCCAGCTCATCCTCGAGCTTCTTGACCGCAACCGAGAGCGTGGGCTGCGACACGAAGCAGCTTGCCGCCGCACGCCCGAAATGGCGCTCGCGCGCCACCGCAACGATATAGCGCAATTCGGTAAGCGTCATATCAACCCCGCCTTGCCTGCCAGGCGCGAATCAGCCAGCCCGAAGCGGCAATGGCAACAAAGCCCAGCCCTGCCCAGATGGCCAGGCTCAGTCCGAACACTTCATCCTTGCTGGCACACTCGCCATGCCCGGACAGTACCGACTTGAACACCTGCATCCAGGGCTGGGTGTCAAACAGGAAACCAAGGCCGGCACCGCAACTGGGCAGAGAGGTCGGATCCACGAAATACTGCAGATGCACCTGCCGGAGCGAAATTGACAGCCCCACCAGCGCAACCACGGAAAGCACTGCCGGCCAGAAACGGCTCCAGCGCGGCAAGGGCAGGACGGCCGCCAGCAAGGCAACCGCACCGCAGGCCATGATCGCCACTCGCTGGAACAGGCAGAGCGGACACGGATCCTTGAATTCGTAATATTGCTGGTAGAGGGCAAAAGCGATGCTCGCCGCGCAGAACAGGAAAACCGCCAGAAAACCGAGACGCCAGCGCATCATGAGACGCATCCTTGATTCAATCGTGTTGGAACAGAAGCCGCGATTCTAGCAGCGCCCGACCGGAAAATCCCGCAGCCGTTCCGTCTGCGCATGGCATATGGTTCAACACAGCACATTTCTGTATAATGCGGCTTTGCGTCCAAGGATTCGTCCAAATGCGTGTCATCCAGAAAGCCCTCACTTTCGACGACGTTCTGCTCGTTCCAGCCCACTCCAACATCCTGCCGCGCGACGTCAATCTGTCGACCCAGCTCACGCGCGACATCCGCATCAATCTCCCGCTGATCTCTGCTGCCATGGACACCGTGACCGAAGCACGGCTGGCCATTGCCATTGCACAGGAAGGCGGCATGGGGATCGTGCACAAGAACATGAACCCCAAGGCTCAGGCTTTCGAAGTGTCGAAGGTCAAGCGCTACGAATCCGGCATCGTGAAAGATCCGGTCACCATTGCGCCGAACATGCTCGTGCGCGACGTACTGCAACTCACCCGCCAGCACAAGATTTCCGGCCTGCCAGTCATCGACGCCACCGGTACCGTTGCCGGCATCGTCACCAACCGTGACCTGCGCTTCGAATCGCGCCTGGACGAATCGGTCGCCAACATCATGACCCCGCGCGAGCGTCTGGTGACCGTGCGCGAAGGCGCCAGCATCGACGAAGCCCGCCGCCTGATGCATGAAAACCGCCTCGAGCGCGTACTGGTGGTTGATGATGCCTTCCGCCTGAAGGGCCTGATAACCGTCAAGGACATCATCAAGACCAGCGAACACCCGTTTGCTGCCAAGGACGAACAGGGCCGCCTGCGCTGCGGCGCAGCCGTCGGCGTCGGCGCCGGCACCGAAGAACGCGTCGAATTGCTGGCCGAAGCCGGTGTTGACGTGATCGTGGTCGATACCGCCCACGGTCACAGCCAGGGCGTACTGGATCGCGTCAACTGGGTGAAAAAGAACTTCCCGCAGGTGCAGGTCATCGGCGGCAATATCGCTACCGCCGCTGCCGCACTCGCCCTCGTTGATTCCGGCGCCGACGGCGTCAAGGTCGGCATCGGCCCTGGCTCGATCTGCACCACGCGTATCGTTGCCGGTGTTGGCGTTCCGCAAATCACCGCCGTTGCCAACGTCGCCAAGGCACTGGCAGACACTGGTGTTCCGCTGATCGCCGATGGCGGAATCCGCTACTCCGGCGACATCGCCAAAGCACTTGCAGCCGGTGCGCATTGCGTGATGCTCGGCGGTCTTTTTGCCGGCACCGAAGAAGCACCAGGCGAAGTCGAGCTGTATCAGGGTCGCAGCTACAAGAGCTACCGCGGCATGGGCTCGCTGGGAGCCATGTCCGGTGCCAACGGCTCGTCCGATCGCTACTTCCAGGACAAGACGGCCGATGCCGACAAGCTGGTTCCGGAAGGCATCGAAGGCCGTGTTGCCTACAAGGGCCCGATGACAGCCATCGTGCACCAGTTGGTTGGCGGCATTCGCTCGTCGATGGGCTACCTGGGCTGCGCGACCATCGCCGAGATGCATGCAAAGGCCGAATTTGTTGAAATCACCTCGGCCGGCATCCGCGAATCACACGTTCACGACGTGCAGATCACCAAGGAAGCACCGAACTACCGTATGGAATAAGCTGCGGTTCGCAGGCAGACAGCAAAAAGCCGGGGTTTACCCCGGCTTTTTGCTGTCTGCTCCAGAGCCGGCCTAATTGAGGACCTTCCGTCCCCCGGCAACACCATTCCCCGCCAGGGCCGCGCGCAGGCGCAGCATCTTGCGCGTAAAAATGCCGCGCCGGATCATTTCCAGCTGTAGATACAGCCGCAGACGATCCGTCAACTGATAAAGCACTGATTGCGGTGCAGTCTTTTTCAGCATTTCATCGGCCTGCTGGTCAAGCAGCACAAGTTCACTGGTTTCAAGCAACTTGGGGTTCATGATCACCTCGCTTTTAAAGAAAAGCTTGCGGAATTCACGCCTGTATCGGCCTTTTCACATGACATCGTATGCATTCTGCCGAATGAATATTTCGAATTTCAGACGCACGGCAAACAGAGAAAGTAAGCAAGCACTCGCAACAAGCACGACAGAACGTACAAGTCTTACATAAATGCAGGTATATCAGTACAGTCATTTATATAAAAGGGTTACAGGCTGATACCCTCGAACAACCACTTGTCGGAACGGCCTGAAAGGTGCCATTTATCAACGGTGGCGCGCAAGATTGTTCCGACTGCACTTGAAAAATGGCCGCGCATCACGACCTTCCACTGCATTGCCATTCCAGAATGCAGATCACCCGATGCCGCGCTTTGCCAAAGAACCCGAATTTCGCCATGACCAGGCCAGCCGCACCGGCATCCTGCTGGTCAATCTTGGCACCCCGGCGGCCCCTACCGCCAAGGCAATCCGCCCCTGGCTGAAACAGTTTCTCTCCGACCCAAGAGTCGTAGAAATTCCCCGCCTGATCTGGCTGCCGATTCTGCACGGCTTCATCCTGCCCTTCCGACCCGGCAAAACCGCCCTGAAATATGCGGCCATCTGGGAAAAGGAAGGGTCGCCACTGGCCATCTGGACTGAAAAGCAGGCCAAACTGCTCAAGGGCTGGCTTGGCGAACGGCACGGCGACACACTCAGGGTCTGTCACGCCATGCGCTATGGGCAGCCTTCGATCAGCGAGGGTATTGCCCAACTGAAAGCTGCTGGCTGCGAGCGCATTCTGACCGTGCCACTCTACCCCCAGTACTCGGCCAGCACGACCGCGACGGTCATTGATGAAGTCGGTCGCGTCTTCGCCAGCCTGCGCAACCAGCCCGCTCTGCGTACTGTGCGCAGCTTCCATGATGACCCGGGTTACATCCGTGCATTGGCTGCACAAGTACGCAAGCACTGGCAAGAGAACGGACGCGGCGACCATTTGCTGATGAGCTTCCATGGCGTGCCACGCTACACCCTGGACAAGGGCGACCCCTATCATTGCCATTGCATGAAAACGGGGCGGCTGCTGGCGGAAGAACTCGGACTACCGGCGGATCGCTGGACCGTGGCATTCCAGTCGCGCTTCGGCAAGGCGGAATGGCTCAAACCCTATACGGCCACGATGCTGGAAACGCTGAGCAAGCGGGACGCCGGTAAACTGGATGTCATTTGCCCAGGCTTTGTAGCCGACTGCCTGGAGACACTGGAAGAAATTGCCATGGAAGGCAAGGAAACCTATCTGAGCTCGGGCGGCTCTGAATACCGCTTCATACCCTGCCTGAATGACTCGCCAGAGTGGATAAATGCCCTTGGCATGATGCTTGAAGCCGAGCTTTCAGGCTGGCTGACAAACGGTAAATCTACCGAAATTACAAAAAACCTTTCAGAACAGCGACTTTTGCTCGCCAAAGCAATGGGCGCCCCAAAATAAACTTGGGGAATGGCGAAATAAACGCTACACTCAGCGGTAAGTTTAGACTTACAAACGGAGTATTCGCATGGCTACACGCCTCTTTCTTGCTGAAGATGACCTGATTCTTGCCGACGCGCTGAAAACCAGCCTGTCGCAAGCTGATTTCCAGGTTGATTGTGTCAATGACGGCGCTCTGGCAATGCAGATTTTGCTGCACAACGATTACGATGTCGTGGTGCTGGATATCGGCCTGCCCAATATGGATGGCCTGACCGTACTGCGCAACGTGCGCCAGCACAAGCCCTCCATGCCCATCCTGCTGCTGACTGCGCTGGACGGACTGGAAGACCGCGTCGCCGGTCTTGATGCCGGAGCCGATGATTATCTGCCCAAGCCTTTCGAATTTGCCGAACTGGAAGCCCGCCTGCGTGCACTCCTGCGCCGTAGCCAGATCCTGCCGCAATCGGTTCAGCAGCTCGGAAACCTGCGCCTTGACCGCGCTGGCCAGCGTGCCTGGTGCAACGATACGCCGCTTGATCTCTCCGCACGCGAGCTGACTGTTCTGGAAATCCTGATGTCGAACATCGACCGCGTCGTGACCAAAGAGCAGATCGTCAGCGAGCTCGGCAACGAAAATGCCGAAGTCGGCCTGAACGCGATCGAAGTCTACGTTCACCGCCTGCGTAAAAAGCTGGAACCGTGTGGCGTGGTCATCCGCACCATTCGCGGCTTGGGCTATTTGCTGGAAAAGCAGCAACCCGGCGTAACGGATGCCGCACAATAACAGCACACTGAAACAGCAGCTACTGCGGTGGCTGCTGGTGCCTCAACTTGTATTCTGGCTGGTCGGCGCTGCCCTCTCGTATGCGGTGGCGCTGCATTATGCCAATACCATCATCGATGGCAACCTGCTCCAGATCGGGCGTGCGCTCTCACTGGTAATAACCAGCACGCCAGCCGGCGTGCAGGTGGCGCTTCCCGCGACGGCAAGCAATGTGCTGGACGGCACTCAGGAAGGGGCGATCTATTACACGATCCGCGACCCAGCCGGCCACGTCCTGTTGAGCAATATCGAACTGCCTCTGCCAAGCGCAGGCATCAGCAAATCATCGTCTGAACCGGCGCTTTACAATGCGAATCTGAATGGCAATTCGATACGGATTGCCATGATGAAAATATCCCCCCCCGGCAGCAACCAGCCCTGGCTCGTCTTCCAGACGGCGCAGAAAGCCGACTATCGCAATAATCTCTCGCAGCAGATCATCCTGTCGATCGCCCTGCCACTCGCAATCCTGATGCTGGCCACATCCTTCCTGGTCTGGTGGGGAATCGGCACCGGCTTGCGTCCACTCGCACAATTGCAGGCGCTGCTCGCCGGTCGCAAGGCACAGGATCTTTCTCCCATCCAGCTGGCCAGCGCACCGGCGGAAGTCAGCCAGCTTGCCGATTCACTGAATCAGCTGCTATCAACCACCGAAGCCAGCATCGGGCGGCAGCGCCGCTTCATCGCCGATGCGGCACACCAGTTGCGTACCCCGCTCGCCGGCCTGAAGTCGCAGACCGAGCTGGCCATGCGCGAAACATCCCCCGAAGTTCTGCGCGAAAGGCTCAGCATGGTGCACACCAGTGCCACCCGCAGCATTCACCTGGTAAACCAGTTGCTCACGCTGGCACGTTCCGAGCCGGGCAGCCAGACGGGCCTACCGAAAGTCCACATGGATCTGACGCGGATGCTGCGTGACATTACCGCCGAATCCGTGCCACGCGCGCTGGCAGCTGGTGTCGATCTGGGGTGCGAAATCATGGTCAGCGAAGCCTGCATCGAAGGCAATTCGGCGCTGCTGCGCGAGCTCTTCATCAATTTGGTCGACAACGCCATCAAGTACATTCCGCGCAATGGCTGCATCACCGTACGCCTGAGCGAGGACGACACCTTCTACCGGATTGCCGTCGAAGATGACGGCCCCGGCATTCCCGACGCCGACAAGGAGCGCGTCTTCGAGCGTTTCTATCGCCGCGAGCAGACCGGCAACGGCTGCGGTCTCGGCATGGCCATCGTGAGGGAAATTGCCGAGCGGCACGGCGGCACGGTCGAACTGAAAGACGCCGAACCGCATGGCCTGATCGTGCTGGTCAGCCTGCCGCACGGCAAGGGCCGTGATCACGATGATTGACCAGCAGCCCACGCCACAATGAAAAACGCCGCATCAGTGCGGCGTTTTTCATTGTCTGCCCTACTAACGATCAAGCAAAGATGACGGTCTTGTTCGAGTAGACCAGCACTCGGTTCTCCAGGTGCCAGCGCACGGCACGCGACAGCACGACGCGTTCAAGATCACGGCCTTTCTGGATCAGCGATTCGACATCTTCACGATGGCTGATGCGGATGACATCCTGCTCGATGATCGGGCCATCATCCAGCACCTCGGTTACATAATGGCTGGTCGCACCGATCAGCTTCACGCCACGGGCAAACGCACGGTGATAGGGCTTCGCGCCGTCGAATGCCGGCAGGAAACTGTGATGGATATTGATCACGCGCTGCGGATAGGCTGCGGTAAAATCATGACTGAGTACCTGCATGTAGCGCGCCAGTACGATGAGATCGATATTGTTCTCGGCCAGCAGTGCCTTTTGCTGTGCTTCGGCTTCGGCCTTGTTGTCCTTGGTCACCGGGATCACATGGAAAGGAATGCCGTAGAAGCGTGCCAGAGCCTCGCAATCCGGGTGATTGGAAATGATCAGCGGAATTTCGCATGGCAGTTCGCCGCTGCGATAGCGGTGCAGCAGGTCGACAAAACAGTGGTCGTACTTCGAAACGAAAATGGCAACGCGCTGGCGGCGCGATGACAGCGCGACCTTCCATTCCATGTGGAAACGATCGGCAATCGGGGCAAAAGCCGGTGTGAATGCATCCATGTCCAGCGTGAAATCGGTCAGATCCCATTCCACGCGCATCAGGAACAGGTTTTCGGTCGTGTCCTGGTGCTGGTCGACATGAATGATGTTGGCGTTATAGGTATACAGAAAATTGGCGATTGCGGCAGAAAGGCCCTTGCGGTCCGGGCAGCTGATCAGAAGAGTAGCAGTATTCATTGGCACTGGCAGGGCAAAGGATTGCGATGCAGCAATTCTAACAGCAGCCGCATGCCAGGGCGATGCGGAGTAACCCGAAACTGCGCGCCATCAAGCACCGGATTTTGCCAGCCAGTCAGGACACACATTGAAGGATGGCTCCGGGCAGCCCATAATCGCGTCCGCACGCCATGCCGCTGCCTTGCCGTCCCGGCTGGAGAACATGGCGTGGCGCATTTTCAACCAGTCCATTCATCACCGCCATGTTCGATATTGTCTTGTACCAGCCTGAAATCCCACCCAATACCGGCAATATCATCCGACTGAGCGCCAACACCGGTGTGCGCCTGCATCTGGTCAAACCGCTCGGCTTTCCGCTGGATGATGCCAAAATGCGTCGCGCCGGCCTCGATTATCACGAGTATGCCGACATGCAGGTGCATGAGGACTGGGAAAGCTGCCTGGCTGCACTGGCCGGGCGGCGGATTTTTGCCGCCACCACCAAGGGTGCCGTGCGTTATGACACGGTGACATACCGCGCGGGTGACGTGCTGCTGTTCGGGCCGGAAACACGCGGCCTGCCCGACGAGATGCTGGAGAAGCTCAGCGGCGAGCAGCGCATCCGCCTGCCGATGCGCCCGGACAACCGCAGCCTGAACCTCTCGAACGCAGTCGCTGTCATCGTTTACGAGGCTTGGCGCCAGCAGGGTTTTGCCGGCGGCCTCTGAGATATACCCACAACAGCATAAGCCCGTAGCCATTCAATCCAAATGGCCACAGGGCAATACCCGCACTATTCCTGATTGCGCATGAAATCGGCCGTCCGGAAGAAGGCCTCCTCCAGATGGCTGCGCAAGCCCTCTTCCATCGGAATTTCCGCCATGGCCTGATACATGCAGATCAGCCACTGGTCACGCTCTTCTTCACCGATGGCAAAGGGCAGATGCCGCGCACGCAGGCGCGGGTGGCCGTATTTCTGGATGAATAGCTCGGGGCCACCCAGCCAGCCCGAAAGGAACTCGAACAGCTTCTGGCGGATCAGTGTGGTATCGGCGGCGTGCATCGCCTGGATGCCGGCAGCACGCGGATCACTGGCCATGATGTCGTAGAAACGGTCGACCAGCTGGCGCAATACCGCTTCGCCGCCCAGCAATTCATAGGGGCTCAAGCCTGACGCCTCACTCATGGCCGGCCCCTTTTGCCACAGCAACGGGCTGCACCAGACTCGCAGCGTGGCGCGCACGCTCGCGGGCCGTATCGGTATCCGGGCCGGCCGCGAGTGCCACGCCCATGCGACGGCGCGTGAACGATTCCGGCTTGCCAAACAGGCGCAGATCGGCGCGCGGCACAGCCAGCGCGGCAGCCACGCCATCAAAGGCGATTCCGGCCGCATCCACGCCGCCATAGATCACGGCACTGGCTGCCGCCTCGCGCTGCTCGACATCCACCGGCAGCCCAAGAATGGCGCGGGCATGCAGCTCGAATTCGGAGTAGCGCTGGCTCATCAGGGTGACGAGGCCGGTATCATGCGGACGCGGGCTGACTTCCGAGAACCACACCTGATCCCCCTTCACAAACAGCTCGACACCGAACAGTCCGCGCCCGCCCAGCGCTGCCGTGACCTTGCCGGCAATCTCTTCGGCCCGCTCGAGCGCGACCGGGCTCATCAGCTGCGGCTGCCAGCTCTCCACATAATCACCCTTCACCTGCACATGGCCAACCGGCGCGCAGAATGAGGTGACGATCTGCCCGTTGCCGCCCAGCGAACGCACGGTCAGCAGCGTGATTTCATAATCAAAGTCGACAAAGCCCTCGACGATCACGCGACCGTGATTCACCCGGCTGCCCGCCAGCGCGTAATCCCAGGCCGGTGCCACGTCGGCCTCTTCCCGCAGCAGCGACTGCCCCTTGCCGGACGACGACATGACCGGCTTGATCAGGCAGGGGAAGCCAATCTCAGCCACCGCCGCCTGCACGTCTGCCAGCGAATCGGCAAAACGGTAGGCCGAGGTGGGCAGCCCGAGCTCTTCCGCTGCCAGGCGGCGTATGCCTTCGCGATTCATCGTCAGCTGCGTCGCGCGGGCAGTTGGAATGACGGTGGCCAGACCATCGGCCTCGATGCGCACCAGTTCTTCGGTGGCAATGGCCTCGATTTCCGGCACGATCAGCTGCGGGCGTTCCTGTTCAACCAGTGCGCGCAAGGCCTTGGCATCGCTCATGTCGATCACGTGGCTGCGATGCGCGACCTGCATGCCCGGCGCATTGGCATAGCGATCCACCCCGATGACTTCAACACCCAGCCGCTGCAGGGCAATGATGACTTCCTTGCCCAGCTCGCCGCAGCCCAGCAGCATGACCTTGACTGCCGAATGGCTCAGAGGTGTTCCGATGCGCATGATCAACTCCTGTATATAAAGCGATTTCGATGCCCGAATTCTAACAGCAGCACCAGTATCCATAGTGGAAAGCAATACCTATAATCCACGCAATGCTGCGTCACCAGCCGGAGAAATCATGCTAAACCAGTTCAGTATTGCCAAGCGCATTGCCATCGGATTTTCGATCATGCTGTTTTTTCTGGTCCTGATGGGTACGGCAGGCCTTTATTCCCAGCGGCAAATGCATCAGGTCACCAGTGATCTGCTGCATCACACGCTGCGCTATAGCCTCGAACTGGAAGACGCCCGTAATGAAGTCGGCAATCTGCGGCGTTATGAAAAGGATCTGCTGCTCAATATCGCCGACCCGGCCAAGGTCAGTGAATACAAGGCGAAATGGGACTCAACCCTGGCCAAGGCCAGCGAGGCGCTCAAAAACGCCCATGCCGCTGCAAACCCTGATCAGCAAACCCGCCTGAAGCAGCTCGAAAGCGCACTGAACGATTACGCCCAAGGCATGCGCAGCGTGCACGCCGACATTGTGGCCGGCAAATTGCTGACGCCTGCAGATGGAAACGCGGCGGTAGCCAAATATAAGGACGCAGTACGCAAGGTAGGTGAAGATACCGGGGCCCTGACTGAGGAAGCCATCAAGGCCGCCGAAGGAATTGACGATCAGGTCGATGCCATCAAGCAATCCAGCACAATGACACTGCTGGTACTCGGCCTGATTGCCACCGCTCTCGCCTCCCTTGCAGCCGTTTACATCGCGCTCAGCATCCGCCGTCCGCTGCATGCCATGCAGGCCACCATCACGGAAATCGACAATAGCGGACAAATCAGCCTGCGCCTGCCACTAAGCGGCAATGACGAAGTTGCTGCCACTTCGGGCAGCATGAATAGCTTGCTTGCCGGCATGTGCAAGGTCATCGGCGCCGCCAAGCAGAACTCATCCCAGCTTTTCGGCGCTTCACAGGAGCTTGCCAGCGCGGCCACCCAGGTCAGTGCAGCCTCGAATGCACAGGCCGAAGCGGCATCTTCCACTGCAGCGGCCATTGAAGAGCTGGCCGTGAGCGTGCACCTGATTACCGACAATTCGCACCAGCTTGAAAGTGATGCACGCTCGGTCGCCAGCACAGCCGCCAACGGCTCGGCCCGGGCGCAAGCCGCTGCAGACCAGATCCTGCAGATTGCCGAAGCCATCGGCCATTCAACCCATCTGATCGGCAAGCTCAATCAGCGCTCGGACGAAATCGGCAGCATCGCCATGGTGATCAAGGACATTGCCGACCAGACCAATCTGCTGGCACTGAATGCGGCAATCGAAGCCGCCCGCGCCGGCGAGCTGGGTCGTGGCTTCGCAGTCGTCGCCGACGAAGTGCGCAAACTGGCCGAACGCACCACCCAGGCCACCGTTGAAATCACATCCAAAATCCGTGCGGTTCAGCTCGATACAGCGGAAGCATCACAGGGCATGGAACAGGCCAGCGGCCGGGTCGACGAGGGAGTGGAAAGCACGCAGGAAGTGGCTGCCGCACTGGGCGAAATCGAAACCATGGCACGCAGCACGGTCCAGCATGTTGGCAGTATCGCCGGCGCTTTGAAGGAGCAGAGCCTGGCCAGCCAGGACATCGCCCGCCATGTTGAGCGCATTGCCCAGGCCAGTGAAGAAAACAATATGGCCGCACGTGCAACCAACGAACTTTCGCAACGACTTACCGGCCTCGCCTCGCAACTGGACGGCATCATTCAGCAGTACAAAACCTGATCATCTGGCCTGATGTAAGTACTTTCCCTAGCTAATCCTAACTTGACGCTGCAATGCACCACAGGGCAAGATGAAGCCATGACTACGTTCAACGCATCTGCTTTCGCATATTATTACTGGTGGCGCCATTAGGCGGCACCGGGACGCGTTGCGCTTCAACCGCACACACGAACCTGCCGCCGGATCTGGCGGCAGGTTTTTTTGTACCCAAACCTTCCATTCCAATGATCCGGCGGCATAGACCAGGAGAAGTCCATGTCTGACCAGGAAATCATTGTCGTCACTGGCGACCGCACCACTGGCCCGCTGCATCTGGGCCACCTCGCCGGCTCGCTGCAGAACCGCCTGCGCCTGCAGGGACAATACCGCCAATTCCTGCTGCTGGCCGACACACAGGCGCTCGCCGACCACCAGGGCGATTACAGCCGCGTACGCCAGAGTGTGGTCGATGTCGCTCTTGACTATCTGGCCGTCGGCCTCGATCCGAAGCAATCCACCTTCCTGATCCAGTCCATGGTGCCGGAGCTCGCCGAGCTGTCGTTCTACTTCATGAATCTCGTTTCTGTCGCACGTCTTGAGCGCAACCCGACGGTGAAAAACGAAATCCGCCAGAAAGGCATGGAGCGTGACATTGCCGCCGGTTTCCTCAGCTATCCCGTCAGCCAGGCGGCCGACATTACCGCACTGAAAGGCACACTGGTGCCCGTCGGCGAAGATCAGCTGCCGATGATCGAGCAGACCAATGAAATCGTGCGCCGCTTCAATCGCATGGTCGGCAGCGACATCCTGCGCGAGTGCAAGGCCGAAGTTGGCAAGGTGGCGCGCCTGCCCGGCATCGATGGCAGCAGCAAGATGAGCCGCGCGCTGGGCAACCACCTTTCGCTCTCCGCCTCGCCCGATGAAATCCGCCTGGCTGTGCGCAAGATGTTTACCGATCCGCAGCACCTGCGGGCAGAAGATCCGGGCAATATCGAAGGCAATGTGGTGTTCACCTTCCTTGACGCCTTTGCCACGGACCAGCAGCAAGTCGCCGAATTCAAGGAACACTACCAGCGTGGCGGCCTGGCCGATGCGGTCGTCAAGGCGTATCTGGAAAACGTGCTGCTGGAACTGCTCGAACCGATCCGCACCCGCCGCAACGAGTTGGCACGCGACCCGGACCAGATTCTCTCGCTGCTGATGGCCGGCTCCAGCCGCGCCCGCGAAGTCGCCGCGCTGACGCTCTTCCAGGTCAAGAAGGCAATGGGCATGTTCTACTTCTAGACACCAAGGTATATCACTGTAGCCATTTCATATAAAGGGCTATGGGAATATACCTTCACTTATCGCGGCATGGCCGGCTTGTGCTTATACTGGGCACATTCCATCAAAGGACACCGGCATGCCGTTTGCACTCTGGCTGCAGCGCTGCACCCGCCTGCTGCAGCAACAGCGCCTGCCGCAGCGCGTATTGTTCTGGGCGCTCTGGCTGCTTACCCTGCTGATCACGCACGTGATCCTGATTCATTACCTGGAAAAGCTGCGCTGGTTTGACGCGCTCTGGCTGACGCTCACCACGGTGGTCACCGTCGGCTATGGCGACCTGTTCCCCAAGACCGATGCCGGCCGCTGGTGCACCATCATCCTGCTGTACGGCGGTTCGATTTTCATTCTGGCCAATCTGGTCGGCGAATTTTTCCAGCTGCTTTCCGCTCATTTCCAGCGCCGGCTGCACGGCAAATGGAGTTATCACACCATGAAGGATCACGTTGTCATCATCGGCGCGCCAGCCAACAATCCGGTGCGCTATCTGGAGCGGCTGATTGATGAACTGCGCCGCCATCGCGACTGGCAGATGCGCCCCATCGTGGTCCTCAGCCAGCAATTCGAGCAGTTTCCCACCGAACTGGTCGACCGCAAGGTACGCTGGATCAACGGCTGCGGCACCAGCCAGAGCAACCTGACTGCCGCCGGCGCCGGCAATGCCCACGCCGTGATTCTGGTCGCAGCCAACAGCACCAGCGCCGATTCCGACTCCTATGCGCTGGATGCGATTGACCGTCTGCGCAGTCAGGGCATGCAGGGGCTGATCGTGGCCGAGTGCGTGAAGGAGCCGAACCGGGAGCGCATGAAACGCTTCGGCGCCAGCGCCGTGGTGCGCGTGATGCACGGTTACCCTGAAGCCATTGCTCGCGCGGTACTGGCACCGGGCTCGGAGGTTGTGCTGGAAGGCCTGTTCTCCAGCGAAGGCGAAGAATGCGAACGCATCGACCTTTCCGGCACTTATGCCTGGCGCGATATTCTGGTCACGCTGGCCGAGGCGGAAATCGGCACGGCACTGGCAGCAGAAACAGGCGATGGACAGATTGCCATCAATCCGCTCGGCAAAACGCTGGCAGTGCGCGCACTCTTCGTGGTCATGGATGACAAAGGGTCGGCCCGCAAGCATGAAATTGCTGGCCTGCTAGCCAACAAAAATAGGGTATAAGACCACAACCCTTTCAAGAAAAGGGCTACAGTCTTATACCCATCTGCATTTACAGCCCCTGCTGCAGATCGGCGATCAGGTCGCCAACATGTTCCAGCCCGACCGAAATACGGATCAGCCCGTCGCGGATGCCGGCTGCGGCACGTGCTTCCGGTGACACCCGGCCATGCGTGGTCGTGGCCGGATGCGTGATCGTCGTTCGCGTATCGCCAAGGTTGGCGGTCCGGCTCATCAGTTTTACCGCATCAACCAGCTTCCAGGCCGCCTCCTTGCCCCCCTTGACTTCAAAGGACACGATGCCGCCACCACCGTTCTGCTGGCGCGCAGCCAGCTCGAACTGCGGGTGCGACGGCAGGCCGGGGTAATACACACGCTCGATCTGCGGCTGGGTTTCCAGCCACTGCGCCAGTTTCAGCGCGTTATCGCAGTGCGCGCGCATGCGCAGCGGCAGGGTTTCCAGGCCCTTGAGCATCACCCAGGCATTGAACGGCGACAGACTCGGGCCGGCAGTACGCAGGAACAGATAGACCGGATCAACCAGCTCCTTGCGGCCAACCACCGCCCCCCCCAGCACTCGTCCCTGCCCGTCCAGGTATTTGGTACCCGAATGCACGACCAGATCGGCGCCCAGCTTCAGTGGCTGCTGCAAAATCGGCGTGCAGAAGCAGTTGTCGACCACCAGCAGCGCGGCATGCTCATGCGCAATCGCCGCGATGGCGGCGATATCGGCCACGTCGGTGAGCGGATTACTGGGGGTTTCGAGGAAAAAGAGTTTCGTATTCGGCCGCACGGCAGCAGCCCAGGCCGCCGTATCGGTCGGTGCCGCATAGCTGACTTCAACACCGAATTTGCTGAAATAGGTATTGAACAGCTGGATGGTGGCGCCGAAAAGCCCGCTGGACGCCACCACATGATCGCCGGCTTTCAGATGTGCCATGCCCAGCGACAGGATGGCAGCCATCCCGCTGGCCGTGGCAATGGCAGCCTCGCCGCCTTCCAGTGCAGCAAGGCGCTGCTCGAACGCGGTAACGGTCGGGTTGCTGAAGCGCGAGTAGATGTAACCCGGCATCTGGTTGGTAAACTTGAGCGACGCTTCTTCGGCGCTGCCGACACAGAAACTTGAGGTCAGGTACATCGCGTCGGAATGCTCGCCAAATTCGCTGCGCAGCGTGCCGACGCGCACGGCCAGCGTATCGGGATGCAGATCGTCAAACTCATCGAAATTCATGCGTGTCTCCAGACGGCAACGGGGGCTGTCGCCCCCGTTTACTTGTTTTTAATATCGGCCTGCGCCCATTATTGACTGGCCATGGCTTACTGCAGTGGTAACAAGGTTGGCAGCAGAGCTGGTTGCTACATCAGGTTCTGTTCGGCAATGCCAATGTTCATGTCGAGAATGCGACTATCCCCGTCAGCCTTGGTAGACAAGGGCGAAAGGCGCTTGTTTTCCAGTTCGTCCAGATAGGCGTCGGTCACATCACCGGTAATGTACTTGCCATCAAAACAGGATGTCTCGAACTTGGTAATCCGCCCGCCGCTGGCATCGCTGCAGGCCTGGATCAGCGCGGAGAGTTCCTGATAAATGACGGCATCGGCAGAAATTTCGACGGCAATCTGTTCGGCAGTACGCCCGGTAGCAATCAGCTCCGCGCGGGTTGGCATATCGATACCGTAGACATGCGGGTATTTCACCGGCGGCGCAGCAGAAGCGAGGTACACCTTCTTCGCGCCACAATCACGCACCATCTGCACGATTTCCTTGGATGTGGTGCCACGCACGATGGAATCATCCACCAGCAGCACGTTCTTGCCACGGAATTCGACGGCAATCGGGTTCAGCTTCTGGCGCACCGATTTCTTGCGGCTGGCCTGACCCGGCATGATGAAGGTACGCCCGATGTAGCGGTTCTTCATAAAGCCTTCGCGATAGGGCTTGCCAAGCGCCAGCGCCAGCTCCATGGCGGAATCGCGGCTGGTATCCGGAATCGGGATCACGACGTCGATATCGAGCGCCGGAACCATCGAACGCACTTTTTCAGCCAGTTGCTCACCCATTTTCAGGCGGGCTTCATGCACGGAAATGCCATCGATCACGGTATCCGGACGGGCGAAATAGACATGCTCGAAAATGCACGGCACCAGCTGCGGATTCGGATGACACTGCTTGCTGTGCAGCTGGCCTTCGAAGGAAATGAACAGGGCTTCACCCGGCGCCACATCACGCTCGAAATGGAAACCCAGCGTATCAAGCACGACGGATTCGGAAGCAACGACATACTCGGGGCCCTGGGCGGTCTCGTGCCGGCCGAGCGAGAGCGGACGAATGCCATGCGGGTCGCGAAACGCCACCAGACCAAAACCGGCGATCAGCGCCACAACGGCATAAGCACCCTTCACACGGCGATGCACGGCAGCTACAGCGTCGAAAATAGTCGCCACATCCAGATGCGGGCCCTGCACGCGACGTGACAATTCGTGCGCAAACACATTCAGCAGCGCTTCGGAATCGGAATTGGTGTTGATGTGCCGCAGATCGGTGCGGTACATCTCGTCCTTGAGCTGCTTGTCGTTGGTCAGGTTGCCGTTATGTGCCAGCACGATGCCAAAGGGGCTGTTCACATAGAAGGGCTGTGCTTCTGCCAGGCTCGAAGCCGAACCGGCAGTCGGATAGCGCACATGGCCGATGCCGGCATTGCCCAGCAGCGAGCGCATGTTGCGGGTGCGGAAGACATCGCGCACCAGCCCCTGGCCCTTGTGCATGTGCAGGGTCTGGCCTTCGGCAGTCACGATGCCGGCGGCATCCTGACCACGGTGCTGGAGCATGAGCAGGCCATCATACAACAACTGGTTTACCGGTGTTTTGGCCACGACGCCGACGATGCCACACATGGATGAAAGTCCCCTCAAACTCGATTAAGCCAACAAAACAGCAAGCACTCCGCCGCAAGAAAACGGCCAAGGCCCAACATTATTCAAATTGCAGATTCTGGTTCAGCATGTCGGGCAGCCACGGGCGCACCTGATGCACACTTTCTTCAAACAGCGAACTGAACATGGCGTTTCGCCACATCTCCTGCTTGGGCAGAGTGGTCAGCCCGGCCAGAATCACCAGCATCATGACGAAAAGATAACCGCGAATCAGACCGAAACCGGCCCCCAGCACGCGATCCATCACCTTCAGTCCGCTTGCTTTCAGAAAAGCGTTCAGGGTGATCCGCAGGATCGCCGACATGACCCAGGTCATGAAAAAAATCACCACGAACGCAGCCAGATAGCGCAGGGCCTGATTGGGCACCGCCGCTGGCACATAGGTGCTCAGTTCATCCGCATAGGTGCACGACAGCCAGAAAGCGAGTACCCACGCCAGCAGTGCCAGCAGCTCTGGGACCAGACCCCGCATGACGGAAAGCAGAATTGAAAGCCCGATGATTACCAGAACCGTGTAATCAAACAGCGTCATTGCTCGCCCTATTTGGTGACGACATGCCCGTCCAGACCCAGCGCATGCAGCTTGCTTACCCAGTCCTTGGCCTGCGACTCATTCGTAGTAGGCCCGAGGCGAACGCGGGTAAGCGTCCCCTTCTCGCGCGTTTCAACCTTGTCGGATACCACGGGCAGCCCTGCCGCCTTCATTTTGGCGATGATCTGCGCCGCCTTTTCGGCATCGGCGTAGGCGCCGACCTGGATCAGATATTTCGTCTTCGGCGCATCACTACGGGGCGGCTGTCCGGAAGGATCATCAAGGCCATCCAGAATCCGCTGCGGATCGGTTGTCGGCTTGACGGTTGGTTTCGGTGTCGGGCGCGGTGATGGCTTCGGTTTTGGCGTCGCAGCAGGCTTGGGCACCGGGGTGGTGGATGCCTCGGGTTGCTGTACATTGATCAGGCGACCGCGCAGTGCGTCACTGGCCATGCTGGCGGGAGTCACTTCGGGAAGGGGTACACCGCCCTCCTGAGCAGCCTGATCGGGCATGCTGGCATCGGCCAGCTCCGGCGTACTGGCCTGCGCTGCGCTGCTTTGCACAGCCGGCGGCGCCAGAACCGGAGCACTGGAGATGACTTCCACCTGCTGATTGGTCTGCATGCTGGCGGGGGGCTGGCTATCGAGCGCAGTCCAGAGTACGCACAGCGAAAAAACAACCAGTGCCAGCGCGCCGATCAGGCGGCGACGTGCACGTTTGCGCAATTGCTGCAGCTCTTCAGGAATATTCTGTTGGGGCATGCTCATGCTTCCCGTGCAGCAAGAACTTCTGCCACGGTATAGAAGGATCCGAAAACAAGGATTCTATCAGCTTCATTGGCCTGCTCACAGGCGGCACGATAGGCCGCAGCCACGTCGGGATAGGCATGGCACAAAGCCTGCGGCATGCGCACTGCGATCAGGCGGTCGAGCTCGCTGGTCTGCGCGGCACGCGGCAAGGCCGGGCTGGCCAGATGCCAGACATCAACCAGGCCGGCCAGTTCATCGAGCACGCCGGCAATATCCTTGTCCTGCATCATGCCGAACACGGCATGGGTACACGGATGAAACCCCATCTGCTCAAGACTGGCTCGCAGTACTTTAGCCGCATGGGGGTTATGCGCCACATCCAGCACGGTGACTGGCCTGCCGGGCAATACCTGGCAACGTGCTGGCCATTCGACTTCGAGCAGGCCGCGCTTGATGGCCCCCAGCGGAACCGCCAGACGGTCTTTCAGGGCATCAAGCATGGCAATCGCCAGCGCTGCATTGCCAAGCTGGTACGCCCCGCGCAAAGCGGGTAGTGGCAAGGCATGGCGGCGAGTGCCATCTGCACCCCACCATGACCATTGCTGCCCTTCGCCATTACGGACAAAGCCATAGTCACGACCAAGCAGCCTGAGATCGCAGCCGATTTCGCCAGCCTTGTCCAGCAGGGTTTGCGGCGGATCGGTATCGGCACAGAAGACGGGCCGGTCGGCTCGGAAAATGCCTGCCTTTTCAGTCGCCACCGCTTCGCGCGTGCTTCCCAGGTATGCCTCGTGATCAAGGCCGATGCTGACGACAGCAGCCACATCGGCATCGAACAAATTGACGGCATCCAGCCGCCCTCCCAGCCCGACTTCAAGCACCATCACATCGACGGCAGCGTCCTGGAAAATGGATACGGCAGCCAGAGTGCCGAATTCGAAATAGGTCAGCGAGGTATCGCCGCGCACCGCCTCGATCTGCTCGAACGCCTGAACCAGCAGTGCATCCGCTACCGGCTGCATGTCCAGCATCACCCGCTCGTTGTAATGCAGCAGGTGGGGTGAGGTATACGTCCCTACCCGGTAACCCGCCGCGTGCAGGATGGCAGAAAGCATCGCACAGACCGAGCCCTTGCCATTGGTGCCACCGACTACCAGCACCGGACAGGCTGGCCGCAACCCGAGCCGGTCACGCACCGCCGCAACGCGCGCCAGCCCCATGTCGATACTTTTCGGGTGCAGTCCTTCCAGATAGGCCAGCCAGTCAGCCAGTGCGGCGCCCGCCTGCATCAGCTCACCGCAGCCTGCTTGGTGAGCAAGGTCAGCAGGTCGGCCAGCTTGCGGCGCATTTCGCGGCGATCGACGATCATGTCAATGGCGCCCTTCTGCAACAGGAATTCGGAGCGCTGGAAACCTTCCGGCAGCGTTTCGCGCACGGTCTGCTCGATCACGCGCGGGCCGGCAAAGCCGATCAGCGCGCCGGGTTCGCCGATCACCACATCACCCAGGAAGGCAAACGAGGCGGAAACGCCACCCATGGTCGGATCGGTCAGGACGGAAATGAACGGCAGGCGCTGCTCGGACAGTTTCGTCAGGATGGCGCTCGTCTTGGCCATCTGCATCAGCGAGTTCAGCCCTTCCTGCATGCGTGCACCGCCGGAGGCTGCCACGCAGATGAATGGCAAGTTGTTATCAAGGGCAGTCTTGACGCCGCGCACGAAACGCTCGCCCACCACCGAGCCCATCGAGCCACCGATGAATTTGAACTCGAAAGCGGCAACCACGCAGGGCACATTCATGATCGCGCCCTGCATGACGACCAGCGCATCGTCTTCACCGGTATCGTCCTGCGCAGCGCTCAGGCGATCCGGATAGCGCTTGCTGTCCTTGAACTTGAGAATATCCACAGGACGAACTTCAGCGCCGATTTCAAAACGGCCTTCGGCATCCAGCAGGATGTCGAGACGGCGGCGCGCCGGCACCGGCGTGTGGTAGCCACACTTCGGGCAGACATCCAGATTGTTTTCCAGGTCGGTGCGATAAAGCACCGCGCTGCAGGCGTTGCACTTGCTCCACAAACCCTCGGGAACGCCGGATTTGCTGCCGTTATTGCGGCTCTTGATTTTCGGCGGAAGCAGTTTTTGCAACCAGCTCATAGATATCTCCTGTACTGCCCGGACGCGCTTGAAGCAAGCTGTCTCGCGACATATCCCAATACCGGGCAAAGCCCGGAGCACGTCAGGCAATTAAATAATCAGCAACTTCTTTTCGACGGCATTGGCGGGCTGCATCAGACCTGCGAAGCACAGGCACCTTGCTGCCACTGGCCAAATCTGTCGAATCCAGCAAAAGCAGCGCGGCTTATACCTGATCCATCGCCTGGCGTACACCCGTCAGGAAGGTGGAAAGACGTTCATTCAGACCAGCGGCACCGGCCTCCATCTCCTGCACCAGGCGCGAGCCGATCACGACGGCATCGGCAATGCGGGCCACCTTGGCTGCGGTTTCGGCATCCCGGATACCAAAACCGACACCGATCGGCACTGCCAGATGTTCGCGCAGAATGGCCAGGCGTTCAGCCACGTTGGCCGTATCCAGATTGGCCGCGCCCGTAACACCCTTGAGCGATACGTAGTAGACATAGCCACTGGCAAGTCGGGCCACATGTGCCACGCGTTCGGCACTGGTCGTCGGCGCCAGCAGGAAAATCAGGTCGATTCCGTGTGCTTTCAATACGCCGGCACATTCCTCGGCCTCTTCGGGCGGAAGGTCGACGGTCAACACGCCATCGACGCCGGCATCACGTGCAGCAATGGCAAACTCGGTATAGCCCATGGCCTCCACCGGATTGGCATAGCCCATCAGGACCACCGGTGTTTTGGCGTCGGTCTTGCGGAATTCGGCCACCATGGCGAGCACGCGGCGCAAGGTCATGCCGTGCGCCAGTGCGCGCTCGGAGGCACGCTGGATCACCGGGCCATCGGCCATCGGGTCGGAAAATGGTACGCCGAGTTCGATGATGTCGGCACCGCCGGCAACCAGCGCATGCATGGCCGCCACGGTTGCATCCGGATGCGGGTCACCCGCGGTAATGAAGGGGATCAGCGCCTTGCGGCCTGCGGCCTTGAGGGCATCCAGAGTAGATTGAATACGGGACATTGATAGGATTCCGGGTATATCGCTACAAGCAACAGTTTTAAATGGTTAGAGCTGAATACCCGACATCTTGGCTACAGTCGGAATATCCTTGTCGCCACGACCGGACAGGCAGACCAGCAAGACTTCGTCCTTCTTCATGGTCTTGGCCATCTTGGCGGCCTGCGCCAGCGCATGGCTGGATTCCAGCGCCGGGATAATCCCCTCGTACTTGCACAGGTCATGGAAGGCCGCCAGCGCTTCATCGTCGTTGATGGCGACGTATTCGGCACGTCCGATGTCCTTGAGGTAGCTGTGCTCCGGACCGACACCCGGATAATCCAGACCGGCGGAAATCGAATGCGTTTCAACGATCAGGCCGTTCTCATCCTGCATCAGGAAGGAGCGCTGGCCGTGCAATACACCCGGCTTGGCGTTCGATGTCAGCGGCGCTGCGTGACGGCCGGTTTCGACGCCGTCACCTCCGGCCTCAACGCCGATGATGCGCACGCCTTCAACCTCGATATAGGGATAGAACATGCCGATGGCGTTCGAGCCGCCCCCCACACAGGCAATCACGGCATCGGGCTGACGGCCGATCATTTCGACGATCTGGGTCTTGCACTCCTCGCCGATGATTTTCTGGAATTCACGCACCAGCTTCGGGTACGGATGCGGGCCGGCGGCGGTACCGATGATGTAATAGGTGCTGTCGATATTGGTCACCCAGTCACGCATCGCCTCGTTCATCGCGTCTTTCAGGGTCTTCGAGCCGCTTTCGACCGGAACGACGGTGGCACCCAGGAGCTTGATGCGGAATACGTTCGGCGCCTGCCGGGCCACGTCTTCGGCCCCCATGTAAACCACACATTCCATGCCATAGCGGGCCGCAACGGTCGCGGACGCCACGCCGTGCTGGCCGGCGCCGGTTTCGGCGATCACGCGCTTCTTGCCCATGCGGCGGGCCAGCAGCGCCTGGCCGATGGTGTTGTTCACCTTGTGCGCACCGGTGTGGTTCAGGTCTTCACGTTTGAGGTAGATCTGCGCACCACCGAGTTCTTCCGACCAGCGTTTGGCATGGTAGATAGGGCTGGGGCGGCCAACGTAATGCTTGAGTTCGCTGCGGTATTCCGCCATGAATTTTGGATCGACAATTGCTTTTTCAAACTCGACCCGCAGTTCATCCAGCGCCGGGATCAGGGTTTCAGCCACATAAATGCCGCCAAAAATGCCGAAGTGGCCCTGCTCGTCCGGCAGGTTGTAACAGGCTTTATCGTTCATGCTGTTCTCTCGTCTGATGCAGTTTTCACTGCCTGGATAAATGCGACCACGCGGGCCAGATCCTTAACGCCCTTGCTTGCTTCCACTCCGCTTGACACATCAACAGCCCAGGGGTGGACTTGTCTGACCGCGGCTTCGACATTACCCGGATGCAGTCCGCCCGACAGGATCAGTGGCAAAGGCAACGATTGCGGCAACAGCGACCAGTCAAATGCCTCGCCCGTACCGCCCGGCACACCCTCAACAAAGGCATCGACCAGCAAGCCACGGCACAACCCACCGGTTGCAGCAAAGGAAAGCGCGTATTCTAGCAAATCCAGTCCGGGTTTGACCCTAATTGCCTTGATAAATGGCCGATTAAACTGCTTGCAGTATTCCGGACTTTCATCACCGTGAAACTGGAGTAAGTCTAGCGGTACCTTTACCGCCATTTCGTTCACAAAGCTTGCCTTGGCGTTCACAAACAAACCAACCGACGTCACGAAAGCCGGCAAGGCGGCAACGATCTGACGAGCGCTTTCCAGCTCGACATGACGCGGACTGGGCGGATAAAAAACCAGGCCGATGGCATCGGCCCCCAGTTCGGCCGTCGCTCTGGCCATATTGGCATCACGCAAGCCGCAAACCTTGATACGGGGAATCATTCTCGGAACCTCGGGAAAACGGGCAGCCCCCGGCTCACAGCAGGCCATAGCGTGGAGCAGGTTCGCTGGGCAATTCATATTCGGGTGGATAGCTTACACCGGAAAGGTAGAGCCCGTCCGGCATGAAAGTGGGCGGAGCCAGACTGCGATCACGCCAGCCCAGCACTTCGGTCATCCATTCTGCCGGCTGATTGCCTTTTCCGATATGCAGCAAGGCCCCCATGATGTTGCGAACCATGTGATGCAGAAAGGCGCTAGCCGAAAAATCGAAGCAGATGAGGTGACCATCCTGCCGGATGCGAATTGCATGCATGACTTTCACCGGGCTGGGCGCCTGGCATTCGGCTGCACGAAAACTCGAGAAATCATGCTCCCCCAGCAGCAAATCCGCAGCAGCCTGCATGGCTCCAACATCCAGCTCCTGATGCGACCAGCCCACCTTCCCGGCAAGCAGCGCAGGCCGCACCGGATGATTCAGAACCAGATAGCGATAATGCCGGGCACTAGCCAGAAAGCGAGCATGAAAACGCTCATCCACGGCACGCGCCCAGACTACCGCGATGCCTTGCGGCAGAAAGCTGTTCACACCACGAACCCAGGCATTCAGAGGACGCGGCGCACTGGAATCAAAATGGATGACCTGCCCGCTTGCGTGGACGCCGGCGTCGGTCCGGCCTGCAGCATGCACACGCACCGAATGCCCTGCCATTTTGGAAACAGCCTCTTCCATTGCGAGTTGCACGGTTGGCCGGTCAGGCTGGATCTGCCAGCCACTGAACTGTCGGCCATCGTATTCGATACCAAGCGCATATCGCTGCATTAAGGCCACGAACGGTTCCCCAGAAAAATCACACCCAGAATCATTCCCGACACCAGCAAAAACAGAAGAATCCGGTCTCGCAGCACCATAGGCTGCACGGGAATGAAAATGCAATCGGCGCCAGTGCCACTGCCCCCTACCCGCAAATGTCCCAGCAATTCTTGAAAACCGGTTTGTTTCTCCAGTAATTCATCGGCAAATGCAATGGTTAGCGCAAGCCTCACTGCGAGGCGCTCGCGCTCTACTCCAACAAAACGCAAGGGCAGCAGAAGGCAATAAAGGCCGGCGAATATACCGTCCCGATCCAGCCGTGTCAGCAAAAACTGCAAGCCGCAAATCAATGCCAGCAGACGCAACACCTGATCGATACCAAAGAGCAAGCCCTCTCGCGTCGGTGCAAACAACCCTGCCCACAGATACCAGCCCGGAGTCGTCCAGCCATACACCAACACCACGGCAAGGAGCAGCCAGCGCATGCGCAGACAGGCACGCCATAATCGCTGCCGGATCAGGCACACCCCCAGCAAGAGCAGCGAAGCACTTGCCAGAAAAAGAAAATGGCGCTCAAGACTGGCAAGCAATAATGCCAGCCAGAACCAGAGCGCCAAATACAGGGCAGGATGCAAATTGAACGGCTAATTAAATGCCGGAAAGCAGGCTCTGTGCGAGCGACTTCTGATCGGCATTTCCTTCCTGCATGGCTTCCTGCAGGATTTCGCGCGCGCCTTCGACATCGCCCATATCGATATATGCGCGGGCAAGATCGATCTTGGTCTGAACCGGATCATCGGACGCCAGATCCAGCTCGGTAGAAGGGTCGCTACCTGCTGCAAAATCCAGATTCAGATCAGACAGGGAATCCATGCCATCCTCATGCGGGATGGCCGCCGTCACCTCTTCCGCATCAGGCAGGGATTGAAGATCAAAATTGAAATCAAGGTCAACTGCATTATCAGCAAGCGGCAACACATCAGATTCAGGCGCAGCTACCTGCTGCTGTGTTGCTACACCCTCTTCCAGCGAGGCGCCCAGATTCAGATCAAGCGCGGAAAACTCATCGGCCATATCCAGTTCGGGCAACTCACCCAGATCAACAGCCAGATCTTCTCCGAAGGAAGATTCACCCAGATCAATCGGAAGATCGAGGGCCATCACGCCATCATCATCCCCAGTCGAACCGAATTCAGTCTCGGGCACATCAGCAACCGGAGCAATCTCGGGAGCAATATCAAGATTGAAGTCAAGATCCGAAGAGGACGACAGGGATGTCGGCAGCTCCGGCTCCAGATCATGTTCGGCCACCTCGGGCACACTGAAATCAAGCACCGACTCAGGCTCCGACCGAGCCAACACCGGTTCTTCAGTAGCCACGTCATTATCAGCAATTTCGGCAACAACGGCAGGTGCAGCCACAGACGCCGCTGCGGCAAGCGCAAATAGTGCATTCTCCGGATCAAGAGCACGCCCCATCTTGGCAGCTTCGTCCCAGACAGCGCCCTTGCCTCCTGTCTGGGAATGCAGATCACGTGCGACAGCGTCAAATGACGCACGATCCTTGCCCGCCGAATAAATCTCGAGCAGCTTCAGGCGAATTTCTGCACGATTAGGATCCTTGGCCAGCGCATCCTTCAATATCTCTTCCGCTTGCGCATTGCGGCCATAAGCCATGTAGACATCCGCCTCGGCAATCGGATCAACTTCATCAGTATCAATCGTACCAAGCCCCTGACGGCTGAAATCGGTCAGGAAGGAATTCTCGGTTGGCTGAGTGCTGATTACACCACCACCGGTGCTACCCAGCACCGTATTCGCCTTCAGGTCACTACCGGTAATGATGCTATCCTCAAAAACCGGTGTGCGCTGGCGGCGCCGCATGAAGATCAAGCCGCCAATACCGGCCAGCAGTGCCAGCACACCACCACCGACGGGGACAATATTCTCCATCAGCATATCGACAAGACCCGGCTCCTCGACCGGCGCCTCGACCTGCTGCACTCTCCGTTTCGGCTTTTTCGCCACCGGTTCGCTTGCAACAGCGCTCGCCTCGGAGGCAACACTCGCCACAACCGCTGCAGAAGCATCGCTGGCACTTGCAGTTGCAGCCGAAGCCGCCGATGCGGGAGCAATGGCGACAGCAGAGGCCGCAGTCACCGCAGAAGCAGCGCTCGCCTTGCCTTTGGCAGAGAGGTACTGCTCCATATCCTTGACATTTTTCTGCAACTCATTGACGCGCTTGTTGGCATCTTCGAGTGATTTTTTCTTGGCGGCGGCTTCGTCTTCCATCGCCTTCACATTGGCATCACCCTTGCCCCCCGCCTTGCCATCACCGCGCGACAACTGCAAAACCGACTTGTTGGCATCCGGCGCAGATGCGCCCTTGTCTTCCATTTTTGGGGTTATTTTACCGGAAGCAGCCCCCGGTGCCGCTTCAGCAGCCGGAGCTCGGGTCGCCGCCTCACCCAGTTTGGTGCGATAGGCCTGCCAGTTGCTGGTCTGAACTTTGACCTCGCGAGAGGCCTCAGCCGCGGATACCGCCTTCATTTCATCGGCTGACGGCACCTGCATGATCTTGCCGCGCTTGAGGCGATTCATATTGCCTTCAAATGCCTGGGGATTGGCGCGATAAAGCGCCAGCAACACCTGGTCGAGACTGACCCCTTCAGGCTGAACCTTGCGGGCGATGGCCGACAGCGTATCACCCGATTTCACCGTATACCCATCGGCTCCAACCTGGACCGGATCTTTTGCCGGGCGTACAGGCTCTGCCGCCACTTCACCCGAATCAGCCGGCTTGGCCTTTTTGCCCTGCTTGACCTTGCCCGAACTACGAACACCGGGAAGAGTATCGGGTTGGTAACGGGGCTCGGCATCAGCCGCACTGACCGGAGCGCGGTAATTCGGCGGATCGATCAGCGCAGTAAATTCGCGCTTCACATTGCCGCCATCCCAATACAGCTCGACGATCAAATCCATGAATGGCTCGGTAACGGCCTGGGATGAATTCACCAGCACCACATAGCGGCCATTCTTGCGCTTTTCCACATTGAAACGCAGCCCCATCGAACCCGGATAGGGCAACTGAGCCGCCTCATGTGCATCAGGGCTACCCAGCTTCACCAGGAGCGAATCAGCTTCGGAGGGCTGCACTCCGACAATTTCGATCTGACCCCGAAATGGCTCACCCAGGCTGGACAGCACGCTCATGCGCCCCAATCCCGCCGCATTTGCCAGCATAGGCAGTGCAGCCAGCGACAGCGCCAGTACACAATGTTTCACTTGAAGCGTTTTCCGCACAGCCCATCTCCCTACATGCACAGCATTTTATTGAGCAGCAAAAGTTACAACGAGTTCAACCGGCACGCAACCTTGGCTTACACGCCGCAAGCACCCAGAAGCAGAAATTTTGAAACCAGCACTCTGTCTTTCGCCACCCCGAACCCCGCAAACCGAGATTCCAGCAATGCCAAATAATAAAGTAAACAAGACAATCACAGGATTTTATAGCCAGACTTGGGGGCATACTCTACTGAAATCGCTTTACACTGTGGTATCTTGCTGACAGTCCAGTTCGATATTGCCCATTCCCAGAGTTCGGCAAGTGACATTTCCGGGAAGAACGAGGGCAATTCCTGCCCGAGGCACTTCAAGACAAAACCCAGCATCTCGCTCTCCAGCCCTTCCTGAAGCGCCGGCGCCAGCGTTTGCTTGCTGAGTTTCTCGCCCGCAGCGTTGACCAAAACGGGCAGGTGCATGTATTGGGGTGTTGGCAATCCAAGAATACGCTGCAAATAAATCTGTCTCGGCGTTGAATCAAGCAAATCAGAACCACGGACAACGTGCGAAATGCCGGCAGCTGCATCGTCAAGCACTACCGCCAGCTGATAGGCCCAGCAGCCATCCGCCCGCAGCAATACAAAATCTCCCAGCTCTTCGGCCAGATTCTGTGACTGCACTCCCTGCAGGCGATCCACATACGCGACCGCCTGATCGTCAACTTTCAGCCGCCAGGCCAACTGCCCCTCTGCGGCAACAGCCAGGTTGCGGCAGAACCCCGGGTAACGCCAGCCATCCACTCCCTGCAAGCCAGCCTCGCGAACACGCTTGCGGCTGCAGCCACAAGGGTATGCAAACCCGTTCTTCCGCAAAAAATCCAATCCATCGGCGTATGTGTCATGGCGCTGGTGTTGCCACACCACATCACCATCCCAGCAGAAACCATACCGCTCAAGTGTTCTGATAATCCGCAGAGATGCCCCCGGCACCTCGCGGGGGGGATCCAGATCTTCGATGCGCAAAATCCACTTACCACCCAGACTGCGGGCGTCCAGATAACTCGCCACGGCCGTCAGTAGCGATCCGATATGCAGCTCTCCGGTCGGACTGGGTGCAAAGCGCCCGACATACTGCCCCGGTAAAACCTCCGCCACCGAACACCTCTTGCATCTGCAATGCATGATTCCTGCGCTAGAATCCATGCCTTAGTTAATTCATGCCCAATAATCCATCAGGAGCGTCAAACCATGGCCTTTGTCGTCACCGACGCCTGTGTCCGCTGCAAATACACGGATTGCGTTGCCGTCTGCCCGGTCGACTGCTTTCGTGAAGGACCCAACTTCCTCGCCATTGATCCGGAAGAATGCATCGACTGCTCGCTGTGCGTGGCCGAATGCCCGGTCAATGCCATCTACCCTCAGGACGAAGTCCCGGCAGAATATCAGCACTACATTGCACTGAATGCCGAGCTGGCGAGGATATGGCCCGCCATTCTGGAACGCAAGCCCCCACCGGCCGACCACGCGGAATGGGCCGACATCCATGACAAGAGCGAACTGATTGACCGCAAACCGGGCGAATGAGTCCGCACTTGAGCCACAACCCGCTTCATGGGTATAATCGGCGGTTTCCCCCTTGCCTGACCGACGTCGCAATCGGCAGGCTGTGTCAAACCACAAGGAGTTCTCATGCGACATTATGAAATTGTATTTATCGTACACCCCGATCAAAGCGAGCAAGTGCCCGCCATGATCGAGCGTTACAAGAGCCTGATCACTGGTGCTAACGGTGCGGTTCACCGCCTGGAAGACTGGGGCCGCCGTCAACTGGCTTACCCGATCCAGAAAATTCACAAGGCTCACTACGTTCTGATGAACGTAGAGATCGGCCAGGAAACCCTGGACGAACTCGAGCACGCCTTCAAGTTCAATGACGCTGTACTGCGTCACCTGACCCTGAAAAAAGACGTGGCCGTGACTGAAGCTTCCCCGATGATGAAGGAAGAGAAGTCCCGTTCGCTGACTCAGGCCGGCGAAGAACAGGCCGCCTAATTTAGGCACGCCTTGCGAAACCGAACCTTACTGGAAGGAATTCTCCGCACCCAGCCCATCCTGCGCCAGACCCCTGCCGGCATTCCGATTGTCGAAGGAGAACTGGAGCATGAATCGGAGCAGACCGAAACCGGCCTGCAAAGAAAAGTGAAGTGCGTTGTGAATTTCGTGGTCATTGGCAACAAGGCCAGCCATTTCTCCCGGGCAACCGTGCCATGCACTGTTCGCTGCAAAGGATTTCTGGCAGCCCGCAGCCTGCGCCAGCCGGACCGTCTGGTTTTGCACATCGACGAATACGAATTTTCTGAATTAAGGAAAGACCATGTCCCAACGTAATCTGTTCAAGCGGAAGAAATACTGCCGCTTCACCGCCGAAGGCATCAAGGAAGTTGACTACAAGGATGTCGCCCTGCTGAAGGATTTCATTGCTGAAAACGGCAAGATCATCCCGGCTCGCATCACTGGTACCAAGGCGAAGTATCAACGTCAGCTGTCCTCCGCGATCAAGCTGGCTCGCTTCCTGGCCCTGCTGCCGTACACCGACCAGCACTAAGACAGGAAAGGAATCAAGTCATGCAAATCATTCTGCTCGAAAAAGTAGCCAACCTGGGTCAACTGGGTGACGTCGTCAAGGTGAAGGACGGTTACGCACGTAACTTCCTGATCCCGCAAGGCAAGGCCAAGCGTGCCAACGAAGCAAACCTGGCCGAGTTTGAAGCCCGCCGCGCCGAGCTGGAAGCCCGTCAGGCTGAAATTCTGGTTGCTGCCCAGGCTCGCGCTGAAAAGCTGAACGAAGCTTCCTTCACCATCGCCCAGAAGGCCGGTGTTGATGGTCGTCTGTTCGGTTCTGTTGGCACTCAGGATATCGCTGACGCGATCACTGCTGCCGGCATCGAAGTGAAGAAGACCGAAGTCCGTCTGCCGGAAGGCCCGCTGAAGGCCATCGGCGAATTCGACATCGACCTCGCTCTGCATCACGACGTGGTTGTTGCCGTCAAGGTTGTCATCGTCGGCGAGCAATAATCGCTGCACGAGCCAATCGGCATCGCAAAAAGGGGCTTCGGCCCCTTTTTGTTTTTCAGGGCAAATCATCCGCACCGTCTGGCAGCCCGCCACCAGCCCTTCCGGCCAATTCACTTGCGATTCCGAAGTCTGCAGAACCAGACTGGTACATGGTCATACAGTGGATGCCGTCATGCCAACCGTTCGCCCTCCTGCCGTGGCCGGTGTGTTCTATCCGGAGCAGCCCATCCTGCTGCGCGAGCTGATCGCACAGCAACTGGCGGCCAACAGGCACGAGTCATCCCGACCCAAGGCACTGATTGTCCCTCATGCCGGCTACGCCTATTCCGCGCCAATTGCTGCCAGCGCCTACTCGACGCTGCGCCCTTATGCGGACAGCATCCGCCACGTCATTCTGCTGGGACCCGCGCACAGGGCGGCCCTGCACGATCTGGCCCTGCCCGGCGCCAGTGCATTCGCAACACCGCTGGGTGAAATTCCCGTTGATCAGGATGGCGTAACCGCATTACGGTCGCTCGGCATTGGCGATGACGCGGCCAGCCATGCCCTGGAGCATTCGCTCGAAGTGCAGCTGCCTTTTCTGCAATGCACCCTGCACGACTTCACGATCCTGCCCGTGCTGGCCGGACATTGCACGCCGGAACGGGCAGCCGAGATTCTGGAGCAGGTGTGGGGGCGTGATGACACACTGATCATCATCAGCAGCGACCTGTCACACTATGAAGACTACGCAAGCGCCAGCTCGCTCGACCAGGCCACGCTGCAGCAGATTGTGGCTGGCCGGCTGCCACTGCAGGCCAGTCAGGCTTGCGGCGCCATTCCCGTGGCAGGTCTGATGCAATGTGCTCAACGACACCGGCTTGCCGCCCGACTGCTGGACTACCGCAACTCCGGCGACACCAGCGGCAACCGGCAACAAGTCGTCGGCTACGCCGCCATCGCTTTCAGCGAGGACTCCCATGACGTCGTTCACTGAAGAACAGGGCAAGCAGTTGCTCCAGCTGGCCCGCCAGAGCATACGCAGCCACCTTGAGGGTATTGGCCTGGAGCCATTTCCTGACAATGGCTTCATGCACATACCCACAGCATCATTTGTCACACTGACGCAGCACGGCCAGTTGCGTGGCTGCATTGGCTCGCTGCAGGCCTGGCGGCCGCTGGGTGACGATGTCCGTGGCAATGCCATTGCCGCAGCCACACGTGATCCGCGCTTTCCGGCACTGGTGCCGGCCGAACTGCCGCTCACCCGCATCGAGGTCTCCGTGCTGAGCGACAGCACACCGATTGCGTTCAGTGATGAGCAGGACCTGCTGCGGCAACTCCGCCCCGGCATCGACGGCCTCATCCTGCAGCAGGGCGATCATCACGCCACCTTTCTGCCGCAGGTCTGGCACCAGCTGGGCGAGCCAGCCGATTTTCTGGCCCACCTGAAGATGAAAGCCGGCCTGCCGCCGGATTACGACAGCAACAAGCTCGCCTTTTCCCGTTATACGGTGCAGAAATGGCTGGAAAAGCCGCATTGAGCCGCGGCCTGCAGGCAGGCACCCACTGGAGCCACCCGCTCGGTGATGGCCGGCTGCAATGCGATCTGTGCCCGCGCGACTGCAAATTGCAGGAGTGCCAGCATGGTGCCTGCCTGATCCGCGAACGGCATGGCGATGCGATCGAACTCACTAGCTGGGGACGTTCCTCCGGTTTCTGCGTCGACCCGATCGAGAAAAAGCCACTCAATCACTTCCACCCCGGCAGCAAGGTATTGTCGTTCGGTACCGCCGGCTGCAATCTCGCCTGCAAGTTCTGCCAGAACTGGGATATTTCCCACTCGCGCGAGCTGGACAAGCTGCAGGACAGCGCGACCCCTGCCCAACTGGCCAGTACCGCACGCCAGCTCGATTGCCTCAGCGTGGCATTCACCTACAACGATCCGGTGATTTTTGCCGAGTATGCACTCGATGTGGCCGATGCCTGCCATGCCACAGGCATCCGGACGGTCGCGGTCAGCGCCGGCTACATTCATGCCAAGCCGCGCCAGCTGTTCTTTGCCGCGATGGACGCGGCCAACATTGACCTGAAAGGCTTCAGCGAGGATTTCTACAAGCGATACTGCGGTGCGCGGCTGGCACCGGTGCTCGATACGCTGCAGCACATCCGGCATGAAAGCAGCTGCTGGCTCGAAATCACCACCCTGCTGATTCCGGATGCCAATGACAGCCAGGCCGAGATCACGGCACTCTGCCGCTGGGTGCACGATGAACTGGGTGCGGATGTGCCACTGCACTTCACTGCCTTTCACCCCGACTACCGGCTGACCGACCGGCCGCCAACGCCGGCAGCCACCCTGCAGCTTGCCCGCCAGATCGGTCTCGATCATGGTCTGCTGCATGTCTATACGGGCAATGTGGCAACACCCGATGGCGGAACGACATTCTGTCCGGACTGCGGCAAGGCGTTGATCGTACGCCAGGGTTACCGGATCAGCGATTACGCGCTCGATGAGAGCGGGCACTGTCTGGCGTGCGGGGCCCGGCTGGCCGGCCGTTTCAGCGCTTATGCCGGCAGCTTTGGCAACCGCCGCATTCCGGTGCATCTGCACAGCGGCCAACCCAGAATACCCTAACCCCTATCATCGCAAAGCCCTATAATTAAAATGGCCTTACGAATATACCCAGCTAATTCCTTGCCAGATGTTTGAGCACATGCGCGGCGGCCACAAAGCCGAATGTGCCGGTCACCGCGACGCTGGCACCAAAGCCACCCGCACAATCGAGGCGCACCGGACCATCACCCGCCTGCGGCTTCTGCGCACAGACCGAACCATCGGGCTGCGGATACACCAGCTGCTCGGTGGAATACACGCAATCAACCCCCATTTTCCGCTCCGCCTTGGCGAAACCGTATTGGCGGCGTAGCTGCGCGCGCACCTTGCTCGCCAGCGGGTCATGCGTCGTGCGAGACAGATCTTCAACCGCAACCTGTGTGGGGTCGATCTGGCCGCCGGCACCGCCGGTAGTAATGATCCTGAGGCGGTGATCGCGGCACCAGGCGATCAGCGCGGCCTTGGTCCGCACCGAATCAATGGCATCAACCACATAGTCCAGCCCGCCGCCCAGGTACTCGGCGAAGTTTTCGGGCGCGATGAAATCTTCGATGCAATTTACCCGGCACTCCGGGTTGATGGCGAGAATGCGCTCGGCCAATGCCGCCACTTTCATCCGCCCGAATTGCCCATCCAGCGCCGGCAACTGGCGATTGGTATTCGACACGCACAGGTCATCCAGATCGATCAGCGTCAGCGCACCCACACCGGATCGCGCCAGGGCTTCGGCCACCCAGGAGCCCACCCCGCCAACACCGATCACCGCAATGTGTGCGGCACGGAATCGTGCCAGTGCTGCTGCGCCATACAGGCGGGCAATACCGCCGAAGCGGCGCTCATAGGATTGATCCAGTTGCGACATACAATTCCTGCACGAAACGGCCGGCGGCTGCAGTGCCCAGCCCTGCCGGTCAATATGAAAAAAGAAAACATGGTCAGCGATTGCAGAGCAGGAAATCATCCTCTGGCCCGCCCGAAAAACGAAGGCGCCGCAGCTGCGGCGCCCTGGCTAACCGATATGAACCCGGTCAGGCAGCAGGCTTGCGCCGGCGTGGTGCCGGAGCCGCGACCTCTTCCGGTGCAGCTGCGGCCGAAGCATCTGTCGAGCCCTCGTCTTTGGCGGGAACACCAAAGCCGCCAAACAGGGTTTTGGCCTGCTCCTGCATCTGCTGCTGCATTTCGGCAAACATCTGCGTGCTGTTTTCCAGGTAATTGCCCATCATGCTCTGCATGGCCTGCGGCTGCATCTTCATCAGGTCGCCCCACAGGGTGTTCGGATTGAAAACGGGATTACCACCCTTGATGACCGTGCTGGCCTGCTCCTGCAGGTGCCCCTGCATCTCGGAGAACAGCTGCAGGTTCTTCTCCAGATAATTACCCATCAGGCCCTGCATGGTATTGCCATAGAAGCGGATGATCTGGGTGAGCACATCGTAGGAAAACATCGGCATGCCGCCGGCTTCCTCTTCCATGATGATCTGCAGCAGCACGCCACGGGTGATGTCTTCACTGGTCTTGGCATCCAGCACCTGAATATCCACATTGTCCAGGACCAGCTGTTTGACATCGGCCAGCGTGATGTAACAGCTGGTGTCGGTGTCATACAGACGTCGGTTCGGGTATTTCTTGATGACTCGTTTATCCCCGCTCATATCGGCAGCCCTGTGTGAAGTGGTTTGTTAAGTATTTGCTAATCATGAGCATAGTCATGCACTTAGCCGTTCGCAACGTTCATGCGGCAGTGCACAAAAAAGCATTGACATTCTGATCCAGACTATCCAGAATGAATTCGCATTGTGCACTGCACCATACCGGGTGCATTGGCGAAGCCTGGTCTTACAGCGATCCGGCTCACCTTTTACAAAAAATGGAGAAACGCATCATGACCACCAACGCTCAACAGCAATTCCATGATTTTGCCACCGAACAGGTCGAAACGGCACTGCGTTTTGCACGCATCTCGCTCGACACCTCCGAGCGCCTCGGCAAGCTGCAGATCGAATCGGCCAAAAACGTGCTGGAAGATGCCGCCAAGTCCGCCAAGTCCTTGGCACAAATCAAGGATGCGCAGGAAGCACTTGCCCTGAACCAGAAACTGAACGAAAGCGCTGTCGAACAGGCACTGTCGTTCTATCGCAACGTTTACGAAATCACTTCGCAAGCGCAAGCCGAGTACACCAAGCTGATCGAAGAGCGCACCACCGTATTCAACAAAAGCGCCGTCGCCGGTCTGGATCGTTTCGTGAAGTCGGCTCCGGCTGGTACCGATGTGGCGGTTGCTGCTGTCAAATCAACCGTTCAAGCCACTGCCGCCGCGGTCGACAGCCTGACCAAGGCCGCCAAGCAGGTTGCCGATTTCGCCGACGCTTCGGTCAAGGCAGCATCGACTGCTACCGCCGATGCAGTCAAGACTGCGGCCAAGAAAACCAGCGCAGCCTCGACCCAACACTAAAAGCAGGGACTATCCCGCTGTGCGCAAGCCCCGCTATTGCGGGGCTTTTTTACTTCCGTACCACGCTTGTACTCATTCCTCTGCCTTGCTGGCGGGAAGACGCGAAGCCAGCACCTTGTCGATGCGCTGGCCATCCATGTCGACCACTTCCAGCGACCAGTTTTCCCAGCGGGCAATTTCCCCGGTACGTGGAATGCGGCCAAGCAACTGCAGAACCATCCCCCCGAGCGTGTGGTAACGACCACGATCCTCGTCAGGCACCGTATCGAGCTGCAGCTGATCTTTCAGCTCGGGAATGGGCATTGAGCCCTCCAGTAGCCATGAGCCATCACTGCGCTGCACCGCCCAGGCCTCTGCGCCATTGTGCGGATGAAACTCGCCCGTCACCGCTTCCAGCAAATCCTGCAGGGTGACGAGTCCTTCCAGATCACCATATTCGTTGACGACAAAGGCCATCGGCAGATTGGCAACCCGGAACTGGGCCAGCAACTCCATGCCGGACAAGCTTTCCGGAACAAACAGACAGGGATGCAATGCATCAAGCGGCAATTGCCCGGTCTGACCCTTGAGCTGGGCTTCCAGCAACTGGCGCGTATCGACCACCCCCAGCAGATTATCGAGCCCGCCCCGGCATACTGGGTAGCGCATGAATGGCGTGGATTCGACCTGCTGCAGCAGCACTTCCAATGGCTCGTCCAGATCCAGATACACCAGATCGGCGCGCGGAATCATCAGCGAACCCAGCTGGCGGTCATCAAGGCGGAACACATTGCGCACGATGGCATGCTCCCGCTCCTCGATCACGCCCGATTGCGAGCCTTCTGCCAGCAGGGCTTCGATTTCCTCTTCGGTGACCTGCTGCGCAGCGGTATTCCTGGCTCCCAGCAATGCCAGCAGCGTATTGGTCGAAATTGCCAGCAGCCAGACAAATGGTTCAGTCAGGCGGGAAAGCCAGTGCACGGGCAAGGCTACCAGCCTGGCCACGCGCTCTGGTCTGAGCTGCCCCAGCCTTTTCGGCACCAGCTCGCCAACAACAATCGAGACATAGGTTACGGCAATTACCACCAGCACGGTTGCCAGTACATGCGCCCATTGCTCCAGCATGCCATGCCCTATCAGCCAGGCCGCCAGAGGCCCGGCCAGCACAGCCTCGCCGACAATCCCGTTCAGCAGGCTGATCGACGTGATGCCGATCTGGATGGTGGACAGAAATCGGGTCGGATCTTCACCCAGTTGCAACGCCATCCGAGCGGTGCGATCTCCCTTTGCTGCCAGTGTCGCCAGCCGAGCCTTGCGGGCACTTACCAGCGCAATTTCCGACATGGCAAACAGGCCATTCAGTAGAATCAGCCCCAGCAGTAACAAATACGCCATTGCGCAAACAACCTTTACAGATGCACCCGGCCGGGGTGCGACGGAAAGCAGATTCTATCTGTTCGGTGGCGCAGGACAAAATCTGGTGCAACTCCGCAAAAAAAACCCCGGGTCCTGTCCGACCCGGGGCCCAATGGCTGCCTGCCGATCAGGCAGGCTGGCCTTCAACTGCGGCAAACCATGCTGGATAGCGGTGGCGGATGCGGGCCAGTTGCGAGCGCGAAACGGGAATGTGTTTCCCCCCGACACTGAGCGCCACTCCCCCACGGACACGGACGGCGGCAACAACCGCACGCGGAGAAACCAGATAGGAGCGATGCACCTGCAGCAGAGTGGTCTCGTCGAAATACTGCCGCAATGTGCGCAGACGCAGCGTAATGAAGCGCGGCTCGCGCAGATCGGCCGCGTGAATTCCGCTGTAACCGGATTCGGCATGCACGAAATGCAGGCGATCACGCCGGCTGGCGATTTCAAAGAGCTCGCATAGCAGCTGCTGCTGCCCCAGCAACTCCTGCACCTGCTCGCGCAACAGAATGATCTGCTCGGCCAGCTGGCAGAAATACGCTTCAGCCTCGGGTGGCAAGGCGCCACGGAATGAGAGCACGATGCAATATTCATTCAAAAGGGGATGAGCAATCCGCATGTGGTCACGCCCGGCCGCCAGCTGGCAACCGGATGCAGGCGCATCGGCCACATCGTCAAGCTGGGTGATGCTGACCGCATCCACCCGCTCATCGGCCAAAGCAAAACGCCTGAGCACTTCCAGCATTTCCTCCAGGCTGCGCTGCCCTTTCAATGCCCGCGTGTAATCGCCCAGGTGCTCGATATCCTGGCGGCCAGCCGCTGCGGCGCCCGCATCACCGATGACCGGGTACAGCGTATCAAGCGCACAGACCAGCCTGCCGGCATCGGCATCGATCCGGCCGATTGCCTGCAGCACCGCTGCAGGCAGCGCCGCTGCGGCAGATTCATCCAGCAGGTGGCTTGTCGTGCGGCGCATTTCCGTCAGCGAACAGGGCAAGGCGTGCAGGCCTTGCTGCAGCCGCCTGATGCGGCGTAATTCCGCTTCGTCACGCAAGCTGCATCGCCGGCGCCAGAGCAGCCAGCCGGCGGCCACCACGAGGGCGACGCCGGCCACCCCGCCCAGCAACCACGGCAGCCCCACCCGGGCCGATTGCGCGAGCACACCATTCCAGTAACGGCCCGGATAATAGAAGCGGTATGCCGTCTGCAGCAACGAACCGGGCCCGCGCAGATCGGCACTGACATCCCAGAAACCCACGCCGGCGAGCTGATGCTCGCGCGCAAAATCCAGCTTCGCGGCAAGCGATTGCTCGTCTTCATAACTGACAAACTGCTGAAGCGCGGGCCGGTACAGATAAGGCACGCCCCCCACCGGGTCACGCTGGACGATCACATCGCGGCCGTTCAGCCAGGGTTTGATGTCCGCATAGGCCAGCTGGCCGCTGGGCGGGTTTTCCGGCCTGTCCCAGCTGCCGCGCGACGGCTGTTTGCTGGCTTGCCCGAGTCCGTTGGCAACGCCAGGAACACCATCCCAGCCGCTCGCCAGCATCGATAACTGCAAGACCAGTTTCTCGGGCGGCACGCCGTCGGCCAGCAGGCCTTGCACCAGCGGCTGCACGGCCATGTCGGGCTCCTGCATGCTCGGATACAGCGGCGATTTGTGTCCGGTATTGTTATTCCAGCTGCCATGAAAATCGGCGGCAAGCACGCTGGCAAAATCGGCATCTTTCAGCAAGGCAGGCCAATCGGCATTGCGCCGTTGCGAAGTCAGCGGGCCGATGGTGACGGCGATTTCGCACTGCCTGCCCGCAGCAGAACAGGCCTGGCGCAATTCAGAAATCGCGGTGGCATACGATTGCCAGTCCATCCGGCTGACCGGTGTATTCGCCGCACCACCTCCCACCGGATAGCGCCAGTCCAGCTCCAGCCCGTCAAAACCGAACTCGTCCTGCAATCTGAAAAACGACTGCACCCAGTTGCGCCGCAAGGCCGGATCGGCAAAGACGGCGGAGAACGAGGCGGAACGATCCCAGCCGCCCATCGACAGCATGATTTTCAGATCGGGATTGCGTTCCTTCAGCTGGCGCAACACGCGGTAATTGCCCTGGATGTTCTCGCCATCCGGCATGGCTTCGACACGCAGCGTGTCAGCGAACACATCACCGGGCGCGATGCGGCCATCGGCCTGCACCACCGCATAGGCATATACCAGATGAGTCAGTTCTTCGACCGGCAGGGAGCCAAGGGTCACCCCCCGGTTGTAACTGGCCCAGAACGGGTAATACGCGACAATGCGCGGCGCCGCCACGGCAGGCAGCACCGCGCCAAGCCAGCACAGCACGGCCAGCCAACGCAGAATCAACACGGCGAACTCCATCCTCGAACGGGCGGCATCCATGGCCAGCCTCTTGTCGCCATCTGTTGGGCGACGTTTGGTGGCTATTGTGTATTGCTTACAGCACCCCGTCCAGCTTCATCCATGCCGCGTTGCATTGTGCACACCGGCGGCCATCCTGTGCACGGCATACCCGCCAGCCCGGGCCAGATACTTAATGATGTATAGCCATGAAAACATTTACCTAAAATGGCCACATGGACATACCCTAGAAAGCTCTAGAATTCAACACGACCAAAGCTCGCGCTATGGCTGGTCGCCTCGATGCAGCGGATCGCATCAAGCCGGATTTCCAGATGCTCGTCATGCGTCAGCAGACGCAGGTACTCGACGTGTTCGCGGCTAAACACGTCGGCGGCCCAGCCCTGCAGCAAACCGCCATCGCGCAATTCGACCCGCAAGGCATACCGGTGCAGGCAGGCAATTTCGAAATAATCGTGCATCTCGCAGGAGATGGGCTGATACGGCTCGTTCAATGGTGTCTCCCTTTGCTAGAATCGCGGGGTCAGATTTTCAACTCGATCAAGGCATAGCCCCTCATGGCCCAATATGTGATGTCCATGCTTCGCGTAAGCAAGATTGTTCCGCCGAAGCGCCAGATCATCAAGGATATTTCCCTCTCCTTCTTCCCCGGCGCCAAAATCGGCCTCCTGGGCCTCAACGGCGCAGGCAAATCAACCGTGCTGCGCATCATGGCCGGGGCGGACAAGGAATACGACGGCGAAGTCCAGCATCTTGCCGGCGTGAAGATCGGCTATCTGGAACAGGAACCCAAGCTCGACCCCGCGAAGACCGTACGCGAAGAAGTCGAAGCCGGCATGGGCGACGTGATGGCCGCGCAAAAGCGCCTCGAAGAAGTCTATGCGGCCTACGCCGAGGAAGGCGCCGACTTCGACGCACTGGCCGAAGAACAAGCGCAGCTGGAAGCCATCATCAGCACCGGCGCCGGCGACAACACCGAGCTGCAGCTGGAGCTCGCCGCCGACGCGCTGCGCCTGCCGCCGTGGGACGCCATCATCGGCAACCTCTCCGGTGGCGAAAAGCGCCGCGTGGCACTGTGCAAGCTGCTGCTCTCCAAGCCCGACATGCTGCTGCTCGACGAGCCAACCAACCACCTGGACGCCGAATCTGTCGAGTGGCTGGAGCAGTTCCTCGTGCGTTTCCCCGGCACGGTCGTCGCAGTGACGCACGATCGCTACTTCCTCGACAACGCCGCCGAATGGATTCTGGAACTCGACCGCGGCCACGGCATTCCGTGGAAAGGCAACTATTCCAGCTGGCTGGAGCAGAAGGAAGAACGCCTGAAACAGGAAGAATCCACCGAATCGGCCCGCCAGAAGGCGTTGAAAAAGGAACTGGAATGGGTCCGCCAGAACCCCAAGGGTCGTCAGGCCAAATCCAAGGCCCGTCTGGCCAAGTTTGAAGAACTGTCGAGCTTCGAACACCAGAAGCGCAATGAAACGCAGGAAATCTTCATTCCGGTGGCCGAACGTCTGGGTGACAAGGTCATCGAATTCAAGGGCGTGTCCAAGGCCTTTGGCGATCGCCTCCTGATCGACAACCTGAGCTTCAACGTACCGGCCGGCGCGATCGTCGGCATCATCGGCCCGAACGGCGCCGGTAAATCAACGCTGTTCAAGATGATCGCCGGCAAGGAGCAGCCCGACTCCGGTGAAGTCGAAATCGGCTCGACCGTACAGATGGCCTTTGTCGACCAGAACCGCGACAGCCTCGAAAACGAAAAGACTGTCTTCGATGATGTGTCGGGCGGGCTGGACCTGATTACCGTCGGCAAGTTTGAAATGAGCAGCCGCGCCTATCTGGGCCGTTTCAACTTCAAGGGTGGTGACCAGCAGAAGAAGGTCGGCATGCTGTCTGGCGGCGAGCGCGGCCGTCTGCATCTGGCCAAGACGCTGCTGAAAGGCGGCAATGTGCTGCTGCTTGATGAGCCCTCCAACGATCTGGACGTGGAAACCCTGCGCGCACTGGAAGACGCCTTGCTGGAATTCGCCGGTACCGTCTTCGTGATCTCGCACGACCGCTGGTTCCTGGATCGTATCGCCACGCACATCCTCGCGGCCGAAGGTGACAGCCAGTGGACCTTCTTTGACGGCAACTATCAGGAATACGAAGCCGACAAGAAGAAACGCCTGGGCGAAGAAGGCGCCAAGCCCAAGCGCATCCGCTACAAGCCGGTCATCCGCTGAGCATCAGTACACAAAAAAAACCGGAAGGCGTTGCCTTCCGGTTTTTTTGTGCAGCCCGAAATGATGCAGCTGAGTGGGTCAGATAATTTCAGCCATGCATTCAATCCGCGTGATCTGCCCGCCCTGCAGGCGGAAAAAGGCATCCTGCGGCATGTCTTGCTGCCACAATTGGTCCGGATGCATGCCGGCGTAGATGCCGCGCAGGATGCGGCCAAGCAGGCCATGGGCGACGACAATCAGCCGTGGCGGCAGGCTCTCATCGGCGAGCCAGTGCCGGATGCGTGCCGACACGGCGGCAAAGGATTCACAACCCGGCGCGTTGAAATACCAGTCCGGCAGGCTGGCCAGCTCGGGATAACGCTCGTGCAGAACGGGAACCTGCTGCATTTCCCACTCGCCAAAGCTGACCTCGATCAGGCGTGGCTCGGGACGGATGTGGCGGGCTGGCAAGCCCAGCTCGGCGGAGACCAGTCGGGCCGTCTGCATTGCGCGGCCCAGAGGGCTGGCAAGCACCTGCCAGTCGGCCGGATTGCCCAGCTCCTCGCGCAGCGCCGCCCCCATGGCCCTGGCCTGTGCCTCGCCCAGTTCTGTGAGCGGCGAATCGCATTGCCCCTGCATGCGCCGCTCGGCGTTGAACTCGGTCTGGCCATGGCGAAGCAGATAAATGGTGCGGGACATGAGAAACTCCGTTGAAACAATCCGTAAGCTTACAGCGATTTGCACGCCGGCCCAAGGGAAAAAGTCACTCACCCTCTGCCGTTTGCCCAATCTGCCCGCAAAATGGCGAGCATGGCCATGTCGTGACAAACACCGTCCAGGCAACTGCGCTGGCGCAGTATGCCCTCCTGTGTCAGGCCCGTTTTCTCCAGCACCCGGATTGATGCCTTGTTCGCCGTCGCCGCGGCGGCCTCGATGCGGTTTACATCCAGTCGCGCAAAGGCAAATGCCACAATGGCCGACAGCGCTTCGCTCATCACGCCCTGATTCCAGTATTCCGGTTGCAAATCAAAACCGAGATCGGCGCGAACCCCGGGAACCTCGATTTCGCATTTGCAGAACCCGATCAGCTCGGTGCAGCCATGCAGTGTCAGCCCCCAGAAGATGGCTTTCTTTTGAAGATATGCTTGGGAAAACCAGGCGATCAAATCATCGGCCTGCTGCAGGGTGGTGAAGCGCTCGAAGGAGTCGTAGCGGAGAACTTCAGGTTTGCCGAGCAGGCTTAAAATCGCACCAGCATCCCCCGGCTCAATTTGCCGCAGCGTAAGACGGCTTGTGTGCAATTCTGGGAAAACGGTAAACGCATCAGAGCGCGTTTCGGCGCAAGCCATATTCATGCAGTCATGCCCCTGGTCAGGATGCAAGACATACTACTACCGGCTTGCTGCCTGGATTTAACCCCCATTGCGCTTTGCACGATCACCGGGAAAGCCGAGATGCGCGAAGCAGAAATGGCTATTCTGCGCCCCCCGTTGCCCGCCGTGGCGGCAGCGAAGGCGACCGTCCCTCTTGGCTCTCCGCCCCACCACAGCTTCCTTGCGCTGCTTATTGCTCGAAGCCAAATCCCTGCTTGCGCGCCACTGGCGCCACATTCGGGAAGTAGATCTTGCTGTAGAACTGCGCTGTGTTGTCTGACCAGTTTTTCCCATCGCTGCGACCAATCGCCTGCCAGTAATCGGCCAGGGTCACATCGTAGGCATCGATGCTCGGGCGGATCACCTGCTGCCGGTAGGTTTCGTGGTGGACAAAACTTTCACGCGGCAGACGCGGTTTGAGCGGGCTTTCCTCTGCGACATGGCCGATGACCACTCCGGCAATCGGGAAGGTCAGTGGAGGCAGCTGCAGCAGATCGATCATGGCCTGCGGATCACGGCGAATACCCCCGATGGGTACCACGCCGAGGCCCGCTGCCCGGGCTGCAGTCATGAGATTACCCAGGGCGATCCCGGCATCGACCGCCCCGACGCCAAACCCTTCAACACTGTGCTGGATGAGATGCTCGACGCCGGCCTTTTCCAGTCCCTGCGCGGTTTTCTGGAAATCGACCACCACGGTCACGAAGACCGGTGCCTTGGCAATCCAGGGCTGGCCGCCAGCGATCTCGGCAATTTTCTGCCGGCGCGCGGCATCCTGTACCACGACCAGCGACACCTGCTGGCCGTTGATCGAGGTCGGCCCGCGGTAGGCGGCATCGAGAATGGCATCAAGCACTTCCGGCGCGACAGGCGTGTCGCGATAGCTGCGGCTGCTGCGGTGCTGGTGCATCAGTTCAAGCATGGGATTCATGAGTCTTCCTTTATTAGACCGGTCGTCTAGTTTCTAGTCCAGAAAAACCGCCAGATCATGGCGGAGTCAGTTCAATTTACTGCCAGCCCGGTTTAACAACAGCCGGCAGTTGCATCAATTGCAATTCAGTCCATTCAAGCCAGCAAGGCCAATGTCAGTGCATGGGCATGCTGCTGGCACTCGGCATCCTGCTGCACCTTGCTGCGCAGTGCGCTACCCAGCCAGAGGCTGTAGAGCCCGCTGGCAAGCTGGGCCACATCCCGTCCGGCAGCGATGCTGCCTTCCTGCTGCCCGCGCTGCAGGCAGTCGGTCAGACGGGCAACAATGCGGGCGGTGCCACTCGCCAGTGCCGCACGCATCGGCTCTGACAAATCGGCGACCTCTCCCGCCAGCTTGACCACCAGACAGCCGGGCACCCTGCCGTCCTCTGCGCTGCATTGCTGCCAGCCGGAAAAATACGCCAGCAGACAGTCGCGCGCCGGGCCGTTCTCCGGTGCCAGCATGGCTGCCAGCCGCTCGTCATAGAGCGCGAAGTAACGCTGCAGCAGTTCGACACCAAACCCTTCCTTGGAACGGAAGTAGTGATAGAAGGAGCCCTTGGGCACGCCGGCGGCGGCAAGGATTTCGGCCAGCCCGACGGCGGCAAAGCCTTTGCCAAGAATGATGCCAGTTGCCGTTGCCAGCAGATGCTCGCGGGTGTCGGTGTTTGCGCGTGTCATGGCCGACATCATATTAGACCAGTCGTCTAGTTGGCAAGCCAAATAATGCCCATGCCGCAGCATGGCTCAGTCAAGATGGAAAACGCCTTGCCGCTGCCGCGTGCCATGCGGCGCGCGTGCGAAGTAGACCCAGGCCAGCAACTCTTCACCCGACGGTCCGCGTACCGCCACCTGATCGCGGCAGTACTCGACCGGGTGACCTTCCAGCTCGTCCAGATCAAGCAGTGTGGCGTAATCCACCAGAAACAGCTCGCCGCGTACCGGATAGCTTTCCTCGTCTCGAATCAGGTGCGGCACCGCGTCGGCATACAGGGTGTACCACTCGATGGTCTCGGCCTCGCCAAGATACGTGGCATTGCCCATCCAGCGGTGGTTCCAGCCGCCACGCTTGAGCGTGCCGTACACAAACACGGTGATCGGATGAATCATCCCAGCCCCCACTCATACACATGGCCATATGCCAATAAAGCCCTTTTATTAATTGGGCTGAAGACACATACCCATCACTAAATGCAATACTCAATTTGCAGCTGCACATTGCGTTCGCCACGGAATTCGTTGATGCCGATGCGGTACGCTGCAGAAATGGTCGGCGGCAGCGGCTCGGCATGCGAAAAGCGCATGGCATCGAACACCTGGCCGTACGGTGTTGCCAGTCTCAGTTTAAGGTGTTTTTCGCCAACGAGACGCTGCTCGACAACGGAAAACGTGCCGGTAAACACCGGCGCCGGAAAGCCCTGTCCCCAAACCTGCTGCTCCAGCTTTTCGACCTGCGCAAAGTGGAAACCTTCCGGCGGCAATTCGCCATCGGTATCGACCACCTGTTCCGGCAAGCGCCCTTCCATCAGCTCGGCACACACTGCTTCGAAGGCGGCGGCAAAGCGCGAAAAATCGGCCGGTCTGAGTGACAAGCCCGCCGCCATGGCGTGCCCGCCGAAACGCTGGATCAAATTGGGATGGCGCTTGCTGACCAGATCAAGCGCATCACGCAGGTGCAAGCCCGGGATCGAGCGACCCGAGCCCTTGATTTCAGTGTCGCTGGCCTGCGCAAACACGATGGTCGGGCGATGGAAGCGCTCCTTGACGCGCGCGGCAACGATGCCGACCACACCCTGATGCCAGTCGGGCTGGAAAAGCACCACGCTGAACTGGCCGGCGACATTCACGCGCTCGAGAATCTGCTCCGCTTCTTCGCGCATGCCGCCCTCGATTTCGCGCCGGGTGCGATTCATGCGATCCAGCTCGCGCGCGAGTGGCTCAGCGGCGTCGATGCTGCCGGCCAGCAGACAGGCGATGCCGAGACTCATGTCATCAAGCCGGCCAGCGGCATTGAGGCGCGGCCCGAGCGCGAAGCCAAGATCGAAGCAACCGGCACGAGCCGGATTGCGCCCGGCGATCCGGCACAGGGCTTCGATGCCTGGCGCGCAGCGGCCGGCGCGGATGCGCCGCAAACCCTGCTCGACCAAGATGCGGTTGTTGCTGTCGAGCTTCACCACGTCGGCCACCGTACCCAGCGCGACCAGATCGAGCAGGTTCGCCAGATTCGGCCCTTTCCCGTCAGCAAAAACCCCGCGCTCGCGCAGCACAGCACGGAGCGCCAGCAACACATAAAACATCACGCCGACACCGGCCAGATGCTTGCTGGGAAATTCGCAGCCAGCCTGGTTGGGGTTCACGATCAGCGCATCGGGCAAGGCATCACCCGGCAGGTGGTGATCGGTGATCAGTACCTCCAGCCCGAGCGCCTTCGCGCGCGCGACGCCGGCGACACTGGCAATGCCGTTATCAACGGTAATCAGGATGTCCGGGTGGCGCTGCGCCGCCTGCTCGACGATTTCGGGCGTCAGGCCGTAGCCATATTCAAAACGGTTGGGGACGATGAAATCGACCACTGCGCCCAGCATGCCAAGCCCGCGCATGCCCACCGCGCAGGCGGTCGCGCCATCGGCGTCGTAGTCGGCGACAATCAGCAGCTTCTGCCGCGCGGCAATCGCATCGGCCAGCCGCTCGGACATCGCTCGCGCATTTTTCAGCGGCTGCCAGGGCAGCAGGCGGCTGACCTCATGCTCCAGCTCTTGCGGCGAGGCAATGCCACGCGCAGCATAAATGCGCGCTTCCAGTGCCGACATGCCCTGCTGCTGCAGAAGGCTCAACAGTTCATCGGGGCAAGTGCGTTGCTGCAGGCGAATGGCGCGGCTCATCGCGGCAGCTCCGCGCGACGCCAGAATTGCCAGCGCCCAGCCTGGGTGAGCGTGCGCTGCTGGCCCAGCTCGGGGAAAACCAGCGTGATGCGCTGCAATTCCCTGCGCCGCCACGCGGTCAGCAGCGGCGCAAACCAGTCGGTTTCCAGCGCCTGCCAGTGCGCAAACCAGCCCACCGGATCATTGCCCTGCAGCGGCATCAGCGCATCCTGCAGCACAAGATGGCGGATACCGGGCTGATACACGGCAGGTACGGGCACGCAACGCGCTTCTGCATGGTGCTGCACGGCCTGCAGCAGCACGTCATTGCCATGGACTTCCGGTGCAACAGCAGTCAAGGGCGTAGCCAGCGGCCAATCACCCTGCCCCGAGAACCACACGCCACTGACCAGCGGCAGGCCGGCGGCGGATCGGGCATCGTTGACCGGGTGGTTATAGAGCACCATCTGGATTTCATTGAGCAGGCTGTGCCAATGCAGCGCGTCCGGTCCCTCCGGCATCGCCGCATTGACCGCCCGGCCGCGCACGGCATTGATGGAGGCAAAGCTCACCTGCGGTGGAACAGGCAGCCGGACAAACCAGCACCCGGGCTGTGGCGCGCAGAATTCCCAGCCGTCCGCTGCAAAATGATTTTGCAGTGCGGCCAGCAGTGCGGCACTTTCCGCCGCCGAAATCGCGTTCGGGGCCAGCTCCTGCAATACCAGCTGGTCGTTATGCAGCTCCAGCGTCACCGGATCACAGCGCAGCCAGCAGCCGGCAGCCGGCTCGATGCCAGCAGCAGCCAGCAGCAACGGCGCCTCGGGCAGCCTGTCAACACCGGCACAGCTGGCCAGCCAGCCGTCATACGCTGCAACAGGAATCGCCTCAGCACGGCCACGCCCCCAGAGCCAGGCCAGTGCCGGCAGATTCAGTTCACGCAGGGCGGCCGCATTGACAGCGGGATCGGACCAGCGCCAGCCAAAAAGAGTCACGGTAATATCCATGCCGCAATCTTATCACGAAGCCAACACACCCCTTCTTCCCCGGGCTCCGCCAGCCCTGCGGCAAGCGAGGCTGGCGTGCTAAACTGGCGGCTTCCATTCAGACAGCAGCCGCGCATGCCCTACCTCGCCCTCGACACGTCCACCGACCATCTCTCGCTCGCGCTGGCAACTGACAGCGGCATCCGGGTGCGCGACTGGCACGTGGGCCAGAAGCACGCCGAACTGACGCTGCCCTGCGTGGCCGAGCTGCTCAATGAATGCGGCGTTACGCTCGACCAGCTTGCCGGCATCGTGTTTGCCGCCGGCCCCGGCTCATTCACGGGTCTGCGCATCGGCTGCGGTATCGCGCAGGGGCTGGCGTTCAGTCGCGACCTGCCGGTGCAGGGCATCTCGACGCTGGAAGCGCTGGCAGAAGCCAGTGGCCATGATCGCGTCTATTGCTGCCTGGATGCGCGAATGAATCAGGTTTACGCTGCGGCGTACGTCAGAACTGAATCCGGCTGGCAGGAACACTGCGCGCCGGTGGTCTGCAACCCCGAAGACGTGCCGTTGCCTGACAGCGATGACTGGTTCGGCTGCGGCAGCGGTTTCCGCGTTTTTCCCGACGCCCTTGCCGCACGGCTGGCGCCGCATCTGAACGGCAGCGATGCCACACTGGCTGCCACCGCCGGCAGCATGCTGGCACTCGCCCTGCCACGCTTCGCCGCAGGCAAGGGCTTGCCTGCCGCCGAGGCACAGCTGGTTTACCTGCGTGACAAAGTGGCGCTAAAAACCAGCGAGCGCGGCTAAAGCAATGCTGCAGACACTGACACCGGCTCACCTGCCCGCCCTGCTCGCCCTTGATGAGGCAACCAACCCGCACCCGTGGAGTGCCGCCAGTTGGGCTTCGTCGCTGGCCGGACACCTTTGCCTGGGCTGGTTCGAGCAGGACGAGCTGCAAGGTTTCTGCGTCGTCCTGCTGCTGCCGGACGAGGCCGAGCTGCTGCTCATCGCCGTCAGCCCCGAATACCAGCGCCGGGGCATTGCCCGTCGCTTGCTTGATGAGCTTCAGCAACGCCTTGCCGCCGACAACATCGAACGCCTTTTTCTGGAAGTACGGACAGGAAATGTAGCCGCACGCCGCCTCTATGAAGGATGCGGCTTCATCCAGAACGGCCTTCGCAAGGGGTATTACCCTGCAGCCAATGGCCGAGAAGATGCAGCAATCTATACCCTTGACTGTATCAGCAATGGAGCCGCTACAGCATGAGCCTGCGCACCGACAAGCTCGCCGCCCTCGACCTTGGCCCCTTCTGGGTTCGCCGCGCCGTTCTCGCCAGCATGGCTGTCGCAGCCGAGCCGGAAATCACGGCTCCGGAGACAACGGCGGCAGCGACTCCGGCAGAAACACCTGTCCCTGCGGGCCAGCATGCGCCGTCGCCGGTCGCACGTACCGCGCAGAAGCTGCTGGAACAGGTTACCCGCAGCGCACACCCGGGCGCGCAACAGGCTCGCGATGCAGGCCGCAGCGCAACCATCGAACCGGAGCAGGATGAACGCAGTCAGCGCATTGCCAAGCTGGACTGGGATGCGCTGCAGGACGACGTACGCCAGTGCACGGCCTGCGGCCTGTGCAGCCAGCGCCAGCAGACCGTATTCGGGACCGGCGTGCGGCAACCGGACGTGCTGGTGGTCGGCGAAGCCCCGGGGGCGGAAGAAGATCGGCAGGGCGAGCCCTTTGTGGGCGCGGCGGGGCAGTTGCTCGACAGTATGCTGCGCGCAGTGAGCCTGAGCCGCAAGGATCAGGTGTTCATTGCCAACGTGCTGAAATGCCACCCGCCGGCCAACCGCAACCCGGCGGTTGATGAAGTGTTGCGCTGCAGTCCCTACCTTGACCGCCAGCTCGCGCTGCTGCAGCCGAAGGTCATTTTCGCCGTCGGCCGTTTTGCCATCCAGCACCTGCTGAAAAGCGACGCCCCGGTTTCCGCCCTGCGCGGCAAGGTCCACGAATGGCAGGGCATCCCGGTCATCGTGAGCTACCACCCGGCCTATCTGCTGCGCAATCTGCCCGACAAGTCGAAAAGCTGGTCCGACCTGCTGCTTCTGCGGGACACCCTGCAAAACATTTTGCGGGAAAAGTCCTGACGCTGCGCCATGATGGGCCGGCATCGTCTAAAGTAAGGAAAACCAACAGCGATTCCCTGCAATGTCGAGCACTCTGCACATCGGCCGCCAGCCCATCATCAACCGCCAGGGTGAACTCTTCGCCTACGAGCTGCTATTCCGTAACAGCCACGCCAACCGCGCCGATGTCGTCGATGATTTTGCCGCCACCTCGCACGTCATCCGCAATGCATTCAGCGAATTCGGGCTGACCCATGTACTGGACAACCATGTCGGTTTCATCAATGTCAGCGCCGATCTGCTGCTGTCCGACACCATCGAATTGCTGCCAGCCAATGCCGTCGTACTGGAAATCCTGGAAACGGTAGAGCTGACACCTGCCGTTGTCGCACGCTGCCTCGAGCTGGCCGGCAAGGGCTTCACACTTGCTCTTGACGATGTGCTGCAGCTGGACGAAGCCCACCGGCCGATCCTGCCCTGCATCAGCTACATCAAGATCGACCTGCCCGCTTGCAGCAGGGAACAGATTGAGGCAGCCGTTGCCGCGTTCCGTCCCTTCGGCGTCAAATTGCTGGCCGAGAAAATCGATTCGCAGGAAGAGTATGAGTTCTGTCATCAGCTCGGTTTTGACCTCTTCCAGGGTTATTTTTTCGCCCGCCCGACCATCCTGAGCCGCAGTAACTCCAATCCGCCCAACTGGGCACTCCTCCAGCTGCTCGGCATGCTGAACCGCGATGCTCCCGTCAGCGAACTTGTCCAGGCTTTCAAGCCCTCGCCACAACTCAGCTTCACCCTGCTGAAGCTTGTCAATTCCGTTGCCTGCGGGGCCCCATGCCACATCGACAGCATCGAGCGCGCGATTGCCATTCTCGGCCGCCGTCAGCTGATGCGCTGGGTACAACTGCTACTGTTCACCCGCCAGGAACAGGGATTGCCAAAACAGGATCCGCTGATCAACCTCGCGGTTTGTCGCGCCCGCCTGATGGAACTGCTGGTGAAATCCCGTCATCCGGGCAATCGCTCACTCTCCGAACAGGGCTTCATGGTTGGCCTGCTGTCATTGCTTGAAGCACTCTATCACCAGCCCAAGGAAAGTCTGCTGACCCCGCTGCAGCTGCAGGACGATGTGCATGCCGCATTGCTGCATGGCCGCGGAGTACTTGGCGAGCTGCTCGGCGAAATTGAAACCATGGAATCCAGCACCCCGAGCGGAAACAGCATCAGCGGCGACGCTGCCGGCCTGCTGCTGGATGCCATGAACTGGACCGATCAGCTACTTAATGAAGTCAGTGCCCCCTGAGCCAGGACAATGATCAGCCGACTGCCATTATCCGCTGCCAAAGGCATTCTGACCTTCGTCACACTGCTGGCGCTGTTTGCCAGCCATCAGGCCTACCGGGCCATCGTGACGCAGGCCAGCACGGTGGAAACCGAGCAGTACCGCAATGAAGCCGTTGCCCGCAGCAACGCATTCAAACAGTGGCTCAACCGCCAGCTCATGCTGGAACAGCAGCTGCTTGGCCAATGCAGCCCTCCGGCCAAGCCTGCCAGCTGTCTGTCTTCTCCGTCGGCCAGCACCAGCGCTGATTTTCGATATGCATACGTATCGACCGCAAAAGCACCGTTCTCAATCGTTGCCAGCCAATACCCCAATGGGATATTGAGCACGGACAAGCCACTTGCCAGCAGCCTGCAAAAAACCATCGCCCACAGCCTTGCCGGAGGATTGACCCTCTGGGGGCAGGATCTGGTGGACCCACACGCGATTTACCGGATCATCCCCGTGCAGGATGACGCCGTCCTGATCAGCCGGGTCGATAGCCAGCAGCTGGCTCGCGCACTGGGTGAAACGCCACAGGCGGCACTCAAACCACGGCTGGCAGTCGAAACCGGCAAGGAGCAATCACTGCGTTTCGTGCGTGGCGATCCGGAAAGCAGCGCTCAGATCCTGCTGCAGGAAAAACTCGACAGTGCAGGCCACTGGCAGCTTTACTGGGATTCGCCGCCACCACAGAACAACAGCGCCGGCAATCGCCTGGCCTTCATCATCCTGATCGGAGGCGTGACCTTTTCTCTGCTGGCATTTCTCTCCGCTTGGTTCGCACTCAATGCGCTCTACCTCAGCCGCCGCCAGAATGCGGATCTGCAGAATCTGACCGACGAACTTGCTGACAGCGAGCGCAATTACCGCCTGCTCGTCGAGCAAATTCCCGGCGTCGTCTTTCGCAGCAAGCCGATGGAAAGCGGCCATCAGCTCCTGCTGGCCAGTCCCGGCATCAGCATGCTGACCGGCTATGGCGAGCGGGATTTCCTGCCTTCGGGAAACAGGCAGTACATGGATCTGATTCACCCGCAGGATCGTGAGCGTGTTCAGGCTCTCGTGCAGCAGCACCAGCGGCGTGAGGGCACATATGAAATCGAATACCGGCTGAAATCCGGACGCGACCAGTGGATCTGGGTGCTCGAGTGTGCACAGGCGCGCGAACACCCTTCCGGCGCCATTCTGATTGATGGCATCGTATTCGACATTACTGCCCGCAAGCTGGCGCAGCATACGCTGCAGGAAAGCGAAGCCATCCTGCACGCCATCATTGACCAGACGCCCAATATCGCAATCCAGGGCTACACCATCGATGGCCGCATCGTGTTCTGGAATCGCGCAAGCGAACTGCTCTTCGGCTGGAGTTCCGATGAGGCCGTCGGCCACCGCATCGACGAGCTACTGATCACTGGCCGGGAAATGCTCGATTTCCTGACGCAACTAGCACTGATTGCCAGCAGAAAAACCGCCTGTGCCCCCGTTGAAGTGCACCTGCGCACCAAAAATGGCAACAAGCGCTGGATGCTGAGTACCGTGTTTCCGGTCGGCAATTATCTCGGGGAAGAAGTCTACGTCTGCATGGATGTCGACATCGACGACCGCAAGAAGATCGAAGACGAGCTGCGCGCCATCCAGCAGGGCCTGCAGCATGAAGTTTCGGCGAGTCGCGATGAGCTGCACAGCGCCAACCTCGAGCTCGAGCAGGCACTGAAAACACTGATGCATTCGGAAAAACTGGCCTCACTGGGCGGACTGGTTGCCGGACTGGCCCATGAGCTGAACACTCCACTGGGCAATACACTGACCGTTGCGACCACCTTGCGCGACAGCGTGCAGGAGCTGGATCGCGAACAGACAGCCGGCACCTTGCGCAAATCTTCCTTGCAGGGCTTCATGGCCTTCAGCGTCGAGGCGGCCGAACTGATCGAGCGCAACGCTCGACGCGCCAGCGAGTTGATCTCACATTTCAAGATTGTAGCCAGCGACACCACCAGCGACCGACGCCGCCAGTTTGACCTCGCGCAGACCGTCACCGAGGTACTGACGACACTCTCGCCATTATTGAAACATCAGCCGCACAGCGTGGATGTCGCCATTCCTGCCGGCATGCTGTTCGACAGTTATCCCGGTGCACTGGAGCAGATTCTTACAAATCTCATCCAGAACAGCATCCGGCACGCCTTTCCCGCCGGACAAGCCGGCAGAATGACGATCACAGCCAGCTTCAGTGATGATGAGCGTGTCCTTCTGTCCTATCACGACAATGGCTGCGGCATTCCGCCAGAGCTGCAGCAGGATGTCTTCGCCGCCTTCTTCACAACCAAGCTGGCCGAAGGCGGCAGCGGACTTGGTCTATACATAGTTAAAAACCTGACCGAAAATGTACTGGGGGGCACTCTGGTACTTGAAAGCAGCGCGGAAAATGGCACCCGCTTCCTGCTTGAAATACCGATCACGGCACCTGCCGCAACAAGGAATGCATGAAATGACAGAGCCGCATCAGGATGAAGTGCTGGAATGGCTGGAAGAAGACGAGCATGTTGCCGAAACAGACATTCAGGCATGGCCGATTCTCGTGGTCGATGATGATGAAGCCGTCCATGCTGCGACACGGCTTGCCCTGCACGGCATTACCATCCAGCATCGCAAGCTGGAACTGACCCATGCCTCCTCGGCGGCCGAGGCGCGCGCACTGCTCGAAACACAGCGCCATTTCGCCGTCATCCTGCTGGACGTCGTCATGGAAAGCGGCCAGGCCGGCCTGGAGCTGGTAGGCGACATCCGCAAGCAGTATGGCATGACCGAATGCCGCATCATTCTGCGTACGGGCCAGCCGGGCTATGCACCGGAAATCGCCGTATTCAACGAATACGACATCAATGATTACCGCACCAAGTCCGAGCTGACACGCACCCGGCTGATCACAGCCATTACCTCGGCGCTGCGCTCCTATGACCAGATACGCACCATCGCCGAAAACCGCCGTGGCCTTGAACTGATTGTCAATGCAGTAGCCGACCTGATGGAAAAGCATGCGCTGACCCAGTTCGCCGAAGGCGTTCTCACCCAGATGACTTCACTGCTGAAGCTGCCACTGGACGGCATCGTCTGCGCGCAGCGAGGCTCCCCGCTCAATAACGAGGATGACCGGCTCTACATTGTCGGCGCGGCAGGCCGCTTGGCCCATCTGATCACCTCTCCTGTGGAAGCACTGCACGAACCGCAAATCGAAGACGCCATCTGCCGTTGCATGACGCAGCAGGCCCATCTCTTCGAGGCGGAAACAACCACGCTGTTCCTGCGCGGCGGCAACCAAGAAGCAGCTGTCTACCTGCACACCGGCAGCGCACTGAGCGAACAGGACCGCCAGCTGGTCGAAGTGTTCGCCGCCAACATCAGCGCCTGCTTTGGCAATGTAAAGCAGGTCGAAATGCTGAACTATGTGGCCTATCACGACGCGCTCACCCGGCTTGCCAATCGCAGCTGCTTCATTCTCTGGCTCGACATCGCTTCACGCGAAAACCGGCCCGGCGAAGTGGTCTGCCTTGTTGATCTGGACCATTTCGCCGACGTCAATGACGGGCTGGGCCACGATGTCGGCAATGCACTGCTTGTAGCCGTCGCCGACCGGCTGGAAGAGCACCTCGGCAGCAGCTGCCGGCTCGCGCGCGCCGGCGCCGACATTTTCGGCCTGCTGGGCCCGGAAGCCCTGCTCAACCCGGCCAATCTGGAACGGATTTTCTCGCAGCCTTTTGCCGTGGGCGAACATCATCTGCCCGTCAGCATCACCAGTGGCTACTGCCGCATGCTCGAAGGTGGCGAGTCGGGCTTCACGCTGCTCAAGCGCGCCAATATCGCGCTCAATCGCGCCAAGAAGCACTACCACGAAAATCATGAATACTTCATGGCCGACATGGAAGACAACACGCGCTGGCGCCTGGAAGTCATCCGTCACCTGCGTCATGATTTCCAGCTCAAGAAACTTCAGGTCTGGTATCAGCCCCAGATCGATCTGGGAAGCAACCGCATCGTCGGTATGGAAGCACTGCTGCGCTGGCCAGGCGAAAGCGGTTTCATCCAGCCGCCATCCGTCTTCATCCCGCTGGCCGAATACTCGGGACTGATTGTCGAGATCGGCGAATGGGTACTTGCCGAAGCTGCTGACGCCTGGCGCAGTCTGCAGGATCTGAACGGTGCGCCGCAGCGCGTTGCCGTCAATGTGAGCATGCCGCAATTCCGCAACCGCCTGCTGATCGACCGCATTGCCGACATTCTCGGCTCGCACCGCCTGCCCCCCACTGCACTTGAGCTTGAAATTACTGAGAGCATCGCCATGGACGAGCCCAAGGTGGTCATTTCGGCACTGGGTGCGCTGAAAGAACTCGGCGTGCGCATTTCGATCGATGATTTTGGCACCGGCTTTTCCTCGCTGGGGCAGTTGCGCGCCCTGCCGATCAACTGCCTCAAGATCGACCAGAGCTTTGTACGCGAAATTGCCGATGGCCGCGGCGGCATGTATGCCGAAACGATTGTCGCACTGGCAGCCAAACTGGGCCTGACCACCATTGCCGAAGGCGTGGAAACCACCGAGCAGGCCGGTTTCCTGCGCGGATTGGGCTGCGACGAAGCGCAAGGCTATCTCTACGCCAAACCAATGCCACTGCCCGCCTTCCGCGAATGGCTGCAGCAACGCAACAATCCGGCACGTTGACGCTTTCGTGCCGGTTTGCCAAAGGCGAACCGGCACACCAGCTGCGGTCAGGAGCCCCCCCTGCAACAGCAGAGCACGAACCGCTGCGGGCGGGGATTTGCGCCACATCACTGAAACCGCTTTTTTCCGGCTTTCCCGGCCATGTCTGCTATAGATGGCTACACATCCGCGCTACAATGCCGCTTTATTTACCCTCGTCCATTCGGGAGCTGTTGCATGACCAAGCTGTTCATTGAAGACCTCGACCTCGCAGGCAAACGTGTTCTGATGCGCGTTGACTTCAACGTGCCGGTAAAAAATGGCGTTGTTGAAAGCGACAAGCGCATCCGCGCGGCTCTGCCGACCATCCGTTACGCACTCGACAAGGGCGCTTCCGTTGTTCTGATGTCCCACCTGGGCCGCCCGAATGGCCAAAAGGTCGAGAAATACAGCCTGGCTCCGGTCGCCACCCGCCTGTCCGAGCTGCTGGGCAAGCCGGTTACTTTCCTGAATGACTGCGTAGGTAGCGAAGTCGAAGCAGCCTGCGCGACGCTTGCAGCCGGCACCGTCGTCCTGCTGGAAAACGTGCGCTTCCATATCGAAGAAGAAGGCAAGGCCAAGGATGCCGATGGCAACAGCGTGAAGGCCGATCCGGCCAAGGTGGCTGAATTCCGCGCCAGCCTCACCAAACTGGGCGACGTATTCGTCAATGATGCTTTCGGCACTGCCCACCGCGCCCACTCCTCGATGGTCGGCGTTGATCTGCCGCGCGCATCGGGCCATCTGCTGAAGAAAGAACTCGACTTCCTCGGCGACGCGGTAAACAAGCCGGTTCGCCCGCTGGTTGCCATCATCGGCGGCTCCAAGATTTCCGGCAAAATTGACGTCATTGAAGCGCTGCTGCCCAAGGTCGACAAGCTGCTGATCGGTGGCGGCATGGCATTCACCTTCCTGAAGGCACAGGGCCATGAAATCGGCCGCTCGCTGTGCGAAAACGACAAGGTTGATCTGGCCCGCGAACTGATGGCCAAGGCCGGCGACAAGCTGGAACTGCCGTCCGACACCATGGTCACCAAAAAGCTGGATTTCGATGCCCGCACGCTCGATGGTCTGGTGCAGGTTGCCTCGACCGCCATTCCGGCAGACCAGGAAGGCGTCGATATCGGTGCCGCCAGCCGTGCCCGCTACGCCGAAATCATCAAGTCGGCCAAAACCGTGCTCTGGAATGGCCCGATGGGCGTCTTCGAAATCGACGCTTCGGCCGAAGGTACCTTCGCCATCGCTCACGCGCTGGTTGAAGCCACTGCAGCCGGCGCCATCACCGTTGTTGGCGGCGGTGATTCGGTTGCCGCCGTGGAAAAGGCCGGCCTGGAAGACAAGGTCTCGCACGTGTCCACCGGCGGTGGTGCATCGCTGGAATTCCTCGAAGGCAAGGCACTGCCGGGCGTGGAAGCACTGAGCGACAAGTAAGCCAGTATTATCTGCTGCAAGAAAAAGCCCCGCACTGCGGGGCTTTTTCTTTACACCATCAGGTATGGGCTTACAGCCCTTCAAATCAAAAGGCTACAAGTACATACCCTGGATTCTCTACTCAGGAACGACGCCAGCTGGTTACGCCCGCCTTGTCTTCCAGCACAATGCCGGCCGCGGCCAGCTCGTCACGGATACGGTCGCCCTCAGTCCAGTTCTTCGCCGCCCGCGCGTCGCGGCGCGCGACAATCGCGGCCTCGATACGCTCGGCGGTCCATTCGCCTTCTCCGCCAGCACCGCCCTGCAGGAAGGCTTGCGGATCGCGCTGCAGCAAACCAAGGATCCCGGCCAGTGCCTTCAGTTCACCCGCCAGTTGTGCGCCCTGCTCGGTACCAGCGTGGCGATTGGCCTCGCTGGCCAGATCGAACAGCACGGCCATCGCATCCGAAGTGGCAAAATCATCATCCATCGCGGCCTTGAAGCGTGCAGCATGCGGTTCGGCCCAATCGATGACCACATCCGCCGGCGCGACGGTATTCAGCGTGGTGTAGAGTCGTGTCAGTGCATTCTTGGCGTCAGTCAGGTGCACGTCGCTGTAGTTCAGCGGGCTGCGGTAATGTGCGCGCAGGATGAAGAAGCGCAGCACTTCGGCATCGAATTTCGCCAGCACGTCACGAATGATGAAGAAGTTGCCCAGGCTCTTCGACATCTTCTCGTTGTCGACGTTGATGAACCCGTTGTGCAGCCAGTAATTCACATACTGGTGGCCGTGCGCACCTTCGCTTTGCGCGATTTCATTTTCATGGTGCGGGAATTGCAGATCCTCGCCACCACCGTGAATGTCGAAATGCTCGCCCAGATGGTGGCAGCTCATTGCCGAACATTCGATATGCCAGCCCGGACGCCCCTTGCCCCAGGGCGAATCCCATTTCACCTCAGCCGGCTCATCGGCCTTTGCGGCCTTCCACAGCACGAAATCACGCGGGTCACGCTTGTTGGGATCGACTTCTACCCGCTCGCCCGCGCGCTGCTCGTCGAAATCCTTGCGCGAGAGCTTGCCGTAGCCATCGAAATCCTTCACGGAGTAATACACGTCGCCATTCGGCGCGCTGTAGGCGATGCCCTTGTCAAACAGTTTGCCAATAATGGCCTGCATGCCACCAACATGCTCGGTCGCTTTGGGCTCATGATCGGGACGGATGACGCCGAGTGCGGCAAAATCCTCGTTCATCGCCGCAATGAAGCGCTCGGTCAGGTTCTGGATGGGCTCGCCGTTTTCCACGGCCCGCTTGATGATCTTGTCGTCGATGTCCGTGATGTTGCGCACGTAGTTCACGTGGTAGCCCGAACTGCGCAGCCAGCGCGCCACCATGTCGAACACCACCACCATGCGCGCATGCCCGATGTGACAGTAGTCGTACACCGTCATGCCGCACACGTACATGTTCACGTGTCCGGGGGTAATCGGCTTGAAGACTTCTTTCTGGCGGCTAAGGGTGTTGTAGAGCGACAGCATGAGTGGCAGTCCGGCGTTGGCAAAACAGCAATTCTAGCAAATGCGTCAAGAGCACGTATGGCGACTTCCCGCACGCGGGATTATCGCAACGAGACTGAAGCAACAAGAGCATGGGTATACCCATACAGCCCCAGATCTGAAATGGCTACGATCATATACCCATGAAAAAAACCCGCCGCAGCGGGTCTTTTTCATGGGCAGAGGCTACCTCAGTTGCGCTCGACCGCCAGCGCAACCCCCATGCCGCCGCCGATACACAAGGTGGCGATGCCCTTCTTGGCGTCACGGCGCACCATTTCGTGCAGCAGGGTGACCAGCACGCGGCAACCGGACGCACCGATCGGGTGGCCCAGTGCAATCGCACCGCCGTTCACGTTCACCTTGTCCATATCCCACTGCATTTCGCGGGCCACACCCAGCGCCTGGGCGGCAAAGGCTTCGTTGGCCTCGATCAGGTCAACCTCTTCCAGCTTCCAGCCGGCACGCTCCAGCACACGCTTGGTGGCCGGTACCGGACCCATGCCCATGATGCTCGGATCAACACCGGCGGAGGCAGCGGCACGGATCGTCGCCAGCGGCTTCAGGCCCAGTGCGGCAGCTTTTTCAGCCGTCATCAGCATGACGGCAGCAGCGCCGTCATTGATGCCCGATGCATTGCCGGCGGTGACGGTGCCTTCCTTGTCAAAGGCCGCCCGCAGCTTGCCCAGCCCTTCTGCCGTCACATTGGTCTTGATGAATTCATCGCTGGCAAACACCACCGGATCACCCTTTTTCTGCGGAATCACGACCGGAGTGATTTCATCCGCAAAGCGACCGGCAGCTTGTGCTGCGGCTGCTTTTTGCTGGCTGGCCAGGGCCAGTGCATCCTGCTCTTCACGGGTAATGCCGTATTTTTTGGCGATGTTTTCAGCGGTGACACCCATGTGGTAGCCCTGATACACGTCGGTCAGGCCGTCGTACACCATGCTGTCCACCAGCGAGGCATTGCCCATGCGGAAGCCGTCACGGCTGCCATTGAGCAAGTGCGGCGAGGCGCTCATGTTTTCCTGACCACCGGCAATGACGATTTCATTGTCGCCGGACAGGATGGACTGCATGCCCAGTGCGACGGCCTTGAGACCGGAGCCGCAGACCTGGTTGATGGTCAGGGCAGGAACGGCATCGGGAATACCTGCCTTGCGCAAGGCCTGGCGCGCTGGATTCTGGCCAAGGCCGGCAGTCAACACATTGCCCATGATCACTTCGCTGACCGCTTCCGGCGCAACGCCGGTTTTGGCGAGCAGGTCGCGAATGATGATGGCACCCAGTTCAGGGGCAGATACCTTGGCAAGGCTACCGCCAAAGTTACCGAGGGCCGTACGCTGCGCAGCAACGATCACGATATCAGTCATATTAAAACTCCGTTTTTATGAATATTTCTATAGAGAGTCAGGTATTGGTAATTAACTACATCACAACTAGAATTTTGGTGCAAGATTAAATGCGCTCTTTCACATAGCGACCTGGAGCCGGCTCGATCTCCTTGAATTTGGCAGTGCCCGGCTTCTTGGGAGCAGCAACCTGCGCGCCGGAGTGCTGCACCAGCCATTGCGTCCAGTCCTGCCACCAGCTGCCCGGGCGGGATTCCGCACCTTCAAACCACTGCTCAGGGTCTTTTGGCAAGTTTTCGTTGATCCAGTAATTGCGCTTGTTGGTCGTCACCGGATTGATCGCGCCGGCGATATGGCCGGACGCGCCCAGCACGAAGCGGATCGGGCCGCTGAAGATGCCAGTGGTGTGATATGCCGATTGCCAGGGAACGATGTGATCCTCGCGGGCGGCAAAAATGTAGGTGGGCAAATCAACCTTGGTCAGGTCAATCGGCACTCCGCACAGGCTGAATGAGTTCGGTTTGGTGAGGTTGTTTTCCAGATACATGTTGCGCAGGAAGAAGGTATGCATCGGCAGCGCGAGGTTGGCGCCGTCGTTGTTCCAGTACAACAGGTCAAACGGCGGCGGGGTCTGGCCTTTCAGGTAATTGTTGACGACGTAATTCCAGATCAGATCGTTGGCACGCAGCGAGGCAAACGTGCGGGCCAGCTCCTTGCCGGACACCACGCCACCGCGCGCCATCTGGGTTTCGCGCTGGATGACCGTATTCCAGTCGAAGCAGTGCTTGATATCGCCCGGCTCAGTGTGATCGAGCATCACCGTCATCAGCGTAACGGATTCGAACCAGTCAAGACCGCGGTGCTGCATGACCGGGATGGACGTCGTCACCAGTTCACCGCCAATGCAGAACGAGAGCACATTCATCTTGTCGCGACCGGATGCTTCGCGCACGACGCGGGCAGCTTCCAGCACCCCCATTTCGATGTAATCATCCCAGCGCAGGTGGCCAAGTTCCGGCGTGATGGATTTCCATGACACCAGATAGGTCGTGTAACCCTGGCTGACGATGTAGCGCATCATGGAATTGTCCGGCTGCAGATCCATGATGTAGTACTTGTTCACGCAAGGCGGCACCACCAGCAAGGGGCGATCGTAGACCTTGGGGGTCGAGGCCGCGTACTGGATGAGCTGGAAGAGTTCGTTCTCGAAAATGACGCTGCCCGGAGTAATGGCCAGATTGCCGCCGACTTCAAACTTTTCTTCGTCGGTCATCGTGATCGTGCCGCGCTCCATATCGGCCAGCAGCTTCTTCATCCCTTCCTGCAAGCTTTCACCCTTGGTTTCCACCGCGCGCTTGAGGACCTCCGGATTGGTCAGCGCAAAATTGGACGGGCTGATGGCATCGACAAACTGGCGGGTGAAAAAGGCGATTTTTTCGCGGGTAGCATCATCAGAATGACTGGTATCAGCAAGATTCATCAGCCACTGACTGGTAATCAGGTAATTCTGCTTGATGTAATCAAACAGCGGGGTTTCCCATTCCGGGGCCTTGAAGCGGCGATCATTCTTGTCATGAGCCACTTTTTCAGCAGCCGGTTTCGCACCGATCATCCCCAGCCAGAGATCCAGGTGCTGCTGGTAGTAATTGGTGTGATGCTCCAGCCATTGCCCGTGCGTCTGGGAAAAATGCTGGATCAGGTCATGCATCATGGTGACCGGCTGGGCCGGGGTTGCCGTGGCATTGCTCGAGTTGATCCAGCCTTGCATCCATTGCTGGTTGGCCAGAGTCAACTGTTTGAAAAAGGTATCCAGGGCAGGGTTTGACAGCACAATCTTCTCCGTTGCGATTAAGGGCAGCAATTGATTCTAGCAAGCAACTTGTGCATTGCAACATTCACAACACATTCAGGTGATGAAAGCGCGATGAAATTCTAAAGTTGAATCTGCAGATTCATTTCATAACCCTTGTTTTAACATGACATTTGCCGGATTCGTGCGTAAAATCAGTAAGAACTGATACGCGTTGTTTTTTGGAGTCGACGATGCAAAAAGCCTTGCTTCGTGTTTTTACCCTGATCGTGAGCGCCAGCCTGGCGATCACCGCCCATGCATCCGGCACCCCCTCCTCGACCAGTAAATCCAAACAGACCAAAGCGTCGTCGTCGAGTAAATCACAGACGGCGAGCAAGAATAAGAAAACCAAAACCGCCGAAAAATCAAAGAAGAGCAAGACATCAGTCAAGAAGGAAGCCGTTGCCAAAGCGCGTAGTGAAGTCGCGGTAACACGAGTAGTGGCAACAGAGAGCACGCTGGACAACCCCGGCCTGCGTTCGGCCAATGCGCTGATCATGAACGCGCTCAACGGCCAGATCATGTACGAGAAAAATGCCGATCGTCCGACACCGATTGCCTCGATCACCAAGGTGATGACGGCAATGGTGGTGCTGGATGCCAAGCTGCCGCTCAACGAGCTGCTCACCATCAATGACGATGACATCGACTATCTGAAAAACACCACCTCCCGCCTGGCCGTCGGCACCGAGCTGACCCGCGGGGAAATGCTGCTGCTGGCGCTGATGTCGTCAGAAAACCGTGCCGCGTCTGCGCTTGGGCGCCACTACCCGGGCGGCCGGGCAGCATTCCTCCAGAAAATGAACGAGAAAGCCCTGCAACTGGGGATGACTCACACGCGCTTTCTGGACAGCAACGGTCTGAATCCGGGCAATGTATCCACGCCGCGCGATCTGGCGCTGATGGTGAAAGCCGCAGCCCGCTATCCGGAAATCCAGCAATTTTCCACCAGCAGCGAGTACATCCTGACCTCCAATCTCAGCGGACGCGAACTCACCTTCCGCAACACCAATCCGCTCGTCAAATCGGAAGACTGGGAAATCAGCCTGACCAAAACCGGCTACATCAGCGAAGCTGGCCGCTGCCTGGTCATGCAGGCCATGATCAATGGCGCACCGGTTGTCATGGTGCTGATGGATTCGGACGGCAAACAGTCACGCATCGGCGATGCCCAGCGTGTCAAGAAATGGCTGGAGCTGTTCAATCAGCAGGCAGTGGTGCATCGGGCGGGCTGACCGCATGATGCACAACAAAAAAGGACTTCGCTCGCGAAGTCCTTTTTTGTTGTCACCTGCTGCTCACGCAAAGGTATCGACACTCTGCCCGAGATGCGCCGGATTGACCGTGGTCTGCGCAGGCTGGGGGATGGATGCCAGCAAGCTCAGCGTGGTCTGCGACTGGATGTCCAGTGCCTTGCGCAGCATGATGTTTGGCACCGGGTCGTACGGACTGGCACTGCTGGCAGCGCCAACGATGGATTGATCCATGCTCGCCTCATCGATATCGAATTTCTGACACAGCAACTATACGCCCTTTCCCGGCATGCCGCAGCCGTATTGGGAAAAGGCAGGCAGCGCAAACGGCGCGAAGTCAGTAAAATGCCGCCATGACTACACCTGCCTTCATTCACCTCCGCTTTCACTCCGAATTTTCCGTCACCGATGGCATCGTCCGCATCGACGATGCCATCGCCCGCGCCAAGCAGCTTGGCATGCCGGCCATCGGCAGCGCCGACCTGATGAACCTGTTCGGCATGGTCAAGCATTACAAGGCCTGCCGCAGCGCCGGCATCAAACCGATTATCGGTGTCGATGCCTGGATCGAAAATGAGGAAGACCTCGCCGCCCCGACCCGCGTCCAGCTGATCTGCAGGAATCGTGCGGGTTATGGCCGACTGTGCGAATTGCTCACTCGCGCCTATCTGGAAAACCAGCAGCGCGAACAGGCGGAGCTGAAAAAAGCCTGGCTGGAAAATGGCGACAACAGCGGACTGATCTGCCTGTCCGGCGCACATCAGGGCGAAATCGGGCTGGCGCTGCTCGCGGGTAACGATGCGCTGGCAGAAGAGCTGGCAGGCTGGTGGTCGCAACGCTTCCCGGATGCGTTCTATCTGGAGCTGCAGCGCTCCGGCAAACCGGAATGCGAAGCAAGCATACAGGGCCACCTATGGCTCGCAGGCCAAATGAATCTGCCGGTTGTAGCCACACACCCCATACAATTCATGGAGCCGGACGATTTCAAGGCGCATGAGGCACGCTGCTGCATCGCACAGGGCTACGTGATGGCCGACAAGCGCCGGCCGAGGCTGTTTACCGAAGAACAGTATTTCAAGACGCCGGAGCAGATGGCCACGCTGTTTTCCGACATCCCGGAAGCACTGGCGAATACCGTCACCATTGCCCAGCGCTGCAATCTGAACGTGCAGCTGGGCAAGAACTTCCTGCCGGATTTCCCCACCCCGCCGGGAATGACGCTGGACGACTATCTGGTGCATCTGGCCAAGGAAGGCCTGGAAAAACGCTTGGCCCAGCTCTACCCGGACGAGGAAAAGCGCAATGCCGAGCGGCCGCGCTATCTGGACCGGCTGAAGTTCGAAACCGACACCATCATCCAGATGGGCTTCCCGGGCTACTTCCTTATCGTGGCGGACTTTATCGTCTGGGGCAAACAGAATGGCTGCCCGGTCGGCCCGGGCCGTGGCTCGGGCGCGGGCTCACTGGTGGCCTATGCGCTCGGCATTACCGACATCGATCCGACGGCGTATGCCCTGCTGTTCGAACGCTTTCTGAATCCCGAACGCGTCTCGATGCCGGACTTTGACATCGACTTCTGCCAGGACAACCGCTGGCGCGTGATCGAATACGTGCGCGAAAAATACGGTGCCGAGGCTGTAAGCCAGATTGCCACCTTTGGCACCATGGCCGCCAAGGCCGTGGTGCGCGACGTCGGCCGCGTGCTCGATCTGCCCTACATGTTCTGCGACGGGCTGTCCAAGCTGATTCCGGCGGCGCCCGGCAAGCACTTCAGCCTCGATGATGCCTACGAGATGGTGCCGGAACTGAAGGAGCGCGTCGACAACGAGGACGAAGTCAAACAGCTGTGGGAGCTGGCGAAAAAGCTCGAAGGCATGACGCGCAATATCGGCATGCACGCCGGTGGCGTACTGATTGCTCCGGGCAAGATCACCGATTTCTGTCCGGTCTATCAGGCCAGCGGCGCCGATGCCTCGCCGGTATCGATGCTCGACAAGGATGACGTCGAGCAAATTGGGCTCGTGAAGTTCGACTTTCTGGGCCTCAGAAACCTGACGATTATCGAACTCGCGCTGCAGTACATCCAGAAGCAGACCGGCGAATACCTTGACCTGATGAGTCTGGGTTTTGAAGATCAGGCCGCGTATCAGGTGTTCCGCGATGCCAATACCACCGGGGTATTCCAGGTGGAATCGGACGGCATGAAACGCCTGCTGGAAAAGCTGCAGCCCGACCGTTTCGAAGACATCATCGCGGTACTGGCGCTCTACCGTCCTGGCCCGCTGGGCTCGGGCATGGTCGACACCTTCATCAACCGCAAGAAGGGCCTGGAAGAGCCTGACTACTTCCACCCCGACCTGGAAAAATGCCTGGAGCCGACCTACGGCGTGATCGTGTACCAGGAACAGGTGATGCAGATCTCGCAGATCATCGGCGGCTACACGCTGGGTGGCGCCGACATGCTGCGCCGCGCGATGGGCAAGAAAAAGCCCGAGGAAATGGCCAAGCACCGCAGCACCATTGCCGAGGGCGCGGCGAAAAAGGGCTATGACCCGGCTCTGGCCGAAATGCTGTTCGACCTGATGACCAAGTTCGCCGAGTATGGCTTCAACAAGTCGCACACGGCCGCCTATGCGGTGGTCAGCTATCACACTGCCTGGCTGAAGGCGCATTATCCCGCCGCCTTCATGGCCGCCACCATGTCCTCCGAACTGGACAACACCGACCAGCTGAAAATTTTCTACGATGACTGCGTCGAGAAAAACAGGCTGGAATTGCTGGCGCCGGATGTGAACCAGAGCTTTTACCGCTTTGTTCCGGTTGGGAAGACCCAGATCCGCTACGCGCTGGGCGCCATCAAGGGCGTGGGCGAAGGCGCAATCGAGATGATCGTGAAAGAACGCGAGGCCAACGGCCCGTTCACCGATCTCTACGACTTCTGCCGGCGCACCGACAAGAAGGAAGTCAACAAGCGCGTAATCGAAGCACTGATCCGCGGCGGCGCCTTCGACGCGATTGACGACCACCGTGCACGCCTGCTGGCCAATGTCGAGCAGGCCATGTCGCTAGCGGAGACTGAGGCCGCCAACAAAAACCAGGGCTCGCTGTTCGACCTACTGGAAGCCGATGACACGCCCGGCGTGGAAATGATCGAAGTGCCGCGCTGGGATGACAAGACCAAACTGGCGGAAGAAAAAACGGCGGTCGGTTTCTACCTGTCCGGCCACCCTTTCGATGCACACGCCAAATCCATCCGGCCATTCCTGAAAACCCGGCTCGACCGGCTGCAGCCGAAAAAAGAACTGCAGACCATCGCGGGTATCGTAAGCGGCCTGCGCATCAAGGACGGCGATCGCGGCCGCATGGCTTTCGTGCAGATCGACGACGGTTACGGCAAGCTGGAAGTCTCGGTATTCAGCGAGGTGTACGAGGCCAATCGCAACAAGCTGCGCTCGGATGTCCTGCTGGTCATCGAAGGCAAAATCAGTGAAGACCGCTTCAATGGCGGTGTGCGCGTGATCGCCGACCGCATACTGGACGTGGCCGAGGCACGCAGCCGCTTCACACAGGGCATCCGCCTCGACATCGATCAGGACAAGGCGGATACCGAACACCTGAAAACCCTGCTCGGCCCTTACCGTTCGGAAGCCGGCTGCCCGGTCATCCTTGCCTATGCCAACAGCAAGGCCGAGTGCCAGATCCGGCTGTCATCTGAGTGGCTGGTGCTGCTGCACGATGAGCTGCTAGCCTCGCTGCAGCAATGGCTGGGTGAAAAGCAGGTCCGCCTGCTCAGTCACTGACAGGAAAAACCGCAATGCATGCGCAGCGTTTCAGGGTCTATGGCAGGGTGCAGGGTGTCGGATTCCGTTACAGCACCTGCCTGGCGGCGCTGCGTCTGGGGCTGGCCGGCTGGGTGCGCAATCGCCTTGACGGCAGTGTGGAAGTTCATGCTGAAGGAACTCCGGAGCAGCTGCGTGCGCTCGCGGCCTGGCTGCAGAAAGGACCACCGGCAGCCAGAGTCGAGCGGGTCCAAACGGATGAATGTCCGCTGGAAGGCCTGCAGGATTTCGCGGAACACGCTACGCGCTAGCTCAACACCTGCATTCTACAGCCATACCATATACATCAACCCGTATATACCCACAGCCTCTTCAACCAAAGAGCTACAGGCATATACCCGCCGCAATCATGGCGTAACACCAGAAGCTTGGCGTGGCGGCTGGCCGGTAATGCCACGGGCTGGATCGAACCAGCGCGAAAACCACTTGAAGGTGCGGCGATAGGCATCGCCCGCCGCATCGTTCGCGGCACCCGCAGTACCATTGCCCGGATGGCTGCCACCGGCATCGCCGCGATGTTCATTCTGGCGGTCGGGCCGTTCGACATCGGGCACCGGGCCGGCAACACCGACAACATGGAATAGATCCTGGCGGGTCACCGCAGCCAGCTTCCGGCACGCGTCCGCTGCTGCAGACTGCCGGCCAGATTCACCGACCAGCACCAGCGTGGGGGCAATCACATGGTAATCCCTGGAGGTCCTGACTTTTATACATTGCGGCTCGAATGCCACCGCCGCCTTGAGGCCCGGATTGCTGCGCGCCATCAGCTTGAGCGTTACGGTCGCACCCTGCCCCCAGCCCAGCACGCCAAGGCGGTTGCCATCAATTTCGCGCCGTGCATTCAGCCAGGACAAGGCATGCTGTGCATCATTGGCACGGATACCGGCAGAAGGAACTTTTTTCTTGCGTGCGCCCGAACACGCATTGCGGACATTGCGTTTGCCATAGCTGTCCAGCAACAGCACCGCATAGCCCATTTCCTGCAGCAGGTCTTTCATGTGGGTAAAGCGGCTGCCAACCTCGCCATCGGCGGCATACAGCCCGCCGCAACCGTGCAGCATCAGGATGGCCGGCGCCAGCACATGAGACTGCCCCTGCGGGGGATAGTATTCACCGCTGAGAACAATGTTGCCAGCCGGAATCCGGACCGGCTCTGCGCGAGCCGTGTGCACAAGGAAAAAGCCCAGCAGGAAAAACAAGACGCGCACGAAAACTCCGATTTGCTACAGCAGGTACAACCGAAAAAGCCCCCGATTATAACCGCATCGCCCCGTCTTCCGGGAAAAAGCTGACAATCCAATACAGGCTGCTTCGTATTTCGTATGCGAAAACAGCCGCCACTGGCGGCTGTTCATGGGTCAGACCTGCCCGGGCGGGCTTACAGCACGACGTCGCGAGAAACGCCATAGCGGCGCAGGATACGGCGCAACTGCTCCAGTGCCTCGATCTGGATCTGGCGCACCCGTTCTCGCGTGAGATTGAGATGCGCAGCAAGATCTTCCAGCGTACAGATTTCGTAGCCGTTGAGGCCGTAGCGGCGCTCGATCACCATGCGCTGCTTGTCGTTGAGCTGCTTGAGCCATTCGCGTACATAGCGCTCGACCTCGGCCCCCTGCAGGATGGCTTCCGGGCCTTCGTTCTGCTCGTCGGGGATCGACTCGCCAATGGTCAGCATCGGGTCGATATCCAGTGGCGCATCCAGCGAAGCGACCCGTTCGTTCAGACCCAGCACCCGGCGCACGTCCTCCACCGGCTTGCCCACCAGCTCGGCCACTTCTTCCACACTGGGATCGCGACCGAGGTGGGCTTCAAGATGGCGCTGCGCACGCAGATAGACGTTCAGCTCCTTGATGACATGCACCGGCAGGCGGATGGTGCGGGACTGGTTCATGATCGCCCGCTCGATCGACTGGCGGATCCACCAGGTGGCGTAGGTGGAGAAACGGAAACCACGCTCGGGGTCGAACTTCTCCAGCGCATGCATCAGGCCGATATTGCCTTCCTCGATCAGGTCCAGCAGCGTCATGCCGCGGTTGATGTAATGCTTGGCAATATTCACGACCAGCCGCAGATTGTGCTGGATCATCTTTTGCCTGGCAGCGAAATCGCCCTGCACGACGCGACGGGAAAGCTCACGCTCCTCGTCGGGTTTGAGCAGCGGACTCTGCCCGATTTCATTGAGGTAAATCTGGGTTACGTCAGCCGTCGACTCGGTCGCGTAGACCTCTACCTCCTCGGCACGCTCCAGATCAAGTTCGGCGTCGCTCTCATCCTCGGCCTCACCTGCCTCTGCTTCCAGTAATTCTTCATTCTCTAGAATGTCGATTTGTTCGCTCATGATCACTCTGCGCTTATATATTTTGTTGGATCAACCGGCTTGCCAAATCTGCGGATCTCAAAGTGCAACTTGGTCTCGTCGGCGTCGGTATTACCCATTTCAGCGATCTTTTCTCCCTTCTTGACCACGTCCCCCTCTTTGACCAGCAATTTGCTGTTGTGAGCATACGTCGAGAGGTAGCCACTGCCATGCTGCACGATGACCATTTTTCCGTAACCGCGCAGTCCGCTTCCGGCATATACGACCTTACCACCTGCTGACGCAACTACAGACTGCCCCATTTTTCCCGCTATATCAACGCCTTTGCGTTCCTCGGTAAATCCCCTGGACACCTTACCTGCGGTTGGCCAGCCCCAGTCGATCACGGAATCGGTGGCTGAGCCGGCTGCAGATGCCGCTTTTTCCGCGGTTTTGCTGGCATTGGCGGCCGGTACAGGCGTTGCGCCCGTAGCGGCAGGAGTTACAGCCGTCACGGACGAGGCTGTAACAGTTTGTTGCTTTGTTGCAACGCCACTTCCAGCCACAGAGGCAATGGATGCTTCTGCGGCCGGGCTATAGGGCTGGCGCACGGCCTTCGGATAGGTTTTCACATCGACTGTGCTGGCAGTCGCAGGCACAGCAGCCCCCTCCGGAGCCAGCCTCAGCACCTGCCCGGCCTTGACGTCGTCCATATTGACCAGATTGTTCCAGGCAGCAAGATCTTTGGCAGATACACCCTGCTCGCGGGCAATCTTGTAGAGCGTATCGCCACGCTGGACAGTATAAGTGGCACCAGCGGCCTTGCCGCCAGCCGGAACTGCCGGGCGCGGGCTTGTCACCGCAGCGGCAGTTGTGGCGGTGGTCGTGCTCGTGGTCGCAATCTCGCCCTCGGGCTTAAGGGGTTTGCTGACAGCAACCGCAGCGGGCGCTGGCGTTGGCGCAGTACTCACTGCCGGCCGGCTTTCCGGCTGCCCGACGGTGCGTTCGGAAATCGGCGCGGGTTGAGTCGGCGTGCTCGAGCAAGCGGCGAGCAAAAGGGTGGCGCACAGGCCGGCTGCGATGTTTTTCACGAAAATCTCCTGATTAGTCTTACTGGGCAATGCCGCCGAGCAAAGGCACAAAGCGCACCGGCTCAAGGCGTGTTTCGACCCAAACTCCATTTTCCTGGCAAATCAGCGCCAGCTCCTGGGCATCTTCACCGACCGGCACGATCAGGCGCCCGTGCGGCGCCAGCTGGGTGATCAGATGTTCCGGAGAAATGGGGGCGGCCGCTGCGAACAAAATCACATCAAAGGGCGCGGCATCGGCAATCCCCTTGCTGCCATCGGCATGGCGCAGACGGGCATTATGCACGCCAAGCTCGGCAAGCCGCTGCCTGCTGCGCTGAGCCAGTGCGCCGATGCGCTCAATCGAATAGACCGTTTTGAAAAGCTGGGCAAGAACGGTTGCCTGATAGCCGCAACCGGTGCCGATCTCCAGTACCTTGTCGCGCGCACCGGCGCCGAGCGCCAGTTCGGTCATGCGCGCAACGATATAGGGCTGCGAGATGGTCTGCCCGTAACCGATAGGGAGTGAGGTATCGTCGTAGGCCTTGTGCTGCAGGGCCTCGTCAACAAAAAGGTGCCGGGGCACCTGCTCCATCACGGCGAGCACTTCGCGATTGCTGATGCCTTGCTGGCGCAGGCGATCAATCATGCGGCTGCGGGTACGCGCCGAAGTCATTCCTGTCCCGCCCAGCAGCGAAGGGTTCAGTCTGAGAGCCATGAGGCCACCAACTCCAGCTGGGTATGCGACGTCAGATCAGTAGACAAAGGGGTTATAGAGACATACCCCTCGGATACGGCATGAAAGTCGGTTCCTTCTCCCGCATCGGCTGCCACTCCCGGCGGACCAACCCACCAGATTGTTTCACCGCGAGGATTGCTCGACCTGATCACCGGTTCAGCCTTGTGCCGCCGGCCCAGCCGGGTGATCCGCACGCCTTTCAGTTCCTCGTAAGGCAGATCGGGCACATTCACATTAAGCAGCAGCGGGACACTGAATGACTGGCGCTTGAAACGCCGCACCAGATCCAGCGCAACGCGGGCGGCGGTTTCAAAATGCTGCGGGGTACGCGACGCAAGGGAGATGGCAATGGCGGGGATGCCCAGCAAATAGCCCTCCGTCGCGGCGGCAACCGTACCGGAATACACGGTATCGTCACCCATATTGGCGCCGTGGTTGATCCCGGAAAGCACCATGTCCGGCAGAGCTTCCATCAAGCCGGTCGCCGCCAGATGCACGCAGTCTGTCGGTGTTCCATTGACATACAGAAACCCGCCGGGCGCTTCGCGCACGGTCAGCGGGCGATCCAGCGTCAGCGAATTGCTGGCGCCACTGCGATCCCGCTCCGGTGCGCAAACCAGCGCATCACCCTCGTCTCCCAGTGCCATCGCCAGCGCGGCAATGCCAGGGGAAAAATAGCCATCGTCATTTGAAACCAGAAAGCGCATCGACTTCTCCGTTGATGAGCTATTCTAGCGGCAGCAGCATCCGGCGCAAAATAAGCTTAATCATTCCTTGCGCACGAAGGGCGATAGCTGCTGAATATGCCACACGCCACGATCAGAATCATGCCCAGATAGCTGAGTACAGGCAGCGCATCCCCCCAGATGAGCACTCCGAACAGCGTTGAGAACACGACAGTGAGGTAAGCCAGGCTCGCCACCGCCAGTGTTCTTCCCTTGCGGTAAGCCCGCGTCATCGACAGCTGTGCAATGGTCGCGCAAACGCCCATGCCCAGCACCGAAAGCCATCCCCCGGCATCTGGCATGACCAGCGGCGCACTCTGCAGCAGCATCCAGCAGGCCGCTCCCAGCGTCGAGACCAGTGAAAAGTAAAATACGGTACGCCACTCCGGCTCACCGTAGCGGCCGAGTTCGTGGACATTCATGTAGGCGATACTGGCCAGAAAGCCCGAACCAAGACCGATCAGACCGGTCAGCCACTGCCCCGCTGGCAGCGATGGCCTGAGCAGCAACAGCACCCCGGCAAAACCGCCCAGAATCAATACCACCTGCCGCCAGTGCATGGGCTGGCGCCGCCACGCAAAGACCACCAGTGCCAGAAACAGGGGCGAGGTGTAATTGAGCGTGACCGCCGTCGGCAAGGGCAAATGGGCAATGGCGTAAAAATACAGCATCAGCGCGAGAAATCCGGAAATGCTGCGCGACAGGTGCAAGCGCAGAACAGCTGGGCTGACACGCAAGGACTGCCCTCGCGGCAGCGCGATCAGCATGATGCCGGCAAGCCCCGCCAGACAGCGATAGAACACCAGTTCCGCCGTACTCAACTGCGTACTCGCCCGTTTGACAAACACGCCCATCACGCCGAACGCCAGGCCTGCCACCACCATCCAGAACGGACCGGAATGCCGCCAGCTCTTTATCACATCACGCATCACACATTCATCCCTGCAAATGCAAAAAGCGCCCGAAGGCGCTTCCTGCATTATCGCACGACTACCGGAACAAGGTCAGTTGCAGCGCAACCAGCCGCTTTCATCTTCACGGATCACTGCGGAGCGCAAATCGCTGCCACAGTAGTAACGCACTTCCGCCTGCTTCAGATCACCCGGCGACGGATCACCACACCAGCGATTATTGGCATCGAGCAGGTATTCACCGCGACCATTGGCACGATTGGCCAGATTGCGGGTGAAATCGCAGCTGCGCTTGCCCGATACATAACGGGCACGGTCAATACGGATGTCGCGACGATAGTAATCGTTGTTATTGTTCCAGTTATTGTTGTTATTCCAGTTATTGCCGCCGTTCTGCATCATTTCATAAGCAGCCTGCCAGCCATCGCGAAAGCCCTGCTGGTACTCATAGCTGCGGCCACTCATGCGCTCCTGCGGCGGATGCGGCTCGGCAAAAGCAGAAAGGGACACCACAGTAGCAGCACACAGCACGATCAGTGTTTTCAGCTTCATATCGCACATCTCCTGATGAAATTCTCCGGGGCATTATGCGACATGAATGCTGAAAAATACATGAACAAAGTCGCACGGCAACCGTGACATTATTCCCTCAACATATCCCCCATTTCACGGCGATAAAACTCGTGGAAATGCTGCATTCCGTCTTCCATCGGGCTCTGGTAGGGACCAACTTCGTTGCGGCCCGCGCGGTAGAGCGCCTCGCGGCCGGCCTCCATCCGGTCGATGATCTCGCGATCTTCGACGGCCGTTTCATCGTAGGCCGCCTGCTCGGCAGCGATGAATTCCGGCTCGAAATAGGCGATATCTTCGGGATAGTAGAATTCAACCACGTTCTTGTAGCTGCGCGGGCCGGTAGGAATGATGGTCGAAATCACCAGCGTATGCGGGTACCACTCGACGGTGATGTTCGGGTAATAGGTCAGCCAGATTGCGCCGAATTCCGGCTTTTTGTCGCCATAGTAGGCATTGACCTGCTTGTGCCATTCCTCATAGGTGCGCGAGCCGGGCTTGGCCAGACCATTGTGTACACCCACGGTCTGCACCGAATACCACGGGGCAAACTGCCATTTCAGATCATTGCACTCGACAAACTGCCCCAGTCCCGGATGGAACGGTACGACGTGGTAGTCCTCGAGATACACCTCGATGAAGGTTTTCCAGTTGCCCTGGTATTCATCGACATGCACCGAATGGAACACATAATTCGAGAAATCGAAGTGTTTGGCCACCCCCATGTCTTTCAGATCGGCCTCGATATCGCGGCCACTTTCAAAAAGCAGACCATTCCAGCTTTGCAGCGCGGTATCGGGCAGATGCAGACAGGGGTTGCCCGGAAAATGCGGCGCCCCCATCAGTTGGCCACTTTCGTCGTAAGTCCAGCGGTGCAACGGGCAGACCGTGTGCTTGGCATTGCCGCGACCATCGAGCATGAAGGCCTGGCGATGACGGCAGATATTGGACAGGCATTTGACGTCACCCGCCTCGGTACGCTTCAGATAGCGCGCGCCATTGCTCGCTTCGAGCACATGATAGTCACCCGCTGCGGGCACCATCAGTTCATGACCGATGTATTTGGGCCCCCTGGCAAACAGACGATCCAGTTCTGCCTGATACAGTGTTTCGTCGAAATAGGATGACACCGGCAATTGCGTGTGCATCACGAGCTGCAGATTGGCATCGTGCAGTTTGGACATATCCCATACCCCCAGTGGTTGAAGGTCTAAGACGTCTTGCCACTTGTGCCGCTACGCTGGCGGCGATGGGTGGGCAAGCCATCGTTGTTAATTGCCGGCGCCTTGCGCGACCGACCCGAAAAGGGTACGGATTTTCCCCTATCGCGCCCCATGCGGCAAGCTTTTTATCGATAATTCAAGCAGATAAGTCGTTCTCGGGCATCACCCCTGCAAACAGCGGGCGTTTTTTCAATACACCACACTGTATAAGCCCTATCCCCTTCAATTAAAAGGGCTGTAGCCATATACCCATAAAAAAACAACCCCGCCGTAGCGGGGTTGTCTGTTTGCGGCCCGACAGGATCAGACCGAAACCTTGGCAGCATCTTCCTGGAAGGTGGCGATCTGGTCAAAGTTGAGGTAGCGGTACACTTCCGCACTCTTCTCATTGATCACACCGATGTCGGCCATGTACTCCTCGCGGGTCGGAATGCGGCCCAGACGCGATGCGATCGCGGCAAGTTCGGCCGAGCTCAGGTACACATTGGTGTTCTTGCCCAGACGGTTCGGGAAGTTGCGGGTCGAGGTGGATACCACGGTCGCACCTTCGCGCACCTGTGCCTGATTGCCCATGCACAGCGAGCAGCCCGGCATTTCGGTACGCGCGCCAGCCATGCCGAAGGTGCCATAGTAACCTTCCTCGGTCAGCTGCTGGGCATCCATCTTGGTCGGCGGAGCGATCCACAGCTTGGTCGGCAGGTCGCGCTTGCCTTCCAGCAGCTTGCCGGCGGCGCGGAAGTGGCCGATGTTGGTCATGCACGAACCGATGAAGACTTCGTCGATCTTGGTGCCGGCCACGTCAGCCAGGGTCTTCACATCATCCGGATCGTTCGGGCAGGCCAGAATCGGCTCGACGATTTCGCTCATGTCAATTTCGATGACCGCGGCGTACTCGGCATCGGCATCAGCCTTCAGCAGTTCACCCTTGGCAATCCAGTCTTCCATGGCCTTGATACGGCGGGCCAGTGTCTTGGCATCGCCATAGCCGTTGGCAATCATCGACTTCAGCAACACGATGTTGGACTGCAGGTATTCAACCACCGGCTCGCGGTTCAGCTGCACAGTACAACCGGCGGCAGAGCGCTCGGCCGACGCATCGGTCAACTCGAAGGCTTGCTCGACCTTCAGATCCGGCAGACCTTCAATTTCCAGGATGCGACCGGAGAAGATGTTCTTCTTGCCGGCCTTGGCCACGGTCAGCAGACCCGCCTTGATCGCATAGAACGGAATCGCGTTCACCAGATCGCGCAGGGTGATCCCCGGCTGCATGGCGCCCTTGAAGCGCACCAGTACCGATTCCGGCATGTCGAGCGGCATCACGCCGGTCGCAGCTCCGAAAGCCACCAGACCGGAGCCGGCCGGGAAGGAAATGCCGATCGGGAAACGGGTGTGCGAATCACCACCGGTACCGACGGTATCAGGCAGCAGCATGCGGTTGAGCCAGGAGTGGATCACGCCGTCGCCCGGACGCAGGGATACGCCGCCACGGTTGCGGATGAATTCCGGCAGCTCGTGGTGCATCTTGACGTCCACCGGCTTCGGATAGGCGGCAGTGTGGCAGAAGGACTGCATCACCAGATCAGCGGAGAAGCCCAGACAAGCCAGGTCTTTGAGCTCGTCGCGGGTCATCGGGCCGGTCGTGTCTTGCGAGCCGACCGAGGTCATGCGCGGTTCGCAGTAAATGCCGGGACGCACGCCCTGGCCTTCCGGCAGACCGCAGGCACGGCCAACCATCTTCTGGCCCAGCGAAAAGCCCTTGTTGCTGGCAACCGGTGCTTGCGGCAGGCGGAATTCGGTGGATGCAGGCAGGCCGAGCGCTTCACGTGCCTTGGCGGTCAGCGAGCGACCGATAATCAGGTTGATACGGCCACCGGCACGGACTTCGTCAAACAGCACTTCGGACTTGACCTTGAATTCGGCGACAACAGTACCGTTCTTCTCGATCTTGCCTGCGTACGGGTAGATATCGATCACGTCGCCCATTTCGAACTTGGAAACGTCAACTTCAAGCGGCAGCGCGCCGGAATCTTCCTGGGTGTTGAAGAAGATCGGAGCGATCTTGCCACCGAGACACACACCACCAAAACGCTTGTTCGGCACGAAGGGAATGTCTTCACCGGTCCACCACAACACGGAATTGGTCGCCGACTTGCGCGAGGAACCGGTACCCACCACGTCACCGACGTAGGCAACCGGATGGCCCTTGGCCGCCAGATCGCGCAGGAACTGGATCGGGCCGCGCTTGCCGTCTTCTTCCGGCTTGAAGGCCGCGTCAGCGCGAGTGTTCTTCAGCATCGCCAGTGCGTGCAGCGGGATATCCGGGCGGCTCCAGGCATCCGGGGCTGGCGACAGGTCGTCAGTATTGGTTTCGCCCGGCACCTTGAACACGGTCACGGTGATTTTCTCGGCAACCGCAGGGCGGCTGGTGAACCACTCGGCGTCGGCCCAGCTTTGCAGCACGGCCTTGGCGTTGGCATTGCCCTTGTCGGCCAGTTCCTTCACGTCATGGAAGTAGTCGAACATCAGCAAAGTTTTCTTCAGCCCTTCTGCGGCGATAGCGCCGACTTCGGCGTCACCCAGCAGGTCGATTTGCGGCTTGATGTTGAAGCCGCCCAGCATGGTGCCAAGCAGCTCGACAGCCTTGGCGCGCGACACCAGGCTACAGGAATCAGCGCCGCTGGCAACCGCTGCTAGGAAGGCAGCCTTCACCTTGGCAGCGTCATCCACGCCGGGCGGAACACGGTGGGTCAGCAGGTCGACCAGGAAGGCTTCTTCGCCGGCCGGCGGATTTTTCAGCAGCTCAACCAGCTCGACGACTTGCTGGGCAGTCAGCGGCAGCGGCGGGATGCCCAGCGCGGCGCGCTCGGCTACGTGTTGGCGATAGGCTTCAAGCATGATTCGACCTTCCGGATGGTAGTAAGGGCAGTTAAAACGACTGCGACACAGTCCCGTGTGGCAATCCCTGTCTTGTCCTTGTCCGCACACATGGTTGCGGAGTGTGGATTTTTTTTGCCCGCTCATGGTACGCCCAATGGCGCAGGCAGACAAACGAGTAATCGCCACACTAGTCGTGAGTTATACTCACACCAAGTCGGCGAACAGTATAGAAAAATGACTTTTCCGGCACTTACAGCTGCCAACCCAAACCGCGACGTTCCATTCACTCACATCGAACAGTTTCCATGCAGCAATCTCTCCCCCCCCTTAATTCCCTGCGGGCGTTTGAAGCTGCAGCCCGGCTGAACAGCTTCACCATGGCTGCAGCCGAACTGTGCGTGACCCATGGCGCAATCAGCAAACAGATCCGCCAGCTGGAAGAATGGCTGGGATTAAGGCTTTTCGAGCGCAGCGGTGGGAGAGTCCAGCTCACTGAAACGGGTTGGCGCTATCTGGTGCAAATTCAGGACGGCTTCGACATCATCACCAATGCCACCTTGCAGTTGCGTGAGCCATCCAGCCAGCGGCGGCTTATCCTGAATTCGACGCCGACTCTTGCCATGCGCTGGCTCCTGCCGAGACTGGCACACTTCCAGCACGACTACCCCGATATCGAGCTCCGGATCACGACATCGGATCGCGACATATCGCGACTGGAAACCCCCTTCGATATTGCAATCCGCCGCGGCCCGGGTGACTGGCCAGGCTATATCAGCAGGCCGTTTCTGGAGGAACGGGAGTTGCCGCTCTGCCATCCGAAGCTGCTTGAAAAACATGCCATCCAGAAAGCCGAAGACCTGGCACAGCACACCTTGCTCATGGCAGACACACGCCCGACTGCCTGGCAACGCTGGCTGACCCTTGCCGGCGTTCCCGATCTGAAACCAAGGGCAAGCCAGCAATTCGACCACTTCTACCTCGCACTGCAAGCCGCCATTGACGGGCTCGGAATTGCACTGGGACCACTCCCCATGATGCAGCACGAGCTTGATGCAGGCACCCTGATCGCCCCACTGCCTTTCCCGGCCGTACCGGTGCGTGGCTATTGCTGGATTGTTCCGCGCAGCCTGATGAACGATCCCGCCACCACAGCCTTCTGTAACTGGCTGGAGTCACAATGAGAAAAACCGCCTTGAAGGCGGTTTTTCTCATTATTGGCCAGACCCTGTTGCCGTTTACTCTGCGCCAGTCTTTGCACCAGCCGGGTAAGCAACCTTGAAACGCGTCTTCAACGCCTCCAGGAAAGCAAAGGCGTCACGATTGGCCAGCTGACGCTGCAGCATGGCGCCAAACTGGGCACGCGATTGCGCGTTGAGCTCGGGAGCTGGAACAACCTTGTCAATCCGCACCAGCAGATATCCCTGTCCGGCTACTTCAGCACCAACATACGCAGGCAACTTGCTGGTATCAGCCTTGAAGATTTCCTTCAAGGGCCCCACCGCCTGGCCTGACAGATCCTGGCGAACCGGCTGCGATGTTCCCCAGGTCAAGGGCAAGGCTGCACCGCCCTGCAATTGCTTGAGTCTTGCCTCGCCATCCTGCTTGGCCAGCTGCATTGCCTTCTCGCGCTTGAGCAACTGCTCGATGGCCGGTTTCACCTCGTCAAGTTTATGCACCTGCTCAGGCTTGTACTCCTGTACCCGGGCAGCAACATACACACCCGGTGCAACCTCGACGGCCGAGGAGTTGTGCTTGTTTTTCAGCACATCCTCTTCAAACACTGCCTCAAGCAGTTTCGGGGCATTCAGCTGCGGGTCCTGGCTGCCCTTCCGGGTTACCCAGTCGCTACCCTGTACAACAAGACCCAGCTTGTCAGCTGCCGGCTTCAGGCTGGACGCTTCCTGGTAAAGCACCTCATTGAGTTCATCGACTTTTTTCTGCAACTCACCCTGAATGGCGGCCGATTTCAGCTTCATTTCGATCTCGGAACGCACATCAGCCAATTGGCGCCCCCTGATGTCATCAACCATCAGGATGTTAAGCCCTTGCGGGGTTTCGATCACATCACTGACCTGCCCCTTGGCAAGCTTGAAGGCCGCTTCGTCAAACGCTGCATTCTGACTCACGCCCTTGGCCAGATAGCCCAGATCGCCACCATTGGGGGCTGAAATGGGATCCTGCGATTTTTCCTTGGCGACAGCAGCAAAATCCGCCGGCGCCTTTTTCAGGCGCGCAGCCAGAGCCTCGGCTTCCTTGCGGAGCACAGCCTTGGCTTCCGCTGAAGCATTCGCCGGATAGTTCAACTGGACCAAACGTATTTTCCGCTCTTCCTTCGCCAGCTCCTGACGGTGCTCTTCGAAGTATTTGGCAATGTCCGCCTCATCAACCTTCACTCCATCCGCAAGCCTCTGGGCACTGAGCACGACGTACTCAAGCTTCACCATGTCGGGCGATTTGAATTTGGTTGTATTTGCCGCGTAATACTTGCTGATTTCTTCGGGAGAGACAGTCGCCTTGGCCAGATAATCCTGCGCCGGCATGGTAACCAGCGAGACTTCCCGTGTTTCGCCCAAAATCTTGTTCAACAATTCCAGTGAGGCATTGCTCGAAAACCCCGATCCGAAGATGGGCTGTAGCAACTGATTGATCAGTACATCCTTGCGCACGCTTTCATCATACTGAGCAGCGGTCATGCGACGAGCTTCGAGTTGCTGCTTGTAGCGTGCCATATCAAACTTGCCATCAACCGAGAGGCCTTTGGCAATGATTGCGGCAAGCTCGGCATCACTGAGTGCGAGGCCCTGCGCCTTGGCATCCTGGAGCAGCAGACGTTCCTGCACCAGTTGCTCAATGATGCGCCCCTTGTCGGCGTCTGCCACAGGCTGCCCCTGAGTGGCCATGGCAAAGTCCAGACCCGTGATCTTGCTGTCACCCACTTTTGCAATGTAGCCATCGCTACCCTGCATGGCGCTGTAACCACCAACACCAAACCCGACCAACAAGCCCAGCGACACAGCTCCAAGCAGGATCTGCGCAGCGGTCTTGTGCTTTTGGACATAGTCAAACATGAATGTTACACCCCCCTGCTTTTGTGCAGGCATCTTGCCAGATTACGCAGCTGCTGTCTCTGCCCGGCAAGGAAGTAGGAAAAGAAAAAGGGCAAACCGTAGTTTGCCCTTGGAATCTGGCGGAGCGGACGGGGCTCGAACCCGCGACCCCCGGCGTGACAGGCCGGTATTCTAACCAACTGAACTACCACTCCGTAACCAGCAAGCTCGCTCACTGGCTTGGGTCTGATGCGCATCTGATAAACGCGTCATTCCCTGACAAACAGTCGGCCAAGCACCTGCCTAGCAGATCCGGCCTCAGCACTGTTATTGCACGGCGTCTTTCAAAGACTTGCCTGCACGGAATTTGGGTTGCTTGGCAGCCTCAATCTTGATGGACTCGCCAGTGCGCGGGTTGCGACCAGTGCGAGCTTCACGCTCGGCGACATAGAAAGAGCCAAAACCAACCAGAGTAACTTCCTGGCCACCCTGCAGTGCGCCAGTGATGGCTTCAATCGTTGCATCAAGAGCTTTACCGGCAGCAGCCTTGGACAGGCCTGCGGATTCAGCGATAGCGTCGATCAGTTCCGATTTATTCACTTACATCCCCTTCATATTGGTTGAATTAGTTCAGTCAGCCGATTGCTTAAGCTTTATAACAAGCGGCAAAAATAAGTGTCAACTAGTGTTTGGTGCTATGTGTTCCCGTTTCCACGACCGCAGCCTCAGACGAAGCAACAGGCGGAGTTTCGACTCCCGCAAACGGCACCGGCTGGGATTCCAGAGCCAGCGATAGTACCTGATCAATCCACTTAACAGGATGAATTTTCAGGCCGCGCTTCACATTATCCGGAATTTCCGCCAGATCCTTCGCGTTTCCTTCCGGGATCAGCACAAACTTGATACCGCCGCGCAAGGCAGCCAGCAATTTCTCCTTGAGACCACCAATCGGCAACACCTCGCCGCGAAGGGTAATTTCACCGGTCATTGCAACATCACACCGCACCGGAATTCCGGTCAAAATGGAAGTCAGGGCTGTGGTGATGGCAATACCCGCAGATGGGCCATCCTTCGGTGTGGCACCTTCGGGGAGGTGGATATGGATATCGTGCTTTTCATAAAAGCCAGGATCAATACCCAAGTCAGCCGCCCGCGCACGTACAACTGACAGCGCGGCCTGAATGGATTCCTGCATCACCTCACCGAGCTGGCCTGTCTGGATCATTTTGCCCTTTCCGGCAAACTTGACCGCCTCGATGGTCAGCAATTCGCCCCCCACTTCGGTCCAGGCAAGGCCGGTGACCTGCCCGATCTGATTCTGCTTTTCCGCCTGGCCGAAATCATAGCGCTGCACACCAAGGTATTTATCAAGCACCTTGGCGGTGACAGTTACCTTCTTGTCGCTTGGCTTGAGCAACAAAGCCTTCACGACCTTCCGGCAAATCTTGGCAATTTCGCGATCTAGGCTGCGCACCCCAGCTTCTCGCGTGTAGAAGCGGATGATATCGCGCACGGCAGACTCCTGAACCACCAACTCGCCATCCTGCAGGCCATTGGCTTTCATCTGCTTGGGTACCAGATACTTCAGCGCGATATTGACCTTTTCATCCTCGGTATAACCGGCAAGACGAATGACCTCCATGCGATCCAGCAGTGCGGCAGGGATGTTGAGCGAATTGGCTGTCGCAACAAACATCACATCGGAAAGGTCATACTCAACCTCAAGATAGTGATCGCTGAATGAGTGATTCTGCTCCGGATCAAGCACTTCCAGCAAAGCAGATGATGGATCCCCCCTGAAGTCCTGACCCAGCTTGTCCACTTCGTCCAGCAGGAAAAGCGGGTTCTTGACCCCGACCTTGTTCATGCTCTGCAAAATCTTGCCGGGCATGGAACCAATATAGGTACGGCGGTGACCGCGAATCTCAGCCTCATCCCGCACACCCCCAAGGGCCATGCGGACAAACTTGCGGTTGGTCGCACGCGCAATCGATTCACCAAGCGAAGTTTTGCCTACCCCCGGAGGGCCAACCAGACACAGAATCGGTCCCTTCAGCTTTTCAACCCGCTGCTGGACTGCGAGATACTCGACAATACGTTCCTTGACCTTCTCGAGACCATAGTGATCCGTATCCAGCACGGCCTCAGCCTCGGCCAGATCCTTGCTGATCTTGGTCTTTTTCTTCCAGGGCAAGCCGGCAATGGTTTCGATGTAATTGCGCACGACCGTTGCCTCGGCAGACATCGGCGACATCATGCGCAGTTTTTTCAGTTCACCCTCGGCCTTTTCGCGTGCTTCCTTGCTCATGCCCGCGGTCTTGATGCGCTTTTCCAACTCATCCAGATCGGCATTTTCATCCAGCTCACCCAGTTCTTTCTGGATGGCCTTGACCTGTTCGTTCAGGTAATACTCGCGCTGGCTCTTTTCCATCTGGCGCTTGACGCGACCACGGATGCGTTTTTCAACCTGAAGAATGTCGAGCTCGGCCTCGAGCTGCTTCAGCAGGTGATCCATTCGGTCCTTGACCGATGGCATTTCGAGAATGACCTGCTTTTGCTCCAGCTTCAGCGGCAGATGTGCAGCAACCGTATCAGCAAGCCGGCTGGCTGATTCGATTCCCGACAGCGACGTCAGGATTTCCGGGGGAATTTTCTTGTTCAGCTTGACGTACTGGTCAAATTGCGACAACAAGGCGCGACGCATCGCCTCGGCCTCGTGATTCAGCTCATCCTCGGGCGGCAGTGGCTCGGCCACTGCACTGAAGTAACCATCCCCCTCGGTCAGATCATGCAGACGTGCGCGCTGACTGCCTTCAACCAGCACTTTGACGGTGCCGTCAGGCAATTTCAAGAGTTGCAGGACCGTCGCAATCGTGCCGACTTCATACACATCGGCAAGCGCCGGCTCATCCTTGGCGGCATTCTTCTGCGCGGCAAGCAGGATGGGAGTACCGTTTTCCGTTGCCACTTCCAGCGCCTTGATGGACTTTGGACGGCCAACAAACAACGGAATCACCATATGCGGGAAGACCACTACATCCCGCAGTGGCAGCATCGGAAAAGTAACGGGATCAGAAGGTAATACGTGTGGATCGGACATGCTTGGAGGGATCCGCGAAAAATAGGTTATTCAATAATGAAGGCGGGACCGGCAAAATTCAATGCCGGCCACCTCATGAACGCGGAATATGCAGCCTGCGTATGCGGGTTTAGTTCTGGACTGCCTCAGCCTGGACAAAAATCGGCTTGGCACCTTCGGTAACCACCGCCTCGGGGACGGATACCTTTGCCACATCCTGCATGGCCGGCAGTTCATACATGGTATCGAGCAAAGTCTGCTCCATTATCGAACGCAAGCCGCGGGCACCGGTCTTGCGCTCCATGGCCTTGCGTGCGATGGCCTTCAGCGTCTCCGGCGGCATATCCAGAATCACATCTTCCATTTCGAAGAGCTTCTGGTACTGCTTCACCAGTGCATTTTTCGGCTCGGTCAGAATGGAAACCAGTGCCTCCTCGTCCAGCTCCTCAAGCGTTGCCACCACAGGCAGGCGACCCACGAATTCCGGAATCAGACCAAAGCGGATCAGGTCATCCGGCTCGACATCATGCAGCAGATGGGCTGTGCTGGCCGCCTCATCCTTGCTGACCACCTCGGCACCAAAGCCGATACCGCCTTTCACTGAGCGATTGCGGATGATCTTGTTCAGACCTTCGAATGCGCCGCCGCAAATGAACAGGATATTTGTCGTATCAACCTGCGGCATATCCTGATTCGGATGCTTGCGACCGCCATGCGGGGGAACGGATGCCACTGTCCCTTCGATCAGTTTCAGCAAGGCCTGCTGCACACCCTCACCCGACACATCGCGCGTGATCGAAGGGTTTTCAGACTTGCGGGCGATTTTGTCGATTTCATCGATATAGATAATGCCGCGCTGCGCCTTTTCGACGTCGTGATCGCACTGGGCCAGCAGCTTGGCGACGATGTGTTCGACATCCTCACCCACATAGCCAGCCTCGGTCAGTGTAGTAGCATCGGCCATCACGAAAGGCACATCCAGCATGCGGGCCATAGTTTGCGCCAGCAGGGTCTTGCCCGAACCGGTTGGGCCAATGAGCAGAATATTGGACTTGGAAAGCTCGACGCCATCCTCATCCTTGCCCTTGCCTTTGGTGGAGAGACGCTTGTAATGGTTGTAGACCGCCACGGCCAGGATTTTCTTTGCCCGTTCCTGTCCGATTACGTACTGATCGAGCACGTCACGGATTTCGGTCGGCAGCGGCAATTTCTTGCCTGACGGCGTTTGAGCCGGCGCATCGCCCAGCTGAGCGATTTCATCCTTCAGAATATCGTTGCACAGCTCGATGCACTCATTGCAGATAAACACCTGCGGGCCGGCAACCAGCTTGACGACTTCATGCTGGCTTTTACCGCAGAAGGAGCAATACAGGAGTTTGTCGCTGTTTTTGTCGGACATGATGCAAATCACCCATGCCCGCCGCACTGGCGGGCTTCAAGAAACAAACGCCGCCAGAAAGTGCTGGCGGCGTGCTGGCTTCACAACCGGAATCAGGCCGGCTGACCGCCGCGAGATACCAGTACCTCGTCGATCAGACCGTAGGCCTTGGCTTCGGCTGCGGAAAGGAAATTGTCACGATCGGTGTCGCGCTCAATGGTTTCTACCGGTTGTCCGGTATGCTTGGCCAGCAATTCATTCAGCTGGCGCTTGGTTTTGATCAGTTCCTTGGCATGGATTTCGATATCCGATGCCTGACCGGCCAGCCCGCCGATCAGCGGCTGGTGGATCATGATGCGCGAATTGGGCAGCGCGAAGCGTTTGCCTTCCGCGCCCCCGGCCAGCAAGAACGCCCCCATGGAGGCCGCCATGCCGATGCACAGGGTAGACACATTGGGCTTGATGAACTGCATGGTGTCATAAATCGACATCCCTGCCGTTACTGAGCCGCCCGGCGAATTGATATACAGATGAATATCCTTGTCCGGGTTTTCGGATTCCAGGAACAGCAGCTGGGCAACCACGAGGTTGGCGGTCTGGTCATTGACCGGACCGACCAGGAAAACGACCCGCTCTTTCAGTAGGCGCGAGTAGATATCGTAAGAGCGCTCACCACGCCCGCTCTGCTCGACGACCATCGGGATATACCCGAGATTTTGCGGATCGAATTCCATTGATTACCTCGTAATAATTGTCAGATTAGCCTTGCTGGCCCATCAGTTCCTCGAAGCCGACGGCTTCTTCGGCAACCTTGGCACGAGCAAGAACAAACTCAACTACATTGTCTTCCAGCGCCATGGATTCCGGACCGGCCAGACGCTGGGCGTCCTGGTAGTACCAGGCAACGACTTCGGCCGGGTCTTCGTAGTTCTGCGCCAGATCTTCAATGATGGCCTTGATCTGCTCCGGCTTGGCAACCAGCTCGTTGGCTCTGACCAGCTCGGCGAGAGCCAGACCCAGATGCACGCGGCGACGGGCCTGCGCTTCGAAGAATTGCGGGTTGAACGGAACCAACTTGGGGTCGATACCGCGCTGTTTCAAGTCAGCCTTGGCACCTTCAACCAGACGGCCGATCTCCAGACCAATCAATGCCTTCGGCAGTTCGGTCGGAGTCACTTCCATCAGCGCGCTCATGACGTTTTCCTTGGCACGGGCTTTCAGGCGGAAACGTACTTCGCGCTCCAGATTGCCACGGACTTCGGCGCGCATCTTGTCCAGATCGCCATCTTCGATACCCAGGCTCTTGGCAAATTCTGCGTTCAATTCCGGCAGCTTGGCTTCGGCTACATTCTTGACAGTGATCGCGAATACGGCAGTCTTGCCGGCCACGTCCTTGCCATGATAATCCTCAGGGAAGGCTACGCTCACATCCTTGGTCTCGCCTTCCTTCATGCCGATCACGCCCTGCTCGAAGCCCGGCAACATCTGGCCCTTGCCGATCAGGAAAGCGTAATTTTCGGCCTTGCCGCCGTCAAAGGCTTCACCGTCAATTGTGCCGGCAAAATCAACGATCACGCGATCGCCATCGGCAGCAGCGCGCTCAACGCGCTCATAACGGGTACGCTGGCGACGCAGGATTTCGACGGTCTTTTCCACTTCGGCGTCAGAAATTTCGAGTACCGGCTTCTTGACTTCAACGGCAGACAGATCACCGATCTGCACTTCCGGATAAACTTCGAAGGTTGCCACGAATTCGAACAGGTCCTCCGCAGCCTCGCCTTCCTTCGGCTCGAAACGCGGATAGCCGGCAACCTGCAGCTTCTGCTCGGTCACAGCCTCGGCAAAAGCACGCTCGACGGTCTCACCCAGCACTTCTTCCTGAACACGGAAACCGTATTGTTGCGACACGATGCTCAGCGGCGCCTTGCCCGGACGGAAACCGTCGATCTTGGCGGTCTTGGCGACACGCTTGAGGCGGCCATCAACCTGCTTGGCGATTTCGGCACGCGGTACCGCGATGGCAAAACGGCGCTCGAGGCCGGCCAGAGTTTCCAATTGTGCTTGCATTTCTATTTGATCCTCGAACAGTGAACCGGCCACACCGGGCAACCGGACATATCACCACAGGCTATGGTTTTTGAATGAATTCTGGTGCGCGAGGGGGGACTCGAACCCCCACACCTTGCGGCGCTGGAACCTAAATCCAGTGCGTCTACCAATTTCGCCACCCGCGCAGATTGGGCGTCAGCCATATGGGCCAACATAAACAAGCCAGCGATTATAGGGTAAAGCCACAGGGAAAAACAAACCCCCTGCGGCAAACAGACTGCACGGGGCTTGGCGGGACAAGTGCCGGCTCGCTATACTTTGCCGACCGACCAACCCACTACGGGCTCGCCGCACGCCCCGGCAGGACTGACCTCATGAAGAAAATCGAAGCCATCATCAAGCCGTTCAAACTCGACGAAGTCCGCGAATCGCTGTCAGAACTCGGCATTTCCGGCCTGACCGTCACCGAAGTCAAGGGCTTCGGGCGTCAGAAAGGGCACACCGAACTGTATCGCGGCGCCGAGTATGTCGTGGATTTCCTGCCGAAGGCCAAGATCGAAGTCGTGATCAGCGACGACAAGGTCGACGCGGCAATCGAAGCCATCATCAAGGCGGCCCACACCGGCAAGATCGGCGACGGCAAGATTTTTGTCACCCCGGTCGAACACGTTGTACGCATCCGCACCGGCGAAACCAACGACGAAGCGGTCTGAACCAGCCAGCAGCCCCGTCCAGCCCGCTATGGCGGGCTTTTTCTTGCCTGCAAGCCGCCCAACAAGCCAATACCCACCACCCCATCAGGCCACAACCATTTTCAATGTAGTAGCTACAGGCAAATACCCGAACTTAGACAATACAGTTCTGCGGACTTCCCTGCAAAAAGCCCGTGATATTGTCAAGCAATTGCCCAGCCAGTCTGCCCATGGTTTCCTGACTCCCCCAGGCCATGTGCGGCGTGACAATCAGATTGGGCAGGCCGTCATCCAGCAAGGGACTGCCATGTCGTGGCGGCTCCTCGGTCAAGACGTCAACCCCCGCACCAGCCAGGGCACCGGCCTTCAGAGCTGCCAGCAACGCGACTTCATCAACCAGCCCGCCGCGCGAGGTATTGATCAGGATGCATGAGGACTTCAAGAGCGCCAGTTCGGGCGCACCGATGACATTGCGGGTCGCGGGGGTGAGCGGGCAATGCAGGCTCAGCACGTCCGCCTGCGCCAGCGCTGCCGCAAATTCGGTGTAACCGGTGCGAACCGTTGTGGCCTGCCTGTGCTCGGCCCAGACAATGCGCATGCCGAACGCTTCCGCCAGCCTCGCCGTCGCAAGGCCAAGCGCACCCCGCCCCAGCAGCACCAGCGTACTGCCCGCCAGATCATGCATGGGCGCGCCGAAATAGCAGAACCCCGGCGCCCGCTGCCATTCCCCCGCCAGTACATCACGCCGATAGGCAAGCAATTGCCGCCTGAGTGCAAGCATCAGCATCAGGGCATGCTCGGGCACACCAGCCACCGCATAATCGCGGACATTGCAGACCGTCACTCCCCGTGCGCGGCAGGCAGCAAGATCTACCATATTGTAACCGGTGGCCGCGACGGCGACCAGCTTCAGCAAGGGAGCACCGGCCAGCACCGCCTCTGTTATCGGCACCTTGTTGCTGATGCAGACCGTGGCAGTTGCCAGCCGTCCGGCTGCCTCCGCTTCGGTGCTGGCCGCGTACTCGACCCAGCGGTGCGGGACAGCGAGAGGAGGCAGGGACAGAGGCAGCGTGGCGCGGTCGAGAAAAACCACTTCGGGCAATGCAGCAGCCATGGGTTTGTTTCCTGTAGCAGGCGGGGCTGATCGCCCTATCAGTTGCCCATACGCTGGGGCAGCATGCGGATGGCTTCGGCGTTCGACGGCGAAAAAACCAGCTCGGCCGCCTGCTGCCAGGGCAGCCAGCGATACTGCCGGTGCTCGCGCGGGGAAAGCGTAACGGCCAACGGTCCGGGCACTTCCAGACTGAACACGTGCTCGGTATTTACCGTCACCCCCGGCGCATAGCGATGCCGCCAGATTTCATAGATTTCGAAATCGGACGAATAAGCCCAGTCGCGCAGGATGCCGACATCACGGGCAATCCCGGTTTCCTCGCCCACTTCGCGGCGGGCGGTATCCAGCAATGCCTCGCTGCCTTCGCGGCTACCCGTCACGCTCTGCCAGGCATCGTTGAAATCGGTGCGCTCCAGCAGCAGAACCTGCAGGTCGGGCGTATGCACCAGCACCAGGACGGAAATCGGTTGTTTGAAGTTCATCGGCGCATTATACAATTGCGCCATGGACTCTCAATGCCCCGCCCCATTTCCGGCCGGCTTTGCCGATACGGTGCGCAGCCAGTTTCCGCTGCTGCAGCAGAACCCCGACCTGGTCTACCTCGACAGCGCGGCCAGCAGCCAGAAACCGCAGTACGTACTGGACACCGAGCAGGCGTTCTACACCAGCAGCTACGCCAACGTGCATCGCGGCAGCTATGCGCTGGCCAGCGCAGCCACCGAGGCATTCGAAAATGCGCGCACAGCAGTGGCGGCCTTCCTGAATGTGGCAAGCGATGAAATCGTGTTCACGCGCGGCACCACCGAGGCCATCAACCTCGTCGCGCACAGCTGGGGCAGCACCCTGCGCCCGGGCGACGAAATCCTGGTCAGCACACTGGAACACCACGCCAATATCGTTCCGTGGCAACTGCTGGCGCAACGCTCGGGAGCGGTCATCCGGCCCATCCCGCTCGACCAAGCAGGGCAGATCGATCTGGCCGCCTTTCATTCCCTGCTCGGCCCGCGCACACGCCTGCTGGCGATCACGCAGGCCGCCAATGCCACCGGCACACGACCACCGCTCGCCGCAATGATTGCCGCTGCGCATGCGGCTGGCGCGCTCGTGCTGGTCGACGGCGCACAGGGCGTAGCTCACGGCAAACCCGACCTCGCCGCCCTGGGCGCTGATTTCTATGCCTTCTCCGGACACAAGCTGTTTGGCCCCACCGGCATCGGCGTACTGTTCGGGCGACGGGACTTGCTGGCGCACATGCCGCCCTGGCAAGGCGGCGGCGAAATGATTGCCAGCGTCAGTTTTGCCGGCAGCAGCTTCGCGGCACCGCCGCAGCGCTTCGAAGCCGGTACGCCACCCATTGCCCAGGCCGTTGGTCTGGCTGCCGCACTGCGCTGGCTCGGTACGCTGGACGCAGACGCGCTGGCTGCGCACGAAGCATTCCTGCACAGCCGGCTGGAACATGGCCTGCAGCAGCTGCGCGGCGTGCGCATCCTTGCCGGCAACACACCCCGCGCACCGATTACCGCACTGCACTTCGATAAAGCCCATGCCTTCGACGTTGCGCAACTTCTGGATGCGCGGCAGATTGCCGTGCGAGTTGGCCAGCACTGCGCGCAGCCGCTGCTGGCCCATTTCGGCATCAGCAGCTCGCTGCGCATTTCGCTGGCCGCGTACAACACGCCGGACGACGTCGACCGCTGTCTCGCCGCACTGGACGAAACCCTGGACATCCTGGCATGAACGACGCATTCCCCGACCACCCCTTCGGCACACGCATCAGCCGTGACGAACTGACCGGGCGCCTGGCGCACGCCACCGGCTGGGAAGCCAAGAATCGCCTGCTCGTCCAGCTGGGGCGTGATCTGCCTGACTGGCCCGCCGATGCGCGTACCGATGATCGCCTCGTCAGCGGCTGCGAAAGCCGCGTCTGGCTCGCGATCAGCCGGCAAGGCAGCACTTTCGCGCTCAGTGCCGACAGCGATTCGCGCATCATAAAGGGCCTGCTGGCACTGGTACTGACCGCCTTCCACGGCCGCAGCGCAAACGAAATCGCCACTTTCGACCTGGAACACTGGATCGGCGAACTCGGATTATTGCGCTTCCTTTCAGCATCACGCGGCAACGGCCTGCGCGCCATCGTCCTGAAAATTCGCGAGATAGCATCAATACAGCAGTAGGTATATACGCGTAGCCATTACGCCAAAATGGCTTCAAACACATACCCTAATGACCATCACACTGCATTGGTGTTTTCACGAATTGTCAGCAATCAATAGTCAGCGCATGCTCGGCAAAGACCAACTGACAAGGACTTGACCATGCGCCTGCCCAACCTCCTGTGCAGCATGCTGCTCGCCTGCGGCATCGTAGCCACTCCGGCCCTGGCCGCCGACAAGGTACTGAATGTCGGCACCGACGCGACCTTTGCGCCCTTTGAAATGCTGAACGACAAGCGCGAAGTCATCGGCTTCGACGCCGAACTGATCCAGGCCATCGCCAGCAAGGCTGGACTGAAGGTCAAGCTCGTCAACACCCCATGGGAAGGACTGTTTGCCGGCCTGAACAATGGCGACCGCGACATCGTGATTGCCGCCGTGACCATCACGCCGGAGCGCAAGCAGAGCATGGACTTCTCCGAACCCTATTTCGAAGCCAAGCAACTGATCGTGATCCCGGGCAGCAGCAAGATCGGCAGTCTCGCGGAGCTGAAGGGCAAGAAGATCGGCGTGCAGACCGGCACCACGGGTGACAGTGTCGCCCAGAAGGCATTCGGCAAGACCAGCCCCGACATTCGCCGCTTCGAGAGCATTCCACTGGCACTGACCGAACTGAAAAACGGTGGCGTGCAGGCCGTGATCGCCGACAATGGCGTGGTACGCAATTATCTGGTCAACAACCCGAACCTGCAGTTCCGCACCATTGACGACACCAGCTTCGGCAAGGAGTACTACGGCATCGCCGTCAAGAAAGGCAACAAGGCATTGCTGGACAAGCTGAACCAGGGCTTGGCCGGCATCCGCGCCGACGGCACCTACGCCAAGATCAACGCCAAGTACTTCGGCAAGTAAGCTCGCACGCGCTTGCCCTGGCTGAAGGGGAGGCAGGAAGCTATGCTGAACGGTAACCTGCTCCCCTCCGGCCACTTGCCATGCAAAAAGATCTCGATCCGGCCCAGACCGAAGCCCTACTGAAAAACCTGGTCATACCGCCGCGGCCCTCCATCCTGCAGGCGCTGGACCGGGCCCGCCAGCCGGAAGAGCCGGATTTCGAACTGATCGGCCATCTGATCAGCAGCGACCTCACCCTGTCCGCCGCCGTCCTCAAAACCATCAACTCGCCACTGTTCCGGCGCCCTAACAAAATCGCCTCGGTACATCATGCCTTGCAGCTGCTCGGCCTGAACAATGTCTGCAATATCGTCGAGGGCCTGGCCCTGACCCATGTGATGCCCAAGCACTCGGAACGGCACCCCGACCCGCTTTGGGAAAGCGCCAACCGCATCGCCACCATCAGCGCCTATCTGTCGACCTCGGTCCACGGCATTACAGAAGACGAAGCACACACGTTCGGTATGTTCCACAATTGCGGACAGGCCTTGCTGGCGGCCCGGTTCAAGAACTACCGCGACACAATCAGCCGCGGCGAGCGCATGGCACGCAGCGAATTCATCGCCTTTGAAAATTCGCGCCACAACACGAGCCATACAGTGGTCGGCTACCTGCTGGCCCGCGCCTGGCTACTACCCGAGCACATGGCGCTGGCGATTCTCAATCATCACGACTACGGCATTTTCGACCAGCCCGAGGACGGAGAGTGGCAGCATGCCTGCACCCTGATCGCGCTAGCCAGTCTCTCTGAGCACATCTACAAGATGTTCGTGAAGCAGTTCGAGCACATCGAATGGCGCCATATCGAGCCCAAACTGCTGCGTCATCTGGCACTTGAACTCGAAGAATACGAGGACATGGTCGACGCCGTGCATGACATGCTGGCGCAAGGCTGAACGCAAGGAACACTCTGCGGTAGAATGGGCAGATGCCCGATCCATCCTGCTTCCATTGTTGCGAACCCGTTCCCGGGCCAGCCAGCTTCCCCGTCAGATTCCGCGGCAGCGAGCACCCCTGTTGCTGCGCCGGTTGCCAGGCAGTCGCCCGGACCATCATCGACAGCGGACTGGAACGCTATTACGACGACCGCACCGATACAGCCACGCCCGCAACACCCATACCTGCCGAGCTGCTTGCCCAGTTGCGCCTGTATGATGACGAGCAATTGCAGGACAGCTTTGTCAACGCAGCCAGCGAAGAAAGCCGGGAAGCACACCTGCTGCTGGAGGGAATTACCTGCGCGGCCTGCATCTGGCTGAACGAACAGCACATCAGCCGTCTTCCCGGCGTGCTTGCCGTGTCCATCAACTACAGCACTCACCGCGCGCGCGTGCGCTGGGATCCGGCCCGAATCAAACTGTCAGCGATTCTGGAAGCCATCACCGTCATTGGCTACCGGGCCCACCCTTATGATCACGCCAAGGCCGAAGAAGCCTGGAACAAGCGCAACAAACAGGCACAATTCCGCCTCTGGACTGCCGGCCTGTCGATGATGCAGGTCATGATGTTTGCGGTCCCCGTTTACCTGGCTCCGGCCGGCGAAATCGCACCTGAATGGCTCAGCCTGCTCAACTGGGCCAGCATGCTGCTGACCTTGCCTGTCGTCCTGTATTCCAGCTGGCCCTTCTATGAATCGGCCTGGCGCGACCTCAAGCGCCGCCGCGCCGGCATGGATTTGCCCGTCACGATAGGCGTCCTGGCAGCATTCGTTGCCAGCCTGCACTCGCTCTGGCAGGGGCACGGCGAAGTCTATTTCGATTCGGTGAGCATGTTCGTCTTCCTGCTGCTGGGAGGACGCTATCTCGAAATGCGCGCACGGCACCGTGCCGGCGCTGCCACCGAGCAACTGGTCAAGCTCATCCCGGCATTTACGCATAAGCTGTCCGGAAGTGGCGCAGAACAGCAGCTGGAAGAATATCCCGTCAGCAAGCTGGCGGTGGGCGATCTGGTCGTCTGCCGCCCGGGAGAAATCATCCCTGTCGACGGTCTTGTCGTCGACGGAAAGAGCGAAGTGGACGAAGCCCTGCTCTCAGGCGAAAGCACACCGATCCAGAAACAGGCCGGCGATGCGGTCACCGGAGGCGCCAGCAACCTGCGCTCGCCGCTGACCATTCGCGTCACACAGATCGGCGAGCACACCCGCCTTGCCTCCATCGTGCGACTACTGGATGCCGCCATGCAGCATAAACCGCAGCTGGCACAGCTTGCGGACCGTATCGCCGGCTGGTTTGTACTGGCCCTGCTGCTGATCGCCGGAGCCACCTGGTGGTACTGGCAGATGCACGACCCAGCACACGCCCTGCCGATTACCGTGGCGGTTCTGGTGATCTCCTGCCCTTGCGCGCTGTCTCTGGCCACACCTGCGGCACTGGTTGCCGCCACCGGACACCTGGCACACCTTGGCATTCTGAGTCATCGACCGGACAGCCTGGAAGATGCAGCACAGATCACCGACATCGTCTTCGACAAAACCGGAACGCTGACCATCGGCCAACCCGGCCTGCGCGCGATAATCCCTTTCGAGGCTACAGCAGCCGAAGCGAGCCGGATTGCGGCCGCCCTCGAAGCCAGCTCGAACCACCCGCTTGCCCACGCCTTGAAATTGCCGGACACCACACCGGCCAGTGACGTCGAGTACCACCCAGGCGGCGGAATGACCGGCACGGTTGCCGGTCAGCGCTATTTTATCGGCAACCCGGGCTTCATCGCCGCGCAATGCCCGAATGCACAAGCCCGCCCCTTGCCGCAAAACAGCCGGGAAACGCTGCTCGTACTGGCGCGGGAAGATGCATGGCTGGCCGCGCTATTGCTGGGCGACACATTGCGGGATGATGCGCATGAGATGGTCAGCACACTGACCGCCGCTGGCTTCACACTGCACCTGCTTTCAGGCGACCATCCGGATGCTGTCATGCATGTGGCCGACACTCTTGGCATCAAACAGGCCACCGGACAGGCATCGCCAGAGCAGAAACTAGACTATGTGCAAAAACTGCAGGCCGGTGGACGAAAAGTCATGATGCTGGGTGACGGCATCAATGATGCACCTGTGCTTGCTGCTGCGCATGTTTCGGTTGCGATGGGCTGCGGAGTGGACATCAGCCATGCAGCAGGCGACATGGTACTTCTGAACAACCGACTGAATGGTATTCCACGCCTGCTTGCCCTTGCCGGCAAGACCCGCGCGATCATCCGGCAGAACCTGGCATGGGCACTGGCTTACAATATTGCAGCCATTCCGCTGGCGGCAAGCGGTTTTGTCACCCCCTGGCTTGCCAGTGCCGGCATGGCAGCAAGCTCCCTCCTCGTCGTCTGCAACGCACTGCGTCTCGCGGCATCCGGCAGAATCAGGAAATAATTCATGGAAAGCCTCTACCTGTTGATCCCGCTTTCTGTTCTGCTGGTGTTTCTCATCGGGCTGATATTCTGGTGGTCGGTACGCAGCGGGCAGTTCGACGATCTGGAAGGCCCCGGATGGCGCGTCCTGCAGGATGACGACAAGAGTGTTGCCGACCGCGCGAATGAAGAAAAAACACCTGACTGATAAACGGTGGAAGGGTACAATTCGCGCCACACAGACGATGCCTGCTTGATCAGCATCAATTGACCCTAGAAAAATCAGGGATATAGTCCCGCAGGCGGTTGTTGCGCCAAGCACAGGCGCAGCCCTCGCTTAAAATAGCTGACCGGAATCCTGCACGGGGTACCAGGCCGGCAATAAAAATCACCAAAGCAAGCCTTCCAAAACCTTACAAAATACCGCAGGGTTTCTGGAGATCAATCGGAGCGCTCTTATGGAAAACCAAGCCACATACAATTACCACGTGGTGCGGCAATTCTCGATCATGACCGTGATCTGGGGGATTGTCGGAATGCTGGTTGGCGTCATCTGTGCTGCACAGATGTACTGGCCGGAACTGAACATCGGACCTTATCTGCACTTCGGGCGCCTGCGTCCACTGCACACTAACGCGGTCATTTTCGCGTTCGGTGGCTGTGCACTGTTTGCCACGTCCTACTACGTCGTACAACGCACCTGCAATACCCGCCTCTTCTGTGACAAGCTCGCCGCCTTCACGTTCTGGGGCTGGCAACTCGTCATCGTGCTTGCCGCAATCACCCTGCCACTGGGCTTTACCTCGGGCAAGGAATACGCCGAGCTCGAATGGCCAATCGACATCCTGATCACCATCGTATGGGTAGCCTACGCGGTCGTCTTTTTCGGCACGATTGCCAAGCGCAAGGTTCAGCACATCTATGTGGCCAACTGGTTCTTCGCTGCATTCATTCTGGCGGTCGCACTGCTGCACATCGTAAACAGCCTGGCCGTTCCGGTTACCCTCACCAAGTCCTACTCCGTCTACGCCGGCGCTGTCGACGCGATGGTGCAGTGGTGGTATGGCCACAATGCTGTTGGCTTCTTCCTGACCGCAGCATTCCTGGGCATGATGTACTACTTCGTTCCGAAGCAGGCAGGCCGCCCGGTCTACTCCTATCGCCTGTCGGTCGTGCACTTCTGGGCGCTGATCTTCACCTACATGTGGGCCGGCCCGCACCACCTGCACTATACCGCCCTGCCTGACTGGACCCAGTCGCTCGGCATGGTCTTCTCGCTGATTCTGCTGGCGCCGAGCTGGGGTGGCATGATCAACGGCATCATGACCCTGTCCGGTGCATGGCACAAACTGCGCAGCGATCCGATTCTGAAGTTCCTGATCACCGCGCTGTCCTTCTACGGCATGTCGACCTTTGAAGGCCCGATGATGTCGATCAAGACCGTCAATGCCCTGTCGCACTATACCGACTGGACGGTTGGCCACGTGCATTCCGGCGCACTGGGATGGGTTGCCATGGTCTCCATCGGCTCGATCTACTACCTGATTCCGCGCCTGTTTAACCGCGAGCAAATGCATTCGATCAAGCTGATCGAAGCCCACTTCTGGCTGGCCACCGTCGGCGTAGTGCTCTACATCGCTTCGATGTGGATCGCCGGTGTGACGCAGGGTCTGATGTGGCGCGCAGTCAATGCGGATGGCACCCTGATGTACGCATTCATCGATGCGGTGAAGGCTTCCTATCCGTACTACCTCATCCGCTTCCTGGGTGGCGCGATCTTCCTCTCCGGCATGTTCCTGATGCTGTACAACGTGCTGCGTACCGCATTTGACGGCAAGGCTGTCGATGCGCAGATTCCGGCCATTGCGGCTCACGCTCACTGATTGGGGAGATAAAAATAATGGAAAAAATCCAGAAACTGATTGAAGAAAACGTCGCATGGCTGATCGTGCTGACATTCCTGACCATCAGCGTGGCAATGCTGGTAGAAATCCTGCCGCTGATGTTCAGCAAGTCGGCCACCCAGCCCATCGAAGGCGTGAAGCCGTACTCGGCACTGCAACTCGCCGGCCGTGACATCTACATCCGTGAAGGCTGCTACAACTGCCACTCGCAGATGATTCGCCCGTTCCGCGCGGAAACCGAGCGTTATGGCCACTACTCGGTCGGCGGTGAGTCCGTGTATGACCACCCCTTCCAGTGGGGCTCCAAGCGCACCGGCCCGGATCTGGCCCGCGTAGGCGGCCGCTACTCGAACGAGTGGCACTACGCTCACCTGATGAATCCGCGTGACGTGGTCCCCGAGTCCAATATGCCTGCCTTCCCGTGGCTGGCTGCAAATCTGGTCGATGCCGAAGTGATGCCGCAGAAAATGGCAGCACTGCGCAAGGTTGGTGTTCCCTACAGCGATGAAGAAATCGCCGGCGCCAGCAAGGCGGTTGAAGGCAAGACAGAGATGGATGCGGTCATTGCATACCTGCAAGGTCTTGGACTTGCGCTGAAAAACAAAAGATAACAGGTGGAATGGCTATGCAGAACGACATGCGCATCATCGTGACCATCCTGGGCTTCCTGTGCTTCTTGGCAATCTGCCTGTGGGCGTTCAGCAAGCGCAGGAAATCGGCATTCGATGAAATAGCACAGGACGTCATCGCGGACGATGACACTCCGTCGTCACGCTCGCAATCCTGATCCTGCACGGAGAATAAGAATGGACTTTACTAGCGGCTTCTGGCCGGTATACATCCTTGTCATGGTGGTTCTCTCGCTGGCATTCGTGCTGGTGGTGTTGGTCACCCAGACCAAAATGAAGATCAAGAAAGGTGAAAAGGTCGAAGTCACCGGCCACAAGTGGGACGGGGACCTCGAGGAATACAACAACCCGCTGCCGGGCTGGTGGGTTGTCATGTTCTACATGACCATCATCTTTGCAATTGGCTATCTCTTCATGTACCCGGGCTCCGGCGTATCCCAGGGCAAGTTCGGCTGGTCGTCCCAGGGGCAGCATGCCAAGGAAATGGCCGAGGCCAACAAGCAGTTCGGCCCGATCTACGCCGAATTCGGGAAGACCCCGATTCCGGAACTGGCGAAGAACGAGAAAGCCGAAATTCTGGGCAAGCGCCTCTTCATGACCTACTGCATCCAGTGTCATGGTGCCGATGCTCGCGGCGCCAAGGGCTACCCAAACCTCACTGACACGACCTGGTTGTGGGGCGGTTCTCCGGAGAAGATCACCGAAACCATCGCCAATGGCCGCGTCAACCAGATGCCCGCATTCGGGGCAATCCTGGGTGAAGAGAAAGTGCGTGACGTTGCCAACTATGTGCTGAAAATTTCCGGCAACAAGTTCAACGAAGCGCGCGCCACGCGTGGCGAGGTCATTTTCAAGACCGCACAGCCGCTGGCCTGCGCCAGCTGCCATGGCGCGGAAGGCAAGGGTAACCCGGAATCGGGCATCCCGAACCTGACCGACAAGGATTGGCTGTTCGATGTTTCGGAATCCACCATTGTTGAAACCATCACCAACGGCCGTCAGAACCAGATGCCGGCCTGGAAGGAATTCCTGGGTGATGACAAGGTGCATCTGCTGGCTGCTTATGTGTACGGCCTGAACGCCAAGCAAGACAAGTAATTCTCTGGCAAGACAGCAAGGCGGGCGAGGCAACTCGCCCGTTTTGCTTTGCAGATTCATGTTGCAGTATTCTTATATCATTTAATAGTATATATTTATGTAATATATACTGACGCCATGCCTCACCCCGGCATGCAGGGAGACGATGATGAGCAACAAGCTGAAGGATATTCCCGTCAAGGTGGTCGACGTTCGCGAGGACGGCGAAGTTGAAGAAATCAGCCTGTACGCGAAGCACAAAAAGCTGTATCCGCGCTGGATCAACGGCTTCTTCAACAAGTGGCGGATTTTCTTTGTTCTCGCTACCCAGCTGTTCTTCTACGGCATGCCGTGGCTGGAAATTCATGGTCGCCAGGCACTGCTCTTCAATCTGGTCGAACGCAAATTCTATATTTTCGGCCTGGTCCTGCTGCCGCAGGATTTCATCTACCTCACAGCCCTCCTCCTCCTCTCTGCGCTGGGTCTCTTTGTCTGGACAGCCATTGGCGGCCGACTCTGGTGTGGCTACGCCTGTCCGCAGACCGTCTACACCGAGATTTTCCTCTGGATAGAAAAATGGGTGGAAGGAGATCGTGCCGCCCGCATCAAGCTCGACAACGGCCCGCTCAACGCCCGCAAGCTTCGTCTGAAAACCACCAAGCATGCGCTGTGGCTGCTGCTGGCACTGTGGACGGGGTTTACCTTTGTCGGCTTTTTCACGCCTATCCGCGAACTGGCCGGCTCGGTCGGCGCGATGACGCTGGGCCCCTGGGAAACCTTCTGGATCCTGTTCTATGGTTTTGCCACTTACGGCAATGCTGGCTGGATGCGCGAGCAGGTCTGCAAGTACATGTGCCCGTATGCCCGCTTCCAGAGCGCCATGTTCGACAAGGACACGCTGATCATCAGCTATGACGCCGAGCGTGGCGAACCGCGTGGCAGCCGCAAGAAAGGCAGCGACTACAAGGCACAAGGTCTTGGCGAGTGCATCGACTGCACCATGTGCGTGCAGGTCTGCCCGGTCGGCATCGACATTCGCAACGGACTGCAGTATGAATGCATCGGCTGTGCAGCCTGTATCGATGCCTGTGACGAAGTGATGGACAAGGTCGGCTATCCCCGCGGACTGGTCCGTTACACCACGGAAAATGCCCTGCAGCACAAATACGCCGAGCAGGACATCATCAAGCACTTGCGGCGCCCGCGCGTCATTCTGTATGGCCTCATCCTAACGGTCGTGTTTGCCGCGATGGTAACCTCGCTGGTGCTGCGCAAGCCCGTCAAGGTCAATGTCAATCGAGATCGCGTGGCACTGGTCCGCGTCGACAGCAATGGCTGGCTGGAAAACTCCTATCGTGTCCAGATCCAGAACGCATCGGAGAAAGAGCGCAAGTTCGTCATCCGGGCGGATGGACTGCCGGGCATCAAGGTTGTTGCCGAGAAAAAAGGCGTACTGCATCTGCAACCAACCGAGACCAACGATGTCGGAGTACGCATCCTGGTTGCCCCGGAACACGCCGGGCCCGGCAGCCATCCGTTCGTCATCACGGTTACCGCCGAGGATGACCCCTCCATCAGCACGAAGGAAAAGGCCACCTTCATTGGCCGTTAAAACATGGAAAAACAGTCACTCCCCTGGTACCGGCATGCACATGTCTGGCTGCTGATCGCCCTGCCACTGACCGCGGTTCTTGCCAGCATCTTCCTGATCCTGCAGGCGACCAACTCCTTTGACGGACTGGTAGCCGATGACTATTACAAGGCCGGACAGGAAATCAACAAGGAACTGAAACGCGACCAGGCGGCCAGTGCGCTGGGCCTGACTGCGCAGGTGATGCTGGCTGCCGATGGCAAGAGCATCCGCGTAGTGTTCAATTCCCCGGTCAAGGGGCCGCTGCAGCTGAAGCTGCTGCATCCGACACAGGCCGGCTACGACCACATCCTGTCCCTGCAGTCGCAGGGCGGGCCGCTCTGGTTTGCTCCGCTGGACCGTCCGCTGGAAAGCCCGCGCTGGAAGGTGGAACTGGCCGACGCCCAGCAGCAGTGGCGCCTCACCGGCAACTGGCAGCCCAACCGCAGCGAAACGGTCGAACTCGGGATGGAGCACAAGGCGAAATAAGCCCTGCAGTTTGCGCGGCTGCAAATCCACCTGCAGCCGCATCTCCATTCGATCTGTGAACGCTGAGTGGCAATGTGAATAGTTATTGCTGAATCAACGAAGCCTGCTGGCATAATGTCCTGCCCTTGCCCAGCGGTGCGCCATGTCAGTATCCCAGATCCAGCAACTCAGTTTCAAAGCGCTCCTTTTTCCACTTGCGCTCGTTTTATACGAATTTGCCACCTACATCGGCAACGACATGATCCTGCCGGGCATGCCGGCTGTGGTGCATGAATTCGGTGCGGCAAGCAGCCTGGTTCCGACCGGCATGTCGGCCTATCTGGCCGGTGGCGTTGCCCTGCAATGGCTCCTGGGCCCCCTTTCGGACCGCATTGGTCGCCGCCCCGTCATGCTTGCGGGTGCCGCCATCTTCATTGCCAGCTGCCTGCTGATCCTGCTGAGCAACTCGATTGCCAGCTTCCTGCTGCTGCGCTTCATCCAGGGCTTTGGCCTGTGCTATCTGATGGCCGTCGGTTACGCCGCCATCCAGGAAGCGTTCACGGAGGTCACCGCCATCCGAGTGACCGCCCTGATGGCCAATGTCGCGCTCATTTCGCCACTGATCGGGCCGCTGGCCGGTGCGGTCATCATCGAGTATTGCGACTGGCGCTGGGTGTTCGTATCCATCGCAGCGGTCGCCAGCCTCGGTCTTGCCGGGCTTTATCTTGCCATGCCGGAAACCTCGCCGCGCCTGAAGACACCGCTCAATCTGGCCGCGCTCTGGCAGGATTACAGCGGCGTCTACCGCAACCGGCATTTTCTGGCCGGAGCACTGGCCCTCACCACGGCCGGCCTGCCGCTGCTCGCCTGGCTGGGACAGTCGCCGGTCATTCTCATGCAGGACCGGCTCTTCTCGGCGCTGGATTTCGGTCTCTGGCAGATTCCGGTCTTTGCAGGGCTGATTATGGGCAACATCGTGCTGGCCACGCTGGTCAGCCGCATGCCCCTCACGCGACTGCTGTGGCTGGGCATGGCGCCGCTGTGCAGCGGTTTATGCGGGGTGGCGCTGGCAAGCTGGCTACTGCCAGGCAGCACCGCATTGCTGGTCGGCAGCTTTGCCCTTTACGCGCTCGGCTGCGGCATTTCCTCGGCCGGCCTCTATCGCCTGGTGCTGTTTGCCAGCCCCGCCAGCAAGGGAACCGTCGCCGCCGCACTGGGCATGCTGTCGATGCTGGGCTATACACTGGGGATCGAAATCGCCAAGCTCGGCTATGCACTGGCCGGCATTGGCGGCTTTGCAATGCTCACGCTGCTGTGCGCACCGGCCACCGTGGCCCTGTTGCGCTACTTCCTGCACAGCGCACCTGCCGTCGCAGCCACGACCATGGAGAACTGAGATGACACAAACCATTACGCTTGCCGGCGGCTGCTTCTGGTGCATCGAGGCCGTATATCAACGCATCCAAGGTGTAGAAAGGGCTGTATCCGGATACATGGGCGGGCATAGGGCTCACCCGAGCTACGAGCAGGTTTGCACCGGCGTATCCGGCCACGCCGAAGTCGTCCGCATCGACTATGACCCGCAGCAGATCAGCCTTTCGGAACTGCTCGACGTGTTTTTCACCATCCACGATCCGACCACGCTCAACCGGCAGGGCAATGACGTCGGCAGCCAGTACCGCTCCGGCATCTACTGGCACTCACCGGAGCAGGAAGCCGACGTGCGCGCAGCGCTGGCGCGCTGGCAGGCGCACTTTGCCCGCCCCATCGTCACCGAATTGCTGCCCGCCAGCACCTTCTGGCCAGCCGAGACCGGGCATCAGGACTATTTCAACCAGCACCCGGCGCAGCCCTATTGCGTGGCCATCATCGCCCCCAAGCTGCGCAAGCTCTACGAACATTTCCCGGAACAGGCCCGCATCTGAAAATCAGGCGTGGCGGCGCCAGCGCGGCCACGGCTATAATCGCGGTTTTCCCTTATCAACTGACCGCCGATGTCGCCGCGCCTGTCCGAACTGCACCCCTACCCGTTCCAGAAACTGCGTCAGCTGTTTGTGGGCCTCACCGCCCCTGCAGGCCTTGGCCACATCAATCTGTCGATCGGTGAACCCAAGCACCCGACACCCGAATTCATCAAGGATGCGCTGGTCGCCAATTTTGCCGGGCTGTCCGCCTATCCGGCTACCCAAGGCTCGGACGATCTGCGCAGCAGCATCAGCGACTGGATCGCCCAGCGCTACGGCATTACGGCGCCGAACCCGGCTTCTGAGGTCCTGCCGGTGAACGGCAGCCGCGAGGCACTGTTTGCCTTTGCGCAGGCCGTGATCAACACCGACGTGGCCTACAAGCCCGTGGTACTCTCGCCTAACCCCTTCTACCAGATCTACGAAGGTGCGGCACTCCTGGCTGGCGCCGAGCCCTGGTATGTGAACTGCACCGCCGAAACCGCCTTCCAGCCGGACTGGGACAGCGTCCCCGAAGACGTCTGGGCACGCACGCAACTGGTTTACGTCTGCAGCCCGGGCAACCCGACCGGCGCCGTCGCCAAGCTGGCTGACTGGGAACGATTGTTTGCCCTATCTGATCGCTATGGCTTCGTGATCGCAAGCGACGAGTGCTATTCCGAAATCTATTTCGGCAACGACAAACCGCTGGGCGGGCTGGAAGCGGCTGCCAAGCTGGGTCGCAGCAGCGAGCGTCTGGTCATGTTCTCCTCGCTGTCGAAGCGTTCCAACGTGCCGGGCCTGCGCTCCGGTTTCGTCGCCGGGGACGCGAAAATCCTCGAGCAATTCCTGCTCTATCGCACCTACCATGGCTGCGCGATGAGCCCAACCGTACAGGCCGCCAGCGCCGCGGCGTGGCGCGATGAAGCGCACGTGCTGGATAATCGCAAACAGTACACCGCCAAATTCCAGGCCGTAACCACCAAGCTGGCCAGCGTGCTCGATGTATCGCTGCCCGATGCCGCCTTCTACCTGTGGGCGAAAGTGCCGGGCGGCGACGATCTGGCCTTTGCCAAACGCCTGTTTACCGAAGCGCACATTACTGTTCTGCCCGGGTCTTACCTCGCGCGTGAAGCCCATGGTGTGAACCCGGGCGCCGGCTACATCCGCATTGCGCTGGTTGCGCCACTGGCAGAGTGCATCGAAGGTGCCGAGCGCATCGTCGCGCTGTTGCGGAGCTGATACTCAATACCCGATCACCCATCAGGCCGGAGCCCTTTCATTCAATTGGCTGCATGGCAATACCCTATTAATACCCCATTAATCAAACCGACCATCAGGACCATTACCCATGAGCAACCTGCAACAAGTCATCGAAACCGCGTTTGAAAACCGCGCCGACATCAACCCGGGCAATGTGTCGCCGGAACTGCGCGACGCCATCAATGAAGTCATCATCGGCCTGGATCGCGGCCAGTATCGCGTCGCCGAAAAAATCGACGGCAACTGGCACACTCATCAGTGGCTGAAAAAGGCGGTACTGCTGTCCTTCCGCATCAACGACAATGTCGTGATGGCCGGTGGTTGCACCCAGTATTTCGACAAGGTACCGAGCAAATTCGCCGATTACACCGAGGCTGATTTCCGCGCTGGCGGCTTCCGTGTCGTGCCGAACGCCATCGCCCGCCGCGGTTCCTTCATTGCCAAGAATGCCGTACTGATGCCGTCCTACGTCAACATCGGCGCCTATGTTGACGAAGGCACCATGGTCGACACCTGGGCCACTGTTGGCTCCTGCGCGCAGATCGGCAAGAACGTGCACCTCTCCGGTGGCGTGGGCATCGGCGGCGTACTCGAACCGCTGCAGGCCGGCCCGACCATCATCGAAGACAACTGCTTCATCGGCGCCCGCTCCGAAGTCGTCGAAGGGGTGATCGTCGAGGAAGGCTCGGTGATCTCGATGGGCGTGTACATCGGCCAGTCCACCCGCATCTACGACCGCGAAACCGGCGAAGTGAGCTACGGCCGCATTCCGGCTGGCTCGGTCGTGGTCTCCGGCAACCTGCCGTCCGCGGATGGCAGCTACAGCCTCTACTGCGCCGTGATCGTGAAGAAGGTTGATGCCAAAACCCGCAGCAAGGTTGGCATCAACGAACTGCTGCGCGGTATCTGATCGAAAATAGCCTGCCATGTATCATGGCCGTAGCCCTCTGATATAAAGGGCTGCAAAGCAATACCCCAAGCCCGGCTCTGCCGGGCTTTTGCATTGGCGCAGGACGAAAAAAAACCCGGGTCGCGAACGAGCCGGGTTTACCAATTACATCTACAAAGGAGAAACTATCAAGACACCAATTCAGCATCCCAATAGTAAGCAATTTACCTTACAAGCCCGCTTTTGTCAAACGGATCAAGACATTGCCGCCAGCAGCCACAGGCTTGGAGCGGAAGGTTATAATGCGCGCTTCCGCCCATGACAGACCCGATTCCATGTACCTGCCCGATCCCCGCCAGTACCCCCGAGTCAACCCGCAGAATCCGGTCATCCGGGCGCTGATGAGCTACCTGACCGAAAAAGATGCAACAGCCGCCACGGAAAAACGTGCAGGGCTGGCCATGCTGATTGACGAGCTGCTGCAGAACCATGACCACCCTGCACTCAATGCTGCGCTCACGCAGGCCCCGTCGCAGGATGCCTGGCTGGCGCTGTGGCAGATCGTGTCCGACGCCGTCGAAGGCCCGGTGAGCGCCGGCAGCAAAACGGTGCCCTTTGCCATTCCGCTGATTCTGGTCGCCGGCAGCAAGAACGAAATCACCCTGCCCGGCGAGGTCGACAGCGCGGCAGTCCTGGCACTGCTGCAGGAGCATGGCATTGTCGACCGCGCGGCGACAATCAGTCTGTCCGGTGCACTGGTACACCCGGACACGCTTGCCGCAATCAATCCCGCCACCCTGCGCCAGTGGCGCGACCTGCACGACGCCAGCCAGCCCCTGTCACTTGCCGGCACACCGCTGACCTTCAAGAACGAGGGGGTGTTCCTGAGATATCTGGTCGGCGTAGCCCGCCAGGAAGCCGGCCAGCCTGCGGCAGTCAAGCTTGGTGGCCAGGTAGGCAACTGGGCCAATGCACTGGCGAAGCTGGTCGGTGATGCGCTCGCACAGGATGGCCTGACTCTTTTCCCCATCCCGCGCGTACCGCAGGGCATTCTTGCCGCCCAGGACGGTGCTCGCCAGACCCAGCTCGAAACGCGCCTGCAGGTTGCCGCCAGCAATGCGCTGCGCAGCATCCGCAGCAAGGGGCGTACGCCGGTGATCTGCATCGCCAGCCACGAACCGGCGGAAATCCGCATCACCTTCACGGCCCAGGAAGACAGCGAACGCTGGGAAGGCTATGTGTGGCCACTGGCACCGGGCGACCGTGTCGAAGCCATCCAGCAATACGCCGTCGAGCTGTTCCGGGAATGCCAGGTCAGCGATATCCGCCTGATCGACGGCGTACAGCCAGACAAGGATGTCGACGGCCTGCCCTTCTTCGTGACCGCGCATACCAGCCCGCAAGTACTGCAATAAGAGGAATCGGGCGGGCCGGATTTTCGGCCAGCAGCACGCGCCGGGCAGGACCCAGGGCGTGCTGTTTACTGGCAAAATCAGCGGCCAATTACCTTGCTTTCCATACTTTCTTCCCGGCTGCGCCGGGAAAAACAGACCACAGGCTGTTTACACTGCCTGCCAAGCCGCCGGAGCCTGCAATGAGCTACTTCAAATACCATGTTTTCTTCTGCCAGAACCAGCGCGCAGAAGGCGAATCCTGTTGCAACAATTGCGGCGCCAGCGACATGCAGGCGTATGCCAAGGACCGGGTCAAGGCGCTTGGCCTCAATGGCGCGGGCAAAGTGCGGGTCAACAAGGCCGGCTGCCTGGACCGTTGCGATGATGGCCCGGTGCTCGTGATTTATCCGGAAGAAACCTGGTACACCTATGTGGACAAGGATGACATCGACGAAATCATCGACAGCCACCTGGTCAACGGCAAGGTTGTCGAGCGGCTGAAGGTGTGAGCATGACGACGGTACGCAAGGCGCCATCTTTCGAACTACTGGAAATTGCCGGCCCGGCTGGCAGGCTGGAATGCCAGCGACTGGCTTCCGCACTGGATGAAACGGTCGGCATTGCGCTTGTGGCGCACCCGAACCCGACCGAGGGCGGCACCTTCAACAACAAGATCGTGCATACGCTGGCCAAAACGCTCTCACGCATGGGCTATGTAGCTTACTGCCCGAACCTGCGCGGGGTCGGCAAATCCGAAGGAACACACAGCCGCGGCGAATTCGAACCGGACGACATGGCTTCGGTTCTCGCTCATGCTCGCAGCGAACATCCGCAGCTGTCACGGCTGACACTGGCCGGTTTTTCCTTCGGCACGCTGGTGCAAAGCCGGCTGCGCCAGCGTCTGGCTGATCACGAAGTGGAAAGCATGATTCTCGTCGGCCCCGCTGTCAGTCGTTACGACTTCCCGACAGTACCTGCCAATACGCTCGTCATTCATGGTGAAGCGGACGAAGTGATTGCACTCGAATCGGTTCTTGACTGGGCCCGCCCGCAGGATCTGCCAGTGGTCGTTGCTCCCGGCGTCGGCCATTTTTTCCATGGCAAGCTGCCGCTGCTCGCTGATCTCGTCAACCGCTTCTGGCATCCCTGAGCGGCGATGAACCTGCTGGCCTCGCCTTTTCCGGAATGGCTGCTCTGGCTGGCAAACGGGCTGGCCGTGCTCCTGCTGCTGCACGCGGCCGCACGCATCCGGTGGCTGCAGCTGGAACAGGCCGAGCTGACCAGCTGGTTCGGCGGCACAACCCTTATTCTGCTGCTGTGGCAGCTGCAGGCGAGCGTCGAGGCCGGCATCACCTTCCATCTGCTCGGTGCCACCGCGCTGACGCTGATTGCCGGACGGGAACGGGCCCTGCTCGGCATGGCCGTCATCATCGCGGCCGACACCTATCAGGGACACGGCGAATGGCTGGCTAACGGCCTTTCGTGGTTTATCTGCGCCCTGCTGCCGGTGACAGTGACAACTACAGTCCTGCAACTGGCGCGGCGCTACCTGCCTGCCAATTTCTTCGTCTACATTTTCCTGAACTGCTTTGCCACGGGTGCGTTGTGCATGTGGCTCAGCGGTGCCGCCGCATGCCTGCTGCTGGGCATGTTTTCGGCAAGCAGTAGCGGCCAGATGTTCACCGAACAGTTCCCTTATTACTTCCTGCTCGGCTTCCCCGAAGCCTTCACCACCGGATTCAACCTCACGGTGCTGGTAATCTGGCGTCCGCAATGGGTTGCCAGTTTCGATGACGGCTTCTATCTGCTCAGGAAATAAGCCCGTGTAAGGCAATCGCACGCAAAATGGCCTGAAAATCAACCATTGCTGTTTCCGGATGACAGTTGAACTTGCCGACCGGCGGCAAACTGCCTACATTGCAAAGTGCATCGGGGAGAGCCATGAACAGTATTCGCCAGCACCTCAACATCCTGCTTGTCTGTGTCGTCACGGCAGTACTGGCCGTGTCCGGCGGATTCAGCTACTGGCGTGCCGAGCGCGACCTGCGCAATACCATGATGCAGTACACCAGCGCGCTCGAAAACCGCCTGAAGACCGTGCTCCCCAACCTGATCTGGAACTTTGACGACGAACAGCTCGCCAAAGTACTCGATGCCGAAATGACGCTGCCTTACGTCGATTCGATCATCGTCTACAACAACAACCTGCCGCTGGCCGGGCGAATCAAGAGCGGTGGCCACATCATTCCACTGCAGGGCAAGCCGCCCGAGGCCAGCAGCAAACCCATCGAATTCCCCGTATTCTATGCCGGCAATCCGCAGCCGATCGGCAAGGTTGTCATCACGCTGACTGACGAGCCGGTCAATGCCGCACTGCACCAGCAGATCATTGAACGGGTGCTGGAAATCATCGTGCTGGATATTGTCCTGCTGCTGGCGCTCAGCCACACGGTCAGCATTGCCATCATGCGCCCGCTCAACCAGCTGCGAGACAAGCTCAACCAGGCTGCCGAGCAGAAAGACAACATCCAGAATGTGCAGGATATCCGCTACGCCGAATTTGCCGACGTCATTACCGGCTTCAACCGCATTGCCCAGCGCCTGATGGCAGACATTGCGGAAAAGAGCCATGCCGAGGCCGAAATGCGCCAGGCCAAGGAAGGCGCGGAGAATGCCTATCGCCAACTCAAGGAAGCACAGTCATCACTGGTCCAATCCGAAAAAATGGCCTCGCTGGGTAATCTGGTGGCAGGCGTTGCGCATGAAATCAACACCCCCGTCGGTGTCATCGTAACCTCGGCATCGGTACTGGTCGATGAAACGCAGCATTTCCGCAAATCGCTCGAAAACAATGCGCTGAAGAAATCCGAAGTCATCCAGTACGGCGCGGTCGCCGAACAATCGGCCAACCTGATTCTGGCCAATGCCGAGCGCGCCGCCCAGCTGATCCAGAGCTTCAAGCGTGTTGCCGTCGACCAGACTTCGGAAGCACGCCGCGAATTCGACCTGAGCACCTATCTGAATGAAATCATCACCAGCCTGCGCCCGACACTGAAACACTCGCTCGTCGATGTCGCCAGCCAGTGCCCGGAAGGCATCCGCATGGACAGCTATCCTGGCGCACTTTCGCAGATCGTCACCAATTTCCTGACCAATGCCATGGCGCATGCCTTCGACCCCGGCCAGGTCGGTCACATCCGCATTGCTGCCGAAGAAGAAGGCAATATGGTCACCATTTCCTTCAATGACGATGGCAAGGGCATTGCACCGGAACACCTTTCGCGCATATTCGACCCCTTCTTCACCACGAAACGCGGCAGCGGCGGCAGCGGGCTCGGGCTCAACATCGTCTACAACCTGGTCACCCAGACTCTGGGCGGTACCATTTTCGTGAACTCCCAGCCCGGCATTGGCACCAGCTTTGTCGTGTGCATTCCGAAAGTCGGCCCACGGGAAGCGCCAGCCTCATTCTGACCTCACGCGGGATGCCGCCGCCGGCGGCTTCGGGTATCCTTGCCGCTTTTGCATGACCGGCGCCTTTCATGACCTCCGCAAAACCCCTCCAGCCAGCAGGCTTTCTGGCCTATTGCCGTCCCGGATTCGAACCAGAATGCCTTGCTGACCTGCAAGCCCGCTACGGGAAACGCGGACAGCAGGACACCGGCGCCGGCTGGGCCTTTGTGAGCGCTGTCGCGCGAGGCGATGAAGATGAACCTTCGTTTTCATCCTCCTTCATTTTCGTGCGCCAAAGCGTACCGGTTCTGGGCAGGGTCAGCCTGCCCGAGCGCGACCGGCTGACGCCGATCATCGGTTTTCTGCGGGCCTTTTCGCCCGAATTCCACGAAGTCTGGATTGAATATCCCGACACCAATGACGGCAAAGCCCTTTCCGGCTTCGCCAAGAAATTCCAGCCCTATGTCGAAAAAGCGGCAGGCAAGGAAGGCTGGCTGAAGGAATATACGGGTGGACCGAAACTGCGCCTGCATCTCTTCTTTGCCAGCCAGAACGACGTTTTCATCGGCATCCGCCGCGCTCGCGACAACGACTGGCTTTGCGGCATTCCACGCCTGCGTTTTCCCAGCGAAGCACCCAGCCGCTCCACACTGAAACTGCTGGAAGCCTTCATCATGCTGATCGACGAACCGGAACGGCGGCTGAAATCCGGCATGACTGGCGTCGATCTCGGTGCGGCTCCAGGCGGCTGGACCTACCAGCTCGTGCATCACGGCCTCAAGGTCTTTGCGATTGACAATGGCCCGATGAAGGGCAGCATGGACGGCCACCCGCAGGTCAAACACCTGAAAGAAGACGGCTTTCGCTGGAAACCGAAACACGCTGTGGACTGGCTGGTGTGCGACATGGTCGAGCAGCCGGTGCGCATTGCCAGCCTGATTGCTCAATGGCTGGCCAGTGGCATGGCACGGCAAACCGTTTTCAACCTCAAGCTGCCGATGAAGAAACGCCATGCCGAGGTCGAACGCTGCCTGACACTGATCCGCGACGCGCTAGACGATGCAGGCTTGCGCTACCGCATCCGCGCACGGCACCTGTATCACGACCGCGAAGAAATCACCTGCTACATCCGCGTCGGCAAGGACTAACCCGCTCCAAGCCGCATTGAAGTGGTTTATCATCGCAGACGGGCTGGCAGCAGCCCGTTCACACCCATTTTGCAAGGACACCCCGATGGCACTCACCCGCTCCGCATTCGATCAGTACATGGTTCCCAACTACGCACCCGCCGCCTTCGTGCCGGTTCGCGGGGCAGGCAGCCGCGTGTGGGATCAGGACGGCCGCGAGTACATCGATTTCTCGGGCGGCATCGCCGTCAACGCACTTGGCCACTGCCATCCGGCGCTGGTCAAGGCGCTGACGGAACAGGCTGGTCGCCTCTGGCATGTTTCCAACGTATTCACCAACGAGCCGGCACTGGCTCTCGCCGAAAAGCTCGTCAACGCCACGTTTGCCGACAAGGTGTTTTTCTGCAATTCCGGCGCGGAGGCCAATGAAGCGGCATTGAAACTCGCCCGCCGTGCCGCCATCGAGCGCTTTGGCGAGCAGAAGCACAAGGTGCTCTCGACGCTCAACAGCTTTCACGGCCGAACCTTCTTTACCGTCACCGTCGGCGGCCAGCCGAAGTATTCCGATGGCTTCGGTCCGAAGCCGCAAGGCATCGCCTATTTCGAATACAACAACCTGGACAGCCTGAAGGCGCTGATTGACGACGATACCGCCTGCGTGATCGTCGAGCCCATCCAGGGCGAAGGCGGCGTATTGCCGGCGAGCGCCGAATTCCTGCAGGGCGTGCGCGAGCTGTGCGACAAGCACAATGCCTTTCTGATCTTCGACGAAGTGCAGACCGGCATGGGCCGCTCCGGCAGCCTGTTTGCCTATCAGGAATACGGTGTGGTGCCGGATATTCTCTCCAGCGCCAAGAGCCTGGGCGGAGGCTTCCCGATCGGCGCCATGCTGACCACGTCCGACATCGCCAGACACCTGGTTGCCGGCACACACGGCACCACTTACGGCGGCAATCCGCTGGCCTGCGCGGTGGCCGGCGCGGTCTTTGATGTGGTAAACGACCCGGCGGTGCTTGCCGGTGTAAAAGCCAAGCACCAGCTGTACGTCAACGGCTTGCAGAAGCTCAATGCCGCGACACCGGTCTTCAGCGAAGTACGCGGCATGGGCCTGCTGATCGGCGCGGTATTGAGCGAGGCCTATGCCGGCCGCGCCAAGGATATTCTGAATCTGGCAGCGGAAGAAGGCCTGATGATTCTGATGGCTGGCCCGAATGTCGTGCGTTTTGCACCGTCACTGGTAGTCGAGGATGCCGATATTGCCGAAGGCCTTGTGCGTCTTGGTCGCGCGCTGCAGCGCTTTGTCGGCTGAGGGCTACCCCCAAGTAAAATGGGGCTTGCCGCTGTGGCAAGCAGGTGTTGGAACAAACAGACAGGCCAATTTCTGGGCTCCGATAATCACGCAACGCTGGCCAATGGCCGGCGCTGCTGCTGATTGCGCAGAATCAATGATTTAGCTACCCATGCAGGAACAAGTCGGATACCTGCGCCGCTGGCGGCGCTGTCCTGCATGCAGGCCTGCCCTGTCGCGGGATAGACAGCGTACGGGAAAGCACTTATAAGTTTAACCACCGATTTTCAAGCACAAAGCATATCCGTGCGTTACCGCTTCTTCCCTCTTCTTGCCGTACTGCTCGCCGTTTCCTCCGCCGTGCAGGCCCAGCCGCTGCGGCTCACCACGCAGCAGCAGCCTCCCTACAATATGGAAGACGCCAAGGGGCGGCAAAGCGGGCTGGCACTGGAGACGGTGGTCTGCGCACTCAAGCGCATGCAGTACCCCTACAGCATCCAGTTTCTGCCCTGGCTGCGGGCACAGAACATGGTGAAAAACGGTCAGGCCGATGGCTTTTTCCCTGCTTCACAGAATGCCGAACGCGACCGCTTTGCCATCCTGAGCGAAACGGTTGCCCCTCAGCAGTGGCGCTGGTATCTGCCCGCGGACAGCACTGTCGACCCGACCAGCGCGGATTTTCGCAGCCAGTCCACCGTCGGAGCCTATCTCGGTTCCAACATGCAATCCTGGCTGAAACAGACCGGTTACTCGATTTACGCCGTTCCCTACACGCACGACCAGCTGCTGCGCGTGCTGCTGGCGGGGCGCGTGCAGGCGGTACTGGCCAGCGATCTGGCCATGCAGGAGGCGATTGCGAAGGCAGGGGCAGAGCAGCGCGTGCGCTCGGTACTCCAGCAGGACAAGCCGATGGGGGTGTATTTCAGCCTGCAGTTTCTGGCCGGGGCCAGCCCGGACTTTCTGACACGCTTCAACACAGAAGTCACCACTTGCCGCCAGGCTGACGCACCGGCCAAAGCGGCCTCGTCACGCCCGAAACACTCCGAAAAATCGCCCGCAGGCAAAATCTGAAACAGGGTATAAGCCCGAATCAGCTTGCCATAAAGGGCTACAGAGTAATAGTCATACATGTATAGCAGCGTCCCGCACGTAGCAGTGGCGCTGCGTCAGTGCGCGTGGCTGGCATGTTCCGGTTCGTCGAGCAGGCGCGGCATTACGCGCACCAGCAGGATGCGCGGGCCGCGCATTTTCTTGACCACCACATCGAAACGGTCGAATTCGATGCGCTGGCCCTCTTCGGGCAGGCTGCCGAGCTTCCACTGGATCAACCCGCCGATGGTTTCGGCCTCGGGGTGATCGATATCGGTGCCCAGCGCGCGGCTGAGCGTAAAGAGCGGCAGGCTGCCCTTGCCGATCAGCGTGCCGTCGTCCTGCTCCAGCCAGTCCTGTCGCGCCTGGCGGAACTCATCACGGATTTCACCCACCACCGCGCCCAGCAAATTATCCAGCGTCACAAAGCCCAGCGGCATTTCATCGTCGTAGCACACCACGGCAAAATGCGGTGAGCCGGCACGGAAGCGCCGGAACAGCTCGATGGCCGGTGTCTGCGGCGTCACCATTTCCACCGGGCGCGCCAGATCGGACAGATCCAGCTCACCCTGCTCCTGCTGTGCCTGAAGGTGGCGCATGAACACATCCTTCAGATGCACTACACCCTGTACCTTGCCCTCCTCATCCAGCAGCGGATAGCGGCTGTAGCGGTTCTGGGCGATGGTGGCAAACTGGGTGTCCAGGCTGTCCTCGACGTGCAAAACCACGGCCTCGTGAAACGGGCGCATCAGGTCAGAGACTTTCAGGCGCGTGAAGTCGATGGCCTGCGCAAGCATGTTCCAGTCGTTGCCGTCGGCCTGCCCCTTGTTGCGGCTGCCGCGCAGGATCAGTTTCAGTTCTTCCGGCGAATAATGGCTGTCATGCCCGCCTTCGGTATCGAGCCCGGCGAGCCGCAATACCGCATTGGCACTGCGGTTCAGCAACCAGATGCCCGGATACATCAGCCAGTAGAACAGCCACAGTGGCGTCGCCGTCCACAGGCCGGTCGCCTCGGGTTTGCGGATGGCGAGGGACTTGGGCGCCAGCTCGCCGACCACAATGTGCAGGAAGGAAATGACGCTGAAGGCAAAAATGAAGGAAATCGTATGGACCAGCTTCGCGTCCGAAATGCCGATCGCCGCCAGCAGCGGATGCAACAGCTCGGCGAAGGCCGGCTCGCCAATCCAGCCCAGCCCCAGCGAAGCCAGCGTGATGCCCAGCTGGCAGGCTGAAAGATAGGCATCGAGCTGGCCATGCACATGCTGCAGGATGCGGCCGCGAAAGCCGTGCAGCCTGGCGATGCTGCGCACGCGGGTCTGGCGCAGTTTGACAAGGCCGAACTCGGCCGCAACGAAGAAACCGTTCAGGCCGACCAGAAACAGGGCGGCGACGATTAGCAGAAAATTAGTCATGGACTCCGGCAAGGACAAACTTGGTGAGGATGCATCAAGCTGCTCATTGTAGCCGATGCGCAAACTTGATTCAGTTCAGTCTGGTTTAATGCAGGACTGCTATGCTGCCCGACAGACCCGATTTGGCCAGGAAAAACCGCATGCACGCCGGAACCAGCAACACCGAAATCTTCATCGACCCGCAGGAACGGCAGCGCGCCGCCCGCACCAGTACGCTGGTCAGCGTCGTCGTCAATATCGTTCTCACGGCAATCCAGATCGTGGTCGGTATCATGGCCAGATCGCAGGCACTGGTCGCTGACGGCATTCATTCGCTTTCCGATCTGCTGGCCGATTTTGTCGTCCTCTTCGTCAATCATCACAGCAGCAAGGATGCCGACGACGACCACCAGTACGGCCATGCCCGCTTTGAAAATGCGGCTTCGCTCGTGCTTGGCGTGCTGCTGCTGGTAGTCGGAGGCGGCATGCTGTGGTCGGCGGCGGGCAAGCTGCTGCACCCGGAGAGCATCCCGCAAGTGCACAGTGTGGCACTGTGGGTCGCCATTGCCGCACTGGTGGGCAAGGAAGGCCTGTTCCGCTACATGCTGGCGGTGGCCAAACGCGTGAATTCCAGCATGCTGATCGCCAATGCCTGGCACGCGCGCTCGGATGCGGCCTCCTCGCTTGTCGTTGCCGTCGGCATCATCGGCAACCTGCTGGGCTATCCCCTGCTCGACCCGCTGGCCGCACTGGTCGTCGGCCTGATGGTCGGCAGGATGGGCTGGACCTTTTCCTGGGATGCACTGCACGACCTGATGGACCGCGCCCTGCCCGCCGAGGACATCGCCGCGATCACCGCAACGCTTGCCGCCACACCGGGCGTGCTCGGCGTGCACGACCTGCGCACACGCAAGATGGGCGACCTGGCCATTCTCGATGCCCATATCGAAGTCAGCCCGCGCATCAGCGTTACCGAGGGCCACCTGATTGCCGCACGCTGCCATGACCGCGTGAAGGCTGCGCATGCCGCACTGGCGGTTACCGTGCACGTCGATCCGAAGGAAGACCAGGAATCGCACCTGGCCCCGCTACCCGGCCGCGGCGAGCTGGAGCAGGCCGTGGGCAGTCTTCTGCCCGGCTGTCACCTGCACCTGCATTATGTGAATGGCGCGGTCGAGCTGGAAATCCTGCTGCCGCCCGGCGCATCGGATACACTGCCGGACTTCACGCCGCTGCGGGAACGTTTCCCCGCCCTGGCGCAACTCCGCATCTACCAGCCGCTTGCCACCGCATGAGTTCACACCCGCGCCGCCCCGCCAGTAAATCGTCAGTATCCCGCCGCCGCCCGGTCGCGTCGCGTCCTAGCGAAACACCTGCGGCAAGCGGCGAACTCGCCAGCATTGCCCGGGCGCTGTCCCGGCTCGGCTACTGCTCGCGCAGCCAGGCTGAAACGTTGGTCAGCAACGGGCGGGTCAGCGTCAACGGCAAAACCGAAACCCGGCTGAACCGCCGCGTCCACCTGCAGCAGGACACGCTGGCGGTCGACGGCCAGCCCGTACTGGCCGTCCAGCACGTCTACCTGATGCTCAACAAGCCGCGCGGCATCGTCACTTCGGCGAGCGACGAACAGGGCCGCAGCACCGTCTATGATCTGCTGGACGACCCGTCCCTGCCCTGGCTCGGCCCGGTAGGCCGCCTCGACAAGGCCAGCGAAGGCTTGCTGCTGCTCAGCAACGACACGCGCTGGGCGGCGGCACTGACCGATCCGGCCAGCCATCTCGACAAGCTTTACCATGTACAGATTGATCGCGTGGCCGATGCAGCACTGCTGACCGCACTGAAAACCGGCGTTGCCAGCCCGGACGGCCGCCTGCAGGCAAAAGGCGCCGAAATCCTGCGCAGCGGCGAGAAAAACAGCTGGCTTGCCATCACGCTCGACGAGGGAAAAAACCGCCACATTCGTCGCCTGCTGGAAGCACACGGCATTGCCACCCTGCGGCTGGTACGCGTCGCCATCGGCCCATTGCAGCTGGGTGAACTGGGCAAGGGCCAGTTCCGCGCACTGACCGCCGAGGAGCTGGCACAGATTCGGCAGCGGCTGCAGCGCTGATCACATACCAACCATCCCATAATCCCATAGCCTTTGCATATAAATGGCTACAGCAACATACCCACTGAAAACTCCTGAAAGACCTAAGGCTGACTGCGTGACCTGAGCACTGCACCGGCAAATTCTTTCCAAAAAAGTCAGTTTATCACCCGCAGTGCATGGTTTTGCTTTGGGCTGCATGGCATCGTGCGCTATCCTTATAGCCGTTTCCAGCCTTCCAGCAAGCCCCTCCATGAGCGCCCTCAACACCCCGGACAAATCCATCAGCGAACTGCACGACCAGCGTCTGGCCATGCTGCAGGATATCGCCAAGGAGCTCGAAGGCGACGTCATTTTCCCGGTCTGCTTCGATGCCACCATCCAGATCAGCGCGGTAATGAAAAGCAGCACGGCCTCGATCCAGCGCGTCACGCATGAAATCCAGAAAGATCCGCTGATCACCGCCAAGCTGCTGCGGCTGGCCAACAGCATGGCCTTCAACCCGTCCGGCGTGAAAGTGGTCGATCTCGCCAGTGCGGTCACCCGCCTCGGCATGGAAAATGCCCGTTCGGTGGCCCTGGCCTGCGCGATGGAACAGCTCATGCGCTCGCGCGACATGGTCGCTTTTGAAGACATTTCCAAGGCCATCTGGCAGCACAGCCTGCGCACGGCAATGATTGCCCGCGTGATTGCCAGACAGCTCACCCGAGTCAACCCTGAAATCGCAATGCTGGCCGGCCTCGTGCATGATCTGGGTGCCTTCTACCTGCTGGATCGCGCCCGCCACTATCCGGAGCTGGTCGAGCGTCCGAAAACCGTTGCCTATCTGGTCGCGCAATGGCATGAAAGCATCGGCACCATTCTGCTCGACAATCTGGGGCTGCCTGAGGAAATTATCGAAGGTGTCAGGGAGAACGATCAGCCCCGTCCCACGGTCGAGAATCCGCGCACACTCAGCGACGTGATCTACGTCGCCAATCTGTTCGCTGGCGGACTGGAGGAAATCCGTCTGCTCGACCTGCCTGTTGAGGTGGAACCCGCCGAGCTGACGCTGCCGAAATACCTCGCGCTCAAGGACGAAATGGATGCGGCCTGCGCGGACATGCTGAGCATCTGGTAAGACACAAGCACGGTAGAGCCCCCTAGCGCTGCCACAGCCGCAGCAGGAAACCCGGCTTGACCAGTGCCAGCCCGGCGGGCACCGCATCGATGATCCGCCACGCCGATTGCCGTGTTTCCCGCAGCAGCGGCTCGGCGTAGGGCGGGCCATTTTCCTTGCGCAGTGCCGCCACCCTCGGTGCATTGGCCCGCTCGGTGCGGAAGGTCACCACGGCGATCTCGCCACTGGCCAGCCGCACGAAACTGCCGGGCGGGTAGATTCCAAGCTCCTTCACCAGCAGGCTCACCTGCGCCGGATCAAAACGCGCATCCGGCTTGCGAAACAAGGCGGCCAGCGCCTGGGCCGGCAGCACGCGCAGCACGCTGATCTGCTCGTCGAGCACATCGGCAAGCGCGATCAGCCGGGCCAGCGCAGGTACATCATCGCCCTGCAAGCCTTGCGGATAGCCACTGCCATCCGCCACTTCATGATGCGTCTGGACCAGCAGATGCCACAATTCATCGGATAAACCGGCCTCGCGCAGAATCGCCGATGACACAATGGGATGTGCCAGAATGGCTTCACGTTCAGGCTCGGTCAGGGTGTCAAGCTGTCCACCCAGCCTGACCAGCAAAGGCGTGATGGCAATGTTCATGGTCAGACCGGCACCGCACAGTGCTTCCAGCTCCGATGCGGCGAGCTGCATGCGTTTTCCTGCCAGCGCCAGCAGCACGGCCACACGCAGCGCATGCGCAGTCACCTGCTCGCGACCCGGCACCAGCAGCATGGCCGCAATCAGGCCATCGGGCTGTCGCTGCGCCAGCTCCTGTACACCCGCTGCTACTGCCTGCAGGCCGGCCAGAAGATCGGGCAGCGCCAGACCGTGCAGCAATAATCCTTCGCTGCGGCGCAGCAGGAATTCATACTCGGTCAGCGGGTTGGGCTGCCGGGCTTCCGCTATCCGGTTGCGCAGGTTCTGCCGCTCGGCCAGTTCACGGCGCTCGCGTTCCTGCTCCAGCAGGGCATCCACTTCGCTGCGCTCGCTCTCTCCGGCGCTGGCCAGCAAGGCCCGCTGCTCCGGGCTGAGCACATAGTGGCCCTTTTTGAGCAGCAGGATGCCGCTCTTGTGATAAACATCCACCGGCAAGGCTTCACCCAGACGGATAAAGCCCGAAGGCAGACGGGTTTTGCTGGAATCAATCATCATCATCGCACCAGGAAGCGCGTGCCTGCCGGCACGTCCGGTTCTTAAGTAATGGTTCATCGCAGCAAGACTGACAAGCCAAACTGCGCGCCAGCGCTCGATTCCCGGCAGGTGGACGACATGCCGGCATCGATACCTTGACGTGCCCTGCAAGCCTGATTATCGTCAAGGCCTCACGACACGGGTCACCGCCATGCTCCCAGCCCTGCCACTGCTCCGGCTTGCCGCCGCGTTCGCCATGCTCGTGCAGGCCGTCATCGCCCAGGCGAGCGAGCCCTTGCGGCTGGTGTATTTCCAGGACTATGCCCCGCTCTCTTCCGGCGAAACCGGCAAGGTACATGGCGCATTGATCGACGTGATGAACGAAGCGCTGGGCAAGCGCATGAAAATTCCGCTGGAGCACGCTGGCTTCCCGTGGGCGCGCGCGCAGCGCATGGTGCAGACAGGCGAAGCCGATGCCTTTGTCACCGTGCATAACCCGGAGCGGCAGGCCTATACCGACGCGAGCAGCGAGATCGTGTATCACAGTGAAATCCGCTTCTACGTCAGCAAGCAGCATCCCGAGCTGAAGCAGATGCAGGCCGCAAGCACACTGGCGCAGTTCCGCAAATACCGCTTTGGCAGCTATATCGGCGCCGGCTGGAGCAGAAACAGCCTCAAGGATTACCAGGTCACGTATTTCCCGGCCGCCGAAACGATGTATCGGGCAGCCGGCAGGCAACTGGTCGACATTGCCCCGGAAATCGCCGCGCAGGCCCGGCCCTTCGTGCAGCAGCTGGCCCTCGACGATGAACTCGTCGAGCTGCCGCAGGTATTCGACCAGCTCGATTACCGCCTGTGCATCCGCAAGAATTCACCCTTTGCCGAACGCCTGCCCGAATTTGACCGCACTCTGCGCGCGATGCGCGCCGACGGCACGCTGGCCGCGATTTTTGCCCGCTACAAGCTGCAAAGCGCCCAGCAATAAACCCCGCCCGTAGGCAAAAAAAAACCGCCGTTTCCGGCGGTTTTTTCATTGGCACGACGCGTTTTCAGCCCTGCAGGGTGTACTCGATGCAGCGGCTGCCGTTGCGAACGACCTCTGCGCGGCTGGCCTGGCCTTGCGCCACCAGCTTTTCGAGGCGGCTGCGCGCAGTGGATACGGTAATGCCTTCGGCCTCCGCGTAATCCTTGCTGGTGGTCACGCGTGCAGCAGTGCTTGCGGCAGACGGCTTGGCGACCGGCCTGGCTGCAGGCGCAGCGGAGGCCGGATGCATGGCGGCAGAAGCCGCGGTCGGAGCGGCAGCCTGCAGGCCACGGGCCTTGACGGTGAGAGCGAGGCGTTTCAGTTTTTGCTGGCGATGATTCATGGTGCGTTTCTCGTGCTGCGCGGCGGCCCGCGCGCGAAAAAGGCGGGATTATAGGCGAAGCGGCACGGGATGACAGCCACCCGCCCGCCGGCCTTGCGCCAGAACAAGGCCGGGACCGACGCGCGGCGCTGGCCCACTCCAATACATCTCCATGTATTAACCCGTAGCCATTATTTTCAAATGGCTACAGACCCATACCCTTACAACAGCAATTCCACGGCCACTCAGCGCATCTGGAATGCTTCCCGATGGAATGCGCCACGGGCCAGCCCGGCCCGGGCCAGATCAGCCTCCAGACTGTCACCCAGCCCCTGCGGCCCGCAGAACCATACCTGCGGCTGGCTGGCGACCTTGTCGAGCAGGCGCAGCGCTGCTGCGCTTGGCCGGCCTTCCTCATCGCTGCAATGAATGACAAGTGTGATCGTCGGCAGCGTGGCACACAGCGCCTGCAGGCGCTCGGCATGTACCGCATCGGCAGCACTGCGCACGCAATAATGCAGCGTGGCGACCGGCACAGGCCCGGGGGCAGACTGCAGCGCCTCCAGCCAGGCCAGGAACGGCGTGATGCCGATGCCGCCGGCAATCCAGACCTGCTCCTGCCGGATGTCGCGCTGCAGCTCGAAACAGCCATACGGGCCTTCGATGCTCACTTCGTCACCCGCCTTCAGCAGGGCCGGCAGCCGCGCGGTGTAATCACCCAGCTTCTTGATGCAAAAGCGCAGCGTATTGCCGGCATTCTGTGCACTGGCAATCGTGAACGGATGCTGGCCTTCATGGCCGGCAGCGCGCAGGAAGGCAAACTGCCCCGGCTGGTGCTGCCAGTCGCCACTGACCCGGCAGACCACTTCTAGCATGCTGTCACCCTGCGGTTCCACACTGACAATCACGGCACGATGCGTGCGGCTGCGGCCGATGCGCCCGCTCAGTGCGAGCACGGCACAGACCGAACCGGCCACGGCAGCAATACCGACCAGCACACCCATGGGCTGCATCCACCAGGCCGGCGGCGCCAGTACGATGGCATGCAGCGCCAGCACGACAAACACCACCGCCAGCACTTTATGCACATAGCGCCAGATGTGATACGGAAAGCGCTGCCACAGCGTGATCAGCAGCATTGCGCCCAGCAGCCAGACCGACCACTCGCCCATGTCTTTCACCGGGCCGCGCAGGAAATCCAGCCAGAATTCCGGACGCGGGCCGCGCACCGGGCGCTCGAAGAAAAGGCGCATCACATCCTTGGCCAGATCCAGGCCGTAGTGCAGCAAGGCAAAACTGATGGCCAGAATCCCGGCCCATTTGTGCACGCGGTACATCTTGTCGAGCCCGCCAAACGGCTTTTCCAGCCACGCTGGCCGCACGGCCAGCACCATGATCAGCCCCATCAGCACAAAGGACAGCACGCCGCTCAGATTGATCAGCTCCTTGCGCCACCACCATGCATTCATGTCTGCCGGCGGACTCATCCACACCGACCAGCCCCAGGCAGCGAGGCATGTCAGCACTACCCAACGGATGACTTTCATATTGGTTCTCCAACGCCGATTTTGTAAGCAAATTGTAACGCTTCAGCATTAAGCTGGCCTTAAGCCTGCGTAAACAGGGCCGGATAAACGGCTGTAACTATTCACATACCGCTCCTGCCAACACCGGCCAGCCTTGCCTGCCCCGCAATAACAACGCAGCACGGGCAATGGCGTTGACTGCAACGACGCACAGGCCGGCAGATCCGGGCAAGTGACAGATTCACGGCCCGAGCATCGCATTAAGTCACGGCGCAGCATGCCGGTGGAATGATCCAATACATGCATTGGCATCACGATACCCCGCGCTGGCACAGCGCAGTTCCACTGCACTGCTGCTGCAGCCGGTATCCGCCTCACACCATTTCCGAGGGAGACAACACAATGAACAGTTTGAGCAAACGTCTGGCCGCCGAGTTTTTCGGCACGTTCTGGCTGGTACTCGGCGGCTGCGGCAGCGCCGTGCTCGCCGCCGCCTATCCGGAGCTCGGCATCGGCTTTGCCGGCGTGGCGCTGGCTTTCGGCCTGACGGTGCTGACCATGGCCTATGCCGTCGGTCCTATTTCCGGCGGGCACTTCAACCCGGCGGTATCGCTCGGTCTCGTCGTTGCCGGGCGCTTTCAGGGCAAGGATCTGCTGCCCTATATCGGCGCACAGGTGCTCGGCGGCATTGCCGGCGCGCTGACGCTCTACCTGATCGCCTCCGGCAAGGCCGGCTTCGTGGCCGGCGGCTTTGCCAGCAACGGCTATGATGCGCTCTCGCCCGGCCAGTATTCGCTCGGTGCCGTGCTGCTTTGCGAAGTCGTGCTCACCTTCTTCTTCCTGATCATCATCCTCGGGGCTACCGACAAGCGCGCGCCGGCCGGCTTTGCGCCGATCGCCATCGGTCTGGGCCTGACGCTGATACACCTGATCTCGATTCCGGTGAGCAACACCTCGGTCAACCCGGCCCGCAGTCTGGCCGCCGCCCTGTTTGCCGATACCGCCGCGCTGTCACAGGTCTGGGCCTTCTGGCTGGCGCCGATTGCCGGTGCGGCCCTTGCCGGTCTGGCGTACAAATGCCTGCTGGCCGACAAGGCCGCCGACTGATCCCAGAACAGGCAAGGCATGAACCCGAGGGGCGCCACGATGGCGCCCTTTTTGCGGCCCTTGGCCCGGACAGCACAACCCGCAGCATACCCATCACTCTATCTTGCTAAAGCCCATTACATGAAATGGCTGCAAGCCCATACCCATCAAACCGGCCAGGCAGAACTCCCGATGATCTGCACGACCAGGCATGCTGCCCGGGCAAAGAACAGCCGGCAAATGCACCGGGGCGTACAGAAGTAACACCGCTCACACCGTTACAAAAGCCGAACAATTAAGTTACGCCAATCTGTCTAGCATGAGTTCATCCCGTCAAAAACAAGAAACACAAAGGAATGAGCCATGAAGAAAACCGTTCTGTGCCTCGCGCTGGCCGCCCTCCTGCTGGGCGCGTGCAGCAAGAAGGAAGAAGCAATTCCGGAACACATCGGCGTCGAAGCACCTGCCGCTGCTGAAAAAGCCGCCGAACCCGCGCCGGGCGAAGCAGGCTCCGCAGCAGCCCGCAGCGCCGAGCACAAGAATCAGCTCGGCTCGCTCGTGCTGAGCCAGCAGGACGGCGAGCGCCAGTTCATCCGCAAGGCCGATCTGCGTTTCAAGGTAAAAGACGTTTACCAGAGCGCCCTCGCGATCGAGGATCTGGTCGCCAGTGCCGGCGGCTTTGTCGAGGCCAACAAGATCGAAGCACAAGGCTACGGTGACGAGCGTTTCCCGCAGGAGGGCAACAAGCTGCTGGTGCTCAGCCGCTACCGCACCGAAGGCTTCCTGCAGGTGCGCGTTCCCAGCGCACGCACCCAGCAGTTCCTGCGCGACCTGGCCGGGCAGATCGTGTTCCTCGACCAGCGCACCTTCACCGCCCAGGATGCACAATTTGCCCTGCTGCGCGAAACACTCGCACAGCGGCGCAACCAGCAGGCACAGCAGCAGCTTGCCGACGTGGCGGAGGGCCAGGGCAAGGCCGGCGAAAAGACCGCCGCGATCACCGCGCGGCAGGACGCGCAGGCCGACCGTGATGAAGCCCTGATCGCCGAAAAAGAATTCGCTGATCAGGTAGCCTTCAGCACCATCACCATCGCGCTCTACCAGCCCGTGGCCATCAGCAAGAGCACCGAGGATGACCTGAACGCCATCGAGCGCGAGCTGCAGCCGGGCTTTTCCGCCAAACTGGGCGAAGCGTTCGGCAGCGGCTGGCAAGGGCTGCAGCAATTCGCCATCGTCCTGGCCATGCTCTGGCCACTGTGGGGCATCGTGCTGGCGGTGGCGCTGCTCACATATATGCTGGCCCGCCGCAAACACAAGGCTGCACCGGTACCCGAAGCGGCAGCTGCCACACCGGCCGAGAGCGGGAACGAACCGCCTGCCGCCGGCTGACGCGAAGCCTGCACCCGGCTGCCGCACGCAAAAACACCTGCCGCAAGGCAGGTGTTTTTTTGCCCGGAGCGCCGCACAGCCCCGTATGAGACGAATCAGTCATCGCGTCCGTGCCGGTACCTGTCATGCCCGCGCTTGCCGCCATGCCGGCGATCATCGTCATCCCAGCGGTCGTGTCCATGCCGCTGCCAGTGCTCGCTGCGGTAGCGTGGCGCGTACACATTCCGGTACCAGCTGTCGCGGACAAAATAAACGGGCCTGCCGCACGCACTGTAGCGCCCGCAATAGCGCCCCCAGTTGCGTGCATGGCCCGGCGGCACGCGCAGGTAAAGCGGTTCGTAATACGCCCGCGGCTGCATGATGACCACCGGCTGTGGGTAGATCAGCTGCGGTGGCGGGTAATTGCCGATCGTGATGCGTCCATAGAAATTCGGGTCGCCAATATTCACCGACACACCGACGTCAGCCGCCGCAGCGCCGACGCCAGCACACAGCAAAACCGCGGCCAGTATCCATTTTTTCATTGCAAGCCCTCCATGATCCGTTCAGCAAGAGCTGCGCGCGGGCAAATTGCCGGTCGCGCAGTTCCGGTATGAAGGTCATGCTACGGCCCCGGCGCTGAACACCACCTGAATGCAGCGCAACACCGGCAGAGGCACCGGCCAATCAGGCAGGGTGCATAAACGCTTCGCGGTGGATGGCATAGTCAAAGAGGTCATACACCGCACCATCGCGGGCAAACCCGCCCGGCTGCAAGCCGGTGCGCCGCATGCCGTTGCGCTCCATCAGGCGCCAGCTGGCCAGATTGTCCTTCACGGCCTCCGCACGCACGCAGCGCGCGTCGCATTCCAGGAAAAGGCAGTGCAGCAAGGCCGCCAGCGCGCGGCTGCCCAGCCCCTGCCCCCAATACTGGCGCGCCAGATGGTAATACGCGGAAAACTCGCCGGGCTGCGGCAGGCGAACGGCACCGGCAAGCCCGACCACCTGCCCACCCGACTGCAGCACGAAAGGCCCGACATCGCTGCCATGTTCCAGTATCCAGGCGATGCGCGCGCGGCAATCCGCCAGCGTCGCGACATCGCGCACATAGGTAAAGCGCGTTACCTCCCGGTCGGACCAGATCGGCAGAAAATCGGCAGCATGATCAATCGTCAGAGGAACAAGGGAAAGATCGGCGGGCATGGCAGCTCCGGCAGCAAAGCGGGGTTGACTACACGACACCGTCGGCAGCCTGCCTGCGGGATCTGGCGAGCCATTTTCCGATTCCGAGGCCGGGCAGAATCAGGCTGCACAGCAGCATCAAAGCCGCTGCCGGGCCGATGCGCACCCGTTCAGCCAGCGAGCTGGCCAGATCAGCCGGCATGGTCGCCATATCCGGACTTTGCTGCATGGCCTGCAGTGTCATTGCCAGCGCCGGCCACGGCAGCATGGTGGCCAGCAAGGGCAGGAACAGCAGCACACAGGCGGCGCAACTACGGGACAGCAACGCCAGCGGCACCACTGGCAGGCTCAACACATACAGCAGGATGGCCAGATCATAGAGGGAAAAACGCGCGTCCTCGGCCCGGAACACCTGCGAGAAAGCCAGATTGAACACCCGGAAGGTCTCATCCATCCGGAACAGGCTATGGCCGACAAAATCGAGCAGTCCGAAAGGCAGGAACAGGGGCGCCAGCGCAAACACCAGCAAGGCTGACAGACCCACGCGGTTGACCGGTTCACGCCACAATGCCGACAGGGAAAGCATCACAGAACTCCTCGCAAGAAATCTGGCCCGAAGCAGAACTGAACGCTACTCCCTTGCCTGACAAAAATAAACCGTCGCGATTTCAGCAAGGGCAATATCTTAACAAGATTCCTTTACGCCACCACTCCTATCAGCACAAAGCCTTTGCAGACAAATGCCTACAGAGGCATACCAATAACAGTATTGCCGTTACTATTACCAGCGACTGTTGCGCAACTAGGATTTCCGTTGCTAGTTAATCGAAAATTGGGCTTGCCATATATCAATATTTCGATAATCATAGAATCATGGAAATCAAAACCGCCGTCCCCCTTCTCGCCGCACTGGCGCAGGAAAGCCGCCTCGCCATCTACCGCACCCTCGTAGCCGCTGGCTCCGGGGGGCTGGCGGTCGGCCGCATTGGCGAGCAGCTTCAGGTTGCGCCAGCCACGCTGTCTTTCCACCTGAAAGAGCTCAGCCACGCCGGACTGGTGACGTCCCGCCAGGAAGGCCGCTTCATTTACTACTCGGCCAACTACACGGCGATGAACGAGCTGCTCGCCTACCTGACCGAAAACTGCTGTGCCGGCCAGCCCTGCACGCCCGCACCGCCCTGCTGCAACCCTCCTTGCGACTGATCACCCGGAGCCCGCCATGAAACGCTTTCACGTCCACGTTGCCGTCGACAACCTTGAACAAAGTATCGCCTTCTACAGCGCCCTGTTCGGCTGTACGCCCACGGTGGCGCATCCCGACTATGCCAAGTGGCAAATCGACGATCCGCGCATCAATTTCGCCATTTCTGCCCGCGGCGCGGCGGTTGGCGTCGATCACCTCGGCATCCAGGTGGACAGCGATGAGGAACTGACCGAACTGCATGGTCGTTTGCAGGCGACCGCCAGCGAGATCCTCAGCCAGGAAGGCACCGCCTGCTGCTACGCCGAATCGGACAAGCACTGGGTGCGCGATCCGTCCGGCATCGCCTGGGAGGCGTATCACACGCTTGCAACAGTGCCCACGTTTAATCGGGGCGAGACTGCCGCGGCAAACTCGGCCTGCTGCGCGCCGCTGCCTGCTGCGGAAAAACCGCGTATCAAGCTGGGCGATATGTCGTGCTGCACCCCCGGATCGGGCTGCTGCTGAAAAGCCCGAGCCGACATTCCAGAATAAACACACACCAAACCAGGGATCATCATGAGCAAGAAATTCAACGTCCTGTTCCTCTGCACCGCCAATTCGGCACGTTCCATCATGTCGGAAGGCCTGCTGAACCACCTCGGCGGCGAGCGCTTCCAGGCCTTCAGCGCCGGCAGCAAGCCCGGCACGCAGCCCAATCCCTTTGCCATCGAGCTGCTGCAGAAAATCGGTCACGATACCGGCTATATGTATTCCAAATCGTGGGATGTGTTCGAGGGTGAAGACGCGCCGAAGATGGACATCATCATCACGGTCTGCGGCAATGCGGCCAACGAAGAATGCCCGGTCTGGCCGGGCCACCCGATCACCGCGCACTGGGGCTACGATGACCCGCACGGCGAAACCGATGAAGAAAAGCGCCACTCCTTTGCGCAGATTTTCTGCCAGATCAAGCACCGCATCGAGCTGCTGGTCAGCCTGCCAGACGAGAAAATCGAGCACCTGGCCAATATTCGGGCGATTGGCGAGCCGGATGTCCTGAACGGGGTGAACGCATAATGAGCCAGCCTGCACTGGGCGTATTCGAACGCTATCTCACGCTGTGGGTGACCTTGTGCATCGTCGTTGGCATCGTGCTCGGCCAACTGGCCCCCGCGCCCTTCCAGGCACTGGGTGCCATGGAGATTGCCCGCGTCAATCTGCCGGTCGGCATCCTGATCTGGGTGATGATCATCCCGATGCTGATGAAAATCGACTTCGCCGCGCTGAAAGAAGTCGGCCAGCACTGGCGCGGCATCGGTGTAACGCTGTTCGTGAACTGGCTGGTCAAGCCGTTTTCGATGGCGCTGCTGGGCTGGCTATTCATTCGTGAGCTCTTCGCTCCGTGGCTGCCAGCGGCACAGATCGACAGCTACATTGCCGGCCTGATTCTGCTGGCTGCAGCACCGTGTACCGCGATGGTGTTTGTCTGGAGCCAGCTGGTACGAGGCGAGCCGCACTTCACGCTGAGCCAGGTGGCGGTGAATGATGCCATCATGGTGGTCGCCTTTGCGCCGATTGTCGGTCTCTTGCTGGGCATTTCGGCCATCACCGTGCCGTGGGATACGCTGCTGGTATCGGTCGGCCTCTACATCGTGATTCCGGTCATCCTCGCCCAGCTGGCGCGCAAAGTACTGATCGCGCACGGCGGCCTGGATACGGCACTGAAGCGCATCCAGCCGTTTTCGCTCTGTGCCCTGCTGGCCACACTGGTCCTGCTGTTTGCCTTCCAGGGCGAGCAGATCCTCAAGCAGCCGCTGGTGATCGCGCTGCTGGCGGTGCCCATCCTGATCCAGGTGGTGTTCAACTCGGGACTGGCCTATGTGCTCAACAAAAAACTCGGCGTGGCGCACTGCGTGGCCGGCCCGTCGGCACTGATCGGCGCCTCGAACTTCTTCGAGCTGGCGGTCGCTGCCGCGATCAGCCTGTTCGGCTTCCAGTCCGGCGCGGCGCTGGCGACTGTCGTCGGCGTGCTGGTCGAAGTACCCATCATGCTGGCGGTAGTCGCAGTGGTAAACCGCAGCAAGAACTGGTACGAAGCGGCGGCCTGATACACGGCAACCGATATGTCTGTAGCCATTTATCTGCAATGGCTACAGACATATACCCATAAGCCCGGCACGGCCATCGCCACATAACACCCTACTGCGGATTTCCTGCACAGCCAAAAGCACCCGCCTGCACTATGCTCACCTCCCCGCCAACGAGGAGCACGTACCATGTCTCGACGACACAGCCTGTTCGAAGACCTGCAGGGCGTGCTGACCGGCGCGCTGTTCATGGCGCTGGCCATCCAGTTTTTCCAGCATGCGAAGCTGCTCACCGGCGGCGTCACCGGCATCGCCTTCCTGATCCACTACGCCACGCACTGGGCGTATGGCGCGGTGTTTTTCATCATCAGCGTGCCCTTCTACCTGTTTGCCTGGCGCACACTGGGCGCCGAATTCACGCTGAAGACCTTTGCCGCCATCGGCACGCTGTCGCTCCTGACCGGCTGGCTGCCGCATTGGCTGAGTTTCGGCTCCCTCAACCCGCTGTTTGCCGCCATCATGGGCGGACTGCTCGCCGGCGCAGGCATCCTGATGCTGGTACGCCATCGCGCCAGCCTCGGCGGCGTAACCGTGCTGGCACTCTACCTGCAGCAGCGCCGCGGCTGGCGCGCCGGGCATGTGCAGCTGGGCTTCGATCTGGCCATCCTGTTCGCTGGCATCTTCCTCGCCAGCCCGCAGCAGATGCTGCTGTCGATTGCCGGCGCCCTCGCGCTGAATCTGGTGATTGCCATCAATCACCGGCCTGGGCGCTATATGGGGATGTGATTCCGCCCTTTCATCAGGGGCTGCATGGGGTTGCCGAAGGCAGGGCGGCTGTTGTTTCCGGGGAGCGGATCTGTGCCACGGATTGCGATTGCATGCTCAGCGAGCCGCGAGGTAATCCATTTCCTTTTTCCACCCGCCATAGCTGGCAGCATAATCGGCATATTCCTGCACACCTGCGGTAAGCGCCAGGGCTCGCCCCAAGGCCTGCGCTTGCAGGTTTGCAATCTGCTTCGCCTGTGGATTTCGGCTTGCGGTCAGAAATGAAGACAAGCTACTGACAACCTGCCCTCCCTGCCTTTTCATGGCCGCCTTTGCCAGATCCGCCACAAGGAAAGGCGAGTATTTCAGCATGTAATCGGCGTAAGCCTTGATCACCGGTTTTTGCAGCAGAATCGCGTTGCGCTCATTCTCGAAATCGGCACGTTCCAGCACCTTTCGTTCATGAAAGACAATGGGAGCGGCATCCGAAACATCGCACTGCCAGCCCTTGCGCGGCGACAGCATCTCACCTTGGAACTGCTCTTCCCGGTACGGGTAAAACGGCATGGTTCGGCAACGCAGCGGCTTGTGCGAATGAATGCTGCAGAGCCGGTCCTCCCCCAGCGCCGGGCAAGGCTGGTCAGGCGGAATGTAAGCGGTAGGAACAATCAGAACCGCGAGTTCATCCTTCGGGGTTACCCTGATCGTCACCCCCAGGCGGGCGACAGAAGCATGATCTTTCGCCCCCTTGCGCAAGGGCGTCCAGATCATCGCAAGCGGAAACAGGCCGGCATTGGCCAATGCGTCGTCGAGCGTCAACGGCAACTGGCCAAAACAGCACTGGCCACATGCGGTACACCTGAACCGGTGCGTCATCCCCGTTCCCTCAAGCGAGTTCGGTCGTTGTGCCGCAGCATTTTTTAGCCTTCTTGCCCGACCCGCAGGGACAGGGATCATTCCGCCCCACTTTGTTCACGTTCCGCTGGGTAATCTGCGGGTTGAAGTCACCCGAAACATAGAGCCAGAGTCCGTTGTCACGGCGGAAGCTTGCCAGCTCGGCCTGGATCATGTCCTGCTGGTTGCGCCGGAAACGGATTACAAACTCAACTTTTGCTTCATCTCCGGTGACTTCAACACGGCGGATTTCGAGCCTGCGCGATGCGCTCCGCCTCTGCCCGGTTGAAATCATCGCGCACTTCCGGCGCATGTGTGCGTTCGACATGGTCGAGTTCGCCAAGAACGAAGGCCGCATAGCGTGAACGCATCAGCGCTTCGGCACTGGGCGCTGGCGCACCCGCGATGATCGGGCCACAGCAGACTGCGTATTCCAGCTTGCTTCCACAAGGACATGCAGACATCACCCTCTCCCAATCCCGTCGATCACGCAAAACCACATACACGGCATAGTATTGACCCAGATCCCTTTACCAGAAAGGATTCCGGACCGATACCCAAGAAAAAATCAAAGCTTGTCCAGCACGATCTCGCCGACATCATTGAACACGTAGTCAGGCTTGTAGGGGAAGTGGTCGATCATGTCGGTCGTCGTCACGCCCGAGAGCACCAGCGCAGTTTTCATGCCGGCCTCCATGCCGCCGACGATGTCGGTATCCATCCGGTCGCCCACCATCAGGGTGTCGTCCGGGTGTGCGCCGAGCTTTCTGAGCGCCAGCGTCATCATCAGCGCATTGGGCTTGCCGACGATGTAGGGCTTCTTGCCGGTAGCAGCAGCAATCGCCGCCAGAATGGTGCCGGCCGCCGGCTCGTTGCCGCCTTCGACCGGGTCGATCATGTCCGGGTTGGTGCCGATGAATTTGGCGCCCTGGTCAATAAAGCGCACCGCCTTCTTCATCTGCTCGAAGCTGAAGGTCGTCGATTTGGCGACGACCACGTAGTCCGGCTTGCTTTCCGAGATCGAGAAGCCGACGTTGTAGAGTTCATTGATCAGCCCGCCGCCGCCGATCACGTAGACCTTGGCGCGGTCCTTCTGGTTTTTCAGGAACATCGCCGTGGCCATCGCGGCGGTGATGAAGTTGTCTTCCGTCAGGCCGTGCACGCCCAGCGATTCGAGCTTCAGTTTCAGGTCATACGGCGTCTGTTCGGCGTTGTTGGTCAGAAACAGGAAGGGAATCTTGGCTGCCAGCATGCGGTCGACAAAGGCCTGCGCGCCGGGAATGAGCTGCTTGCCGCGGTAGACCACGCCGTCCATGTCGGAAATCACGTTCTTGATCATGTTCCTGTTCCTGTTGATTGCTTGACCAGATGCTGACTTTAGCCGCGAATACGGTGCAGCACTAGCCGTGCCGCACCGTAGATCATTTACAGCCCCTGCACGAAGGGGTAATCGACCTCGGGTTTCTTGCCATCGATCAAGTCGGCAATCGCCTTGGCGGAGCCACAGCATTCGGTCCAGCCCAGCGTGCCGTGACCGGTGTTCAGCCACAGGCTGGGGTAGCGCGTGCTGCCGATATAGGGCAGATTGCCCGGCGTGGCTGGACGCAGGCCGGTCCAGAATTCGGCGTTGGCGTAATCGCCACCATTGGGGAAGATTTCGCTGGTGCGCGCGATCAGTGCCTTGCAGCGGATTTCATTCAGTTCAAGGTTGTAACCGTTGAATTCGGCGGTGCCGGCCACGCGCAGGCGATCACCCAGTCTGGAGAACACGAGCTTGTAGCCATCGTCGGTCATGCTGACTGTCGGAGCCTCGTGTTCGGGGCCGACCGGAATCGTCGCCGAATAGCCCTTGGCGGGGTAGATGTCGAGCGTGACGCCCAAGGGCGCCAGATACAGCGGGCTGTAGCTGCCCAGACACACGACAAAGCGATCGGCGCTGAGCACTTCTTTACCTTCTGGGGTATGCACGCGCACGCTTTTTACATCGCCGCCTTCAGCATTAAACCCGTCGATCGCGCAGTCGTAGCGGAATGTCACGCCCAGCGCTTCGGCGTGTTTCGCCAGCTCGTTGGTGAACTTGCGCGCATCGCCCGATTCGTCGCTTGGTGTGTAGGTGCCGCCGACGATGGGGCGGCGCGAGTGCTTCAAGGCAGGTTCGATCGCCAGACATTCGGCTGCGGATTTCACCTGCCGGTCCAGCCCCACTTCACGCATCAGCGCGGCGGCCGGAATCGCGGCGTTGAAATCAGCCTCGTCGGTGTAGTAGTGCAGAATTCCTTCCGTTCGCTCGTCGTACGACAAGCCCAGCTCGCCGCGCACAGCCTGCAGCGTATCGCGGCTGAACAGCCCCAGACGCACCAGATTCTGCAGGTTGAAACGTGCACGCTCCGGCGTGCATTGCTGCAGGAAGCGCAGGCCCCAGCGCCACTGGTTCCAGTCAAATTTGAAACGGAACAGCAGCGGTGCATCTTCCTCGCCCAGCCACTGCAGCGTTTTCCACGGTGCTTTCGGGTTCGCCCACGGCTCGGCATGGCACACGGAAATCTGCCCGCCATTGGCATAACTGGTTTCGCGCGCCGGCTCCTGCGCGCGCTCGATCACGGTAACCTCATGGCCGGCCTTCGCCAGAAACCACGCTGACGTCACGCCGATCACCCCTGCTCCGAGCACGATGACTTTCATGTTCTTGTCTCCCCTGAAAACCCGGCCAATTATGCCGCGCGCACTGCTGCCGTGCAGCAAAACACGCCCCTTCCCTGCCCGGCATCAAAACCGGTGCATGCTGGTGCAAGCATTTTTGCTACAGCACGTGCTGTTTCACTACAGCGTGTGTCAGCCGCTTGCACTACACTAGGGCTTCCGCAGCCAACCGACCTGATTGCGAATGCGTTTCACACTCCGTGCAGCCATCATTCTTGCTGTCCTGTTCGGCCTTCTGCTGCCGGCGACCATCAACGGCTATTTCGGCATGCAGGCCGAACTGCGCAATCTGAACCAGCAATTCGCGCACGAACACCGCCGGCTCACCGAACTGCTGGCGCTGGGCATGCAGGACCCGCTGTGGAATCTCTCGCCGGACGCCGGCCAGCCACTGATCGACTCGATGATGAACGACCCGCGCATCGTGCGGATCACCGTAGTGGACAACTCCGGCGGCGGGGATACCTTCCTGACAGCCAATCACCCGGAGCGCCGAAGTCACAGTCTGAGCAGCGACACCGAGCCGGTCATCCGCGAGGGCCAGCAGATCGGCAAGGTTACGCTGGAAATGGACAACGGCCCCGGCATCCAGGCACTGGAGCGCAAACAGCGCCAGTACATCATTTCTGTTGCCGTGCAAGCCATCATCAGCATCGGCCTGATCTATGTGTTGCTGAATGCCCGCCTGCTCACCCCCCTGCAGCGCCTGCTGCGCCAGTCCGGCCAGCTGGCACGCCACGAGCTTGATGAAGCCTTCACCTGGGCCCGTGACGATGAACTGGGCGAGCTTGGCCTGTCACTCGAAACCACGCGCCAGTCGCTGCGCCAGCTCATTGGCGATCTGGAGCAAAAAAACCTGCAGCTCGAAGCCGACATCATCAGCCGCGGCCAGGCCGAAGAAGCATTGCGCGCCAGCGAAAACCGCTTCCGCCGGCTGGTGGAAAACAGCAGTGTCATTCCCTGGGATGCGCGCCCGGGCGAGTGGCGTTTCACCTACATCGGCCCACAGGCCGAAGCCCTGCTGGGCTTGCCGCTATCGAGCTGGTACGAGGACAACTTCCTCGCCAATGTCGTTCATCCGGATGACCGCCACCTGATTTACCAGCTCTTTGGGCAGACCAATGCCAGCCACGCGCCGCAGCGCTTCGAATGCCGGCTGAAGAAGGCGGATGGCACCGACAACTGGGTGCTGCTGCTGGCCCATACAACCACCGACAGCGCGCAGGAGCGCTACCTGCACGGCTATCTGATCGACATTCACCAGCACAAGACCGGCGAACTGGAGCTCGAGCACTACCGCCAGCATCTGGAGGACGTAGTCGAAAACCGCACGCGGGCGCTGGCGCAGGCACGGCAGGAAACCGACTGCCTCAGCGAAGTCATCACGCAGGATCTGCTCGGCCAGCTGCGACGCATGGAAGGTCTGTGCCAGATACTGCAGGACGAAACCGCCAGACAGCAGGATGCTGGCACCCGCACCTATCTGCAGCAGCTGATGATCGCGATGCAGGGCATGCACAGCCATCTGGACGACCTGGCCACGCTGCAGGCCTTTTCGCAGGCCGAGCTGCAGCAGGAGCCGGTCGATGTCAGTGCGCTCGCACAGGAACTGTTCGACGAAATCAGCATCCTGGAACCCGACCACGACGTCACCATCGAGATCATGCCCGGCATGCAGGCGCACGCCGACCGGCGACTGCTGCGCATCGTGCTGCACAACCTGCTCGACAACGCGCTCAAGTTCACGCGGGATACGCGCAATCCGCTGATCCGCATCGACTGCACCCGGCACCAGGACAGGACCATTTTCAACGTCAGCGACAATGGCTGCGGCTTCGACATGGCGCAGGCCAGCCAGCTCTTCAAGCCCTTCCAGCGGCTGAAATCCGGCTCGCACCATAGTGGCAACGGCATCGGCCTCTCGATTGCCGAGCGCATCATCCAGCGCCACCACGGCCGCATCTGGGCCAAATCGGCGCCGGAGGGCGGCGCAACCTTCTCCTTCACGCTTGACTAGCCGGGTCTGTGCTTGCTGCATCACACCGATTCTTTCCCCTGCAACTGCGTGGCTGAATGCGGCGCCTCTGCACACTGCACACAGACCCGTTTGCAAAACAGAACGATTGTTCTATAATCCGCAACACCAACCAATTACCTCTGTCTGGAGCAAGCATGGACGACAACAAGAGCAAGGCACTCGCCGCCGCACTCGCACAAATCGAACGCCAGTTCGGCAAGGGCGCCATCATGAAGATGGGCGAGAACCAGATCGAAAATGACCTGCAGGTTGTCTCCACCGGCTCGCTCGGCCTTGACCTCGGCCTCGGCGTCGGCGGCCTGCCGCGCGGCCGGATTGTCGAAATCTTCGGACCGGAATCCTCCGGTAAAACCACGCTATGTCTGCACGTCGTGGCCGAAATCCAGAAAATGGGTGGCGTCGCCGCCTACATCGACGCGGAAAACGCGCTCGACCCGGTGTATGCGCAGAAACTCGGCGTGAATGTCTCCGACATGCTGATCTCGCAGCCGGATACCGGTGAGCAGGCACTGGAAATCGCCGACATGCTGGTGCGCTCCGGCGGCGTCGACATCATCGTGGTGGATTCGGTCGCAGCCCTGACACCGAAGGCCGAAATCGAAGGCGAAATGGGCGACACCCACGTCGGCCTGCAGGCACGGCTGATGAGCCAGGCACTGCGCAAGCTCACCGGCAACATCAAGCGCACCAACACCCTGGTCATCTTCATTAACCAGCTGCGCATGAAGATCGGCAACATGATGCCGGGGCAAAGCCCGGAAACCACCACCGGCGGCAATGCGCTGAAGTTCTACGCCTCGGTGCGCCTCGACATTCGCCGCATTGGCGCCGTGAAAAAGGGCGAAGAAGTCATCGGCAACCAGACCAAGGTCAAAATCGCCAAGAACAAGGTCGCCCCGCCCTTCCGCGTCGTCACCTTCGACATTCTCTACGGCGAAGGCATCAGCCGCGAGGGCGAAATCATCGAGCATGGCGTCGCGCACAAGATCGTCGAGAAAGCCGGTGCCTGGTACAGCTACAACGGCAACAAGATCGGCCAGGGGCTGGAAAACTCCCGCCAGTACCTGAAGGACAACCCGGAAGTCGCCGACGAAATCGTGCAGAAAATCCGCGGCAAGATCGGCGGCAACGCTGCACCGATTGTTGCCGGTGGCGCAGTCGAAGACGAGGAAGCGCTGGAGGATTGATCCTCAGTTCAAACAAAACGGCCGCATCAGCGGCCGTTTTGTTTGTGGCTCCACATGGCAAGGTGTTTGTGCAGAACAATATCCTCGCCCCGCAAAGAAGCCCCATTCCCTTGCCGACTCTGGAACAAGGATTAGTCGCGATGAAATTCAAGTATGTGGTCTACAAGCTGACCTTCCCTAACGGAAAAATCTACATTGGCAAGGACATTGGGGGCGCTGGGCATTCGATCCGCTATTTTGGCTCCTGGAACAACGCCCTGGTCGAACAGGATTTCACGAAGGAGCAACTCAGTGATTTTTCGATCAGGAAAGAAATCATTTATGAGTCGGACGACAAGCAGGAAGTCAGCCAGAAAGAATCCGACCTGATCGTGCTATACCGTTCGAACGAAGAAAGCATTGGATATAACCAGACCCACCGGCGGCGCAAATAAACAGCCCAGTAAGAAGCATTCACTGCAGGCATGTGCCGTTTCAAATTCCCTGATTCTGTCTCTGCTTCAGAAAACAGAATAACCATTGCAGCGTTTAGTACGCTCCCGCCCTGAAGGCTGCCGAGAAGCGCAGTTTTTCCGGGATCTGGGGCGGGACGTGTCTGAGCCCGCAGGGCGAGTTGTCCCGTACCCCCGGAAAAACGAGCATCGCAGGGAACCCCGAAGGGGCTGCCGGCCGGGCTTGCCTTTCTTTGGTTACTTTCTTTGGCAACGCAAAGAAAGTAACCCGTCGGCGCGACGGAATCGCGCATGAAAATACCGCGCCAAAGGCGCTAAACTTTTGACTTCCTGAAACAGAGACATAATCAGGTCAAATTTTCTGCTTCAACTGCCCCCATGCTCGGCAGCCATTTTGAATCGCATCATTCAGGATTAATAATCCAGGGTATGTTTCCACAGCCATTTATCCAAAGTGGCTGCATGCGTATAGGGCACAATGTATTCATATTTTCACAAAATCTGCCTCGACATTCCAGCCTGATTCGTCTGCCACACCCCATTTCCCCGCCCCGCCCACCGTCCTCTTCCGGCAACAAGCGCAACTCCCGGTTTGCATGCGCCGGCCTTCGCCCTTAGCATGGCTTTCCCCGATTGACGAGACACCCCATGCTCTGGCAGTGGTTTGACCGCAACATCCTGTCGCTGGGCCGCGAAATGCGGCTTTCCTACCTGCCTCCCCTGCTGGTGTATCTGGCTTTTGGCATCCAGGGCCTCACCGGCATTGTCGGCACCTTCTATGTGAAGGAACGTCTTGGGCTGTCGGCCGAGTTTCTTGCGGCACTGGGTTTCTGGGCCGGCATTCCCTGGGCGCTGAAAATGCCGATGGGGCATCTGGTCGATCTGCTGTGGCGCTTCAAGAGCGGGCTGGTCTATCTGGGCGCGACACTGCTGGCGGCGAGCCTCCTGATCATGGCCGGGCTGATCGGGAATCCGCAGGGCATGGCGGCAGTGATGCCGGTGAACGCCTGGTTCGTGCTGGCCACCCTCCTGATGCCGGTGGGTTTCATGCTGCAGGATGCCGTGGCCGATGCAATGACGGTGGAAGCGGTGCCGCGCCACCTGCCCGACGGCAGCCCGATTGATGAAGCACGCATCAAGCTGATGCACACGACCATGCAGACCCTGGGGCGCGTGGCCGTGATTGGCGGCAGCGTGCTGGTAGGCGGCGTGAACCTGTGGCTGTTCAACGATGCCGACACCCTGCCCGATGCGGCCAAAACGGCGCTGTACCGGCAGGTTTATCTGCTGGCGCTCGTCATCCCGCTCGTTTCCGTCTCCGGCGTGCTGCTGAACGGCTGGCTGCAGCGGCGGCGGCTGGCGGAGCACAAGTCACACGGCCTCAGCCACCATGCTGCACTCGCGCTGCTGCAGCACAGCGCGGAAACCACCCGGCCGAACTGGTGGGTGCTTGGCGGCAGCCTGCTGTTTGCGCTTTTCAGCATTGCAATGGGGGTGTCGCGTCTGAGTTACGGGCAGGAAATTGTTTTTGCCGGCTCGCTCGCGATCATCGGGTTTCTGCTCTGGCGACTGGTGCGCGAGCTGGATGCCCCTGCGCGCATCACGCTGGTCGGCACGGCGCTGGTGATTTTCATGTATCGCGCCACGCCCCTGCCCGGGCCGGGCGTGACTTGGTGGATGATCGATGAACTGAAATTCGACCAGGCTTTCCTCGCGCAATTGTCGCTGATCGGCAGCGCGCTGACGCTGGCCGGCATGTTCATTTTCCGCCGTTTCATGGCCGATCGCTCACTGATGCAGGTGATCGCTTTTCTCACGCTGGCAGGTGCACTGCTCGCGCTGCCGATGCTGGGCATGAGTCATGGCCTGCACCACTGGACGGCGGCGCATACCGGTGGCGTGGTCGATGCCCGCTTCATTGCCCTCATCGATACCGCGCTGGAATCGCCCTTCGGCCAGGTCGCGATGATTCCGATGCTGGCATGGATCGCCAACTCGGCACCGGCGCACCTGAAAGCCACGTATTTCGCCGTGATGGCGTCGTTCACCAATCTGGCGCTCTCCGCCAGCCAGCTCGGCACCAAATACCTCAACCAGGTTTTCACGCTGAGCCGCGAAGTGAAAGACCCGGCCAGCGGCGCAATCCTCACCGCAGCGAACTACAGCGAACTCAGCCCGCTGCTCGCAGCCTCCCTGGTGCTCGGCCTCCTGATGCCGGGTATCGCACTCTTCATTGCCTGGAAGCTGAAGCTCAAAAGCGCATGACACATGATCGGCCGGGCGGATTCAAGCCGCTACCAATCTGAACAAAGGCTGCTATCCTGCTGACACCAATCACAGGAGGTTTGTCATGCAGCAGATCGCATTGTTATTGCAGGGTGGCGGGGCACTGGGCGCGTACGAGCTGGGGGTATTGCGCCACATGCACGAGAAACAGATGCTTCCGGTGCAGATGGTGGCCGGTGTATCCATAGGCGCAGCCAATGCGGCCGTGCTGGTCGGCTCGCGCAGCGACGATCCGCTGCCGGCGCTGGAAACGCTGTGGCAGAAGCTGACGGTGCCGCAGATTCCCTTCGCGCCCGACATCGTCGAGCAGAATCTCGCGCTCTTCGGCAACCCGCACATGTCGCGGCTGCGCACCGACTTCTGGAACATGCCGCACTGGACGGCGATGTACTCGCCCGACCCTTTGCGCGAACTGCTGCACGAGCTCGTTGATTTCGACAAGCTCAACAGCTCGGACACCATCGTCCAGCTGTCCGCCGTCCAGATCGAAAGCGGCGAAATCGTGACCTTCACCAACCGCAACGGCCAGCGCATCACGGCAGACCATGTCATCGCCTCGCTGTCGATTCCGCCGATGTTCCCGGCGGTTGAAATCGACGGCCGGCACTACTGGGATGGCGGCCTGTTCGACAATGCCCCGCTGGGCGCGATGATCAACGGCCTGCCGGCGGCGAGCCCGATCCGCTTCGTGATTGTCAACCTCTTCCCGCTCAAGGGGCTCGTGCCACAGAACCTGCCCCAGGTGCAGGACCGCATGCTGGAGATCATCTTCTCCAACAAGGTGCTGGGCGACATGGAGCGCATGGAAGACTACAACGCGCTGGCCGAGCTGGCCCGCAAGCTGAAAAAGGTACTGCCCGCCGGCTCGCCCATCCTCGGCATGCCGGGCTTTCAGGATATCGAACGCCTGAGCATGATCGAGCACCCGGTCGTCATCACCAACAACATGCCGGAAGAACAGAGCGCCACGCTGGATTTCTCGCCCAAGTCGATCGCCAACCGGATTGCTGCCGGCTACCGCGATGCGACTGCCGCGCTGGCTGCACCTGCCGGCCAATCCGCAGCGGCGTCCAAACCGGCTGCCGCTGCCAAACCCCAGGCAGCAAACAAATCCGCCACAAAGGCAACAGTCAGGACAAGGGCCAAAACCGGCACAGCAGCAAGCCAGGCCTCGGCCGCACCACCGAAACCGACCACAGCCAAACCCGCCACTGCCAAGGCCGCACCGGCGCGTGCACGCAAGCCAGCCGCCAAGGAGTAAGCCGTCTGTCTGGCCGGGCCCTGCAACAAGCCCGGCCAGCCAGTTTGCGCAATCAGGAAGGCAGGAACAGGCGCAGCAACAGGCCGGCGAGCGCACACACGGCAATCACCGGCATCACGCCGCACCTGAAGCGGAACAAGGCCAGCAGCGCCCCCAGCGCAATCAGCAGCGCCGACCAGTCCGGCTGGGCCGCAATCCCATGCGGCCACAGCACATGCCAGGCAAAAAACAGCGCCAGATTCAGGATCACGCCGACCACGGCGGCAGTAATGGCCGTCAGTGGCGCGGTGAAGCTCAGCTCGTCATGCGTGGATTCGACGAGAGGTCCGCCGGCCAGAATGAAAAGAAAGGAAGGCAGGAAGGTAAACCACGTCACCAGGCACGCCGCAACAGCCCCCGCCAGCACGGCATTATCCGCGCCGAAAAACGCCTGGCTGTAGCCACCGGCAAAACCGACGAAGGCCACCACCATGATCAGCGGCCCCGGCGTGGTTTCGCCCAGCGCAAGGCCATCGATCATCTGCACCGGGCTCAGCCAGCCATAGTGCACCACGGCGCCCTGATACACATAGGGCAGCACCGCGTAGGCGCCACCAAAGGTCAGCAGCGCCGCCTTGGTAAAGAACCAGCCCATCTGCGTCAGCGTGTGACTCCAGCCATATACCAGCGTCAGCACCGCCATTGGCAGAGCCCACAGCAGCACGCCACTGGCAATGACGAGCGCCAGCCTGCGCCAGCAAAAGCGTGCATGCACCGGAGTGGGCATATCGTCGTCGATCAGCGCCGGGCCGTGTGAAACGCCTGCCCTGCCATGCCCGCCACCGGTGCGAAATACCGCCGGCCAGCGCTTTCCGCCCAGATAGCCGATGAGTGCCGCCGCCAGCACGATCAGCGGAAATGGCACATTCAGCGCGAAAATGGCGACAAAGGCGGCGGCGGCAATGCCCCACAGCCAGTTGTTCTTCAGCGCGCGCGAGCCAATGCGGTGCGCGGCCTGCACCACAATCGCGGTGACCGCCGGCTTGATGCCGTAAAAGAGGCCCGCCAGCAGCGGTGATTCGCCGTGCGCAAAATACAGCCAGGAAAGCCCAATGAGTATCAGCAGCGAAGGCAATACAAACAAGGCTCCCGCGACAATACCTCCAAGGGTACGATGCATCAGCCAGCCGATGTAGGTAGCCAGCTGCTGCGCCTCCGGCCCCGGCAGCACCATGCAGTAGTTCAGTGCATGCAGGAAACGGCGCTCGGAAATCCAGCGCCGCCGCACGACCAGTTCCTCGTGCATGATGGCGATTTGCCCGGCCGGGCCGCCAAAGCTGATGAAACCCAGCTGCAGCCAGAAGCGGAAAGCCTGCCAGAAGCTGACGGCCGCCGGAGCAGGCGGCGAAGCGGAAGCGCCGGCTTCCGGCTTGGTGTGGCTCATTGCTTGAATTCTCCTGTGGTGGGCCGAAGCGCTTGTCGGGCGCGCTCCTGGCGCTAGTGCAAACCCCTGGCGATTTCAGGCGCTGTTGACGCAGACGAGCAGCAACAAAACCCGGCCAGCGCGGGTAAACTCAGCTCCCGACCGGATGCAACAGCGGCTTCATGCGTTCGAGCGCCTGCTGCAATGTCGCGGTCGGGCAGCCGAAATTGAGCCGCAAATAACCCGGAAAACCAAAATCACGGCCGTCCGAGAGACCGACACCCAGCGCCTCGAACTGCGGCAGCGGGTTTTCCGCGTCGATGCTGCGCGCATCGACCCAGGCCAGATACGTCGCCTGCGGAATCGTCAGCTTGAGCGGGCTGCCGGCGAAGGCGTCTGCCAGCAAGGCGCGATTGACTCGCAACACGTCCAGCAGCTCGGCGTGCCAGCGGCCGTCGTCACGGTAGGCCGCTTCGGCGGCGATATAGCCGAAAAGGTTGACCGACGGCACCAGCCCGGCCATTTCGCGGCGAAAGCGCGCCCGCAGCGCCGGATCGGGGATGAGGGCCAGCGAACACCCGAGCCCCGGCAGGTTCCAGGTTTTCGACGGTGCCAGCAGAGTGATCGTCTGATGGGCAAACTCGGGATCAAGATTGGCAAAGGGCGTGTGCTGCAGGCCATCGTCCAGCAGCAGATCGCAATGGATTTCATCCGAGCAGACGACAAGATTGTGCCGCCTTGCAATACACAGCAAGGTATCAAGCTCCAGCCTACTCCATGCGCGGCCTACCGGGTTATGGGGGTGGCACAGCAGCAGCAAGCGGGTTGCCGGCGTAATCGCGGCTTCCAGCTTTGCAAAATCCCAGCCCCAGTAGTCGCCCTTGTCTTCCAGCGGCACGGTAATCAGCTCGCGTTCGGCCAGCCCCGGTGCACGCAGGAAAGGCGGATAGACCGGCGTGGCGGTCAGCACTGCATCTCCCGCCTGCCCAACCGCACGGCAGGCCAGGTTCAGGCCCTGCACAAGGCCGGGCAGCCAGACAAACCAGTCCGCTTCGATCGCCCAGCCGTAGTGCGCGCGGGCATACTCGATCACCGCCTCGACCAGCGAATCTGGTGGGTTGGTATAGCCGAGCACACCATGCTGCAGACGCTCGCCGATCGCAGCCAGCACGGCGGGCGGCGCGGCAAAATCCATGTCGGCGACCCACAGCGGCAGAATGTCGCGCCCGCGATATTTGTCCCACTTCAGGCTGGCGGTGTCAGTGCGGTCGATGAAGTCAAAAGCGGCAGAGGTCATGAAGCGGTTCCGGGCTCAGAGGGTTTTGAAGATGATTTTTGCGGTTGGGGCATGTACGGCATCGCCGGTAACAGCGGGGATGGGCTGTGCTTGCCCCTTCTAGTCTGCGGCAAGGGCCTGGGCAAGATCGGCGATCAGATCAGTGGCATCTTCGATACCCAGCGACAGGCGCAAGAGCGTATCACGGACGCCCAACCGTTCGCGCTCTTCAGGTGCCAGATTCGCATGCGTCTGAATTGCCGGAACGGTAATCAGGCTTTCCACGCCGCCAAGGCTCTCGGCATACGGTATCAGCCGAAGGCGCGCGATTAGCTGGCCAACCTGTTCTGCATCGGCGACCGAGAAGGACAGGATGGCACCATGGCCGCTGGCAAGATCGCCAAGGCGCACATGATTGGGGTCATCGGGCAGGCCCGGGTAGTGAACGGCCGTCACGGCCGGATGCTCCTTCAGCCACTGGGCAACGCGCAATGCATTCGCCTGCTGCGCCTCAAGGCGCAGGGCCAATGTTTTCAGGCCGCGCAGCGTGAGCCAGGCATCCTGCGGGCCCAGTACGGCACCGACCGCATTCTGCAGAAAGGCAACGCGCCCGGCGAGCTCCGCATCACGCACGACGACCAGCCCGGCAATCGTGTCATTGTGTCCGGCCAGATATTTCGACGCAGAATGCAGGACCAGATCGGCGCCCTCTTCGAGCGGTCGGAACCAGTATGGCGTGAGGAAGGTGTTGTCGACGAAGAGCAGCAGATCGTGTTCTGTTTTCAGCGCGACCAGCGCACGGAAATCCGGCACCCACAGACAGGGATTGCTCACCGATTCGATGAGGATGGCGCGCGTTTCGGGGCGGATGGCAGCGGCAAACGCGGCGGTATCCATCACCGGAACGTAGCTTACCGTGATGCCGAAACGCGCAAACACCTGGTCCAGCAGGCGCGACGTGCCACCATAACAGCCCTCGGCCACGATCAGATGGTCACCCTGGCTGAACAGTCCCAGCACGGTCGACAGTGCAGCCAGCCCGCTGGCGAAGGCATAGGCCGAATGCGCGCCTTCGATGCGGGCGACCGACTCTTCCAGCGTGAGCCGGGTCGGGTTGGATGAGCGGCTGTAGTCGAAACCGGTGCTCTCGCCCAGCGCCGGATGGGCAAAGGTGGCGGTCTGGTAAATCGGCGTGCTGATGGCGCCGGTGCGCGGGTCTTCACCCAGGCCGGCGTGCGCCAGCCGTGTTGCGATGTGCATGATGTGGCCCTGTCAGTGCAACAAATGAGAACGCGCAGCAGGATCGATCGCAGCCGCGCGCAGTTCATGAAAGCGGATCAGCGCAGGCTGACGCCGGAAAAATCCTGCCGGCCAAAGGGATTGACCGTGTAGCCCGAAACATTCTTTTGCGTCAGCACGAAGCTGGTCGGATGCGCCAGCGGCAACCACAGCGCCTCGTCGCGAATCAGTTGCTGCGCCTTGCCGTAGGCGACACTGCGCACCGAGCGATTGGCATTGCGTTTGCCAGCTGCAATCAGGCGATCCAGTTCGCGGTCGCAGAAGCGGGCAAAGTTGGTGCCCGACTGTACCGCCGCGCAGCTGAATTGTGGGGTGAGAAAGTTGTCCGGGTCGCCGTTGTCGCCCGACCAGCCCATGAACAGCAGATCGTGCTCACCAGCCTTGGCGCGCCGGATCAGCTCGGCCCATTCGATCGTGCGGATTTCGGCCTTGATGCCGACTTTCGCCAGATCAAACTGCAGCATTTCGGCGCCCAGCTTCGGGTTCGGGTTGAGTGCACTGCCGGCCGGGCGCACCCAGATGGTCGTGCTGAAACCGTCCGGATAACCAGCCCTGGCCAGCAGTTCGCGCGCCCTGGCGGGGTCGTAGTCATAGCCCGGCAAGGCCTTCGCGCTGCTCCAGGTGGCCGGCGGGAAAATATTGCGCGCTGGCTGCGCCGTGCCGCTGAATACCGATTTCAGATACGAAGCTCGGTCAAAGGCATGGTTTACGGCCTGGCGCACCAGCACATTGTCAAAGGGCTTGTGCTGGGTATTGAGCGCAATGAAGGCCGTTGCAAACGCCTCGGTTCCAAGCACGGTCAGTTTCGGATCGCTTTTCGCGGCAACCGCATCGAGCGGCTTGGGCGCCAGCGCAATCTGGCATTCGCCCGCTTTCACGCGCTGGACACGCACGCTGGCATCGGGCGTGATGCTGTAAACCAGCTTGTCGACCCTGGGCCGGCCGGCGAAATACTGCGGGTTGGCGTCATACCTGACCACGGCATCCTTCTGGAAGGATCGGAATATGAATGGCCCCGTGCCGACTGGCTGGCCGTTGAGTTTTTCCGGCGTGCCGGCCTGCAGCAGCTTTGTCGCGTACTCGGCCGGGTAGATCGAGGCAAAGCCCATGCTCAGAAGGGGCAGGAAGGTAGCGTCAGCGTCGGTCAATTCAAACTGCACGGTGTGCGCATCCAGCTTGCTGACACGTTTCACCAGCTTGCCCAGCTGGAAGGATTGCGCGTGCGGATAGCCGTTTCGCGCCGTGGCAAACCAGGGATGGGCCGGGTCGAGCATGCGCTGGAAGCTGAACACCACATCATCGGCATTGAGCAAGCGGCCTGGCTTGAAATAGTCCGTCGTGTGGAACGCGACGTTGCGGCGCAACGTGAAGGTCAGCACTCTGCCGTCCTCGCTGACCGTCCAGCGCTCGGCCAGCCCAGGTTTCAGCTCGCCACTGGCGGCATCGAATTCGACCAGGCGGTTGAACAGCACATCGGCAGAGGCGTTGGTGGTCACCAGCGAATTGAACTGGACAACGTCGAAGCCTTCCGGGTTGGCATCGGTGCACACCACCAGGGTTTTCGCATGCACCGAAGCAGATGCAAGCACCGCGATCACGCACAGGGCAAGGCGAGGCAGGACCATTGGCTACTCCTTTTGAAAGTCATATGCAATTTACCAGCGTCTGTTGATTACCCATAGACCAGTTTCTTCCATGCATGTGCCATTGCGGTTTTTAGCCGGATTGATGCCCGCAAAACGGATCCGCTTCGTATCCGCGCCCAGACCCATCCGTCCGGATCCCTGCCAGTCGGCAGGCCTGTGCCCTCAACCGGGCCGAAGCCGCAGTCAATACCAATATATGTATATAGATGAAACCTTTTCAAATAAATGGCTACAGACACATACCCATTAATAAAACCTGATTATGTCTCTGCTTCAGGAAGCCTGAGCAACAAAGGCGCTGATTAGCACGCTCTGCCCTGAAGCCGCTGAGAAGCGCAGGTTTTCCGGGGTCAGGCGCGGGACGTGTTTGAGGGCGCAGCCCGAGTTGTCCCGCGCCCCCGGAAAAACGAGCATCGCAAGGAACCCCGCGTAGCGGGGCGGCTGATCGGGCGCGACTTGGGGGTGTCGGGGGGCTTGGCAAGACAAGCCCCCTGACGTGTTGCCGGGCACCCCCGGCATGGAAATACCGCGCCGGAGGCGCTAAAAACCTAGCTTCCTGAAGGAAAGACATAATCAGGTAATCAAAAGGAATGACTCTCCGGAACTGCATATCCATCGAAGCAGTGGGATAATCCGACATTTCCTCCCCGCCGCCCCGCCATGACCAGCGATCTCATCCAGCTTCTTCGCAACAAGGCACTCGCGCTGCTGGCCCGCCGCGAATACTCGCGCGCCGAGCTGGCACTGAAACTGCGCCGGCTGGTCGACGATGAAGACGGTATCGCGCTGATCGAGCAGGTACTCGACGACTTCAGGGATCGCAACTGGCTCTCAGACGAGCGCTTTGCCGAGCAGTGGGCGCTGCACCGCAGCCAGCGCTACGGCCCCAACCGGCTGCGGCAGGAATTGCGCCAGAAAGGCATCAGCGGCGAGCTGCTGGAAACGGCAATCAGCGAACACGCGGTCGATGAAACGGGCGCGGCGCGGCGCCTGTGGGAGCGCAAGTTCGGCACACCGCCGGCCGACCAGAAAGAACGCGCAAAGCAATTGCGCTTCCTGCTCGGGCGCGGCTTTTCGACGGAGGTCGCCTACCGCGTCGTCGGAGGCAGCGCGGACTGGGACGACGAGATCGCCTGATTGGCCTGGCGGCCCAGCCAGTCGCGAAAGAAATCGATGAACAGCCGCACCTTGGCCGGCAGATGCCGGCCGGCCGGATATACAGCGTAGATGCCGCCTTCCGGCAATTGCCAGTCCGGCAAGAGCCGAATCAGCTCGCCGCGCCGGATCGCTTCCTGCACCATGAAATCGGGCGCGATACCGATGCCGGCCCCTGCCTGCACCAGTGCCAGCAGCGTCGGTGGCGAGTTGGTCTGCGCCACGCCGTTGAGCCTTACCGTGCAGGCTTCGATGCCGGCTGCGGCGAACGTCCAGGTGGCCGGGCTCGCCAGCAGATTGAGCAGGATGGCCGGCTGTGTCGCCAGCTCGGCGGGGTGGCTGACGGTGCTGGATGCTGCAAAACCGGGGGAAGCCACCACCCACTGCGCGAAACTGGCGAGCTTGCTGGCTTTCAGCGAGGAATCCTGCAGCCAGCCCATGCGGATCGCCAGATCGATGCGCTCGGCGACCAGATCGAGCACTTCGTGCGTGGCAACCACGTCAAGCTGCAGGCCGGGATACGGCCGTGCAAAGGCGGCGAGCGCCGGCGCCAGCATCGAGGCGGCGTAATCGGCCGGTGCGGTGACGCGCAACACGCCGCGCGGCTCGGCATGCGCGGCATCAAGCTGCTGCACCGCGTCGTCAAGCTGCTGCAGGAGCGGTCCGCAGCGCTGGCTGAATGCTTCGCCCGCTTCGGTCAGCACCACGCGCCGCGTGGTGCGGGTAAAGAGCGTCACGCCGAGCTCGCCCTCCAGCCGCGCGACCTGCTGGCTGACGATCGCCTTGGCAACATCCAGCCGCTCGGCGGCGGCCGTGAAACTGCCCGCTTCGGCCACGGCGAGGAAGTACCTGATACGGTTGAGATCGGCGGTTTTGCCAGTCATGGCATGGCTCCTGCAAACGTCTGATGCGCTTAATTGTCTTGATTTTATAAACAGTAAATCATCAAAAACATTATTTATCAAAACAATGCAATCACGGAAGATGGCGCCATCAATACAGAGCGAGCCTTCCCGTGAACAAGACCTTCATCCTGATTTTCGACCCGTGGTGCGGCTGGTGCTATGGCGCGCAGCCGGGGCTGGAAAAACTGGCCGCGGCCCACCCCGATGCGACATGGCAGCTGCTGCCCTCCGGCCTTTTCTGCCACCCCGATTACCCCGACGACGATCGCCGCGCCTACTTCTGGCAGGCCGACCAGAAAATCGCCGCGCTGACCGGCCAGCCCTTTTCCACGGCATACCGCGAGCGGATCCTGGGCGATGCGACTCAGGCCTTTGATTCCAGCCTGACGACGCTGGCATGGTTCCTGATCAGCCGCTCTGCCCCGGAAAAGAGCGCCGCCATCCTGCACGCACTGCAGCGGCTGCGTTATGTCGACGGCGACGTGAGCCTGGCTGCGCACGCAAACGTTGGCGAAGCCTTCGGCATTCCGGCCGCCAGCCTGCGAACCGCGCTGGCCGAACCCTGGCCGGCTGAACTGCACGCACTGGTCGGCACTGCCCGCCGGCTGATGCAGGAACACGGCCTGCGCGGCGTGCCTGCGCTGCTGCTTACTGAAACAGGCAAACAGGGCCAACCCCAGGTGCTGCCCTCGCAGCTGCTGTACTGAACCGAATCACCCCCATAACGACACACAGGACCAACATCATGAAAATCGCACTCATCGGCGCCAGCGGCTTTATCGGCACGGCCCTCCTCAATGAAGCGCTGCAGCGCGGCCACACCGTCACCGCCCTCGTGCGCCAGCCGGAAAAACTGCCCGCACATCCGCAGCTCACCGCACTGCACAGCGATGTAGCCGACACGGCCGCGCTGGCCGCCCAGCTGAAGGGGCATGATCTGGTACTCAGCGCCTTCAGCGGCCACAGCACCAGCAGCACACTGGATTACTACCTGGCAGGCTTCCGCAGCATCGTGGCCGCCACCAAACAGGCTGCTGTCCGCCTGCTGACCATCGGCGGAGCGGGCAGCCTGTTTGTTGCACCGGGCGTGCAGCTGATCGATACCCCCGAATTTCCTGCCGAGTGGAAAGCCAGCGCCGAAGGCGCCCGTCAGGCCCTGCTGCAGCTGCGCGCAGAAGAGGACCTCGCCTGGACCATGGCCAGCCCCGCCGCGATGATTGCGCCGGGCGAACGCACCGGCCAGTTCCATCTCGGCCAGGATGATCTGCTGGTCGACGCGGAAGGCCAGAGCCGCATTTCGCTCGCCGACTTCGCCATTGCCGTGCTGGATGAAGCCGAAGCGGCCCGCTATCCGCAGCAGCGCTTTACCGCTGCCTACTGATTGCGACGGCAATATTACGCTTGTATGTCGGGCTCTGTTGATGTCTAGTTTGCGATGTCCGTTTGTGCTGTTTTTGGCCTGAGACAAGGCGCGAAGTCCACCGCATAGTCATTCTATGCAAGGGCTTTGCAACGCTGTATCAGGCCAAAAACAGCCAAACCCGGAGGGCTGGGCGTTTTTGCGCCGACTCCGCGTTGTTGCTTCGCTGACATAACTCGTTATGCGGCGCTCGCAACGCCTTGATTCGGCGCAAAAGCGCTCCACCGGACACACAAACAAGACATCAACAGAGCCTGGTGCATCAGGTTTTAAATGGCGGGCCGGCTCTGGCCGGCCCGCACGCATACCCATGACCATATAAACTCATAGCCAAATAAAACCGGAGGCTTCATAAACATACCCATGCATGACTCTACCAGCCCCGCCAGCAGCCGCTTTGCCGGCTGGGTAATCCTGCTCGGTGCGCTCACCGCACTCGGCCCGCTTTCCATCGACATGTATCTGCCAGGCCTGCCGGCGATTGCCAGCAATCTGCACGCCAGTGACGGCAGCGTGCAGCTCACGCTCGCCAGCTATTTCATCGGTCTGGCGCTCGGCCAGATGCTGTACGGCCCGCTGTCCGACCATTTCGGACGCAAACCGCCGCTGCTCGCCGGGCTGGCGCTCTATCTGCTGGCCTCGCTGGGCTGCGCGCTGGCGACGAGCATCGATGCGCTGATTGCGCTGCGTTTCGTGCAGGCACTGGGCGGCTGTGCGGGCATGGTGATTGCGCGCGCCATCGTGCGCGACCGCTGCGATGCCCGCTCCGCCGCGCAGGTCTTTTCCTCGCTGGTGCTGGTGATGGGCATAGCTCCGATTCTGGCGCCCCTGCTGGGCAGCTGGGTGGTGACCACGCTGGGCTGGCGGCCGCTGTTCTACCTGCTTGCCGCCTTTGCATTGAGCTGCATGATTGCGCTGCATCTGATGCTGCCCGAATCGCGCCCGGCGCAGACCGACCGGGCCTTCCATATTCCGGAAACGCTGCGTGCGTATCGCGCCCTGCTGGGCGACCGCGCCTTCATGGGCTACGCGATTACCGGCGGGCTGGCTGTCGGCGGGCTGTTTGCCTACATCACCGGCTCGCCCATCGTGATGATGAAGCTCTATGGCCTCTCGCCCAGCCATTACAGCATGATTTTCGGCAGCATTGCCGCGTGCTACATCATTGCCAGCCAGTTCAACGCGCGCTTTCTGAAAACCAGCTCGCTCGATACGCTGCTCTCCCGCGCGGTATCAATTCTTGCGCTCGCCAGCTCCACGCTGCTGGTCGTCAGCCTGCTTGCCACGCCGCCCTTCTGGCTGCTGCTGGGCTGCATCTACAGCTATCTGGCCGCGCTGGGCTTTGTCGCCGCGAATGCCACCGCCGGTGCTCTGGCGCGCCACGGCCAGCAGGCCGGGCTGGCCTCGGCGCTGATGGGAACACTGCAATTCGGCCTGGCGACCATCGGCGGCGTTCTGCTGGGCTTCTGGCATGACGGCAGCCCCCTGCCGCTGGCGAGCACACTGGCCTTCTGCGGCATCGGAGCCTGGCTGGCCTACCGTTTTCTGACCATCCGTCTGGAGCAGTAAAACTACCGCCTGCACGCGGTCTTTTTACCGCAGTGGCCGCTTGTGCGCGCTTTACGCAAACGGAATAATCGCCGCCAGCGTGCTGCAGCTTCAAGCGGCCCCCGAATCCATACTACGGAATCAGACTCATGCGCCTGCTTCGCTCTGCCCTGCTCGCCCTGTCACTACTGGGCGCCACAACCACCCATGCTGCCGGCTTGCTGAAGGAAAACCTCTTCACCCTGCCGCTGTCGGCCTTCCAGAAAAGCAGCAAGAATCCCGGCCAGGCAGTGTACCTGCAGCCCGGGGTCGACTTGCACGCCTACCGCAAGGTAATCGTGGAAACCCCGCTGTTCCTGCAAAAGGATGCCCAGGGTGAATGGACACTGCTGCAGCCCAGCGAAGAAAGCCGGATTGCCAGCTATTTCCAGCAGGCTCTCGCAGCAGAGATCGCAAAAACGGGGCTGACGGTCACCGATGAGGCCGGCCCGGATGTACTGCGCCTGCGCGTGGCGGTCACCGGCATGGGGCAGGTCCGTCCGGACAAGAAAGTGGTCGATATCCTGCCCGCAAAGGCGGCCATCAACCTCACCAAGCAGGTCGTCGGCCGCGAGCCCTACCTGCTGCGCGTGGGTACCATGGCACAGCTGGAAAATGCACAGACCGGCGAGCTGCTGGCCGGCAGCGTGAACCAGCGCCAGACCAGCAAGAGCAAGTTCAAGGATGAACAGATCACGCTGGAGCTGCTGCAGAAGGAAATCGATACGCTCTGCCGCAACAGCGCCCGCCAGCTCGCGCTGGCTCTGGGCGTGAATGCGGCACACTGAACGGGCAAAAAAAACACCCCGCAACATGGCGGGGTGAACAGGGAGATTGGAGCGTGATGTCCGCGCATGCAGGCAATTCTTTGCATCCGTAACGGAATCAGGTGATCTGACCAGGCATCCGCAGCCAAGTTCCCTTTTGCTTTCAAAAGACTTTGGTACTATTACCACTGCCGCCAGACGGCGTCTCAGTGGCTGGCAAACTCCAGTGTCAGGCCACTCTGGCCATGGCTGGCACTGCCCATCCAGTACAGCAGCGCCGGCACGATGGCTTCCACCGGCGGCAGGCTTTCCTTCGGCTCGGCCGGGTGCGTGGCCAGACGGAACGGCGACTGGATCGGCCCCGGCACCAGCAGGTTGATGCGCAACTGCGGCAGGTTGTCCCACTCGCTGGCGGCGATTTCGACCAGATTCTTCTGCCCTGCCTTGCTCACGCTGTAGCCGCCCCAGAAGGCTGCCGGCTGCAGTGCGTGCGATTCACCCAGATGAACGATGGCGGCATCCGGGGCACGGCTCAGGAGCGGCAGCAGGCCGCGGTTGATTGCGAACGGCGCAGCGACATTCACCTTGAACATGTCCACCCATTCGTCGAGTTTCTGGTTGGTCAGCGGCGACAGGAAGGAAAAACCGTTGGCGGCATGCAGGATGCCGTCAAGCCGACCAAATTCTTTCTGGATGGTGATGCCCAGTTGGGCGATTTCCGCCTCGCTGATCTTGGCCAGATCCATCGGAATGGCTGCCGGCTGCGGATAGCCGGCTGCTTCGATAGCATCGTAGGTGCGCGCGAGTTTTTTCTCGTTGCGCCCCAGCAGAATCACGGTGGCGCCATGCTGGGCGTAAGCCAGCGCAGCCGTTGCGCCCAGGCCCTGCCCCGCACCGGTCACCAGAATCACGCGACCAGCCAGCGAACCGGCCGGAGCCTGATAGTTTTTCCAATCTGTCATTGTCATATTTCCTGTAGAGCATCGAGCATCACGCCAAACCGTGATTCTACCCTGCCGCAAGAAGCAAGACGCAAGAAGCAGGAAACGCGCGGCAAACTGGATCCATTCGCCTAATCGCGGATGAAAATTGGGCAATCTGCATCAGGCTGCTCTATCTCCGCCCTTCAGTCTTGAATACCCTTGCTGCATCCTGATCTGATTCGAGTGTCATGCATGAACAACCATCTGCACGGCCGAGCCGGAGCCGCTGCGACCATCCACCAACCAAGCCAGTGCATTCACCGGCCGGCTATTTGAAAAGAAAAGGCCAGTGGCAGCCATGAGCCTGATAGGAAATCTGCGCCCTATGGCACGTTGTATCGGGCACAAGGACCGCAATTCCACTGGGCACCCCCCCTCCAAGCCGGGATGAGTAGTCAATTCAATTTTCTGCATTTCTGGATATAAAGAAACGCTGGGTTAGCGCAAACAGCAGCAGTGCGGGAATGATCGCCAGGATCACGGCGGCAAGAATCATGCCGGTGGAGACGGCGAACGGACCGGTCAGGTCGTGGAAGATACCGACGGCGAGCGGCATTTTTTCCCGGCTTTTCAGCACCACGGAAGGCCAGAAATAGTCGTTCCAGGACTGCACAAAGCTAAAAATCAGCAAGGTCGCGACCATGGGTCTGGCCATCGGCAGCGCGACGTGCCAGAGCAGTTGCCATTCGCCTGCGCCGTCAATGCGGGCAGCTTCCAGTACTTCACGCGGGAGATCCTGAAAAGCCTGTTTCATCAGCAGCACGCCAAATGCGCTAGCCAGATTGGGGATGATGACCGAACTGTAACTGTCGATCAATCCGAGCCGTGAAAAGGTCAGGTAATTGGGAATCATCGACAGTTCAGACGGAATCATCAGCGTGATCACCAGCAGCGTCAGTAGCGGTGTTTTGCCTCGGAAGTTGATCATCGCGAAGGCATAACCGCAAGGTATGGCCAGCAAAGCTATGAATACGGTTGTGATGATGGCGATACCCAGTGAATTGATCAGGTAGCGCCCGAACGGAATTTCGGCAAGCACGCGCTCGAACCAGAAAAATCCCGGTCTGGTTGGCCAGAAGGCCGACGGAAAGTGCCAGATATTGCCTGTGTCGGTAGATAGCGCGCTGGAGACTACCCAGACCAGTGGAAACAGGGTCAGCATGGTCATTGCCAGCAGAATGCCGTAACGGGCCAATTCAGGTGTGGCGCGGGCCAGCCGCTGCGCGCGAGAAAGGATGCAGCGTAGGGACTGGTTTGGCGTGAGGATGGTGCTCGACATCTTGATTCTCCCTTATCCATTACAGTCCGCGGCGCAGCAGGCCATCTTCGCCCAGCCATTTCCACTGCAGCCAGGCCAACCCCAGGCAAACCAGTGTAAGCAGCAGTGCGGCGGCGGCGGCCACGCCGAAGTTCAGCCCGAAAATGGCGGCGCCAAACACATAGAGCGGCACGGTCTGGGTGTCGGCGTCGCCCCCGGTCATCACCAGAATTTCCTGGAAGGCGCGCAGCGCGCTGATGGTGCACAGTAATGTGCTCAGCAGAATCACGGGTTGAATGGCCGGAAAGACCACGTGACGCAGGCGCATGCCGTAGTTCGCTCCGTCAAGCGTTGCTGCTTCAAGCAGTGTTTTCGGCACGGCTTGGAGACCTGCCAGATACAACACCATGTAATAGCCGATGTGTTTCCAGCAGAAAAACGCCATAACCGACCACAGCGCCGTGCGCTGATCATTAAGCCAGTCCGGCATCTGCTGCATGTCGACCCCCAGCAGCGTGGCGCCGATCCAGGTGAGCATCCCGTCCGGCATCAGAATCTGGCGCCAGACCAGTGCGCCAATCGAAATTGCGATCACCACCGGGGTATAGAACAGGACCCGGAATGTACCCAGCAGGGGCTTGTCCGGATTCAGCAATAGTGCCAGTGCCAATGCGCAAATCTGGATCACCGGCACAGTGAGCAGGAAGAGCGCCGAATTTTTGACTGCCGGATGAAAGGTGGAATCATCTTCGGCAAGTGCCACAAAGTTGGCAAAGCCGTTCCAGAGCGTATTGCCGGTACGCAAATGGAAATCATGAAAGGCCAGCCAGCCATTGAAGAGCAGTGGCCAGACCGTAAACACGGCAAAAAACAACAGAAATGGGCTCGCCATTATCCAGGCATGACGTTGATGAACTCCAGGCATGGCCATGATCTTTCCTCAGCAACTTGAACCGCTTCATTGTTGAAATTCGTACGGCCCACAAGTTTTCAGGACTTGCGATTTCAGTGGCGCACACGACTTCGCAAGGCATGAAAACTTTTACCGACCCAGCGGCTTACAGTTCGGGCTGATAAAGCCCTGGAGGATGATCATGATTCGCTTTGGTTTGAAACGGATAATTACCGTGGCCATGTTATTGCTGATACTGGGATGGACTGGCTGGGAATGGTGGCCTCGTCCGCCATTGACGCCCGGGACTCCGCAGCTGCAGCCGGGCAAGAAAGTCCAGCGCATAGTGACCGTCGTGCCTGACGACTGGGAGCAGTTTGACCCCAACAAGATCATGGAAACACAGGCCGCGAAATTCCCGGGCCAATACTGGCTTTCCGGGCCGGGCAACCGGCGGATGGTGGCACTGACGTTTGATGATGGTCCGACCGAATACAGCCGGCAATTGCTTGATGTGCTGGCCAAGCATCATGTGAAAGCAACATTCTTCTGGCTTGGGCTACGGCTGGAAGACTCGCCGGATATTGTGCGCAGGGCTTATCTGGAAGGGCATACGCTGGGCAGTCACGGTTTCGATCATGGCGAACTGGTGCCCCTTGATGCACCACCGAAGGCCGATGGCACCATGATCGCAATGGAAGACAGCTATGTCTGGGATGAGCAGTTCGGGCGCACACAGGCAATTTATCAGAGACTGCTGGGCGTGACGCCGGCGCTGATGCGCCCGCCTTATGGACGCATGAACAATGACCAAATTGGCATGATGCGCCAGCATGGCCTGACCGTGATTCAGTGGTCGCTGGATACACGTGACTGGTTTCGAAACCGGATGCTGTTTGGAACGCATAATATTGTCCGTGCCGTTCAGGACAATCTGCATGAAGAGGCCATTATTCTGATGCACGATGGTGGTGGCAAGCGAAGCCAAACCGTTGAGGCTGTTGATCAGCTGATTCCTTGGCTAAAGGCAAGTGGCTATGAACTGGTGACGATTGACCAGTTGCTGGGTATTCCTGCGTATCAGAAATCACCTAAACCGGCCGCCCCTGTCACGCATAAACCATAAGCGCTCAGATATTGGCTTTATTGCGGCGCACCGGCACAGCCAGATAACCATAGGTGCGAGTAATCATCCCTCGGCTGCTCAGGCAATCGCGGTATTCACGGTCTTCCAGCACCCAACCGGAATCCGGTAACCAGTGCTGCAGATAGTATTCCATTGCCATTGCCGGGTTGCCGCTGAACGGCAGCATGGCAAAACGCCCGCCAGGCAAAACCCGCGTACTCATGGCCGGATCGACCGGCGCAGTCTCCGGAATGACCACACAACGGTCGTAATGCTGGTAAGGCAAGCCACACAGCCCTGACGTACTGTGAAAAGCTCCGATCCATTCCGCCTCGCTGCCCGCATAGGGTTGCTGGCGATACCAGTCCTGCAGTTGTGTCCAGCCCAGCGACAGTGCCCAGTTGGCCAGTCCACGCGAACGAATATAAGCCACGCGGACTGGCGGCAGAACTTCGGTTTCAATCCGCCCCGAGCTGACAATCAGCTTTGGTTGTGGCTTGAGTTGATGCTGCAGACGCCCCAGTAGTTGGCGGGTTTCCGTTTTCCGGACTTCCATGATTTGTTGGGCACCTTCGCTACGCCACTGGCGTGGACTCATGCCGAATGCCCACTGAAAGGCTCGCGAGAAATTGGCCGGAGAATTAAACCCGCCATCCATGGCCAGCATGGCAATCGGCAGCGAATCTTCATGCAGCAAGCGTCCAGCGACACGGGCCAGGCGCTGGCGACGGATGTAATCCTGAGGCGTCTGCCCGGTTACTGCGAAAAACAGGCGGTGGAAATGATAGGGCGAATAGCACGCGGTAGTGGCCAGCTGGTTCAGCGTCCAGGGCTGGTCATAACGCTGGTCGATCAGATCAACAACCTGATTGATCCGGACGATATGCCGGGGAAGTAGGCTGGGATCAGGTTGTTCCGTCAGCAGTAAATCCACCGCTCCCACTCCACGATGCGAATACAGGAAAGCACGATAGATTTGCATGGTGTCATGCATGAAATAGCGGCACAAGAGGAACATCTGCACTGCGTCAAACAAGCCGCGCAATCAATCTGCCAGGCGGATACGCACTACCAATTTCAGCTCACAGTGGGCTCCAGTCCTCCTGCCACGCAACAAGCCGGGCTCTCACTACCTCAGCTACCAGACAGACCACGGTGCTCACCACTCAAGTGACATTGCATGGCAGAGGGCGACGAAATGAGCTGTTGCTCACCTTTCGGAATACACCTAGTAATACGGCTGCAATTATGCCGAGCGCCATCAGCAAGGCCAGCCAGAAGCCGCGTACGCCCACTCCCTGCCAGTCGCCATGGCCGAATGCAAGCAGATAACCTAGAGGCAGAGCGACTAGCCAGAATGCCGGCAGACACACCAGCAATGGCGTACTGGTGATTTTGTAGCCGCGCAAGATTCCGGCAAGCAGAATCTGGCCGGTATCGAATAATTGGCAGACTGCGGCAATCATGAGCAGATCACTGGCGATCAATCGTACAGCCTGATTCCTCGTGTAAAGGCTGGGCAGCACGTCATGTCCCAAGCAAAGCAGCATGGCGCTTACTGTCGCAATCAGCAATCCCATGATCAGTCCGGTTATCGCTGTCTGGCGGGCGGCATGCTGATTCTGTGCGCCAAGAGCTTGGCCTATACGCACGGTCAGTGCTTTGCTGAGTCCCGTCGGAATCATGACCAGCATCACGCCCAGATTTTGCGCAATCTGGTGTGCGGCGATCATCATGCTCCCCAGAGGAACCAGCAACAGGGTCATGCAGGCAAACGCACTCATCTGCACCAGAAAGGTCAGCCCGATCGGCAGGCCGAGGCGAAACAATTGCTGCTGGCTTGTCCAGTGCGGCGCCCGGAAGTTGCAAAACGGTTGGCTGGCGCGATAAGCCGGTGTAAACCGTATCCAGAGGATTGCTGCCAGGGCGCCCAGCCAGGCACAGGTGCTGGAGGCCACACCGCAGCCCACACCACCAAGCGCCGGAGCGCCAAGGTGGCCATAAACAAAAATCCAGTTCAAAGGGATGTTAAGCAGCAAGGTGGCGACAGCGATCACCATCATGGTGCGTGGCAAGCCGATCGCCGTGCTGTAGCTGCCCAGCACCCGCTGCATGGCCAGTGGGGGCACGCCCCAGCCGATGGCAGCCAGAAACTGGCTGGCATTCCCGGCATCACGCGGTGCCAGCCCCAGACGGGGAAATATCCACGGGCCGGCAAACTGGAACAGTAGTGTGAATAATGCTCCGGTCAGCAGCACCTGCCACAGCGCCTGCTGCACCCAGTGTGCAATGGCAGCCACATTTCCGGCGCCAGCCTGATGCGCGACCAGCGGACTGACCGCCAGGGCAAGCCCCATCAGGGTCACCATTGCGCACAACCAGACCGATGCGCCGACCGAGATCACCGCCAAGTCTGCTGCCGAAGCATGGCCAGCCATGACGGAGTCTATAAACCCCATGCCGGTACCCGCCAACTGGCTGATGATCATCGGCCAGGCCAGCGCCCAAGTCTGGCGGGCGTCATGTAAATGGCGCGGTAGAGGCATGTTTTCCCTGCATTCTGAAGGCTGTTGTCTCCGGAGCAGCAGTACAACCAAAGACTGACAGTAAACTGGCGATCAGTCTATGCGTGGTACAACAAGGAAGTTACCTCAGATTGCGAAATATAAGCCCAAGGCTCGTGCGGCATGAGCTGATTGCTGAGAGCGGCATGTTTGCAGCCGTCTGCTAGATTGCAAGGCCAACTACACCTGCTGCCGCGGCACAGCCGCTACGCACGGCACCTTCCAGCGTTGCTGGATACACGGAATCAGGCTGCTCGCCAACCGTGTAATCACCGGCCAGCCACAGACCCGGCAGCGCAGTGGCATTGCCCGGGCGCGGCAAATCAGGGGTGCAGGCAAAGGTCGCGCGTTTTTCGTGGATGACACGGCTCCATTGCGGCGGCTTGCGCAGGCCGAAATGCTGCACGAGTTCCTCGTGCACGCGCTGCGCCAGCTTGACTGCATCCCAGTCGCTGTAATCGCCGCGCGCCGAGAGCACGACGGCAAACAGGCCGGGGCTGCCGTGAATCTGCCCGCGGTCAAACACCCACTGGCACAGGCCGCCGGCGACGCCGATCATTGGCGTTTCCAGCCGTACATCCGGCTCATATTGCAGGTAAACCGTCTGGATCGGCTGGTAGTGCAAGGCGGCAAGTTGCCCCCGCAATGTGTCCAGCGCCGCAGTCTCCGGCAGCAGATCGGCCACACGCTGCGGCGAGACGGCCAGCACGACGGCGGCGAAACGCTCGTCGCCGGCATCCAGCTGCCAGCCAGCTTCATCGCGGGCAATGCTACGCACCAGGCTGCTGGTTCTAACCTCGCTGCCACGATCAGCCAGCCAGTCTGCGGCCGGTTGCGGGAACAGTTCGGTGAAATCGACCCGCGGAATCAGCAGATCACCATCGTGCCGCCCCCCCATCAGGCTGTCGCGGAGCACGTTGAGCAGAATCTGCGCCGAAGCCGTTTCCAGCGGCGTGTTCAGCGCGGCGACCACCAGCGGCTGCCAGAAGCGCTCGATCAGCTGCGGCGATTGCCCGCCCTGCTGCAGCCAGTCGAGCACGGGCATATCCCTGCCAAGGCGAAAACCGGCGAGCTGCGCGCCGAGCACCAGTTTCATGAGGCTGAATTTATCGCCCCAACCGATTCCCTGCGCACCCAGCAAGGCGCCAAGGCTGTGCAATGGCGCCGGCCACTCGGGCGCGACCATGCGGAAATCACCGTGCGGTGTTCGCTGCTGCAGCGTCAGCGGCAGGCGCAGCAGTGCTTGCGCCTCGTCAACGCCAACCTGCTGCATCAGACCCAGCAGCGTGCGGTAGGCCCCGATCAGGATGTGCTGGCCATTATCAAGGCGACGCCCGTCGAGTTCGACGCCACGGGCACGCCCGCCCAGCATTTTTGCGCCTTCGAACACGCACACGCGGCGGCCACCCGCCGCCAGCGTCACAGCCGCAGCCATGCCGGCGTAACCGCCGCCAATGATAGCGATGCGCTGCTCAGCCGGCATGCTCAGGCGAACCACCAGGCCTTCCAGGCCAACCAGAGCTTGCGCGCGCCACCAAGGCTGAGGCGCTGGTTCAGCACCTTCTGTGCGCCATCGGCGTGGATTTCGTTCAGCGTTTCGCGGTAGATGGCTGCCATGATCAGGCCGCAGCGCTGGCTCTTGCGATCGACTGCCGGCAACTGGGCCAAGGCCTGGTCATAAAAGGCCTGCGCGCGTTCGATCTGGAACTCCATCAATGCCTTGAAGGCATCGGTTTCGCGGTAATTCACCAGATCATCCATCGGCACATTGAAGCGCTGCAACTCGTCGATGGGCAGATAGACGCGACCACGGCGGATGTCTTCACCGACGTCGCGGATGATGTTGGTCAGCTGGAAGGCAATGCCCAGATCGTGTGCGTATTTCAGCGTCTTGCGGTCCTGATAGCCGAAAATGCTGGCAGCCAGAATGCCGACCACCGAAGCGACGCGGTAGCAATACAGCTGCAAGTCCTTGAAAGCGTTGTAGCGCGGCACATCAAGGTCCATCTGCATGCCGTCGATGATTTCCAGGAAATACTCGCGCTGCAGGTCGTAAGCCTTCACCGCCGGCAGCAAGGCTTTGGTGACCGGATGCTGCGGGTTGCCGGCATACATCTGGTCAACTTCACCGCGCCACCAGTTGAGCGTGGTGCGCGCAACCTGATCGTCATGCGTTTCATCGACCACGTCGTCCACTTCGCGGCAAAAGGCATACAGTGCGGTGATCGCGCGGCGCCGCTCAGCCGGCAGAAAGCGGAAACTGGAGTAAAAGCTGGAACCGCTCTTCGCGGCCTTGTCTTCACAATACTGATCGGGGGTCACGATGTGGACTCATGCTGGCAGGGTGTTGATCGGTTTGTTCATATCAATGTGCGGCAAGACGGGGCGCGGGCCGTTATCGGCCGGCTAGGGATTGCTCGCCGCTGCAGGCTGGTCATACGGAATGGCGACCTCGCGCCGGCTGGCTCCGGGCTGCGGGAAATCGCGAAAAATGGCGCGAATCAGCCAGGGCACGGCGGGCTCGATGACATTGCGCGTGCTGGTATTGACCGCCCGAGCCTCGTAGAGCTTGGCAAACTGTCCGGCTTTCAGTGCCTGCGGATCGAAGATATCCAGCGTCAGCTCGCGGCCATACCAGACCGTCTGCGTGGCATCCGGATAAATCGGGAAACTCATGCCTATCCCGCCCCAGGACCAGCCGCCACCAAAGATGCCGACGCTGGTCGTCACCGGGAACTGCGTGGTGGTGCTGACAGGGCCACTGAGACGCCAGTCAAAGCGCACCAGCCAGTCGGCAAACTGTCCATCACCGACCTGAGTAAGCCCGCGCGCTTTCAGCTCGCGTACGACCTGTGCCGCATAATCGCGCCGGGCAAGGCTTTGTTCCTGTCCTGCGGGCGTCTCGATCATGAAACGCTTGCCCGCTACCGGGCAGCTCGCCGGCAGCGTGCTGCGGCTCGACACTTGTGCAACAAACTGCGGTGCGGCGCAGGCCGTACACAGCAGAACAAGCAGAAGGCTCACCATACGCATAACCGTATCCTCACAAAGCCCTTACATTGAAAAGGCTGAAGGCACATACCCTCAATACCAATTGCGCCACCACATTATGCAGGTTAGCCGCCAGTTCAGACATCGCCAGCCTCATCGCGTCGCAAATGCCAGGCATATACAAGTACTGCCAGCGCCAGCAGCATGCCGAGTACACAGCTGCCGCGCAGCAGTCCGGCCAGCAGCGTGTCATGTTGCAGCATTCCCCATCGCCCGAGGATTTCGGTCCAGTCATGCTCGCCATTACCGACCAGCGGCAGAAGCTGCGCGCGGGCATCGGCCATGTAGCGGCCGATATTCAGGCCGTTTTCGAGCAGCCACAGTGCCGCTACACCAGCGCTGGCGCTTTCGCGACGACGCCAGAAATGCCAAAGCACCACGGCAGGAAACACCAGCTGGCCCAAGGTGCCGCCATAGACAGTCAGCCGCTCGCTGAAAATGCCGAACAGCGGATGGCCGGCCTCGTGAAACAGCAGGTTGGCGCCATCGAGCAGCGGCACCCACTGCTCGCCGCTAAGCGCCTGCCAGAGCACCCATAGCGTTCCGAGGACGATGGCAGCGAGCGCAGTGCCGGACACCCGTGTCCAGCCTGCGCGCTCGGTGGCGAACAAGTGCTCGACTTCTGCGGGAATGCGGCTCATGCGAACGGAAACCTGTCCATGTGCCTCAGGCGATGCGACCAGGAATACGCGGCGTGTTGACCACGACGTCAGCGCATTGCGCGCGGTGGCGCAGCGCGTGGTCGATCAGCGTCAGCGCCAGCATGGCTTCGGCAATCGGCGCGGCACGGATGCCGACGCAGGGGTCATGGCGGCCGGTAGTGGCCATCAGCACCGGATTGCCATCCTTGTCGATCGAATTCCGCTCCTGCGCAATGCTGGACGTCGGCTTGATAGCGATATTGACGACAATGTCCTGCCCGGTGGAAATGCCGCCTAGAATGCCGCCCGCTTCGTTGGCAGCAAAGCCCTGCGGGGTAAGCTCGTCGCAGTGTTCGCTGCCGCGCTGGGCAATCGACCTGAAACCGGCACCAATTTCAACGCCCTTCACGGCATTGATGTTCATCATGTTGAAGGCGATGTCGGCGTCCAGGCGGTCATATACCGGCTCGCCCCAGCCCACCGGCACATTTTCGGCCACAACGGTAATCTTCGCGCCAACGGAATCACGTTCCTTCCGGATGGCGTCCATGTAGTCTTCGAGCTGCTGGACTATCCCGGCATTGGGCGCAAAGAAGGGGTTGTTGCCAACCTCGTCCCAGCTCTCGAACGGAATTTCGATTTCGCCCAGCTGGCTCATGCAGGCGCGAATCACCACGCCGTATTTTTCCTTCAGCCATTTCTTGGCAATCGCGCCAGCAGCAACACGCACCGCGGTTTCACGCGCACTGGAGCGGCCGCCACCACGGTAATCGCGGATGCCGTACTTGTGCCAGTAGGTATAGTCGGCATGCCCCGGGCGGAAGGTTTCGACAATCTTGCCGTAATCGTGACTGCGCTGGTCGGTGTTGCGGATCAACAGGCCAATCGACGTACCCGTGGTCTTGCCTTCGAACACGCCGGAGAGGATTTCCACCTGGTCAGGCTCGCGGCGCTGGGTAACATGGCGACTGGTGCCGGGCTTGCGGCGATCCAGTTCGATCTGGATGTCCTCCGCACTGAGCTCCATTCCCGGCGGGCAGCCATCAACCACGCAGCCAATGGCCGGGCCATGCGACTCGCCAAACGAAGTAACGGTAAACAGCAAACCGAGCGTATTGCCGGACATGTTTCAATCCCCTAGGCGGTACAAGAAATCCGCCGTTGCATCAATTCAAAGCGGCGATTCTAGCACGAGCCTCCCCGTATCGTTGCGGCCACCCGAAAACGGCGCACCCCGCGCAAGGCGGGGTGCTGGGATGCGACTCGACTGCCGGGAGACGATCAGCGACGAGCGCCCGTTGCCGCCAGTTTGGCCGCAGCCGATGCTGCACTCATGCTGTCGTTGTGCCAGAACTCGTACACCACCTCGATCAGCGCTTTTTTCATGTCGTCCTGTACGGCCATATTGTGTGCCCAGGATGGAACGAGCACATTCTTGCCGGCAGCCTGCACGAAATCCTTGGCCGAATCGCGGCCGTAGGCGTCGAGCTGGTTGTGGTCGATATCGGTGCGCGCCGGGATGCTGCCCTTGTGCTTGTTGTAGGCGATTTGCCCTTCGTGGCTCATCAGCAGCTCAGCAAAATCGCGCTGGGCGATATGGCGCACCGGATCATCCTGGCGGTACATGGTGAGTGTGTCAGCCGCAAAACTGTATTCACCAGCCTGCGTCGGCGCGGCCCAGAACAGGTAATCGGTGCCCGGCGCCTTGCCGGCCGTATCGAATTCACCCTTCACCCAGTCACCCATCAGCTGCATGGCAGCACGGCCATTGATGATGTCTGCGGTAGCAAGATTCCACTCGCGACCAACCGGATCGGGTGTGCAATAGGGCTTGAGGCGGCGGAAGGTTTCCAGCGCGCGGATGGTCTGTGCACCTGCCAGCGCGGTCTGGTCCAGCTTGCTGAAGGCGGCCATATACCAGCTGGCACCATTGAGCCCCAGCGACACGGCTTCAAAAAGTGTCGCTACCTGCCACTTCACTTCACTATGCGCCAGCGGCGTGATGCCCGCCTGCAGCAGGCGCTCGCAAATGTTGAAGAACTCATCCCAGGTGCTTGGCGGACGGTTCACGTTGATGCGGCGCATCAGATTGGCATTCACCCACAGTACATTGACCCGGGCAACACCCAGCGGCACGGCGACATAGTGGCCATCGGCGTGCATCATGTCGTCAAGCACCGGCGGCAGAATCTGCGCCCAGCGCTGTTCGGCAGCCAGATTGTCCAGATTGGCAAGAACCCCCTTGCCGGCCCAGTTCTGGATTTTCACGCCACCGATGGCGGCGGCGGTCGGCAGATTGCCTTCTTCCACCGCCTTTTTCAGCATGCCCGGCACGTCTTTGCCGCTATGCGTATCACTCCAGTGGTGGCCGATCTTGTTGAGTCGCGCCTTGATGTCGGCCACGGCACGGAAACCACTGGCGGCAAACCAGCTGTGCAGAACAACAATGTCCTCGAGGCGGAATTTGCCCACGGCTTCCATCAGCTCCCGGGCACGTACGTCGAGCTGCTCCAGCGCGCGCTTGGCCTGTTGCAAAGCAGAATCGCTCGATTGCGACATGGCATTGATCTGCTCGGCAGAGCGCGCCATCGTCGTACTGGCCGCGGTCTGCTCGCGGGTGGATTCGGCAATTTCACGCACGGCCGAGTACACGTGCTGCATGCGACTTCCGATGTCCAGCATGTGGCGCCGCGCCTCTTCGGCACGCTCGGCGCTGCCAGAAACGCTCTGCGCGGTCGCGCCCATGGTTGCAACAGCCTGCTGTGTCTCATTGCTTACCGACGTAATGCGCTGGGTAATTTCGACGGTTGCCTTGGCACTGCGCTCGGCCAGCTTGCGCACCTCATCGGCAACCACTGCGAAGCCACGACCCTGCTCGCCGGCACGTGCAGCCTCGATGGCGGCGTTCAGCGCCAGCAGATTGGTCTGTTCGGCAATATCCTGGATCACACCGACGATGCTGCCGATTTCCTGCGAACGCTTGCCCAGTTCGTTCATGGTGTCGCCCAACGCATGAATGGCATTGGACATCTGCGCCACTTCGTCGGAAACCCGCTGCACCGATGCGGCACTCACACCGGAGAGTTCCTGCGTTTCGGCGACCACACTATCCACATCGTTGGCATTGTCGGCAATGTGCGTGATGCTGACGGTAATTTCCTCCACCGCTGCAGCCGACGCTGCGGCAAAATCGGACTGGGTATGACTGTCTTTCACCAGCTGGCCGGTCACGGTCGTCAGCTCGCGCAACCCCAGCGACAAGCCTTCCATATCGCGTTGCACTTCGCGGAAAGTGCCCTGCAGAACTGTGGCAAAACTGTTGAAACCCCGAGCGATGTCGACAAAATCCTCGCCGCCCGTTTCCGGCAACCGCGTAGTCAGATCGGCACCACCGGCCCCCAGCCGCTGCATCGTGCGGCGCAAATTCTGCAGAGGCAACAGCAAGCGATTGAGCAATACGGCCTGGAGAACTGTAATAACCAGAACTCCGGCGATCAGCAAGCCGGCCTGCAGCAGCTGGCTATCCTTCCCCAATTCGCCGAGCAGCAGAAACAGGGCTATCACGCCGATGATATTGATGGCACCAAGAGCAGCTAGGATGCGCTGACTGATTGACATGGAATTTTTCCTCGTTCTTGTTTTCCGGGGCGCACAACTTCCGGTTTGACTCACGATGCAGCCAGCCCGATCCATTGTCGATAAAGTCATTTCCTTACATGGTCAGGCTGCTACTGCAAAACGCTTGCCTTTGCCCCCTGGACTGTCTTGCCAACTGACACTTCAGCATAGACAAGACGGCCAAGCATGGGCAACAGCAGGCAATACAAAGCAAACAGGCCGGCCGGAAGATCGGCCGGCCTGCTGACGCAAGCATACAACGGGGACACTGCACCAGCAGGGAAAACCCGAAATCACCAGGAAAAATACCCCGTTTGCAACACTTACAGCGGCTGAATGTCCAGCTTGGCAAAGAGTGCGCGATCCCGCGTGACATCCGGATTGCCCGTAGTCAGCAGCTTGTCGCCGTAGAAAATCGAATTGGCGCCGGCGAGGAAACAGAGCGCCTGCATGCTTTCATCCATTTGCTGGCGCCCGGCCGACAGGCGCACGAAGGATTTCGGCATGGTGATGCGCGCCACCGCAATGGTGCGCACGAATTCCGTCCAGTCCACGGCTTCCTTGCCCTCAAGCGGCGTCCCTTCAATCTGCACCAGATTGTTAATCGGCACCGAATCCGGCTGCGGATCAAGATTGGCCAGCTGCGCGATCAAGCCGACGCGGTCATTCCGGGTTTCGCCCAAACCGACAATGCCCCCCGAACACACACTCAGGCCAGCCTTTCTGACCTTGCCCAGCGTATCTAGACGATCGTCATAGCTGTGGGTCGTGACGATTTCGCCGTACTTTTCCGGGCTGGTATCAAGGTTGTGGTTGTAATAATCGAGACCGGCATCGCGCAGTTCCTCGGCCTGCCCGTCTTTCAGCATGCCGAAGGTCGCGCAGGTTTCCAGCCCCAGCGCCTTCACGCCGGCAATCATGCGCTTCACTTCGTCCAGATCCTTGTTTTTCGGACCACGCCAGGCCGCACCCATGCAGAAACGGCTGGAACCGTTTTCCTTGGCGATTTTCGCGGCGTCGATCACGTCTTCGGCCGTCATCAGCTTTTCCCGCTCGAGGCCGGTTTCCTTTTCGTGATGCGCCGATTGCGAGCAATACCCGCAATCTTCCGAGCAGCCACCGGTTTTTACCGACAACAGGGTGGACAATTGCACCCGGCTGGCATCGAAGTGTTCGCGATGCACCAGCTGTGCCTGGAACAGCAGATCGTTGAACGGCAGGTCGAACAATGCCGCAATCTCGTCCAGCGACCAGTTGTCGGCTTTCGGGTGCGGCGTCGGGCGCTTGAGTTCAATGGTTTGGACAGCAGCATTACTGCCCTGACAGGAAGAGGCTTGGGTCATCACGGTTTCCGGCATTCAGCGCCGAGGCGCTGGCAAGGCATCAAGTGAAAGTCGGTTTTCCATTTCGACCTGCCGCCGGGTAAACACGGGGCAAACGGGAAGTTGGAAAAACAACGGCTATATTGGCTTCTCATGCGTTTGCATTGGCTTGGCCGCTGAAAACGCGTGCAGGCGTTGCAAAGCACCTGCTGTACATGAAGGATGGCGGCCATTGTCGGAAGCGGGAGGCAAGTTGTCAAATTTTGGCGCGGCAATTTTGAACAACTTCCGCCGGGCGGCCGGACTGCTTGATCGTGTACTGCCCTGCCGCTGTGTGCTGTGTCAGACCAGTGGCCGGGAAGCACTGTGCAGCGCCTGTCTGGCCGGCCTGCCCTGGTTGCCGCGCCAGGCCTGTCCGCGCTGCGCCCTGCCGACGGCAGACGGGCAACTGTGCGGCAGCTGCCTGCGGGCGCCGCCTGCTTTTGATGCCTGCCACGCACTGCTGGGCTACCAGTCCCCCGTCAGCGAACTGGTGATGGCCGGCAAATATGGCGGGCGGTGGCAACTCTGGCCTCTGTTCGGACAGCTGATGGCGCAGCATCGCCCGGCGCTGGCAGCAGGCAGTGTCCTGATTCCACTGCCACTGCACGCCAGCCGCCTGCGCGAACGCGGTTTCAATCAGGCGCTGGAGCTGGCACTCCCGCTGGCACGGGCGAGCAATCTGTCATTGCGGCATGATCTGCTGGTGCGCACCCGCGATACCGGTCACCAGTCACGGCTCAGCCGGAAGGCACGGCACAGGAATTTACGGAAGGCGTTTGCCGCAGCACCAGCGGTGGCCGGCCTGGATGTGATCGTGGTGGATGACGTGATGACCAGCGGTGCCAGCCTCGACGCCGCCGCCCGGGCACTGAAGGCAGCGGGCGCCGCCAGCGTCACAGCCTGGGTACTGGCACGCACCCTGCCGCACGGAAGGAAGCAAGAACGCTGCTCGCCACACACAAATCACAGTATCCATCTACAGCCCTTTTAAATAGAGGGCTGCAGCCTGATACCCATCAGGTCTTTTTGGAAAAATACAGCGTCATCACGATTTCCTCGTCGCCGTTCTCGATGTTCACGTCCTCGAGGTTCAGGTCCGAGGGCTGCAGGATGCTGACGCCGTGGCCGATGCCGATCTTGCTCCAGCTGCGCTCCAGGCGCTTGGCGACATTCTTGGCCGGCACGCGCGCGGATTTTTCCAGCGAAAAACCGTGTGACGCGGCGGCCTCGTCCATCATCTGGCTGACCTGCTCACTGGGCACGAATCTGCCGGCCACTTCACCCACTTCCCAGGGCAGGAAGTCCTCTTCCTCGCGGCAGCGCGTCAGCACTTCTTCCTTGAACTGCTGCTGCTGTTTGGCATCCGTGATCTGCTCCGACACCTGCTCCAGCACATCGGCCACCATTTTGGTCGTACTGGCCGGATCGGGCACGCGCAGCACCTGCAGGAAATCATCCAGCCAGAATTTGGCGTTCTGCGCCTGCCGGTCCACCGCATACATCAGCGGACCGTTTTCCAGAATCAGCGCTCCCTTGTCGATCAGGCGCGGATTGATGCCGGTGGCGTGCCGCAGGTCGATCACCTCGCCGGATTCGACCACCGTCAGAAAATCATCGCGGATTTCGGACTTGAACACGCCGATGGCGCGCTGCGTGCCCTCGCCTTCTTGCAGCCCCTCGAACAGGATGACCAGCAGATCGCCGGCGCTGATGTTCGGGTGTTGCGAGCGCGCGTGCAGGTGCTTCGCAATCACTTGGGACAAGGCCACGAAACCGAGTTCGCCCCGGAAAAACTGCTGCTTGTAGTGATACAGCTCGTTCAGGTTCAGGTCAGTCTCGTGGATGAACTGATGCTGCTTTTTCTCCGAAACGATGCCCTTGAGGTAACCGGCCAGAATCAGTGCCGACACGTCTTCGTCCACGCTGGCGGCACGCTCCGACAGGTGCAGCGGCTCGCCGCGTGCGGCATTGCCGACACGATGGACTACGAGCTGGGCGACGCGGGACTGTTCGATCATCATGGGAAAAACCTGCTGGGGGAATGAGCGCGAATTATCACTGCGACTGGAGCTGGCCGCAAGGGCACACCGAAATACCCATACATGTATAAGCACAAAGCCATTTCAGATAAATGGATTCATTAATATACCCTTGATATTTTCCAGAGAAAAACCTGCGAAGGCAGCCCATGCCGTTCGGCGGAAACGCTAAAACCACCGGCTTTACAAGGTTTTCAGGGCTGCTATTTCTGAAGTGCAAAAGCAGTCTTTATCAACCCGGACAAAAGGAGGTGTTCATCATGGGCAGCCTGATCAGACGCAAACTGGACAACCTGCAGGAGCCGCTGAGCACGCTGGACGATCTCTTCCGCGGTTTCTTCGTGCGCCCGGTGGATTTCGACGCCCCGACCCAGATCAAGATTGATGTCAAGGAAGACGACAAGGCCTACACGGTGCATGCCGAGCTGGCCGGGGTGAAAAAAGAGGATATCAAGGTGCACGTCGAAGACGACGTCGTCACGATTGCGGCCGAAGTGAAGCAGGAAAAGGAAACCAAGGAAGGTGACCGCGTACTGCGCTCGGAACGCTATTTCGGCGAGGTATCGCGCAGCTTCCGCCTGGGCCACGCGCTCGACGAAGCCGCCACCACCGCCAGCTTCAAGGATGGCGTGCTGGAACTGGTGCTGCCGAAGAAGACCATCAGCGAAAAACGCCGGCAGATCGAAATCCTCTAGCTTCCCGCCCTGCGGTGCAAGCGCTTTGCATGAAACACAAAACCCGGCCTCGGCCGGGTTTTGTTGTGGCGCATTGGCCGGTCAGACTTTTTTCAGGAAACACGCCTTGAGCATGAACTGGCCGGCATCGAGCTTGCAGTCGACTTCGTGATCGCCGCCGCTGACCAGCCGGATGCTTTTGACCTTGCTACCCTGCTTCAGCGTGATCGACGAGCCCTTCACCTTCAGGTCCTTGATCAGTACCACGGCATCGCCGTCATTGAGGATGTTGCCGTTGGCATCGCGCACCACCGCGTCGGCTTCCTCATCGCTGGCAGCAGCCACCGCCGGCCACTCGAAGCCGCAATCGGCACAGACGAAGTTGTCGCCATCGGGGTAGGTATTTTCCAGTGTGCATTGGGGACAGGCGGGCAGCGTAGACATCGGCATTCCAGATTCGGCAGATTGCAAAACGCGCAGTATAGCAGCGGGAAGCCGATTCCCCTGTAACGCTCATGGTTTCTTGGCCAGACATGCATGGCATACTGCCCGGGCTTTTACCAAACCGGCAGCAACACCCGTACACCATGAAAAACCCGCAAACCGCCGTCAGGGACGAACTGGTACAGACCATCGCGGCACTGGAAGCCGAGCTCGCGCGGGCGGAGGCCGCCGGCAATGCCAGCATCTACATACTGCTGGCGGGCGACACGCCGCTGCAATTCGTGCTGCGCGACCGCAAGCCGGTGACGGCTGCTCCGTGCGACATCCATCTTGCAACGCGTTTCGAGAAAGCCGATGCCGAGATGATCGCTGCAGCCCTGCCGGCCAGACCCGACAGAGCCATCCGGATTGCAGATTCCCGCGAGGCCATGCGAGGCGCACTGGCCCAGACACGGGCACGACTGTTTGCCATCGACCACCAGGTCAACGTCATCAACTGGCTGCCATCGACCAGACAATAGCCGGGCAGGACATGCCTACCAGACGCTGAGAATGGAGGTACAGTTGGTTTCGGCCTCATCCTGGCAGGCCAGATACTGCGGATCAGCCAACTCGGCGGGCTCTTCCAGCATGGGGACATCCATCCGGCTCATTTCGTCGAGCCCGCCCGCAAAGAGGTTGGCGACGTACAGCACGTCATTGAGTGTGCGCAACTGTTCGACAGGGGGGCGTGGCAGGTCGATTTCATGCACTGCGTCGATGACTTCATCTGGCAAGCCCAGTGTGCTCATCAGCGCGGCGCCGATGCTGTCATGCCATTGCGCGACCAGATAATCAACCGACGCCGGACGCTCGACCAGCTCCGGATAGTGCCCCGCGCGATCCAGCAGGAAAAAAGCACCAAGGTCGTGTATCAGCCCGGCCAGCATGGCCACGTCGGGGTTGTGCCGCGTCAGACGTCGGGCGAATACCATCGCGTAGACGGCGGTACGCATGCTGTGCCGCCACAAGGCCAGCGCCTTGTCCTCGAAAGCACTCGCCCCTTCACCTTTGCTGAGCTGCTGCAGGGAACAGGCCATCGCCACCGAGCGCGTGGTCTGCATGCCCAGACGCACGACGGCCGATGACAGATCAAGCACCGGACGCCCCGAGGCATTGAATGCGGCGGTGTTGGCCAGCTTAAGCAACTTGCTCGTAATCAGGGGATCTTTCTGCACTTCCTGTGCAATGCGCTGCAGGGAGGCAGTCTGGCTGCGCATCACTGAACTGATGCGTATTGTTGCGTCAAAACAGACTGGAAACACAACGTCACCCGTCAACTCCCGGGCAATATCCTCCAGAAAATGGAAGCGTTCGTCGCGCAGGGCGTCGGCTGTTTTTGGCACAGAGTGCAGTTCGGGCATGATGACCTCGGAACTCATACGGGCAACGTCATGCTTTCACTATAGCTGACAGCGCTGCCATCACCGCAGGTCGCGGGTCCGGCACTCGAAGTGCAGCCCCTGCTCCGGCATGGCCTTGCGAGGCCGCGTCGTACTAGCAGGCCGGCAACCCCACGGTCAGCGCCAGGCCACCCAGCGCCGTTTCCTTGTAGCTGTGCTGCATGTCCTGCCCGGTACGCAGCATCGTTTCGATGACCTTGTCGAGCGACACCAGATGCTCGCCGTTTTCCAGTAATGCGAGTTGCGCGACCTTGATCGCCTTCTCGGCCGCCACGCCGTTGCGCTCGACACAGGGCACCTGCACCAGGCCACCGACGGGGTCGCAGGTCAACCCGAGATGGTGCTCCATCGCGATTTCGGCTGCATTTTCAATCTGCGCCAGCGTGCCGCCCAGCACCGCGCAATACGCGCCAGCCGCCATCGAGCACGCCACGCCCACCTCGCCCTGACAGCCGACTTCGGCACCGGAAATCGATGCGTTCATCTTGTAGAGCAGGCCGATGGCCGCGGCGGTCAGCAGGAAATCGACAATACCTTCATCGGATGCATTGGGCGCAAAGTTGCGGTAGTACTGCAGCACCGCCGGAATGATGCCGGCCGCGCCATTGGTCGGCGCGGTGACGATGCGCCCGCCGGCGGCATTCTCCTCCGACACGGCAATCGCATACACCATCGGCCAGAGCATGATGTCGCCCCGGCCGGCCTGCTGCAGCATCTGCAGCTTTTTCATGATTGCCGGTGCGCGGCGGCGTACATGGTAATCCCCCGGCAGCTCGCCCTCGCACTGCCCGCCCCGCGCGATGCAATCCTGCATCACACCGGCAATCGCCAGCAGACGGCGACGGACTTCCGCGGCCGGCAGATGTACCAGCTCGTTCTCCAGCATGATCTGCGCAATCGTGCGATTGTGCACGCGGCACAGCGCCATCAGCTCTGCTGCCGAGCGGAACGGATACGGCACCGTCAGCGCGTCAGCCAGCGGCGCGGCCAGCTCGGCCTCGGTCTGCACGAAGCCGCCGCCGACCGAGAAATAGGTTTCATCGGCCAACACGCGCCCGTCCGCCACCAGCGCACGAAAACGCAGGCCATTGGCGTGCTGCGGCAGAAACTGGTGCCGGTGCAGCAAGAGGTCACACGCAAAATTAAAAGGCAGGGCTTTGCTGCCGGCCAGCAGCAGATCGGCCCCCAGTTGCAAAGCCTGCGCGCGCGCCTGCAGATGCTGCGGGTCGACGGTAGCCGGCTCGGCACCTTCCAGCCCCAGCAGCACGGCAGCAATCGTGCCATGGCCGGCACCGGTCAGCGCCAGCGAGCCGTACAGATTGGCCTCGACACGAGCGACACTGGCCAGCACGCCGCTGTCCTGCAGCTGCTGCACGAAGCGCCGCGCGGCCACCATCGGCCCGACGGTATGCGAGCTGGACGGCCCGATGCCGATTTTGAACAGATCGAAGACGCTGATCATGGAACTGCTTACCTGCACGGAGATGGAATCGTTGCCATGGGTAGCGGCGACGCTTCTGTCGCGCCGGCCACCCGCCTGCGATTCACTATCGCACAGCGCCGCACAATGCCATATCAGGAAAACCCAAGCCCTTGCGTGCGGGTTCGTCCAGCTGTAGTCGGGAAAACCGCAACTACAATTTCGTGTCTCATTTGCGCCAGCGCAAGGCTGGCCAAGCGCAGGCGCCTACACTGTGTCGCAGTGCAACATGAAATGAAGGATAGCGCCATGAACAGCGATCACTGGGACCACATCCCCGCCCTGCCCGACCCCGATGCCGCCAGCGCCGTGCATGCGGCGATGCACGACGCGCCATAAGCAGCACAGCCCCAGCAAACGCCAGCTTTACGCCAGAAAAGCATTTTGCTGGCAAGCCAACCCAGTAAAGGCGTAAGCTTTTGCGTCCATTTTTCTGAATTTGTCGTCTGCGATGAGAAAAAAACTGCCGGGCCTTCTGATTATCCTTGCCGCCTCCACCGCAGGTGCCGCAGAAACGTCGATTGTCAAACCCTCTAGCGATGAAAGCGAGGCAATCAGGAACAAGTGCAGCATCCGGGCTGGCCGCGTCGAAAACCTGGAACAGGTGTCCTGCTACCAGGAACTGCTCGGTCGCTTGATATTTGAGAAAAACCGCCCCGTGATGCAGGTGGTCATCGAAACCTATCGGCAAGCTTCACCGGAAGGTCGCAAACAGTTCGAAACCAGTTTCATCGAGGCATGCAGCCAGCAGCGCCGGAATGCCGACACATGGGGAACTGACGTCGGCTGCGGCGCCTATCTCACCGGTCTGCTCAATGCCGGACTACCCCGTGACGAAAACGGCAACTTCCCCGGCAGGGACAACCCGCCGATGTCGGCGGAAGCCATCGCCAGCCTGGCCCTGCAGATCAAGCTGGGTACACATGATGGACAGGATGTGATCCTTGATCTTTCCACGCGCGCCGAAACCGACGGCGTAGTCATGGCCCAGTATCTGGAAAGCACGCAGGGCGTTGCGGTTCGCTGCAGCAAAAATCTGCTTTCGTACGATTACGGCAGCCAGAAAGAACTGGCGCAATGGGCATTCAAGACCCCAGGCACAGCCATCGAAAAAGCAGCGCTACAGGCACTGTGCGGCGGCTGATTCTGATCACTCGGCAGGTTCTTCCTGCGCCTGCAGTGCCCACATTCTGGCGTAGACACCGCCCGCATCCAGCAGCGCACGGTGCGTGCCGCGTTCGATCACGCGGCCGCCTTCCATGACGAGGATTTCGTCGGCATCGGCAATCGTCGACAGCCGGTGCGCGACAATCAGTGTCGTGCGGTTGGCTGAAATCGCCTTCAGCTCGGCCTGGATGGCTTTTTCGGTTTTCGAATCCAGCGCGCTGGTCGCCTCGTCAAAAATCAGGATGGGCGGGTTTTTCAGGATGGTGCGCGCAATCGCCACGCGCTGCTTTTCACCGCCCGAGAGCTTCAAGCCACGCTCGCCGACAATGGTGTCGTAGCCCTGCGGCAGCGCTGCAATAAAGTCGTGGATGTGCGCCGATTTGGCGGCTTCGATGATCTCCTCGCGGCTGGCATTCGGCTTGCCGTAGGCGATGTTGTAATAGATGGTGTCGTTGAACAGCACCGTATCCTGCGGCACGATGCCGATGTGCTCGCGAAGGGTATGCTGCTGCAGCCCTCTGATATCTTCGCCGTTGATCCGTATACCCCCGGATTGCACATCATAGAAGCGGTACAGCAGGCGCGAGAGCGTCGATTTGCCGGCGCCGCTGGCCCCCACGACGGCGAGCGTGCCACCGGCCGGGATGGTGAAATCGACACCGAAGAGTATCTGCCGCTCGGGATCATAGCCGAACTCAACCGCATCGAAGCGCACCTCGGCCGCCTTGGTCGAAAGCGGCCTGGCGTCCGGCGCGTCGGTGATTTCGGCATTGCGTCCCATCAGCGCAAACATCTTGTCCATGTCGGCCAGTGCGTGCTTGATTTCGCGGTAGACAAAGCCGAGGAAATTCAGCGGGCCATAGAGCTGCAGCAGGAAGGCATTCACCAGCACCAGATCGCCCAGCGACATGCGGCCGGCCACCACGTCGGCCGCGGCCAGCCACACCAGCCCGGTGACGCCCAGCGCAATGATGCAAGCCTGACCGGCATTCAGGAAATTGAGCGACACCTGGCTCTTGATCGCCACGTCCTCCCATTTGGCGAGGCTTTCGTCGTAGCGGCGGGCTTCCCAGCGCTCGTTGTTGAAGTATTTCACCGTCTCGTAATTGAGCAGCGAATCCACCGCCTTCGAATTGGCGCTGGAATCCAGCTCGTTCATCTGCTTGCGCCAGCCCATGCGCCATTCGGTCACGCCCAGCGTGAAGGCGATGTAGAGCGCGATGGTGCCAAAAGTAATGCCGGCGAAATACCACTCGTACTTTTTGAGCAGCACCAGCGCCACCAGCACGATTTCCACCAGCGTCGGCAGGATGTTGAACAGCGTGAAATTCAGCAGAAAGGAAATGCCCTTGGTGCCGCGGTCAATGTCGCGGTTCACCCCGCCGGTCTGGCGCTCAAGATGAAATCTGAGACTCAGTCGGTGCAGGTGCTCGAACACCTGCAGCGCCACGCGGCGGATTGCGCCCTGCGTCACCTTGGCAAACACCGCGTCGCGTGCCTCCCCCATGATCGCCGACGCCAGTCGCAGGCCACCGTAGGCCAGCACCAGAGCCAGCGGCACCGCCAGCGGGTGCTTGCTGGCATCGAGCGCATCGACGATATCTTTGAGTACCAGCGGCACGCCGACGTTGGCGAACTTGGCCGCGATCAGCAGCCCCAGTGCCAATAGCACCCGCCCCTTGTAAGCCCACAGATAGGGCAGCAGCGATTTGATGGTCTGCCAGTCGTGCCGGCCGGCAGCAGATGAAGAGGAAGGAGGCATGGACTATCCAGTAACAGGCAAGGTATTGCCTCACAGCCCTTACGATCAAAGGGCCATACGGCAATACCTTCGAAAAAAACGGCAAGCCCGGCAAGGGGGCCGCATGCTGATTCTGCAGATGGGGGCAGAAGCCCCGGACTCAATGCAGCGTACGCGGAATCGAAAGCAGGAATTCGGCAATCGGTACGTCGAAGGCTTCGCCGGCCTGCGTCACCATCTGGTAACTGCCGCGCATGGTGCCAACCGGCGTGCCGAGCGTCACGCCCGAGGTGTATTCGAAGGACTGGCCCGGCTCCAGCCGCGGTTGTTCGCCCACCACACCTTCACCGCGTACCTCCTGAATGCCGCCATTCATGTCGGTGATGATCCAGTGGCGCGTCAGCAGCTGCACCGGCACGCTGGCCGCATTGCTGATGGTGATGCGGTAGGCAAACACATACTGGTCAGTGGCGAGATCGGACTGCTCGGCCACAAAGCGGGTTTGCACCTGAACGGTAACGGGATAATGTGCGGACATCGGGCTGCACCAGCGGATCAGACACGGGAAGGCAGTTTACCCGAACTCGCGCAGCCGGCGCGGCCTGCTTTGCGCAATGTCAGCGCGCGATAGGCAAGCAGCCGGCATACTGGAACGACCCGTTTTCCCCTTACAATGACCACCGCCACCGCACCGAGGACCCGACATGACTTTCCGCATCGCCCCCAGCATCCTGTCTGCCGACTTTGCCCAGTTGGGCCCTGAAGTAAAGAACGTGATCGAGGCGGGCGCCGACATCATCCACTTCGACGTGATGGACAATCACTACGTGCCGAACCTGACCATCGGCCCGCTGGTCTGTGAAGCCATCCGTCCGTGGACCGACGCGCCCATCGACGTACACCTGATGGTGAAGCCCGTTGACCGCATCATCCCGGATTTCGCCAAGGCCGGCGCCAACATCATCACCTTCCACCCGGAAGCGAGCGAACACGTCGACCGCTCGCTGGGGCTCATCAAGGAATGCGGCTGCAAGGCCGGCCTGGTGTTCAACCCCGCAACGCCGCTGTCGTATCTGGATTACGTGATGGACAAGATCGACATGATCCTGCTGATGTCGGTGAATCCGGGCTACGGCGGCCAGAGCTTCATTCCGGCGGTGCTGGAAAAAGCCCGCCAGGCACGCGCGCGCATCGACGAATACACCGCGAAAACCGGCCGCGAAATCTGGCTGGAAATCGACGGCGGCGTGAAAGTGGACAACATTGCCGAAATCGCCGCCGCCGGCGTCGATACCTTTGTCGCCGGCTCGGCCATCTACGGCAAGCCCGATTACAAGGCGGTCATCGACCAGATGCGTGCCGAGCTCGCCAAGGTCGCCCGCTAGGCAAGCCGGCCCCCCCCGAATAAACATCGATAGGTATCAAGCCACAGCCTTTTTGATAAAATGGCTGTGGCAACATACCCCAAGCATTCAGCAACAACCCCGGCATATTGTTCCGCACACGGCTGGACAGCCTCCGGCGGCGATGCGACGATTTGCCCCTGCCCCACTCGCCTGACGCTCCGCCATGACCATTACCGCCTTTGCCTTTGACCTCGACGGCACCCTCGTCGATTCCATTCACGATCTGGCGCGCGCCGCCAATGCCATGCGCGCCGACCTGGGCCTGGCTGAACTCGCCAGCGACACGGTCGAGAGCTATGTGGGTGATGGCTCGGCCAGCCTCGTGGCACGCACGCTGGCCGACGACCATGCCGCGGAGTACACCGGCTCGGCGGAGCAGAAAAAGGCAATGGAACTCTTCAATGCGCACTATCTGGCCGGCCTGACCATCGCGACGAAGTTCTACCCGCGCGTGCAGGAAGTGCTGCACACGCTGCACGAGCGCGGCATTCCGCTCGCCATTGTCACCAACAAGCCGGAACGCTTCACGCTGCCACTGCTGCGTGAAATGGGCGTGTTCGAGCATTTCGACGTCATCGTCGGCGGCGACACCGCCAGCGACAAGAAGCCCGCTGCCGCGCCCATCCTGCTGGCCGCCGCCAGGCTCGGCGTGCCGCTTGACCAGCTGCTGATGGTGGGTGATTCGAAAAACGACATCCTGTCGGCGCGCGCAGCCGGCTGCCCGGTGGTGGCGGTGAGCTATGGTTATGGCGACGACGTGGCGAGCCTGGGTGCCGATTCGGTCATTCACGATTTCCGCGAACTGCTGGAATTTCTCGACGACGGCGAGTAAGCGACAACCAGTCGCGGTGCCAGATCGCCACACCCGCACTACCGCTGGTAGGCTGCAGATTTGCAATTCCTGCGTAGGGTATTAACCTTATAGACATCCCCGACCAGCCCGGAGCTGTCTCATGAATCTGCGCGCCAACCACCGCACCCTTGTTCTGGATGCCTCGATCACCCTGCTCAGCCTCGCGGCGGTTGTCTATTTCAGTGTGACAGCGCAGCTGTTTTCCAGCGGCATCAGCATCGTGCTGGCACTGATGGCGGCCCGCCATCTGCTCAACGACTGGCAGGCACTGCAGATCACGCCGCTGCAATTGAGCCTGCGTGCGACCCGCAATTCCTGGCGCGTTGATACCATTGCCCTGAGCCTGCTGCTCACGGCAGCCGTCACCTGCGTGCTGAGCAACAAACCGCCGATACTGCTCGGGCTGACACTGGCGACGGCGGTGCTCACCGCCCGCCACTGGCTTAACGGCTACGAATCGCTGCACAACACGCGTCACGGCGAACGCTTCGAAGCCACGCTGCAAGAGCAGGGAATTTGACGCCGCCGCGTGTTGGCTGCACAATGCCCTGACTCCCTTTATACGGTTTTTCCCGCACATCATGGCTGTTCATTTCCTGCAGAGACTCGATTGGCGATGGCGTCGCTCGTAATCGCGAGCCCACGCCCTTCCTTGTTCTAACCAGTCCCTCTGTCGGAGACACCCATGCTGACCCGCGCCGAATTCGACGCCCTGGCCGCCCAGGGCTATAACCGCATCCCGCTTGTACTCGAACTGTTTGCCGATCTGGATACACCGCTGTCGGTGTACCTGAAGCTGGCCAACCGCCCGTATTCCTATCTGCTGGAATCGGTGGTCGGTGGCGAGCGCTTCGGTCGTTATTCCTTCATCGGGCTGCCGGCCCGCACGCGACTGAAAGTCGTCGGCCAGACCACCGAGCTGATCGTTGACGACCGGGTGGTGGAAAGCCACAGCGACAACCCGCTCGACGTGATCGCCGCCTACCAGGCGCGCTTCAATGCGCCATCCCTGCCGGGCATGCCGCGTTTTCTGGGCGGGCTGGTCGGGTACTTCGGCTATGAAACCATCCGCTACGTGGAAAAGAAGCTGGCGGCGTGCCCCAAGCCCGATCCGATCGGCGCGCCGGACATCCAATTGCTGCTGTCCGAAGAACTGGCGGTAGTCGACAACCTCAGCGGCAAGCTATACCTGGTCGCGTATGCCGACCCAAGCATTTCCAATAGCTATGAAGCAGCCAATACCCGCCTGTCCGAATTGCGCATGAAGCTGCGCGAGCCGGTGCAGATCCCGCTGTCGCATCCGGCTAAGATGGTCGCCACGCCGGTCTCCGAATTCGGCGAACAGCCTTTCAAGGACGCGGTACTCAAGGCCAAGGACTACATCCGCGATGGCGACATCATGCAGGTGGTGCTGGCACAGCGCATGACCGCACCGTTTGCCGAGTCACCGCTGGCGCTGTACCGCGCGCTGCGCTCGGTCAACCCCTCGCCCTATATGTTCTTCTACGATTTCGGCGACATGCACATCGTCGGCGCCTCGCCGGAGATTCTGGTGCGCCTGGAAGGCGACGCGATCACCGTGCGCCCGATTGCCGGCACCCGCCCGCGCGGCAAGACCCGCGAACAGGATCTGGCGCTGGCCGAAGAGCTGCTGGCTGACGAGAAGGAAATCGCCGAGCACGTGATGCTGATCGACCTGGGCCGCAACGACGCCGGCCGGGTAGCAACAACCGGCTCGGTGAAGCTGATCGACAAGATGATCATCGAGCGTTATTCGCACGTGATGCACATCGTCTCCTCGGTGGAAGGCAAGAAGCTCGCCGACAAGAACGCGATGGATGTACTCAAGGCCACTTTCCCCGCCGGCACTGTGTCCGGCGCGCCGAAGGTGCGCGCGATGGAAATCATCGACGAGCTGGAGCCGACCAAGCGCGGCGTGTATTCCGGCGCGGTCGGCTATCTGGGCTTCAATGGCGACATGGACGTGGCGATCGCGCTGCGCACGGCGGTCGTGAAAAACGACACGCTGTTCATGCAGGCCGGAGCCGGCATCGTGGCGGATTCCGTGCCTGAGAGCGAATGGCAGGAAACGCTGAACAAGGCCCGCGCCGTACTGCGTGCCGCGGAATTGGTTCAACACGGTCTTGACGCCTAAAGCCTGAGGAATTGCCATGTCTCTTTTGATGATCGACAACTACGACTCGTTCACCTACAACCTGGTGCAGTACTTCGGCGAACTCGGCCAGAACGTGCTGGTACACCGCAACGACGAAATCACCATCGCGGAAATCGAGGCGCTCAAGCCGAAATACCTCGTGGTGTCGCCCGGCCCCTGCTCGCCGCTGGAAGCCGGCATCTCGGTCGCTGCGATCAAGCACTTTGCCGGCAAGCTGCCCATCATGGGCGTCTGCCTGGGCCACCAGTCCATCGGCGAAGCCTTTGGTGGCAAAATCGTGCACGCCAAGACACTGATGCACGGCAAGGTGTCGCCGGTGGAGCACCACAATATCGGCATGTTCAAGGGTATACCCAACCCCGTCACCGTGACCCGCTACCACTCGCTGGCCATTGAGCGCGCATCGCTGCCCGACTGCCTGGAAGTGACCGCGTGGACGGCAGATGGCGAAATCATGGGCGTGCGCCACAAGACACTGCCCATCGAAGGCGTGCAGTTCCACCCCGAATCCATCCTGACCGAATGCGGCCATCAGATGCTGGACAACTTCTTGCGCGAATTTGCCTGATTTGCCAGCAAGGCCGCCGTGTGCGGCCTTTTGTTTGCCCGAGGAAAAAACATGCGACACCTAAGCGCCCTCGTATTCGCCATGCTGGCCGTCCACGCGCTGGCCGCGGATGACAACCAGGCCGAGCGCCGCAATACCGAACGCGACCATGTTCAAGCACTCCTGCTGGCACAACACGGCGCGGAAGAGGAATGCGACCAGAAAGCAGGCAACCAGGCCGAGTTGAAGGATTGCCTTGCCACGCTGCTGCCGCAAGCAAAACAGGACCGGCAGAACGCAGAAGCCGCCGCACTGGCCGCCATGAAACAGCTCGACCGAATCCAGCTGCGCAGCGAAGCGGTGTCCGCCCTGCAGCAGGATATCAAGGCGTATTCCCGTTACCAGAAAGCACATTGCCGCTGGGTAGCCGCCAGTTACGGCAGTGGCACAGGCTCGGGCATTGCCGAGGCCGCGTGCCGGATCGACCTGGATCGCGCCCGCGCGCATGCATTGTCCATCTATTACATGCGCTAGATACCCACACAGCTATCTAGTCATAACCCTTTCAAATAAAAGCATACTGACATATACCCCGAGGAAACCATGATCACCATCCAGCAAGCCCTCAACCGTCTGATCGATAGCAACGAGCTTTTTTACGATGAAATGCTGCACCTGATGCGCCAGATCATGTCGGGCGAAATGCAGCCGACGCAGATCGCCGCGCTGCTGATGGGCCTGCGCACCAAGGTCGAAAGCGTGTCCGAAATCGCCGCCGCCGCCACCGTGATGCGCGAATTCGCCACCAAGGTATCGGTGAAGGATCGCAACCACCTGATCGACACCTGCGGCACCGGCGGTGACGGCGCACACACCTTCAATATCTCGACCACCTGTGCCTTTGTCGCCGCCGCCGCTGGCGCCAAGGTCGCCAAGCACGGCGGGCGCTCGGTCAGCTCCAGCTCCGGCAGTGCGGACGTGCTGGAAGCACTGGGCGTGAATCTGAACCTGACGCCCGAACAGGTCGGCCAGTGTATCGACCAGATCGGCGTCGGCTTCATGTTCGCGCCCAACTACCACAGCGCCATGAAATACGTCGCCCCGGTGCGCCGCGAACTGGGCGTGCGCACCATCTTCAACATCCTGGGGCCGCTAACCAACCCCGCTGGCGCGGACAACCAGCTGATGGGCGTGTTCCACCCCGATCTGGTCGGCATCCAGGCCCGCGTGCTGCAGCAGCTGGGCAGCACGCACGTGATGATCGTGCACGGCCGTGACGGGCTCGATGAAATCAGCCTGATGGACAAGACACTGGTCGCCGAACTGAAGGACGGCGACATAGCGGAATACGAACTCGACCCGCGCGATTTCGGTTTTGCCTTCTGCGACGTGAAGGACCTGCACGCCAGCGACGCGCAACAATCGAAGGCAGTCATCGAACAGGTGCTCGACAACGTGGCAGGCCCGGCGCGCGACATCGTGCTGCTCAACGCCGGTGCGGCGATCTATACCGCCAACAAGGCGGTGACACTGGAAGACGGCATCAACGCCGCGCATGAGGTGCTCGCCAGCGGCGCGGCGAAGGCCAAGCTGGCCGAGCTGGTGGCACTGACGCAGCAGCTGGCAGTGTGATCTGAAATGTGCAGAGGTTTAGTGTGGTTCATGACGGCTCTCTCGGCTTGCGATCAGACGCGTATCTAACGCGATCATGATAGGAATGCGTGGGCTTTGTTGTACAAATCGGCACACATCCTGCTTGATCTGACCACATTGCCACACAATCCGTCGTCAGCATGAGCAAGCCTGTCCCGCCAAAGTACCGCACCACCAACAGGAAACCCTACAATCATGCGCTGTGCCAGCGTGGCTCTCTGCTGATCTGGCTGGACAAGGACATGGCATGGTTTGCCGCCCCAACCGGATAACGTGGTCGCTCCGAGTGATTCACCGATGCAGCAATTCAGTTCTGCCTGATGATCAAAAATCTATTCAATCTGGCGCTCCGCCAAACCACGGGCATATGGTCGCCAGTCTCAACAAGGAAGATGCCCAAGTTTGACTGAGCGCAGCGCATTTCAAGTTTTATGGCTAGCGGGTCATCACTCAAATGTGAGGTTAACCGCGAATTTCGGATACCAAGCGTAGCCAGATAAACTGGCATACGGAGGTATCGATGTACAAAATCCCGAAGCAGAGCTTCACCACCGAGTTCAAGCAAGAGGCGGTCCGCCTGGTCGAAGCCGAAGGCAAATCCCCCGCCCAGGTCGCCCGCGACCTGGGCATTTCCGAGCAGACACTCAGCAACTGGCGCAAAGCCAGCAAGGCGGGAAAACTGGCCGCCGGAACTGGCAAGGCCATCACGCCCGAGCAGATGGAGTTATCCCAGCTGCGCGCGGAGAACGCCCGACTGAAGATGGAGCTCGAAATC